>NZ_JAIQCL010000001.1 GCF_020023385.1 Planococcus circulans
GCACTGCTATACATTTTGGTCAGGCTTTGTCTACAGTCTGAAGCGTCGATTTCTGGTGAAATCGACGCTTTTCAGCATACACTTATGTGAATATCTTATTTCAATCTTTCCAAAAACTCTTCTTCATTTTCAGCGCCCATATGATCTATGGCACTTAAACCATCCGGTCCTGGCAAAGCAGGGTCGGCTCCGTTTTCCACCAGCACCAGCGCCATGTCATCGTCTCCATACATAACGGCTGACCCTAAAACGGTCGAATAGTCATCCGTCGAGTTGGGATCTGCTCCAGCATCCAGCAAAGCTGTAACGATGGCCGGATCTCCAGAATAAATGGCATACATCAAGGCGTCCGATCCTTCGGAATCCGTAGCATGGATATCTTCTCCGTCTGCGAGGGCTTGTTCGACGCCTGCCATATCCCCGATGGAAGCAGCTGTCATGAGTGCTGTTTCATTTTCTACGCCAAAATCTTCTTCATAGAAGCTTTCATCTATATCCGTCGCGAATTGCGAAAAGGCGAAGGCGCCCCCTGCAAAAAGAGCGACCGTCAGGAAGTAAGCTCCCCCCAGCACACCCACCATCAACGCAGCGCCAAGGACGATTTTGCCGTGGTCCGGTTCATAGAATTTCATATCACTGTTGTCGAATTGCCCAATCGCCTGTACGCGCTTCGGCAGGCGCGGATGCGTCGACAAGACTTCGCTCAACCAGACTACCGCGTTGGATTCCGTCGCAATCTGTTCAAGATAGGCATCTTCGTTCACTTCCATATACGTCTTCTTGCCGATTCCAAGAAGCGTCAATGCCCGCTTCGCCGCTGACGCGTTCTGGATGGTGAAAGCAGCATGACGGTCGCATGTATATTCACATGACCGGCTATACGCTTGGCTGAGGAATGGAATAAACCCAGCCGGCAGGATCAACAGGTTTTTCCAAACGTGGCGCCGCTTCACATGGGCCAGTTCGTGGGCGATGATAAAGTCCAGTTCCTCCTGCCCCTGCTCACGCGCCAGTTCAAATACTTCGGAATACAAGACGACCATATCGCGACCGAAGAAACGGGTAGCAAAAGCATTCAATGCCCCTTCTGATTGGATGACAAAAACATCCGGCACTTTCTTCAATTCCATTTGTTTCGCCAATGTCTGTACGCGTTCATAGACATCCGGAAATTGCCGATCGTGGACACGGACTCCATTGCCACGGATCGAACCGAGCATAACGGCGTTTGCGAACAGCATAACGACGAAAATTGTAATGGCGATCGCAATACCGATGATGGATACGACTGCTGCTGCATAGATAAGAATGCTGAAAAATAAACTAATGAAAAAATATACGTTTTCTCTGTGTGATTGAATAGCTGTTTTATCCATCTCTTACTTCCTCTCAATTTGGAATATATTACATATAATAGCACATGGTACCTATTTATGGATGGTGAATTTTCGTTAATACTCAATTTTATTTTCCCGGCTAAGTCACGCTCTAATTGGAGGCGTTAAACAAACAACCACCCCCTTCACTTGCGAAGGGGGTGGTTGATACCTTTTCTTTATTTAGCTCAGAATAGCTATGCATTCTCCTGTTTTAAGCTTTCAATAATAGTGTCGTTTTTGATTTTGGCGGTTGCATAAAGCATCGCTGCTCCGACAATCAGGAATATCATCAAGACCACAAAGAGGATGCTCATCCAAGGAAGCGTGAAGCCGTATTGGAATGTATAGCCGAGTGACCAGTGCATGGCGAACATGACGGCAATACTCAGCGGCAGTCCGATCGCCAATGCTTTCACACCATAAAAAAGGCTTTCGTAGCGGATCATCTTCGTAAAGCCTTTCGGCGTCATCCCGACCGACCTCAACATCGCAAACTCCCGTTTCCGGAGCGAAATGCTCGTGGAGATGGTATTAAAGATATTGGCGATGGAAATGAGCGAGATCAAGGTGATGAAGCCGTATGTGAAAACGGACATCAGCAAAATCATCTGCTCTTCCTGCTGGCGCTGCCGGTAGACGTTTTGGACTTGGATCGTCATGTCATTCTGTTCTTCAATCGCTTCTTGTGTCGCGATTGGATCGGTGCTCATGGCATAAATCGAATGCATGAATTGATCGTCCGTGAGCTTCAGTTGTTCAAAGGCTTTTTCAGGGATGATGACATTCAATCCTCCTAGAACCGCCGTCTCTACACCCATCGGAACTTCATTGGTCAATGCTGCAATTTCAAATGTACTTAACCGTTCTTTTTCAGCTGGCTCGCCTGCCTCGTCATAAGGTTGGCTATACAAGTCAATTGCATCCCCGACATCACTCAGGATGGTTTTGGTTTGAACGAATTGGCCGGACGCGGCATCTTCATAAGACACTTGATCAATGACGATCGCTTTCAGACTGTCCTGGCCGAAAGTTTCCGCATTCATCCCGAGCTTTTTCGCATAAGCTTCAAAACTTGCATCGTCCAGGCCGTGGATATCGACATAGTATCGGAACTTTCCATCTTCAAGTGCTACTTCGCCGGTTTCCAATTGCGCAGCCAAACGTTCTGGCAGCCGTTCTGGTTCAATCAGCGCTTCTGCCCATGTGCTTTTGATCATTGTGGCTTCGGTGACATGCTGCAATTGGCGGTATTTAGGCAGGTCGCTTTCTCCGACACCATTTCCGCTGATCTGCAGGTCGTATTGGGAATCACTACGCACCATTTCCATGGATTTTTTCAAGCCATCGGTAAAATACGTCACCGACAAAAATAGGACGATGCTGATGACCAGTGAAAACACAAGGGCCAAGTAGCGTTTGCGGTTGCGCTTGGCATTCTTCAAGCCGATTTCCGCTTCCAGGCCAAAAATTTTCCGCACCCACTTGGATGTTTTAAGATTTTTCCCGGACAATTTGATGTCTTCTGTTTGGCGGATGGCATCGATGGCGGAAATTTTCGCTGCTTTTTTTGCAGGGAGATAAGTCGAAATGAAAATGGTCAGAATCGAAATGCCACAAGAGAGCAGCAATGAAGATGGCGTGACGACCAACTCGAGCTTTTCAGAGATATTGAGTGCGTCTTCAATGAACGTATTGATGAAGACAAAAGTCAGGCTAATGCCACCAAAGCCTGCCAACAATCCGATGGGTATACTGATCGCCCCAATCACCGCTCCTTCAAAAAAGACGGAATTGCGCTTTTGCTTTTTCGTTGCTCCGACGCTCGACAGCATGCCCAGATGCCTTGCACGCTCAGAAACACTGATGGCGAAAGCATTATAGATCAATGCCACCGAACCGATGAGAATAACCGCCATGATGATTGTTGCCAATGAAAACAGCGTAAGCCGCAAACGATCATTGCCGGTCACGCCATAATAGCGCAGCAGGTCCGAATTGAATTCAACCTTTTCAATGCCGTTATCATCTGCGAAAGTTTTTGCATGGTCAAACAGTTCTGTTTTGAGCTTGGAGACGACAACGAAAGCGTCGAATGTTTCGCTTTCATCTAGTTTGTTTTTGTCTATAAAACCGACCACCGTATAGCCGGGCGACCAAGCCGGTTCCCACTCCGGGCGATCGAGTATTCCTGTAATCGTCACCGTTTTCGTTTCCAGGTTGTCGAGTTTTTCGAAGGACTGGCCATCGCTGATCTGCAGGGAGTCGGTTTGTGTCAACACTTTCCCTTCGACCTCGTGGATTCGTTGGCCTATTTCAACCGTCAGTTGGTCTCCGATTTGAACAGGCATTTCAATATTTTCCTGGATCACTGATGAGATGGCGATTTCCTCTTCAGAAGCCGGCAATCGTCCTTCTGAAACCGTCATCGGAAATTGTGCCAAGCCCTGTTCGTCATAGTTTTGGAAATACAAGTAGGGCTTGTAAGCATTCGTTGAACCTTCCAGGGTTGCATAGCCGCCGCTTGAGAGGATTACCTTTTCGGTATCGCCATCCTGTTCGATGGCCTGGATTTGTTGTTTATTCACATGTTCATATTGGACATGCCATTCTCCGTTTTTCGAAATCTCCTGGCGGACCATAAGATCCAGAAACGATACACCGAGCGTGGTCACCGCTGCAATCATCGCAACGGAAATGATGACGCCGATGATGGTCACAAGTGAGCGGCGTTTGTTCTGCCGCATATGCCGGATGGTTACTTTATTGATGATGTTCATGGCCGGATGACCTCATCTTTTGCAATTTTCCCATCAACGATGGATATGATGCGGTCAGCTTGCAACGCGATGCGTTCATCGTGGGTGATGACAATCAAGGTCTGCTTGTACATCTTGTTGAACAGCTTCAGCAATTCCATGATTTCTTCGCTGTTTTTACTGTCAAGGTTGCCGGTCGGCTCGTCCGCCAGCATAATCGCTGGGTTGCTGATAAGTGCACGCCCAATCGAGACACGTTGTTGTTGTCCCCCCGAGAGCTGATTCGGCAAATGGGACAGCCGTTTGTCCAGCCCCAGCACTTCAATGATTCTGTCAAAATGCGCCGGATCCACTTGTTGTTCATCCAACAGCATAGGCAAGGTGACATTTTCTTCAACCGTTAAAATCGGTATCAAATTATAGAATTGGTAGATCAAACCGATTTGCCGGCGCCTGAAAATGGCCAGCTGTGTTTCATCCAAGTTGTAAATGTCAGTTTGGTCGATCCATACGCTTCCGCTTGTTGGCCGATCGACACCGCCCAGCATATGGAGCAAAGTCGATTTGCCGGAACCGGACGGGCCGATGATACAGACGAATTCGCCTTTGTTCACCGTAAACGATACGTCGTCCAGTGCCATCACCGCCGTCTCGCCTGTACCGTATATTTTTGATAATTTTTTCACTTCAACAATTGTCATGCGGTAAACCTCCCTAAATTCTATTTCTAAGTTTAGTATAGATAGGCCACATGACTGCCCGGTGACTCGCAAGTGACAATCCAGTCACTTAAGAAAACAAGAGAAAAAGCAGGCAATGGGCTAAATCACCTGCTTGTAGAATTTAATGTGAAATGAGGTACCCATGTCCGGCTCACTTTTCACTTCGATGTCACCTTGTTGGCTGGTGATGATGCTGTACGCCATCGCAAGTCCGATGCCGACACTGTCATCTCCTGCATTTTTGCCTTTATAAAAGCGTTTGAAAATATGGGGCAAGTCCTGTTTCAGGATGCCGCAGCCATTGTCAGCTATCGTAATTTCGGTATAAAGTGCGTTTTCTTTATAACCGATCGACAGCTTCCCTCCCGCTGGAGTATGTTCGACACAGTTTTTCAAGATATTGATCAGCGCTTCGGCGGTCCAGTTCAGATCCCCTGAAAAAGCAGTTTGGGGGTTTCCTTCTATCTCCACCTGCAACCCTTTGATATCCAGCGGCACGAGCAATGGTTCAACCGATTTATCGATGAGAAGCGGCAGGGCTATCTGTTCTTTTTTGAACACAATGGTACCGGCATCGATTTTCGAAAGCTTGAGCAGCGACGACACGAGCCAATCCATCCGCTCCAGCTGAACACGCAGATTGCGGGTGAATTCAGCGCGCTTTTCTTCATCAAGCCGGCTGTCGCGCAATAAATCCGACATGACCATCATGGATGTCAGCGGGGTTTTCAATTGATGGGAAATATCCGAAATGGCATCCGTCAGTTTTTCTTTGTCTTCACGGAGAAGCGTGCCGTGTTCGGAAAGCCGATTCGTCACTTTGTAAATTTGGCTTTTCAGCAGGCTCAATTCACCTTCTGTGTTGTCACGGACATCCAGTTGAAAATCGCCATTGCTGATTTTTTGCAGGTACCCCGACAGCTTTTCGATTTCCCGGTAGCGCCACCACGTAAAAACGACGGCAGTCATGATCAATAAAAAAGATACAATGGCAATGCTCCAAGCTGCCGCAGCAGATATGAAAACAGCGGTTATAATCGCGGCTGAGGCGCTGATGACAAGGAGTACCATCAGGAATAATTGGATTTCCCGGTTGCGCAGCATTTCAGTCACCCGCCTTATAGCCCATGCCCCGCACGGTCTTAATCAGGGTTGGCTGTTGGGGGTCGTCTTCTAGTTTTTCGCGCAGTCGCTTGATATAGACCGTCAACGTATTGTCGTTGACGAAATCCCCGCCGACATCCCAAATCCGGTCGAGCAACTGTGCCCTTGTAAGAACCTGGCCAAGATGATTGGCGAAGATCAGCAGCAGCCGGTATTCCAAAGCTGTCAATAGAACTTCATCGGATCCTTTATGGACTTTTCCGTTTGCCGTGTCCACTTGGACGTCCCCGATTCGGATGGCCGTTTTCGGCTGCTTCTCCCGCTTGTAGCGGCGCAGCACCGAATTGATGCGTGACTGAAGTTCACGGACCCGGAACGGCTTGGTGATGTAATCATCCGCTCCCATATCCAACCCCATCACGACATTCACTTCATCATCGAACGCCGTCAAAAAAATGACCGGTATGTCGCCTTGTTCTTTCACCAGTGCGCATAAATCATAGCCACTGCCGTCCGGCAACGACAGATCGAGCAAACACAAACCAATGTCCTTATGCTGTTCTCTGATGACTTTCTCAGCATCTGCCGCTGTGTGGCACAGGATGGTTCCGTAGCCTTCCTGCTGCAGGGAATACGTCAATCCGGATGCGATGGTGCGATCGTCTTCGACCACTAAAATGTTCATATGGTTTCCCCTATCATCTAATTTATCTTGTTTTTCAGTTAACCGGCTGAAATGAATCCTTCTGAATCTACGATACAGGCTTTTGCATTCCATGACCAGAGACTGGTTGAAATTTACAGCAAGGTTGATCCCGCTTATGGGTTAGTTTCTTTGCCTGGGGATTGGTACTTTTTGTGATGACTTGCAGAAACGGATTGGCTGTAGTAAGATTTCTAAAGTAAATATCCATCAATCCCCATCTGTATAACCTTAAGAATATGGCTTAAGGGTCTCTACCAGGAACCGCAAAATCCTGATTACAGAAAACGATCCGTTCGTTTTTTGTAATCAGGATTTTTTTGTGTTTTCTGACAGGGATCTTTAGAGCCATTTTTTTATTCTATTTTCGAAAGGAAGCGTATGAGCACATGAATTTTAAAGTCTATATTTTAGCACTGGCCACAGTCGCTGTCGGACTCGTGGAACTTATTGTAGGAGGCATCTTGCCGACGATCGCAGAGGAGTTCGGCGTCTCGTTAAGTTCAGCCGGACAGTTGATCACCGTATTTGCGTTGATCTACGCTATTGCCGGACCTGTTTTACTGGTGGCGACCAGCCGATTTGAGCGAAAGAAAGTTTATTTGATTTCCTTGTTCATCTTTTTCCTCGGCAATATCCTGACGTTTTTCAGTCCAGACTTTACGTGGATGATGATCGCGCGCGTATTGACCGCAGCGAGTACCGCACTCATTGTCGTCTTGTCGTTGACCATTGCGGCGAAAATCGTCGAGCCGCCTTACCGCGCAAAAGCGATCGGCCTGATTTTCATGGGCATCAGTTCGTCACTCGTCCTCGGCGTTCCGCTCGGCATCCTTGTTTCCGATGCCTTCGGATGGCGTGTGATTTTCCTTGGTATCGCGGCATTGTCCGTCGGTTCGATGGTTCTTATTGCGAAGTACATCCAGCCAATTCCCGGTGGTGCGGCTATTCCGCTTAAACAGCAGTTAAAAGCAGTGGCGAGTGCCAAAATCGGTACCGCCCATCTCGCGACAATGTTCATGCTTGCCGGACATTACACCGTTTACGCCTACTTCACGCCATTTCTTGAGACCAACCTGCAGTTGAGCTCGTTCTGGGTCAGCGTCTGTTACCTGGTGTTCGGGATTGCGGCAGTCAGCGGCGGTGCAATCGGCGGCACCATGTCCGATTCAATCGGCTCAAAAAGGAGCATCATCATCGTCATTTCAGCTTTTGCAGCTGTATTATTCCTGCTTCCGCTGACAACGTTCTCGCTGATTGTATTCCTTCCGGTGATGGTCATTTGGGCAGCACTGAGCTGGAGCCTGGCTCCGCCTCAGCAAAGCTATTTGATCGAAACCGACCCGGCCACGTCGGACATTCAGCAAAGCTTCAATAACTCCGCCCTGCAGATCGGCATCGCCTTAGGTTCTGCCATCGGCGGAGTCACCTTGACCCAAACCGGTTCGGTATCAAGCACCGCTTGGGTTGGTGCTGTCATCGTACTGATTGCTCTTGCCTGTGCCGTCTTTTCACTAACGCGCCCGGCAATTGACCGCAATGGGCAAAAGGCTGACAATCGGAAACTCAATGCCGGTTATGAGCAAAATTAACGCAGCCAGCTAAAATCCCCGATGAAATCAATTGATTTCATCGGGGGTTTTTTTATGCTTCCATCATCATTTTTTCCGATTCGGGAACATAAAATCCAAAGGCGATTTTTTCTTTTTACGCAAAATGCCTTTTTCTTTCGCTTCTTTCAGCCACTCGGGAAATTCGTTCAGCATTTGATTGTACAGCTCTTCATCCGTCACTTGATCGATATCAAGGACATGGAAAAAATTCGCGTTGTCCACGAAGCGGCCTTCCATCGTATCCAACTTTCTCAAGACATCGAAGTTCGAATCGCCGATGCCGATGAATTGCCAAAAGATCGGCTGAGTGGACGATTCCACAATGAATTTCTTGATACCGGCTTTACAGCCGCCGTCATTGATGAAAACCAGAAAAACCGGCACATCGCTCGGCTCTTCTTTCGTATACTTCTCGATGACGTCTTTCATCACTTTCGGTTCGTCGTTCCGACCATATTTATGGACCTCATCATTGGACAGGATGTTTTTCTCCACATAGCCCATGAAAATCTCTTCCGTCGCTGCCGGCAATCGGGAAAATTCGTTATCGTACACCCAGACATCCAATTCCCCATCATCATCAAACTGGCTCGCTACCGCCAGTACCCTCTCGACAACTTCCTGCACGACACCGTCACGATACAGCTTCCGCATCGATCCGGTAATATCCAACACAATACCGACTTTCGCCACAACACCTGTTAACTTCTTTTTCTCCAGCACGATGCTGGCCGTTTTCTTTTTCAGGGAAATCGTACTCATCAAATGGCCTCCTCAAGTCATAATGACTTCAGTATATCGAAGATTTTAAAAATAAAAAGTAAATATTGGAAATGATTAAATGTAAATATTAATTTCTAATCAGTATGTTAATCAGTAAAGTAAATTAGATTACGACTCAACATTATCAATTTCTAAGAGATTATCTTCTACACAGTTTAATAAGCCAAGATCTGAAGAAATTGTTCCAGGTGGAAATTTTTATGGGTCTCAACTGTTTCGTGCCTTACACGACTTAGTGAGAGAAAAATGCACTTTGAGTCATTTTGAATAATAATTTTTAATGATGTGCAGAAGCACATATATACATATACCATTGAAGGATATGGAGCAAACTAGTGGAGACTCCCGCAAGCCCGTAGGAAAGATACGGCCGAAAGGAATTCGGATCGTATCTTTGCGACGAAGCTAGCGCAGCGATGCAGGAGCACCGGGTTTCCAGGAGCTGGTTTGCGGAATATCCACAGCTCGCCTAGTTCATGCCCAAAGCGCTCGAAGCGATTCCAGTACACTAAGCCATACTGCCACTTCTCACATCTTTCCAAACTCCTGCTTTACATCCCCCACCACTTCCTCTACACTAAACCCATCGGGAACAACCCGAACACAAAAACCGCATACCGTTTACTGCACTAGGGGTGCCCATTATGGCTGAGATGCAAGCGCAAGCTTCGATCCCTTAAGACTCGATCAGGATAATACCTGCGTGAGGAAGTGCGGCGCATTTCTGAAATAATTCCTTTTGGTTATTTGTAGATTATGGCTGCATCTTCGCGGATGCGGCCTTTTTTGTGCAAATTTTTAGGAGGAATGTTGATATGGAACCATTGCAATGCGGGACCAGCCCGATTGTCGGATTTCGCTTTTCGCTTCATCCGATGACCGGCGATTTCATCAAAGTCATCAAAGGAGCCTTGATCGAAACGGACACGTCGAACGTCTGGATGCACACCGATGACGTCTCAACCGTCATTCGCGGCAAACAGAATCACGTCTTCAACGTCGCGAAAGCACTGGCGTTGCATACTGCAAAAACCGGAGAGCACGTCGCATTGTCCGGCACCTTCTCGATCGGCTGCCCCGGCGATTCATCCGGGGACGTCTATTTGGAAAAAGACGATGTGCTGTTGAACACCGACGACACGAAGCAATACGTCTCTTCCCAGTTTGCGCTGTACCCGATGAACAATCCGGATTACATGGCGGTCATCTACCGGGAAGTGGACCGCGCTAAAAAGCAGGGCGTCTTCAACGACTCAATGCATTACGCAAGCGGCATCCATGGCGATATCCATGACGTCTTCGCCTTTTACGAAGAAGCATTCACCAATGCGCGTTCCGAAGAACACCGCCACTTGGTGATGACGGTATCGATGAGCATCAACAGCCCGTCCCACGGAGGTGCGTAAGATGCTGAAATCGTGGAAATTAAAAGAAGTGGTGTTGATGTCCCTGTTTGCGGTCGTTTTCGGTATCATCTACTTGCTGTTTGTCCATGCAGCCAACATATGGGCTGCAGTCATCGGCCCTCTCGCCTATGAATGGATGTTCGGCATCTGGTTCATCGTATCGATCATCTGCATGTACATCATCCGCAAACCGGGCGCTGCCTTTATGTCCGAAACGATGGCTGCTGCAATTGAAGTATTGATCGGCAATGCCATGGGCCCCCGCCTGATTCTATCCGGCGTCATTCAAGGGCTCGGCGCTGAAGCCGCGTTCGCATTGACCGGCTATAAGCATTTCAACATCCTGGTGCTGATGCTTGCCGGCATCGGTTCAGCCGTCTTCAGCTTCGTCTACAGTTATTTCATCTCGGGCTATGCAGCACTCGATCCTTCTTTTGTCGCGTTGATGTTCACCATCCGAGTCCTCAGCGGCGCCATCATCGCAGGAATCGGCGGCAAGTATATCGGTGATGCTTTGCTTGCGACTGGTTCCCTGCGCGGCTATGCGATTGCGCGTGCGAAAAAAGGTGATGTGAATGCCTGATGAGATTTTCTCGTTAATTGGGCTATCGTTCCGCTTTCCGGAAGATGAAGCGAAGACCTTGACCGGTATTTCCTTTTCGGTCCACCGGGGCGAGCGGCTGGTCTTAACCGGCCCAAGCGGCTGCGGAAAAAGTACCTTGTTGTATTTGCTGAATCGTTTGTATCCGGAGAACTGCGACGGTCTGGTCGATGGTGAGATTTTATTGTTCGGAAAGCCTGCAGCTGACTATGCCGCCGGGGAAATCAATCACCGCGTGGCAACTGTTTTCCAGGATCCGGATTCACAGTTCTGCATGCCGACCGTGGAAGAAGAGCTTGCATTCACGCTGGAAAATCTGCAGACATCATATGATGAAATGGACCCGCGCATCCAGGCAGTTTTGGAGCTGACCCAATTGACGCACCTGCGGCATACTATTATCCAATCCTTGTCCGGAGGGATGAAACAGCGCGTCGCTACTGCGTGTGCGCTGATCATGGATCCCGAGGTTCTATTGCTTGATGAGCCGTTGTCTCACCTAGATCCGTATACCGCCAAACAATTCGTCCAGTGGCTCGAACAGCTGCAGCAACAAGCCAATTTGACCATCGTTGCAGTCGAACACCGGCTGGACAGCTGGGGTTCGTTTTTCGGACGTGAAATTCAAATGGGCGGTGACGGAAATATCGTCGCCGATCAGAAATTCACAACACGGCCGTCGGTTCTGTTTCCTGTACGGCAACCCGCAGTCCAACCGGAAACTGCGTTACATGCTGCAGAACTCTCAGTAACGATCAAGAATAAGCAACTGCTCTCTCCATCAACGTTTTCCGCCCACCGAGGCGAAGTTGTGGTCATCGCCGGACCGAATGGCAGCGGCAAGTCGACTCTCATGAAGTTACTTTGCGGCATCTATAAAAAGACGACTGGAACAATCGAGTCCGACGGAACAGGCTACGTGCCGCAGTCTCCAGAATACCTGTTCCTGACACAACGTGTCGACCAGGAAGTGGCGTATTCTGGTGCTTCGACCCACGACCAGCTTCATGAATTGATGGTCAATCTGCGGCTGGACGAAATAAAAGAGGCACATCCTTTCGCCGTCAGCCACGGCCAAAAACGGCGTGTCGCAATAGCCGCCATGCTCGCCGATAAACGGCCGGTACTGCTGATGGATGAACCGACTTCGGGGCAGGATACCGCCGCGCTGCTCGAACTTTACGGTTTGATTGACCAGCGCTCCAAAGAAGGCACGACTTTTTTGATTGTCACGCATGACATGGAGTTTGCGGCGAGCCTTGCCGATTCGGTACTGCTCATCAAAGACGGCCAAATGACCGGCAAGTTCGACGCAAAAGATGTATGGCATGACGAAGAGCTGCTGGCGTCGCATCATTTATTGGCGCCGAAAGGAGTGGCCCGCCTTGCGGAATCTTTTGCATGAAATGAATCCGTCCGTCAAATTCCTCCTGATCACTCTGTCGATGCTGGCCATCGCGTTCTTTTTCAATCCATGGACGCCCTTGTTGTTCTGGGCAGGTATCATCCTGCTGCAACTCACGATGAGCCGCATCAACTGGAAACTTTGGCTCCTGTTCATGCTGCCTTTTTTTATCGGCGCTTTCGGGTATTTATGGACCACGGTCGTTTTTGGCGCAGACACTGGCGGAACCGTTATCTGGTCATTTGCCGGAATCGATGTGACAGACGAACAATGGGCACGCGCCTTGTCTCTGGCTTTCCGAGTCATGGCATTTTCCACACTATCCCTCCTGTTCGCCTTCACCACCGATCCTGTAAAATTCATCTTGAGCCTCATGCAGCAGCTCAAATTGTCGCCGAAATTAGCCTATGGTATCATGGTCGGCTACCAGTTCCTGCCGGTCATGAAAGATGAATTCACACAGATTCAGCAAGCTCATAGGCTGCGCGGTGCAGAAATGAAAAAGCGCAGCTGGCAGCGTTTGCTGGAAATGCGCCGCGTATTGATCCCCATGCTCGCGGGCGCTGTCCGGAAAGCCGAACGGTCGGCATTCGCCATGGAAGCGCGCGGCTTTACCGGAGAACCGAGAAGCGCGTATTACCGGCCAGTCCGGATCGGCCGCATTGATTTCCTGATGTCTGGTGTGTTTTTTCTCATCCTGCTCATCAGTTGTGTTGGCGGCAGCTGGTTAAGCTGAAAATATGGTAAGATGGTCTACACAAAATCTTACTGGGAGTGATGGAAGTGGAAGCACGAATTACGGTATTGACGCTCGGCGTCGAGGACTTGGAAACTTCCTTGGCATTTTATCGCGACGGGCTGGGTTTTCCTTCTGATGGAATCATTGGCACTGAATTCGAGCACGGAGCCGTCGCCTTTTTTAAATTGCAACCGGGATTGCAGCTGGCCATCTGGAAGCGCCAAGATATTGCGCATGACGCTCAACTACAACTATCTCCTCCAAGCCCCACCAATATGACTATTGGACACAATGTCGGGAGCAAACAGGAAGTTGACAATGTTCTAGAGCTAGCCCATAACAGTGGAGCAGTCGTCACAGTTTCTGGCCATGATACATTCTGGGGTGGCTATTCTGGCTATTTTCAAGATCCTGACGGCCATTTATGGGAAATTGTCTGGAATCCGCATATGGATAAACTTGATTGAGCTAAACGGCCAAATGTTCAATTGCGAAGAAAGAAACCTTTATTAAGGTTCCTTTCTTTTTTTATTTAGCCGGTCGTCAGTTCTTATTACTTGTTTTGAATTTTCTCGTTTAGCCTTATGTAGTATTTTACATGTACAAATGATAACACCATTTGTTTCCAGTGCTGCTATCGATTATAATGAAAGCAGTTACATATTTAATATGAACGGGGAGGAATTGCTGTGAATGGATTTCAGTTGCTCGACGAACAGGACAGCCGGATCTACTTTGTTTTCACACCTTGTCATCCGCATTCGTTTCTATTGTTTGAACAACATCTGGAAACCGTCTTGGAACATTTCGAATCCGTCGTCCCCTCTACTCAGTCGAATAGCTGGATTCTGAAGAAAATCGCAATCTTCTGCGAAGACAAAATCAGTTATTTCCCAGACAATGAATTATTGATTGAACCGGATTCATTTATGGACGCTTCTATTCAAGAAGGTTACATAATACTATTATTTATTAAAAGTTCCCCTTCCGCTCCTTTTGAATTTCAACCTGCCGGAAAAATAGAGAATCACCAAAACTTTGAAGATGCCCAAAAAACAGCGACCGAACAAATGGCCAGCCTGAAAAAAGCATCTCCCACTATCGAAATTAAAGCTCTCGGCGCCAAAATGATATACGACATCCCGCTATGACACCATCTATAAATAAATCCGTTATTTCACCTCAGCAATAAAACCATTGCCCAAGCACGCCTTTTAAGCGCACGCTTAAACAATGGTTTTTTATGTATTTTATTCTAGGTAGACGGTCAGAGACTGGAAATCAGTAGCTAGGCTAATCGATATCGTGCCGCTTACTCTTGTTGATCCAGTAAACCAGAAAAGCGACACCTAGTACAATAATGGCTGTTTTCCAATCGACCTGTCCTGCATCTTCGTCGATGTCCGCTTTCACCACTGCGCGTTTCCTTTGGTCCGAGGACATTCCAGCGAGCTTTGTCTCGATTCTCATGGTTTGAGTTGCCGGCACTGCTTCAAATAGGAGAGCCGGTGGCAAGACGCGATCCGTCTCATTTCCATTTTCGCGGGAATCACCGGACACGCCAGTTTGGATTCCACTAGAGAGAAGCAGGCAAAAGAACAGCAAGCGTATTGTTTTCTTCATCTGCCTCCGCTCCTATTATCGGTGATTTGGATATTCGGTGTGCAGCGAACTTGCCAGCCGCCTCCCCAAAAGCAAAATGAGACAAATAAATAAAGGCTTTCTGGCAACAATTACTGTTCCATAGATGCTGAGCAGAGCACCTGCGAACAATGATTGCACCGGAGCCTTCATTTAACTAGTTGCTAACTGATGATTTCAGGCCCAACGGAATTGCTGTAAATTATTCCGACTCAAAAGCGAAAGCGATCACGTCAACAAACTTGGTACTATTCCTCAACTCGTCTGAACCACATTCACAGGGTCACGGCCTGTTCCTGCAGAGAAACAGTTGGTCATTCCTATTCCAGCAACCCGGCATCATTTCGATGGTCTGTGGGGGTCCTTCTTTTTGCGCTAAATTTCTTAGCTGTTGTACTTAATTAGCTTAACATAAATGATAATGATTATCAATATCATTAAGACGACCCTTCTACTCCCTCTATTCGAAACCCAACCGCCCCTTGTATCTAAATGTCTATGGACTAAAAATGCAAAAAAAGAGAGCTGAAATTCAGCTCTCCAGTGTTCCATATGTGATTTCATCTTCGTCTCTTGCATTGACCCCATTTTTCACGTGGACAATCGTCCGCAAGATCAATTTGGCTTTCGGATGTTCCAGTACCCAACGCTCGTCGGGAACGATTTCAAACTGCTGCATGACCGTATCTTTTGATTTGACGGATCCTGCAAACTCCATCGATTGTTTGGCAATGACGGTTTCATAAAAATCAAAATCGCTGTCATCGCGCGTATCTTCGACAAGCCTCACGACATTCAACTCGATGAAATCAATAGTTTGTTCTCCATCTCCACCATCTAGGTAAATCGTACCGTTCAACGTTTCGCCTTCTTCGAGATGTGGCCTTTCAACCACCGTATTCACTTTCAATGAACCGATGCCTATTGATGATAAAAAATCCTTGAACTTCATAACCTCGAAACCCCCAACTTTTGTTAGTCCTTGTATACCACAAGTTTGTTCTTTTAAAACAATCTTAGAGTTCTGTGTAATCGTATTGGTTTTCCAAATTGGTCTCGTGTCTGTTGTAGCGTCGTTTGAATAGCTTATAAAAATGAGAAATCAACACCCGAAGCAATGCATACATCGGGATACCCAGAATGACCCCGACAATGCCGAACAATGATCCTGCCGTCAAAAGTACGAAAATGATCGTCACCGGGTGGATGAACAAGGTTTTTCCCATGACCTGCGGCGATATCAAGTTGCCTTCCACCAATTGCACAACCGTCCAGACAATGGCCAGCTTAACCAGCATGAATGGAGAAGTGACGAGCGCGATAATCGCTGCTGGTGTGATGGCGATGGCAGGACCGATATAAGGAACAATGCTCGTCACCATCGCTAAAACCCCCAGCAATAGCGCATAATCCATACCGATGATCAGGAATCCAATATAGACCATGACGCCGATGCAAAATGCCACAATCAGCTGTCCCTGTATATAGGCACCCAACTGCCGATCCGCTTCAGTGAACACTTCACGCGTATCTTCGCGGAATCTTGGCGGCAAAAGCTTCAGGAAATACTCCGGCAATTTCTCGCCGTCTTTCAATAGATAAAACAGGATGAACGGAACGATGACCACCGATAAAATAACACCGGTAATCGTCGAAATCAACCCGGTAACACCTGTAATAACGCTTGTTACAGTGTTTTGCAGCGTATCAGCAATATTGGCGGGCAAGGTCGCAAGCAAAGTGTCAATCGTGAAATCGGATTCACTGTAATAGTTTCCAATAAACGATGTCCGCAAAAACGCATCGACATCCGTCAGCAATTGCATGAAATACTCCGGAAACTCTTCAATCAGTGTTTGAAACTGTGAGCGCAAAAATGGGAATACCAATACAATCAACAGTGTAATCAGCCCTACCACACCGAGGAAGATGATGATAATCCCCCAGATGCGCGGGATTTTGAAACTCTCCAGCATGCGCAATATCGGCCGCAATAAATAGAAGAAAATCAATGCCAGCACTATCGGTAAAACCACTGTTTTCATAAAAACACTAACAGGATGAAAGAGAAATGAAACTTCCTTAAAGATAAATACCACCAATCCAAGCAATAACAAGGATATCAGGGTGAATAACGTATTTCTGCCACCTAAAAACCGAATGTAATTGGTCGCAAAAAATGATGGCTTGTCCTCTGGCTGCATAAGCTTCCCCTTTTCTGAATAGACTATCTACCTTCATATTATCATAATCACTAATGATTTAGTCTAGGGGTTGTGACAAATATTCACTTAATGCTTGCTTATTTTGCTCCACATCAATATCAAGAACCGACCCCGCATGAGCGTAGTTCCCATAGCTATAGCTGTCTTCAACTGGAAGAGTCAAACGGTCCACTTCCCCGCCTCCGCCGGTTGCCAATTCGGTGGCCAGTTTTACTTGGTCCGTCAATGGCATATCGGTTTGGACATAGCCTTGCAATGCACCTGCCAATTTCGGGAACTTCGGAATAGAAGAAATGCTGACCAGTTCATCTTTCATAGACGCAATCACTTGCTGCTGTCGGCGCACCCGGCCAAAGTCTCCTTCATTATCAGAACGGAACCGAGCATAGCCTAGAAGCTCTTTACCGTTGAGTTTTTGAACGCCTGGCGTCAAAGAGACCCCGATCTTTTCAGACATTGCTTTCTCGACATCAATTTCCACGCCATTTGGTGCAGCAATATCAACCAGGCTTTCAAAACTTGTGAAGTCAATCAAAGCATAATGATGAATCTCCACCCCAAACATGTTCCGAAGCGTATCTGCCAGCAGGTCCACTCCGCCTAAATAGTATGCCGTATTTAATTTATAGGATTGATAACCGGGAATATCGGCATAAATATCCCGCATGAATGAAGTCAATTTAATTTCGTCGTTCACTTTATCATGTGTGACGAGCATCATCGTATCTGTACGGGATTGCTCTTCTCCACGCGAATCGACACCAAGCACCAGGATGTTTTCATAATCTCCGTTTGCTGCGTCTCCATCGAATGTAACAGGTTCTTGCTCTATGCCATCAGCGAGACTTTCACCACTTTTAAATTGCAAGAATGCATAAACACCCACTGCGATGAGTGCAATCAGGAGCAGGAAGACGATGCCGCGCAGCCGTAATCTTCTTTTTCTGCGTCTTTTTCTTTTGAGGGGTTGTAATTCTTCTTCCATGATCAATACACTCCTTTCTAAACTTTTACGTCAATATGACGCTCACCTGTACAATAAGTTTCGGGATTCCTTTTAAATTAACGAGCTAAACCATAATAATGGGCTTTTTCTCCCTTTTATGATGGAATGATTTAAAAGCATGCGAACAAAAGAAAAAGAGTTGCTCGAACTGTGCAGACGCGCCGCTATAAAAGTTTCGCTGTCTACAGAACATTTTAATTGTCGGAAATGCGATCGAGTGGTAAGATTTTTCTTACCTACTATCAGATGGCGGCCTAAAATAACTTTTTCTTCCTATTAACTACCGAGATATAAAAGCGAAAGTTCTCATCTGCCAAGTAAACCATATAGCATCACCGGGAGAGGAGCCATTATCATGACAGAAAAAGCGACATTTGCAGGCGGCTGCTTTTGGTGCATGGTCAAACCGTTTGATCAGTTTGACGGCATTGAGCAGGTTGTTTCAGGTTACAGTGGCGGACTTATAGAAAACCCTACCTACGAACAAGTGAAATCCGGAACCACCGGCCATTTGGAAGTTGTAGAAATTACATTCCAGCCTGATGTTTTTCCATACGAACAATTGCTGGATATCTTTTGGCAGCAAATTGATCCTACAGATGATGAAGGCCAATTTCAAGACAGAGGCCCTTCTTATCGGGCGTCGATTTTCGTCCATAACGAACACCAGCGTGCGATAGCAGAAAAATCCAAGCAGGAATTGGATGCCAGCGGACGTTTCGATAAACCCGTCGTGACGGAAATCCGGGACGCTGTTGCTTTCTACAAAGCAGAGGATTACCACCAGGATTTTTATAAGAAAAATGCCGAACATTATAAAAAAGACCGGGCAGAATCCGGCCGGGATGTATTCCTATCTAATGCCTGGGAAAAAGTTGACGCTTGATGCGTCAGCTTTTTTTACCCTGCATTATAAACAGATTATTCGAACAATTGAACTACCCATTTCCGATTTAGGGAGGCACTCGATTGAAACTTATAGAATCTGTAGATCCTATTGTGATGCAATTGGTGATTGTTCCGATGATTGTCATCGGAATCGGTCTCCTGCTCGCTCTACTCACCAAAAGAGTTTATGTCGGACCCGTCTCAACGATGATCTTAACTTTGAGTTATAATTTTTGGTATTTCACGTCTTTTTATCCAAGCTCTGAGCTTTCTTTCACCATGATTTCCTCGTGGTGCATCATCTTTCCTTTAATCTCGCTTTACCTTTCGTGGATGGTGGTGCTCCAGCCGCATGTCATTAAAGCATTTTTCCTGCCGGAGCCAAAAGAATAGCTACCCCTTTTTATTGAGCAGCAGCGAAAAAATAACCATCAGCACAATAAAGGCTAAAAACAGCAGCAACGTGATATCGTGATTGCCCGTTGCATCGTAGATGATGCCGATTGTCAATGGCATGAAGGCCGAAATGATATAGCCGCCTGACTGCGTCATCGCTGTCCAGCTATTGGCTTCGTCGGCAGAAGTCGTTTCATCGAGCGGCATCAATAAGGCGATGGGGAAAAGCCCACCCAATGCTACACCGATACAAGCGGCCGCTATCCAAATCGCCTCAACATTGCCGAACATCAGCAGGAAGATTCCCACCGTGCCAAAGGCCAATACAATCAATATCCAGGCCAAGCGGCTTGGAAACTTATTGAACATCAACGGAATACTGATATTCCCCACAATTTGAACCGCCGTCATCAGAGTCAACACCCCTCCAGCCGCCAAAACGGTCATGCCTTTTTCAATCGCAATCGGTGCAAGCCAGGTCAGCATCGAAAAGAAAAATGCAGACTGGAAGCCGAAAAACAGCAGCATGTACCAGGCCCGCTTATTTTTCCACGGCGATACTAGCGCAACACCGTCAATGGCTGTTTCCTCAACTTTCACTTCAGCCGGCTGTTTGACACGCACCCAGATGATGATGGCCGCTACAGACAATAGACTCCAACTGGCAATCGCCAGCGGCCAGTCCGCTACGGTGTAAAAAACTCCTGTCAAACCAGCTGACAAAGTCGCCCCTAACCCCATCCCAAACGAATAGACACCGATCAATGCTGCAGTGCGCATCGGAAAATCACGCTTGATCATCGCCGACAGAAGAGGACTGATGATTGCGATGGCCAACCCGATGAAAAAGGCACTCGCAAGCAGAACCGGATAAGTCGGTACAAAACCTCTGATTAATGTAAACAGGCCGATTGCCACAAGCAACATGGCTATCGAGCGCTTCAATCCGAATTTCCGGCCGAACAGAACCGCCAAAGGCGCAAAAAGCCCCATGCAAAAAACAGGAACAGCCGTTAAGAGACTGACCTCACTATTGCTTAAATCCAAATCTGCGCGAATCGGCTCAAGCATCGGGCCGATGGACGAAATGGCCGGACGCAGGTTCAAGGCGACAAACAAAATCGCCAGTACCATCAAGCCAATCGTCGATTTCTTTTGCTGTTCAGCCACGTTTTTTTCCTCCTGATAACTATAGTAAGAATATGAATTCATCGTTTTATTAATCACTCATTCTAAATGATCCTGCCGAACTTCTCGGTACACAACACCAAACTTGTGACTCACCCCTCAATCATTTAAAATAGAGGTGTGAAAGGCGGGTTGCCGATGAAACTCGTGAATTGGAGTTACGCGAAACGCTACAATATAAAAGCGATTTTCGATGAATTCCCCCATGTTGTTGTACTGTTTCGCCAAATCGGCGGTTATTACTTTATCTATTCGATGAAAGGCCTGACGCCGGAACACATTCCCGGCCGTCGCGAGTATGTACGGATGGAGTATTTGCTGAATAAGGAACTTGGCATGTTGGAAGCCTATGTTGAACGGAAAACAAGGTAAAAACAACTTATATTTTTAGTTTATCCGAGACCACGGGCGAATGCTATCGATTTCCGTGGATTTCGTGGTATACTCTTCTTATTGTGAAATTTAGGAGGTACGTATAAATGATAGCTGCAAATGATGTAAGTCTTCGCTTTGGTGACCGCAAACTATTCGAAGATGTAAATATCCAATTTAACCCCGGCAATTGCTACGGATTGATCGGTGCCAATGGTGCCGGCAAATCGACGTTCATCAAAATCCTTTCCGGTGAACTTGAAGCACAATCCGGAAATGTCTATATGGGATCAGGTGAACGCCTGGCTGTACTGAAGCAAAACCATTTTGAATACGAAGAATATGCTGTTCTTGAGACTGTTATTATGGGCCACAAGAAATTATATGAGGTCATGTCCGAGAAGAACGCCATCTATATGAAAGAGGATTTCTCTGATGAAGACGGCATGCGTGCTGCTGAACTTGAAGGCGAATTCGCTGAATTGAACGGCTGGGAAGCTGAATCTGAAGCAGCCATCCTGTTACAGGGTCTTGGCATTACTGAAGACCAGCATGATAAGAAGATGGCTGAACTTTCGGGTTCCGATAAAGTGAAAGTGCTTTTGGCACAAGCTTTATTCGGTAAACCTGATGTTCTATTGCTGGATGAGCCTACCAACCACCTGGACTTGAAAGCAATCCAATGGCTGGAAGAATTCCTGATCAACTTTGACAACACTGTCATCGTCGTGTCGCATGACCGCCACTTCCTGAACAAAGTCTGTACACATATCGCTGACCTTGACTTCGGTAAAATTCAGCTTTATGTCGGAAACTACGACTTCTGGTACGAATCAAGCCAATTGGCTACCCGTTTGGCATCAGATCAGAACTCGAAAAAAGAAGAAAAGATTAAAGAGCTTCAAGCCTTTATCGCCCGCTTCTCCGCCAATGCTTCCAAATCGAAGCAAGCGACTTCACGGAAGAAAATGCTCGATAAAATCGAGCTCGATGATATCCGTCCTTCTTCCCGTAAATATCCGTTCGTCAATTTCACCATCGGCCGCGAAATCGGCAACGATGTGTTGACCGTAAGAGATGTCAGCCAAACCGTTGATGGCAAGAAATTATTGAACAATATCAGCTTTAACCTAAACAAAGACGATAAAATCGTCCTGATCGGTGATCCACTTGCAAAATCTGCTCTTCTGCGTATTCTAGCTGAAGAAGACCAACCGGAATCCGGTTCGGCCCGCTGGGGAGTCACTACTTCACGCGCTTACTTGCCGATCGACAATACCATCTACTTCGAAGGCAGTGAATTGTCACTAGTGGATTGGCTGCGCCAGTACTCACCGGAAGACGAAAGCGAAACATTCCTTCGTGGCTTCCTTGGAAGAATGCTATTCTCCGGCGAAGAAGTGAAAAAGAAACCTTCTGTTTTATCCGGCGGCGAGAAAGTTCGTTGCATGCTTTCCAAAATGATGCTGTCACACGCAAACGTTCTTCTTTTGGATGAGCCTACCAACCACTTGGACCTTGAATCGATCCAAGCGTTGAATAACGGCATGATCGCCTTCAAAGGCGCAATGGTCTTCACTTCCCATGACCATCAGTTTATCCAGACGGTTGCAAACCGCGTGATTGAAATCCGTGAAGACGGAACAATCCTCGACAAGCAATTAACGTACGATGAATACCTGGAGTGGAAAGATACACAAGGTATCACCAACTAAAAAGATTATGATTCAAGCAGCAGCTGCACTCGATTTCCTGAGTCCATCTGCTGCTTTTTCGTATGCCTACTCTTCCAAAAGAACATGGAAAAACCGTGGATCTGCGCAGATCCACGGTTTTTCGACTGACATGCTTTATTTTGTAAAACGTTTCACCAATCGGCCTGCAGGCAATTTGGAAACGTATTTATTTCCTGAATTGGATACTTTTTTGAGGAGCTCCAATAAATCCTCATCTCCAGCCCAATGCTCTGTGATGACTTCTTTCGGGAATTTGTTTAAAACCGTATTGATGACGAATACCGCCACGACGACATCGTCGAGGAATCCACCTGGACCTATCAGAATTTCAGGCAGGAAATCGATCGGCGCGATAAAATACATGATTCCGGCACCGACTGCTGCTTTGCTTTTCGCATCAATCCGGCTATCCAGCATCATTCTGGTCAAAAGATGGAATAAGTCCGGCGCGAACAAGACATAGCCGCTGACGGTTCCAACCACTCCCGGTTTGCTGTCCACCCACTTTTGAACTTTAGTCCGCAATTTCTGATAGAAATCATTTTGTTTTTCTTCACTCGGCATCGGTTTTTTTAGGTATTCATTGTCCATCTGCTATTCCCCCTTAATCTTTCTTTTCAATAACTGATGAATCCATGACGATTTCTAGAATACTAATGTTACATTTGTCGCTACACGGGCTTTGTCGGCAACACCTTCATAGACGGTGAACTTCACCGGCTGACCCGGATTCAGTTTCCGGAAGCCGTCGACATTGATGTTGATTTCTTCAAAGAAGAAGTCTTCCCCGTTGTCGCCTGTAATCATGCCTACCCCTTTATCTTCATCAAATGATTTTACTGTACCTTCCATGATAAAACCTCCCGTGTTCTCTTTATCCAGTCATCTATTTATACCCATCCTGCACTGAATAAAAACCTCATGCGTCCGTTCTGGGCTGCCGTTCCCTTTGAGTACACTGCTCTTTTGGATACGGACTGAAATTAAGAGAAGGCATATGTGAGATGTCGAAATGATTCTGGCGTCCACCTATCTGTTGACAAAAAAAGAACCACTCCCGAAAGAGTGGTCCTGGGTTATTAGACTTTAGTTACGTTAGTTGCTTGAGGTCCACGGTTGCCTTCTTCTACTTCGAATTCAACACGTTGTCCTTCGTCAAGCGTTTTAAAGCCTTCGCCTTGGATTGCTGAGAAGTGTACGAATACATCGTCTCCGCCTTCAACTTCGATGAAGCCAAAGCCTTTTTCTGAGTTAAACCATTTTACTGTTCCTTCTTGCATAATAATTACCTCCTGTGGTAAAAAAATTTTTCAATATGGAATCTTTTCCAATAAAAAATTCACATATTTCCAAAAGTACCATCACGTGCTGATCACTTTTGGAAATATGTGAATAGCTGTAATTGGTGGAGATTTCATGTTGTTAAGATAATTATATCAAATTGACTACAAAAGTCAAATAAATCTAAAAACTTATCTTTGGTTTCCCATCAACTAGCCAAATCAGCCCATGAAATATCTGTAAATCCTCTTCGCATTTTTCGCAATATTCCATTTCTTCCTGGTTCCAGTAGCTGTTGAAGGCTGAATCCCGCTCTTCATGCTCTTCAAATCTGTGGCTGAAATCCGCCTTTAGTTCCCCCAAGTATTCACGGGCGGATTCGGCTGAAGTAAACTCCCGGCGCGAAACTACTTTGTCCTGCCAGTCATCGAACATCCACCACGGTTCATAATCAGCCCTCATATAGATGATTTCATGCATAGCAGCCAGCCTCATTTCTTCCTATTTAGCATTGTGCCAAATCTTTTCCAGCTTGTAAAGAGTTAAGCTCGGTTTCCCAAAGGATTCGAAAGTTTGTATTGACATGCGGTTTCACGTAAAATATAAGGAAGAGAGAGCATTGAAATGAAACTTTTCAGTGCCAAGGACGTATAGAGTAAGTAGCAGTGAAGGAGGTCCTTTGCATGAAGCCCCTAAAGCCGATTGAAAATTTTATCAAAAGGCAATCCGTTAGTCTGCCTCTTATGACAGTGATGTTCCCAGTCCTGTATTTAGGAGCAGAAATCGGATTGATCGCATCAGGAGCTGTGGCAGCCGGAACTTATATCGCCAGCAACAGCACCATAAAACAGGTTCAGATTTCATCTGACTCTAAAAATCTGGGGATGACCCGCAGTGAATTCAAAAACGTACGTAACCAGATAAAAGAAGGCAAAGAAAAAATCAAACAGCTTCAAGGCAATTATTATAAAGTTCGTTCCATTTCATCTTTCAAACAATTGATGGACATGACAAAAATTGCGAATAAGATCATTACCGTAGTTCAACAAAATCCGAGAAAATTCTATTTAGCTGAACCTTTCTTTTATTCCCATTTGGATTCAGCCATTGAATTGACGGAAAAATACACCTTGCTGGTCGGACAGCCTGTCAAAGATCAGGAAATGCGCGTTGCCTTGCAGGATACCCGGGAAATGCTGCTGTCACTCAATAAAGTGATGGAGCAGGACTTGAAGCGCGTTCTATCGAGTGATGTCGAAAAACTGCGCATGGAATTGGATTATGCAAAATTGGCTGTCGATCAGCACAATAACCAGAAATTACTCGTACAGCCAGAACCTGAACATGAGGGAGACGTGGAAGATGACAGAGAAACCATCAACTCGAAGTGAATTGGATGATTTATTGGAATCGCCTTTTGGCGTGCAATTGGAAAAACAGGAACACCCTGTTGCCGAACAGGCGGAGGGCCGCCCTGTCGCCTTGATGGACCGTTTAACAAAAGAAGAACAGGCCAAAGCGCGCGAGCTTGCCAAGCAGATTCCGGTCGGCAATAACGAAGCGATCCTAACCTACGGCGCGAATGCACAAAACCAGTTGAGCCAGTTTTCACACAAAATGCTCGACCATGTCCAGCGCAAAGATATCGGTCCTGTCGGTGACGTGCTTCATGATCTGATGAAAAAGCTGGAAGAGCTCAATCCCGAAGAATTGACGCAAGGAAAGAAATCGGGCATCCGCAAGCTGTTCTCGAAAGCTAAATACTCCGTCCAGGAAATGATGACCAAATACCAGAAGCTCAGCACACAGGTGGACCGCATCAGCATCCAACTGGATCATTCCAAACGCGGGTTGTTGGATGATGTTCAGATGCTCGAGCAACTTTACGACCAGAACAAAACCTATTTCCAAGCATTGAATGTCTATATTGCGGCAGCTGAACTGAAACGGGATGAAATCATGAACGAAACGATCCCGGCTCTCCGCAAAAAAGCGGAGACTTCACAGGATCAGATGGTCTATCAGGAAGTCAACGATATGATGCAATACGTGGATCGATTGGAAAAACGCCTATACGATCTGCAGCTATCCCGTCAAATCACGATTCAAAGTGCACCGCAGATCCGCATGATCCAACAAACTAACCAAACCTTGGCGGAGAAGATCCAGTCATCCATCATGACCTCGATTCCATTGTGGAAAAATCAGATTGCCATCGCTTTGACATTAAACAAGCAGCTGAAAGCCGTAGAAGCACAAAAGCAAGTCACATCAACCACCAATGACCTGCTTCTGAAAAACTCGGAAATGCTGAAGATGAATTCGATCGAAACCGCCCGTGAAAATGAACGCGGCATCGTCGAAATCGATACCTTGAAGAAGACGCAGGAAAACCTGCTCGAAACCATCGAAGAAACACTCAAGATCCAGGCAGAAGGACGAAGAAACCGCAAAGCCGCTGAACTTGAAATTGGCCGCATGGAAGAAGATCTGAAACAACGCCTGCTTGCCATCCACGATGGCAACAACGACAACAATGGATAACAGCAAAATCCCCGGATGCTTACGTGAGCGTCTGGGGATTTTTGTGTGTTTTATTTGTATGGAACGTATTTCAACCGATTCGGAAAGTATTCTGGGAGCAACGGAAAGTATTCCGTCTGTTTCGGAAAGTATTTTACTCTTTTTCGAAAGTAAATCCATATACTGGAAATAAATCTTTAAAGGAATCAACTATATTATGTTGAACTAAAGAATCTAGCTTTTACACAACGCGTCGGACGCTTTGGGTAGAGCAAAGACGATTGCTCCTGCGCAAGCTCGTTGCAAATGAGGTCCCAGGAATGCCTGGTCCCTCATTGGCTCCCGCAAGAAGCCAGGCAAAGAGCGCCAGGCTTCTTGCTTCGCCTAGCCCCTGGACGCGCCGGCGCTAAGAGACATAGTGAATTCGATTTGAGCCACTGTGTTTCCGCTATATTTATAAAAGATATGGAACAAATCAGCGGAGACTCCCAAGGGAGCAGTGCAACGACATACAAGAAATCCACTCGGGCCAAAAGCCCGAGTGGATTTCGGCGCAAGCCCGCAGGAAAGATACGGCCGAAAGGAATTCGGATCGTATCTTTGCGACGAAGCTAGCGCAGCGATGCAGGAGCACAGGGTTTTCAGGAGCTGATTTGTGGAATATCAACAGGCGAAGATCATTAGTTCAACATATATAGTAAAGGAACATCACCCCGCCTGAATGACCAAATGCAAGCTTCTTTTCAAAAGCCGCAAAGTCTGTTCGACAAACTGCTCCAAGGAATCTGCACTGACGGATTTATTGCCGTACATCATCCGGTAAAATGCCGCCTGCTCTTCAGTAATGGAGTCACTGCTCAAGAATAGGTGCAGCACTTCGATTCCCTGCTTTTTCGCTTCCGCTACAGCGTTTGCGGTATCCACCACGCCGTTCTCTGCGTAATTGTAGGCAGAAGGCTCCCCGTCGGAAAAGACCAGTAAAAAGCGGTGTTTTTCGGTCCGGCGCTTCAGGCGATTGTTCATCCAGCGGATTGCAAAACCATCGCGATTGTCCTCATGCGCATCCAGTGACGCAATTTCCTGGGCATGGTCTTTGCCCCTGTCTTCGAACTTATGCATCCACTCGAAATAATTCGGCTGTTCAGCGTCACTCGCTTCGTAGGCATCTTCATAAAACAAGACGATTTCATGCGGAACATTCAAGCCGCGCAGCACATCGTGGAACAACAGGACAGCCTGTTTCGTTTCATCCAATTTATCAAGCATGGAAGCAGAGCCATCGATCAGCAGGCAGAAAACCGCATCCAGTTCTTTGGATGGCGCTGTTTTTCGGTAGAACGGTTTGGGGCGTTCCTCAATCACTAGCGGCATCAGCTTTTTCGACAGCCTCCCCGCATTCAAGTTGCTGCGGACACCTTCCTGCCGCTGCGTCATCCTTTTTTTCAGTTCTTTCAGCAGTGCGCGTACATACGGCGCTTGTTTTTTGCGCCAGCCCTCAATTTCGAGGCGATGGTCGCCTTCTACACGCAATCTGGTTTCGTGATACACCACCTGGTCATTGGCTGAACCGAATCGGCCTTCCGCTTTTTTCGGCTGGCTCTCCATCTGCCGGTCCTCGGCGTCGCTGTCTTCCAGATGCTCTCCGCTTGAATCGCCTTTAGCCGTCTGTTGGACCTCGCCTGCCCCTTCTTCTTCCCTGCCGCCTTCAGCTAGCTGGGAGTCGCCGCGTTCGAGTTCAAACTCCAATGCCGGGGCTTCACTTTCTTCGGTTTCCCGATGCCAGGACTGGAACCATTCTTCAATGGTTTCAATTTCTTCAGGTTCTTCCGCCTCTTCCGCTTCGATCCCTTCATGGTAATGGAATGGCGGCGCTTTGTCAGCGGTTTCGCCAAAAGTGTAATAGCTATGCAGCGCATCCGAACTGAGCAGGAATTCTGCTCGGTCCATGATCCGTTCCACCACTTTTACGGAATCCATCGTCGTTTTCGCATCGAATAATCCTGTCCAAATAAAAGGCAAGGCATTGAAGCGCTCGCCTGCATCCACTTCGATTCCACGCAAGCTTAAATAAGCCGCATTTATCAAAAGATCACTTTTAAAGCCTTTTTTCAAGTTTTGCTGGAATTGATCTTGGTGATATTCCGTATAAACAGCTTCCCGCGTATCAAAAGCCGCAACCGTACCAGGACGTGTTGCCTTGATCTTTTCGGAAAGACGGAACTCCTCAGCGCATAACAGCAATTGTTCCCGAAGGCTCGGCAAAGCTGTATCCGTCTTTTTGAACTGGCGCCATGCAGCCAAATTGAAATCCCGCCAATAGCCTGCAGCCATCAAATAGATATCTGATAGATAGCCGTTTCGCTCAATCCGTTTGGTGCGGTGGCGCCAAAAAACGCTGATGGACATCGCGGATTCGGATGGCCTCAGCTCCACCAATTTACGTGTAGTCACCTTTAAGTAAGACGCATCCGCCAACGCACCGGCAAGCAGCTCCATTTGATGAAGCATCTTCGTATCGATGGTTTCGTTATTGAATTGAATAAACCGATTGACTGATGCCATCATTTTCACCTACTTTTTCCAAGTATGAGCCAGATCCATGAACAGATCGCGTTCACTTTCATCTTCCAATTTCTCGGCAATGGCGTATTGCACGGCGCGCAGCGGATCCATATATTCCGCTAGAGCCGTTGCATCCAGCAGGCTTCGAATTGAAGCAGCTTCTTCCGACAACAAGCCGTTCGTCACTTGCTTCATCAAGTCTTCCGCCAAATTCAGCATAAACGCCTTCAGGTTGCCATCTGCTTCCGGAAATTCGCGATCCCATAGCTCAGCCAATTGCTGACCCGTCAAATAAGGAATTGGATACGCAATAAAGCGGTTTTTTAAAGCTTCATTCATGGGAGCTGTACCGATATATCCTTCATTGATCGCAGAGATCACTCCAAAATCAGGATGTGCCTCAATCACTTCCCCAGTAAAAGGGTTCGTCATCATACGCCGGTGGTCCAACGCGCTGTGGAGAATCGGCAAGGTTTCAGCTTTAGCCATATTGATTTCGTCAATATATAGAAAATGCCCTTTTTTCATGGCGGTTACTACTGGACCTTCGACAAACTCGATGACACTCTGTCCATCGCGCTGCACCAAGGTCTTAAAGCCCAACAAGGCTTCTGCATCCAAATCAACAGAACAGTTGATGCTTTGCATCGGCTGCCCGAACAGTGCAGAAACGCTTTCCGCCAACTTGGTCTTGCCCGCTCCCGTCGGCCCTTTCAACAATACAGGCTTACGCAACACCACTGCAGACAAAATATCCTGCCAGAGATGGTCATCGGGAGCGATATAACCCGGTTTTCCGATCAATTTATTGTAGTCTTCATGTGTCCGTTCTTTACGCTTGGTGATATCCTGCTCAATCAATGACATTCCGTTTCCTCTTTTCCACAGAAAAAACCGATGTAAATCCATCGGCTTTTTGACATTCTTTAAGGCTTTAACAGCCAACTATCCATACATTATTCAAAATAAGTTTTGTAGAATCCACCGATTTTGCCGGTATTGTCCACTACGAAAATGAATTCTTCCGTTTCATTTTTCACTTCGTATTCCTTGCCCACAGTCAGTACATTGGAAACCAAAAATTTGGCTGCATCTGTGTGCTTGCAGGTCACCGTTTTGATCGTTTCTCTCTGGAGCCATTCGTTGTGAATCATCGTCCTCATCCTTTTCAATCTGTCTATACCTTCAGTATAAGGAAAAAGCAGGCCAATTTCAAACTGGCTCTGCTTTAATCGATTTCATAGGTTATAATTTGCGAAATCTTTTACTGAATAAGCTATATTAGTTGAACTAAAGAAACTAGCTTTTACTCTACGCTTCGGAAGCTTTAAGTCGAGCAAGACGATTGCTCCTGCGCAAGCTCTTCGCTAAGAGATATAGTGAATTCAAAGCAAGCCTATGTGTTTCTATAAGATATGGAGCAAAACAGCGAAGACTCCTGCGGCTCAGCGATTCGGCCGATACACCGCAGGGAATAAGGCGGGCAAAAGGAATTTGCCTACCGTATTTGCGACGAAGCTAGCGCAGCGATGCAGGAGCACCGGTTTTTCGCAGCGGACGAGGAGGATTGGGCGGGAGCTCTTGGCAGCTGGCACTGCGACGTCCTGTCGCGCCAGCTGCATAACCCGCATCCTGCGGGCCCGAAAGCGCAGCTGTTTTGCGGAGTATCGGCTAAAACAAATCATTAGTTCGATTTATATAGAGTTCAATGTTTCGCAAAACATCTACCTCCAGACCCACTGTATGTGGATCATGCAAGTCGATTAACTTTACTATATTCTCAAAACCTCTCACTTCTTCGCAAACTTTGTACTGTAGAGGTAACGGATCACCACGATACAAATGACAAGGATTGACAGCAAGATCAAAAAGCCCTGCAGATGTTCAAGGATAGTTTGGTATGCATAGGGAAACGTCCGACCGACATTAAAGTAGATGAACATCCAGACAAATCCCGCTGTATAGGCGAACATCATGTAGCGCATGAACGGAAAGCGGTTGGCACCGACAACATACGGCATCGCCCAACGGATTCCAGGCAGGAAAAAACTGAAAGCAATCGCCCATTCTCCACGCTTTTCCAGAAAGGCATTGAATCGGCTGATCGGCCCTTTCAGACGTGTCCTGTTCAACCGGTTCAACAGCCGATGCCCGAGGCTGCGCCCAATAAAGTAAGCGAATGTGTTGCTGGTGATCAGACCTAGATAAGCTGAAAGAAACGCATAAACCGGCTTAAAATAGCTGATTTCCGTCAATACTCCTGAAAAGGCTGCGGCGACTTCATTGGGAATCGGCAGGCCAAAAAGCAGCAGCCAATTAAATACAAACATACTGAAATAACCATATTCCTTTACTAAGTCAATTAAAAACGAGATATCCATGGACTTCTACCGCCTTTAGGCTGTTCTTTCCTTAATGATGACAAAAAAAAGATAGTCCTGCAATGCAGGACTATCGGGTAGATCGATTATTAAGATTCCAGCAATAGATCTTCTGGGTTCTCGATCATATCTTTAACCATTTTCAGGAAACCAACAGAATCGCTTCCGTCAATTACGCGGTGGTCATAAGATAGAGCTACGTACATCATCGGACGGATTTGAACTTCGTCTCCGATTGCAACAGGGCGTTTCTGGATCGTGTGCATTCCAAGAATACCAACCTGTGTACCGTTCAAGATTGGTGTAGACATCAATGAACCAAATACCCCACCGTTAGTGATTGTGAATGAACCACCTGTCATATCAGCAATTGAAAGTTTCTTATCGCGGGCTTTAGTTGCAAGTTCGCCAATAGACGCTTCAATTTCTGCAAAGTTCTTTTTATCCGTGTCGCGAACGATCGGTACAACAAGTCCTTCTTCAGTTGAAACGGCAATACCTACATCATAGAACTGTTTTAGAAGGACATCTGTCCCGTCCAATTCAGCGTTGACATATGGGTATTTTTTCAGAGCTGCTGTAACAGCTTTCGTGAAGAATGACATAAAGCCTAGTTTTACATCATTGTTTTTAAGGAATTGGTCTTTTTTGCGGCTGCGTAAAGCCATAACATTCGTCATGTCGATTTCATTGAATGTCGTCAACATTGCAGTTGATTGTCTAACTTCAAGAAGACGTTTTGCAATCGTTTGACGGCGTCTTGACATTTTTTCGCGGACAATGCGGCCATTTTCTTCATCAGAAGAAGGAGCTGCGGCTTTTTGTGCTTTTGGTGCTTCCGCTTTTGCAGCCGGTGCACTTGCAGCCGGTTTCGATCCGTGAGCTTCAACGTCCTGGACGCGTACACGGCCCATTGGATCAACTGGAGCAATAGCTGCCAGGTCGATTCCTTTTTCGCGTGCCAATTTACGTGCTGCAGGGCTTGCAATTGTCCGGTCAGAAGAAGATTGCTCTTCAGCTGCTGGATCTTCAGCTACAGGCTCTTGTGTAGCAGGAGCTTCTGTTTTAGCCGGCTCATCGGATTTTTGTGGAGCTTCTTCAGCTTTAGGTGCAGCTGCTTCGCCAGAACCTTCGCCCACGATTGCGATAACTTGTCCGACTTCAACTGTATCGCCTTCTTGTGCTAAATGTTCCTGAACAACTCCAGCTTCTTCGGAAATGACTTCAACGTTGACTTTATCTGTTTCCAGTTCAACGATGAATTCGCCTTTCTCAACTGTTTCGCCCGGCTGTTTAAGCCATTGAGCGATTGTTCCTTCTGTAATCGATTCTGCTAGTTCTGGTACTTTGATCTCTGCCACAAAAAATTCCTCCTTAGATTATCCTTACAATTTAGCTAATGCTTCGTCAATTATACGCGCTTGTTCCACTTTATGTGCTTCTCCATCGCCTTCTGCAGGACTTTGGCGTTGGGTGCGTCCGAAGTACTTCACTTCTTTGCCATCTGCAAGTTCACGCAAGTACGGATCTGCAAAAGTCCATGACCCCATGTTCTGAGGTTCTTCCTGTACCCAAGCCAACTCTTTGACGTTTGGATAACGGTCGACTATGGCTTTGATCTTCTCAGCCGGGAAAGGATACAACTGCTCTACGCGGACAATATGCGCCCACTCATAGCCTTTGCCATCTTTCACTCGTTCTGCCAAGTCGATCGCCATTTTGCCGCTAGCAAAAAGTACACGTTTCACTTTTTTCGCTTCTTTGCCCATATTCGGCTGTTCAATGACAGTTTCGAATTGGCCTTCAGCCAAATCAGCTACATCTGCGCCGACCAACGGATGGCGCAGCAATGATTTAGGAGAAACGATGATCAATGGGCGAATTGCCTCTTCTCCAAGCATTTTAGCCTGGCGGCGTAAAATGTGGAAGTAGTTGGCTGCGCTGGAAAGGTTTGCAACTGTCCAGTTGTTTTCAGCAGCCATCTGCAGATGACGTTCCAGACGGGCACTCGAATGCTCAGGTCCCTGTCCTTCATAACCATGAGGCAACAGCATGACCAAGCCTGATTTTTGGCCCCACTTTGCGCGTCCCGCAGAAATGAACTGGTCAAACATCATTTGCGCCATATTGGCGAAATCGCCGTATTGCGCTTCCCAGATAACAAGCGCTTTATCATTTTCAACATTGTAGCCATACTCGAAGCCCAATACAGATGCTTCACTTAATGGGCTGTTATAGACGACGAACGACGCTTTGGCATCTGAAATGTGATGCAACGGCACCAGTTCATTTCCATTCTTTTCATCATGTAGGACAAGATGGCGATGTGCGAATGTTCCGCGCTGCGCATCTTGGCCAGTCAAGCGAATTGGATTGCCTTCCTGCAGGATTGAACCGAATGCCAGCGTTTCAGCATGTGCCCAATCAACCTTGCCTTTATCATTGAACGGATCTTCACGACGCTTCAGAATTCGGGCCAGTTTGCCGAAGGCAGAGAAATCACTTGGCCAAGACAATAGCTCTTCGTTCATCTTCGTCAGAACGTCTTTATCGACACCCGTCGCAACTTCAGGATAGCCGTTTAAGACAGCTTCCGGAATTTCAACTTTCGGGAAATCCGCCGCTTTATTTTCTTTGACTTTGTCATAAGCTTCCTGCATTTCTTTCTGAATATCAGAATCAAGTTTTTTAACATCATCTACTGATAGAACTTGTTCTGATGACAATTGTTTTCCGTAAAGTTCGCGGACAGTATCATGCTGATGGATGCCATGGTACATTGTCGGATTCGTCACTAATGGCTCATCCATTTCATTATGGCCATAACGGCGATAGCCGATCAGATCGATCAGTATATCTTTTCCGAATTTTTCACGGTATTCAAAAGCCAGGCGTGCGACTGCAACTACCGCTTCAGGATCATCAGCATTGACATGGATAACCGGCACTTCAAAGCCTTTTGCAGGATCTGAAGAATAATGTGTCGATCTTGAATCAAACTGTTCTGTTGTAAAGCCGATCAGGTTGTTGGCGATGATGTGGATTGATCCACCCGTCTGATAGCCTTTGACTCGGCTGAAGTTCAAGGTTTCGGTTACGATGCCCTGCCCCGGGAATGCCGCATCCCCGTGTACAAGAATCGCGTATGACTTTTTCGGATCCATTTTTGCCAGACCCGCTTGGTCGGTGAGTTCCTGAGCAGCACGTGTCTGTCCAGCAACGATCGGGCTGACGATTTCCAGGTGGGAAGGATTATAGGCAAGTTTTACACTTGTCCCATTTTCTGATTTATAAGCTGCGCCCATGTGATATTTAACATCACCAAACCAGCCTTTAGTGATTTGAAGCGAACCATCTTCTGGTAGGAAAGCATCGTCTCCTACATGCGCGAAGCCGGCAAACATCATCTCGTAAGGTTTGTTCAAAATATGTGTAAGCACATTTAAACGACCGCGATGCGCCATCCCGATCATGATATCTTGTGTTCCGGCAGACTCGGATAAGCGAACAAGTTCGTCCATTAGAACAACCAGTGAATCGACGCCTTCGATTGAAAACCGTTTTTGTCCAACAAATGTGCGGTGTACAAATTTCTCAAAGCCTTCTACGCGTGTCAACAGATCAAGAACTTGTTTCTTTTTGTCCGGATCCAATGTCGGTTTGACTGCACCAGCTTCGATTTTCTCCTGCAGCCAGCTGCGTTCCTGAGGCTGGATTACGTGTGAAAATTCAAAAGCGACTTTATCCGTATAAAGGGACTTCAAATAATTAATAGCTTCCAGGCCATTCGTTACATCGCTCGGTGCATTATTCAGAAGCAATGAAACAGGTACTTCCTTCAGATCCTGCTCGCTGAGGCCATTTGCAGGCTCAATACGGGAGCTGTCTTTTGGTTGGTCCTTCAACGGATAGATATCCGATGCCAGATGGCCATGAGCGCGAATCGCTTCCGCCAAATGAACAGCAGCCAGTACTTTTTCGAAATTGTTCGGTTCCACAGCTTTTTCGGTCGAAGCTTGTTGGCTTGTCGAAACTTGTTGGCTTGTGGAAGCTTCAACAGGAGGGCCGTATTGTTTGAAAAGTTCGACGTACTCTGGATCAAGCAATTCCGGTGATTCTTGATACAGATCATACATCTCCATTATGTATCCCAGGTTAGGGCCTGTAATGGAACTCCACGGGGATTTTGCATCTGGATAATTGCTAGACATTAAAAAAACCTCCAACTATTTGTTTGACGGCAGTCACTTTATTTGTTATATGTCTCGTCTATTTTATCACGCATCCCACTAGACATAAAGCAGAAGGCGTTTTGTTGATAAAAGTTTAAAATTCCCTATCAATCTTACTACTTCCCCGTTGAAAAACAAAGCCTTTTCGTGAAAATATTCACATAAGAAATTGTTAAGCGCTTTCATACTCTTCGCTTCTGCAATATGGCCTTATAAAGCCCTGTATTAAGGGAATGAATACATGTAGCAACTGCCTTTACCGTTGCTTTTCGCTAAATAAAGCGCAGCATCCGCTTTTTTGACCAAATCATCGAAATCATTTCCATGCACGGGATAAACCGAAATGCCTATTGATGAAGTCGGTGTAAAATGATGACCGCCGATTATCCAGCCGTCGGCAAGTGTTTGATTGATCCGGCTGATGACGCTTTCCACCTGCTCTTGACTTTCTTCAGGAGCAATGCCGCATAAGGCCACCAGGAATTCATCGCCGCCTACTCGAGCAATCATATCTTGCTTGCGCACACTTTTTTTGATTGCCTGGCCGAAATGATAGATGAACTCATCTCCGACATCATGGCCAAATTGATCATTGATTGATTTAAAATCGTCTCCGTCGATGAACAACAAAGCAATATGTTCATCTTTTGCTTCTGCCTGCTCTTTCATCTGCTGAAATTGCTGGACCATGAGACGACGGTTGGGCAAATTCGTCAAACTGTCATGGTAAGCCATGAAATGGAGCTGTTCTTCCATTTTTTTTCGTTCTGTGACATCGAATAGGATTGACAACACTTGATAAATTCGGCCATCCATATCCATTAAAGGAATAATAGTGGCATCCACCCAGAAAACTTCACCAATTTTCTTTAAACTTTTTATCTGGCCACGCCAAATGGAGCCTTTCCTAACGACAGCACGAATCTTTTCATATTCTTCAGTGGAAATGACCGCTTTCCCTATCTTGGAAATATTGATGCCGATGAGCTCTTCAGCTTTATAACCGGTCAATTGATTGAAATTGTCATTGACGAATTCAATGGTACCAGACAAACTCCAGATTGCGACAAGCGCTGCGTAATTAAGTGCATCCTTGTAGCTCTCCAGAATATTCTCTGTCTTTTTCAGCTCATTCTTCAACAGCAATTCACTGGTCAACTCCCTGAACACAACATGAAATGCACGGATAATGCCATTTTCATTGATGGGAGAATAGCTGACTGAAAACTTCGCGTCTGTGCCATCGAGCTTTCGTCGCTTCATAATCACAGAAGTGCTTCTAGTTTCAGGCGAGAATTTTTCCAGCAATGTTTTTCCTGCCCTGAACACTTCTTTTTGTTTATCGGGCAAATCCTTGTAATAGCGGTTCACCCATTCTTCTTTTACTACGCCGAACGTTTCTTCATAAGCTGGATTCAAATCGATGATCATGTATTCTGCAGAAATCATGATCATCGGATCCACTGAGTTTTGGACCAGCGACTCATAAAATAAATAATCTTCTTCAATCTTCTTTTGAGCTGCCACATTTTTTGTGATTGCCAGCACAAATTTCTGCCCTTCAAACTCAATCGGAGTCAATTCGGTTTCCATTGCTGTATCCAGGTCACTAAACAGGCTATAGTCGCGGTAGATGTGCCTCTCTCCTGCTTTCAATGCAATCTGATACTGCTTTTTGATTTCTCTGGTCAAATCCGGTGGCATGCTGTCTTCCAACGTGGTGCCACGCAGTTCTTTTTTGAATATAGCAAAACACACCGGATTGACGTAGACATAGTCAAAGGTGTCACCGTTTTGCTCCATAAAATAGACAGGGTCTTTCGAATTTCTGTAGAGGAGGTCCAACTGCTCCAGGGTAAATGGCATTGGCATCTAGTTCACCGCTTTCCATTAGACGAATTGTTTCGAAAGTATTGATATTTGCTCACTGAACTGCGCATAGCGTGCCTGCTCATCCAGTGGTTCAGAAGAGAGGATTCTGCTGCCGGTCCCATTCGGTGGCCAGTCGAATTTAGCAACTGACAGATAGGTCGCATTGCCGGTAAGCAAAAGTTGGATGTCGTCCCCTTCTTTGGAAACTGAACATTTCACCATGCCTCCTGGATTGTAGACCGAAACATCCCCATAAGGAACCAGTCCCGCCATGCAGCTGATCAATGCTGAAGCCGTCATTGCAGTTCCACACGCATTCGTGAATCCTACACCACGCTCATAGGTCCGGACAAATATGCCGTCTTCCACAGGCGTCACGTAACTGACGTTGACCCCATCAGAAAAATAATCATTGTCGCCATTGAAATACTGCGCCCATTTCTGCTGATGGCTTGTATCCTTCTGCAAGTCCGCCGGTACAATCCCGATCAGGTGTGGGTTAGGAACAGCGACCGCTGAAAACGGAATTTCTTCTGACACGAATGGCAAGGGTTTATGAACCCAATCCTCATGGCCCTCGTAGTTCATCGGCAAACTGCTGAGCGAAAATGAAACCGGGGATATTTCGACCGCATAGGTTTTGATCCCTTCATTTAACGTCTCTTCTTTTTTGACGCGCAGCGAAGCTCTCATGGTTTCAATCACCGCTTCCTGTACGCCGTCGCGTTCACATACATACCGGGCCACACAGCGAAGGCCATTTCCACACATGGATGCTTCTGAACCGTCATTATTGAATACCCGCATCTTCGCGTGTGCAACAGATGAAGGCAAAATCACTAGAATACCGTCAATGTCCTTATCCAATGCCGATAGTTGAATCGCCATCTCAGCAAAATCATTGCGTTCATCCGATTCCAGCATATAGAAGGTATTCATAGAGCCATGGACTTTTGTCAACGTTATTTCCATTCCGGTCACCTCTTTTAATATAGTTGGAAGTTATTTTGTATGGGCTGAGACCAATTTAGCCATTTCAGCAGCAGTAATCGGCGCTTCGGCTTGTGTCATAGTTTCGATCAACTGGCCTTTCCCGGCCTGCAAGCGGTCCATTTCTTCTACAAAGCGGTCTGCAGTCAATTCTTCCTCTTCAACCACATGCGCAAAGCCCTGTTTCTTGAAGAGATTCGCATTCAGTATCTGATCGCCCCGACTTTTTTGGATGGATAATGGGACAAGCAGCATCGGTTTTTTTAATGCTAAAAATTCGAATATGGAATTGGACCCTGCCCGTGAAACCACGAAATCCGTCATATGCAATAAATGCGGTAATTCGTGCGTAACGTATTCAAATTGCCGGTAATTCACATGGACATCCAGTTCCGGCATACTGTTGCCTTTGCCGCATAAATGGATGATATTAAACTGTTCCAGCAGCCGTTCCAGATTATTGCGAACAGCTGAGTTGATCATAGCCGAACCTTGGCTTCCACCCATCACCATCAGAACCGGCAATTCATTATCGAATGGACAGATTTCCTGCCCTTTTTCTGTCGAGCCTTCCAACAGCTCACTGCGGATAAGTGAACCTGTACATGTAGACTTCTCACTCGGCACATGTGCCAGTGTTTCTTTGAAGACGGTGAAGATGTGGTCTGCGAAAGGCAGCGCAATCTTGTTGGCCAATCCAGGCGTAACATCCGATTCATGGATGATGACCGGGACCGACATCATGCGTCCAGCCATTGCGACCGGAACAGATACGAACCCACCCTTCGAAAAAATCGCCACAGGCTTGGTTTTCCGGATGATACTCATCGCCTGCATCAATCCAGCACCTACACGGAACGGATCCGAAAAATTCTTTGTGGAAAAATAGCGTCTTAATTTCCCGCTTGAAATGGCGTGGTAAGGAACGGATGGAAACGATTCACGGATCAGTTCGTTTTCAATGCCGTCTTTGGAACCGATGTACTCTACATGGAATCCTAAATTCTTCAGTTCTGGAATCAATGCCTGATTTAAAGAGACGTGTCCTGCTGTTCCGCCTCCGGTCAATAAAATTGTTCTGTTTTCCATTGCTCGTCCTACTCTCATCTATTAATTTGGCATAGCCGGACCGCTTTAAGCACGCCTTTCTATGCTATACTGGATTCTATGTGTAAAATTGTTTTTATAATATCTTACCGCCGGCGTGCCATGGCTTTAACAAAGTAAGAAGACTGCTTTACTGTACCTGGCTTCTTGCTTGAACTCTGCCCAAAACAGCCGAAGCGATATGAAAAACTACAGTCAAATTGCAACTCAGATAATTTGCGGGAGGAAAGAAGTATGCACCAAACAAGAACCATGAAAGAAAAAATGCTGCTGTTGGTGAAAATTGTTTTCCCGATTCTTGTCACGCAAATAGCGATGTATATGGTGACATTTTTCGATATTTACATGACTGCCCGCTACGGAACAGAAGATTTGGCAGGCGTTTCGATCGGCTCGTCCTTTTGGGTGCCCGTCTACATCGGCCTTGCTGGTATTCTTATGTCCATCACTCCAATTGTAGCACAATTGATGGGAGCTAAGAAAAAAGAACAAGTAAAACAAGCCGTCCAGCAAGGGATTTATTTGGCGTTCCTGCTGTCTGCAATCGTCTTTGCTTTCTTCTACTTCGGCATCGATTATCTGCTGGCCTTCATGGACCTTGAACCGGTTGTCGCAGATGTCGCAAGCCGTTATATCTTTGCGATGTCGATCGGGTTGATTCCGTTATTCGTCTACAATGCCTTGCGCTCCTATATCGATGCACTCGGAGCCACTCGTGTGACAATGGTCATTTCACTGCTGTCGGCACCTATCAATATCTTCTTCAACTACCTGCTGATCTTCGGGAATTTCGGTTTCCCGGAACTTGGAGGCGCAGGAGCCGGTTTTGCCTCGGCCATCACATATTGGCTGATTCTTGCGATTGCCATCTGGATCATCCATACAAGAAGTCCGTTCAATTCCTACGGCATCTTCCGTAAATGGCCGAAGGTGTCGCTTGGCCACTGGGGCGAAATAAGCCGGATCGGGGTTCCCATCGGCATTTCGATTTTTGTGGAAACCAGTATTTTCTCTGCCGTGACGTTTTTGCTGGCAGTTTACGGCACCGTCACCATCGCAGCCCATCAAATTGCCCTGAATTTCGCATCCTTATTGTATATGCTGCCGCTCAGTATCTCTATGGGCGCGACAATTCTGGTCGGCTACGAGGTCGGTGCCAAACGTTTCCGGGATGCCAAATATTATAGCTGGCTGAGTGTCGGCACTGCTATCATCTTGAGTGCCCTGTCCGCCTGTATCCTGTTCTTCATGCGCAGTGAAATTGCGGCCTTGTATTCCTCAGACCCTGTGGTGGTCGAATTGGCCGTGCAGTTCCTGCTGTTTGCAGCTTTGTTTCAGCTCTCTGATGCGATTCAAGCGCCCGTTCAAGGAGCGTTACGCGGATACAAGGATGTGAACATCACCTTCATCATGGCCTTGATATCCTATTGGGTCATTGGCTTGCCTTGCGGATACCTGCTGGCAAATTTCACTGATTTCGGTGCCTTCGGCTATTGGATCGGTTTGATTGTCGGCTTGACGGCAGGAGCCGTCACCTTGTCTATCCGCTTGCTGTCGATCCAAAAAAAGATTTCCCGTCAAACCGCAGCAGTCCCGCGGAACGCGCAATAAAATCAGCTTGTTGAAAAAGTCTTCATACTACATTTCGCTCTAGGCGGACGCGTTCCACGGGCACGGCTTCTGCCGCTTCCCTCGCTCTGCTCAGTCCAGTGGCTCCAGCTCGTGTCGCTCTGTCGCTTTGCTCCGTCACTGCTCCCGTTGGAGTCGCCGCCTTCCGCTACATTCAAAGAAGAAAGAGTTCATAAAGTGGTTTAGAGAAGCGTCCGCTCGACTCCTGCGGGAAAGCGAGACGGCCGAGACCCCGCAGAGAGCAAAGCGAACGAGGAGGCTTGGACGCGAGCCCGCGGAAAGCGAGCGGTAAGCTTCGGAAAACCACGGCTTGTTAGAAGTTTCTTGACAGCCTGAATAAAATAGGGAACGATAAAAAGCAGGACACGAAAAATCAATGATTTTTCGTGTCCTGCTTTTAGTTATGCCGACTATTTCCCAATCGGTTTTCGATCTACTCAGCGGCTAGTTTTCGATACAAAGCGGCCAAACCGTCTTTTTCCGTCTGCGACAAATCTGATTGTTCAATCCGCGCCAGTGCCAACTCCAGTTTTTGCTGTCTGGATTTGCGGACGCGTGGATGGGTCAGTTCGTCATCCAATTCGATCAGCATGTATTTTTCAAGCTCTTGCTGAGTCGCAATCTTTTCCGCTGCCGCCCGTTGCGGCCAGAGTTTCCGATAAGCCTCAATCATGGAAGCTCGACTCCTTCCAAGCCTTCTCCGATTACGACAATCTGGTTCTGCATCTTGATGTATTCAGGAAGCCATTGCGCCATCCCATAGGCAAACTGGAAGGCATGCGGATATTTATCGCCTTCGAGCGGCACATAGCCTTTGATGCGGAATACCGTATCCGGGAGTGCGCGCAGCCACTCCTCAAACTTTTCCCGTTGCACTGGTGCTTCAAATTGCAGCACTTTGGCATTCAGGTTCAATTTTGAGATCGGGGCTTTCGCAACGTCTCCCGACTTTGAAGGCGTCAATTTATCCAACGCCGAAAATGGCACTTTGGCGTGCACGGTCTGAATGATCTGTGCTTTCGGATTCAGCGACTGGATTTCGTAAACCACCGTTCCCTGCTCGCCCTCTGTCAGCAAGTCCGATTTATTGGCCAGTATCAAATCGGCGTGGCGGATCTGCTCCAAAAACAACGAACGGATCTGCGGCGATAAGCTACCCCGGTCCATCCACCGTTTGCTGTCGGCTACCGTGACGATCCCTTTGAAATTCAAGCGGTCAGCAAATAAGGGAGAAAAGATGGCATCCAAGGCTTCTACCGGATGTGCGGCACCTGTTGTTTCAATCAGTAGGACGTCGAAGTCCTCTTCAGCCAGCAGGGTCTGGATCTGCGCTTCTGATTTCTCGGATCCCGAGCAGCAAATGCAGCCGTCAAGGATTTCCTTCAACGGCACGCCATCTTCTACTGAGTCGGAATCCATATTCATTTTACCGAGTTCGTTCATGAAGACGGCAGGCTTGAGGCCTTGTTCTTTCATTTGGCTGATCATGCCTTTCAGCAGCGTCGTTTTCCCGCTCCCCAAAAATCCACTGAACAAATATACATCCTTCATCGTCTCATCCTTTCAATCCCTGATTAAGAAAAGGCCCGCCTAAGCGGACCTTTAGAAATCACTCTTCAGTTTCTTCAGCTTCTTCTGATGCCGAAGCTGCGATTCCCGCTTCTTCCATCAGAAGTTTTTTAGCTTCCTGCAATTGCGGATCATCATTTTCGATTTTTTCACGCAATGCATCCATTACTGCAAATGTACTGTCTCCAGTCAAGATGCCTGTCGCTTCCAGGTCATTTTCCTCCTGGAAAGTTTCCACAGCTTCTGTCATCTGCTCTTCAAATACACCATCCACTTCTCCGACTTCGTAGCCAAGTGCCTCGAGCATCTGCTCCGCAGTCTTGACCTGGTCGGAAATGACGCCGTCTTTCAGCTCTACTGAAGTATCCAGTACCGGAAGAGACGCATACGCAGGGTATGCCACTTCCACATCCGGCGCGATTCCTTTTTCATGGATCCAATTGCCGTCAGGTGTCAGCCATTTAGCTGTCGTAAATTTCAAATTAGAGCCATCTTGAAGGTCATTGGCTGTTTGGACAGTCCCTTTGCCGAATGTCTTTTCACCGACTAATTTGATGTCTGCCGACTCGTTCATCGCTCCTGCCAATATCTCGGACGCTGAAGCACTGCCGCCATCGATCAGCATCGTAACAGGAACATCGATTTTCGTACCTGCTGTAGACATATAGATTTCCGGTTCTGCACCTTTTGCCTGAACTTCAAATAATGGTTTACCTTCTTCAATAAACAAGTCGGAAATATCAAGAGCCACATCCAGCAAGCCACCCGGATTTTGGCGCACATCCATGACGAGCGCTTCCATTCCTTCAGCTTCCATTTCCTCAATGGCATCAAGCAATTCCTGATAGGTATTTTCAGAGAAACTTGTCACTTGAATATGTGCGACTTTGTCTCCGACCATTTCCGCGTAAACGGTCTCGATCGGAATTTCATCCCGCACGATGGTAATATCGATCGGATCTGCATTTTCGCCACGCACGATGGTCAATGTAACTTCAGTCCCTTTTTCACCACGAATCAGCATAACCGCTTCAGTTGTTGTAAAGCCTTGGATGCTTTCTCCATCAACCGCTATAATCTGATCGTTCGGCAAGACACCCGCTTTTTCTGCAGGTGAATTCTTGATGGGCGAAACCACTGTTATAAACCCGCCGCGTTCCTGCACTTCTGCACCGATTCCCTGGAAACTTGAAGAAATCCCTTCCAGGAATTGAGATGCTTCTTCTTCATTCATGTAATCGGAATACGGATCTTCCAACGAGTCGACCATGCCGTTGATCGCTCCATTGACCAGAACATCTCTGTCGACATCCTTGAAATACTGATCCTGGATTTGGTCATATGCCGTATACAGCTTCTCGAATTCGCGGCGTTCCGGCGAATTGACTTCCACTGCTTTGTCGTCGCCGAACGTTAAGGCAAAAACGGTCAAACCTGCCGTTGCTATTATTAAAAGGAAGACAAGCATAATGAACGAGAATGTTTTCATCTTAATAGTGTGCGACGGCGATTCTTCTACTGGCGGAATCTGTTCATGCTCTTCCCCCGGATGTTTATCATCCATCTATTTCACCACTTTCATAATTGCCTTCAGAACTGGAGAGCATTAAAAGAAAAAGACTGTCAAGACAGTCTTTTTTTAAAACTTGAGAGGCTGCTTGCTCTTTTCTTTCTACTCTTGGATCGCTGCGTCCAACGCTACGACGATCATATCGTTGAACGTTGTTTGGCGCTCTTCGGAAGTCGTCACTTCACCAGTCAGCAAGTGATCGCTGACAGTTAAGATTGAAAGGGCTTGGCGGCCGAATTTCGCAGCCAATGTGTATAGGGCAGAAGATTCCATTTCAAGTGCCAGGACACCATACTGCGCCCATTTTTCGTGCTCTGCAAATTCGTTGTAGAAGACATCTTCAGTAAAGACGTTCCCAACACGTAAATTCAATCCTTTTTCAATACCGGCGTTGTACGCTTTCAGCAATAGATCGAAATCAGCTGTAGGAGCATAGTTGACACCTTTAAAAATGATCTCGTTCATTTTTGAATCAGTTGAAGCACTTTGTGCCAAGATGACGTCGCGAACCTTAACGTCTTTATGGATTGAACCACATGTTCCAACACGGATCAATTTTTTCACATCGTATTCCTGCATCAATTCTGTAACATAGATCGAAATTGAAGGTACACCCATTCCTGTTCCTTGAACAGAGATGCGTTTCCCTTTATATGTTCCGGTATATCCGAACATATTGCGGACTTCGTTGTACAAAGTCACATCTTCCAAGAAAGTTTCCGCTATGTATTTTGCACGAAGCGGATCTCCCGGCAGTAGAATTGTTTCGGCAATATCGCCTTTTTTCGCATTGATATGAACACTCATCTAAAAACCTCACTTTAATATAGTCGATTTAATCATACTGGTTTTTTTCCTTTAGTGCAATGACGAGCCTTATTCCCCTGTATATTCTTCCCACATGTCATCAAAGGTGGACGCTTTCATGACGGGATGCGCCTTTTCTTCGATGTATTTGGATAGCTTGTCGAAATCCGTGGCCGTTTTGGGAAATGAATGATCCAAGAACATCGCTTCCGCAAAGCGTGAATAATCGTCAGCTACGAGCTTCCCCCGGTATTTCAATGCAAATTGATAAAATGAACGTTCCATGAAGGTCTCCTTCCATAATTTAAGGCAAAAAAAACCCGGACAGTTGTCCGGGAAACCCGTTATTCAAACAATTTCTTGTATTCGGATAAGCCTTCCGCATCCAATTGATCTTTGGGCACAAAACGAAGTGCTGCGGAATTGATGCAGTAGCGCAGGCCGCCAAGAGAAGACGGTCCATCCGGGAAAAGATGTCCAAGATGGGAATCAGCCGTTTCAGAACGGACTTCTGTTCTTCTCATACCGTGGCTTGTATCCAAGTTCTCTTTTACTTCTGCGCCATCAATGGGCTTGGCAAAACTCGGCCAGCCGCAATGGGCGTCGAACTTATCCTTGGAGCTGAAAAGCGGTTTTCCAGAAACGATATCTACGTAGATGCCGTCTTCGAAATGCTGATCGTATTCCCCCTGGAAAGGCGGTTCAGTCCCGCTTTCCTGGGTTACATGATATTGCATCGGCGTTAACTTCGCTTTCAATTCTTCTTTCATGATTGTCCACCCCAATTCTTTTCGATAAACGCTGTCCGCCCGGAACCTACCGAGTAACGATTGTAATGGGCAGGGTTTTTCTTATAATAATCCTGATGATACGATTCTGCCGGATAAAACGGCTTTGCTTCCTTGATAGGCGTGGCTACAGGCTTTTCAAATCTGCCTGAATTGTCCAGTTCCTGCTTGGATTTTTCTGCTGCGATCCGTTGCTCGTCAGAATGATAGAAAATTGCTGTTCCGTAAGATTCGCCGCGATCAAAAAATTGGCCGCCTGCATCTGTCGGGTCGATTTGTGTCCAAAATACATCCAGTAATTTTTCATATGGAAAAATCTCCGGCTGGAAGGTAATTTGAACAGCTTCTACGTGGCCTGTGGCATTTGAACAAACCTGTTCATAGGTCGGATTTGGCAACTCACCGCCTGTATAGCCGCTCACCACTTCTTCGATGCCATCCAATGAATCGAAAGGCTTGACCATACACCAAAAACAGCCGCCTGCAAATGTTGCTTTTTCTGTCTTCATACGTCCACTCCGTTTCTTATGGTTCAATTGTCACCAGTAATCGGATATCGTCTTCTTGCAGGTTGAATGATGATGCACGAACGGAAATGCCATCATCCAATGGAATTTCCGTCAACTTGAGCAGCACTTCTTCGTCCGCAGGCATCACTTCCATAAACTCTGGAAGTTCAACCGAATCTCTAAGCAACTTTAACGCAGATTCGGGAGGAATATCCAGCATACCGACTTCTACCGACTTCTGTTCCAGCAATAAATTCCCATCTTCTTGAACGAGCGGTTCAAATTTCATCAAAATCGGCAGGGTCACTGAAAAAATAGTAAGCTCTGTCGACAAACTGACATCGTCATTAACCGACAATGCTAAAGGAATCGGCTGGTCTTTCATGGCATCCTGGATATAGGTATTGGCTATTCCTTCAAAATCAGCTTTTGTCGTATTGACCACTACCGTATTGCCGGTAGCAGGAGCATTTTTTAATGCCTGATAAGATGTGTAATCTTTTGGCGGAGTGGTCACATAAAGCACGACTCCCACCAATGCCAGGACATTAAATGCCAGCAGTATAAAGAAAGCGATACGCCATTTTTTCATTATGTCACCACCCTATTCTTGATAGCTCAATCCGCATTCTTCCATCCGTTCCAGGATGCGCTCAGTCATCAAGTCATACCCTTTGCTGTTCGGATGAAAAAAGTCGGAATGGTAAACCAAGTTTTTATTGCCGACAAACAAATCACTGACAGGCACAAAGCATGCCTGCGGATCCTGTTCTGCTCTTTCTTGCATCACATCATTATATGAGGCGATAATTTGATCGAACTCCTCGACTTCATCCGTAATGAGCGAGAAGGGATTATAGATGCCCATTACGATCATAGGGGCATTCGGGTTGATGTCCCGGATTGCCGTAAAAATCGTATCGAATCGATTTTCATAGAGAATCAGTTCATCAGCAAAAGCTTCCATATTCAACGAAAACAGATCCCGTTTGACGATCCGCATGACATCATTGCCACCGATTGTCATTGTCAGGTAATCCGCTTCCGCCACCGGACCTGTAAGTTCACCTTGCTGGAACATGGCCAGCAATTGATCGCTGCGGCGCCCGCGTTTGGCGGTATTTTCAACAGCGACCCCTTCAATTCCTTGCCAGGTCCGAATTTCGGCTGCAATCCGACCTGTATAGCCACCCAGATTTTCTGTATCGCCTACGCCTTGAGACAAGGAATCCCCAAGCGCTGTGAGAATCACTGCTTGAGGAATGAAATTAGGCGGAACCGTGTATGGATTGATGGCTGGTTCGCTTCTTGGTTCCGCTTCTTCATTTCCAAAGATAAACGTTGGACTGCACCCCGCTACTATACCCATGGACAAAAAGACAATAATAAACAGGATGCGTTTCAAATTTGTCTCCCCTTTTTCGAATGGGCCTTACCACTTCAGTTAATCCGTGTAGTACATAAAACCAATCGCTCCGATACCCGTGTGGGTGGAGATGACTGGAGTTGTAAAATCGAATTTAATATCCGTAAAACCCGTTTCCTTGATTTTTTCCCGCAACGGTTCAGCCATCGCCAAGCCATTGGCGTGGGCAATGCCGACACCTTTGACTATCTTCCCGGCTGTCCGCTCCATGAACTCTTTCATCAAGTAATCCACCACTTGCTTGTGGCTTCTGACTTTGGCAACTGGCGTATACTCTCCGTCATCCAATGAAGCGATCGGCTTAATCTTCATCAATGACCCCAATAATGCGCGGCCTTTTCCGATACGGCCGCCTTTCACCAAATTATCGAGCGTATCCACTACGACGAACAGCTTCGTATTCAGGCGGATCTGTTCAATGCGCTCCACGATTTCTTCCATTGATTTTCCGGCTTTCGCCATATCAGCAGCCTCAAACACCTGGAATGTCAGCGCATGGGAAATATAGCGTGAATCAATGACCGTAACATCCGAATCCGTCAGCTGAGCTGCGGTTTTTGCCGATTCGACAGTACCGCTCATTCCGCCGGTCATATGGATTGATAAAATCTGATCTCCATTTTCGCCTAGCTTGTCATAAAGTTCCTTGAATACCCCAGGAGCCGGCTGTGAGCTTTTTGGCATTTCATCGGAATTCTTCATCAATTCAAGAAAAGATTCAGGCTCCAGGTCAACCCGGTCCAGATAGGTTTTCCCGCCGATTTGAATCGTTAAGGGAACTACATGCAAGTCGTATTTTTCAATGACCTCCGGTTTTAGATCGGCGGTCGAATCCGTGACAATATGAATCTTGGACATGAAATCACTTCCTTCTTCTCTACTTAGTTTAAGGAATTACAGAACAGTAAACAACTGATAGGGTTGCTACCCGCTTCAAAACCCATCCTCAGTTAGTGGTTTTTGAGAGAGCGAGTGTCAAAACAGCTTCAGCAATTTGCGACCGGACCAATGTAATCGCTTCTTTCGAATCAAGCGTTCCGATCAATTCTGCAGAGATGGGATTCAAAATCTGGACCTTGACATCCGCTGGCAAGACCTTGTTGTTATTTTTTTCCATTATATCGGAAGTTCCATGAATCGCAATCGGCAGAATAGGTACACCTGCATCTTTTGCAATGCGCATGAACCCGGACTTGAATTCACCCAATCCTTGTCCTTTGCTTCTAGTCCCTTCAGGAAAAATCAAGATCGAATGGCCATCTTTCAATTTCCCGACTGTATCGGTGATGGACTTTAATGCGCTCCGACGATCGGTGCGATCCAAAAAGATGCAATTCATCTGTTCCATATACATGGAGATGATCGGCAGCTTTTTTACTTCTTTTTTGGAGATAAAGCCGAATGGTTTCGGGATTGTCGAAAGCAGGACCGGGATATCAAAATTCCCCTCATGATTACTGACAAAAAGGGCAGGTCCTTCAGGTAAATTTTCCAGTCCGGTGATCGAGACGGTGCTTTTCGTCCGCTCCATAATGCCGGATGCCCATTTTTGGGGCTCTATATGGATCAGTTGATCGTATTCCTGTATGCTCAGCTGAGGTTTCTGCTTCATGCACTTTTTCAGGTTCACTGCACTGAATGGCAAATAGCCAAAAAGAAACGAGAATGTCCGGATCGAATTAAACATGGTCTATTTCTTTTTGCGCCGTTCGTATACCAGATACGAAAAAGGCACTTCGTTTGAAATTTGCTGTTCCGACTCTGAAACGAGCTTCCATTCACGTCCATATTCCGGGAAGTAGGTGTCCCCTTCAAATGACTGATGTACTAGCGTGATGTACAAGCGGTCTGCATCGTCCAGCACCGAGTTGAAGATCTGCTCGCCGCCGATGATCATGACTTCTTCATGGACTTCTTTGGCTAATTTTACGGCATCCTGTATGTTATGGACGACATCGACACCTTCTGCCTCATAATCATCATTGCGAGTGACGACGATATTGCGGCGCTTCGGAAGCGGCCGGCCGATGGATTCATACGTGTTGCGCCCCATGACGATGCCTTTCCCAATGGTGTGTTCTTTAAAATAAGCTAAATCTGCTGGGATATGCCAAGGCAATTCGTTGCCTATGCCGATGACACGGTTTTGATCATGCGCTACCATCAATGAAATCATGCATTTTCCTCCTATACCGCTCTTCGGCGGATCCTGAGCTTTAATGATCAGGCTTTTTTGTTATTAAATAAATCCATTAAACTGCGACCGGAGCTTTGATCCGCGGATGCGGATCGTAGCCTTCAATTGTAATATCCGCCAGAGTCAAGTCAAAAATCGATTCGACGTCTTCGTTGATCTTTAAAGTCGGCAATGGTTTTGGCTCTCTTGCCATTTGCTCTTTAACCTGTTCCAGATGATTGGAATACAGATGGGTATCGCCTGTTGTGTGGACGAAATCGCCGACTTCCAACTTGCATTCCCGTGCAATAAGGTGTGTCAAAAGCGCATAGGATGCAATATTGAAAGGCACGCCTAAAAAGACATCTGCACTGCGCTGGTACAGCTGGCAGGACAGTTTGCCATCCGCTACATAGAATTGGAACATGATGTGGCATGGCGGCAAAGCCATGTCGTCGATGAATTCAGGGTTCCAGGCAGTAACCAGGTGACGGCGGGAATCCGGGTTGTTCTTGATCGACTCAATGACATTTTTCAATTGATCGATGGTTCCGCCTTGGGTTGTTGCCCAAGAGCGCCATTGTTTGCCGTAAACCGGCCCAAGGTCGCCGTACTTTTCAGCAAACTCCGGATTTTCGATGACTTTCCGTTGGAAGCCTTGCATTTCCATCTTATACAGTTCCTCAAATTCCGGATCTTTTTGCGCACGGCGGCCGAAATCAGTCATATCGGGACCTGCATACTCATCGCTTGTGACCCATTGGGCAAACGCCCATTCATCCCATATATGATTATTGTCCTGCAGCAAAGTCCGGACATTGGTGTCGCCTTTGATGAACCAGAGAAGTTCCGAGACGATCAAGCGAAACGCCGTTTTTTTAGTGGTCATCAGTGGAAACCCTTCAGTTAAATCGAATCGCATCTGGTGGCCGAAGACACTTAAGGTTCCTGTACCGGTCCGATCTTCCTTAGTCGCTCCATTATGTAAAATATGTTCGCATAAGTCTAAATATTGTTTCATGTATTTCGCCTCCATTATTAAGTTTAATCATAACAATACTGCTGGTGTTAATAAAGATTTTAAATTTAAATTAAACCTGAGAATCATTATTTCAGATGCCGCTTCGGTCGCTTTGGGCAAGGCTCACACAATAAGCCGGGAAGTACACCCGTCTTATCGCTCCGCCCAGCCCGCGGACGCGCCGGCGCTAAGAGATTGGTAAATTCAAAGCGAACTCATTTTTCTACTGTATAATTCGCCAAAACAAAAAACCGTCACATAGTGAGCGGTTTAGGAGAGCCATTTCGGCGGTGTATTTTTGGACCAGTAAATATCGCCCACGGTTATGTGCTTTTGGAAATCATCTTCGGCCAGATGGTAGTGGAAATTGAAGGAATAGCCAACTTGCGGCTTTTTCTCCGTTCTCACATGGAAGCGGATTTCGTCTTTATTGGTTTCAGTATCGTAGACATGGAAGATCTTTTCTGAGTAATCGCCGGACGGTTTCTCAGAAATGGCCAGTTTGCTTAATTTACCGGAATCAAGAGTTGCCAAATGAACGTCAATCGCCCGCTGGATGTTCGGCAGGATCATGGTCTGGAATTCATCCTGTATCACAGGACCGATCCGCGATCCGAACTTCAGGTAAGACTGCTCTTCGGCAGATTGGTGCACAGTGTCAAGTATGGATTCACCGGTAATGTAAAACTCGCTCGGATCGATCCAATCATACGTATATTGTTTGTTATCACTTTCTGCTGCATGTGATTTCGGTTGGCCTTTTTCGTCCAGAAGCGACTCCCAGATAAGATGGTTCGGAGAGATGGCGCCCAATGTTAAAACGGCAACTGCAATCACCAGCGACTTTTGCCACCAATTTTTCATCAACATCACCTTTTCATTTATGAACATTTTAGTAACACGCTTGCTTATTTATACGAATTTTATTGGTAAAGGTTTCATCTTCTTGAAATTCATTGTACAATAAAGTCATTAACAACGCCTTGTTTTTTTTGAAAAGGAGGAATTTTTCATGGATGCATCATTATTGATTGGACTGGGTCTTTTATTTATGCTCGTATATTTGACTTCACTTTCTTTTACAGACTAATAAGCAATAAAAAAACTTCCTGGATAACGGGAAGTTTTTTTATTGCTTATTTTTTGGTTTGGCAAGAGATCAAACCGTAATGGAATTTCGTATTCGGACGTACACGCCGGGTAAAACCGAAGCGTTCAAAATCCTGTGAGCGAAAATGCGCTTTCAGGACAATCGCCTTGCGCGCCACCCTTTTCGCTTCGTCCATCCATTGTTGTGTCAATTGACCCTGGTCAGCGGGACCTCTTAGTGGTGTAAAATTGGATGCTTCCGTAATTTCTTCTGTGAACATCGGATCCATGTAGATCACGTCAATCGAATTTGTTTCCAGTTTCTGCAAAAATGACACCGCATCGGAAGAAATCACTTTAATGCGTTTCATCGCCTCTTCCAAATGCGGCATGCCGCTATATTGCTGCAGGCCTTGCCCTACGACGTATGCGAGGACAGGATGGCTTTCACAGCCATACACCTGGCCCTGTTCACCAACGTGCTGGGAAGCCACAATCGAATCAGATGCCAACCCCAATGTGCAGTCCAGAAAAGAATCGCCGGGCTGTAGACTCGATACTTCGATCAAAGGGTCTTGTTCAAGCGGCCTTTTTGTCCGGAAAGCCGCTGAATTCGGATGAAAAAAGAACGGCTCGTTTTTACCCAGTGGATAAAACTCGAGCCGTTCCTTTAAACAGACTAGAAGATCCGCTCTTTCATCCATATGCAATCTTTCGATGGAGCGTTTATTGCGTGGAATCTGATCGAGCGAAAGATCTGCTGAAACGCGGCCGGCCTGTTCGAAGATGTACGAAGTTGGCCGGTACGCTGTGGTGATGACCGTTTTCACTGAGCAGCCACCTGTTCAAGGGCCTGTGCCAAATGGTCGCGGATCTGTTCCATCGGATAACCTTCAATGTGTTCGCGCGGAATAAAGTGAGCCAATTGGCCATCCTTCAATACGGCAATTGAGGGTGAAGACGGTGGTATCTCTTCAAAATAATTGCGCATCTGTGCAGTCGCTTCCTTATCCTGTCCAGCGAATACCGTCACCAGATGTTCCGGCTTAGCTTCCACTGTCTGCAGCGCTTCAATGACTGCCGGACGTGCCAAACCAGCTGCACAGCCGCAGACTGAATTAATGACTACAAGACTTGTGCCGTGAGCGCTGCTCATATGTTCGTTGACCTCTTCAGCCGTCAATAATTCCTTGAACCCCGCACCGGTCAATTCCTGGCGCATAGGTACAACTATGCCTTTCATGTATTCATCATATGCGTTCATGCTTTCGCCCCTTTTCCTAGTAAATATTTTGTTGCGTATCGAGAATCTTATCTCCTTTAGTGTAACCCAGATAACTCCTAATTTCATAGTGTACCGATCTATTTCTGAGAAACCTTAAAAATGATCGGAATGGAGATTCGGAAGTTGCTCTTGTCTTCTACATGATTTCCCTTACTATGTTATAGTAGGAATTGTATGATGTAATGGATTCTTTGAGACTTCACTTAGTCAATTTCCAATTATGGAAATGAGGAATTACCATGAAATTAGAAAGTATAACAGAAATACTGACTACCATACGCCAATACAATACTGCCATAATCATCCATACCTTTAGTAAAGATGGTATTTATTTGATTCGTGCAAGATGTATCCCATCAACTTCCACCATAGAACTTACTTTTCTCATAGAACAAAGAGTAGAGTTATTTGATTCTATTGCGGAAGCAGTGAAAATAGTAGAACTCCAAGTTAATTCACCCCACAATGCTTAACCCCTGATCTCTCAGGGGTTTTTTATGATTTTCTTGAAAATAGTGAAATATATTACTTTTCATGGAACTTGTCTCGGATGCACGTATAAATGAAAAGTTAAGCCTGACCCTGAAAGAGAGCTAACGTTATGAAGTTGAATCACATTAAGGATCTCCTATTAATCACCTGCCATTTCAACACTTCTTCAATCACACACACATTCGCTATTGAAGAAAGTGAAAATACGCTTAAAGTTAAGTGCATCAAGGACACATTCATCCTGGAGGTCACTTCCAGTGAAAGCCACAAAGTCGAATACTACACGTCGATCGATGAAGCGGCTGAAAGTCTTTTCAAGAAAATCTATTCTACTGACCTCCCTTAAAAGGAAGGTTTTTTTACTCACTGCATACTATGTGAATTCCAAGAAAAAAAGCATCCGGTTGGATGCTCTTTTAAACTCATTATTTGGTTGAGAAGCTGTTATACAGATTCTTAAGATATTTATCCGGATGGGGCATCGGATGATTTTTGCCTCTTTTGGTGTTTTTTTGGTAACTTTCAAAAGCCGCATTGATCAGCTCCCAATCTTCTGGGTAATCAATTTTAAAATTAGTCTTAAAAACATGCCAACTCATCTCTATACCATATTTTTTGATCATAGCTTCTATTTTTTTCTTTTTTGCGGGAAATACTGCACTGCCCATAATATCACTCTTTTCTCTTTTCAATATACAGTAAAATTGAAACTTTGAATATGGCTTACTTCACATCTTTTAACATACTACCCTACTACCCGGACAAATTAAAAAGCCGTCCCTCAGGACGACTTAAATAGTGAGATTTGAATGCCTTCAACGGATGGTGGGCGAAGAATGATGGAGCTTCCGACCTCTTCTACCGTGTAATCCTTTAAATATTCTTCTACATCTTGTGGATGTTCTGCCACTGCTTCTCTTATGAGTTCTTTGATGATCAACGAACTTCTTTTTTGATTCAATACTACCCCATTGACTGTAAGATTCACCTGAAACCCTCCTATGTATACATACAAGATAGCATAAATTTAATACCATTAAACGTATACAAGGACCTAATAATTTTTAATAAAAATGAATAATATTGATAAATTCGTATCTTTTGATGCATAAAGTGATTTTATAGTCCTATTTTTTCCTATATATCTGCCATTACCCACTCACAAAACACGATTTCCTGACAACGAAAAAACTACCCGAAATGGGTAGTTGGGGAACACTTCAGTTAGTCAACTTTCCTTTTCGAATGCCAGATTGTCAAATAACTCCGGCACCAGCCGATTAACTGCAAAGCTTTGCGTGAGTCCGCAGTGACCACATCCGGTGACCACTAATGGAAACTTGCCCGTTGTCGATTTCCCCAAAAACAGAAGTTCATCCACCATTACAGGGTCTTTGGTACCGCATGCTGCGCATGTTTTGCTGACGCCTTTGGCATTCAAAGTTTTTGCGATGACTTCCAACTGATCTTTCGTGAGCCTCATTTTCATCTACCTTCCTTTCTTTAAAGAATTACCTACCCCAGCTTGTCGTATTCTTGGTTGATGAAATCCAGCATTTTGCTGAAGATGTCGTATTCGAACCATTCATACGAAGTATCCTGATCGTATTTTCCATCGTCCTTTATCTCCAGATTATTGGAAGACAGCTGAACAATCTGCGTATCATCGATATCGTCTTCCTGCTCCTTTACTTTTTGTTCTTTAAATTGACTGCTTACTTTTTCAAAAAAAGCATCACGTTTTTGGCGGTCTTCAAATTCCCATGATTCGTACTTTCCACTGGATAAGATTTCTATTGAATAAACGCTGTTTTCCATCTGTATTCCTCCTAGTAAATTATGACTCCCTTTTTATCTCGGTTAGGAGCACTTTACCTCTTAATGGACCGAAGGAAACATTTTATTTGGAACAAGTTGACTTAATGACAGAAAAAGGCCGATGACTTTTCAGTCACCGGCCTTCAATTTTATTGGTCTTTCATCGCTTCGCGCGCTTCGGTCATTTGTTTCCAAACGGACCCTTTGGCGTCTTCACCCAGTTCGATGCGTGCGATCGCCATTTTAATCTGGAGCTTCACTTCAAACTCCGGATCCTCTTCTGCTTGCTTCAATGCAGGCAATGCTGCTTCTGTCCCTGTTTCATACAGGAACATCGCCGCTCTCCAGCGGACCAGCTTATTTTTATCCTTCAAGGTTTCCACCATAATCGGTTCGAATTCTTCAAAACCGAGGTCACTGATGGTATCCCCCGCTGTTCTGCGGACGGCCCAGCTCTTGTCTTTCATTGCACGTTCGACGTAAGGCACCACTGCTTTATCCTTGATGTCTCCAAGGAAAATAGCGGCTTGGCGGCGGATTGACATCTTTTCGTCATCTAACGCAAGAGACAGCAATGGAAGGTCGTCCACATCCGCTTCAATCATTTGATCGAGCAGCTGGAAACGGGTTTCCCAATCAGGCGCGTTGAATTCCTCTGCAGAAATCCTGCGGCCCCGTGGTGCTGCTTGTGCCTGCTCTGCATCTTCTTTCGTAGTCAGCGCGTCCAGGCGGTCCTGCGGATAAGCCGCTTCGATTTCTTCCACCATGCTTTTGCCGATTTCGCCTTTGTCACCGTAACGGACGCCGTAATCGGCCCATTTACGCTGCAGCAGGTAGTTTTCCTCTGTCGGGTCCATGACCAGTTTCATAGCAGTGACAAATCGCTCCGGCATGCCAAAACGTTCTTCAGAGCTGTTATCGAAGACTTTGACCTGCAAGGGTATGCCTTTGAATTCCTGAACATGTACATAGACTTCACCGAAATGCTCGTCCATTTCGATTTCATCGCTTGAATGTTCCCGGTCTTCGCCAAAGACATTGCGGACCTGTGCCAAGATCGTTTCCCAGTCAAACTTCGAGATGCGCTCGACTGCCAAAAAGTCAGCTACGTGGTAGACGCCTTTGACTCCGTCAATCGAAAGCAATTCTTGAAATTCTTTCGGTGCACCTGCCAGATTTTCCTTGTTGTAATTGTGGCTTTTGCCAAATGGCAACTCCTGATCGATGATCACTTTCATCGTGTTTGGACTTGGCGTCGGTTCAATGGTAATGATTTTCACAAAAAATCCCTCCTGCAATTAATAGATCATGCTTCCGCGATTTCCTGAAGATGGGTCCACCGCTCGATCAATGCATCATAATCAGCCGTCAGTGCATTTACTTCTTTTGTCAGCTTCTGCAGTTTATCGTAATCTGCACCAGCCAGAGCCATTTCCTCTTCGCGTGCTTCGATTTTCGCTTCCGCCTGTGCAATCTTCTCAAGAATGCCATCGTATTCCTGCTGTTCTTTATAGGTCATTTTCTTTTTCGGTTTCACCGGCTCAGGCACAATTGTTTCAACAAGCTCCTGTTCAGCCAGGGACACCGGATTGTTTTTCTCTTTGATGAACTCAGAGTATAAGCCTTGATATTCTTCAATTTTCCCGGTGCCTGTTGTCCATAATTTCCGCGCAATGCGGTCAAGGAAAAAGCGATCGTGGGAAATCGTAATGACGACGCCTGGGAAGTTTTCCAGGAAGTCCTCTAAAACCGAAAGTGTCTGGATGTCCAGATCGTTTGTCGGCTCATCCAGGAACAGGATGTTCGGCTGTTCCATCAATAGTTTCAAGAGATACAGGCGCTTGCGCTCGCCGCCCGACAGTTTGCCGATTTGCGTGCCATGGCCATTCGATGGAAACAGGAAGCGTTCAAGCATCTGCGTTGCAGACAGGCGAACTCCTTTTTCAGCTTCAAAATCACTGGATGTTTCCTGGATATATTCAATCATCCGCTGGGACTCATCCATTTCCGGCAAATGCTGTGTGAAGTGGGCGATTTTCACCGTACTGCCATATTCCATCTTACCGGTAGTCGGTTCCAGTTCGCCAGCCAACATCTTCATTAAGGTCGATTTGCCGGCGCCATTTGGCCCGACGATGCCGATGCGGTCTCCACCCTGCAATAGGAAGTCAAAACCACTGAAGATCTGCTTGTCGCCGAAAGCGACACCCATGTCCTTGCCTTCAATGATTTTCTTGCCAAGACGCTGGCTTTGCATCGACAGTTCCAAAGAAGTATTGTCGTTTTCTTTTTGGACATTTTCTTTAATTTCATCAAAACGCTGAATCCGCGCTTTTTGTTTGGTTGAACGCGCTTTTGCTCCGCGTCGAATCCATTTCAATTCTGAACGGAAGCGGTTTTCGAGTTTTTGCTGAGACGAGGCGTTCATTTCGTCGCGAATCGCTTTGTTTTCCAAATAGTCTCCGTAGTTCCCTTTATGGGTGTACATCGTCTGATCTGCAATCTCGAAGATATGTGTAGAAACGGCATCGAGGAAATAGCGGTCATGGGTAACAAAAAGCATGGCTGAACCCATGCGCAATAAAGTTTCCTGAAGCCATTCCGTTGAAACGGCGTCCAAATGGTTGGTCGGCTCGTCCAGAAGGATCAGGTCCGCTGGTTCGATCAATGCTTTAGCAAGGGCGACACGTTTGCGCTGGCCGCCCGAAAGCTCGCTGACCACTTGGTCGTACATGTCGATCCCCAGTTTGGATAAAGCTGTCTTGGCCAAGGCATTGATGTCCCAAGCATTCTCCTGCTCCATTTTTTCCTGGATATCCATTAACTCGTCCTGCAATTGAGTAGAACTTGAATCGACCATCATATTTTTCAAAGCATTCTCATAGGCGCGGTTTAAGACCAGTATCGGTGAATCACCCGAGAACACTGTTTCAAGAACTGTCAATGACTCATCGAATTCCGGCTCCTGCATCAAATACGTAATCCGGTATTTCTTCGGATGGTCCATAACGACCTTATCAGCATCCATTGTTCCTGCCAAAATGGACATCAAGGTCGATTTCCCTGTTCCGTTTACGCCGATCAATCCGGCGCGTTCTCCTGGATACAATGAAAATTCGACATCCTTGAATAATGTTTTGGCTCCAACTGTTTTTGTTAATTTCGTAATATTTAAGTGGCTCATTTATTCCCATCCGTTTCTGTTTGTAGTTGCTTTAAAAAGGATAGCATAAATTCATGGCGTTCTTCAGCCATCTGCTTACCAGTTTCCGTTGTCATTTGATCTTTCAGCAGCAAAAGCTTTTCATAGAAATGCGTAACGCTGCTTGTTTGTGCTTCCCGGTATTCCTGTTCCGTCATTGCTGTGCGTGCTTTTTCGTTCCAATCGTAGAGCTTCCGCCCTTTGGCTCCGCCATAGGCAAATGCCCGGGCGATGCCGATCGCTCCGATGGCATCCAAGCGGTCTGCATCCTGGACGATCTTCGCTTCAATGCTTGCTGCCGGCTTGCCGTTGCCGCCTTTGAAGGAAACCGAAGCAATGACGTCTTGGACCCTTTGCCTATGAATATCTGGCAGCTCCAGGCGATCCAGGATGTCCTGCTCCAAATCCTCTTCGGGTTTTTTGTATTTCGGGTCCGAAACATCGTGCAGCAGCACTGCGAGTTCGACAATGTACGCATCTGCCCGCTCCTGCTCCAATATGATTTCTGCATTTTTCAATACCCGCTCAACGTGCTGCCAATCATGGCTGGCATCGAACTGCTCATAGATTTTCTTCACTTCGTTACGGCATTGCTTGATTTTTTCCTGGTCCATGCTTCCGCTCCTATCGCCTGTTTCTTCTATTATAACCTGAAATGCCATCAGAATGCCTGTATTCCCAACGATTATTGACGTTTCGATAGGCTTCATGTATAGTATAGCCATCCATAACATGGCGTCTATAGGTCCATGGCATACTCAATAATAGGGGGAACTCGCATGCACCAGGGAACAGTGAAATGGTTTAACTCAGAAAAAGGTTACGGATTTATTGAGTATAATGATGGTGATGATGTATTTGTCCATTTTACAGGCATCCAGGGCGATGGGTTTCGGACATTGACCGAAGGCAAGACCGTGTCATTTGATATTATTGATGGCAATCGCGGACCACAGGCTGCAAATGTTATTCAAATCGATTCAGAATAATCCAATAGAAAAAAGCAGGGACGGAAATTCCGTTCCTGCTTTTTATTTTTTTGTCCGTTTAAACCCATGTGTAATTTTTTCCCCAGCTTTCACGTGCCAATGCTTCTATTTTCTCTACGTCTGAATCCTCAACCATAATCAGGTCGCCTTGTTCGTAGGGATTATAATGGAAGGCATACATCCGGGAAGTGAATTGATGGAAAGGCAAGGAAGATTCACCTTCCAGCTCCCCATTCCCTTGCACGCTCGTCAGAATTCCCTGGCCCCAATTCTGTCCGCTGTCATTATTCGGATTATAGAAGTAGACACGGTATTCACCTTGCGGATCTTTTGCTATCCGCTGAATCGATACGGCATGCAACCCTAAAAGATTGCCATGTACATTGGTGATGTAGATTCCCACAGGATTCGGGTAAATCATTTCATAACCTTCGTTGTATTCGGGATGATGGGTAGCATAGAACAACCGGACAAAAGCTGCATAGTCAGCTGCATAGCCGGTTAACGGGTCGATGATATTGGCAAAGCCACGGGAAATCCATTCACCGTAAAACTCAGGATTGACCCATTTATGACCATCTTCTCCCCGCAATATGGTTTTCTTCATCATTTCGTTGTAGATTTTGTCGAGATGAGGAACCAGTACGATGGAGACAGGATCCAGATCCTGATGAATTTCCTCGGCGACACCGCCGATCACCATATTGGAATGGATCGGTTCCCCTTCAAATGTCATATCGATATCATTTTCACGTACAGCACGGGCGATGTATTCAAGCAATTGGCCGATGCCGTGCTGAGCCCAGAGGCTCAGTGCTCTCGCCGACTGGCATGTCGGGTTCAACCCTTGGCCGATGCCAAGAGGCTGGCCGAGCACATTGATGACTCCCCCCACCAGTACACCGTTCGCAGTGATGCCGCCTTTTCTGAATTCCGGTTTCATCAGCAGCTGCTTCACTTCCGGCTGGATGTCGATTTCAAAAAGCCTTCTGAGTGCCGGCAGCAAAGGCTCCTGGGTCAGCACACCACGGTCCAGCATTTTCGACAAGCCATAAACCACTTTGCTCGTCTGCGGATGAACGGAAATTTGGATCATGTCCCGAATCAATTCCGGATTGGCGTTCAAACTCGCCTGGCCTTGTTCAGTCAAGCTTAAAGCATCACTCAATAGATGAGGATATTTCCGGTTGAGATAGCGCAAGAACACTGCATTGACCGGCGACACCAACCCGGTTTCGTTGATGGATTTTGCAAATGCCTGGGCTTCTTGCTGCAGGGTTTCTTCGCTTTCCTTCATCAATTGCAGACGATATGATTTCAAATCCGGGTACTGCTCGCTCAATGCAGTCGGATACGTAATGGCTTTCTTAAAATAAAGCAGCCGATTTTTGGTTTCGTCAGAGATGTTTTCATCAATCATGCGCGTAGCCGTTTCAATCATCAAGACGATCCGGTCCACCATGATGGGACGCTGAACTGTCAAACGCTCGATTTCCTCCACTAATTTCTCAGCGACCGCTTTATACGAAAGCTTGCCGCCGAGAAAGCGGAATAAGCGCTCGCCTCTTTCGAGATGCTCGCCCCCACCTGCTACTCTCGCTTCTTCGGTTTCCGGGGGAAACAGAAGATCCAAATTTAATGCCAGCACTTCATTCAGGAATGTGGCTGCTTCTTCAGCGGAAACTTCTGGATGTTCATACCTGCCTTCGGCTATTGAAAGCATACGCAATTCACTGAGCATCTCGACTACCGAATTGATGCCTTTGACCTTCAGAGCTCCTCCAACAAACGGAGCTTCAAGATTTGAGGCATCTGCCCAGGGACCTGCATGGAATACGCCCGCTTGATCGAATTGCTGAGCAAACTCATATATTTGGGCTAGCCCTTCTTCTGTGGAAGCAAGTTCAGTGGCCAATTGGAAAACCTCTGTCTGATACATACTTTTAGCGAACGGCTTTGCTTCTTCCAATGTTTGAAGCGCCTGTCCGAACTTGTCTTTCGTTGTTAATCCTGTTGACATTGAAATTCCCCCAAGCTATTAATGATAAAAATCGTAGTCTTCATATTGCTTCAGCAACTCTTGCATCCGATTGCTGTCATCTCCGAAAAAGAACAAGGTTCCATAATGATTTCCGAACCCTACGCGCTCTGCTACCTTGGAGGTGACCGGTATGAACAGGTCGTGTTTTTCGAAATATGAATCATTTTTCAGCTCTTCCGGAACGTCCAGCTTCTCAATAAGACGGACACGCGGATAAACCATTAAGCTTCCTGCATAGCCCTTCGCTGAAACGACTTCTTCAGGAAAGAAATTGTCCAATTCTTCCGAAGGTGTGTCAGGATCGCTGCACAGAATTTGCGCCTGAAATGCATTAAAGCCATATGCCCGTTCAATCAAGTCAAAGATATGACCACCTGGCACACGTGCTGCCACTTCACCGAAATTTAACGTTCCATCATGGGAGATAAAGTATTCAGGATGGATGACGCCATATTGGATTTCAAATGAATCAACCAGTTTCTGTACCTGTTCGAGGATCTGCGGTCGCCATTCTTCAAGTGCGGGCGAGGCAGGAACGAAATTGGAATGTCCCAATCTCACATATTCCGTAATATTGAGGAACTTGACCTGGCCATCGTGTATGAACGCTTCACAGGAAAATTCCTGTCCGTCCAAATGGCTCTCCATGAGGTATGGAAATTCCTGATCACCGATTTTATCGATATCGCCAGCGTCCCGAATCATCATATGCCCCACTGTTCCCGCTTTGTTCAATGGTTTTATGTGGATCGGGTCGTTTAGGTCTCCGTCTATTTTAATCAAAGCATCGTTTACACGCTTCAGGAAACGATGAATGTCGTCTTTGGTGTAGGCTTCTTCAAAAACGCCCACTTTAATCCCTGACATTTGAGCTTTCCGCTTCATCAACCCTTTATCCCGCAGCAATAAGGAGCGGTTGAAGATCCGCGGATCGTCGAATAGCCTTGCATTCAAGGCTCCCGCCCATTCCACCGTTTCTTCATAGATGGGAACTGTCACTTTCGTGTCCATTTCTTTTAACCGTTCATAAAGTTCATCTGACCCTTCATTGAGCCGATCAAAATCCCAGCCGATAAAGTTGATGCCGTTCTCGTCCGCAAAAGCCTGGAAATCCGGTGGACCGACCACAACATAAGGCCTATCCAGCTTATCAATCGCTTCGATTGCGGGTAAACTCCACCCTAATAATGCCGTAAGCTTTTGTTGCTCGTTTGTTTCCGCCATAATAACACTCCTTAATCCTTAGTTTAGAAATCCGTGCATACTTTTACTATTACCCAGCCAAAGTATTCTAAACATACAGATTATTCAATGTTTTTTGATTTCGGCAGCCAAAAAGAAGAAGAAAGAAAGAATTTCCAGACTGTAGACAAAGTCTGACCAAAATGTATAGCGGTGCATAATCCCCAACCGGTCCGTCCGCTTCCCTGTCCCACAGGAGTCTTCGTGGCCAGCCCACTTGGAAGCGTGTCGCTTCAATCAAAGAAAAATACCTGGTAGTCAGTTGCCGGAGAATGTTGCCTATACATGGCTGCCGAAAAACAAATCTTCAGGAAAGCCAAATAGAGAGCCCGGGACGGTTATTCTGTCCCGGGCTCTCTATTTATCATTTATCGCTGGTTCCAACTTTATTGAGTTCGTTTCCTAAAAATTGCAGTTGGGTTCCGACTGTGCAATTGCTGATGCAAAATCTGTGGGCAGCGGTTTTCCCTTCATCTTTGCGAAGTTGGGTTCTCACAAAACAGCCTTCACAGTATGTCGACAGCATTTCATCGATTTCATTGATAATAGAAACTTTTTTCACTTAGTCACCTCATAGCAAATCGTCATTTCCTCATTCTACTACGCATTTGTTTTTTATTGCAACAATAGTTATACTGACTGAGGACATTTTTACGGTACCAAGCGGTTCGCAAATTCCCGCTTTACCAAAACTAAGGAGGAAGTTTTTTTGTTTAATGAATTTTGGGGACTCGGCTTTGCCTTGTTCAATTTTGTACTGTTATTGATCATGTATAAATTTTTCGGGAAGACCGGTTTGTTTGCGTGGGTAGCTATTTCCACGGTACTGGCCAATATCCAAGTCACGAAGACCATTGAAATTATCGGACTCACTGCTACATTAGGAAATAGCCTGTACGCATCGACATTTCTGGCGACTGATATTTTGAACGAAAAGTATGGCAAAAAAGAAGCGAAAAAAGCAGTTTGGCTCGGCTTTTCCTCCCTGCTCATCATGGTGCTGGTCATGCAGTTCGGGATCAAGTTCATCCCCGCAGACAGCGATTTCGCACAAGGCTCTTTGGAAACGATCTTCGGTCTTGTTCCGCAGATCGCCATCGGCAGCATGGTGGCTTATCTTGCCAGTCAGCACTTGGATGTCATCATCTTCGGGGCGCTTCGTAAAATCTTCCCGAAAGACAGCCAATTTTGGATTCGCAACAACGGCTCAACCTTGTTGAGTCAATTGCTTGATACCTTGATTTTTACATTCATCGCTTTTTGGGGAGTGTTTCCATTTGATGTATGGCTGCAAATATTCATTTCGACATACGTGTTGAAATTTATTGTATCCATCATGGATACCCCATTCGGCTATTTGGCGAAAATCATGAAACCCATTGATGAAAAGTAGGTGATTCGATGCTGGAAGTATTTGTGGATGCGGCCTCTGCTGGAACTCCTCAAGTCAGTGCAGTCGGTGTTTTCATCCGCGGTGAGGGCCATTTGATCCACTGGAGCGAATATGTGGGGGAAATGGACAATCATACTGCAGAATTCACCGCGCTGGTAAAAGGGCTGGAGCTTGCGAAAGGGCTATCATCAGGAATGGTGTCCATCAAGTCTGATTCCCAGGTTACGGTCGATGCCTTTGAAAAAAGATCGATCAAGAATCCAAAGTTCAAGCCTCTTTTGGCCAAAGCACTGGAAATCGGCGATCAATTCGATTTTTGTTTTATCAAGTGGATTCCAGACTCACAGAACCGGGCAGCGGATGCGCTGGCAAGAACCGAGCTTCGTGCACATAAGTAATCTGTCCCATCTGTGGCAGCCGTCCTTTATTTTTATGGACAGCTGTTTGGTTTCTATGCATACGCTGCAGCTAAAGTCTGATAAGATTGAGTTATCATCATTTATTGGAGGAAGCTTATGAGAACTAAACTTGGTACTGCTCTTGATATTTTCATTCTGGTCATCGGACCCTGGATCGTCTATACGCGAATCGTGGAAATGATGCAAAATGGAGTTTCTGTTTATCCGATGGTTTCAGTGGTTATCGTAACCGTTGCGGTAATATTCTCCATCTATAATCTATATTTACTAGTGGTGCGCAAACAACAGGACAATACGAAAAAATAATTTGAAAAGAGGCTGTAATCGTGAAATCAGTTTTGTTCTATTTTATCCCGCTGCTGGTTTTTGCGGTGATTAATAATGTGGTCTCTGCTTTATCGTGGCCGCATTACCTGGTTTTGCTGCTGGCATTCCTGGTTTTTCAGCTGGCACGCATACGCTATCCGAAAGACGCATTGCCGACGATTGCAAAAATCACACAAGCGGCTTTCTACATATTGACGGTTGCCACCATTTTCCGTGACCAGTTTTTAAGCCCATTGATCATTAACGTGCTTCTTGGTATCACATTGGGATTAGTGATCGTTGAGATTATCCAGACGAAAAAAAAGCCAGCCTGAGATGGCGAAAGACCATAGCCGGACTCGAATGATTCGAGTCTGATTATGGTCTTTTTTTGTACAGCCATGATGAACAAATTTGCTTCTTGGATTGCACAACTTTTTTTCTAAAGGGGTAAAATAGGTTAGTTTTCTTCATCTCGTAAAGTACCAAACGACTACCAGGACGATGGCAACGATAACCCAAGTAAGGATGCGGATCAGATTCTGCTTTTTGCGGATTTCTTCCTGTTCTTTTACGTCTTTCATAAACGGCATGAAATCACCTCCTTCAGTATATTATTTCCTATCAGCGTATTAATCCATTAAGATGGAAAAAAGGAGGTTATTTCGTGAGAAAAATTTTACTCCCCTCTCTCTCCCTCTTCCTGTTGGCAGGCTGCAACAATGCCGCACCGAATCCGGAAGAAGCGACCGCTCCTTTCGAAGAGATTGCCACAGACCTTGAGGCTCCCTGGGCCATCAATAAAACCGGTGAAGAATTCTATATTTCGGAACGGCCGGGCAGTGTTGCCCATGTAGCTGATGATGGGACTATGACGCGCCAGGAAGTCAACTTTTCCGATACGCTTTCCAGTGCCGCAGAGGCAGGATTCTTGGGCTTCGTTTTAAAGCAGGATTTTGAAGAAAGCCAGGAAGCCTACGGGTATTATGTGTATGAGCGTGATAGTGAAGACTACAATAAAATTATCACACTGCTTTTGGAAAATGGCCAGTGGCAGGAAAATGAAGTGCTGCTGGAAGGAATTCCGACAGGCAATGTCCACCACGGCGGCCGACTGGAATTGGACCCGGACGGAACCCTTTTTGCGGCCATCGGGGATGCTTCGACTCCGGAGCTTGCGCAGGACTTAGGGTCTGTCAACGGCAAAATCCTAAAGCTGAATTCTTCCAATGAATTTGAGATCTATTCCCATGGCCACCGAAATCCGCAAGGTCTTGCCTGGGACGAAGAGACGATGTATGCTTCAGAACACGGCCGATCAGCCAACGATGAAATCAACATCATTGAAGAAGGAAACAACTATGGATGGCCAACCATTGAAGGCGAAGAAACTGAAGAAGGACTCGAATCTCCTTTCTATACAACCGGCTCCGCTGAAACCTGGGCCCCGAGTGGAATTGCGATCCACAATGACGCACTTTATGTAGCTGCCCTCCGCGGGACAGCCATTCAAGTATTGGACCTAGATAACGCTGAAGTGACAGACTCGATTGAAGGCTTCGGCCGTGTCCGGGATGTACATTCTGATGGGGACTCACTCTATTTCATCAGCAATAACACGGATGGCCGGGGTACGCCCGCTGAAGGAGACGATAAACTCTACAAACTGAATGAATAGCAAAAGGTGTATTGGCTGAGTCCAATACACCTTTTCTTTTATAGTTTATAACAGTATGCCGCTAAATGAACTTCACCATCAGATTTTCATCGATGTATTTTTCAGGTGTTTTCATCGATTTGATTTCCGTTCCGTATTTTTCAAAGCCCAGCCCTTCATATAAAGCAATTGCTGGCAGGTTTTCACTGGCGACCATCAGATCCAGCCGCTCCAATCCTTCCCAGTTCTCAGCAAAACGAAAGAGCTCCTGCATCAATCGCCAGGCGATCCCGTTGCCTCTTTGGCCAGGTGTTACATAAACAGCAACCACCGATGCCCGGTGATTCAGCTTTGGCGTCCTATTTCGCACAAGCGTTACATTGCCGCATAAAGCGCCGTCTGCAAAAGCACCAAAAGTGGCGGCATTCTCCAAAGCCAAGTTCTCTGCCGTCTTTTCAACCGGCCTTCTGATGGCATCTTCCAGTCTCGTAGTGAAGGAATCGGGACTGTCCCGCAAAGCTTCGATGCGCAAGTCATAATATGCCTGTGTATCCGTAACATCCAATTTCCTGATTTCCATGGGCTGACATCCTTTTATCTGAATTCCTGTGTGACGGTTCCCTTGCCGTTGGAGACATGGATTTCCGCATAGGCACCATTGACAAAGATAATTTGCGGCGGTACATGTCCCAGGTCGATATCAAAAACAATCGGCAGATTAAGATCATCCGACAGATCCTGATACATCTTTTCGACCGTGTATCCCTCGACCGGTTCATTCGCTGCACTTCGCCCAAAGGCAATGCCGGCACAATCTTCAAACCATCCAGCATATTTCATCCCTGTCAGCGAGCGTTTCAAATCCGTAACGGACATTTCACAATTCTCCAGATACCAGACGACTTTCTCACCAGGGATGTGCTTGTCTCTGAAAGCCTGGAATTCCCCGTACGGTGTCCCGATCAGGTGGCGGATCACATCGATGCAGCCACCCAGCAGCCGGCCTGAGATTGTTTCGTCGGCGCCTGAAACGGTTTTCCAGCTGGTAGGCTCCGTCAAATGAAAGACTACCGGTGATGGCTCTGAATGATTCCATTGTTTCTGGAAATGCGACGAAGACTTTTGTATTACGGTTTCTCCGGCTCCAGTCTTCAGAACTGACAGCCACTGTCCCGTTGTTTCATCACTCTTTTCGCCACGCAGATCCACAATATTGGTTCCATGGGCGGTGGCTAGTCCGGTATTCAAGGTAATCGCCAGCAATAACAAGCTGAGATCCGAATATCCCAGTAACCATTTAGGCTGAATTTTTGAAAAATCCAGGTATTCCAGTATTTCAATCAGCAACTCGCCGCCCCATGGAGGGAAAATGAAATCGATCTCTGGATCATTCACCATGTCCATGAACTCTTCCGCACGCTTTTTCGCGGATGCCGATTTGGCGAGTTCCTGCGTCCAGGCGGTTTCTCCCGTTTCAATCCGGAAGCCGTTCTGCTGCTGGCGGGCAATCGCCTGTTTCAGTAGAGCGTGCTGTTCTTTTCCCACACCCGAAGACGGTGCTGTAATCCCAATTGTTTTTAAGGTTTTTGCAGGATAACGAATCATCCAATAGTCCCCCTTTATGAGTTAAACGAAATAAAACAAAGAAAAAATCATCGCCATTAAAATAGCCGCACCTGAACAGAACCATAATGCATGACCCATCAATTCGAGAAAACGGCTTGGTTCTTTATCCAGTCTTTTCCCTTTAAATTGGGAGAAGTCAGGCGGTGTTTCTCTTTTTTGACTAGTTTTCTTTGTTTCCATCATCTTTGAATCTGTCGTCGTGTTCATAATGTTCCTCCTAAAATCAGTTGCAATAAAATCAGTTTGTTGTCTTTCATTATACTAAACTTAACTTGAGAATAAAGTCCCCTTTTCTACTTATTGGCATTTTTCAGAATTAAACATAGGCATGTTTTGCCTGCAGGGACTCATACAGGGTATATTAGGAGAGAAGAGAAACGAAAATTGAAGAGGGGCTGAGTCGGATGAAAGTGTTGGTAGTCGGAGCAAATGGACAAATCGGAAGGCATTTTGTAAAAATGCTGGCAGATAGCGAAGAGCATATACCGAAAGCGATGATCCGCAAAGAAGAACAAATCAGTTTCTTCAACAGTTTGGGAGTGGAGTCGGTATTGACCAGTCTCGAGGGCAGTGTGGAAGAAATAGCTGCTGCCATGCAAGGATGCGACGCGGTCGTATTCGCAGCGGGCAGCGGCGGCGGTACAGGTGCAGACAAAACCCTGCTGATTGATTTGGATGGCGCCGCAAAAACGATTGAAGCAGCGGAGCAAACCGGTACTGAACGCTTTCTCATGATCAGTGCCATCAATGCCGACAAACGGAATATGTGGAAAGAGGATATGGCCCATTATTATGTCGCAAAACACCACGCCGACAATATTCTACGCGCCAGCGGATTAGTCTATACCATCATCCGCCCGGGCCTTTTGACGAACGATTCCGGAACCGGCAAGATCCTAGCGACAGAAAATTTGGATTCCGGCCAAATCCCACGGGAAGATGTAGCCCGAGTCCTGCTCCATTCACTGGCAAATGAACATGTCTATAACAAAACGTTTGAAATCATCTCCGGTGAAGATGACATCGTAGACGCGCTTAACAGTTTGTAAAGGGCTCAAAAATTCTAAAAAAGGCTTTTGATCTTTTGATCAAAGCCTTTTTTTATCTATAAATTAGGATACTGTTTTCAGGCTTTTAATCCCGAGTACCAGCTGGAACACAAACGCAACCGAACAGAGAATGATTGCGGCATAGCCAAGGCCGCCGATTGGCGTCATTTGGAAGGTTTGGATGACCAACAAAGCCATCATCAACGCAATGCCGAAATTCACAATATACGGCCGGTCATAATATTTCTTGGACGCGATTCCTACAAAAATCGCCACAGCGATAATCAATATCAACAAAAAACTCCCCATAGTTCTCTCTCACCCTTTAACTTTGTCTTCCCTAATACTAACATTTCCCCTATCGATCCGATAGAGTACCGGGAATTTTTTCATAGGACAGCTTTTTGATGATCTTTCCCTGATCGGGATACAACTCCAGCAGCTCGGCCTGCCGCAATAATTCAAAATCCGCAAAGTCGAAGCCAGGTGAAACCATGCAGCCCACCAATGAAAAGCTGTCTTCTGCCTCAACTGTCGAACCGAAAATACTGCCTCTCTCCACCAGCACCTGCGGCCGTTCTCCTGCTGCTATGTCCAGCCCCAATTTTTCGGCCCGGTATTTCCCATCAACATCCAGGATATGCACTGTTACCGCATCACCGGCATGAAAATACCAGAGCTCATCGGATTTAAGCCGGTGAAAATGTGAAATGTCCTGTGACCTCAATAGGAAATAGATGCTGGTATACAAATTCCTTTCAGCTGAGTGTGTCGCCAGGTTGATTTTTTCGGGCGAAACGAACGACTGCTTATAATACCCGCCTTCCGGATGCGCCGCCATATCCAAATGAGTAATCCAATCCTCTGCATTCATCATCTCCAGCTCCGTTCCTTATTATTTTTTTCGTGCCTTAAATTAATGAAACTTTTCAACTCTTTAGACGTATCCATTATATAACATATCAACCTAAGTTGAACGATAGAAACCAAGGAGGAATAAAAGATGAATAATCATGAAATCGATTTTAAGCTGCACGGCGATGATATGCAATTTGTGGAAGTGGAGTTGGATCCTTCCGAAACCGTTATCGCAGAAGCTGGTGCATTGATGATGATGGAAGACGGCATCGCCATGGAAACGATTTTCGGCGACGGTTCCAAAAGTTCTGGAGGCAGCGGTTTGATGGGCAAATTGATGGGTGCCGGAAAACGGATCATTACCGGAGAAAGCCTGTTCATGACGGCTTTCACCAATAACGGAACCGGCAAACGCCATGTTTCTTTTGCAGCCCCTTATCCAGGAAAAATCATTCCGATGGACTTGAGCATGCTCAACGGCAAAATCATCTGTCAAAAGGATTCCTTCCTGGCGGCGGCAAAAGGCGTTTCGATCGGCGTTGAATTCCAGCGAAAACTAGGCGCTGGATTTTTCGGCGGAGAAGGTTTCATCATGCAGAAGCTGGAAGGCGACGGGCTGGCATTTGTCCATGCCGGAGGCACCATCTACCGCAAGAATCTCCAAAAAGGCGAAGTTCTGCGCGTTGATACCGGTTGCCTGGTCGCGATGACAGGCGATGTCGATTATAATATCGAAACCGTACCCGGCATTAAAACCGCCCTGTTCGGCGGCGAAGGTTTGTTCTTTGCGACTCTGCGCGGACCTGGAAGTGTTTGGATCCAGTCGATGCCATTCAGCCGTTTGGCCAGCCGTGTATTTGCGGCCGCTCCTCAAAATCCCGCAGGCCGTTCACAAGGCGAAGGCAGTGCTGCAGGAGGATTATTCGATCTATTAGGTGGAAGATAAACAAAAAAAGCAAAAAGCCGACTGTCGAAAATGGAAACGGTCGGCTTTTTCATGTCCAAAATCTAAACCATCACCTGCTGGTCTTCAGCTCGAACTGTATTTTAAATTGCAGCATTAGCCGGTTCCATTGGCTGTTCAGCTTGAAGTTTTTTGCTGTTGAAGCCCATCAATCTCATGGCATTCAAGATGACGATCAAGACACTCGCTTCATGGATGAACATCCCGGAAGCCAGGTGGATGGATCCCACCAGCACACCAGCCAGGAGAACCGCCACAATGCCCACTGCGAAGAAAGTGTTTTGCTTCATATTGCGGATTGTTGCTTTCGACAGTGAATAGGCATGCGAGAACTGCATCAGTTTGTCAGCCATCAACACGACATCCGCTGTCTCCATTGAAATATCGGTGCCGCCTTCGCCCATCGCTAGTCCGATGTCTGCAGTGGCGATAGCCGGAGCATCATTGACGCCATCCCCCGCCATTGCTACTATATGGCCTTGCTCTTTCAATTGTTTTATAAAAGTCACTTTGTCTTCCGGCAGCAGCTCGGCATGGAACTCGTCCAAGCCTAAAGCAGTTGCGACCAGCTCGGCTGTGTGCTGGTTATCCCCTGTCAGCATGACGATTTTTTTGATGCCGTTCGCTCTCATTTGAGCGAGTGCAGGAGCTGCATCTTCACGTATTTGGTCGGCGATCGAGAAGATGCCGGCCACTTTCCTGTTTACAGCTGCAAATATAGCCGTATTCCCTGCTTTTTCGCGTTTTACCGCGTACGCTTCTACATTTTCCGGGATGGAGATATTTCTCGCTTTCATCAGTTTCCGGTTTCCGATCACCAAACCTTCGCCTTCTACCTTAGCGGCCAAGCCATTGCCTTTAATGACTTCAACTTGTTCCGGCTCTTGATCGAGGGCTATATCCTGATTTTTCGCTTCTTTGACAATGGTTTGGCCCAGATGGTGTTCAGAAGCCATTTCTGCTTGGGCAACCAATCGAAGCAAATTCTGTTCTTCATGTGAATGGAAGACTTTGATATCTGTCACTTCCGGCTTTCCTTTGGTCAAGGTACCGGTTTTATCAAAGACCAGCGTATCGACCTTCGAGAAGCGGTCCATGACTTCCCCGCCTTTGACCAGGACTCCATTTCTCGCCCCATTGCCGATGCCCGCTACGCTGGAGACAGGCGCCCCGATGATCAATGCACCCGGACAGGCAATGACCAGGAATGTAATGGCCAGATGGAGATCTCTTGTCAGGGCGTACACCACGATCGATAAGACCACGACGGCAGGTGTATAGATATTCGCAAACTTGTTCAGGAATTTCTCGGTTTTCGATTTCGATTCCTGCGCTTCTTCCACCAGTTCGATGATTTTTGCGAAAGTTGTATCATCTCCAACTTTTTCGGCGATGATTTCGATATATCCCGTATCAATAATGGTGCTGCCATACACTTTATCTCCGGCTTTCTTGGAGGCAGGGACAGATTCTCCTGTAATAGCCGCTTCATTAAGTGAAGCGTGTCCAGTGAGGATTTTTCCGTCAACCGGGATTTTTCCACCAGTCCGTATCATTACCCGATCGCCTCTGATAACTTCTTCCACCGGTACAGTCAAGGTGATGCCTTCACGGATGACGATTGCTTCCTGTGGCGCCAGATCCACGAGGCTTTTCAGTGATGAACGGGTTTTCTCAAGCGTCCGTACCTCCAGATAGTCCCCGAACAGGAACAAGAAGGTAACAACTGCCGATTCCACATATTCTCCGATAAACAAGGCGCCGATGACTGCGATTGTGACCAGCATTTCAATACTGAACGCTTTCATCCTCAATGCCTGATATGCTTTGATGGCAATCGGGATCCCCGCAATGACCGTGGCGAGGATCAGCGTGAGCTGCCGCAAGTCATACTGGCCTGTAAAGTTTGAAACCAATGCGAACACCAGTAGAAAACCAGCTCCAAACGTTATATTTATTTTGTTTTTGTGAATAAATGCAAACATTTTCCTTCATCTCCTCTTTCATTGATGTGGGAAGTTTTAGCCAAATTCTTTTTGGATATTGTTTTTCCTTATACTTCTATACTAAATCCAATTGAGTTTTTACAAATTGACTCCCATCAAGTAAATGGAAATCTTCACAGATAGTTAGGCAATAGAATATGGAATAGTTGTTTTCAGGGCTTGATACAGGTCAAGGACAAGCCTGACTGGAGATTCTATACTAAAGCCAGAAAGAGAAAGGAGCGGTTCAAATGACTGTCATTAAATTTCAATTGGAACCTTTGACTTGCCCATCATGCATCAAAAAGATTGAAGGAAAAGTCGGAAAGATAGATGGTGTGGAGAAAGTGAAAGTGCTGTTCAATTCCAGTAAAGTAAAAGTGGATTATGACGAAGAACAGGTATCACCAGAAGAGTTGAAGTCCGTTATCGAGAAGCTTGGCTATCCAGTAGCGGCCTAATTCCAGCTATTCCAAAACGATGAATTCAACGTCTGACTTGATGTGCGTCAAGTTTTTCTCTAGATATTTCCGATAAACTAGAGATAGAAAGCAAGTCAGAACCAGGAGTGATCGCTATGATACATGTGCTTATCCTTTATGCGAGTTCAACAGGAAATACAGAAGAAATAGCCAGCCTATTGGAGCAGCACCTGGATCCGAAGATCTATGCAGTTAGCTTGGAAAATATCGAAATGGGAGACACGGAACCCCAACACCTGCTTCAATATGATGGCATCCTATTCGGCACCTATACGTATGATGATGGTGACCTTCCATTTGAAACAGATCTTTTCTGCGACACGCTGCGAACCGTCGATTTGACAGGGAAAGTGGTCGGCGTTTTCGGTTCAGGGGATACTGCCTACGATGGATTTTGCGCGGCAGTTGATTTGATGAAAGTTGAGTTTAAAAACCAAAATGCCCAGGTCATCCAGCATTCCGTCAAAGTGGATTTGTCGCCTGACGAGGAAGAAGACCTGCAATCCATCGGAAAATTAGCAGCGGAATTCCAGCAAACCATCATAAACTCCAGCTCTACTCATGAAGCTGGGCAATTTTAATCTAACTACATTAAACGAGGAGGAAACACCCATGAAAAAACAACAAGCATTGGCTTGTGATTGCATCGAAGAAATAGACCGTATGATTGACGAAGGACTAAGCGGCGGGACCGTCAATCCGAAGTATACGGAGACCCATCTAAAATTGAAGGAAAAATACCAGACCCCGTCTTCAGTTCAGCCAATTGATATACCGGGACAAGGAGGAGAACTAAAATGAATGCGGTTCAGTTTATTTCACCATTTTCTACCGATTTTTCATTTAATGCGTTACTGCATGAGCATAGTGCATTTTTAATTATCGGCATATTGATCCTTTTCTTCTCGGTGCTGTTGCGGGCAGGAAGAGTCGTTGTCATCGAGGCTGTTCTGCTCTCCCTGTTCTTTGTTATTGCTGAAACCTTTTCCAATCCACTTTACTTGGCACTGGTTGTCCTTCAGCTATTGTTCGGAATTTGGATGATCTGGAAGGTTAAAATTGCAGTAGACACAAGCTTTTATCGGCATTCTGAAAAAACACATTTACGCCCGACTGACATTACAAAAGGCGGCAATGCAGGAACAGGTCCCATTCTTTATTAAAAGACCCTGTTAGCCGTCAATTAAATCATAAAAAACGTCTATCCTAAGCCGTTAGTGGCTCGGGATAGACGTTTTTTGTTTGCTGGCTGTAATTAGTTGACGACAAAAGACGAAGCAATCGATATTTCAAAGATTGGGACTTCCTGTGACAAGAAAGTTTTGACGATCCGGTATTCACCGGGAGCCAACACTATTCCCAATTCTTTCACAGAAAAATCCATGTCCGTTTCGTCTCCCGCCGCCAACACACGGCCAAAATCATTCAATTGCGGATTGTTTATAAATACAGCGTCAGAATGGGTCAGGATATGCCATCCACTTTTTCGCTTCAATTCAATATGGAAGTATTGCCCGAAACCATAATCCTGCATGCTGTCGTTCTTGATCGTTGTAGCGATGATGGAAGGCGACCCTTCGTAACTATGTTCTTCAAGAAGCAACGACAAGCCGGCTTTACTGGATGCAAGTTCCTGATCGGGCGACGGATTTTCTATGGTCGCTACTGTAGAATCGTTGCCGCAAGCTACTAGAAATACAGCAATCATCAAGAATAGAATTATTTTTCCCATAAGTACACCTCTCCCCCCAGCATAGCTCGTATGCAGCTCCACCGCCTTGATGTATATCAAGCCTATATAAGGATTTTCTAGAACCACTCTAGTTTAAGCTTGTCCGATTGACAAAAAAATCGGCATATGAGATTATATCCTAACGACCGTTAGGAAGGTGAACCGATGAAAGCAGATCATATTCTCCAAACCGCTGTCAGCCATTTTGCGAAAGAAGGCTACGAAGGTGCTTCCCTCAGCAAAATCGCCGAGGAAGTCGGAATAAAAAAACCATCAATTTATGCGCATTACAAAGGGAAAGACGATCTCTTCCTTTCCGCTCTGCATTACTCTCTCCACACACAAAAAACTCATTTGGCAAGTTATTTCAATGGTATGAGGGACCTTCCGCTAGAGTCGATGCTGTACGGTTATTTTGCTTGGTTCTCACAAGAAAGCCAAGACAATGAACGGATGAAATTCATCCTGAGAGTCGCTTATTTTCCACCGCTCAAACTTGAAAAAGAAGTCGGAGAACTGTTCAACCCCTTTTTTGATAACATGCATCGGCATTTAACACGTCTTCTGCGTGAACGCCAGCGCCAGGAAAAAATACTGTATACAGCGGATTTTTCTAATGCGGCTTTGGCATACCTGACGATCACAGAAGGAACCATGACCGAACTTGTATACAGTGGCGTGGAAAAATATGAAAAACGCCTGCAGGCTGTCTGGCCCATCTTTTGGCGCGGCTTGAGCATCTAATAATCCGTATCCACTACAGTTTCCCTTTATCAACGAGGCGCGAATACATTAAGGAGATCACCACATGAAAACAAATAAATTAGTTCTTTCCACTTTATTGCTTAACCTGTTTATCGCATTTTTAGGTATCGGCCTCGTCATTCCAGTCACACCGACTATTATGAATGAATTAAACATTTCAGGGACAGTAGTCGGCTATATGGTTTCTGCGTTCGCTTTTGCCCAGCTCATCGTTTCGCCTATCGCCGGAAGATGGGTCGATAACATTGGCCGCAAGCCGATGATCATCACCGGCTTGCTGATCTTCAGTATTTCGGAATTCCTGTTCGGCATCGGGGAAACAGTGGAAGTCCTGTTTCTTTCCCGGATTCTCGGTGGCGTCAGTGCCGCTTTCATCATGCCGGCAGTAACAGCATTTATTGCAGACATTACAACCAGCAGCACACGGCCAAAAGCTTTAGGCTATATGTCTGCGGCCATTTCCACTGGTTTCATCATCGGACCGGGAATCGGCGGTTTTCTGGCCGACATCAGCACACGGCTTCCGTTCTTCTTTGCAGCCGGTTTCGGTCTATTCGCAACTATTTTGTCGCTGATCACCTTAAAAGAACCGGAACGCGTTTACGAAGTTGAGGAAAAACATCAGCCGATTCCAAAATCAGGATTTAAGAAAATTTTTTCACCAATGTATTTTATTGCATTTATGGTCATACTCATTTCGTCATTCGGACTGGCCGCATTCGAATCCCTGTTTGCGTTGTTTGTAGACCATAAATTCGGCTTTACCGCCATGGATATTGCGATCGTCATCTCTCTCGGCGCGATAGTCGGAGTGATTTTCCAAGTCGGCTTATTCAATCGACTGACGCAATGGCTCGGCGAAATCCGTCTGATCCGCTACAGCCTGCTGGTTTCCACCATTCTGGTATTCATCATGACACTCGTCAACAGCTATTGGTCGATCCTCTTGGTGACAATGGTCGTATTCGTCGGCTTTGACCTGATGCGGCCTGCCGTCACTACTTACCTGTCACGCATAGCGGGGAATGAGCAGGGGTTCGCCGGAGGAATGAACTCCATGTTTACGAGCATCGGCAATATTTTCGGTCCGATTATCGGAGGGATCCTATTCGACATCGATTTGAACTATCCGTTCTATTTTGCCACCATCGTGCTGGGCGTCGGAATCGCTTTAACGTATGCATGGAAAAGCCACCCAATTTCTCCAGGAAGAGAACCCAGTAAACCGGTTGAAGTTTCCTGAACCAGGAGATAGCAAAGTGATAATAGCTACAACAAAGAAAGCAGGCCAACTTGGGAAATTCAAGGTGGCCTGCTTTCTTATAATTTTTTAGTATTTCCAATTAGTAGATGAGCTCCAGCAAATTAGAGTCTGCTCTAAAAAGAATAGGATTCCCCGTCATCGGGAACCAATAGATTGGAAGACATGCCTTTTTCTTCCGCAAAATTTTTCAGTTCTTCCCGGGACAGAGTCCAATGATTGACTGCCTCCATATGGACAGCGACAATTTCAGCTTCTGGAGCAGCTTTATGGACTGAGTAGACATCTTCTTTCCCCATGACCAGAGACCCCCCTTCCAAAAATTGATTGTCTCCAGCGTTGACGACAATCACTTCCGGATTATGAGCATCGATTTCTTCCTGAACGGCTTGATACCATACTGTGTCTCCTGCTATATACAAGGTTTTTTCATCCGGATGTTTGAGGACCACGCCACATACGTTTCCTGCAAGCTTCAGGACTTCTCCTCTTCCATGCTCCCCTTTTGTCTTGATCAATTGAATGCCTTCAAAGACGGTATCTCCTTGCAAGACTTCCACATTCGTGAAGCCGGCTTTTTGTACTTCTTTCGCGTCTTCTTCATTTTGAGTGAATAACTTAATCTCTTTCGGCAATGCCTCTTTTGCAGCGTCATCCCAATGATCCAAGTGCAAATGGGTGACAATTACGGCATCTGCATCGATAATATCTTCAATGGACACCGGAAGTCCGACCAAGGGATTTTTCTGGTCTTGTCTGGCTGAATTCGGAAATGGCGGATAAACCTCTTTTTCGGCTAAAAATGGATCAACTAAAAATGTTTTGCCAGCGTACTCTACAACCAGCGTGGCATTTCGAATATGGTGTATATTCATCTGTACAGCTCCTTTTGTTGAATGTGAACCCAGTATACATGTTAACCGATTCGGAAATACAGAGGATGGATGAAGTCTTTTTGCCGTTTTACTTTATTTGTGAAAGGATTTGAAAAAATGTTGGATCACACCGATTTACATATTCTTGATGAACTATCGAGAAATAGCCGTATTACAATGAAAGAGTTAGGTCAAAAAATTCACCTGAGTGGACCTGCAACGTCCGCACGTGTAGAAAAATTAGAATCAAGCGGCATCATCGAAGGCTATACTGTCCAGATCAACCAAGTGAAAATGGGTTATCCTGTGCATGCAATGATCAGCATCATTACAGAAAACAGGGATCATCAGCCTTATTTATCTTTCCTGAAAACCCAGGAATCATTTGTGATAAACAACTACAAGATAAGCGGGGATAGCTGCTATCTTCTTGAATGCAAATTCCCATCCAATGAACAGCTGGATGATTTTCTGATTGATTTGAACAAACATGTAAATTATCGATTATCACTTGTTATCAATAAGCAGTAGATTCTTCTGGTTGCATCATCAGCTCACGTTTTTCGCTCCTCCAGCAAAAGCACCAGATAACTGACCTCCCGCTGAAAGTCCCAATCCACAAAAAGGTCCAACACCTGGCCATTCAGGATGGATTCCAAATTGAATAATTGAGTGATCCGCAATTCCAAGGGCCGTTTGGCCAAGCGCAGTTCTTCCGTGATTCCATTCTCGACCAGTTTCTTTTCAATATCTATAAGGATACCGATGCGTTCGATCAGCAGAATCTGGTCGCTCAACCAATAGAAATTCGTCTGATCCGGTATTCTTTGGGTACTCATGCTGTTGAGGAGAATGATTTCCCGCAATGTGTCTTCATCGACTCGCTTTGGCCAAGGAAATTCCTCATGCAGGCTGTCCTTTTCCATAGTCGCAATCAGCATGCCGCTCCTCTTGGAGAGATTCCAGTCAGCATACAGATTAGTTAATTTCCCTTTGCTATACGCCTGCAGCCCGGTCAGTAGATCCGCTTTTACCGAATCGATCAGTAAATCCCTTATTTCCAAAACTTTATTCCATTGGCCTTTCTCCACAAACATTTTTTCGGACGGCAAGATAAAACCGTTCAAGTGGATCAGGAGGAATGGAGGGCGAAGAGTGACTATCACCTGCTCCGGTTTCTCCCCGAAATGCTCTTCCAGGAATTTTTCGATATAGTGAGAAATTAATGGTTGGCTATGCGGTTCACGCGTCATCAGAAGCCCCTCCTTTTCATTCTCTTGAGCGATCGAATTATCCGTCAGCAGAAGAGTGAAATCAATGATTTCCCTGGTTACCAGCCTGCTATAAAAAATACCGCCAAAAAGAATGAAACATTCTTTTTGGCGGTATTTCCAGCTCTATTGTCCGGAATACTTGGCCACTCCATTGAAATTTTCTCTTCTTAGCTATAAATTGCCCTGTTGATTTCTTTATCTAAACTTTATCTTGAATTTTCTGTGAAGTAAAGAAAACTGTTTTTATTGCTTTGCCACTGCACTATTTCAGTTTCCAGATGAATCGATAAAGTTATTATTGACGCCGTACTCGAAAAAATCATTTAACAAACGATAGCAAAAAACCATCCTTCAGCTGAAAGATGGTTTTTTTTGATTGTTTATACGCTTGCAATTACAGCATTTGCGCAATCTGAATCAAATTTCCGCACGTATCATCCAAGACAGCGATTTTGACATTGCCCATCTCTGTCGGCTCTATAGTGAATTTTACACCTTGATCCAGCAATCGTTCATACTCTTTCTGCACATCTTCAACTCCGAACATTGTAGCCGGAATGCCGTCCGCAAATATCTTCTGCTGGTATTCTTTGGCGGCAGGATGGTTATTCGGTTCAAGGACAAGCTCCGTCCCTTGTTGATTGTCCGGAGAAACAAGTGTAATCCACCTGAATTCCCCCATTGGGATATCATTCTTTTCGATGAAGCCAAGTGTTTCCGTATAAAATTTCAAAGCCTTGTCCTGATCTTCGACAAATAAACTGGTTACAAGTATGTTCATCCTGTTTTGCCTCCTTCATCTGAATAGATGCTTCCGTAGCTTACTCGAGCCAATCCTCCAGCAAATTTCTCAATGGCTCTTTGTTGAAAGTCAATACCCGGTATTTCCCCTTTCTTGTTGTTTTCACCAGCTCTGCTTCATCCAATAGGGATAGATGTTTGGCAATTGCCTGCCGTGAAATGTCGAGATCGTGTTTGGTGATCAGACGAATCGTCAGTTCATATAAAGTCATTTCGGTGCGTTCAGATAATTCGTCCAGTATCAGCCTACGTGTCGAGTCGTTGAGTGCTCTGAATACCGCATCTTTATTCTCCATACATTTATTATAAGCAACCTTTTGGTTGCATGTCAACAAAAAAATGACCATACATATATAGACATCCGGTCTCATCACTCATTGTATTCAGCGCTTCTGATACGTCAGTTCCCAATAAATCATGTCCTCTGAATCCCTCGTTTTTTTCATGCCGACCTTTTCCAGCACACGGATGGATCCAATATTGTCCCAGTTGGTTTCTGCAATCACTTTTTTTACCGCCATCTCATTAAATGCCCAAGCCACAAGCCCTTCGACTGCTTCTGTTGCATACCCTTTTCCCCAATAGGTTTCGAGGAATCCGTAGCCTACTTCCACTTCATGTCCGGAGTTCGGCTTCCCTTTAAACCCTGCATCTCCGATTATCACCCCATCTGATTTCTGTAGAACCAACCAGCTGCCCCACCCATACAATGCTGGATCGTCGCCAAGCTCTTTTAGATGTTTGGCGATTTCAGCACCGTTGTCATAGTTTTGAGTTTCTATGATCTTTTGTGAATGGCTGTCACAAGGAATCATGATTAACCGTAAAGTCTCTATTTTCATCTTTTGCTCCCCCTCCAATCCGATTAACATTATTCGTGTTCAGTCTGTCTGGCATTGATACACCTCATGCCAGTGTTTCTTCAAGTGCCTCATTCTCTTCCTCATACCATCTGGAATACTTCGGGTTCAACACAGCGATGGAATACAGGAATGCTGTGATCAGCATAATGACTGCAAGAGATCCAATGGTCAATTTCAATGACACAAAATCAGCAAGGAAACCGATTGCCAATATGAAAAAGATCTGAAATACGCTTTGGAGCAGCCCAAAAATGCTCGTCACTCTGCCCATCACAGCAACTGCAATATTGTTTTGATAAAAAGTCATGATGCCTGCATTCAAAAAGACATTAAAGAAACCAAGTATGACAAAGCCGACTGTAACCGAGGCAAAAGACCAGGAAAACGCGTAGATGACATAGCCGGCAGTCATCATCAGCAAGCCAGTTACAATCATATATCGGATCGTGATTTTATTCGAAAACAGCGATAGCAATAGCGCACCGCTCACTGAACCGAGACCCGTAATGCTGATCAGCAGCGTATATTCTACATCGGTCAGGCCAATCACCTGCTGGGTAAAGACAACTTCCTGAACATCCATCGCAAAAGAAAAGAGCATCACTGCCAGAAAACCCAGGTAGATGGCCGTAACGTATTTCCTGTCAGCCATAAATCCGTAGACCACTGTAAAGTCCTTCGCGATTTGAGCAGGTGTCAAAGCAGGAATATCCGCCTGATCAATTTTCTCCGTTTCAGGCAAAACGATCAAGAGCAGGGCAGCAAGCAAGAAGAATCCGGCGTTAAGCCACATGGTCACTGAGATGTTGCTCAGTAATATAAACGCGCCTCCTATAGCCGGTCCGATGATAAAAGCTCCCGACGATGTGAATGACCGCAGCGAGTTGAATCGTTTTCTTTTTTGCGGTGATACCAGCATGGTAATATAGGTCATTGAAGCTGGGCCAAAAAACGATTTGGCAACACTGAGAACAACAAGAATCGCGTACACCGTTGAAAGATTCGGTGCCAGGGGAATCAACGCGATAAACAACGCCCTTGCAATCAGGGTCACCAATACGATTTTTTTCTTGCTTCGATAATCGATGAAACTGCCGGTCCAAAACTTCGTCACGATATTGGTCAAAGGTCCGATTATCCATAGCCCTGCTACAGCGGCTGCCGAAGCGGTCATCTGGTAAACCATGATGTTAATCGCAACCAGGTAAATGAAATCTCCCACACTGGCGATGCCCAAAGAACCAAGGAGAATCGAAGGTGTTTTCCATTCGTTTAGATTTTGTTTCAAAGTATTTCCCCCTATAGCTACTGCGAAATTCCTCTGATGAGCAAGCGTCTAAGACTTGCTCCCGGTTAGAGCGTCTCCTTATCCCTTCTATTTTCCGGCTGCTTCAGCCAATGGCGCAGGCCTTTGCCTGCCAATGGCTCATCGTTATACCGGGGAATCACATGAAAATGGCTGTGGCCGATCGACTGATTTGAAGCCGCGCCTACATTCCAGCCCAATGTATAGCCATCCGGTGAAAATTCATTGTCCAAGTATTCCCTGGCCAGTTTCAACAAGTCGTATGTATCGTTCCATTCCTCTTTCGTTAAATCAAATGTTAGGGTGCGATGCTGCTTTGGGACGATCACACCACTTCCCTCCAATACATCCTGTTGTTTCGCATGCTGCAGAAAATAGCAGCTCGTATTCTCCAACACAATCTTTTGGTTCGGGTCTTTATGAGGATCACAAAATGGACAACTCGTTTCGTTAGACATGATTTACCAACCTTTCTGATTTTGTTATTTCCATTTGGTCTGTGAATTTAAATTTCGTCAAGTTAACGTTCAGCTTCTGAAAAATCCCTTTCAACAAAAAGCGAGAAGCAGTTCCAAGTCTTCCGGATAATCATGGTGCATTGTTAAATTATCAGCAGCAGAACAGAGCCTGTATTTTTCTAGCTACTTCCTTTGGTTTTACATCAAATGCGTTTAACTTGCTAATATCTACCCACACAGGTAAATATGTGCCTCGGTTTCTGCTATCGTCATTAAATTCTTCACCATTCCCCGAACCAAACTCACCGTCTACTATTGTGGCGAGAAAAAAATACTGGGTTCCATGAAAATCGATCTTCACAAAACATTCCTGAATTTCAACTTCAAGCCCGGTTTCTTCCATTGCTTCTCTTTTTGCTGTAATTTCCGGAGTTTCGCTATCTTCTATTCCACCGCCTGGAAAAACATAATATGTGTTTCCGTTTTTCACTCGTTTAATGAGACCTAATTTGTTATGTTTTATCAATATCACTGCACTGCAATCCCTCATCGTTCACCTGCCTTCTTCATTTCCTGATTCGCCTAATTATTGTATACTCTGTTGATAAGAGTGATGCCTTAGCAAAATAAATTTCTAGAGATAATTGTTTAGAGGAGGGGAAGCCTGTGGAAAATCGATTCGATCTCAGTTGGAAGAATAAAGAAGTGAGAATGTGGATTTACATCATGATCCCCACCGCAATCATCGGATTTTCCATTTTGATTTTTGCAGACTATACATATCAATCTATTGCTTCCTTGGTGATTTTGAGTGCCTGGATTATTTTCTACTTTTGGCGTTTGAAATACAGAAAGAAAAAAAGACTCAAACTAACGAGTCCATCTCAAAGCGGCAGGCTTTGAAAAAGTGAAATGGTGATGATGAATGCCGATAGGGTTCCGGCAGACAACAAGGTCAACATCTTCGGCCATTGGATCTCTTTCGTTGGTTTTACCGCTTCTTTGGATACTGCAATCCAAATCGCTATTGACACTAATGCGATGATTCCGATCACTTCATTGGACATAGTAAACATCTCCTTTCTATCCATTATTTACTTTTAACATATTGTAGGTATGAATCTTCTCTATTCTTTTGCCGGTCTTCCATTGCTTTCATGGCCGTCAATCACAGAAGCTCGGCAACTGCCATTTTGAACCCTTCATTTTTTCTTCGGTCTATCCCTGATCAAACTCCAAACCAACCCTGCCAGAAAACAAATCATCACCACCAAAATGAAAGTCAGTGGATTAAAGAAAATGTGATTCGAAAAGATAGTGAACAGGGAAAAATCTTCTGGATTGTCAAAAGCGTCTTTCGTTTCCACGATGTAGGAACGGAAATCATCTGCTTTTTTCAATGTGTAAACTGAGACTGTGACTACATAAACAGAGCTGATTAAAATCCCCAGCCAAATACTTCTCGAAGTAAGCCACTTGCTGGCAATCCGCATCGACAATTCAACAGTGCCGTACAGAAAGTACATGATGAATGGCATCAGAAAAAAAGGAATGACCAAAGTCGGATTTCCATTCCCACCTCCGAAGCCATCATTTTTTACAGGTTCACTTAAAGCGTTCATTCCGTAAAAAGCAGCAAGAGTAAGGATTGCGGAAAGCCAATACAATAACATAAGCAGTTTGTACATATTCTTCCTCCTTGCTGATCCAGCTTTTTACACCATATGGTTATATTCTCCATTTTCCGAAAGATTCCTTCCGGTTTGCATTAAATGAAACCTTATTTAGCTAAAAAAAGAAGAAGCGCATTTCAGCGCCTCTTCTCAACCAGTCACCAATCCATCAAATTGCGTTCTTGGTGGTCATTGCTTTTAAACTACCTTCCGACTTCAGTAAACTGTTTGCTGCAAAAAATAAGAGCAGAGGTGGCACCAAAGTAAATAGCGACAAGATACTAGCCAGCGCAAGGAATGCGGCCGCAATTGATGGAAAAGTCGACAACATCACCAAACCGAACAAGCTGAAGAATACGGCGAAGACAATCATATAAAAAGGATAAATCAGAACATCTTCAGCAAAGAGGATCATCTCAGCCGCAAATTGGTCAGCCGAAACCGTGACTTCTCCTCTGTTCATATCCAGTTGCACTTTCGAATCATTTTGGAATAGTTCGACCAGCTGATCATGTACCCATGGGTTTTTCTCTAATGAGTTCAAAGATAATACCGAGCCAGCCAAAAGAGCCACCAATAGAATGATGGATAGTGAAACCAATTTTCGTGTAGATTGCATACTGAACCTCCTACTGTTTAGTTAAGCCTTTGATAAGAACAGCATAACCGGTTTTGACATATAACTAATCAGCCTGAGGGGTGCTTGGAACTAAGACTTTAGATGTAGAGCCTGCATAACGTCTTTATAAGGGCAGTTACTTGTGGGGTTCACTTTAATACTGGCTCCGTTTTTTTGTCGCGATCAGATTGGTTTTTACCGAAACAATACAAAAGAGGAGAAGCATAAATGCAGCTTCTCCCCTTTACCTATTATTTATTATTCTAACCAGCTGTCCAAAAACTCACTTTGGTCCCCTTCAAAATAATCTTCAAAAAACTCTCGAAACTCTTCCGTATCCACTTGCTCGAATTGATATTCTTCGTAATAGGCCGCTAAAAAATCGAGCGCGGTTTCATTTCCGTCCAGGCCGTCAAAATAGTCCTTCAGCAGAATCGGAACCTTGCCGTAGATCGTAGAGTAATAAGACTCTTCTTTAAATTCGTCGAGCGGCAAGTTCACATAGGTTTCTGGCGGGTAGTACTCTTGAGCCATTTGCGCGCCCCAAAATCCATATTCATCGTCATCATAATAGTCGCTTAGGAAAAGCGAGCTTGCGAATTCCGTCAATCCTTCATCCAACCAAGCTTCCTCGTACGGGTCATTCGTCACCAGGAAGTAAAACCATTGATGGGCAATTTCATGCACAAGTACAGACTCCTGGGATTCTTCATCCGCTGCGACTTCGATAATATTCGGGTATTCCATATAGCCGTCGTTCCCTATGATGTCCAGCTCGCCAAAGGGATTATCGCCGATGTGTTCTTCAAAATACACATAGGACTCCGCTGCCAGTCCTGAAGTCTCCTCCAGCATATCCGCTGAAAGAGGTGTAAACACCCGCAGTTTTGTATCATTCGCTGCTACGGTTTCAAATTCCCATTCGTCCGGATCCATAATGGCTAAGTAAAAGTCTTTTATGTTGTCACCTTGCACAGTGCCAGTTGAAGCGGCCACGATTTCACCATCTTCAGCCGAACTGGCCACCAAATAGTCCTGGGGCAAGTCGTAGCTGACGGTATAGTCCCCATAATCCGTATCGTAGGACTCGCCTTTCGAGTCATAATCTTCAATATCCCATCCATTTTGGTAATAGCCAAGCATCGGATACCAATGGGCCAAGTAAAAGTTGTTGTCCACTTGTGACAACCGCATACCGTTTTGCGGCAAAACCATTGAATACTCCACTTGAATATCTACAGTTGAATCAGGTTCTAGATCTGTATCCAACTCCACCAACAACTCATTATTATCCAAGTTAAAACCCGACTCTTCTCCATTAACAGATACCGCAATTATTTCCAGCCATACATCGTCATCTTTATAAAAAGAGGTTTCTTCAGAGTTCATGGCATTAGGAACCAAGTAAAAACCGATATCTTCCCAAGTGTCCGATGAATAGTTCGTAACACTGATGGAAGCCGCTACCTGAAATTCGTTTGTCTCATTCAGAAAAACCTCCAAGTCGTAGATAGCGTTTACTGTATCTTCCACTCTTCCGGATTCCTGAGGTCCGCAGTCTTCACAAAAGAAAGTGGTCCTCAAAGCTATAAACCCGATGACTCCTATTGCCATGACCATTACTGCTGCCCATATTTCCAGCTTCATGATATATCTCCCGTCTCTTTAAATGTTTTATCATTTCCAGCAGTTATTTTCCGGCAGTTCATCGCAAGAGATTATTCTTTCTAAATAGTATCATTTGTTTTTCTAACTGGCTCACATAATTTTTGATTTTCAAATTTCGTTTTCATATGTATGAGAAAAGATTATTTTTTTCACAATAGAAAAGGAGCAGAAATTAAATCTGCACCTTTCTTGTAAATTTCAATTGGTACTCTTCACAATCTAATTAGATACTTTAAAGACACATGTTGTCTCTAATTAAGATAAAAGAGATTCCATTTCAAAGGGCTTATTTTTGTGCAATCAAAACATACAAAGATTCAGCTGGAAAGAATTTTTCTATAATGTGCAGTCCTGCAGCCTCTAACTCCTCTTCCATACCAGCTAAAGAAATTCTTGGTGTCTTATGCGTTGACTGCCCTTTCGGCTCCAATTCGATAACGATTACATAACCATCGTTTTTAAGTACATCTTTAATCTGTGTCAAAGTCGCCGCCAATGGATGGATTTCATGCAATACCAATGATGCGATTACCACATCGATTGATGCATCAGGGATCGGAATTCCCATGTTGCGTCCCTGGAGCGGAACAATATTGGCGAGCTCTTCCTTAGCTGCTTTTTGGCTGATCATCTCCAGCATCTCCTGATCGGTATCAAGTGCAAAAACTTGGCCGTCCACTCTCTTAGCAGCAGGTATCGTAAAATAGCCCGTTCCCGCCCCAAAATCTAAAATATGATCGGTGCTCTTTAATGGAATCCTATTCAGCAATTGCTCCGGTGAAAATTCGGCTTTTCTTTTTGCGCTCTCCAAATAAGAAACTTTTCCGTGCTGATGAGCTGTTCCATGGGATTTATTGTGTTCATTAGCCATTTTCTGATCTCCTTTTGATTTGCTGGTAAATGCTTTTGGTTTACTAAATAATTTATTTATGCTATATAAGTTGAACTAATGATTTATTTCAGTCGATACTCCGCAAAACAGCTCCGCTTTCCAGCGGGCTCCCGCCCAATCCTCCTCGTCCGCTGCGAAAAACCGGTGCTCCTGCATCGCTGCGCTAGCTTCGTCGCAAATAAGGTAGGCAAATTCCTTTTGCCCGCCTTATTCCCTGCGGTGTATCGGTCGAATCGCTAAGCCGCAGGAGTCTTCGCTGTTTTGCTCCATATCTTTGAGAGTTCTCCAGCGCCGGTGCGGCTCAGGATGAGGTGGGGCAGTAAGGTGTGTGTTCTTCTCGGCTTATCGTGGGAACCAAGGTACGCCAGAAGAATTTGGTTCACCTATACAACAGAGCTTGCGGAGGATCATTGTTCTCTTCTCTTCCATAGCCGCCGAATCGGCATATAAATGTTACTTCTTTAGTTCAACTTATAGAGCTTACTTTTACTTGTGCAAATCTTTCCTCCAACAACTCTCCATTCACAGCAATCCCAGCCATACTGCCTTCTGCAGCTGCCATGATCAATTGGGATGGGCCATCCATAACCGTATCTCCACAGGCAAAGACCCCCTCTACATTGGTCCGTCGAAAACGATCAGCTTCCACTCCGCCCCGCTCGCTTAACTTACAGCCGAGTGATTCCCCAATAGCAGAGGCCTGTATCCATTGTGACGCTACAAATCCGCCTGTACGGAAGAGACGTTCGCCGCCAACAAGCTCAATTGCCTCCAACTTACCGTTTTTCCCAATCAATGAGCGGATTTTTTTCTCATTGACCTGAATGCCGTTCTGTTCCAAAATGCCTTTTTCATCTGCTGAAAGGATCTGCTTTCCGTTCGTACAGACAACTAAGTCATTCGTCCAATTGGAAGACACTTTAGCCATATGAAAAGCGCCAGGAATTTCTGCAATGACGGCTAACGGCTGATCTCGAAGCTCCCATCCATCGCAGAATGGACAACTGAACAGACTCGTTCCATAAAACTCTTTCAAGCGGTTGATATCCGGAAGAACCTCTTTGAAACCGGTTGCTAAAATTACCTTTCGAGCTTTATAGAACATTCCATTTTCGGTTTCAATATGGAATAGCTGCTGTTCTTTTTTTACGTTCAATACCCGCTGTTTTTCGATTTTAACATCCGGATACTTACCCAGCTCGTCTTGGGCAATCCGTTTCAGCTCCTGTGGGTCTATCCCGTCACGAGTTATAAAACCATGTGCTTCTGAAGTCACTGCATTGCGGGGCTTATTATCATCAAACAAGATGGTTTTTCTTCTTGCTCTTCCGAGAACCAACGAAGCGTTCAACCCCGCTGGCCCTCCACCAATTACGGCACAATCCACTATCATGTCATCATCTTCTTTCTTGAATCTTTAGTTGATGTTTTCTGTTCTCTGGCTCTTTTCTTCCATCTTTATCACAATATCGATCAAGAGGCGCTTCCGAAGCTCTTCTTTCATGTTTTCTTCAGATTGTCTCATGACTCCTTCAATCAGACAGCCTTCATGACGATGGATGGAACAATTAAACAAATTGGTATCCCCTTCAATCGCCGTAATGACATCCAAAAATGAAATTTCATTCGGGGACTTCGAAATCTTGTATCCGCCTTTCGCGCCTGGTGTGGATTCAATCAGTCCGGCTTTCGTAAGCTTGGTCAAAATCTTCGACAGATAAGTCGGTGACAGCTTTTGAAATTCCGCCAATTCCTGAACACCTATCGTATTATTTAGCGGCAAACGGATTAAGTGCACCATTGTATGCAAGGCATAGTTCGTTGCATTTGAATATTTCATAACGGCCTCCTTTTTCCTTTTAAAGATATTACAGACTCTCGTTGTCTCTAATTGATTAAAATATATCATCCTTTTATTGCAAAAGTCAATTCATTAACTTTTATCCTCATGATTTAAACTAATAAGACAAAGATACTTTTCAATTTGACTAATATAGTTGTCATTTTGAAACAAATCAGTTACCCTTTAGATAGAGTGAGGTGAAGACATGAAAACACGATTGAAGGAATTACGGGCTCGATTGGGCATCAACCAAACAGAACTAGCCAAGCGGGCAAAGATTTCCCGACAAACAGTGAGTTTGATTGAACGGGAAGAATTTATGCCTTCTCTGTTGATTGCCACGAAAATCGCACGTGTCTTTGAAGAACCCGTCGAAGAGATTTTTCAATTTGAGGAGGAGGAACTGGAATGAAAAAATTCGGAAGAATAAGTGGTCAATTGCTGATCGGTTCGCTGATAGGATTTTTTGGTATGCTTGCTGTCCTGGATGGCGATATCCGTATAGACTTGTCGCCATACGCCTACGCAGGAAACATAATCATTCTTGCCATCGCTGCAGCTCTGGTTGTCTTTTCAGCATACTGTTATTTCAGTGTCCGCATTCTCGCTAAACAGGACTTGACCGGAGACGAAGAAGATGCAGCTGAAGGACGTATGTACAAAAAGTATTCGGATGCCAGCCTCAGTTCCACTCTGGCAATTCTGCTCAGTTTAGCATCAATGAGCCTAAGCATCCTGACCATCCAGCCGCTATGGCTGCTGCTTTTGGGTTTTGTACTGATTGTCTTCAGTTTCAACATATCCATCATCCTCCCGGGACTTATGAAGAATATGTACCCGGAACGAGACTTGCCTACTATCAGTGATAAGAAATATGCTGAAAAACTACTGAATGTTTCGGATGACGGTGAAAAGCATGTAATGCTTGGCGGTTTGTACAAAACCCATATCACCATGAATTCCCTGTTGCTGGGAGCGATTGTTCTGCTTCTTTTCTATTCGATGGCTTCAGAATCATCACAGCTGTTCAGTATTTTCATCATTATCGGTATTTTGGCGATCACCAATATGCAATATCAGTTCAGTATTCGAAATAAATAAATGCCGACAGCTAACAAAGAGGTGATCTGAATTTCTGATCAGACATAACAAAGCCCCAGTTTCTGAGTTCAGAAACTGGGGCTTTGTTCGTATCTTATTCGCCTCGTGGCGCTTTTGGCGGCTGGCATACGTCACATTTACGCTGGTTTTTCGTATTGAATTTCGTAAATGTTTTTTCGAAGTTATTGCCGCATGCACATTTAAACAGCAGCTTTTGAGAAAAACCGTGGTATTCCGTCGATAATAATTTACTGTCTGAGTTTTTTTCGACAAATGCTTTGATTTCTTTAAAAGTCCATCGTTTATTCATTTTGTTACACCTCCATATTCTTTCCATAAGCGGAGGCTTTTTGGCATCCGTTCAATTGAGGCACTAATAATAATTGCCCTAAGTTCTTTATTATAACACGGGCCAGCCACATTATATAATAATATTCATCCATCCTTATTCATTCTTAATGAAATACTTTCCCGCGAAGAACGTATGGAATAGTTGTCTTCCTATGTATTGAGCCTTTTTCCTCACTTGGAACATACGCATACTTTTCTGCTGTATTTTCATCCATCCAAATAACTTCTTCTATTTCGTCAGTAGGCGACCGGTTAATTTCTCCGCCAACGATTTTCCCTTCGAACGTAAAGAAAATGGCGTGATGTCCCCGCTCTTCAAAAAACGCTTCACTCACCGCATACATGCCTCCTACTTCAATATCCAATCCCGTCTCTTCCTTCACTTCACGTATAGCTGCTTCTTCCAAAGTTTCGCCGGTTTCAACTGCTCCTCCAGGAAGTGTATAGTACGGGGAATCCAATGTATTATTTTTCACCGTCAGGATATTTTCTTTCTTGCTGTCGAACAAAAGGACATAGACTACATCTACTCTTTTCATCCTGTTTTCTACCTCTTTTCTCTCAAGACCTATATTCAGCAACTTATTCGTCAGTTCTTGTATTTGCTTCACTTTAAAAGGGTAAACTAATTCCAACTCTTCTATTGTGAAATGACGAACTGGAGGTCTTGATGTGATTTTAATTTTAGCTAGCTATATTGCACTGCTAAGTTTTTCTGTAAGCAAATTTGTCGGAAACAAACACCACCGGTGGATCCATTCGGGCTACATTACCGCATTTCTTCTGCCTTTTTTAGTGTATGCTATTTTTCTTGGAATCATTGCTCCTATTGTAAAGGCTGGAATCGGGGTGAGCTTTTTCGGCTTTCTTTTTGCTATTGCTACATCGTTCACCGGATTTGTCTTTTTGTATATAGGCTATGCATCCAAAAAGCTTCGTGAGGAGTAAAAAAATTTTTTGATTTCCTTATATTGTTCTGTTCTGAAAGAATCTGTTGATATCAAAAAAGGCATGTCCATCATGGACTTGCCCTCTCCCATTAGCATCTGACATATCTTCGCTTGAACCCCACTCTGCCTTTAGCCACATCTTTTTGAATGCTCTCGTAAGCATTCAGGAAACTGTTTTTTTTATTGTCACGCTTCACTTCCACTACACCGACTTCTTTGGAAACTTCAATCGCTCTTTCAGTTAGCGGCACATAGGAAATCCCCACCGTGTACAAAAAATTGTTCATGGCAGATTTCGTACGTTCAGGTGAATCGTGTATTGAGTTTTTCACTTTATCGAGCATCGAGGAAATCTTGCTTTCAGAAAACTCATGGTCCTTCCGGTTCCCCAAAAGCCAGCAGTAACAGCTCCAACCGGCAGACATCTTCAGTTCCTCACCACTCTCAATCCACTTATCGGCCACTTTCTGCGCAATATCCGATTCGGAAAGCGTCACCGCTACTACAAAATCCGATATCATATAGAAATAGGCACCATCCATCCATCGGTCGAAATCAGCTGCGGTCATTGCTATCGGATCTGCAATGATGCCCGCAAAATACATGGCATCGTAATTGCCGGTTGCATACAGTTGTTCAGCTAATGGCTGATCTTTTTTTATTTGCTTGGCCATCGGTTTCATGGCGCCTGTAGCTACGCCGAAAACAGGTTCAACCGCGCCATTGGATAGGTATATTTTTTTCATCCGTTCCTTGCCTAATGCTTCAAGCTCCTGCATCACTGTTTCATACTCCATCATTCAGCACCCTTTCTTGAGAAAAATAATATCTTGCTTCAGCAAATGCCATGTCAAATCCACTCTTTTCTAACGTAAGTGTACACCATGTAGTCCTTTTTAGCAGTTAAGCAAAAAGGTGGACACGAAAATCCAAGAAGATCGCATAAAAAAATAGGCTACTTTCATTCCGAAAGAATCCGAAAATCAAGTAGCCCAAAACGACGCTTTGTACATGTCTAAGTTTACTGGTTCACATCATGATACAAGAATTGCATCACGTTATTCATAGCGAATGATTCAAAAATTTAACTCTTCACCAAATTTTCGGATGGTTTATTGAGTTCAAATACTTCTTTGAAATTCACTTTTTCGCCTTCCTTCAGTCGCTTCTTGTATTCAGCTGTTGCTGTAAAAAGTGCGTCTGTTGAAGAGTTGAGCGATGTTTCAAATGAATCTTGCAGCACGCCTATCACGAAGCCAACACCTACTACTTGCATAGCCACATCAGCAGGAATGCCGAACAAACTGCAAGCTAAAGGAATCAGCAAAAGCGATCCGCCCGCAACACCGGAAGCGCCACATGCACATACTGCGGCCAATACGCTAAGGATAATCGCTGTAGGGATGTCCACTTGGATGCCAAGCGTATGCACAGCAGCGAGCGTCAGAACAGTAATGGTAACAGCGGCACCTGCCATATTGATAGTTGCTCCTAGTGGTATTGATACAGAATATGTGTCTTTGTCCAATCCCAGCTTTTCACATAACGTCATGTTTACTGGGATATTTGCTGCAGAACTGCGCGTGAAGAAAGCCGTAATGCCGCTTTCTCTCAAGCACTTAAATACAAGTGGATATGGATTCTGGCGAATGTTCATAAAAACGATAAGCGGATTGACCACAAGCGCCACAAAAAGCATACATCCAATTAAAAGAGCGAGCAATTTCCCATAACTCAGCAATGCCCCAAGCCCGTTTGTCGTAATGGACTCAATCACTAGACCCATGATGCCAAGTGGTGCAAACTTGATGACCCAGCCAACCATTTTAGCTACTGCATCCGAGAAATTAGTGATTACTAATTTTGTGTTATCAGCGGCCGTTCTCAACGCCAAACCAATGACAATCGCCCAAGCTAAAATACCGATATAGTTTGCGTTGTAAAGCGCACTTACTGGATTATCGACAATGTTCAACACTAAAGTTTTAATAACTTCAATCGCATTACCCGGAGCCGCCAAATCCTCAGCACCTTGAGTCAAGGCAATGCTTACCGGGAAGATGAAACTGGCGATGACAGCAATCAATGCGGCCAAAAACGTTCCTAATAAGTAAAGAAATATAACTGTTTTCATATTTGTCGGCTTGCCGCTTCTATGCTGCGCGACTGATGCCATCACTAAAAATAGCACCAATACAGGCGCGATTGCCTTCAGTGCGCCTACAAATAAAGTACCAAAGATGGTCAATGATTTTGCTGCTTCTGGAATCAAAACAGCCAGTACGACCCCTAATATCAGCCCTATCAATATTTGCTTTACAAGACTAATCTGATTCCATGCTTTCAATACTTTCATACGTTCGTTATTCCCCCTGTTGATTTCTAAGTAGCCTAAACACAGCCCATCTTCTGCTGAACGTCTCTAGTTGTCTTTCCCCCTTATAATAACGCTTTCAATCTAATCTTATTCTATACAACCTGAAGAGTGAATAAAACAAATTTTTTCTAAAATCAATGATTAGTTTGTAACTTTATTGTGATTTATCAATTTTCCCTTCTTCAGATATACAAAACGAATATTGTATCCTCATTGAGAGACTTCGTTTAATCCAGATTCTTTATCCTAAGTTTTGGCCAATACCTTTTCCAATTCTTCTGTTCCATCCGACTTCTATAAACTTCAATCCTGCCGATATCTGCGGTGAACTTATGGAGATGGTTTAACGACCAAACTGGTGGGATCGTCAATCCCATGAGGTGCCGATAAGATTAAGTTATCACGCCTGTCCAGTCGAACTCCCAGGACTGTCGCGGTCTCCGGAATAATGATTTTATTTTCCCTTGTCAATCTAATCAACTGCCCTAAAACAATTTCACCTCTATCGCCAATGCACCCCATTGTGTTTCTTGTTCTTTAGAATAGATTTCAAACGTTCCATTAATCATCCTGTCCATTGTCCACCCTCCACAACCCATATCCACAAAAGGTACTTGCTTATACATTTCTTGAAAGCCTGAATAAGTTGTAAGATTGGTAACTTCAACTTCCATCACTTCATCTTGTCCAGAAAGCTTTTTAAACTTGATAGTATCTCCAACTTTAATTTTTCTACGCTTTTCATCGTTCAGCCGCACCTCGATTCTTTTCTTTCCTTCTTTCATCAGTCTGAAGTATTCATTATCCAACCCCATGGTATGTCTCATCATGTCCTCCGTTATGAAAAATTTGAAAGTGCTTATTTAGTTGCTATGAGCAAAAACCGTTTAGCATTTGTGCAAATTCCTTTTGCTGTTTGATTGTTTTTGATGAACTCATCGAAAAGGCGAAGGTCTTTCATCTTTTTGCCGAAATCAGGAATGATTGGTGTGTGTTGGAGCAGAAACAGGAGATCTTCTGGCCGTTGATAATATTCTTTGGCGTCATAATCGAATGCCTGCACTACAGAAAAACCGGCAGCTTTTAATTCCTTCATGTATTTTCGTTTCAATGCCCCATCAGCATCCCCAAAAGACTGGCCGCGTCCAAAGGTATTTTTGATATTCAGTTTATCGTCTTCGCTCACTTGCTGCGTTAAAAATACCCCGCCGCTTTTCAACACTCGAGCGACTTCATTTGAATCGAAAGGAGCGTGGCGAGAGGTGACGACATCAAAGAAATCTGGAGGGAAAAACAAATTCTCGGAATCCATCTTCACAAAACGCAGGTTAGCTAACTTCATTTTTTTCAGGTTTTCTTTTGCCGAATCAATCATTCCATTTGATGAATCAATTCCAACTGCCAGCAGTACGGTAGGAGCAAGTGCTAACAGGTTTTCTCCTCCCCCCGTACCGATGTCCAACAAGATTTTTGTTTTATTGCACCTTTTGATTACTTCATCATTGAATTGCCATCCTGTCCCATTGACGGAAACTTGCAATTGGCTGAAGTCCCATCCGTTTACCTTTCCGGTTTTTTCGTAAAACCTTGCATACTCCAATTCATCCATATAGTCGCCCCCATCCAAATCAATAGTATTCGTGCAGTTGGTTCACTTGATCTGGAAGACTTTCATTTCGGTAAATCTTTCCCTTCACCAACTACTGTTTTACTCGCGGTAAGCTGATTGGACTGATTTTGCTAGATTCCCAGCTTCAGAAGCCCCCAATCTTTTTAACTCTTTGGAAAGCAGCATCAGGCGATTTTCTATCTGCTGCTTTGTTCCATAGCGAATCCGAATTCCTTCGGTCATGTCTTCCGACAGCAATTGATGGTGTATGTTTGCTGTTTCCAAAAGCTGCAGCAGTTGTTCTCCTCTTACTTGATTGGCGATATGTGCATCCCCTTCGCTATAGCCTTCTAAAAATCCATTTCCGATCATTCTCAAAATATGTGCAACTGCACTAAAATCATGTTGTTTATAGCGATCTGTATCCGCTAAAGCGACAAAGAAAGTTTCGTACAAATTCATAAAATTTCCAGCCATTCCTCGCGGATAGTAAACACTTGGAAAAGGGTCGATTACAACGACCCGGTTATCATTCATCAAGATATTCTCCGGTGAGACATCCTGATTGACCAACAAAGTCTTTGTGAATGTTTGTTTTCTAAGTTCTACGGACATGCGGATCGCTTCGCCGAGCGTTTTGTCTTCGAACTCAGGAAGGACTGCACTTAATGCTTGGTAATCCGCTAAATGCTCTTCACTTTCTTCTATAAGAAATGCTTCAGCACTTCCTGACAGACTGCCTTGCAGCCCTTGAGTTTGTGACCATTTCAGATAACCGAAACCTTCCAATCCATGGGGAATCTCTTCTGTCTTACGATGGATGTATCCGATCTCCCGGCCTATCCGGTAAGCTTCTCCATCGGTGAGTTTATGTAAATCGATCTTTTCTCCTCCAAAAGACTCGAGTGTATACGTAAGCTCTGGGGACACATGGTATTGAAAAAATGATGGCGCTGCTCCAGCAACTGCTTTATTGACGGTTCGGTAATAAAGTTCAGTTCCCCCGTAATCTGCTTTTAAAGTCTCTTCATCGAACGGGACCTGCTTGCCATAGGCACTAGCTTTCGGGATCCGCAACACTAAATCGATACCAGCTCGCGATACTTTCCATGCGTAATGCCACGCCCCTTCCCCAAGATACTCTGCTGAATCGATACCAGCATGCTGTAAGGCTTTTTCCAATTTTATATTGTCCATAATTGTCCCTGCTTTCTGTTTTAAATAGACAGATAAATACGATAAATAAAGTTTACCATTATTAAACAGAAGATTACGGAAAAATCTTTTCGCTTACAGGTTATACATAAAGGAAATAAAAAATAGTAATTTCAGCTTCTCATTTATGAATATTTCATTTTCTGAAACCCATCTTCTATGTTAACGTATAGAATACAAAGAAATTAACATTTTTTTCAAAAAATTCAAACTGGAGGTATATATGAAAAATTGGCTGATTATTTTAATCACTTTAGCTGTGTTGATTTTAGGCAATTGGGTGGCAGCTGCTATTCTGCAAATGGCTTTTTTGGATATTGCTATCCCTTTTGCGGGACTTGCATTGGTCCTCATTTATTTTTTCAAATCTAAAGGAGGCATGGCCAGCCGCCAGTTGGACATGTCCATTCAAGGGCAAACGGGGATTCGGATGGAGCGGGAAGCCCATTCAGCAGGAAGATCATATATTTTCATCGGTTCCGTCCTTTACCTCTTAATCGTAATTGGACTGACCTTTTATATCTACAGGGAGTATTTTTTGACTTGAATACACTTACCAGGTTAATCCCAAAATATAAGAGGTCGGAATGAAGAAAGTAATAAAGATTTCCATGAAATTTCTATTCGGCGTTATTGGAATCGTCCTGATCAGTGTGACGCCTGCTTTATTCGGCGGTGCTATCTGCGATCGGATTTCAGTCCCAAAGGCATCACTTTTATCCTGCTGACAATGTTCATTCCTTTTTTCGTTTTCTACACAGCCATTGAACTGTTTATGGAACGGAATGAAATCGAACGGAATGCTGTCTTTGAAAAGTTCATTATGACAGTGATCGTGTTGCCTGTAACGACCAGCGCAATCGGAAACGAGATAAATGAGTCGTTGAAAAAAGAATACGTCTTGAGTTCAGTGTTAATGGGAGGTTCCCTGAGTTGGATTCTAGCCAAACACATCCAGCCACAGATCTGGCCAAAATTGCTGTTGATGTGGGTACAGCACATTGTGCAGGTGCTTCAAATGTTCGTGCACTTGGGTATTTTATCTGTTTTTGTCGGTGGAGCGCTGTATCAGTCTGATTCTCCCCGCTTGGTGCTGGAAATTTATGAACTGTCAGGAATGATTGCGATTTCCAGGGAAGTTTTTGTGACGAACCAGTACTGGTTGATTCTTCCGCCACTATCTATTTTCATGGTGTTGATTTATTGGTTTACTACGATTGCAGAGTCTCTCATGCATAAACAGCTTCCATCATTTAAACCGGTAAGAGTAAAGAAGCTGCAGGAAAATCAAAACTTGGTTTCTTTATTTAAAAGAATCGACAATTCCAAAGTAACAGATGAAGTAAACTGATATCCATGAAAAAGGAAGACCAGAATCGCCTGTAGGGTGATTCTGGTCTTCCTTTTTGCTATTATCGAAGTTATTGTAACTTTAAATTTTCATAGGTTGCCTGATCACAAATGATAAAAAGCCGTGCACCTTCAGATATAGGATCTTCCCTCCTGCGAATAATGCTGAAGTCAGGTCCATCTGCAATCAAATTGGCACCTTGTTCACTCAACGCATCGAATGCATCTTTGTATATGCGCCACGAAGGAGAAGGAGCGATTTCCCAAATATTTTCACCATAGGTATGGTTCAACAGCTGCATAAATAAACGGCTTGAACCATGATGGAGCATGGACTTCGTCATTAACTGAGGAAAGGATTCACTCGACAGCACAAATTCATTCACTCCGGCATGCTGGAACATTCGGATATGATCTTCATGTGTGATTTCAACGATGGTGTATATATTCCTCTTCTGATCAGCGGCATATCTCTCGATAGCGGATGCGATAAGCAATGTTTTACCGTCTGCCTGGACTTCATAATCACTTTCAGAAGCGAATATCGATACTGAGTTTGCCCTATCGATGTTTGCTTCCTGCAAAACTTTTGTATTCGTGGGGTTACCACGGATATAGTGAAACCGCTCATGCTTAAAGGGCGCCTCTTTCACATGGTCAATCAACACAACATCTGTTTTGATATCTCTGCTAAGCAATATTTCTTCGATGGTCTTCTGTACACTTTTTGACCAGCCGATTATCAAAAAATGATCTTTTCCTTTGTAAGCCAGTTTTCCTTCCATTTTAAGCCTCCCGTAATAAGTATAAAAATCCACCACTTTCCCAAGTATGATACCAACGAGTCCGATACCGAATATATAGAGGAATATTCCAAACATCCTTCCCGGAACCGTGGTTGGAGAATAATCACCAAAACCTACAGTGGTGACCGTCGTCATCACCCACCAGAAACCAGCAAAAGGGCTAGGAAAAGTTTGTGGCTCGATAATGTAGATGATATATGCACTGGCGATGTAAAATAGACTGGCAAACAGGATCAATTTACCCGGATTGATTTTTACAATTCGCTTGATCAGTTCGAACATCCTAAAACCTCCAACCTTGATGCATTTCTGATTCCCACTGCCTTCAGCAGTCGATTAAGCAGTTTAACTACAGTCTTTTAATGGATAGAGGAAATTCAAACTGATCTTTAGGTATAACTGCAAATTTCGCTATGAACATCAGCACCAGAAACAAAACAGTCAACAGACTTACAGTATTGCTGATCGTTTGAGTTTGAGGAATAATCCCAAAATAAACGACAACATTAATCAGTAAAAGAAAAACAAATCCTGCAAATACAAAGGTGTAGAAATGATTTCCGATGAGTAGCCTTCTATTGATGGAATCGGCAGCTGAAATTGTTTTCTGCAAAATTACAGACTGTTGAATCTGTTTTATCAAACCGTATATAAAGATACAAATCAAAAGGAATGGAATTACACCATTGATCCAACTCATAATAACCCTCCCATCGCTTTATGTTTCTTATTAGTTTATACTATTCCATTACACCATAGAGTGATTTTTCTGTTTTTTATTCATCACTTGTTTTATCTTTAAAAAGCTTATTGACATATTTTACTCAACTACGCTAGTATATGAGTTAACCAATAAAATAAAAAGGTTAACTCATAAGGAGGCGTACAGTTTTGTCGGAATCGAATTTGAAATTGAGAATGATGATTGTTACAGCATTATTTGCAGCCATTATTGGAGTCTTAGCGCAAGTAACTATTCCATTGCCATTAGTGCCGATTACAGGCCAGACATTAGCAATTGGACTTGCTGCAACTATTTTAGGGGCTAAGTACGGGACATTGTCTGTTTTGGTTTATTTAGGGATCGGTGCAGTGGGAATTCCGGTATTCGCGCAAATGTCAGGCGGTTTAGGCAGCTTGTTTGGACCAACCGGCGGATATTTAATTGGTTTTATCCCAACCGCCTTTATTATCGGGTATTATCTTGAGAAGACGGGCTTTACAGTTACTCATGCAGTTATTGCCAATATCATCGGCATGTTTGTTGCCTTGACTTTCGGAACTGTCTGGTTGAAAATATTCGCAAACCTGTCATGGACAGGTGCCTTTATGGGAGGATTTTTCCCATTCCTTTTAGTGGGTGTCATCAAAGCCGCACTTGCTGCCTGGATAGGAATCTCCGTCAGAAAACGTTTAAAATCCGCAAGTCTTCTATATAGCGGCACTCAAACTACGCCATGAATAATCTAGAGCTTCTTCAAGTGACATTCGCTTTACATAGCCACTTAACTCAAAAAAACTGTCGCCCTTCATTTGGGTCGACAGTTTTTTTATAAGTACTGCAATTACGTTTCATTTGTCGACTTCCCTAACCTCCGGTAAATATAAGCAAAAACCAGGATGATTCCCGTGCAGACAGCCAGTCCTGCAGCTAAAGCAAATAGACCGATGGCCGTCCACGGGTCGAAAACAGCGACTGCAAAGCTGCCTGCCAATATGGTGCCGGTCAGAACAGCACTTACCTTAACCGGGAGATATCTTCTTTTCAATACCGACTGGCAGTAGACGGTCAACAAACCGAACAGCAGAAGATAAAGACCTGTAACCGTTATGGGGTTTTCGAGCCAGTGTACTAGAGCGGAGGATTGGAACTCGGTGCTCAGTTCAGGAAAATCCAAGCTCACAGATGCCGTTTCCCCACTGTTATAATCGACGGTCATTGCCTCATAGTCCTCAGGTTGACTTGGCCAATTCGGCTGCATCAAAATAGCGATCCGGTTTTCATGATGAAAAAAAGCTGGAGATGCGACAGAAGCATTGAAATCCGTCAGTCTTTTCGTTTCCCCCGATGAGGTTTCCATCAAAAAAAGTTCGTATTCAAATAGCGAGCCATTATTTTTGGATTCTTCCGATACTGCTGTATAAGCCAGCAGCCCTTCATCATTAAAAAAATCCGGATGGTAAAGGTCACTGCTGATGTACTGCGGCAAATAAGCCCTTTCCATCCCTTCTTCGATTGAATAGGCAACCAGCCGTTGCACACCATCAAATTCTGTATAATAAAGTGTTGTTCCATCGCCTGAAACCGATAAGTCGTCCATTGCAAAAGAGTCTTTGTCAGTAAGCTTAAGAAAATCTCCGCCTTCGGCATTCACTGAAAATAAGTCGGCTCCATTTTCTTTCTCCCCTTCAGGCTTTAAAAAGTCTTCGGCGGGAATCGCCATATAATAAATAGTGCTGCCGTCCGGTGAAAAAGCAGCGTCAGACACATGCACTTCTGTTCCGGTCAATTTTATGGATTCACCAGTTTCCCCGGTTTTGTGATGCAGAGACTGGACGCCGGCACTGTCAGCCGCCAGATACAGAAACCCTTCGCCAACCGGTGAAAATTGAGGCATTCTGTGGTCCTGTTCTGCCGGTTCCGTCACTTTCCTCACTTCCCCGTCTTCCAGGCTCCCCAGATAAATAGCTTCCTTTCCATTTTCATAATAAGAAAATGCAAGAGTCGCATCATCTGGCGATAGAGAAATACTTGAACCCAAACCTGAGTGAGTACTATACGAAGTCTCGTCATTCAAAATCCCATAAGTGATCACTGCCACGAAAAGTACAGCGACGATACCAATGGAAATCAATAGAGCACGATGACTTTTCATTTGACCGCCCTCTCTCCGATACTTGTTGATCGATGTTTGCTTCTCTCCTCGACCATCTGCCTTCTAATACAGGCTGTCCCTGTAGCTCTTCTCCAGAAGTTTGCCGATCGCTTCTTCGTCCACATTCGGCAATTTCGCATGAGCCGCTAAAATTTTCGCACCTTTTGGAAGTTCTTCTTTATCCGCCCATGTTTCAGGATTCCATAGTTCCGACCGTTTAAACGCCTTGGCACAATGAATAAAGCATTCCTCCACGTCGACGCCGATTCCAAGAAGCGGACTTTTTCCGTTAACCGCCATTTTCTCCAATAGTTCTTCGTCGTGGATCACACTGGCTTTTCCGTTGATGCGTAAAGTTTCACCGAGCCCTGGTATCAGAAACAGCAGGCCGATATTCGGATTCGACAAGATGTTCCGCATGGAATCCATCCGTTTGTTACCGGGCCTTTCCGGTATGATCAATTGCTTATCGTTCAATACATAAACAAATCCGGCTTTGTCGCCCCGCGGTGACACATCGCAAAATCCTGATTCGTCAGCTGTTGATAAGGTTAGAAAAGGTGATTTTGCAATAAAACCGCTGCAATGTTCGTCTATGTATGAAATAACCTTATTATTTACGAGTTCACTCGGCTTCCCGGTGATTTCCCTCAGTTCTTCCACTGTCTTTATTGTATTTGGAAATGTGTTTTCGGTCTTCAAAGTTTTCCATCCCCTTCGTTTCAACTTCCCTTTTTATGATGTACAGGATTTCACTTAAACGCTTTATAATTCCATCTTACCTTACATAGCACTTACTATTCCGTGTTTTTAGTTTTCTTTGTATAGTGTAACTTACTATTCCTCGATGAGGGTGCTTATGTAAAAAGCTTAAACCATGCAGAACGATTGCAACATCAATTAAAATGAAAAAACGTCCGCTAAGTGTTTTGGCACTTTACGAACGTTCATTTTTTCTTAATTGAATTTACGAACAGTGAATGATGGGCTCAATTCTTACAATCGTTCATCTCTGCTACAGCACTATTGAATTTGTCGAAATCGAATTCGACGCTGTTGGACTTATAGAAGAAAAGGATGGATTCTTTTTCGCCTTGTGCCAGCAAAAAAGTGACCACGGCTTTCGGGCTTGCCATGTCGATACCGGCTTGGTTAGCATCAGCCAGTTTCATCAGGATGTTGTCCGGTGTTTTACTCACTCCAAGCTCCCCTTTCCTGCTTGCGGTAAATTACGGATGTCCAAAATGGTCGGCAATTCCTTAAAATCAACTCGTTGGGTCATTTCCATCAATAAGCGAGCCGTTTCTTCCGGACTGCTGAGCAATCCGCTCTCTTTGTAATCCAGGAATTTCTCGACTAATGGGAAATCGGCCGCTTCACTTTGGCGAATTTTCTGCTGCATGGCGGTATCGATGATTCCCGGTGCCACAGAGACCACTTTCACATCATTATTTTCCGCATCCAGACACGAACTGAAATGATCAAGTCCCGCTTTTCCGGCACAATAAGCGCTCCAGCCTTCATAGACTTTACGTCCCGCTCCTGAAGAAGTATTGACGATTTTCTTCTCGGCTGAGTTGCTTTTCAGCTGCCGGATGAAAGCACCGCAAAGCAGCATCGGCGCCGTCAAGTTGAGCACGATGCTTTGGCTGACCTGTGCCGAGTCATTGGTGTGGGCAAGTCCAATCGGTTCGATAGTTCCCGCGTTATTTACCAAGACAATCGTTTCGGTTTCTCCAGGAATCAGATTTAAAGCCTGTGCTACGATTTCTTCAATTGCTTCCAGACGGGTCAGATCGAATGGCAGAAAATGCCCACCCGGCCAATTTTCCGGTTCGGTGCGTGCGATCCCGATGACCAAATGACCCGCTTCACTAAGCTGGCGGCTCCATTCAAAACCGATCCCTTTGGATGCTCCGGTAATGATGTATGCTTCTTTTGCCATTACTCCATCCCGCCTTTTTGGTACATGATTTCTCCTGCCACAACCGTCACGGCAACTTGAGCTTCCAGAATCTGTTCTTCATTTCCTGAGAACAGGTCCCGATCGAAAATCGTGAAATCGGCATCAAAGCCTTCACGGATCACACCGCGTTCCGCTTCCTTTCCGATGGCTGCTGCACTGCCGCTTGTATAAAGCTGGATCGCTTCAAAACGCGACAGTTTTTCTTCAGGCTGAAAACCTTCATGGGTTTCATATGGCTTTCTGCGTGTTACTGCCGCATAGATGCCGAGGCACGGATCGACCTCTTCGATCGGCGCATCCGATCCTCCAGCACAAATCAAGCCATGGTCGAGCAGTTTTTTCCAGGCATATGCCCATTCCAACCGACTCTCACCCAGACGCTCCACAACCCAAGGGAAATCAGATGTCACAAAGCTCGGCTGGAGATCCAACGCTACATCAATCTTCTTCATGCGCTCCACCAAATCTTCACGAACCACCATTGCGTGAATGAGGCGGTCACGTTTACCTGCAGGCACCGGATGGGCTTCAATAGCATCCAATGCCATTTCCAATCCCAGATCCCCGATGACATGTATAGCTACAGCTTCCCCATGTTTGCGTGCTATAGAGACCAAGCGCTTGAATTCCTCATCTGATTGGATCGCGACGCCGATAGTTGATGGATCATCGTTATACGGTTTGCTCAACAATGCTGTGCGGCCGCCGATTGATCCGTCCGAAAAGATTTTCATCGGGCCCGGATCGACAAACGGTTCAGCGTATGTCGCGTTTTCCATCATGTCTTCAAATGCGCTATGTGCTCTAAGCAGATGCGCACGGAATTTCACCTGATCGCCGATGACATTCTTGAATGCCTGCAAAGGGCGTGAATAATGGCCGTAATAGCCCATATCTTCCGTATGTGCACCCGTCAAACCAAGCGACAGTAAATTGTCTACTGACTTTTGCAGGGCACGCGTCAAATACTCAACGCTGACCTCCGGTACCTGATTGGCGACAAGATCTTGTGCAGCGTCCAACAGATAGCCGGTCGGCTCTCCGTCAGCATCACGCACAATTACACCGCCTTCAGGATCCTGGCTGTCTTTTGTGATGCCGGCAAGTGTCAAAGCACGGGAATTGGCCAGAATCGCATGACGGCATACCCGTTTCAGCAACATCGGTGATTCGCTGATTTCATCAAGTTCATGGCGGTGGAAAATTTTGCGGTCTGCAAAATTGTTTTCGTTCCAGCCTTCTCCGATAAACCATTCCTCTTTGCTCAATCCTTTGGTGGATTCGACCAATTGCTCCCGCATTTCTTCAGAGCTTCCGATTTTCGATAAATCGACACGCATCAGCTTTTCGCCATGGCCGATCATATGCATATGGCTATCGACAAATCCCGGGTACATGCTTTTTCCCTGCAGATCGATTTCCTTGTCAGCCCATTGCTTTAACTCCTCATACGTACCGATTTTCTCTATATGACCATCCGACACCAATACCGCTTCTGCAGTAGCGCCTTCAGTTTCCATTGTATAGATCGTTCCCCCATGCCATAGCACTTTCATCTAACCACTCCTTTTCTCTCTTCCCATCATAAGTTTATTCGCCGTGGCATTCAATATGTTTGGTTTGAATTTTTCAATGATCCACCCGCAAAGCAAAAGCATGCCTAAATATGGTATACTGTTTTTACTTATAGAAAGCAGAGGTGAACCCTCCCAATCGGAGGGACGAATTGGACAGTATACTCATTCTCAATTTGTTTTTGGTCGCTCTTTTAATCGGGCTGACCGCTTTATTTGTTGGATCGGAATTTTCAATTATCCGTGTCAGGATGTCCCGCATTGATCAACTTGTATCAGAAGGCAATAAAAATGCCATCTTGACGAAGAAAATCACCAGCAATTTGGATTATTATTTATCCGCTTGCCAATTGGGAATTACAGTAACGGCGCTTGGCCTTGGTTGGCTGGGTGAACCGACTGTCGAACGGATCCTGCATCCGGTTTTTGAAAACTTTGGAATAGAAGAACCGACTGCGTCGATCTTTTCCTTTATCATCGCATTTACCGTCATAACCTTTTTGCACGTGGTGATCGGCGAATTGGCCCCTAAAACTCTGGCGATTCAGTATGCAGAGAAAATGGCCCTTATCTTCGCCCGCCCGCTCTATCTGTTTGGCGTCATTTTACTGCCATTCATCTGGGTGTTGAATGGATCAGCACGTTTGTTGCTGCGCGCTTTCGGCATTGAGCCGTCTGAGCACGAGCATGCCCATTCGGAAGAAGAGTTGAAGATCATCATGACGCAAAGTTACAACAGCGGTGAAATCAATCAAACGGAACTATCGTATATGCAGAATATTTTTTCTTTCGATGAACGGCTGGCAAAAGATGTCATGCTGCCGCGGACACAAATGGAGACCATTTCACTTGAGATGAGCCATGACGATTTAATGGAGATTGTGCGTGACCATCAGTACACCCGTTATCCCGTCACTGAACATGGTGACAAAGATGATATTATCGGCTTTGTCAACGTTAAGGAAATGCTGACCAATTACACCTATAAACAAGATTTGAACGACAGCATCGTCATCCACGATATTCCTTTTGTCCATGACATGGCGCCGATACAGGACGTGTTGCTGAAAATGCAGAAAGAGCATGTCCACATGGCGATAGTCGTCGATGAATACGGCGGAACTGCCGGCGTCATCACGATGGAAGATATTTTGGAGGAAATCGTCGGGGAAATCCGCGATGAGTTTGACGAAGACGAACGCGACGAGATCAAAGCCGTCGATATCAATAATTATTTATTGAACGGCCGCGTGCTCTTGTCTGATCTGGAAGATCGTTTCGCCATCGAGTTTGATGACAGTGAAGATGTCGATACCATCGGCGGCTGGATCCAGTTGAAGAATACAGATATCAGTGAAGGCGAGTCGGTTGAATTGCCGACCCATACCATCACCGTACGCGAAATGGAAAATCATCAGATTATCCGGGTACTCTTAACGCGCACTGCAGAGCGAATCGAATAACCAGAAAAATCCCCGACAACAGAAATTGTTGCCGGGGATTTTTTTATTTTTCTTCCAATAATGATTTTTCGTATTCGAACTTTTTCATCAGCATCTCGCCTGAATAGCCTTCTTCGATCAATTTCGCCAATATCGCTTTGGTTTCATCATCCGCTGCTTCCGGATGTTCGCCGCGGTCAAATTCCACGACGTTTTCTGCGTCTGTAATCCAGTCTGAGAAACTGCCCATATAAAGTCTCAGCTGATCATAGCCTTTTTCAGCCAAGATGGCATAAAGTGCCGCTGCTGTTACGCCGCTGCCGCAATAGACGACAGCTGGTTCATGCTTCTGTACGATATGGCTGATGTCTTCATTCAACTGGAACTCACCCTGAGAAACGAATTGCGCCCAGTCCAGATTTCGCGCTCCTGGAATCCGTCCTGCAACAGGATCGATCGGCTCTTCAAGTCCCGCATAACGCACTGCAGAACGTGCATCAACCAGAACTCCTAATTCGTCGCCGCTGATGACATTTTTCACGTATGCCTGATCAGCGAATATTTCACTGTTGAAATCCGGTTCATAGTCTATGCGTTGAGGGTTTGGCACTTCAGCAGAAACTGCAATTCCCTGCTCTTTCAGTTCATGAAAGCCTTTTTGGCTGATATGGACCTCTTCGAATCCTGCATATTTCAGCAGCCACCAGGCACGTGCCGCAAAAGGAGAACCGCCCTGGTCGTAAATGACAATCGAATCGTTCTTGTTCAATCCGCTTGAACGAATCAATTCAGTCAATTGCTCGTGTGAAGGCATTGGATGCCGCCCTTCATTCGAGGACATATCCGATAGGTCTTTTTCCAGATCCCAAAAGACGGCCCCGGCGACATGTTCTTCTTTGTACATCTTGTGGCCTGCTGACGGGTCCTTCAAGTCAAATCGTGCATCTATCCATTTATGGTTTTCGGTATCGATCGTTTCTATAAACACAGACATCGTCTACACCCTTCCGTCCATCAAATTTGAATACAGCTCTTTCCATTGTGCCAATCTTTCAGATTGCTGAAGCAAAGTACGCTCCGAATCGATCTGATCGACGGCTTGGCGGAGAATATGCTGGCGTAAGCCTTCCGCTTCCTGCTCGATCCAGAATTCCGCCCAGTTGCCGAGTTCTTTTTTCTCTTTTTCCAAATAACGCAAGGCATCCGGCTCCATCATGGATTGCAGTGCATCACGCAGCTTCTCTTTTTCATTTTTCTCAAAGAAGCTCTTATTGTTCTTGTAATAGGATTTGACCGATGAATAATCGGCATCCGTGAATGGTTTAGCAATATTCAACGAACCTGCTTCCTGGACTTCATACGGTGTAAATGAAAAGTCCGGATTCAGTTCTTTCAGCTTGGCCGTGTCTTCCTTAAAGCGCATTTCCAGTTTCTTTTCGATAAACTGGCCCAGGCGGAAATTGGTGACACGCAATTCCTGCTGGAAATCAAAGCCGGTCATTTCGTTTATGTCCTGCAACGCGGTATCCAAGGCTTGCTGCGCCGATTTGTTTGAAAAGACCGACGGGTTGAATGCTTCTTTGAAAAAGTCGTTGAAGCGGTAGAAAACCCGCTGATTGACGTAATACAGCAATTCATCCAATTCCTGCAGGGCTTCGCGCTCCAATAGTTTCGCGATGGAAGCGCCAAACAGGATGCGCAGCTGCTGTTCAAGATGCTTGAGTTCTTCCAGCCGTTCGTCTTTTCGCATCAGGTTTTTTTCCGTATGTTCGATCAGGCTCCGAAAACGATCCACCGTTTTCTGTTCTTCCTCCGCCAGTGATTGGACGGCCATGCCTTTCAGCTCTTCCTTCAGGAAATGCTGGAACGCTTCCTCAAACTGCGGCATGCCGGAATGTTCCCGGTCACGCAGCGCTAACAGACTGGATACTCCGAACAACCTTGGGAACCGGATGCCGAAACGCTGCAGCTCGTCTTTCACATAAGTGACGACCGCATCTTTTTCCTGCTCGTCGTTGGCCAAATCGATGGCATTGACGACAAAGAACATTTTATCCATTTCAAAGGCATCTTTGACTCGGCCCAGCTGGATCAGGAATTCCCGGTCCGCCCGCGCAAACGCATGGTTGTAATACGTGATGAACAGGATGGCATCAGCGTTGCGGATGTATTCGAAGGCGACATTGGTATGCCGCGCATTGATGGAATCCGCTCCCGGCGTATCGACCAGCGTTACGCCATTGCGCGTCAGTTCACAATCATAATAAAAGTCGATTTCATCGACAAAGCAGCTTTTTTCTTCTTTCGCTACATACAAACCGAATTCTTCCCGGTCTGTCCGGACGGTTTCACCCAAACGGTCCTTGAAGCCTTCATAGCCTTTGTTGAAGGCGATGATGAACGATTTATGGACCTGCTGTTCAGTCGGCGTATCCTCCGGCAATTTCAGCGACTTGGCGTAGGCATCTTCCAAAGACGTCACTTCAATCCCCAGTACATGGAAGGAGTTTTTAACATCTTCCGTCATCTGGGCACGGGTCTTCAAACGCACATCCGCGGTTTCGTGCGGATGCTTTTCCGTAACTGGACGGATCCGGTTGATGGTTGCCGTCGTCGGATTCGGTGATACCGGCAGGACAGTTTCACCCATCAAGGCATTTGAAAATGACGATTTCCCGGCACTGAATGCACCGAATAATGCGATGGTAAATTCCTGTCCTTCCAGGCGGCCGGCTTTCCGTTTCAAATAGGCAGCCGTTTCGGCAAAGCCTTTGATCGGGTTGATCACTTCTGCGGTGCGGTTGGCACGTTCAAGTACAGCTTTTTCATCGAATGCCGCCACTTCAAGCACTTCAGTCTGTTGTTCCTGTTCGACCTGTTGCTGGTCATCCTTTTCCAGCATCGCCGGATCGAATTCAGTCATCTCTTCAATGGAAACCTCAAACTCTTCCAGCCATTGATCCACTCTTTCTTCGGCGGCTGTTTTTTGCTTCGGCAGCATCGCCGAATAGGATTTTTTCACTTTGTCGATTTTGCTGTCCATTTCTTCAAGCGTCTGGATCGCCAGTACTTTTCTGGACAGATTTTGTGCTTTCATGTCAATTTCCGTGCTGACATCATCCGTCAGTCCTTCGAACTTTTCTTCCTGCGCTTTTTTCCAGCCGTCCGTTTCGCGGATAAACCAGCGCTGGACAGCTGTAGAGATGCTGTTGGCAAAATTCAGCACGGCATCTCCCGTCGTGGAAGCACCTGTTGGGGTTTGATCTTCGACTATAGCAAATGGCACATCAAAGACCATATCATCGATCGCCAGGGATTCACTGTCGGTCAATAATCCAGCATCCTTCAAAGAAGCCTTCATCAATTTCTTCAGGTGGTTGGTGATTTGGGAAGAAACGGTCGACTCCAGCCGCTCGTCCACTTCCTGTTTTCTTTTCTGGCGTTCTTCTTCTGTCTTTTTGCCGCTGAACAGCATACCTACTTTGAAATTCGGTTGGACCGACTCCAAGTAGCTTGTCAATGCGCTGCGCAGTTCATAGGGCATGATATTCGAGTTTTCCAATAGTTCCTTGCGGCTCTTTTCGAATTTGGCCTGCCAGTTTTCAAAATCCTGCACAGACATTCTGCGTGACACCAATGCGTTTTCCTTTTTCAAGTCTTCACGCATTTCCCATTCTTCCGGATCAAGAACTTCAGAAAATGCCTGCAGGCGCTCCGCTTTTTCATCTTCCAAAAACTTGATGTGCTCATCCTTCAATTGGTCCAAGGCCGAATCCGAAGCTTCGCCGATATGGCCTTTCCAGTTCTGCATGGTCGATGACACCAATTCTTTGACCTGTTCGAAATCATTGCCAGGGAAAGTGAAGTCCTTCAAAGATGTAAAGAAGATGCCTTTTGGAACGACTCCCCATGCTGCAAACGAATCATGTACGGTTTGCTGGAAATCCGCAAAGCTCATTTCGCTGCTTTGATGCTTGTCGATTTGGTTGACGATCAAGTACAGCTCGGTGTATTTCTGCAGTTCTTTCGTGAAATTGAAATTCAATTCGGATTGCACATGGTTATAGTCCATGACATAAAAGACCATGTCTGCCACATGCAGAGCCGATTCTGTCGACAGCCGGTGAGCGTCATCCGTCGAATCGACGCCAGGCGTATCCATGACGGTGATGCCTTTCGGCAAGACAGAAGCTTGGTGGCCGATGTCGATCTGTGTGACATCCCCGCTTTTGCAGAATTCCTTAACAGCGTTAAAATCGTAATTCTCGGGAAAATAGACAGGCTTCTCGTTTCGCATATTGACGATGGCGAAGTCCTTATCCGCTTTCTGGACATTAACGATATTGGCACTCGTCGGAATCGGGCTGGATGGCAATAAAGTCTCACCTGTCAGCGCGTTGATCATGGATGACTTACCGGATGAAAAATGGCCGGCAAAGCCGATGATGAAATTATTCTTCAAGATTTTCTTCGCAAATAAATGGGCTTTCGCTTCACGCTCCGTATCTTCGTTGTCTCTGAAGATCTTGTAGAGATGTGCCGTTTCAAGTAATTCTTTTTTATGATCCAGAACTGTCATTTAGAAATCTCCTTCTCCGCTTACTGCTCTCTATCATATCATTTTTACGTCAGAACGAAAAACATCCTTCCTGAAATCAGGAAGGATGTCCACTTTCTTATGAAAATCCATGGATGGACATGCCGCCATCGACGAAAAGCGTCTGCCCCGTAATGTAACTTGCTGCATCCGAAGCCAGAAACACGACCGGTGATGCCACTTCCGGCAACTCCCCGACCCGTTTCATCGGTGTCACTGCCAAGATCGAATCCAAATACTCCGGATCGCTTAAGATCTTTTCCGTTAAAGGTGTTTTAAAATACCACGGTCCAATCGCATTGACACGGATATTCTTCGGGCCCCATTCCATCGCCATGACTTTGGTCATCTGGATGATTGCAGCTTTGGATGCCGCATAAACCACACCGGTCTTCAACGCACGGTCGCCTCCGACTGAACTGATATTGATGATGGAACTGCCGCTGCCCATCTTTTTGACGGCTTCCTGTGAAAACATGAAGACACTTTGTGCGTTAGTGTCCATAATCTGATGCCATTCCGCGTCCGTTGCCTCCGACAAAGAGGAGCGGATATTCATTCCGGCATTATTGACGAGAATATCAAGCGCTCCGAATCGCTGCATCGTTCTTTCGATTGCAGCCAGAATGTCGCTGCGCTTTGTAATGTCCGCAAGCACATAGGATGTGCGGTCATTGCCGATTTCTTTCTGGGTTTGCTTTAGATCGGCTTCAGTCCGCGCTACCAGCATGACATTGGCTCCCGCTTCTGCAAGCGCCATGGCGATCGCTTTGCCGATTCCTTTCCCTGCGCCTGTCACAATCGCCGTCTTGCCTTTCAAACTGAATGATTTCAACATCGTTTATCGCCTCCGCTCCTATTATAATCAAACAATTCGTTGTTTGTCCTAAAAATAAGAAAACCGCCGTGAAAATTCACGGCGGTTCTTTGGTCAATTATCCAGTTGATAGATCTTCGAATATTTCTCTTCCAGATACTCAGCCAAGTGATCCGGGTTTAGTCCTTCTCCCGTGACTTCCTTAAGAATTTCCAATGGTTTTTTAAACGCCCCATGATGATGGATATTTTTGCTCAACCACTCACGAATCGGCGTGATGTCCCGCTCCGCCAATAGCTCATCGAAATTCGGCAAATCCTTCAGCATCGCATTCTTGAGCTGCGCCGCATACATATAACCCAGTGCATACGATGGGAAATAACCGAAGCTCGCGCCTGCCCAATGGACATCCTGCAGCACGCCTTCCGCGTCATTGGAAGGCCGGACGCCCAAATACTCTTCGTATTTGTCGTTCCATAACTGTGGCAAATCACTGACCTGTAAATCTCCATCAAATAACCCTTTTTCAAGTTCATAACGGACCATAATATGCAATGCATACGACAGTTCATCCGCTTCAATTCGAATCAAGGACGGTTTGGATTCATTGATTGCCCGCACATAATCCGCTAGTTCGACTTCAGCAAATTGCTTGGGAGCATATTCCTTCAAAAGGCCGAAGTTTTTCTGCCAGAAATGTTCATTGCGGCCGATAAAGTTTTCGCAGAACAAGGACTGGGATTCATGGATCCCCATAGATGCACCCGTCTCAATCGGCAACCCAGCTAATGCTTCACCCAAATTCTGTTCGTACATGGCATGTCCGCCTTCATGGATTGTGCCGAAGACGGCGTTGCGGAAATCGCCTTCGTCGTATTTGGTCGTTACGCGGATATCCTGCCGGTTAATCGATATCATGAACGGGTGAACCGTTTCATCCAGTCTGCCTGCTTCGAAATCATAGCCCAGCTGCTCCAGCATCTGCCGGCTGAAGTCCTGCTGTGCCTGTTTCGGAAAATGGTCATAGAGAAATGCCGTTTCCGGCTTGTTTGGTGAAGCGGCAATTTTTTGAACCAATGGCACGATGCGTTCGCGCAGCTTGCCGAATACCTCATCCAGAACTTCAGTAGTCATCCCCGGTTCGTACTGATCGAGCAAGGTATTATAGGGACTGCCATTTTTTTCACCCCAATAGCCGACCATTTTTTTCGTACTGCTGACCAAATCCTCCAGATAAGGAAGGAACAACGAAAAGTCCGAAGCTTCTTTAGCGGTTTCCCATACCGATTCCGCTTTCGATTTCAAAATGATGAATTCTTTGTATTCTGCAGGAGGGACCTTTTTGCTCAAATCGTATTCTTTGCGGGCTTCTTCTACAGAACGGCGGATAAAAGGATCCAGCGTTGCCTGATCCGCTTCCAAAGAAGACAGCAATTCGCCGAATTCATCCGATGTCGATAGATTGAATACTTCCGCAGATAAGGTACCGATGCTTTCAGAGCGAAGTTCCACTCCTTTTTTGGGAGCACCTGTCCGTAAATCCCAGTACAATAACGCGATTGCTTCTTCATAACCCTTAATCTTGCTGAAATGATCGGTAAACTGTTTTTCGAGTGACACAAAAATCCCTCCAATGGTTGATGAGACTATTGTATCACAAGGAAACCAGCAGCTTAAAAGTTTTCAGCAGGTACCGGCAGGATTGTTTCCCATAGATGTTCCACACGCAACTCGTCTTCATTTAGCAGCAAATGGATTTCTCCATAATCCTTCGAGGTCCGGATCAGACGTCCAATTCCCTGCTGGATGCGAAGCTGCATGAAAGGCAAATCGATTTCTTCCAGCGGATTATTGCTGAATTTGCGCTTGGCATCAAAAACAGGATCTTTCGGTGGGAATGGCAGATCAACGATGATGACTTTCGTCAATGCTTCACCGGGCAGATCCAAACCTTCCCATAGATGATAGGAACATAGAATCTGGAACTTGCCTTCCTGGAACTCCTTGACGACCGTCGACAGCTCACGGTCCCCTTCGAATTCAATGGTGTATTGATGGTCCAAAGGCAGGGATTTCTTGAAGTTATCCATTTCCATCTTCGAAGTGAACAACACCAGCGACTGATCACCTGTACTGAACAGGTCATAGACACGTTCGAATTTCTGCTCTTGTTCAAGCGGATGCTTGAAGATTTTCATAACATCTTCATAGTCGAATGGAGATGGTACAGAAAACGATTGGTATTTGTCGATTCCAAGACTATCCGATAGGTAAGTGAAATCTTTTTGGATCGATAAGGTAGCGGAAGAAAAAATGATCGGAATTTTTCCGTCAAATAGTTTTTCATCCAATATATCCGTTACAAGGCGCGGCATGATGACCAGCGTCTCGATTTCGTCTTTTATTTCCAGCCACGTTACAGCATCGCCTTCTTCGACAAACAAACGCATCGAGAAGGTGTATTGCTCAAAATACTCTTCCGCCAGACGCAGTTCGTATTCCGGAATGGTGAACAGCTCGCCTTCAAAGACAAATTCCTCCATCATCAAATCGATGTGGCGAATCAGCATTTTGCCGACTTTGACCAATTCCGGCGCTTTGGTGATCGCTTTTCGGTCTTCGATGCTTTCGACGGTATGGATGCGCAGCAGACGGAAAAATTCGTTGTGCAGATCGATTGCCTGCTCAATCATGTTCAAGGTTTTTTCGCGCATGCCATCGGAAAGAATGCTTTCCGTTACATCTTGAAGCGTGCTTTCCTGTACTTCATAAGTCAATGCACGCTGTGCGGAAAATTCCAGCAGATGGCCTTCATCCAGTACGATTTGGGAGAATTCAGGAAGCAAAGGTGTCTGCCCTTCACGTTTGCGTGTTTCTTTTGTCCAAATATGCTCCATTAGGAAGTCATGCGAGCAAATGACCAGATCCGTCGCCTGGCGGTAATGGTTGCGGTGGATGGTCTGTCCGCATTTATTGCGCAGTTCACAAGCATTGCAGTTCTGGATCGGGTGGTAGTTGACTTGCTGCCATTCTTCATCCGTGACTTCCGGATAACTTGAGCGTTCACCGTATGGATAAGTGTTTTGCATGGAATAGGTTTTGTTGACGAATTCCGGCAGGCTGTATTCGATATCGTCCAGAAAATCAGCATCGCTGCGTTTTTTTGCACCTTCCAGGCGCTGGAGACATAAATACTGGTCGCGCGATTTCGCCAATCGGACATCCAGGTTCAAGTCAAACAGCTCATTCAGGCGGTCAACATCCCCGCCCTTTTTCACCAATTGCTCGATCAGGGTTTCATCTGCACACGATATAAGTGCCGGTTTCCCGGTATAGCGGGCATAGGCGATGGCCGGAAGCAGGTAGGCCATGGTTTTCCCTGTCCCTACGCCTGCTTCTGCAAACAACACTGCTTTTTCTTTCAATGCCTGTTCGATTTGGAAAGACATGAACACTTGTTCATCGCGAAGATCATAGCCTTTTTCAGGCAATTCGTCGTAGAAGATATCGCCGATCCAGTCATTGAGTGATTCAAAGAAAGTTTTGTCCTTCGTTAAAGGGAATGGTAGTGGCTGTCTCATAAACTCTCCTCACAGAGAAACGGAAGAGCTGCTGCCCTTCCGTCTCGTCTCATTTATTTTTTAGAACGTTCTCCCCAGAACTGGAAAAGATCTGTACGGATAAACCCGTTGAATAATTTACGTTTTTTTGTAGCTGGCTGACCATAAAGGGTTTCGAAACGCCCCATGGAGGACAGCATGTAGACTGACCATGTCGGATGCTGCGCAAATACGCGGCCCATGTCAGCAATCATTTCTTCGATGACTTCAATTTCACCAAGACGCTCTCCGTAAGGCGGGTTGCCGACGACAACGCCGTTTTCTTCTGTCGTGGTGAAATCTTTTACTTGGCGCTGCTCGAATTGGATCAAGTCAGCAAAACCGGCTTCCCGGGCATTTTCTTCCGCAATCTTCAGCATGCGATGATCGATATCTGTCCCCAGAATGTTAAGCGGTTGGTCATAGTTCGCCAACTCTTCCGCTTCTTCGCGGACTTCATCCCAAATTTCCTGACCGATCCATGGCCACTCTTCGCTGTCGAAATCACGGTTATAGCCAGGCGCCAGGTTTTGTCCGATCATTGCCGCCTCGATGGCGATGGTTCCGGAACCACAGAACGGATCCACGAATGGACGGTCGGGAGTCCAACGTGATAATTTCACCAAGGCCGCAGCCAAGGTTTCTTTTAATGGTGCTTCACCCTGATCCAGGCGGTAGCCGCGTTTATGAAGGCCGGCTCCACTCGTATCGATGGATAGTTGGACCTTGTCTTTTAAAATCGATACTTCTATTTTAAAGCGCGGTCCGGTTTCATCCAAAAAGGAATTGCGGTGATACGCTTTTTTCAAACGCTCAACAATCGCTTTTTTAACAATGGACTGACAGTTGGGCACACTGTGCAAAGTCGATTTAACCGATTTCCCTTGTACCGGGAATTCAGCATCCACCGGCAGGAACTTTTCCCACTCGATTTCTTTTGTGCGTTCGAACAGTTCATCAAAGGTATATGCATTGAATTCACCAGCAATGATCTTGACGCGGTCAGCTGTCCGCAGCCATAGATTTGTTTTGGCGATATCGCGTTCATTTCCTTCAAAAAATACTTTGCCGTTCTCAGTTTCCGTTTCGTACCCTAATTCTTTTACTTCGTTGGCTACAATGGACTCAAGGCCCATCGCGGCGGTTGCGAGCAATTTAAATGTTGTCATAACGACTCCCTCTCCAGTTGTTCACTATTTCAGATTTCAGTGTTTGTTTTATTGGTGGTCAATTGACCTACCTATATATTTTCAGTGTATAGGTTAATCTCTTTTTAATATTAACTCCTTTTCTGCTGTTGATATTCCGCAAACCAACTCCGCTTTCCTGCGGGCTTGCGCCGAACTAACTCGGACTTGCTGTCCGAGTGGATTTCGGCACTTCGCTATACCGCGGGAGTCTCCGTTGGTGTGCTCCATATCTTTTTAAATCAGAAAAATAAGGAAGCAAATTTTATAAATCTTGTAGGTTATTCCGCAAAACATTTAAGTTTGTATTCTCTGGATATCTCTTAGAAGAAAGAGTGGAAGGCGGCGACTCCTGCGGGAAAGCGGAGTGATGAGACCCCGCAGGAGCTTGCGACGAGGAGGCTCAACGCTTCGCCCGCGGAAAGCGTCCGCCTGAAACGATTTCTTCAAAATCTATGCTTTTAAACATTCCGTCTTTTAATATGAAGAAAAGCTCCCCCAAAAGGGGAGCCTTTGATAAGCATTTTAAGACCATGTGAAATTCTATAAGCCATGTTTTGTTTCCACGTACTCAAACGGTTTGCACCTTGTACTAGTGGACAGCAACCATCTATCTGCAAACTTGCGTCTGCCTCTTCATCGGTTCATTTCCCTCAGAAAAGTGCCCCTACCATAATTTGGGTTTCTCGCTCACGGGGTTTACCTCGTTCCACCTGTATAATTTCTTATACAGCTCCGTCACTGTGGCACCTTCAGGGTATTTCGGCCATATCCGAAGACTTAGGCGTTCTACCCGCCGTCAGCTATTGCTAGCTGCCCCAGCTTATTGTTTCACTGGGCGCGATCACTACGGTCATCTCAGAACCGTGCGAGCATGGACTTTCCTCTCCAGCTAAAAAGCCGGAGCGATTGCCAGAATTTCAAATGGCTTTATAAGTATACGTCATTTGATGCAATAAAACAATCGTTTTAGTTGTTGTCCAGTTTGTTTCCGAAAACATGGTTCTCTAAATGGGATAGGCGGCGCAAAATATCGAAATTGGTTGTGCCGGGAGCCGGTGTCGCCTGTTTTCTTGGTGTATCTTCCAATTCCATACGCAAGCGTTTGTTTTCATTTTGAAGTTGTTCGATCCGCTTCGAGAAAGCTTCGTAATCCTGGATGATTTCGTCCAGGAAATGGTCCACTTCATCCTGATTGTAACCGCGCATCGCTGTTTTAAAATCTTTTTCAAGTATATCTTTAGATGTGAATTTATTTTCCATTCCAATCGTCCTTCCATAAAAAACTACCTTATGCTAAGTATAGCATAAGGTGGATTTTTCGTGTTTAGTTCTCTTCAAGTTCCGGGCGTTTTTTTCGCTTTTTCTCTTCCAGGCGCGCCAATCTTTTACGGATGTCTTCAATGAGCGACTGGCGCACTTTCGTATGCTCGCTTGCTTCTTTTGCAAAGCCGGCCATGATGACTGCCTGATCCAAATCACGCAGTTGATGCTCGTACAATTTGGCTGCATGGATCCATGCTTCCACTTCGATGCTGCCGCGCAAGTGAGGGGCAGCTTCCTTGAACAATTTAACGGCTTCCTCCGGCTGGCCACCTCTTTTTTTCTGAATGGCCAACAAATAACGCGCTAATGCAGAAGAGGCTCCTCTTTCGACCGTAACATGTTCGAGATAAGCCGCACTTTGGTCGAACTGCTTCAAGTCGGCATACCATTTGCCGATATTGGTGTAGGCACCGCTCGTTTCCGATTCCATATCCTCCATCAGTAAATTGGATGACAATACATACAATGACACCAGTGACAGGATATCCAGTTCATTGTGGTACAGAACTTTTGCCAGGCCATCCGGAAAACCGCTCTTCACTGCATCGAGGTAGATGGCGGGAATCAGGTAGCCCGGCACATCCCCCTGCCGCATAAAACCGAGCTTCTCCTCTTCGATGGTGCTCAGCTTCATCCGGGCCAATTCATTTTTCCAGATCCGTTTGGTGCCATGGAACAAATCGATTTGGCGCGGCACCGGCAATTTCGGAAGAATGTGTCGATGCATGGTCCAGCGGGACATCAGCTGGGGCCAATCGAAGCTTTTGCCGTTATAGGAAAAGATGATGGGATCATCCGTTTTCCATAGACCGGTCTCATATAGAAACGCCGCTTCATGCGAAGGGTCCGGCATGATGTATTGCATCATCTCGAAATGATCACTGCGCTTGACCAATAGGCCGATCAAAAAGATATAAGCACCCGTTCCGCTGAGCCCTGTCGTCTCCGTATCGAAAAAGACGAGCGGATCCTCTTCCTTCAGTTTGAAAGGGTGGTCAAAATCCGTATTTTCCCAGGCCTTCAGTACGGGATCCAGTTCATTCAAGGTAACGGATCCATGAAGGGTATCGAGCGGATAGATGATTTTCTTCCGAAAGACAAATCCGAATTTATTCTCGACAAGCTCCAAACCGATCCTATTCCATTTATCTTCGTGAAGCGGCCGCTCTGCCGCTTTGGGCTGCTGCTTCTGGGCAGGCTTTTTCTTCAACATGCCTTTCATCTGGAGAAGCTTATTTTCAAACGACATCCCTCTTCACCTCTCTTTGCGAAGCTCATCCAGCAACCGGATGACATGGCTCTTCATGCTGACGGCAGCATCTTGTGCACCGATGCAGGACGGGCATCCGTCCAGGCAAGGGCATTCCGAGACATGCTGCTGCGCTTTATCGAGCAATGGCCGCCACAAATCGTAGATCCGCTCGCTGATACCGATGCCCCCCGGATAGGAGTCGTGGATGAAAAAGGATGGCATATCATTGTGCGGCGATTTCACCTGCGGTACGACATGGACATCCCGCCGGTCGCATTGAACGAATATCGGGATGAACGACTCGATCGCATAGGCAGCTCCGGTCATGGTATCCGACAATTCCGCTTCCGAAAAATCTTCCGGCTTCGTGAAGCTCAGCCACGTCGACGACGTATGCAACTCTTCCGCCGGCAGTGAAATCGGTCCGGAACCGATATTGTCATGTGAATCAAAACGGATTTTTTTGAAAATCGTCGGCATCGCGAGTACCGCGATATCCCCGTAAAAAACTTCCGAGCCGTTCATCTTCTTGTCTTTGTCTTCACTCATCACTTTCAGTTCCACTGCCAGATTGGCATCCGTGAAATAATCGACGTCGACTTCCCTGACGTAAGCTTTCTTTTCTTCCCAGTCCAGGATCTCCACTTGAAATTGTGTGCCCTGATGCAGGTAAATCGCTTCTTCATGCAATAATGTCATGGCGCTGAAACGGTCCATTTCACCGATCACACGTGTGTCTGCAGGTATAGACTGGTCGATGATGACGACATTTTCCTGCGAAGCTGACCGCAGGGAGATGTCATGCGCCGGGAAACGATCGCTCATCCAATGCCAGCGATCCGATGTCCGGACGAGCACCCCTTCTTCCTGCAGGTACTCGAGCAGTTCCTGGACTTCGAACTCCCCGTATTGATCGTCAATGCGAAATGGCAATTCAAACGAAGCACATTTCAAATGGTCCATCAGGATGATGATGTTCTCCGGGTGGATGCGTGCTTCTTCCGGAGACTGGTCCAGCAAATATTCCGGATGGTTGATGATGTATTGATCAAGTGCTGTCGACTGGGCTACATAGATCACCAGCGATTCATCCTGCCGCCGTCCAGCCCGTCCTGCCTGCTGCCAGGCGCTGGCGATATTGCCGGGATAGCCCGTCATGATGCAGGCCTGAAGCTGTCCGATGTCGACGCCAAGCTCCAGTGCATTGGTGGATACCACGCATTGGATCGAACCGTCACGCAAGCCTTTTTCGATGGCTCGGCGCTCCGTCGGCAGATAGCCCCCCCGGTAGCCTTTAATCGAGTCGTCCTGCAGCTTCATTTTGGTGATCGCCTGAAGATACGTTACCAGCATCTCGACACGGACCCGGCTCTTGGCAAAGACGATGGTCTGAATGCCATTTTTGATCAAATGGGTGGCCAGGTCGCGGACTTCCAATATCGCGCTTCTGCGGACACCGAAAGTCGGATGGATAATCGGTGGATTGTAGAAGACGATATGTTTCTTGCCTGAAGGTGCCCCGTTTTGGTCAATCAGCTTGTGGATGCTGTTGGTCAGGTTTTCCGCCAGCTCTTTTGGATTGGCGATGGTCGCGGATGTACAGATAAAGACCGGATTGCTGCCGTAAAATTCACAGATCCTTTTGAGTCTGCGGATAACATGCGCCACATGTGTGCCGAATATGCCTTTGTACGTATGCAGTTCATCGATGACTATATAATGAAGGTTCTCGAAAAGAGAGACCCATTTTGTATGATGCGGCAGGATGGCGGAATGCAGCATGTCCGGATTGGTCATCACAATCTGTCCTGCTTTACGTACCTTGGTCCGAATCGCCGGTGACGTGTCTCCGTCATAGGTATAAGATAGAATCGACTCTTCGGTCTTCTCGATCAAGTCATGGAGATCACTTTTCTGGTCTTGCGCCAATGCTTTTGTCGGGAACAAGTACAGAGCCCGTGCACCCGGATCGTTTAGAATCTTGTGCAGGACCGGCAGATGATAGCAATAGGACTTTCCTGACGCTGTCGGTGTTACGGCGGTGAACGAATTACCGGAAGTCGCCAAATCGAACGCTTCACGCTGATGGGTATACAACTGCTCTATGCCTTTTTTGCGGAGAGCCGCTTTTAGGCTGTCGTGCATTTCCGGTGGAAAGTCAGCGTATTGGGCAGGTTTTTCTTGTCTGGTATGCCAATGCACGATCCGCTCCATCATATCCGGTTCTGTTTTCCATTCATCCATCAACTCAGGCAGGTTTTTTCGCTTAATCATTCTGAGCACTCTTTTCATCGATGGCCAAGATGAATGTCTGGAGCGTGTATTGGGCCGCCTGAATTGTCTGGATAAAGCGTTTCTTGCTTGTCTCCTTATAAAAACTCTGAACAAAAAATTGTGTCATGCCTTCCGCCGCTGTATCAATTGTCGGCTTGTGGACATACTTAGGGCGCTCTTGCTGGATATACAGCAATGATTCTTTTTGCCATTCATTTATTTTTCCATGCCAGTAATCGGCATATGGTTTAACATCCTCGTAAAAATCAGGAACCGCGTCTTTTTCGCGCATTTCATAAAAGCGGTCCAAGCATTTTCCGCATTCGTCGTATAATGCAGAAGAGAGTTCTCTAACTGTCATTTTGCAACCCCTCCATTGCCATTAGTTTATCATATTCACTAAAGCGACACGACTTTTATCGAACAGACATTCTTTCCTGTTGGAACGTGGGAAGAAATCCGCTATTATTAGAAGATATAAATAGGGTGGACTATAAAGTTGAACTTCAGAGTATCGAGTTGATTTGTTTAGCTGCCTTTGCCTCTCAGCGATCCTCTCCGCACGGCGATACCGGAAACAGCTTCAAGGGTATGTGAAAAAGAATCACGGAACAGCCATAGGCAACGGTCTCAACCTCAACTTAATCAGTTGAAACTTTTCATCATATCAGTCGTCTAAAAGCTTGTGATATGATAGAGTTAGCGAGGTGTATCACAATGGCAATCAATTACCCGAACGGGAAAAAATTCATTCCGTCAAAAGTTCAACCTGCCAAAGAAAAAACTGCCGCAAAAAAGAAGAAGGATTTCTCCTTCAGCAACCGCGGCAAGACATTAGAAGACGAATTGAATGAAACCAATGATTATTATCTTCAGCTGGGATTGGCCGTCATCCATAAAAAACCGGTGCCCCTTCAGATCGTCAGAGTGGAGTACCCTTCCAGAAGTGCAGCCGTCATCCGGGAAGCGTATTTCCAGGCTCCTTCCACGACAGATTACAACGGCGTGTGGAACGGCCGGTATATCGACTTTGAAGCAAAGGAAACGGAAAACAAGACATCCTTCCCATTGAAGAATATTCATGATCACCAGATTCATCACATGTCCCAGGTCGTCAAGCAGAATGGTACGGCGTTTATGATCATTCGATTCTCTTCCTGGCAGCGGTATTTCATCATGCCGTTTGGAGAACTCGAGGTTTTTTGGAACCGGATGATGACTGGCGGAAGAAAATCGGTTACTTTGCAGGAAATTGAAGAAACTTCATTTGAGATAACACCTGGAGCATTCCCACGCATCGATTATTTGCCTCTTTTGACTAAGCTTTAAGCACCATCATATATATGAAAGTGAGGAACCGATTTTGAGCGATAAACAAATTTCGCGTGAAGAGCGCCGCAAAGCAATCGAACGCCAAAAGAAGACCAATAACAAAAAGAAAAAGAAATCCCCTGCAGTGACATGGATGAAACGCATCCTGCTGGCAATTGTCGCCATCGGTATAGCCGTTTTCGTCTTCGGAGCCTCCCTGTTTGCGTACTATGCAAGCAGCGCGCCAGACCTTGATGAAGAATTATTGCGTGATCCGATCAGTCCGACTTTCTATGCAGCAGACGGTGAAACCGAAATCCCTTATATCACCGCCGAAAATCGGGAGTATGTCGATTATGAAAATATTCCCGAATCGATCGAAAATGCCATTTTAGCGACGGAAGATAATCGCTTCTATGAACACTCCGGAATCGATGTCATCCGCTTAGGTGGTGCTGTCATTGCAAACATCACCGGCGGCTTCGGCTCACAGGGAGCCAGCACCATCACCCAGCAGGTGATCAAGAATTCGTTTTTAACAAACGACAAGACCTTAAAACGAAAAGCACAGGAAGCTTACCTTGCATTTAAGCTGGAACGTGAATACGAAAAAGAGGAAATTTTCGAGATGTATTTCAATAAGATTCTGATGTCCGGAAATATCTATGGTTTCGGAACTGCTTCAGAATATTTTTACGGCAAGCCACTGAGTGAGCTGACTCTCGCTGAATCGGCTTTGCTTGCAGGTATGCCGCAAAGTCCCAATGGGTATAATCCGTTCACTAACCCTGAACGTGCAGAAGAACGGCGAAATGTCGTTTTGAGCCTGATGGAACAGCACGAGAAAATCAGTACGGAAGAAAAAGAACAGGCACAGGCAGCACCCGTTGCCGATTCATTGGTTCCTGAAGGCGAACGCCAGCCTCAGACGGCCAGCAGCGAACACACAGCGTTCATGGAGATGGTTGAAAATGAGCTTGAATCATTAGAAGGCGATTATTCGCTTGATGAAGGCTTGACGATCTACACGACGCTGGAGCCTTATGTCCAGACAAAAGTCAATGAAGCGATGGCTTCCGATTTGTTCTTCGATGAAAATGTCCAATCGGCCATTACTGTCGTCGATACGAAAACAGGCGGAATCAGCGCAGTTGGGGCCGCACGCGAATACACCGGCGATGTGCGTCATAATTATGCTACCGCAAAAAGCCGCCAGGTAGGATCGATCATTAAGCCCCTGCTGGATTATGGTCCGGCTATCGAATACCTTGGATGGTCAACCGGCCAGACGATTGTAGATGAGCCTTATTCTTACGATGATGGTGGCCAGGATGTCCGGAATGTAGATGGACAGTTCCTTGGAACAATGACGATCCGTGAAGCACTTTACCGCTCACGTAATATCCCAGCCATTAAAACCTTGAAGGAAGTCGGTTCTGAAAATGCCGGTGAATTCATGAAGAATGTCGGACTCGACATGGAAGGTATCTTTGAATCGACAGCCTTGGGATCCGCCGAGTTTTCAACTGTCGAAATGGCAGGTGCTTTTGCAGCCCTTGGAAACAAAGGCGAATTCATTGAACCGCATACGATCAAGAAAATTGTTTTCCGTGATGGTTCGACCGAACAAGTTGTCGAACCGGAACCAGTGCAGGCGATGAAAGACAGCACCGCATATATGGTCACGGATATCCTGAGAGATGTAGTGGATACGAATCTTGCAGGATCTACAGGCAAAGAAGCCGCCATCAACGGTCTTGATGTGGCTGGTAAAACTGGTACAACCAACTATTCGACTGATGAAATAACAGATCTTGGACTGGATAGCAGCTCCGCACCGGATATTTGGTTTGCGGGTTACACAACAGATTATTCCATTTCTGTCTGGAGTGGCTATCCTAGCCGGAAGACACCGATGGATACAGCATCAGATGAACGGCTGTTATCTCAACGATTGTTCAAAAGTGTAATGTCAGAGATTTCTTCTCCAGAGACAGCCCGTTTTGAACAGCCAGAATCAGTAACTGAGCAAGTGGTAGAAGTAGGCTCTGATCCATTAAAATTGGCCAGTGCTTTTACACCCTACAGCATGCGCAGCTCTGAATTATTCGCCCGCGGCACAGAACCGAATTCAGTTTCGCAACGCTATATCGTTGAAGACCTGGATGCTCCAAGCGGGTTGCGTGCAAATGTGGAAGGTGATGCAGCGCAGTTATCCTGGAATCACGGCGACGACGATGTATCCTTTGAAGTATCGGTCGAGGTTGATGGATCACGTACCGTACTCAACACTTCATCAAGCCAGTCCTATACCTTCAATGGCCTAGAAGAAGGTAAAAGCTATACCTTCCGTGTTGTGGCTGTCAACAGCACCCAACGAAGCGATCCTGCTTCGACTGTTGTAGAAATTGCTGCTGCTCCTGAAGAACCGGAAGAAGAGCCAGTTGAAGAAGAACCGGCTGAAGAAGAGCCAGTTGAAGAAGAGCCGGTCGAAGAAGAGCCGGTTGAAGAAGAACCGGCTGAAGAAGAACCAGCCGAAGAAGAACCCGTAGAAGAAGAGCCAGCCGAAGATGAGCCAATTGATGTACCGGAAGACCCGACTGAAGAAGAGGAAGGCGAAACGCCTTCTGTTAACAGCAGCGGGAACAATAATGCTGATAATGGCAATGGTAACGGGAATGGAAATGGAAATGGCAATGAAAACGGGAATGGCAATAATGATTCCCAAGACGGCGAAGCCGACAGTGAAGAAAATAACTAACACAACGAAAAACCCCGAGTGCCTTGGCATTCGGGGTTTTTTTTGCTCTATTCTTTTAAACGGCTGAGTTCGATCCGCTTTCTTGCAAGTGTCTTCTTCAATTCTGAAAACAGCTCGTCCATCTGGCGGTATGCAGCGTAAGTGCCCGGAGATGCCTGGATAAATGATAAACGTTCTGAGCCATTCAAGGGTTCGAATCTCTCATCCTGCAAAGCTTCACGGCAATGGGCCAACAAAGAATTATATACCTTAAGGCCGGCTTGCATGGCATCTTTTGCTCCCCTGTTTCGCTGGTGATGGAGATCGGCTAATTCTGTTGATAGCTGATTCCATTCCTGAAAAAAAGGTTCTAGCTGATCTTTAGTTAATTTCTGTGACGATTTCACGTTTAACAAGTCCTTTTTTCTCACGCTTCTGCCCTTCACGACAACGATCGAACAGCGGACAGATATGGCAGCCCGGATTCTGTGATTTACAGTGATAGCGGCCAAAAAAGATGATTTGGTGATGCGTTTTGGACCAGTCATCAGCGGGTGTTTTTTTCATGATCGTTTCTTCCACTTGAAGCGGATTGTCTTTCCAGCGGTTCAACCCCAGACGTTTGGCGACCCGTTCGACATGAGTGTCCACTGCCAAAGCGGGAATTCCAAAAGCCACTGAAACAACTACATTTGCCGTTTTGCGCCCCACTCCCGGCAACGTCATCAGAAGATCCCGATCAGCTGGTACGATGCTGCCGTATTCATCGATCAACATCCGGCTCAGCGCCTGGATGTTCTTAGCCTTATTGCGGAACAGGCCGATGGAGCGGATATCCTGCTGCAGCTCTTCCAAGGATACCGATACATAATCCTCAGGTGTATGGTATTTTTGGAATAAGTCAGCCGTTACCCGGTTCACCAGCTTGTCCGTGCATTGAGCGGACAAGAGCGTCGCAATCAGCAAATCAAACGGATTGCGGTGGACCAATTCACAATGGGCATCCGGGAACATCCGGTCCATCTCATCAAGACAAGCAAGCCATTCTTTTTTGGACATCATCTACTTCACCTTCTAATTGCGGTCTTCCAGCCAATTATAAAACTGAACTTTTTTCGCAACGTTCTCTGTCGGCTGAATCCGTATATTTTTCTCTCTGAAAGAGCTCGCGTGTTTAGTAACCTGTGTAGAGGTTTTAATGTTCTTCTTTTTCCATTCGAATAGAATCCGGTCTACATAACGGAGACTGATTTTTTGGGAAATGACCGCTTCTTTCAATGCCATCCGGATCACTTCCGGCGTATGGCCATCCTGGTCCATCCACATCGAAATGGTTTCGATTTCCATCGGAGACAGGAAACGCCCGAACTCCTGCTCGAACAATTGGAAGATCTCCCCTTCCAGTTCTTTTTGGGTGTTTTCTTTCACTTCATGCTGTTCTTTGTAAATACAGTCCAGCACTCGATCCCATAAAGGCTGCAAAGAAATGATTTCTGTCAATACATCGTTTTCAGTCGTTTGTTCAATTGCCAAATATCCTTGCTGCATTAATTTCTGCAGCATCGTCGTTACGCTTTTTTGCGAAGTCATCATGCGTGCACCGATTTCATCAGGCGTCGGAAACTGGTTCCCGGTTTGTTGAAATGCCTGTATATGCATGAGCAGCATGGCTTCTTCGTCTGTGATCTTCAGTTCTTTATAAAACTGAAAAAAAAGCTGGGAAATGTTAACATTCCCCTGCTCAATCCACGTTTGCAGCCGATTAGGTTGTTTCATATCCCAACCACCTTTCCATTCATTATTTTTTTATGGGTATAAGCGGTTCAATAGTCGTGGGAACGGAATTGATTCTCTGACATGCTCCACGCCGCTGATCCAAGCCACTGTGCGTTCAAGGCCCAAGCCGAACCCTGAATGTGGAACAGCTCCGAATTTGCTTAGATCCAAATACCAGGCATAAGCTTCTTCATCCAACCCGTGTTCTTGGATGCGTTGCTTCATCAACTCATAATCATGGATCCGTTCAGATCCGCCGATGATTTCCCCGTAGCCTTCCGGTGCAATCATATCTGCACATAATACGACATCATCGCGTTCTGGATGCGGCTGCATATAGAACGGCTTGATGCCGATCGGATAATTGGTGATGAAAATCGGCATATCATAGCTTTCCGCCAGGGCCGTTTCATGCGGCGCGCCAAAGTCTTCGCCCCATTTGATGTCATCAAAGCCGTTTTCATTCAGCCATTTGATGGCATCATCATAGGATACGCGCGGGAATGGTGCTTTTATTTTTTCAAGTTTCGATACGTCTCTTTCCAGACGTTCCAATTCCAATTTGCAGTTGTTCAAAACAGACTGGACGATATGGGAAACATATTGCTCCTGTACTTCCAGGCTTTCGGCATGTTCCATAAAGGCCATTTCAGGCTCAATCATCCAGAATTCGATCAAGTGGCGGCGTGTTTTGGATTTCTCGGCACGGAAAGTAGGTCCGAACGAGAATACTTTTCCAAGCGCCATTGCAGCAGCTTCCATATAAAGCTGGCCTGACTGCGACAAATACGCGTCTTCGTCAAAATATTTTGTTGCGAACAATTCAGATGTTCCTTCTGGAGATGAACCCGTCAAAATTGGGGGATCCACTTTCACAAAGCCATTTTCATTGAAAAATTCATAAGTCGCACGGATAATTTCGTTGCGGATTTTCATGATGGCATGCTGTCTGCGTGAACGCAGCCACAAATGGCGGTTGTCCATCAGGAATTCCGTTCCATGTTCTTTTGGCGTAATCGGGAAATCCTTCGCTTCGTGGATCACTTCGATGCCTGTTACTGCCAGCTCGTAGCCGAATGCAGACCGCTCATCTTCTTTTACTTCCCCAATTACATATAAGGACGTTTCCTGTGTCAAGGCTTTAGCAACCGCGAAAATTTCATCGCCCACTTCCGCCTTTACGACAACACCCTGTACGAATCCTGAACCGTCGCGCAGCTGCAGGAATGCAATTTTTCCGCTTGAACGCTTATTGGCGATCCAAGCTCCTAGTTTTACTGTTTGTCCGTTATATTTAGCCATTTCGGCAATGGTGATTTTTTTCATCCAGCGATAGCCTCCAAAAAATAATGTGGTCTTAGTCTTTCCATTTAGATGTAACAAATTGATGGATCCGCTCTACAGCTTCCGTCAACGTTTCAAGCGAGGTTGCATAGGATAGGCGGATCGTCGAATGCGCTCCAAATCCTGAACCTGGAATAACCGCAACGTTCGCTTCAGTCAATAGAGCTGTTACAAAATCGTCAACGGAAGCATATCCGGTTTTCGCGGCCGCTTCCGAAACATCCGGCAATAAGTAAAACGCGCCCTGAGGACGAATTACGTTGAAACCCGGAATGTCCTGCAGTTTCGGAAAAATAGCAGTCAAACGTCTTTCAAACGCCTGACGCATTTCTTCCACGGTGTCCTGTGATCCATTGTAGGCTTCAATTGCTGCATATTGAGAAGTAGTTGTCGGATTTGATGTGGAATGGCTCGCCAAATCAGTCATAGCTTTGATCAATGTAGCATCACCAGCTGCATAACCAATGCGCCATCCTGTCATCGAATGGGATTTTGAAACCCCATTGATCAAAATCGTGCGGTTTTTTGCATCTTCCGAAAGAGTTGCGATGGAAGTGTGCTCAACATCCCCATAGATTAGTTTTTCATAGATTTCATCCGAAACGATCAGGATATCAAATTCCCGGCAAACTTCGGCCAATGCTTCCAATTCCTCTTTGGAATAGATCATGCCAGTCGGATTGCTCGGTGTATTGAGGATGACAGCTTTCGTCCGGTCAGTCACAGCTTCTCTCAATTGCTGCGGAGAGATCTTGTATTCCTGGCTGGCTGTCGCTTCTATGTATACCGGAACGCCCTGTGCCAATTTCACTTGCTCCGGATAGCTGACCCAATAAGGAATCGGAATGATCACTTCATCGCCTTCATTCAGCAATACCTGGAATAAAGTGTAAAGGACATGTTTTGCCCCGATGCCGACCATGACTTCTTTCGGTTGGTAGCTCAATTGCTGGTCCCGCTGCAACTTATTGATGATGGCTTCTTTCAAAGCGGGCAGTCCGCCTGCTGGCGTGTATTTCGTCTTGCCGTCTTTCATCGACTGATAAGCGGCTTCCAGAATATTTGCCGGAGTATTGTAATCCGGTTCCCCGGCTCCCAAACCGATGACATCGACTCCTTGAGCTTTCAATTCATTTGCTTTTGCAGTGATTGCCAAAGTTGTTGAGGGTGTTAGAGTTTGTACACGATTCGCTAAGTTGATCAAATTTTTTCCGCCCTTTCACAAATTCAATATGCGTTTCCACCAAGTTCCATCATCAGCTGTTAAATAGACGTAATTTAAGCTGTCCTCTTCATTCAAAAAAGCAATTTCCCATACCGGCCCATCGCTTTCCATACCGAGTTTGGTATGCAGGATTTTCTTGACATCCATCTCTGCAAGGGCAAGTTCACGTGCCTGTTGAGCAGTGATTTTGTCATCCAATAGCGTCGTCTGGATCTTGCCTTCACCTTCCGGCACAAAAACAGCGGTCAATTCACCTTTGCTGTTTGTTCCAAGCACGGTTACGGAAGCAGAAGAATTGGTATAGACATACGCCCGTTCCACCTCTTCGATCAACTGCTCGCTTTTTGCACGGTCAATTGCCTGTCCTTCCGTTTCCAAATAAGGCTTATTGCCAAGAAACAATACCAGGATGATGATGGCTACTGCCAAAAAAGATAAAAAACCAAGTATGAATGTGATCCATTGTCTCATTTCATCACCTATGTTTTATAAATTGTAAAAATCGCTTTTTCAGAATCTTCCTTATCGAGCGCCAGCCCGAACATTAAATTTTTGTCTTTCAAGGTGCGGTTCAAGGCGTCCACCACTTTATATAAATCTGATTGATACGTAAGTTCCACTGTGGAGATCACTTCAATTTTCGATTCCATATATGTGCCCTTCCTTTCGTTAGTTCATTGCTTATTATACCAAGCTTCAATATCCGTTACCATCTTTTCTAAAGACACTTTGGATACTTTGACTTTCGGCAAAGCACTTATAAATTCATGCCCATACGATTTCGTCTCGATTCTGCGGTCCAGCACGATGAACAGTCCCTTATCGTTTTTCGAACGAATCAGCCTGCCGAATCCCTGCCTTAGCCTGAGCACTGCTTCCGGTAATGCATAATGCAGAAATGGATTGATGCCTTCGCGTGTGATGATTTCAGAGCGCGCCTTGAAGATCGGCTCATCCGGTGAAGTGAACGGCAAACGCACCACCACTACGGCACGAAGCGCATCCCCCGGCACATCGACGCCTTCCCAGAAACTATTGGTGCCAAACAGCACGGATTTCTGGAAACGCTGGAATGATTTCAATAATTTCATGCGGCTGCCCGATGAAATGCCTTGCGCAAACAGCATGTAATCATCGAGCAAACCTGTATCCTGAATCAAATCAACGGTTTTTCGGAGCATATCCTGTGACGTAAATAACACAAAACAGCGGCCTTCTGTCACTATAACAGTCTGAATCACCGCATCCGCAACCGATTCGATGTATTCATGCTGGGAAACCTGCTGGATGTCCGGCATGTCTTCCACTATATATACATGCGCTCCTTGATAAAAATCCTTGGGCGGCTCGAACTTCAGGATGGGTACATGCTGTGGAATACCGATTTGGTTGACGATAAAGCGGTCATTGGCAGGAACAGTCATCGTTCCGGACAGCCAGATGATGGCTTTGTCTTCACGCGCTGAAGCGACTACTTTGTCCACCAGAGATGCTACAGCAAACGGCCGCTTGTATAACGATAAACTGGTCGGCAGACTTCTCAAGTCACCTTCAATCCAGCTGACTTCGTCTGTCAGCGGAAAAACAAAAATTTCACTGAACTCGACTGCCTTAACCATCATTTCCTCTGTCCAATAACGCCAGTCTGCTATCGTCAGCTGGTCCTGGATGGTTTTTTCCGTCAAACGCTCCGCTTTTTGCAAAACGAGCTGCGACAGATCAATCCATTCATTCAAATAACGCAACATTTCCAGAAATCGGCTATCTTCAAGTGACAGCTCGCTTAAGAGCGATGCATTCTTCTTATGGCGGCTCGCGGCAAACTTCGTCGCAAACTCAACTGCCATCAGGCTTGAAACTTCGTCGAAAAGCGAAGTGAACTTTTGGAACAGAGACTCCAGCTTAAGCAATTCGGGAACATTCGAAAAACCGGTTCGTCCAGCTGTCTCAAAGAGCGCTGCAAATAACTGCTGATCGTCCAAGCTGCCAAGCTGGCCGAAAATATATTTCCATTGCGTATAAACAAAGGTTTTTTCATGCTGAGAAACTGCTGCCTGCACAACCTGATGCGCTTCATCCCAGATATACGCATCGACATTGGACAGTATCGTTTTTTTGCTTAAATGCTGGTTCAGCAAAAAAGCATGATTGGTCACGATGATATGGGCATACTGTGCCTGTTTCAGCGCAAATTCATAGAAATCCGCCTTTTTTTCCTGCTTCGACAGCTTGCGGATATGCGAACGGCGAATCTTATCCAGTACAAACTGGCCACCGCTCGACGAATTGATTTCATTTAAATCACCGGTTTCTGTGGACGTCAGCCAAACCAGCACTTGCATGATCGTGAAGGTTTCGTCATAGGATTCATCATCGCCTTGCAGCAATTCCACAAAGCGGGCAAGGTCGATATAATGCGACAGGCCTTTGATCAGCGAAATCCGCACAGGGGAACCGATAAAGGCCTCGACCATCCGTCCTTCCTTCAGCACCAGCTGGTCCTGCAAATGCGTCGTATAGGTGCTGATCAAAACCTGTTTGCCGGTTTTAAGGGAATAATTGACCGCCGGAAGCAAATAGGCAATTGTCTTGCCCATGCCTGTCGAGGCTTCGATGACCAGCTCTTTTTTATGTGCCAGAGCATCCTCGATCGATGCCATCATATTGTATTGGCTCGGCCGCTTTTCGAAATTTGGAAAAACGGTTTCAAGTCCCTGACGCCAATCCCGAGGAAGTGATTCCTGCATATCCGCATTTGCCGCAAATGAGGTTCTCGGCTTTAAAGGGATTCCCTGGAACCGGTCGAAACGATCAGCCTGCGCATTTCTTTTTTTCTGTGTCAGCTCAAAGAACAGGCGGGACAGATCCGATTTCAACTGGAAAGACCGCTTATGCAGAAAGGCCAATGTATCGTAAGGCAATGATTCCAAGTCATTTTTGGCGCGCAAAAACAACAGGGCCGTAGCCATGGCATCATCGTCCGCACGATGGGCGCTTTCCAACGGAATTCCCAGCTCCGATGTGATGTCCTGCAATTTAAAGCTGAATGCTGTCGGGTACATCAGCCGTACCAATTCGACCGTGTCCATCGTGATGCCTTGCCAGTTCGGCAAACCGCTGCGTTTTAGCTCTGCCTGCAGGAAAGGCAAGTCGAAATTTGTATTATGTGCAACAAAAATAGCATCTTGCATCTTTTCGTACACAGTTTCTGCGTAATATTCAAAAGCATGGGCATCTGCCACATCTGCGTCTGCAATATTCGTCAGATCCTGGATAAACAATGGGATGGTTCGTCCCGGATTGATGAATTTCGTATATGTATCGGTAATTACCTCATTTTCTATCGTTACCATTGCCAGTTGAATAATCCGGTCACCTTTTGCAGGGGAATGGCCCGTTGTTTCAATATCGACAACGACATACTTTTGCGTGTTCATCTTAGCCCCTCTTTCTTAGGTGATTGCCTAGAAAAATTGTAACATATCCTGCAGTTTTCCGCTTTCAAGATGAAAATTCAAAATTCTTTCCTGCCTTGCATACCTTGCATACAAAAGAAAAACAGCCTCCGAAAATTTTCGGGGCTGCATGGTTTACATGATTGTCGCTTCGGGTTCGTAATGGATGATTTCCTTGACTTGGTTATCGGCATCCATGATGGCGACTGTCGGTTTATGATCGCGTGCATTTTCGTTCATAACATACGCATACGACAGGATGATGACGATATCTCCGCGCTGCACAAGACGCGCTGCCGCTCCATTTACGCAAATGACACCGCTGCCGCGTTCTCCGGCAATGATATAGGTTTCGAAACGTGCACCGTTATTGTTGTTGACGATATGGACTTTTTCGTTTGCCAGCATACCGACAGCATCCAGCAAGTCCTGATCGATGGTAATGCTTCCCACATAATTTAAATCGGCTTCTGTCACCGTCGCACGGTGGATTTTTGAATTGAGCATCATTCTAAGCATAGATCAGTTCTCCTTTGGGTTAAAAATGATATTATCAATCAATCGCGCTTTCTCAAATTGGACAGCCAGTGCCAGAATCGCATCGTTTTGGATGTCTGCCGTCAATGTCGGGTAATCGAGCAATTCGATGTAATCGATCTTTCCGGAAGTATATTCAGTCAAGTAGGCAGTCATGGGTTCAATCGGATCCTGTCCCTGCAGAAATAAGTTCTTGCCCATTTCCAATGCTTTTTTCAAGTGAGGTGCTTCGTTTCGTTCTGCATCACTCAAATAAACATTGCGGGAGCTTTTCGCCAGTCCGTCTTCTTCCCGGACCGTCTGGCCTCTCCGAATCGCCATCGGAAAATCAAAATCCTTCACCAGCGATTCAATGATCGCCAATTGCTGCGCATCCTTCTGGCCAAAGTACGCCAAGTCCGCTTCCGTTAAATGAAACAGCTTCGTGACCACTTTCAGTACGCCGTCAAAATGTCCGGGTCTTTTTGCTCCACAAAGTACTTCCGCCTGTGTACCGGCTGTAATGTTGATTTGGCTTTCGCGCGGATACATTTCATTCACGCTTGGCGCAAAAATGGCGTCGGTTCCCGCGCCTTCTGCCAGCTGCTGGTCGCGCTCCAGATTTCTCGGGTAGCGGTCGAAATCCTCGTTTGGTCCGAACTGAGCCGGGTTCACGAAAATACTCATCACCACTTTATCATTTTCGTCTTTGGCTTTTTTCACTAGGGACAGATGCCCTTCATGCAAAAAGCCCATAGTCGGGACAAGCCCAATCGTATTGCCTGCTCTTTTGGTTTCCCGAACCCAGTTTTTGAGCTCATCCACCGTCTGTAAAATCAACAATTTTTTCTCTCCTCTCGAGAAGAAAACCATATAAAAAGCCCTTCCGCCGAAAAAAAGACAGAAGGACAGTAAATGTGCGTTTGGTTTCCTCCGTCCCTGTCGTGTAAGTGATCAAGGCAGAACTATTTACGATGAATTTTGGGTGTAGTGCGGTTGTTCGGTGCAGTTCGCAAGCGATACTGCCCGTTAAAAATACTATACCAGAAATCCAGAAAAAAACATATTCCATGCTTGGTGGAATATGTGAATCTTAGGTTGAAGAAAGCGTTCCAGCCGGACGACCCACATCCTGCGGGCCCGAAAGCGGAGCTGGTTTGCTGAATAGCTCATCACCGTAATTTAGAATGAATCCAGCACCTTTAATCGGCCATTTCGATATCCGCTGAATAGATGCCGTGAAGTTTGCCGTCCGCTGTCCGCAACTGGAGGACACCGTCATCGGTGATGCCTTCTGCGATGCCTTCGAGCGTCTGGTTGGTCATCCGCGCGCGAACCGGGTGGCCGATGGTGGTCGAGTAGCTTTCCCACATGACTTTCAGCATCCCGAAGCCTTCTTCAATATACATCTGCGTATAGATTTCCAGATAATATAATAGGGACTGGACCAATTTTTGGCGGCTGACGAACTCTCCGCTTTCCATCTTCAGAGAAGTGGCGATATCCTGCACTTCTGGGTCAAAATCCTCTTTTTCCTGATTGATGTTCAATCCGATGCCGATGATCAATGCCTGAATGCCATCCACATCCGATTGAAGTTCAGTCAGGATGCCTGTGCATTTTTTACCGTTCATCAAAATGTCATTCGGCCATTTGATTTTCGGCTGCAGCTTGGTCACTTCTTCGATGGCTCTGACTACTGCAACTGCCGTGACAAGTGTAAATTGAGGGGCTTTTTGGGGTACTACATCCGGACGCAGGATAATGCTCATCCAGACACCTTTCCCTGCTGCTGAATCCCATTTGCGGGCCAACCTTCCCCGACCGGCTGTTTGGGCTTCCGTAAGTACCATCGTGCCGTCTGGCGCGCCTTCTTGCGCCAGCTGATGGGCGATGATTTGAGTGGACGGACAGCTTTCGATGTATTCAATTTTTTGGCCGATCCGTTTGGTCTTCAATCCTGTGTGAATGGCAAGCGGTTCCAGTGTATCCGGCATAGAAAGGATGCGGTAGCCCTTTTTCTTAACCGATTCAATCATATAGCCCTTTTCTTCAAGGTCTTTGATGTGTTTCCAGATTGCTGTTCTGGAAATGCCGAACTCGTCTGCCAGTTGCTGCCCCGACACGGCTTCACCGTTCGACTCGATCAATCGCTTCGCTAATTTATGCGTGACGGTGATATTCATTTACAAACCAGTCCTTTATGAGTTCTTTGTCATTCTTTAATTCTCCATAAACAACGAGCTTTTCCAGTTTTTCAATCCATTCTTTCAGCCAGGGGCCTGATTTGCTTCCGCTCCACTCCATCAGCTCCCTGCCGCTCGCTGCGAGATCGGATTTTGTTTGGATGGGCAATTGCTCTTTAGCTTCTGTAGGATCTAGCCTTTTTCCGGTTATCCGCGCAGCCATCTCCAATTGCTCGGTTGAATACTGATAAAATGTCCATTGATCCCAAAGTTCCAAACGGGCCACTTCCAGGCTTTTTTGAATGAGCCGTTTGTCATCATTCGAGAAGCGATAATCCCGTATTTCTGTAAATGAATGATTGCTTTTATGCAAGAGATAAATCCAGCCAAAAACCGCTTTGCCATTGGTTTGGTAAAGGCTCCAATCCACTTTGAACAGATTGCCGGCGGGCAGGTAATCCGTCAGCCGTGTATCCGAAAGATAAGCCATACTTTTTTCGGTGAACGAATTGACGAGAATTTTATCGATTTCCGATTTCAGACGCTCGACGGCAATCTCTTTGATCAATTCAGCATGGCGCTGGATCGAATCCAACGTCTCCTTGTCGATAACAAAATCCAGTTGTCCTGAAAAACGCACCGCTCTCAGCATACGCAGGGCATCTTCCTGAAAACGTGCATCCGGATCGCCTACTGCCCGGATAAGCCGGTTGTCGAGATCATCTCTTCCACCAAATGGATCAATGATGTCGAGGTTTTCCGTCATCGCCATTGCATTGATGGTGAAATCACGGCGTTTCAAATCTTCATCAAGGGATTGGACAAATTCAACTGAATCCGGTCTGCGGTTATCGGAATAGTCGCCTTCGGTCCGGAATGTCGTCACTTCGATGCCTTCTCCCTCGATCAGCACCAGCACAGTGCCGTGCTCGATTCCCGTATCGACTGTCCGTTTGAAGAGCGATTTCACCTCTTGTGGTGAAGCCGAGGAAGCAACATCAATATCGTGGGGCGTTTTTCCGAGCAGAAAATCCCGGACGGCCCCACCGACCATATAGGCGTCGAATCCGGCTTTTTGTAAAACGCCAATGACTTTGATCGCCGTCTTCATTGTTCTTCATCCTTTGGCAGCAATTGTTCATATAAAGCTTCGTATTGCTCCAGAATTTTGGAGGAATGGAAACGCTCGGATACCGTTTTAAGAGCACCTTGCCGTAGTTTCTCCAGTTGCGATTCATCACTCAACATCCGGACTGCATAATCAGCTGCTTTCTGCGTATCTCCCAATTCGACAAGGTAGCCGTTTATGCCTGGCTCGATAATCTCGGGCATTCCGCCGATATTGGAGCCAATCACCGGCACACCGCACGCCATAGCTTCCAGCAGAACCAGACCGAATGCTTCTTTTTCAGAAAGCAGGAGTTTGATGTCGCTGATATTATAGAATTCGGCGAGGCCTTCCCGTTTCCCAAGAAACAATACATCATCATCCAGTCCGAGTTCACGCACCTGTTGGATGATCCTACCCATTTCAGGTCCATCTCCTACTAACAGGAGTTTGCAGGCCAACTGACGGCGAACCTGTGAAAAGGTCTCGACAACATCTTGTACGCGCTTGACATTGCGGAAGTTCGAAACATGGATCATCACTTTTTCATCTGCATCAATGCCCAATTCACTTTTTAGTTTCGAGGAATCCTGAGGAAAGTATTCCCTTTCATCAACGAAATTATAGACAGTTTCGATTGTTTTATCGGGGTTGATCAGATCATAGGTCTGATCCCTCAATGAATCTGAAACGGCCGTGACAATATCCGACTTTTCGATGCCGTAACGGATCGATTCTTTCAATGAAGAATCAGAACCCAATACAGTGATGTCCGTCCCGTGCAGAGTCGTCACAATCCCGATATTGGAGCCAGCCATATCCCGTCCGAGAATGGCACAAACCGCATGGGGAATCGCATAATGGACATGCATCAAGTCCAACTCCTCATTCTTGATCACTTCTGCAATTTTTGTCGCCAATGCGATATCATACGGCGCATATTGGAAGACCGAATAGGTATTCACTTCCACTTGATGGCTATAGATATTTGCATATGTTTTATTCAGGCGGAAAGGGGTGCTGGAGGTGATGAAATGCACTTCATGCCCTTTTTCCGCCAGCATTTTTCCCAATTCCGTGGCAATGACACCCGATCCCCCAACTGTCGGGTAGCAGGTGATGCCGATTTTCATTTTTCGCACAATATTCTCTCCTATCCTCTTCGTTCTCCTAGCAGGCGCCAGTCGACAAACCCTTCCTCCAACCCCTTCAGAAGCACTTCAGCGGTCCCCATATTGGTTGCCAACGGAATACCGTAGACATCACATAGACGGATCAATGCAGTCACGTCCGGCTCATGCGGTTGGGCAGTCAAAGGATCTCGGAAGAAGATGACCATATCCATTTCATTCTGGGCAATCATCGCCCCTATCTGCTGATCTCCTCCAAGAGGGCCGGATTGGAAACGGATGACGGGCAGACCGGTTCCGTCAATTACCCGTTGTCCAGTTGTACCGGTAGCGTAAAGCGTATGCTGAGCGAGTATCGGCTGATACGCGGTAACAAATTGGATTAAGTCGTCTTTTTTGCGATCATGGGCTATTAAAGCGATTTTCATATTTTTTCCCCCTTAAACGATTATGTGTTCCAAGCCATAAATCAGTTCTTCTTTTTCCATAACCGTTTTAATGGATAACACGACGCCTGACATAAACGATCCTCGATTAAACGAATCGTGGCGAAGCGTCAACAGCTGTCCATCCCCTCCGAGTAGAACCTGTTGATGGGCGACTAATCCAGGCAATCGGACACTATGGATCCGCATACCATCATATTTGGCACCCCGTGCGCCGGCAATCGTCTCTTTTTCGCGGACATGCCCTTGCTCATGAATTGGACGTTCCTTCGAAATCAAGTGGGCCGTCTTCATCGCCGTTCCGGAAGGGGCATCCAGTTTTTGGTCATGATGCATTTCAATAATCTCGATATCCGGCAAGTACTTGGCTGCCTGCTCTGCAAACTTCATCATCAAAACCGCGCCAACCGCAAAGTTCGGGGCGATGATGCAGCCGATTTTCGAGTCTCTTGATAATGCCGTCAATTCCTCAAGCTGCTCATCTGAAAAGCCCGTCGTTCCAACAACCGGACGGATGTTCAATTCCAGAGCCTGTTTCGTATGCTCGTATACAAATTCAGGAGTGGTCAAATCGACCAGCACATCCGGTTCGGTTTCTGAGTAAAGCTCTTTAAGGTCTGTAAAGACCGGAACGGTATAAGAAGAAGGAAATAAATTCGTGTCTGCCAATGTCTTTCCGACATCTTTATAATCCAGAACAGATACCAGCTCCATTTCCGGATTGTCCATTACTGTATGTACGGCTTCTTTGCCCATTTTCCCTCTTGCTCCTGCAATTGCCACGCGAATCGTCATTTGTCTTCATCCTTTCTAGTCCAACGGTTTTTGTCTCGGCTGGCGAATTTCTCCATTACCCGGTCATGTGCTTGTGCCAGGTCGATGTCCATCGAGTTTGCCATACAAATCAAGACGAACAGAACATCTCCCATTTCCTCTTCGATGCTATTTACCTCTTCTGTACTCTTTTTCTTTTTCGGTCCATATTCATGCATGACTTCTCTGGAAAGTTCACCTAACTCCTCTGTCATCCGAGCCATCATTTCCATCGGTTGAAAATAGCCTTCTTTATATTGTCCAATGTACTTGTCAACGTCCTGCTGCAGCTGTTTCATGGTTTTGTCTCCGTTCATTTCATCACACTCCTCAGTCAATCGTAAAGAAAACTGATGATGTTGTCAAAATACATTATTTATACGATAATACAGAAGTTGATTTGCACGAAAGGGGTTTATTTAAATTGAACGAATTAAAAATAAAAAACATCTTTTTCATCCTTCTCGGCGCCGCCATCTACAGTTTTGGGTTTGTCCACTTTAATATCCAAAACGAATTGGGGGAAGGCGGTTTTGCCGGAATTACATTGATTTTATATTTCATATTCAATTGGGACCCGGCATTGATGAACCTGCTTTTGAATATTCCTCTGTTTTTTATCGGCTGGAAGCTTCTCGGCAGAAAAGTTTTTCTGTATACCATTATCGGAACAGTAGCCGTTTCGGTGTTTCTGAAAATTTTCCTGATCTACGAAATCCAAATCAACTTGCAGGATGATTTATTCCTGGCGGCACTGTTTGCAGGTGTGTTTGTGGGAGTGGGGCTCGGAATTATTTTCCGTTTTGGCGGAACAACAGGCGGTGTTGATATTATCGCACGCCTGACGCAGAAATATATCGGCTGGAGCATGGGAAAAACAATGTTCCTATTTGATGCCGGCGTTATTATGCTGTCGTGGCTGACATTCCTTGACCATCGCTCCATGATGTACACATTGGTTGCGGTTTTTGTCGGTGCCCGCGTCATTGACTTTGTACAGGAGGGTGCCTACGCTGGACGTGGTGCATTGATCATCTCAAACTCACAGGAAGAGATCGCCACCCGGATTTCAGTAGAAATGGACCGGGGCATCACAATTCTGCGCGGCTATGGCCATTTCACCAAAGAAGAACGTGAAGTCCTGTACTGCGTCGTGGCCAGAAATGAAATTGTGCGGCTGAAGAACATCATCAACTCCGTCGATCCCCACGCTTTTGTATCCTTGATGGAAGTTCATGACGTGATGGGCGAAGGCTTTACCCTCGATGAAGAAAAGCAGCCGATCGGCTGATGGACATAGAAAAAACGGCCCATTTTTATGGGCCGTTTTTTTTATGAGCGGTTCATACTTGTATAGATTAAGATCAATCGGGCAAGTTCAAGAACTGCAACTGCAGTAGCTGCAACATAGGTCATCGCAGCGGCGCTCAACACTTTTTTCGCATGGCGTTCTTCGTCATTGCGGATGATATTATGCGACAATAACTGGTCCATCGCCCGGTTGGAGGCGTTGAATTCTACCGGCAAGGTCACCAATTGGAAAACCACACCTGCTGCCAATAGGATGATCCCGATCAATAGCGCTCCGCTCCAAGCGGAGAAGAAACCGATCATGATGAAGACCCATGACATATTCGATGAGATGTTAACGATCGGCACCATACGATGACGTAGGCGCAAGAACGAATAGTCTTCTGCATCCTGGATGGCATGTCCGACTTCGTGAGCCGCAACTGCAGTTCCAGCGACGGAAGCTTCATGATAATTATGGCTGCTGAGAGCAACAGTTTTCGTCAATGGATTATAATGGTCACTTAGCATACCGCGGCTTTCCACAACTTTAATATCCTGAAGATTATTGGCATCCAGAATCGTACGTGCCACCTGTGCTCCAGTATGGCCAGAAGTAGAACGGATTTTCGAGTATTTACCATATGTTCTTTTTAATTTAAATTGAGCCCAAATCGGGATGATCAGTAAAAGGATAAAATATAGGATATATCCACCCATGTGTAACCGACACCTCTTTCTTTCTGCTTGATACCCCTATTTTACTTGGGATAGTCAATATTGGTCAACTGAAACGGATTGTGATTTATTCAAATAAGCCACATAAAAGGCAAAGCCGACACAAGCTATTGATAACCAGAAAGTGAAGTAGCCGATTTGGCTGCTGTACTCACTCAAGGTACTGTAAATAGGCATTTGGCCAAAGACATAATCGATGACATCATTATGCAAGGTCCAAATGGCGGTCAACGCAACAGCGAACCAGCCAAAGCGATAATGTTCGATATACAGGACCGCTTGGAGGGCCATTGCAAAATGGGAAGCGACCAGCATCCAGCCGATCCAGCCGATTGAACCCGTTTCCCACAATGTCAGCAAGTTCATGACAACTGCCCATAAGCCATACTTGATCAATGTGACAAAGGCCAACGCTTCAAACAGTCTGCTCCGCTTGCCAACTATCCACAGCCCCAGCACTATCGTAAAGAACAGGCTCGCTGTCGGACTGTCAGGTACAAAAATCAGAAAAATTGGCTCAGTGATTTTCAGTTGCCAGCCATACCATATGTATCCGTATATCGTACCACCTAAATTAATGAAGAAAAGCAGGATCAAAAACGGTCGGTACATCAGCCAGGCAGATATCTTAATTGCAAAGGATAGCATCAATTTCTTCCTTTCAGGGTAGAAAAAAAGAGCCGGTTTCCCGGCTCTTTTTTTCTTTTTTATTATTCAGCTTCAAGGCCTGAAATAAATTCAGCCAGGACTTGCAGATCTTCATCTGTTCCGTCCCATGAAGGTGGCATCGTTTGTGCTCCGCCTTCTTCAATACCATTGACAGCGATGTCAGCGATTTCTTCAGGAGACAAGCCAGTTCCAACAAGTGTTGGCCCAACAGCCCCTTCCAGATTGTCGCCATGGCAACTGATGCACGCTGCTCCAGAATATATTTCATATCCTGGGTCAGCTGTATCAATTTCAACTTCCTCTGTAATCTGCCCTTGCGCTTCAGCAGCTTCCCAGTCATGGTTGGCTACTGACTCCCATGTAAGGAAGATGATAGAAGCGATACCAAGAAGCATGAAGCCTGTTGGCAATGGACGTTTAGAAGGACGTCTTTCCGGTCCGCGATCCAAGAATGGAGCCAGCATTAAAGCTCCAAAAGCAAGTCCTGGAACGATGATGGCACCAACCACGTTGAATGGTCCGGAAGCGAATTCGTATTTCAGTAATTGATATAAGAACAAGAAATACCAGTCTGGCAAAGGAATATAAGCTGTATCGGTCGGATCTGCCTGACCTTCAAGAGGCGACGGATGAGCGACGGTCAAAAGCAAATAACCGATCAAGAAGACTGCACCGATCATCCATTCTTTCAAAAGGAAGTTCGGCCAGAAAGCTTCTGTTTTACCAGGGTATTCGGAGTAATCTTTAGGAACATTCGGCTTACGGAATTCCATACTCGGAACACGCGAATCCCCTACAAATTTCATCCCTTTTCCGCGATGCATAGTGTTCCCTCCTTAATAAATCCTTGTTGCAGAATGAATTATAGCGGTCCTGAAATACCCTGTCTTCTGATCATGATAAAGTGAGCAGCTAGCAACCCAAGCAAAGCCGCAGGCAAGAAGAAGACGTGGATAGCGAAGAATCGTGTCAAAGTCTGTGCACCAAGGATTGTTGAATCCCCAGCCAATAGAATCTTGATTGATTGTCCGATAACCGGTACAGATGCTGCAATTTCAATCCCAACTTTTGTTGCAAATAGAGCTTTCATATCCCATGGAAGCAAGTAACCTGTGAAACTCAATCCAAGGATTACGCCAAATAGCATAACGCCCACGACCCAGTTCAACTCACGAGGTTTCTTATAAGAACCTGTAAAGAATACCCGCAGTGTATGAAGGAATATCATAACTACTACAAGAGAAGCTCCCCAGTGGTGCATCCCACGCACAATTTCTCCAAAAGCGACTTCGTTCTGAAGATAGTAAACCGACTGCCAAGCATTTTCAATATCTGGTACATAATACATGGTTAAGAACATACCGGATAAGATTTGAATTACTGTAATGAAAAATGTTAGTCCTCCAAAACAATATACAAATGCTGAAAAGTGGTGTGCGGGGTTTACGTGCTCAGGTACTTCATGGTCAGCAATATCACGCCAGATAGGCGTGATGTCTAATCGCTCATCAACCCAATCATATAACTTGTTTAGCACTGGTGTCGTACCCCCTAACTATTAAACTAGTGTGTTTTGTCTTACTGCACCGATCGCTACAAAGCCATCCTGTTCTTGTACTTCGTACTCATCCAGTGGCCCAAGCGGTGGTGTTCCTGCGATGTTCTGTCCGTTTTTCTCATAACGGCCTGCGTGGCATGGACAGAAGAATTGTGTCGGGTTTTCTGGATCTCCCGCCCAGTTCACTGTACATCCTAAATGTTTGCAGACAGGTGAAAGCGCGATTAACTTATCGCCTTCTTTATACACCCAAGCTGAATTCGTTACTTCAGATACGTACCATGCATCCGTTTGTTCGAAAGCAAAGTCGACACGTACTGGCTCTTCAGTAATATCAGCTGCAGCTTGATCAGTTAAAACGAAATCTCCGCCTTCATGTTGCTGAAGTATCGGGTCTACCGCGAAACGAACCATTGGCATCAACATTCCTGCTGCCATAAAACCGCCTACACCAGTTAAAGTGTAGCCTAAAAATTGACGTCGTGATACACGATTATTACTCATCCTTTTCCCCCCTCTAACATTCAAGGTCAGTCCAATGGACATACTCATTCAAATATAATTACTAGGACAACCTAATGATATATCAATCAAATCTTTAGGTCAATATCGCATTCAGCGTATTCACACAGTTTGTGAACATTTCATGAATGATGTGACCATTCTTTCGTAAATAGCGGCAATACCTGTCTCAACTGGTCTTCCATGACCGATTTCTTGAAGGATTGGTCCATATCTTCAATCGGAATCGCAGGCAGCCACAAAACATTTTTCAGGCTGTCGATCGTCCGCCAATCCGAATCCGTGGTCAGATAAAAGACGTGTTTGAACTTGGTATGCTGCATTTCTTCCGATAGCTCATCCGCAATTCGCTGCCGATTCGCTATTTTGGCATAAGAAACGGGCGGAAACAAAAGGATCCGCCCTTTAAATTGCTTTTCCAATAATGCCGTTAAGGTTTGCAGGTATTCAGAAGCGCCTGCACTGGACTTCATGCCTGCAGCACTTAAATCCAATTGCAAGAGCGGCACTACAGCCGTATCCACATAGTCTTGTTGGCTTAAATATTGATCCATTTCTTTTCCGATAAAATGCATAACACTTTTTCACTCTCCATCTTTTTTCAAGGTTTTGAATGCCTGCAACATCGCTGACAGTTCGAAGAAACGGTCACGATCATTGGCATCCAGTGCCTCATCAATTTGTTTGTGAATGGTTTCTTCCTGAAAAATCGACATACTCTCTTCGAGAATCTTCTCCGCTATCAGGCGATCCTGTTCATTGATCGAAGCGTTTTTAGGTACATACGGATTTTCTTCCAGCACGGATAAATACAGCGCTGGTGGAGGTATATTCGGGAAATTCAATTGAACGTACAAATCATCATCAGGATTCAACCGCAGATCATGAAACGACTTTTCCGCATCCGCTGTCATCAGATTCCCTTTATAGAAGCGAAACGGAATTTCTTTCGATTCAGTAGAGGACATGACCATTGCACGTGGACAATAATGCGCTTCTTCAACAAAATGGGTTTTTTCAAGCAGCTCTTCGTTGCTCAACATATAATTAAGAATCCAAATGCATTCACGTCTTTTCATCTTGTAAGATTGCAGAAACCAACGGACGAATTGCTTTTTTTCACCAATCGATACTGAAGCGGTCATGAAATTTCCTCCTTTCATTCAAACGACTGCTGCCAGTCGAACCATTCTGGATTATCGGGTTCCAATACCTGCAGCTCTTTAATAATTTCGAGAGCGGCCTCTCTTTTTCCTTCTTCTATCAGGAATAAGGCATACTTTTTCAGAAAGCCTGCATCCTCTTTAAAGGATGGATAAGCCTTATCGTAATAAACAATTGCCTGCCCGTAATTTTCAGCACGTTCATAGGCTTCAGCGATCATGGGATAAAGTCCCGCCCAATCGTCGCCGCTTTCGATCACCATCTCTGCAAGCTCGAGCACATCTTCACCCGACTCTTCAGCATGGAAATACGACACCAGCGTGTAGATGGCCTCCATATACTCCGGATCCAACGCAATTGCCTGGCGCAGATGTCCAACACCTTCCTCTGCCTTGCCTAGTTTCATGGCCAGCTTGCCAGCGAATAGATACAATTCCTTGTCGAATTCGTCCCTGGCTATGCCTTCACTTATGGCCTGATAGGCTGCCGGGTAATCTTCTGTCATATTCAGGCTTTGCGCCTTCAATAAATAAGCTGAAAAGTAATCCGGATCGATGTCGATCAATTCGTCAAGACGGCGGACGGCCATTTCATATTGGCGTGTCTGGAAGGCGGCAAATGCTGCACCGAACAGAACATCCGGCGTCGTCTGATCCTCCAACGCTTTTTCATAATGCGGCAAGGCTTCTTCGTAGGCAGCTCCTGCACTGTATACTTCAGCCAGCCGCTCAGAAAAGTTTACGCCTTCAATTGCGATATTTTGCGCTTCCAATTCCTGATAAATTTTCGCCGATTCGAGATAGCGTCCGGAATCCAGCAGCAATTCCGCTTTTGCCTGCTGCAGCAGCGGCTCATCCGGCATCAGTTCTATCGCTTCGTTCAAGCGATTCTCAGCTGCTTCAAGCAATCCCTGCAACTGAAACAGATCTGCCAGCGTAACGAGTGCCTGAGCATACAGCTCGTCATCTTTCGGAACTTCCATGAGGGCATTCAATGCATCGTCTTCACGATCGGCATCAATCAACAGGTTGGCCCGGTCAATGATCAACTGTGCTTCTTCAGGAAAAATGTACTGCAGATGCTCCAGCACCTTAATGGCTTCTTCCACAAAGCCGATTTCTGCAAGCCATTCAGATAGACCGTATTGCTCATCAGGATCTCCCTGCAGCAAATACTTATCCAGTAAGGTGTTCAGGAGATCGGGATCCCCTTGTTCCACCGCTTTTTGTATCTCTTCAATATTAGCCATATTATCACCTATTCCTTCACGTTCTTACTCTCATCCTACACGAAAGAACCGCTTTATCATAATAAAAAAACTCTCCAAGAGGAGAGTCAATTTGTCAGTAAATTCAATTGTTCAAAGAAGTTCGGATAGGAAATTGAGATACATTCCGCATCATCAATCACAACTTCACCAGAAGCCGCCAAAGCGCCGATTGCCGCCATCATGCCCAGGCGGTGATCGCCGTAAGAGGTCATTTCAGCACCGGTCAAGGCTGTTGGTCCATGGATGATCATGCCATCTTCCGTCGCTTCGATGTCCGCGCCCATTTTCGTCAATTCCTTGACGACGGCTGCAATTCGGTCGGTTTCCTTGACCCGCAGCTCTTCAGCGTCTTTAATCACGGTCGTTCCTTCTGCCTGCGTCGCAATAAGGGCGATCAAAGGAATTTCATCAATCAGCCGCGGAATCAAGTCACCGCCGATTTCAATCCCTTTCAAGTTGCTGGAATAAACGGTCAGATCCGCCGAACGTTCTCCCTGTGCATCGTTTTCCTTCAAATCAAAAGAAGCGCCCATTTGTTCAATCACATCCAAAATGCCTGTCCGAGTCGGATTGATGCCGACATTCTCCAAAGTCACTTTACTGTCTTCTGTAATCAAAGCCGCTCCGATCATGAACGCAGCTGATGATATGTCACCTGGCACCTTTACATGGGCTGCTGTCAGCTTCTGGCCGCCTTCGAGCTTGATCTGGTGATCTTCACGCGTAATTGTAGCCCCAAAATGTTCCAGCATGATTTCCGTATGGTCGCGTGACGCAATCGGTTCGTGGATGACTGTCTTGCCAACCGCTTTCAGTGCTGCCAAGAGAATCGCGGATTTCACTTGAGCACTGGCAACTGGCAAGGTATAGTCAATTGCCTTCAACTGGGTTCCTTGAACTGCTAAAGGCGTGTATTGGCCATCCATCCGTCCACGGATGTCGGCTCCCATTAAACGTAGCGGATTGATGATTCGCTTCATTGGACGTTTGGCGATCGATTCATCGCCTGCCAGAATCGAATGGAAGGATGTTCCCGCCAATAAACCAAGCATCAGGCGTGTGGTGGTACCTGAATTTCCTGTGTCCAGAACCTCGGAAGGCTCTTTCCAGGAATCTTCCCCGTCGCTTTGGATGGTAACCAGGTCATCTGCAATATCAATTTCGACGCCTAATTTTTTGAAGCAGGAGATGGTGCTTAAACAATCGTCTCCCATCAGGAAGCCTTCAACTGTAGTTTTCCCGGTGGCCATCGAACCGAACATGATGGCACGGTGGGAGATGGATTTGTCCCCTGGCACTTTGATGCTGCCGGTCAGGGAAGGTTTTTTATACGTTAACGATATTGCCATGGGCTTATCCGTCCTTTCAGGAAATATACGAATCATAGACTGTCCGTGCCGAAATGCATTTCTGTGCACGGGCACGGTCTTCAGCAGTTTGGAAACTGATGACGAGAATACCGAACACATCCTCACGCGTTTCCAGAATCCGAAGATTGACGATGCTGATCTGTTCTTCTGCCAGATAGCCCGTCAATTCCGATATACTGCCGGGAACATCGGGGATGTCAATATAAAGATCAAATACGGAGAACATCGCTCCATGTCCGGCTATCGGCAGTTTGTCGCGTACTGTTTTGGCATGCGAAAAGAATCGCTCAATCGGTTCAGGGTCGTTTTTCACGAGCATATCTTTCAATTGATCCATCTGCTCCATCCAATTGCTTAATTGCTGGACGATCATCGCATTGTTCTGGGTGGTGATGTCACGCCACATTTCCGGATTCGATGAAGCAATACGTGTCGTATCCCGGAAACCGCCTGCTGCCAACTGCCGGGCAAAAGGGAATTTCTCCTCCTGATCCAATTGATGGACCAGCGAAGCAGCGATCAAGTGCGGAAAATGACTGACGATCGCTGTCATATGATCGTGTTCTTCAGCTGGCAGCACTTCGATTTTCGCTTTTGTCACCGCCAATAATTTCTTTAGGAACTGGAGACTCTTTTCATCCGTTTTATCACCAGGCGTTAAAATATAGAAAGCATTTTCAAATAAGACGTCTTTTGCAGCCTCTACACCGCTTTTATGGGAACCAGCCATCGGATGACCGCCAATAAAAATATGATCCAGACTTTTCGAAGCTTCCATTATTTGTATTTTTGTGCTGCCTGTATCCGTTAAAATGACATTATCTTTTAAATTCCAGTATCTGCTTTGTTCCATCAGTTTAATTGTGGCACCAACAGGCGTAGCAAAAATGATGATATCCGCTTCAGAAGCTGCTTGTTCAAGCGATGGAGGCGAACTATGTATTATGCCCATCTTAAAAGCTTTTCTTGCAGTTAATGCATCAGCATCGTAGCCCGCGACATGAACATCGCTATTGCGCTGAAGCGCTTTTGCCAGCGATCCGCCAATCAAGCCCAATCCAATGATTAAAATATGAGTTGTCACGTCGAACTCACCTGGCTTTTAGCCGTCAGATCCGGGCGTAGTTTCGTCGCTTCATTTAAATAAATATGCTGGATTTCCTGTTGGCTAAGCTCTGTATTGACATGCATCATGACTCGTATACACAAAGGCATGCTGCCGGGAACGTCCATTTCATGCGTGCACATGACCGGTACATAATTCCACTCGTCAATTGTTCGGACAGCCTTTGCAGGAAAAGCCGAAGAAATATCAGTCGTTGTCGAAATGATGACAGAAGCAACCTGATCCGGTTCGATTTTGTTTTCTTTGGCCATCTCCAAAACCAGCCGTCTTGTTTCTTTCAGGACTTCTTCCGGCTGATCTGCAGAAACCGTGATTGCACCTCTTACTCCACGTATCATCAAATCACTTCTCCTATCTGTAAAACTAATTTTCCATATGCTTTACTGGCGTGCTGTTCTTCCACTTTTTCTACAAAAGGCTTGCCCGTCTGCTCCAGCAGCACAAAATTCAACGCGCCTTTCGAGGACTTCTTATCTTTTTTCATATACGGCAATAAGGCTTCAAATTGAATTTCCCGCAATAAATGAAGCGGATAGCCATTTGCATTGGACCATCGGATAAATTCATTCAATTTTTCGTGTCCTGAAAGCAACAATGCGTAGGCCATGCCCAACACCACCGCTTCTCCATGCGTAATTTTGCCGTAACCAAGATGCCCCTCTAAAGCGTGGGCCAAAGTATGGCCGAAATTCAAGTATTTGCGGACGCCGCCTTCAAATTCATCTTCTTCGACGATGGCAGCTTTTACTGCAATGCCTTTTTCCAAATGCCGATTCAGATCCTCTTGGGAAATATCCGCGAAATCACGGATGGCCAAGAGTTCTGCCAGCCACTCTTCATTGGATATGAAAGCATGCTTGATCACTTCAGCCATTCCAGAACGAATTTCTCCCGGTGGCAATGTAGTGAGCAGCTTGCTGTCATACAAAACCGCTTTCGGCTGATAAAACGTGCCGATCATGTTCTTACCCAACTCGTGATTGATGGCTGTTTTTCCCCCAACCGCACTGTCATGGGCTAAAATCGTCGTCGGAAGCTGAATGAACGGAATGCCGCGCATAAACGTTGAAGCGACAAATCCAGCCACATCTCCTGTCGCTCCTCCTCCAAATGCCAACAGCAATGAATTTCTTGAACAGTTTTCGGATAACAGAAAGCTATGGCAGGCCATGAAGGTCTCCACAGATTTCGCGTTTTCTCCAGCAGGGATCGTCATGACACGGATATCCCAGTCTGCCAGAAAACCCATTAAATACTGCAAGTGAAGCTCTGCAACCCGTTCATCCGCTATGACGACAATACGGTCTGCCGCATCGAGCAAAGGACGATATGCATCAGCAAACAAATCGAACACCCCAGAACCGATGTGAACTGTATATGGTTGATCAGCTTCGACCCGCAATTGCTTCATGCTTAAAACTCCTTCGTGTAATTCATATAATTTTTCAGGTTGTCGACCAAACGCGGCATTTGATCCGCATCAAATTGATCCAGCAATGCGTTTGCAACTTCCCAGGCCACTACATGCTCGGCAACAATGGATGCTGCCGGAACCGCGCAGCTGTCAGATCGCTCAATGCTTGCCTGGAATGGTTCTTTTGTTTCGATGTCCACACTGTTTAACGGCTTATATAAGGTCGGGATCGGTTTCATGACCCCTCTGACAATAATCGGCATTCCAGTTGTCATGCCGCCTTCGAATCCGCCCAGATTATTGGTTTTGCGCGTATAGCCATGTTCTTCATCCCATAGGATTTCATCATGCACTTCACTACCGGGTTTTCTGGCCATTTCAAATCCTAAACCAAATTCCACGCCTTTAAAGGCATTGATGCTCATAATCGCTGCTGCCAGTTTGGCATCCAGCTTCCGGTCATAATGGACATAGCTTCCGATCCCTGCCGGCATGCCTTCTACGATCACTTCCACTGTTCCTCCGATGGAATCGCCATTCTTCTTGGTTTGGTCAATTAAATCCGTCATTTGTTTGGTAACGGAAGGATCTGCACAATATACTGCATCATTTTCAACGATATCACGGATTTCATCAGCCGACTTCCCAAGGTAACTTTCCGGGTTCACCTTAATGCCGCCGATTTCGGTTACATGAGAGACGATATTGATGCCCAGTTCTGCAAGCAACTGCTTGGCTACTGCCCCAACTGCTACACGGACCGTCGTTTCACGCGCTGACGACCGCTCCAGGACGTTTCTCAGATCCCGGTGCCCATACTTCATGCCACCGTTCAAATCCGCATGTCCGGGACGTGGGCGCGATATTTGGCGTTTCACTTCTTCTGTTTCTTCGATAGGTTCAATGCCCATAATGGAAGTCCAATGTTTCCAATCGTCATTCGCAACGACTAAAGCTACAGGAGAGCCCAATGTTTTGCCATGCCGAACGCCGGAAACAATTTCAACCGTATCTTTCTCGATTTGCATCCGTCTTCCGCGTCCATGTCCGCCTTGGCGTCTTTTCAACTCTTTATTGATCATTTCTGCCGTCAAAGGCAATTGCGCCGGCAATCCCTCTATGATGGCAGTCAATTGCGGACCGTGTGATTCTCCTGCTGTTAAATAACGCATTTACGCTTTCTCCCTTCAACGTGCTAAAGTATTTATGTATCACTATACCATAAGGCATTTCTTCAATTCTATATGAAAATCAGATAAAGTGAAACTTCAATCAATTGAGAATTTTTACCTTCAATAATTGTTCATTTCCAAAATGAAATAGAGCCGCCCGAAAACCGGACGGCTCTAACAGCAAATATAAAAAAAAGCAGCTGAGCTGCTTTTCATCAGAGTGGATTAGTTAACCCAGCTGTTCATTGTTTTTTCGTATGAAACCAATTCTTCTTCTTTGAAGAACAAGCCGATTTCGCGTTCTGCGCTTTCAGCAGAATCCGAACCGTGGATCATGTTTTTGCCGACAGTAACTGCGAAGTCGCCGCGGATCGTTCCTGGAGCTGCATCTTTAGGGTTTGTAGCGCCCATCATTTGACGTGCAGTCAAAATAACGTTTTCGCCTTCCCAAACCATTGCGAATATAGGACCTGAAGTGATGAATTCAACCAATTCGCCGAAGAATGGACGTTCTTTGTGCTCGCCGTAATGTTCTTCTGCCAATTCAGTAGGGATCTGCATCAATTTAGCACCTGCTAAATGATATCCTTTTTTCTCGAAACGTGCGACGATTTCTCCGATTACGTTACGTTGAACGCCGTCTGGTTTAACCATTAAAAATGTTTTTTCCATTGTAAACACTCCTCTATTAAAAGCTCAGGCTTATTGCCCACCTTAAAAAATACTATCATTGTCGAGTCATTTGTCAACCGGCAACTTAAAAATTCCGTTTTCCGATAAAGAATGCAATTTTTCGCATTGTTTTCACCGCTCGCCCTTTCGGCAGGAATGTAAGTTCACGCAAAGCTTTTTCCAAATACCGTTCGCTCATCGCTTTTGCTTCCTCGATAGCAGAACTCTTACGGATTGTCTCGACAATCCGCAACCGTTCTTCAGTGGATAATTCCTTATTCAAATTTTCTTTCAACATGGCATAGATTTCGGGATCCTTTCGCGCACACAAAATAGGCAAAGTGATATTTCCTTGGATAAAATCGCTGCCCGCCGGTTTTCCCAATTCTTCATCAGTTGAGGTGAAATCGAGAATATCATCGATAATCTGAAAGGACATCCCGATAAAATAGCCGAAACGGCGAAGATGCGCTGCAGTTTTTTCATCAGTTCCAGAAACAAGCGCGCCCAACTCACAGCTCGAAGAAATCAACAAAGCCGTCTTCCGTTTGATGCGGCGGAAATAATCCCGCAAATTTTGATCCAATTTGTATTTGTCTTTGATCTGAATAATTTCACCACGGCAAACCTCAATCAAAGTCTTCGAAAGAATCTCATGGACACGCGGAGATTCAATTTCAGTTATCCGTTCCAATGCACGGGCCAAAATAAAATCTCCGGTATACATCGCTACACTGTTGTTCCACTGCGCCTTGACAGTCGGTTGGCCTCTCCGGATCTCCGAGTCGTCGATGACGTCATCATGGACCAATGAAGCCATGTGGATCAGTTCGAGCGGCACGGCTACGCGTTTCATGACATCAATATCATAATCTCCGAATTTTCCTGCAAGCAAAACAAAAACAGGTCGGATTCTTTTCCCTCCGGCCTGCAATAAATGAAGAGACGCATCATTTAAAAGGAGAGATTTGGAATCCACTGCCTGTTCCAATTCCTTCTCGATCATTTCCAGTTCCGGTCTAAGGTCGGAATAGAGCAATTTCAACTTCATCTTTTCCACTTAAAATCCTTCTCCCGCTAATTTACTTTTTTATTCCTAGGTGGAGGGCTGCGGCGCCTCCTGTATACGGTTTGTACTTCACTTTTTCAAATCCGACTTCCGTGAACAGTTTCGCCAGCTGTTTCATGCCCGGGAAAGTTTTTGCCGATTCCTGCAACCATGAATACTCTTTATAGCTTTTAGCGAAAAGCTTGCCGAAGACTGGCATGATGAAACGGAAATACACTCTGAAAAATGGTTTGAAGAGAATGTTCTCAGGCTGTGACGTTTCCAGACAGGCAATCATTCCACCCGGCTTCAGTACACGGTGCATCTCAGAAAGGACTTGGCGGTAATCCGGAACATTACGAAGGCCAAAACCGATTGTCGCAAAATCAAATGAATTATCGGGATATGGCAGTGACATGGCATTTCCCTGTATCAATTTGATTTGAGGCATCTCTTTGGTTTTCTCATGTCCGACATTCAGCATGTTCTGGCTAAAGTCCAGGCCGACGACCTGACCGGTTTCACCGACAGCTTTTCCAAGCGCAATGGTCCAATCAGCAGTTCCACAGCAAACATCGATAGCTGCAGCACCTTTGGGAACCTGCATTTTATACATGGTATCTTCACGCCATTTGTTATGCTGCTGAAAACTGATGACTGAATTCATCTGGTCATAGTTCTCTGAAATCTTTTCAAATACTTCGTGGACTCTTTGTTCTTTTGTTTTAGGCATATCAGTCATCCTTCTCGGGTCAGCTGCTCAGCTCTATGCTGGTGCGGGGTTATTTGATGGAGCAAAAATTGTGCCAGTTCATAATCCAGTGAACAATCAGCGATGGACGCCAATATCTGTCCATGCAGGCTATCCAGCTTTTCCAGCAACCAATGTTCGGTATAAATTTCATGAACAAGATTTGCGTTCAGTTCACGAAGGAAAAGGGTGTAATTTTTGGATTGCAACCGCTTCAGCTCATCTGTGTAGCGTATATACAGCAATGCCTGTTCAGCGATTGGAGCGTATTCGGTATAGCCATAGAATGTATAAAATGACATTAAAAGTTCAGTTTCAATAATAGTAATCGCTTCTTCTATTTCTTCTATCGGCCTGATTTCGTCTTCAAAGAACGAAGTTTTCTTTTCACTCACTTGAATAATGGCGGACGCCAGGTGCTGGACCATGGCAATATTCTTGGCATTCACCAGCACCTGATAATAGATTCCGCTGTACAGATCACCAGCAAGCACGGTCAATTGCTGCTCTTTGATGATAGGTGAATCTTCTCTGATTTGATCATGGGCATGCAAAGCGGCATAGACAATGGAAACCGTTTTTGCAGAGGACTCGACATCTGCAGACCAAGTTTTCCCGTCAAAAAAAGGCAATAACAAAAAAAACAAACGGGATTCTCTGACGGATGGACCATCTGTAAACTGGTCGAGTGTCCGCTGGCGTACAGCATTCAAGACCTCGATTTCCATGGAAATAATTTTCGATTGTATTTGATGTCCCTTCATACTGCTTGCTCCATTCATGATTTAGCCATACTACAATAGTATATCACAGGCAAAGCCTTGCCTTCATCCAATATCGTTTATTTTTTAGCTTCGCTTTCAACGATACCATGGGCAGAATGAATTTCCGCTTTACCGCGGATTTTCATAGCTGAAGTGTGCTCCGTAAACTGGGCAATCATCACTTCGCCTTTATCCAATTTTTCAGTATGGTGAAATTTTGTGTCGTTGCCGCGCGTCAATCCGATGACATTCACGCCATCTTCCTGGGCGCGGATAATAATGTATTCTGTCTGAGCCATTTTCACACCTGCTTTTCCGTATTAGTCCATATTGATATAAGTGATGACTTCCGAACGTTTGATGTCATCGGTTTCCAGTATCCCACGGGAAACGGCTGTCACTGTCTTCGAGCCCGGCTTCTTGATGCCTCTCATGGTCATGCACATATGCTCGGCTTCAATCATGACGTAAACGCCATGCGGGTTTAATGTTTCCATCAATGAATCCGCAATCGTCGAAGTGATGCGTTCCTGAAGCTGTGGACGTTTTGCAACTGTCTCTACCGCACGGGCCAATTTGCTTAACCCAGTCACAACCCCATCGCGAGGTATATAGGCGATATGCGCTTTTCCGAAAAACGGAACGAGGTGATGTTCGCACATCGAGTAGAAAGGAATATCTTTGACGAGCACCAGTTCTTCATGACCTTCATGAAAAACGGTTTTGAAATATTCTTTCGGATCTTCCTTTAATCCAGAAAATACTTCCGCATACATCTTAGCTACCCTTTTAGGCGTATCCTTTAATCCTTCTCGGTTTACGTCTTCCCCAACCGCCTCTAAAATCATCGAGACAGCTTGTTCTATTTTATCAAGGTCTACCTTCTGTGCTTTCACATCTATCATTCTGTTTCCTCCTGTTGAAGACGAATCGTTATTTGGATGGCAGCAGGATGGCTACCGGCGGATATGTTTTTAACTGTGGTTTGTGTTTTTCCTGGATTGCTTTTGCTTTTCTCATTTTCTAGCTTCAGGAGCCAGACCCTCGGGGTCATAAGTCAACCCAGCTGCGCGGCAAAGTACGCCACTCTGCTGGTCTGTCTTATGCCTGTCGGATCCAACCGGCTCCCTCCGCTTTTCTCATTGTCGAGCTTCGGCGATCAAACCCTCGGGGTCATAAGCCGTTCCGCCTGTGTGGCAAAGTGCGCCACTTCGGCGGCCCGTCTTATGCCCGTCGAGTTTTGCTCGATCGTCTCCGCTTTTCTCACATGAATCGTAGCATACGCACAGGTGTTTCGCAAAACTGTTGACTCAAAAAAAGAATGACTTTTGCAAGATTGTGTCTCGCAAAAGTCATCCTATGTACAGAGGCTAAAGCTTACTTCACTGCGTCTTTAAGCGCTTTACCTGGCTTAAATGCAGGAACTTTGCTTGCAGCGATCTCGATTTCAGCGCCAGTCTGTGGGTTACGTCCTTTGCGGGCCGCGCGTTCGCGTACTTCAAAGTTACCGAATCCGATCAACTGAACTTTTTCACCTTTAGTTAGAGCGTCTTGAATCGTCTCAAATGCAGCGTCAACTGCTTTGGCAGCGTCTTTACGAGAAAGTTCAGCTGCTTCAGCAACAGAGTTCACTAATTCTGTTTTGTTCATGCTATTCACCTCCTCTCAAAGGGGATGCAATCATCAATCCTGTAAAAAGAGTATCACATCGAAAATCGCATAGCAACAACAAACAGCCCGCTTTTTCAATAAAACCACCAAATACTAACAAAACTTTCTAAAAAGCGGTCATTTCTATCAAAAACGCGTCAAATCAATGTTTTCACTCGTTTAAAAATACCGGCTCATTTTCTTCGTTTATTGTGTAAGGAAGTGAATAAGCGGGTACCACTGGATGGTCCTCATAAAGGATAAAACGGATATCCTGGCCTGGTTCCAGCTCCCCTTCATATTCCTGAAGGGCAGAATAAAGATCCATCGAATAATCAATGTAAACATCCCCACTGCCAGTGATCACCATCGGCAAATTACGACCGCTGTAAGGGCTCACGGCTGTCGGTTCCTCAGAAAAACCCATCGCTTCGTGGTTGAACTTATAGACATTATCTGCAAGGATATCGGAAATCGGAGCTTGTCCACCGTTGGCACTTTTCCGTACATTGACGGATCTGATCGCTTCCGCGGCCTGTAGATCGACCAACTTCACTGTTGGATTTTCTTCAACATCCATAAGTACGTACTGAAAAATACCGCCGGTTTCAAATGCGTTTGTTGGTACTTCTGCTGTATAATCAGGAACGATTTTCGAGAAATCGACAGGGTATTTGATGTATTGATCAACATCCATTTCCCGGGTCTTGATCGGCAGCAAACCACCTGTCGCTCCTCTGTATTGATTTACTGCATTTTGAACTGTAATCAGTTGATCCTCATATGGAATCTGATTTTCAGCTCTTTCGCTTTGAGGATATCCGCAGGCTGTCAAAAATGCAGAAATCAGCAGAAGCAGAATGAGCATTGATGTTTTTTTCATTTTTCTCACCTCATGCGCCGCCGGTAGGGCCGCTGAATACTGTGAATATCATGATAAAGAATCCAAGAATCAGCAAGATGTATGCAACTAGCGCGAAAATAAATTTAAGGATGCCGTTTTTCAGTTTGTATCTGCTTAAATAGATAAAGCCCATTGAAATCATCAAAAAAGCAATCCCAGCAAATGATACCCACATTTTATCTAAAGCACTCATAATTGCCCGCCTTTCATAGTGTTTCAGTCAATAGTATAGCATAAAAAAAGAAGAGTCAGCTTGTAGCATCCTCTTCTTTTGTGACAATTAAAGCAAGTTGATCAAATCTTCCATTTCGTTCTTCTTCATGCGTCCCATCAATTTTCCAACCGCATCGTCAGTCGACACGTTGTCAAAAAGAACTGCATAAAGCGCCGCAGTGATCGGCATCGGCACATCATATGCTTTAGACAATTGATAAGCCGCTTTTGTGGTGCGGATCCCTTCGACGACCATGCCCATTTCTTCCAGCACTTCGTCGAGGGACTTGCCTTTGCCGAGCATATTTCCTGCCCGCCAATTACGCGAATGCACACTCGTACAGGTCACGATTAAGTCACCCACTCCGGTCAATCCGGAGAACGTTAAAGGGGTTGCCCCCATTTTTACGCCAAGCCGTGCGATTTCAGCCAGTCCGCGTGTCATGATGGCCGCTTTCGCATTATCGCCGAAACCTAAACCGTCAGTGATTCCCACTGCCAAGGCAATGATGTTCTTCAAAGCACCGCCGATTTCAACGCCAATGACGTCCGTATTCGTATAGACACGGAAATAATGGTTCATGAACAGATCCTGGATCCGATTAGCTGCTGCGGTGTTCTCGCAAGCCGCTGTAACAGTAGTCGGATGCTCCTGAACCACTTCTTCCGCATGACTTGGACCCGACAATACAACCACATCTTCAATCCATTGTTCCGGTATTTCCTCACGGATCATTTCACTGATCCGCTTTAGTGAATCCGGTTCAATTCCTTTGGAAACGTGAACGAATAGAATCTTACGATCCAGATTCCTTTTGATATCCTGGCAGACTTCCCGGATGGCTTTCGTCGGAACAGCGAGGACAAAAATATCCGCGTGCTCGACAGCTGCAGCCAAATCGCTCGTCGCCTTCAGGCTCTCCGGCAATTGCGTATCTTTTAAATACCGTTTGTTTGTATGCTGGTTGATCTCATCAGCCTGTTCCTGGCGATGTGTCCATAGCAATAAATCATGGCCGTTTTGAGCCAATACATAACTCAATGCGGTCCCCCAGCTTCCTGCTCCAAAAACAGAAACTTTTTCCATAAGCTAAAACCACCTTTTACCTTAAGTACGCGCTCTCGTTATCAGACGAAGAGGAGTTCCTTCAAAATCGAAGCTTTCGCGGATCCGGTTCTGCAGGAAGCGTTCATAGCTGAAATGCATCAGATCCGGTTCATTGACAAAGACGACGAATGTCGGCGGCTTGATGGCCACTTGAGTTGCATAATAAACACGCAGACGACGGCCTTTATCCGTAGGTGCCGGATTCATGGCAACTGCGTCTTCAATTACTTCGTTCAAGATACTCGACTGGATACGTCTTGAATGGTTGTCATTTACTTTGTTGACGATCTCCAAGATATTGTGGACACGCTTGCCGCTGATTGCGGAGACAAACATGATCGGTGCATAATCCAGGAATAGGAAATGCTCACGAATTTTGCGTGTCATGACATTCATGGTTTTCTCATCTTTTTCGATGGCATCCCATTTGTTGACGATAATGATGATCGCTTTACCGGCTTCGTGTGCATATCCGGCAATTTTTTTATCCTGTTCCTGAATGCCTTCTTCTGCGTTCAAGACCACTAAAACAACGTCCGAGCGTTCAATGGCACGCAAAGCACGCAATACGCTGTATTTCTCAGTCGTCTCATAAACTTTCCCTTTTTTGCGCATTCCAGCCGTATCGATAATAACGTATGGCTGGTCATTGTATTCATATTGAGTATCAACAGCGTCGCGCGTGGTTCCTGCGACTTCGCTGACGATAACGCGTTCTTCACCCAGGAATGAGTTCACAAGAGATGATTTGCCGACATTCGGACGGCCGATCAATGAGAATTTGATGACGTCATCCGGATACTCTTCTTCATCGTCTGTCGGGAAGTTTTTGGCTACTTCGTCCAAAAGATCCCCTAACCCCAATCCGTGTGATCCTGAAAGCGGAAAGGGTTCGCCCATTCCAAGTGTGTAGAAATCATAGATCATGTGGCGCATATCAGGATTATCGATTTTATTGACGGCCAAAATGACCGGTTTTTTTGTACGGTATAAAATTTTGGCTACTTGTTCGTCCTGTGCAGTAACACCATCGCGTCCGTTGACAAGGAAAATGATGACATCCGCTTCGTCCATGGCGATTTCTGCCTGCTGGCGGATCTGTTCAAGGAATGGCTCGTCACGAAGATCGATGCCTCCTGTGTCTATAATGTTAAATTCATGTGTCAGCCAATCTGCCGAGCTGTAAATACGGTCACGCGTCACTCCTGGAATATCTTCCACTATGGAAACCCGTTCTCCTACCACGCGATTGAATATCGTGGACTTACCAACGTTCGGCCGGCCTACTATTGCTACTACCGGTTTAGACATAATAAATTCATCCTTCCACTTCTGATATGCCTATTATACACGAAAAAGGCGATGGCATCTGTTAAATGTCCATCCCCTTAAAATGTGCAATATTCAGTTTTTCTCTGGGTTTGCATAAGATGCCGGACTAAAGCCTCTGGCACCGAGATACTGTGCCAATTCCCCGGTAATGACTGCCGGACATTTCTGCAACTCTGTCAGGTTTTCTGCTCCAAGGGCCGTCATTATCATCGCCAAATCTTCATACAACGCTTCTATATCATGGATGAGCTGAGTTTCGCCATCTTGTATGGCGATCTTCAGAAAAGAACCTGCGAGACCCACTGCATCTGCTCCCAGTAGAAAAGCTTTGATCATGTCCTGTGCATCCTGTATGCCGCCGGAAGCAAGGACCGTTTTTTTAAAGACGCTCTTCACTTCCACAATCGCTGCAGCTGTCGGAATGCCCCAGTCTTCAAAATAGGCAAGCTTTCTTCGTCGCCGCTCATTTTCGATGAGCGCAAAATTCGTTCCGCCAAAGCCACTGACATCAATTGCCGATATACCGGTATCCTTCAATTTTTCTGCAGCTTCGCGCGATATGCCAAAGCCCGTCTCTTTGATGATCACAGGGACGGAAAGATGCTCAGCAATTGCCTGTATGCGTTCCAACGCTCCCCGGAAATCACGATCTCCTTCAGGCATGGTCAACTCCTGCACAACATTCAAATGAATCTGCAATGCGTTTGCTTCGATCATTTCAACCGCTTCCGCTGCCTGTTGCACAGTTGCTTCGCTGCCAAGGTTTGCGAACAGGATGCCTTCGGGGTTTTGCTTTCTGACAATTGCATAGGACTGCCGTTCGCTGCTGTCTTTGAGTGCCGCCATCTGCGACCCAACCGCCATCGCAACTCCCGTCTCTCTGGCAACCCGGGCTAAAAGACCGTTCAATTGCTCGGTGTCCCTGCCCCCGCCGCCCGTCATGGCATTAATAAAAACAGGTGATTTCAAGTTCAAATCACCTGTTATTGGTTTTATACTAATATCGGCGACCGCCGAATCAGGCAAAGCCTGATGAACGAACCGGATATCATCGAACATGTTTTTTCTGGTCTGCCCTGTCGATAAAGCGTATTGTATATGATCCATTTTCCGTTCGGCTCTCGACATGTTATTCGGACTTAAATCCTTTTAATTTATCGCCGATTACATCACTGATGGAGAAACCAGTAGACTCTTCAGGCATATCATAATTTGAGAAATCCTGTTCGCTTTCTTTTTCCTGCAGTTCCTTGATGCTGAGCGACAGGCGTTTATCAGCTTTATTGACTTCCAGCACTTTAACTTGAACTTCTTCGCCTTCCGTCAACACTTCGTTCGGTGTTGCGATATGCTTGTGTGCAATTTGAGAAATGTGGACCAGCCCTTCAACTCCAGGCAGAACTTCCACAAATGCTCCATAGCTGACAAGGCGTTTGACCGTACCGGTATGGACTGAACCTTTTGGCGCTTTTTCGTCAATGGAATCCCACGGCCCAGGAAGAGTATCCTTGATGGACAGTGAAATGCGCTCCGAATCACGGTCGACTGAAAGCACTTTAACTGTAACTTCCTGGCCTTCCGTCACTACGTCAGAAACTTTTTCCACATGTTCATGCGACAATTGGGAGATATGGACCAAGCCGTCTACTCCGCCTATATCGACAAATGCACCAAAAGAAGCAATGCGCTGCACCTTCCCTTTCAGCTCATCTCCGGCATGGATCTGTTCCATCACCTGTTCTTTCTGCGACTCTTTTTCCTTCTCGATGACTGCCCGATGGGAAAGGATCAGACGGTTATTTTCTTTTTCCATTTCGACGATTTTAAAGGTCAATGTCTTTCCTTTATAATCCTCAAAAGACTCAACAAAGTAATCTTCCACTAAGGAAGCGGGAACAAATCCGCGCACGCCCAGGTCAACTACCAGACCGCCTTTTACGACGTCTTTTACTTCAGCTTCTATAATCTCGCCCGATTCGAATTTTTTCTCCAATTCATCCCATGCCTGTTCGGCATCGACTTTGCGTTTGGATAAAACAAAATTCTCATCTTCCACTTTCGTTATGATCAGATTCAGTTCGTCACCGACTTCAACGGAATCCGATGCCTTTTCGATATGAAGGCTTGATAACTCACTAATAGGTATGATGCCGTCAAAAGGCGCCCCCTCAATTGTTACGGTTACTGCTTTTTCTTCTATTTTTGCCACTATCCCTTTTACGCGATCTCCTGTTTGGAAGTCACGGTTTTCCATCATGTTCGTTTCCTCTGACATAAGTAGCCCTCCTTCACAAACTATCCACCTTCTATTTTATTCGAATTCTCTAATAAAAACAAAAATTATCACTTATTGTCGGCATACTCATCCAAAATCTTCTGTATACTGCCCATAATGGCTTCGGTCACTTCATCAACTGAAGCTTTCCGCTCGCGGAACGGGTCCATCCGGATCGGTTCTCCGTATACGACTCTGACCTTGCGGAATGCTTTATAAGGCCCGATAATCGCACAGGGCATTACGTCTGCATTGCCGCGGAGCGCGAAAAATCCAGCGCCGCTCAGCCCTTTTTTCAATACGCCATCCGTTGAACGGGTGCCTTCAGGAAATAGCCCTACAACTTCACCGCTTTTCAAAATCTTCAGCGCTGTACGGAGAGCTTCACGATCACTCATCCCCCGTTTGACCGGGAAAGCGTTCACCTTCGGAAGAATCGGCCCCAGAATAGGAGCCTTGAAGAGTTCTTCTTTTGCCATGAAATGCACAGTTCTTGGAGCCGTCATTCCGACAACGGGCGGGTCGAGCGCATGGATATGGTTGGAACATAGGAGAATACCGCCTTCTTTTGGGAAATTCTCAGCTCCGATCACTTCAAAACGATAGAAAGGACTTAATACGGTTTTTACCAGGCCTTTGCCAACTGCATATAAATTCACTTTACCCCAACCTCTCTTCAGCCAGTTTCAATATTTCCTGCGCCGCCTGATCAATCGTCAGAGCGGTTGTATCGAGATAGATTGCGTCTGCCGCCTGGCGCAGCGGTGCCACTTCGCGTTCACTGTCCATTTTATCCCTTTTGGCAATTTCAGCTTGCAGATCTTCAAGGGGCGTCAAAATGTCCCTTTTCTTGTTTTCCTCGAACCTTCTTCTTGCACGTTCCTCGACAGATGCCGACATGAACACTTTCAATGCTGCTTCCGGTAGAACATGGGTCCCGATATCCCGGCCATCCATGACCACTCCCCGCCCTTCAGCCAATTGCTGTTGCAGTTCAACCATCCGCAGGCGGACCAGTTCATGGGCAGCCATTTCAGAAACAGCTTTCGTTACGTGCTGGGAACGGATCGCTTCTGTTACATCTTTTTTATCTAGGAATACCAATTGGCCATCTTCTGTCGGCTGCAGGTCGATTTCTGTTTTCGATAATAATTTGCCGGCCTCTTCGTTACTGGCCATATTGATTCCTTCTGTAAGAGCTTTTAATGTAATAGCACGGTACATAGCACCGGTATCGATGTAAACATAGCCTAATTTCTCTGCCACAATTTTCGCTATTGTGCTTTTGCCTGCAGCAGCTGGCCCATCAATCGCTATTTGTATCGGTTTCGTCAAAATAGTCACCTCATCCTATGTATTCATCATATTTTAACATAAAAAAAAAGTCTTCATGTATAAGACTTTTTCTTTGGAAATTCATTTTAGCTCGCCTGATTGCGCTGACGAATTATGGTCATGGTAATGCGTCAGGGAAAGTTGGTGGGCCTGTTTGACTTTTCGGAGGCCGAACCACCAGAGGAACAGCATGAACGGAATGGCTCCATACATGATGTTGTCATAAACGTACAGGCTGGTGTTATAAGCCAAATGAAGAATCACAGAACTTATAAACGCCCAACCGATCCAACGCCAGCGTTTGCTGCTTCTGGTGAACTTCGCCTTGCCGAAATAATAGCCCATGACAACACCGAACAATGCATGACTCGATACCGGGAGAAATGCCCGCATAAAAGCGGTCTGAAGCCCGAACTCCAGCAAGTATAAAATGTTTTCGACTGTTGCGAATCCCAAAGAAACACTGGCTCCATAGAGAATTCCATCATAGGGATCTTCAAAATCGACGTGGCGATAGACCGCAATCAATAAAACCAGCCATTTGAAAAACTCTTCAATTACACTGGAAAACAGGATATTCTGGGTAAAATCATTGGTAAAGACGCCTTCAGCATTAAATACGTATTGGACAAAAAGTATCGGGAACGTCAGAACAGCTCCATATAAAAAACTTTGAAACAGCAGCTTCGACGGTTCACTTGCAAATTGATCGCGCAAATACAAATAACTGAAAAGCGCTAGACTTGGGGCTATTGCTACAGTTAGTAAGATGATCATACGCGTACCCCTTTGTTTGGATTACATTTAGTGTACCATGTTTTGCAACATCATTTTCACCTTGACTGGATAGTTTTTCCCAATTGGTTATCGGTTAAAAACATCTGCCTGTACCTCGCTTTTAGCTGACAATAATACCGCAAGCTTAATGCGTGCTTTTTTGCTGTCGTAGTCACTTCCCAAAATAACGCCGCGCGTCAGCAGGTCATGCGCGCTTCCTGGATAGCTGTATGCCGGATAGGCATTTCCTTCTTCAGCGCCAGTCGTCAAAACCACCGGAATCCCCTGCCTGACTGCATGGTCGATCGCCTCCACCATATGAGGAGACACTTGCCCTCTGCCGGCCGCTTCCAGAACAATGCCTTCAGAAGGCCCGGCAACCAGCATATCGATTAAATAGCCATCCTGACCTGAGTGGCATTTGATGATATCCACCCGCGGCAATGGTCCATGGACCTCGTGAACTTCATGCATCACCGGCTTCTGATAGACCCTCACTGTATCGTTGTCAATGATGCCAAGATAACCATGCCCAAACGAATCAAAGCCCTGCAGATTGCTGGAATGGACTTTCTTAACATATTTGGCACTGTATATCCGCTCATTGAATACGACAACAGCTCCTATCCCTCTTAGACTGTGGTCCACCGCCACATAAATGGAGTTGCGGAGGTTGGAGTAGACGTCGGTTCCAACTTCCTCAGGAGAACGCTGTGAGCCTGTGATGACCACAGTCCGTTCATCGTCAATTGTCAAATCCAAAAAATAAGAGGTTTCCTCTAAAGTATCCGTGCCATGTGTCACAACGACCCCTTCAACTTCGGGATCCTGCAGTTCTTTAAGGACTGCTTCTCTTACTGTCAACATCTCATCGAAGCCGATATGCATGCTCGGCAACTGGAATACGTCGATTACTTTAACTTCAATTTCTTCCGGCAGCTGGCATAGCTCAGCTAATTCTTTTCCTGAAATCGCACCGGATTTTAAAAGCCCGTTAGAAATCTCCCTGCTGGCAATTGTCCCCCCTGTGGTAATCAATGATACTTTTTTCTTCATACTCCAACTTCCTTTCTTGTTCCAGTTATTCGCCCATAATTTTCAGGACCATAAAAAAGAAAGCACAATCAAGCTGTGCTTTCTTTTTTTGCAATAGCTTCCGCAATTTGCTGTCCATGAAAGCGTCCATTTTCAATAAAGATTTCATTGGCATTATTGCCTGCCGCGATGACTCCAGCAATGTACAGATTTTCCACATCGGTCTCCATCGAGTTTTCATCGAAGCTTGGGCGCCCGGAAACCGGATCGATGGAAATGCCCATCGATCTTAGGAATTGATGATCGGGATGATAGCCGATCATCGCAAAAACGAATTGATTGGGAATCGTTTCTTTTTGATCATTGACGGTCAACTCCACACTGCTGTCCGTAATTTTGTCGACCATCGAGTCGAACAGCATCGTAATTTCCCCTTTTCGTACCAAACCATCAAATTCCGGCAGAATCCAGGGCTTAATGCTTTTCGAGTAGCTGGTGCCATGATAGGAAACCGTTACTCGGCTTCCAGCCTTGTGCAAAGCAAGGGCTGCATCAACAGCGGAGTTTTTCCCTCCGATAATCAAAACATCCTGATCAAAATATGGATGGCCCTCCTTAAAGTAATGCATCACTTTAGGAAGATCTGCACCTTCCACTTCAAGTTCATTGGGCTGATCATAATAGCCGGTGGCAGCAATTACATACTTTGCCTGGTATTGGCCTTTTGAAGTGGCCACGGTAAACAAGCCGTCTTTTTCCACCTGTTCCACCGTCTCAAACGAACGCACTTTGATACCGCTCCGCTTAACGACTTCCCGGTAATAGACCAGCGCCTGATTGCGTTTGGGTTTACTTCCTTCGATGATGAATGGCACATCCCCAATCGATAATTTTTCACTTGTACTAAAAAAGGTTTGATGGGTTGGGTAATTGAAAATGGCATTGACGATATTGCCTTTTTCGATGACTAGCGGCTGAAGGCCGTTTTTTTTCAATTCAATGGCGGCCGATAAGCCGCACGGCCCGCCTCCGATAATTAGGGCATCTACATATTCCATATCTGAACATCTCCTGTATTTAATCCTTTTCTAAGCATAATGGATGCAGCTGGTTTGTGACAAACTTTTATTCGGACATCTCTACTTTAGGCTTAACAGTCAATAGATGATATTCCGCTTGTGCACCTAGCCGCAGATGCAAAGTCGTCGTTCCGAAGCCGTTGCTGATTAACTCAACCCGGTCCTTCTTCATCTTCATAGAACCAATCCTGAACAAACCAAATGGTCCGATACGTATTTGCCCACCGTGGGTATGGCCGGCAAGCAGCAGATCCGCTGAATATTCCCCTTTGATTTTCCAGAAATCAAAAGGTGTATGCGAAACAAACAGGACCGTGTCCTGATCACTAATCTCTTTGAAAGCATTTTCCAACCCCTCAGGTTTATAGGCAAAATGGTCAAATCCAACCAGCTTCAACCGGTCGTTGCCGAACAGTGTCATCGATCGGTCATCCAGTACATTCACTCCATAATGATCGAAAATTTTTCTGAGCGAAGTTTCGTCGACTTCCCGGTCGTTATTGCCCCAAACAAAGTAAACGGGAGCACGGGCTGTCAAGGTTTTTATGTTTTCAGCAACCCGCTCCAGTGGAACACCTTTCTCCACCAAGTCGCCACCGATTATGATGATATCTATCGGGAAATCGATTATGTCGGATTGAATGACTCTGCGATGGACGTCGGCGATAAAAAGGAGTTTAAACGGCTCAAAAGGTTTGACGGCACGCAATTCAACTGTTTTTTTCACAAGTTTTTCCGAAAAAGCATTTCGGACCATAAAAAGAAGCAGCGCCAAAGCTGCCAGAACTATACGAATCAAATATTTCATGTCGGGCTTCCTTCCAAAAAGAAGAAAAAACATAAGCGCGGCTTATGTTTTTTCTTCTTATTCTGCTATTAATCTTCTGCGATGTCCAATACACGGAAACCGGATTTTTCCAGTTCTTTCACAAAACGATTGACATTATCCTTCTTTTTAATCTTCAAGACAATGCGACGTACCATTTTATTGGTTTCATCAAAAGTGACGAGGGAAATGACAGATTCCTTGTATTTTTCAATGATTTCTCCAAGTCGGCCAATCCGGCCTTCCGATTCCACCGATGTAAATGTAATGCGGTAACCTGGTTTGTTCATCCCAAAAGCACTTTGCAATTGGTTGACGATGTCGAAACGGGTCACGATCCCTAAAAATTGCTGGTCTTCAACTACTGCAATAATTGGGAAATCATTCAATTCAACCAGCGCTTTTTCATACACATCATTGATATTCAGATAAACATCTTCGTTGACGATTACGTCGCTAACTTTAGTTGTGCTATTGAACTCTTCTTTCGTTTTTCCAGAATAGAAAAAGGCACGGTATGCATGATACCAAGTGAAAATCCCTTTGTACTCTGTTCCTTCAACTACCGGCAAAGCATCGATTGAATACTTTTCCAATAGATCGAAACCTACTTGTACGGAGTCATTTAACTTTACTGTATGGCATTTTTCTCGTTTAACCATTGCACTTTTAACAAACATCTGCTCGCCTCACTCTCTATTCTCTACTCATTATTCCCTATCCGGCTGCTTTTAATCAACCGACTGCTTAAGGTAAAATCAAGGTTTGGCCAGGGCTGATGCTGTTCGAACTCAACCCATTAGCCTGTTTGATTTTTTCCACTGCTGCAGCCGCTCCTGCTGCTCCGTAATTATTGACAGCGATTCGATACAAGGTTTCGCTGGATTGAACAACATAGGTTTTACCGTTTGCACTAGGAGCTTCCTCTTCTTTATCAGCTTCAGCTTTTGCTTTCGCCTCTGCTTCTTTCTTTGCCTGGGCTTCTGCTACGGCTTTCGCTTCAGCATCGGCTTTCGCTTTGGCTTCAGCGTTTGCCTGAGCTTCCGCTTCTGCAGCTTTCGCCTTCGCTTCAGCATCGGCTTTCGCGGCAGCTTCCTCTTTGGCCTTTTCTTCTGCTTTTGCGGTAGCATCAGCCTCTTCTTTTTCAGCCGCTTTTGCAGCTGCTGCTTCTTTTTCTGCAGCAGCCTTGTCTTTTTTAGCTTGCTCTTCTTCAGCTTTCTCTTTCTCTTCATCTGCAGCAGCGATAGAAGCAGCCGACGGTTGGGTATTCATCTCAAAGCTTACTTCATTTTCTGCGGGTTTAGCTGTCAGTGTATCGTCGGGTTCGAATAAGAAAGCCACATAAATCAGCAAAGAAACCGGAATTAATATAAAGATAAAAAATAATGCAGGCATCAAGAGGCTTTTGCTTTTTTTGGCCTTAGGCTTTTGTGCCTGCCGTTGAGCTGCTCTCGACAATGCCGAATTTTTGTCCACCGATATTTCCTGTCGATTCTTCTCAATCGACTCATGATAACTATTATTCCCCATACGTGACTACCCCTATCTGTACTAATATATCTATTATGACGAAAAAAGGCTCATTTGTAAATGTTAGTTAATGAGATTCTTATATAGGTAATATTACACGTAAACGGTCTTGCCATTCAAGGGGTATTTGCTTTTCTTTTGAATCTGAATAAGCTTCAAAGGCAGTGTAATCAATTCCATCATTCACACAACAATTAATCGGTTTGTCTAAGAGCTCCTGATCAAAGCATTCGATAATATAGCTGCGCAGGCAGTCTTCATGGAATAGAAACTCACGAATTTTCGCAGCTTGCTGCCTCTTTCCGCTTCTCAGGAGTTCCATTTGCCTGATGACGCCTTCCAAAGGCAATTTGGTGATCCAATAAGAGAGTACGCGAAATGCAGTTTCCCGGACAATCCCCTGATCGAGTAAGTACGTCGCCGCACTGCCCTCGCGGTATACCGCTTCGATTTCATGCTGATTCGGCAAATCGTCCATGACCAGGCTTTCAAGCAATGCTTCATCACCTTGCGCATAAAGCAGCGTAGCCAAAGCTGGTTGGCCATCTCTTCCGGCTCTTCCCACTTCCTGGACATATCCTTCTATGGAAGTCGGCAATTGAAAATGGATGACATGGCGAATATTCGGGATATGGACCCCCATCCCGAAAGCATTCGTAGAGCAGATCCATTGCAGTTCACCGTTCTGGAATTGCTGTTGGACAAAAATCCGATCCTGATGCTCCATTCCTCCGTGATAAAAAGCAGAGGAAATACCTTGTTCTGTTAAAAGCATCGACAGTTCTTGGGACTTTTTTCTAGTGCCTGCATAAATAATTCCGGGACCATTGAATTTCCGAATAAAACCCTTCAGAAAATCCAGCTTTTCACGGCCATCTTCAAACTTTTTTATATCGTAGACAATATTTTTCCTGTCCATGGGATGGCAGTAAATATAAGGTTGTTTCAATTCAAGGTATTTCTTTATTTCTTCCGTAACTTTTTCCGTAGCTGTCGCAGTCAATGCCAATACTTGGGGGAATTTCAAAGTGGGCAGGATTTCTGAAATTCGCAGGTAATCCGGTCTGAAGTCAAAACCCCATTGTGAGATGCAATGGGCCTCATCGGCTACCAGCAAGGAAATCCGGAGCTGTTGCAGCTGTCTTTTAACAAAAGGCTGAACCAGCATCTCCGGTGATATGAAAATAAACTTATAAGAGCTCAGGCTGTTCCAGATTTTCTCTTTATCTTCCGGCTTTAAAAATGAGTTGATGGCGACAACTGATTTCTCACCCATTTTTTTCAGTTGGGCGACTTGATCTTGCATCAGTGACAGCAATGGAGATACGATCAAGACACTGCCCGGCAAAAGTTTTGCAGGCAGCTGGTAACAGATTGATTTCCCCATTCCAGTCGGCAACAAGGCGATGACATCATCGCCGGCCAATACCCGCTCAATGATTTCCCGCTGACCTGGCCGGAATGAAGAGAAACCATAGGTGGAATATAATAAGTCATCCAGAGTCATCCTTGTTCCTCCCTAATCGCCAGAGCCAGACGTATTTGAAAATAGCTCGCCTCCGGTAAATGTTCTTTGATTTCACGCAATCTTTTTGTTTTCTGACGTCGGCTTTCGGCAATGATCGCCTCAAATAAGGCAGCATCTACGAACGGTGCATAATTGAAATATGGATCATTCATTGCCAACTCCACGAAATGGTCTTCGATGGTACTGGATTTCAATTGGCGAAGAGAAGCGATCTGTTCCAAAGAAAAGCCCCTCTCAAACAGTTTTTCTGTGCGTTGTGCAGACTCGGTTAACGAAGACTGCTGAATGATGCCTTCCATAAGTCCGGTCAAGAGCGGTGGCTTGGAACGTTCAATCACCGCCATCCAACCATGCAGTGTTTCTACAGCCATCAATTGGACATCCATGACGGACAGGTTTTTGGAAGCTGCAATTTGCTGCCACGTCATGCCGCTCAATCCGAGTCCGGATAAACGCTCCATGACGATCATTTTATGTGTTTCAGATACAGCCGTATCGGTTAATGTAATTACAAGTTCTTCTTTAAAGCGTTGAGCCACTGTCAAATCACGAAAGCGGATCCGGTTTAGATAGATTTTTACCCAGCTTTGTATTTCTTCGTTGCTGACAATTGGATCAAAGACATTTGCCTGTTGGCTGAAATGGGAGAAAGTTTGAACAATTAGTGACAAGCGGCTAAAGAAAAGATTTTCATTGCCCCTGTATTTCCAACCGTTCAATGGCGAAGCTTCAATATCCAAGTCCAACGCTTTTTCGGACAGATCGACCACTTGATCATTGGCCAATAAATAACCTTGTAAAAACAAGCTCTGAACCGCTCCGTCATAGGCTTTCTTATCTAGTTTTGGCAGCACACCGAAATAAGGATAAAGACCGAAATAGCCGATATCCTGTATCGTTTGCCCAGACTTCTTTCCTTTTATCAAATGATAAGGAGAAGAGATGGTCCGCTGCCGATTAACGGCCTTCATAATGGCCAAAATGAGTTCGGTAAATAACAAGCTTGCGCCCCCTAGCGGTTTTGGGTTGAAAAACTCCTCAAACACCTTTAGAATAAATACGATAGCATAACTGAACTTGTTCGGAGATAAAGGAGAGGAAAACAATATGGCTAAGTATACCATTGTCGACAAGGATACTTGTATCGCTTGTGGTGCTTGTGGTGCTGCTGCACCTGATATTTATGATTACGATGACGAAGGAATCGCTTTTGTTATTTTAGATAATAACATGGGAACAGAACAAGTTCCAGACGAACTCGAGGAAGACATGGAAGATGCATTTGAAGGATGTCCAACAGATTCCATCAAAGTTGCAGATTCATCTTTCGAAGGCGACCCTTTAAAATACGAAGACTGATTCAACTAGAAAAGGCGTTCGGGAGGTTAACCTCCCGAACGCCTTCTTTTTTGATTTTAAAGTAAAGTATTTTTGTTTGTCCAGCTTCAGCGCCCAGCTCTTTGGGTCATGAGTCAACCCAGCTGAATGGCAAAGAGCGCCATCCTGCTGGGTTGCTTTATGCCCGGCAGAGCTACACGGGCGCTTACGCTTTTCTATCTATAGATAAATAATAGGAACGCTGCTTTTCGATCCACGTGTGCATGCTGCTGAACATCAGCAGGACGACGGCAGTCAAGAGCAGGCCTTTGATTAAGTTAAACGGTAAAATCCCCAAAACGATGGTTCCGAACAACACACTGCCTGTTTCAGCTGGCATGTTGAGGAAATACGTGTACATCGGCAGAAAGACCAGGTAATTTAAAATACTCATACCGATCGCCATGGATAATGTACCAACTGCCAATCCGAAAGCCATGCCTTTTTTGGTTGCTACTTTGTGATAAATAAAATAAACCGGCAAAATGAACAGCAGACTTGTCACAAAATTCGCCATGTGCCCAACCGGAACGCCTGTTGGACTTCCTGCAAATAACCAATCCAATGCGTTTTTAAAGAATGCGACTAATATCCCTGCTACCGGGCCCATTGTAACGGCTGCAATCAACGCAGGCACATCACTGAAATCCACTTTCAAAAAAGCAGGTAAAGCGGGTAGCGGAAAGTTGAAAAGCATCAAAATAAAGGAAATACTGCTCAACATTCCAATGACGATCATCGTTTGTAACTTCTTGTTCTTCATATTCCTCTCTCCTTGTCGTGATTCACCAGAAGAAAGGCTTGGACCCAGCATTTACATATAAAAACCCTTAAGCAACAAGCACTTAAGGGAGAAAAGGCACACTTAATAAGCGTTCCGTCTACATGTAAACGACAAACGTCCGCACCTTCACCTTCTCCCATCCAGACTATACTGTCGGCTTTGGAGTCTCACCAAATCCTGCGTTTTACGGCTCGCGGGCTTATGAACAGAGTTCAATTACCGCCGGTAGGGAATTGCACCCTGCCCCGAAGATGAATCGATATTTTGTTATGGCCTAATCTTAGTATAAAAAAGAGGCGTTGTAAACAGATTTGTTTACAACGCCTCTTTTTACTGCACCGGCCAGTCCAGCAGGTTTGGTGCCACTGGAATCGGCAATGGTTGGCTAAAGTCAAATCCATTCCAGATTTCCGGTTTCAAGCCGTTCACTTTCACTTCTTTATCAAAAGCATCAGCCGTCATAACTAGGCTTTCGATCATCCGGACAGCTTCCAACTGGTCCATCGAAATCAGGTCGACTGCACCTTCAAACTCAATCTCTACCAAGTCTGCCGTCTCTGCCACCTGAAACTCCAGGTCTGCCGGAACGGTTGGCTGATAGAAATCGTTCGGGCTGTCTGCAAGTGCTTTCAGTGCTTCACTCACTTCTTCAAACGGCATATCATAGCCAGGCACCAGGTAAATCTGGCCATTTACAGCTGAAAATGAATAATAGGCAATATTGTTTTGGTCTGGAACGAGTGGCTCCACTTGTCCGATTTCAGAAAACTCCGCGGGTGATCCATCCTCATTGACCGTTTCTATTTCAGGTACGTCTGTAAATGTCTCTGAAAGTGTATTGAAATAGACACCGATACTGGCAGATGCCAAGTCATATTGATGGTCCTGAGGCAACATATGACGGATGCCAGAAGCTGTTTTTTCCAACGTTCCGACATAAGGATGATATTCGTCGAATCCTAGTTGTGTTTCATCAATATCATCGGCGTATTCCTTATACAAATCAAGGGAGGAGGGGGCGATGCCTTCAAATGCTGCATCAACCTGGTCACTTGGAATCAAGAAAGAGACCGGTATTACGAACGCATTTTCTGTCATTCCAAGTGTCATGAGTACCTGTTCACCGATCGACTCTTCATAAGCTGCTGTCCGTAACGGAACTTCAACCTGTGAAGTTGAAAATGGACCCGGTTCTTCTGTTCCGGATTCTTCATCAGCAGCCATATCAGCAGCCCCTTCTTGTCCATTTTCCTCAGTTACAGCCGTAGACTCCTCTGATTCGCCACTTGAACTTTCTGGATTTTGAGCGGTATCTATTCCGTTTTGGCTGATGATGGAAGCCACCATTATGCCAATGGTGATAAACGCCAATGCCGCTACCAATAATGGAAGCCATCTTTTCGGCCTTTTTTGGACCTTCTCTTTTTGGAGCAGCCGATTATAAACTTCTTCTTTTGTCCGGTCATCTTTTATAGTGGGGAAATCCTTTAACAAATCTTCGATAGTCTCATCGGTCCATTTGCTATTCGGCATTTTCTTCTCCCCCTTCCCTGGCTATTAATTTTTCGCGCAAGGATTTGATTGCGCGGTGCTGTGTGGTCTTTACTTTCCCTTCAGTCCACCCCAGAACATCAGCAGTCTCTGCTATCGACAAATCTTGGAAGAACCGCATGATGATAACCATTTTCTGGTCTCCCGTACAGGTATCCAATGCCTTGTACAGAAGGATTTTATCTTCGTTCAATAAGGATACTTCTTCAGGAATTCGGTCAGACGAAACCAATTGCTGTGTTTCCCAATCAAAAAACTCCATCGAGTGTTTTTTACGTACTGCTGTTTTTCGGAAATGATCAATCGCTACGTTTTTGGCAATCGAAAAAAGCCATGTTTTCTCAGAGCTTTTCCCTTCAAAACGGTCATATGCCCGAAAAACACGGATGTACACTTCGTGCATCAAATCTTCTGAAAGATGCCTGTTTTTCACCAGATAAATCAAGAATTGAAAAACGTCCTGGTGATATTGTTCATACAGCCGATGGAAAACGGAGTCATTCAATATGCTCCCCCCGTTCTTAGGATTAGTCGTCTCTGTCTATAGAAAGTTACATATTCTTCAAAGGAAGTAAAAAGACAAATGAAGTTCCCTGTCCCATTTTACTCTCTGCATAGATTTTGCCTTCATGCGCCTGGATGATATTACTGGCAATTGCCAGCCCAAGTCCAGTTCCGCCTTTGCCGAGTGTTCTGGCCTTATTCGCTTTATAAAAACGTTCAAAGACGAACTCCAGATCTTTTTCTGAAATTCCTACTCCATTATCATTAATGGATATTTTCGCATACTCCTGTTGTTGTTCGACACGAACCACCACTTGCCCTCCTTCGGGTGTATGGCGGATCGCATTATCTATCAGATTGGTCATAACCTGTTCAATTCGATCTTGATCGATTTCAATGGCTGACCAATCGTCGATTGTCGTTTCGAACAATAGCTGGACTCCGTTCTCCTTAGCAATTTGCGAGAATTTAAGTGTCATGCGCTCAATTGCCCCATTCAATTGGACAATTTCTTTGTAAAGCCTCATATGACCGGATTCCATTCGTGCCAAATTCAATAGATCGGTGACTAAACGCCCCATCCGCTGTGATTCTTCATAAATGATTTTGGTCATTTCACGTCTTTCTTCCTCTGTAGCCCCGACATCGTCAAGAATCGCTTCACTATAACCCTGAAGCATGGCTATCGGAGTCCGTAACTCATGGGATACATTGGCAATAAAATCTTCTCTCAGTTTTTCCAAACGGTGCTGCTCCGTCATATTATGCAAAACGGCAACAGCGCCCCGTATGGTTTCACCACTGTATAAGGGGCTGAAATTAATGGCGTAATAAGCACCTTCAATCTCCAGCTCCTCCTCGATCTCCTCTTCAAAGCCGAGTACATGATCGAGCATATGAAGCATTTCCGGCGGCAGTGGCTGAGCTTCAGTTGCGCCCTTTTTAAAGACCCATTGCTGCAATAATTTCTCTGCTGGCGGATTACTCAATAAGATGGTTTTATCCTGATTAAAAGTAATGACTGCATCAGCCATCGATGTCAAAATACTGGATAATTGTTCTTTTTCCTGATTGATCACTTCAACGTGATGCTTTAGTTGACGGCCCATTTGATTGAATGCCGTAGCCAATTGACCGATTTCGTCGCTTGAAGTAGCTCTCACTTTAGTGTCAAAATTGCCTTTCGCCAATTCAAATGCACCTTCCCGCATTTTCCGGAGAGGCGACGTAATTCGGGAAGACAAAAAGAACGCAAAAAACGTCGTCAGCAAAAGAGCGATGAATGCCGACAGAAAAACAATATTAGTGGTCCGTTCTGCAGTGCGGTCCATCACTTCCAATGATTGATAGATAAATACGACCCCATGCTGCTCTTCTCCAGTCTGCAATGGACTTGCCAGGACAATGTAGGACTCCAGACGGTTCTGTTCCGTCAGTGAAGGCAGAAGCATTTCCTTCATCACTGTTTCACTAGTTTCAAATACCTTTTGAAAAGTAGGTTCATTCAATATCTTTTCACGCGTTTCCGCGCCATTTAAGCCATCATGAATATAATAACTGCTGTCATATGGCTCTTCAGCGATAACCGCATTGGTTTCTGGTCCGATGACATCTTCAATGATCCCCAGCGCACCGGACACTTCTTCGTGGTCGTTGAAAATATTCGCAATCATATTCGCTTCGCTGTTCAACGCTTCTTCCACTGTTTCGCTGTGGTAGTTTCCAAGAAACTCCAAAAGCAGAACTGTCACTATAAAAAGGACAAAGGAAACGAGAAGCAGGATCGTAATCCAGAGCTTCCCGACGACACTATTCCATATTCTATTCATTTCCTACCTCAAACTTATAGCCTACGCCCCAAACGGTGACGATCATCTTCGCTGCAGACTCCGACACGCGGTTCAATTTTTCACGTAAGCGCTTGACATGTGTATCGACAGTCCGCAGATCGCCGAAGAAGTCGTAATGCCAAACTTCTTTCAGCAAATGCTCCCGGTCAAATACCTTATCGGGTGCTTTTGCTAAAAAGTATAGTAATTCGTATTCTTTTGGTGTTAAATTCACTTCTACGCCATCAGCAGTGACCCGGTGCGCGTCATGGTCTATCGTCAGATGGGGAAAGACAACCAAGTCTTTTGAGACTGTTGAATTAGAGATGGGCGAATAGGCGGATGAACGCCGTAATATCGCTTTGACACGCAACACCACTTCTCTTGGACTGAAGGGTTTGACAATATAATCATCCGCTCCGGATTCAAAGCCTTCCACACGGTTGGCTTCTTCGCCTTTTGCGGTAAGCATGATGATCGGTGTCATTTTCGTTTCACGCAATTCCGTAGCAACTTCAATGCCATCTTTTTCAGGCATCATCAGATCGAGCAAAATGCAATGGTAATCTTTTTCCGTCGCCATTTCGAGTGCCTGGACACCATTCTCAGCTTCTTCCACCAAATAACCCTCACGTTCCAGATACATCTTCAGCAATCGCCGAATCCGTTCCTCATCGTCCACTACCAATACCGTAATCTCTTCAGACATGCTAACCCCTCCAACTTTCTTCTGTTATGTATCATTGTACCGATAACTATGTCAAAAATAAAGAAAAGCGCAAGCGCCCGCTAAATCCAGATGCTGAAACACCTGCACTAAATAAAAAGCCTTTTCCGTTTCCGGAAAAGGCCCATTTATTCATCCTGCTTTACGCGTAAGAATGCAATCCGGCAATGATTAAATTAACTGCCACCAGATTGAACATGATGATCACAAAGCCGATAACAGCCAGCCATGCGGATTTCTCACCTTGCCAGCCTTTGCCCAAACGCAAATGAAGGTAAGCTGCATAGAATAACCAGGTGATCAAAGCCCATACTTCTTTCGGGTCCCAGCCCCAGAAACGGGACCAGGCGATTTGTGCCCAAATCATGGCAAAAATCAATGCACCCAATGTGAAGACCGGGAAACCGATAATAATGGCGCGATAGCCAATTTCATCCATCAATTGCAGATTTACATTTTTGACGAATGGTTTTAAGAGAGCCGCAATGCGTTTTCTGAAAACCAGGCGAATCAACCAATAAAGAACCGTTCCGACAATCACAGACCAAAGCACGGTCGTGAGCTTTCCGGCATGCACAAGTGCAGGTGTCTCGATAAGAGGTGTCATCGCATCTTCTGTCAAAGCCACATATTCATTCATGCCGAATATTGGGGGCATCGAGTAGGTGATGGCAGCATCTGCACCTTCTTTGTCCACATAAGTAAACTCTGCTTCATAACCTGTTGCCGAGAAGAACGTGCTCACTACTACAAAGCCAAGAACCAGTACCAGCGAGTACATGATGGCTTCCAGCCAGAAACGCTGTTTGGATCTTTTGGTAAGGTCCACTACTTTCAATAGGTAGATCAGACCGGCAGCAGCACTGATGGCAAGAATTCCTTCTGCAATAACTACTGTACTGACATGGATCGCCAACCAGTTTGTTTGCAATGCTGGAATCAGTGGGCTGACTTCGCTCGGGAACATACTTGCAAATGCGATGATCAATAATGCGACAGGTAATACGATCATGCCAAGAACCGGCGTTTTGTATAGAATATACAAAATAATGAATCCGCCGACCAATGTCATGCCGAAAGCCGTGGTAAATTCGAACATATTGCTAAGTGGTGCATGTCCGGTTGCACCCCATCTAGTAAAGAAATAACCAAGATTGGCGATGAAACCAATTACAGTGATGGTGATGGCAACTCTGCCCCACCGTTTTTCTGATTTGAACGTTCCTTCTTTATTGCCTTTTACTGCTCCTCCGAAAACAAATGTCGCAATTAAATAGGCAATAAAGGCAACGTATAATAAATTTGAGCTTAAATCGGCTAAATTCATGACAATGCTTCACCTTCCTTTTCCGCTTTCTCTGCTTTGTCGATTTCATCCTGCTGGTCTGTGTAAGCGGGCAGTGACGCATGTTCAACAACTTGATCAAGATCTTTCTTCAAACCGAACCAATTCTTATTGGTATGTCCAGCGAGCAAGATCGTGCCATCAGCCTTCTGCTGAATCCAGAAACGGCGATGGTTAAAATACATCCCTTGCGCTACACCGATCATAAAGATTAAACCGCCAAGTCCGAGAATCGGCAGCGTGCTGTCTTTTCGAACTGTCAGACCTGAAACATCCCGTGTTTCTACACTCTGGAAAGCTAGTTTATAGTCATTTTCACCTAAAGGTTCCACCGTGTTTTGAATCGTAATAAAGCTCGTTTCTCCTTCAGGTGTTTCAGGAGTAGTCAGTTCCACCAGGAATCCAGGATTGTTCGGCAACGGGGTTGCGGTTTGTGGTTCTCCGTCTTCAAACCCTGAAAAGTCCGGGTAATAGCCCAGTAATTCAACAGTTGAACCACTTTCAAGCTCATAGATATCTTCTGGATCTATCAAATCGATGGTCAGTTCACCCAGCGATTCTTCCGTTTCTTTATTGGTCAAAGCGAAGGTCATCGCTTTCAGCTCATCCAAACGATAATCCATCTGGTAAATGGCGTAGCCATCAAATTTCAACGGTTGGTTGACTCGGATTGGAAATTCTTTTACGACTTCTTGGCTGTCATCAGCACCCGGCAACGCATCTTCCGGTTTCTGATACAACACAACATCGGTCTGGTAATTTTTCGCGACCGTGCCGACACGATCCAGCGCTTCGCCGAACACTTCTTCTTCGCCTTCACCTGAGTAATTTTCCAGTTCGAAGTTCTTGCTTTCCAGATAGTAGCCAGGCACTTCAGGAATGGCTCTGGTTTCACCTTCACGCAGCCACAGGCTTTCGTCTATATAGAAGCCGGGAATCATACGCAGCATGACGCCAAACAAGAAAATAATCAGGCCGATGTGATTGACATAGGGACCCCATCGGGAAAAACGACCTTTTTCGGCTAAAAGCCCATTTTTATCCGTGCGGACATTGTATTTCAATTCCTTCAATTTCGTCTCTGCTTTTTGCAGCGTATCTTCCGCTCCAGGGCCTTCAGCATAAATGCGCTGTTTGTCCATAAAGCTTGGGTGGCGCAGTACCCGTTGATTTTTCAACGATTTATAAAGAGGGACGAAACGGTCTAAGCTGGCAATCACCAACGAAATTGCCAACATCCCAACTAACGCGATAAACCAATAGGAGCTGTACAGGTCATGAAAACCAAGAAAATGATAGACGCGGCCAATACTGCCATAAGTATCTGCATAATATTCCTGAATCGCAGTTTCTGTAGTCGCAGGTACAAATGCCTGCTGTGGCAAGATCGTACCGATGGCTGCAGCTACCAATAGAACGACAATAATGCTGACGCCTACTTTTACACTTGAAAAAAAGTTCCAGATTTTGTCGATGATGGATTTGTTATAGGTTTGGGAACGTCTGGCTGTTCCTTCGTAGCGCATATCCACCAACTTGCTGTTTTGATCTTTTTCAGTCAAAGACCGCCCGCACGATTCACAGAGCTTCGTGCCGGGCGGATTTACATGACCACATTGACATTGTAAATTTTCCATCCAAAAAATCTCCTTATTCAGGTTTGATTTCTTCCATAAACCCTTCAATATCCTCTTCAGTCATTTCACCTGTAATGATGCGCTCGATATTCCCTTCCGGATTAACAAGCACTGTGGTTGGCAATGGCCTGATGTTATAGGCCGTCATCACACTTTTTGTTTTATCAATCACTACTGGAAAAGACAAACCGTATTGATCAGCGAAAGATTGGACTTCAAAATCTGATTGAGCAATGTTTACTGCGAGCACTTGAACGCCATCATTTGAGAAAGCTTCATATTGCCGATCCATGGCTGGCATTTCTTTTGCACAAGGTTTACACCAAGTACCCCAGAAATTCAAAAAGACTCCTTGGCCTTCATAATCCGATAATTTATGGTCATTGCCTTCAAGATCCACTAAGGCAAAATCAGGCGCTTTGTCACCGACTTCAAGCAAGCTGACATCCTTGGCCGTTGCACTGTTGTAGATGGTGTAGCCAATTGCAGCTACCAGTATCGCCAGGATGGCTGTTCTCATCACAGCTCTCTTTTGCTTCTTGCTGTTCTTTTTTTGTTTGACCTGTTCACCCATACTTGTTCCTCCTTCGAGGGATATTATGCAAACTTAATTATAACAAAGTTTAAACAGTCACAAGTCTGGAGTTTTGAAGTGTTTGTGAACGTTAGACGCGCTTGCCCGTTTCAGCCAAAACACGCAAAAGTTTGACTTCGTGCGCAGAAAGCTCGCGCGATTCACCTGCGTTCAAGCCATGCAATGTCAGGAAAGCGAATTGTTCACGGCTCAATTTCTGAACCGGGTAACCGATCGCTTCGAACATTCTGCGGACTTGGCGGTTTCTGCCTTCATGAATAGTGATTTGCACAATCGCTTTGCCCGTCTTTTTATCTCCAGACAAAAGCTTCACTCTTGCAGGAGCTGTCATGCCATCCTCGAGTTTGATGCCACGTTCCAATTTTTTTAAATCGTCTCTTTCCGGGATCCCTTTTAAGCGGGCTACATAAGTTTTGTCAATTTCAAATTTTGGATGGGTTAGCATATTGGCGAATTCGCCGTCATTTGTCATAATCAGCAAGCCGGATGTATCATAATCCAGACGCCCGACTGGATAAATCCGTTTTTCGATGTCACCAAAAAAGTCCGTAACAACTTTCCGGTTTTTATCATCAGAAACAGCAGAAATGACACCGCGTGGCTTATACAATAAATAATAGACTTTCTGCTCTTTTTCAAGCTGAACGCCTTCCACTTCAATCTTATCCGTGCTTGAAACTTTTACTCCCAATTCTTTGATCGTTTTTCCGTTGACTCTTACTTTGCCGTCCAAGATCAATTGTTCCGACTTACGTCGTGACGCCACTCCTGCATGTGCAAGTACTTTCTGTAATCTTTCCATAAATAAGTTCACCTCATTAGTATTTTTTTCGAAAAGCCTACGTGCTCGTTCACCCTACTGGGATAAACACTGCAGCAGAAGAAACCAGAGTGTGCAATTGCACATTTCCGGACATCTCTGCCAAGTACTGCAAATGGTTTACAATAACTCGATATGCCGTTCGTTCCTCTCGGAATTATGTCACATTTCGCTAAAAAGCGGAAGCGCTAAGCTCAAAAGAAAAGAAGACTGTCAATGGCTCAGCCTTCAGAGAATCTCTATACTTTCACTTCTTCTTTAAAGGTTTGCTGAAAATTGGTCATAAAAAGATCTGCGTCTTCATCCAGATCATTCATCGCTTCCTCAGGCAGCGGAGGCAGTTCATCCAAGTTCTTCAACCCGAAATAATTCAAAAATTCGTTGGTTGTGCCATATAAAATGGCGCGGCCTGTCCCTTCAACCCGTCCGGCTTCCTGCACCAACCCTTTTGCTGCAAGGGTGTGCAATGCTTTTTCACTTTTAACTCCGCGCAGATCTTCAACTTCCACCCGCGTGATCGGCTGCTTGTAGGCAATGATTGCCAAGACCTCCAAGGAGGCTTGAGACAATGCTTGAACAGTGGGATTTTCCACCAATTTTTGAATCGTTTCAGCCACTTCCTGTTTCGTCACCAGTTGAAAAACTCCTGCCAGTTCTTTGAGACAGATGCCGCTGACAGATTCAGCGTAACGTGTCTCCAACTCCACGATTCCTGCTTGTAATTCTTCAATCTCCGCTTCCGTCAAAAACTGGAGCTGTTTCATCGTCAGGCCATCGTCTCCTGCCACAAACAGCAAAGCCTCTATTTTACTCGAAAGATTCGTCTTCATATTCCCACTTGTCCTTTCTCAGTTCCACCATCAAGTCCGTGAAATTGGTTTCCTGCTCAACCGCAACTACTTGCCGCTTCATCAATTCCAAAATGGACAAAAATGATACCACTAAAACGGTTTTGTCATCAGATGGAAACAGATTACTGAATGACGTACGTCCTTTTGATAACTTCAACTGGTCGACGATTGAAGTCATTTGATGTTTGATGGAAATTTCCTGTCTTGCGATTCGCGCAGATAATGGCGCTTTTAATTGCTTTCGGCGGAGCATCTTCTGAAATGCCCCGAGCATGTCGTACGCATTCACTTCGAGATCGACCTGATCGTACGGAATGGCTGCTTGTATTTCCGATAAATCCATTGGGGCTTTCGTATAAATGAAAGAGCGTTTGCTTTCCAACTCTTTCAACTTCTCGGAAGCCTCCTTGAATTTGCGGTACTCGACAAGCCGCGAGACCAATTCTTCACGGGGATCCTGTTCATCAAATTCATATTCTACTTCATCCAGTTCCCCTTCATGGACCGGCAGCAGCGTTTTGCTTTTTATCGCAAGCAAAGTGGCTGCCATGACAAGGTACTCACTGGCTTCATTTAATTCCAGGACTTGCATCGCACGTATGTGTTCCATATACTGTGAAGTAATCTGTGAAACAGGAATATCGTAAATATCAATTTCCAAACGGTGGATTAAATGCAATAATAAATCTAGAGGACCTTCAAACGCCTCTACTTTTACTTCATAAGACATGATTTTACCACCTGACTGTTAAAATACTCATTGTTCCCGATTAATGGGCAATTAACCTTTATTATAGTAGAAAGGGGATCAAAATGCATCCACTTCAACATCCGCTGTTTATTCAATACATCATCAATTTTAATCAAGAAAAAGATTTTTTCGAATGCCACGAAGTTGGCGAAGAATACTGGAAGTCCATCGCCCCCAAAGACAAGATGCATCCACTTACCGGCTGGATCCAGTTGGCAGTCGGCATGTACCATTGGCGAAGAAGCAATTATCCGGGAGCATTGCGATCGTTTATCCGCGCAAAGGTCAAATTGGCTTCAGGTGGCGTTTGGGTGGAAGGATTTGATCATGAAAAGCTGATCGGGATCTTAACGGAGTCGATTGAAGCTGTCACAGAACGCAAACCTTTTTTCGACCAGCAAATTCCGATCATTTCCGAAGAGCTGAAACAGGCTGTGGAAGCCTATTACTCTGAACATCCTCTAACGCAGCAGGATCCATATTTCCTTATGCATAAGCATAGGCTACGTGACCGTACTTCCATCATCAGCTTACGTGAACAAAAAAAAAGGCGGAACCTTTAAATTAAAGGTCGCCTTTTTTTACTGGGCATTTTTTTAGAAATGCTTCGGTTTCTTCCGTTGCCAGCATTTTCCGATCTTGCATGATATCCTGGATCTTGTCCACCATTTCATGGCCGATTCCGTCTCCGCGATGCGAAGGATTTACTGACAAATGATGGATCGTATAGGATTCCTCGCCAACTTCCACACCTAATAACCCGACAAAATCATCCCCTTTTTTCCAAAGGAATAATTGCCAATCCGGATTTTCTTCATAGATATGCATGGTTTGCTGCAGTTTTTTCAACTCTCGCTCTTTCGGCATGAACGACATCAGCCCCATAGCGATTTTCTCGAATGATTTTTTATATCTGAATAGCATAATTAAATCCCTCATTTTCGTCTAAAAGCGGCTTTTATCATACTACTATAGATCTCCGGATAACTCAAGAGAGCATTCTTTAGCCGCTAATGACATTTTCTGCAAAAAAGACCCAGTAGACGATTCCCCATGCGATGGCCATCGCGAGGATAAAAAGCAACAAGACCAGGTTCCCTTTTTTCATTTCTGGACAGCCTTTTGGGAGTAACTTAGATCCTGTTTAATCAGATCATCATTTGTTTCACGTTTTACAACCAGCTGGTGTACACCGTTTTCCACGAAAACAACTGCTGGACGTGCGATGCGATTGTAGTTGCTGGCCATTGAATAGCCGTAGGCGCCTGTACAGAAAACACTTAAAATGTCTCCTGATTCAACCACAGGAAGCTCGGCTTTCTCGATCAGTTTGTCTCCTGATTCACAGCATTTTCCTGCAATGGTGTATTGTTCGGTCAATGCAGCATTTGCCTTGTTGGCTATCAATGAACTGTATTTTGCTCCGTACAGAGCAGGACGGATATTATCCGACATACCTCCGTCAACCGCCGCATATTTACGTGTCCCGGGCACTTCCTTCATCGAGCCGATGGTGTAAAGCGTCGTTCCGGCATCGCCGATCAATGAACGGCCCGGCTCGATCCAAATTTCCGGAATCGGATAACCCGCGGCTTCAGATGTCTGTTTGACAGTTTCAATCATCTGCCTTACATAGACAGCAGGTTCAAGCGGCTTGTCATCTTCTGTATAACGAATTCCAAAGCCTCCGCCCAAGTTCAATACCGGACACGTATAACCGAAATCCTCTTTCCAGCCGGCCATTTTCTGCAGCAGTTTTTCTGCAGCCAGCTGGAATGCACCTGTATCAAAAATCTGAGAACCGATGTGGCAATGAAGACCCATCAGCTTCAAATATTCATGATCATATGTTTGCTGGAATGCGTTGTCCGCTTGGCCGTTCTTCAAATCAAAACCGAATTTCGAATCTTCCTGCCCGGTCGTGATGTAGTCATGTGTATGGGCTTCAATTCCAGGTGTCACACGCAACAGGATATTCATTGGTCGTTTGGACTGTTCAGAAAGTTTCTTCAATAAGTCGATTTCGTGGAAATTATCGACCACGATGCAGCCGATTCCCACTTCAAACGCCATTTGCAACTCTTCCAGGCTTTTGTTATTGCCGTGGAAATGGATCTTTTCGACCGGGAACCCAGCTTTAACGGCTGTATACAATTCCCCAGCGGAAACTACGTCCAGAGATAGGTTCTCTTCCGCCGCTACCTGGTAGATGGCAATCGTTGAAAATGCTTTACTCGCATAAGCAACCTGGTAACCGATGCCTGCTTCTTCAAAAGTTTGCTGAAACGCTCTGGCACGATCTCGGAATAACTGGATATCGTAAACGTAAAGCGGTGTGCCGTAAGTTTTCGCCAAATCCAGCGAATCCGTTCCGCCTATCGTCAAATGGCCCTGCTTGTTGATTGATTGTGTGCCGTATAAATGCAATAAAAGCCCCTCCTGATAATGTATGTATGTGAAAAATCTTGCTGAGCGACTACCCAGCAAGATTTTTTGTCAATCGGTTATCAAAGCTGAGATCAGTTTGATTTTTTCAACCGGTTCACTAGTATATTCGATACTATTATATATCATTTTAGAACATTCTGCGACTTCTTCTGTGTTGGAATAGATCGTAGCGATCGACTCTCCAGCTTTGACGAAGTCTCCAACTTTCTTATGAAGAACAATTCCGACAGCTAAATCGATTTCGGATTCTTTCGTTGCTCTGCCTGCTCCGAGCACCATTGCGGCTGTACCAATTTCGTCAGCTTCCATAAATGAAACATAGCCTTCTTCTTTAGAAGGGACTTCTGTAACAAATTCAGCTTGTGGCAATAATGTGACATCGTCCACTACTGCCGGATTTCCACCTTGATCTGCAATGAATTGCTTGAAGATTTCCAAAGCCTTTCCATTTTCAATCACTTTTTCCAACATGGTCCGGGCTTCCTCCAGCGTTTCCGCTTTTCCTCCCACAACGACCATCTGGCTGCCGAGCACCATGCACAATTCCGTCAGATCTTCCGGTCCTTTGCCCTGCAGTGTTTCAATCGCTTCTTTGACTTCCAATGCATTGCCGATGGCAAATCCAAGCGGCTGGCTCATATCAGAAATGATGGCCATTGTTTTTCTGCCCGTAGCATTGCCGATCCCCACCATAGCATGTGCCAGTTCCTTGGCATCTTCAGGGGTTTTCATAAATGCGCCTTCGCCTGTCTTAACGTCGAGGACGATTGCGTCTGCCCCAGCTGCGATTTTTTTGCTCATGATCGAGCTTGCGATCAATGGGATGCTATTGACAGTACCTGTTACATCACGCAATGCATACAGTTTTTTATCGGCAGGAGTCAAATTTCCGCTTTGGCCGATAACCGCCAATTTATGGTCGTTTACTTGCTTGATGAAATCTTCTGTTGAAAGCTCCACATGAAAGCCGTCAATCGCTTCTAATTTGTCAATCGTTCCGCCGGTGTGGCCAAGGCCGCGCCCACTCATTTTTGCAACTGGAACGCCGCAAGCCGCCACTAAAGGACCAAGAACAAGTGTAGTCGTATCGCCGACTCCGCCCGTGGAATGCTTATCTACTTTTATGCCTTCGATCGCCGACAAGTCGATTTGGTCTCCTGATTCAGCCATTGCCAACGTCAGGTCTGCGCGCTCGCGTTCTGTCATGTTTTGAAAATAGACAGCCATCAGAAATGCACTCATCTGATAATCTTCGATATCGCCATTTGTATAGCCAGTGATGACGAACTTGATTTCTTCGGTCGACAGCTCATTGCCGTCTCTTTTCTTTTCAATCAAATCTACCATTCTCATGAATTCTACCGCCTTCTTAGTTTTGTTTTCGAATAGTCGAACCAAAAGCTTATTGGATTAATTGTTGTTGATATTCCGCAACGGAATAGTATTCATTCTAACTAATTAATTCAATTTATAATATTACCCGTTTAAACGTGACAAAAAGCTCTTGCCGAATTTAGGCATTGCCACGGAGAAGTTTTCAGCGATGGTAGCACCGATGTCGGAAAACGTCTTTCCGGTTTCCAGCTGTTCGCCGCCTTTGAAGCGCGGAGAATAAGCGAGAAGCGGAACATATTCACGCGTATGATCCGTACCAGGGAACGTCGGGTCATTGCCGTGATCCGCTGTAAGAATCAACAGGTCGTCTTCTTGCATTTTTTCCAGTACTTCAGGCAATCGGACATCAAATGCTTCCAGTGCATCTCCGTATCCTTTCGGATCTCTGCGATGTCCGTAAAGCGCATCAAAGTCCACCAGGTTCAGAAAACTCAATCCGTGAAATTCTTCTCCCACGACTTGAACCAATTTATCCATGCCATCCATATTGTCTTTTGTACGCAAGGCTTTCGTGACGCCTGCTCCATTGTAAATATCATCAATTTTGCCGATGGCGATCACGTCTTTGCCGCCATCTTTCAATTCATTCATTACCGTGCGTTCGAATGGCGCCAAAGCATAGTCATGTCGGTTCGATGTCCGTTTAAAAGCCCCGGGTTGTCCAAGGAACGGACGCGCAATGACGCGGCCTACCAGGTATTCCGGTTCCAATGTCAATTCGCGGGCGATTTCACAAATGCGGTAGAGCTCATCAAGTGGAATGATTTCCTCGTGAGCCGCAATCTGCAAGACTGGGTCAGCAGATGTATAGACGATGATTGCGCCCGTTTCCATATGCTGCTGGCCAAGCTCATCCAGAATTTCAGTGCCGCTCGCCGGCTTGTTTCCGAGAACTTTGCGGCCTGTCTTTTCTTCCAGCTGTCGGATCAACTCTTCCGGAAATCCGTCTGGATAGACCTTGAAAGGTGTGTCGATATTCAAGCCCATAATTTCCCAATGGCCAGTCATGGTATCTTTTCCGACAGAAGCTTCCTGCAATTTTCCGTAATAGGCTGTGGGTGCATCAGATGCTGCAAGCCCTTTCACCGGAACGATGTTGGCAAGACCGAGTTTCTCCATATTCGGCATATTCAATCCGCCCACCGCTTCTGCAATGTGGCCAAGTGTGTCTGATCCTGTATCTCCAAAGGCTTCAGCGTCAGGTGCTTCACCGATGCCCACTGAATCCAATACGACTAAGTGAACGCGTTTAAATGGTTTGATTGTCATAAGTCTTCCTCCTTATTTTCATTTTTATTTTACCACATTCCGTTCCCTTGTCGGAAGTCAGACCTCTTTTAGGCGCGAGGATGAAATTGAGAATAAACATCTTTTAAGCGTGTTTTGCTGACATGTGTATAAATTTGCGTGGTGGAGATGTCTGCGTGGCCCAGCATTTCCTGAACTGCGCGGATATCCGCTCCATTTTCCAAAAGGTGTGTGGCGAAGGAATGGCGCAGCGTATGCGGCGTCAATTCCTTTTGGATGCCCGCTTTTTGGGCGTGCTGCTTCAGCAGTTTCCAAAACCCTTGGCGGGTCAGCCGTTTGCCGCGCTGATTGATGAACATGGCATCCGTTTTTTCTCCGCTTTTCATTAGGTCCAATCGTCCTTGTTCCAAATAGGTTTGGCAGGATTTTAGCGCCGATTTTCCTAAAGGAATGATTCGTTCTTTTCCACCTTTACCGGTGCAGCGGACAAACCCCATCGTTAAATGGACGTCTTCTACATCCAGATTGATGCATTCACTGATCCGCATTCCGCTGGCATACAATAATTCCAGCATAGCCTGATCTCGTAAACCGTTCGCTTTATTGGTGGCTGGTGCCTGTATAAGAGCATCCACTTCTTCAATAGACAGGATATTCGGAAGCTTCTTGTCCATTTGAGGCATCTCTAAATGAACAGTGGGATCCGTTTCGACGATCCGTTCACGAATCAGGAATTGATGAAATGAACGGATCGATGAAATGTGGCGGGCTACGGTCCTTGGAGTTTTCGTCGATTCCTTCAGATGGCGCAAATGATTCAATATATGTACGCGCTCGACTTTGCTTAGGGACTCCAATTGTTCCACTTCTTTTAAATACTGCAAATAGGCTTTCAGATCCCGTTCGTATGACGACAGTGTATTATCCGCAAGCTGTCTTTCAACACGCAGAAAATGCACGTAATCGTCGAGTGCATCTTTGCCAAAATTCATGCGTCTGCCTCCTTTACATTTCACATTTGAGCTATCCGTTCCAATCATATAACCATTTCTATTTTCCCATAAAAAAAGGACGGCCTGTATGGGGGCCGTCCTTTTGGCATCAGTTATTCTGATGGATTTTGGGAACTGCTGTCGTTGCAGCGCCAGCAGATGCCATGGAAAGTAAGACGGTGGTCTTTAATTTGGAAATTCCAACGTTTCTCTACTATGTTCTCCACATCTTCCAGAAGGTCTTCCTGAATTTCATCCACTGCTCCACATTCCAAACACACAAGGTGATGATGGAAATGTGCTGCGCCTTCCTGACGCAAATCGTAGCGCGACACACCATCACCGAAATTTATTTTGTCGACAATTTTCAATTCTGTTAAAAGCTCTAACGTTCGGTACACCGTTGCCAATCCGATTTCCGGTGCAATGTCTTTCACTAACAGATAGACGTCTTCCGCACTTAGATGGTCTTCCTCATGGTCTAACAAAACTCGAACTGTCGCTTCACGCTGTGGCGTCAATTTGTAACTCGCAGCGTGTAATTGCTTTTTGATCCGATCAATCCTGGTTTCCATGCGACGCCCTCCCTCAAACTGCCTTTATTATATCAAAAGGGAGTTCTCAATTACAACAATACTCTCCGCTCTTTAATGATAATCGTTACAAAGTAATAATAGTTTCAATTCTCAATTGAGATTCGTTGCTTTGCCCATAGCACGGCAAATGCAGTTTTTGCATCATATATTCTTTCATCTACAACCATTTGTTCCGCTTCTTCAAGGGTCACTTCCATCAATTCCACGAATTCATCGTCATCAAGTACTGCACCATTTGTCGCTTTGCTTAATCCTTCCGCCGCAAACAAATGGACAACTTCGTCAGCAAATCCGGGAGATGTGGCGAAAGTTTGTATTTTAACAAGCTTCTCTGCTGTATACCCTGTTTCTTCTTCCAACTCACGCATTGCAGTATATTCCGGAGCTTCTCCGGGTTCCAGCTTCCCTGCAGGAATTTCCACAAGGGAACGTTCCAACGCTTTTCGGTACTGTTCCACCAATATGATTTTATTTTCAGGGGTAATGGCAATAATGGCAACCGCTCCTGGATGCTCGATCAATTCACGTTTCGATGTATGGCCATTAGGAAGCGATACATCATCAACTTTTAAATTAATGATTTTCCCTTCGTATAAACGATTGGAATGGATGGTCTTTTCTTCAAATTTTTTCATGGGAATCCTCTTTTCATTTGTGGTTTCTCTGAGGAAAAGTATACCATATAAGGTAGGACAGACTAAATGAGGTGCAGAGATGAAGAAAAACTTTTTAGGTACCAGTGAGATTGAAGTCAGTGAAATCGGTTTGGGCTGCATGTCCCTGCCAACAGATGCAAAAGAGGCGGGCATCATTGTTGATGAAGCAATTGCACAGGGCATCAACTATTTTGATACTGCTGATTTGTATAACAAAGGGATTAACGAGGAAGTTGTCGGAAAAGCATTAAAAGACCACCGGAAAGACATCGTCTTAGCTACCAAAGTCGGCAATGAGTGGAGCACTCAATCAGATGAGGTCAAATGGAATCCGTCGAAAGCGTATATCAAAGAACAGATCCATGCGAGCTTAAAACGGCTCCAGACAGACTATATCGATCTGTACCAATTGCATGGCGGCATGATTACCGATGAGACCGAAGAAACCATTGAGGCTTTTGAAGAATTAAAAGAAGAAGGGCTGATTCGTGCGTATGGCATTTCCTCCATCCGGCCGAACGTCATCAAACGCTTTCTCGAAAAAAGTGATATTTCTTCCATCATGATGCAATACAGCCTACTGGACCGCCGGCCGGAAGAACTTCTCGACCGCATCGGACAAGCTGGAAAATCCGTTGTTACACGCGGGTCGCTTGCGAAAGGCCTATTGACCGGCGAAGGGCTTCAGCGGGCAGGAAAAATGGACGGCTATCTGGGGTATGGGGCGGAGGAATTGAAAACCACTCTCCATAAATTATCGGCAGTCCACGACAATTTGCATGCCTTGGCATTACAGAGCGTATTGCAGCACGACACGGTCAGCTCAGTCGTCGCTGGAGCCAGTTCAGCCGATCAGCTCAAAGCGACCATCAAAGCATACGATACGCCGGTTTCACCCGAGCAAATTAAAGAGGCTAAAGCACTGACTCGCCAGGATATTTATCAGGATCATCGGGAATAACCTAATCTTAACAATAAAAAACCAGCAGCAATCCCGTCAATAAAATACGGCTGGCTGCTGGCTTTCTATTTATATAGCGACAAGTTTTCCATATCCACGATTCGGATGGCCCGTTGATCGTATTGCTGGATCCATCCTTCATCTTCAAACTTGGCCAATTTCCGGCTGATCGTTTCCGGCGTAGTTCCGAGATAAGAAGCAAGATCTTTTCGCGACATCGGCAATCGGATCTCTTTGCTTTGGCTAGATTCAGCTTGCTGGATCAAATACAAGGCGACTCTCGTCTCTGTGTCTTCTGTCGTAAAACTGGTCATTTGATGTTCTGTCTGATCCAGTCTCAGCGAGAATTCCTTGATGATCTTCAAAGATATTTGCGGATATTTTAGAAACAAGTCGTTTATGTCTCTACTGCTGATCGTGCACAGTTCCGCAGCTTCCATCGCTTCTGCATAAGAATCGTGGACATTGTCTGTAAAAAGAGCCAGTTCACCTGTAAAATCACCTGGCTGCAGAATCCGGATCACCTGCTCCTTGCCATTTTCAGTCAAACGGTATACTTTCAATTTCCCTTTATGGATAATGTACAAGGAATTGGATTTTTCACCTGACCTGTAGAGAATTTCACCTTTTGACAACTTTCGTCCTTTGGTTGTAGCAGCGACTTCTTCCAGTTCGGCTGGTTCAAGATGGTTAAAAATTGGAACGATGGATACACATAGATGTTCATGTCGCGAAGATGGTTGTTTTAACCCATTGCTCTCCATACTTTCCCTCCTGTATTGATCCATATAGTTCGATTTCTCCCTTACCTATACCCGAAAGATCAACCTCCTATATAAGACATGCCGATTTTCTTTCGGCTTTTGGCACTTTCTTCAGTCCGTTCATCGGAATACCGATCTCTTCTCCCACTCCAAACTGCACCGATTGCATTGAGAAGCTGTAGATCATCCCAATCATCCCGAAGAAGTTTGCGTATATCGAATCCTTCCGTAGCAAAAAGACAGGTATAGAATTTTCCATCGGACGATAACCTGGACCTTGTACACGATGAACAGAACGATTCTGAAACAGATGTGATGAAACCAACTTGGGCTTCACTGCCTTCATAACGGTACCGTTTGGCCACTTCCCCAAAATAATCTTCGTCGACAGCCGTTAATGGATAAACCGATTCGAGCTTCCGGAGGATTTCCTTCTTGGTTACGACTTTTTCAAAGCTCCAATTATTGTCATTTCCGACATCCATAAACTCAATAAAACGCAATGTGATTCCCCGTTCTTTGAAATAGGCAGCCATAGGAAGGATTTCCGCATCATTGACATTTTTTTGGACAACCATATTCACTTTGATTTCAAATCCAAGAGCTTTTGCGTAGTCTATCTGTTCCAAAATATTTTCTGAGCTGACCCCTCGACCATTCAAGCTTCCGAATAATTCCGGATCCAGCGCGTCAAGGCTAACGTTCAGCCTTCTGAGTCCCGCATCGTACAGAGACTGGCCATGTCGTTTAAGCAGCATGCCATTAGTGGTCAATCCGACATCTTCTACTCCTTCAACTGAAAAGATCATTTTGATTAATTCCGGCAATCCCCTGCGCAATAAAGGTTCTCCGCCCGTTAATCGTATTTTTTTAACCCCCATCGACACAAATAATCTGGTGAGTCTTTGGATTTCCTCAAAAGTCAGCAATTCCTGTTTAGGCAAAAATGCATAGTCGTCACCGAACACCTCTTTTGGCATGCAGTAAGAACACCGGAAGTTGCAGCGGTCTGTAACAGAAATGCGCAAATCCCTCATTGGACGTCCCAGCTGATCGGTCAATGGTTCCATCATCTTCTTATCCACCTTTCTTAAACACTTCATTCGTACAAAAGAGTTTTTTTGGTCTCTTGTTCATGTAGTCATCACTGGAATGATGCCGGTTTTTTTCTTGTATTCAGAAGTGATATCAGTGAATGTACCAACGTAACGGACGACCTCACCTGTGTCATCCTTTACTGCACTGATATTCAACCATTGAAGGTACTCCTCACCATTTTTGCGCCGGTTCCAAATTTCCCCTTGCCACATTCCCTTCTGCTCAATTTCCTGCCACATTTCTTTGTAGAAGTCTTTTGGCTGTCTGTCGGATTTCATGATGCTTGGGTTTTGGCCGATGACATCCGCTTCTTCAAAGCCAGTCAATTTAGTAAATGCCGGATTCACCGTTTTTATTTTCCCCGTAATGTCTGTCACTAAAATGCCCTGTCCGGTTGACTTGAAAACTTCGGCTGCCAGCTGCAGACGATCCTGGTAGTACATCCAGACAACCAGCACGAGACTCGCCAGTGCAACTTGGGAGAGGAGCATGAATCCGATTGAATATTGACCCGTGACTGAAAAGATAATCGACAGCATGATCGGTGGGAAAAATCCGCCGAGGCCACCCATCATGGATACGATTCCGTTTGCAATACCGGCCTGCTTATTGAAGTAAAACGGCACTAGTTTAAAGATGACGCCGTTGCCAATACCCGCACTTACTGCAATAGCCAGCGTACCGACTGTGTAAATTCCGATTGTTGGAGAAAAAGCCAACACGATCGCGGCGATGGTATAGATGAAGAACGTCCCCATCAACAGCAACAAAGGCTGCAGTTTATCGGCAAGCCATCCGCCTATCGGCCGAAGAAAAGTCGCAAGTGCGATAAATCCGGCAGTCCGCATGCCAGCATCCACTTTTTCCAGTCCGAAATTGCTGACAAGGAAGTTGGGCAGATAAATCGTAAATGCTACAAAAGAGCCGAAGGTGATGAAATAGAACAAGGAAAAGAACCAAAGTTTTTCATTTTTATAAACACCCTTAATCTGCTCAATAATAGGGGTTTTCACTTTCGGTTCATGGCGGTCACCAAAGAAGAAATTCAATGCTGCAAAAATCAGCAACAGGATCAGGTAGATCTTGACAGTGTTTGACCAGCCAATCTGTGTGGCAATCAGTGGAGCAGAAAATGTAGTGACGGCTGTACCGATGTTACCGGCACCATAAATTCCGTTGACGAGTCCGTGTTTCTCTTTCGTATAGTATTTGGGAAGCGAGGTTACCCCTACTGAAAAGACTGCTCCCCCGATCCCCAGGAATAATCCACTGATGATGAGGTCTGTAAAACTGGAGGCTTCACTTAAGTAAAAGACCGGAAACAAAAGCAGGATAAAACTTACTAGAAAAATAATTCGCGCTCCAAAGACATTGGCGTAATAGCCAAGTGGAATCCGCAGAATGGAACCCAGCACAACAGGCACAGCGGTAACGATAGCCAGTCTTTCCGGAGCTATGGCTATATCTTCGCTGATAAATGGAATCAGGGAAGATATAATCACCCACACCATAAAACCGACCACGAGATTCATTGTTTGAAGGGGCAATTGCAGTTTCTTAATCATCAAAATCACCTTTTCCACTGAATTTTCTTTACGATTTTTTCATATTGATTCCCTGCCTTCATTGTATCCCGAGAGTATCTGCATTTTAATAAGGGAGAGCCCTTCTACTGGGAGGGGAAACCCTTAAATTTAGAAAAGCGCAAGCGCCCGTATAGATTCGACGGGCATAAGACGATTTGGCGAAGTGGCGTTTTTTCAGCCACACAGCCAGAGTGGCTTATGTCCCTAGAATCTGGGCGCTGGAGTCTAGACAAATATGAAAAGTGCAAGCGCCCGTATAGTCCCGACCAGCGCTGGAGGCAATACCGGTAATGGCGTTCTTTGCCATTGTCGGTATTGCCGAAGCGACTCGAGGGACTGGGCGCTGGAGTCTAGACAAATAAGAAAAGTGCAAGCGCCCGTATAGTCCCGACCAGCGCTGGAGGCAATACCGGTAATGGCGTTCTTTGCCATTGTCGGTATTGCCGAAGCGACTCGAGGGACTGGGCGCTGGAGTCTAGACAAATAAGAAACGCGCAAGCGCCCGTATAGATTCGACGGGCATAGGACGAGCTGGCGAAGTGGCGTTTTTTCAGCCACACAGCCAGAGTGGCTTATGTCCCTAGAATCTGGGCGCTGGAGTCTAGACAAATATGAAAAGTGCAAGCGCCCGTATAGTCCCGACCAGCGCTGGAGGCAATACCGGTAATGGCGTTCTTTGCCATTGTCGGTATTGCCGAAGCGACTCGAGGGACTGGGCGCTGGAGTCTAGACAAATAAGAAAAGCGCAAGCGCCCGTATAGATTCGACGGGCATAGGACGAGCTGGCGAAGTGGCGTTTTTTCAGCCACACAGCCAGAGTGGCTTATGTCCCTAGAATCTGGGCGCTGGAGTCTACACAAATACGAAAAGCGCAAGCGCCCGTATAGATTCGACGGGCATAGGACGAGCTGGCGAAGTGGCGTTTTTTCAGCCACACAGCCAGAGTGGCTTATGTCCCTAGAATCTGGGCGCTGAAGTCTGGACAATCAAGAAAAGCGGAAGCGCCCTTGTAGTCCCGACCAGCTCTTGACCAATAAAAAAGGCTGTCCCAAAATCATTTTCCATGATTTTTAGGACAGCCCCTCAATCTTTCAGGTGATAAGGGTATTCAGTTTTTTGTATAATTCATCCTGATCAGCTGCTTTCATGGCTTTTTCAGCCATCGGGAACAATACGGTTTCCTCTTTCATGAAATGGACCGTCAAGACTTCAAATGCCTCTGCCGCATCCTGAGCAACTGTCTTCATCTGTTCCAATGTCAATAAGTCGATATTGTCACGGGTATGGTGAAAGAAATGACCGATATACGCATCGATTTCCTGATGCTCGTCTTGAATACCGACGAGCGGGCCCTGCTCGAATCCGATATAATTTCCTAATGCCGGAAAAAAGAATTCTTCTTCTTTGTCGGTATGATTTTTAAAAGGCTCAATAAACTCAAAAAGTTTTTGGCGTAAAATCTTCATGTTTTCACGGCCAGCTTCCAGACTAAGCCCTTCATCTTCAAAAGATAGGACCAGCGCATGCCATTCATTCATTAAAAACGTTAAATAAGCATGTTCATTTTCCAATAGCCTCATACCGGGTTCCTTAAAACGAAGCTCCGATTTTTCTGTCATCAAAAGACCAACTCCCAGCTTTTCGTCAAAAATTCAATAGTTTTTTCTTCAATACGTATTCCACTAATTCAGGTCTGCTCTTCAACTGGAGCTTTTCCATAATTTTTGCTTTATGCGCTTCGACCGTTTTCACAGAAATAAAGAGCTTTTGGGCAATTTCCTTATTGCCGTAGCCTTTTGCAACCAATGGCAGAACTTCAATCTCCCGTTTGGACAATAATTCAAAAGGATCCGATTCTTTTGCTTTATGGTCTTTGTTGACTAATTCGCGGACCAATGAAGTAGCCATTTTGGGGTGAATATAAGTTCCGCCACTATAGATGACGCGAATAGCCTGAAGCAATTCTTCGTCCGGCGCACTTTTCAGCATATAACCTGAAGCGCCATTCTTTAATACATGGAACAAATACTCTTCGTCATCATGCATCGTCAGCACAAGTATCTTGGTATCAGGAAAATCTTCCTTGATCTTCCCCGTCGCCACTAATCCGCTCTCGCCAGGCGGCATGCTCAAATCCAGCAGCAGCACATCCGGCTGATGCTTGGCTACCATTTGGTAAGCTTCAATTCCGTCAGCTGCCATGGCGATCACTTCCATATCCTCCTGAAAATTGAGGATCATCGAAAACCCGCTGCGTACAATCGCGTGGTCATCCGCTATGATTATCTTCACTTCGCCACCTCCCGCTTTTCGTCTAAAGGCACACGCAAATGCACAGTTGTTCCTTTACCGATTTCAGAATCGATGGTAACATTCCCCAATACCAATTCAGCTCGTTCGTTCATACCATATAGGCCAAGCCCCGTGCCCATCGGATGGTCTCCAACAATAAAACCGGCACCTTCGTCTTTTACATTCAACTGCAGGCTATCCCCTTCTTCGAACAGATGAACTTGGATAGTTTCAACTTGCGCATATTTTATCGCATTCAAAACAGCTTCCTGGCAGATCCGATACAATACGGTTTCGACTTCATTTTCATAACGGGTCTGTTTGACCGTCGACTTAAAATCAATAGTTAAGCCGAAACTTTCCTCCACCCGTTTAAAGTGGGACCGGAAAGCCGCCTCCAGTCCAAAGTCATCAAGTGCTGAGGGACGCAGTTCTACAGACAGATTTCGGATATCGTCCATCAACCGGATCAATGTTGCCGTACTTTCGCTGGTTTTCTTCAAGACTTCTGTATCATTTGTCATATATTTGAGTGCCCGTAAATCCACGACCGCACTTAAAAGTTCCTGCGCAACGCTGTCATGCAGCTCTCTTGAAATCCGTTTACGTTCATTTTCTTGGGCTTTAATGACATTTTTCATCATTTTGTTTTGCTGCAGTTTGTTTTGTGTTTCAAATTGCATCGACAAATCCCTTAAGATAAAGACCCTCGTGCCTTTTTCCGCATCGATGACATGGAAGGTTGCTGCGTACGGAACAATGCCTTTTCCGACTGTTTCCAGAAAAACCTGAAAAGAGGTGAAGTCCTCATGATTGGAGCTTGTGAAATAACAGTCTTTGCAGGTTGTCAGATCGCTTTCGCTGGTATACCCACGGCAGACATTGCACAAGGCGTTTTCGGCTCCTTTTTTCAGCTGTTCCAGTACATGGTCATCCATTATATTTTCGGCTGCCGGGTTCATTGAAATGGTACTGCCTTCGCTTGTAAAAAAGAAAATCGCTTCTGTGCTGTTTTCGTACATCTTCAGCATGAGGTCAATTAACTGATCTTTCCCCCCCGAAATCAATTCCACATCAATTCCTTCCCGTCCAGCGTTCCTATATCGGATTTAGACATGCTGATCAGCATCTGCAATCTTTCCGGTGTCATCAAATGGGGTTCCCTGAAGCCGCCCAACAGCACCCCTACCACTCTTCCGCTATGCCATAATGGAGCAGCGCCAATACTCTTTAGGTTTTCAAGTTTTAAGATAGGATAGTTGAATAAATCTTCCTTTGCTGCAAATTTTTCTACGTCTGCCACCAGTATAGGTTTGCCATTCTTAAAAACGCCCCCCGCAATTCCTTTGCCTGATTGCAGCACTACTTTTTTTATGCGTTCACTTATGTTGCCTGAAATGTATTGCCATTTTAATACATGCAAGTTTTCCGCCGGTTCGACCAAAGCAAGCGCAATAATATCACAACCAAGAGCTTCCCGGATTTTCTCAATCTGCAATTGGTATTCTTTTGTATAATCCATGCTTTTGTCTCCTATCAAACTAAAAAGAAAGCTTCTCTTTAATTTGTTGGTTTATGTCTCCTGTACAGGATATAACTTCTGCCTACATAATTCAACGGTACACTCCAAACATGTACGAGACGAGAAAATGGCCAAAAGGCGAATATCGCGAAACCGGTCAAAACATGGATTTTAAAAGATAAAGGCACTTCTGCCATGATTGCTGGGTTAGCTTTAAAAAGAAAGAGATCACGGAACCATATGGAGACAGTCATCCGATAATCAAAATCCGGCTGCACCACATTCGTGACCAATGTGGCATACATCCCGACGAAAACAATAAATAGAAGAAGAGCATTAACTGCCAAATCAGAAAAAGAACTCAATCTTCGGACGCTTGAGATGGAAAAACGCCGGAAGGTAAGGATAATCATACCGATCAAAGTCATGAAACCAAAAATGCCTCCGATGTAAATAGCTCCGATATGGTACAAATGATCATTGACTCCTACTGCATTCATCCAGGCAATCGGGATGGCCAAGCCGCCGATATGGCCGAAAATCACCGGAATAATGCCCAGATGGAACAATAGGCTCCCTATCATCAACTGCTTTTTTTCTATAAATTCACTGGATTTTGCAGTCCAATGAAATTTATCAACGCGGTATCTATAGATATGGCCAAAAATGAAGATCGCCATGCACAGATAAGGAAAGACAACCCAAATTAATCTATCGAGCGTTTCCATCGACAGGCACCTCCTGCTCAATACAGGCCTTGAACGTTTCGCGCAAACCTTTGACAAGATGGAAATATGGACTGTCTTTTTTCTCAAGCGATTTCAGCAGATGATAAGTTCCATCCTCCAGAACGGCAATCAGCATCTGGAAACTCTGGGGCGCCCGGGGATCTCCCAGCCACTCAGCTGCGTATAGAAACTCGCAGATGAGCGGCAGGAAATCGGACAATTCCGTATCCGGCATTTCGAGTCCGAACATTTCATACGAGACCTTCAGCTTGGCAAGCATCTGACCCCGTTCTTTGGCATCCTCAAACTTGAAATAAGTCATAAACAAGGTGCTGTCTTTGTCAAAATCAAAAATGTCCGTATACATTTCCTGTATTTGATCCAAACTCAATTTATGCATCAGTTCCCAGTATCGCTGAACATATTCATGTGCCGGATGATCCTCATCAAATGATTCTTCAATCAGTGATGGATGAAAATCCAGTTTTTGCGGATAGGTCAGGTGATGGGCATAAAAACCGAATGAGAGTTTATAATGATATAGTTTCTCTAAATTAATCACGCCATATACCCCCGTAGAAGTTTTCTTCATAAATTTCTTTTCCTGTTTTCGTAGCTGTCCCAGTTGGGCTTGGCGTTGCAGGACCGCAACTGTCGCAGGATCCACCGGAATCGGTTCCCCATCCTCCCATTCCTTCTGTATCGAAGCCTTCCATTCCTTGCGCACGGTACGGATTGACCCGCCCTTCTCTATGCGTACTTGGAATGACAAAACGGTCTTCATATTTGGCGATTGCCAATAGCCGGTACATTTTCTCGGTCTGATGGGCTGTCATGCCAATCCGTTCCAGGCGGCTTTCGTCAAATTCCTTGCCGGTTGTTTTGGCGCGCATATATGAACGCATCATCGCCATGCGCTGCAGTGATTTCTTAACTGTTTCCGTATCACCGGCAGTCAGCATATTCGCCAAATACTGGATCGGCGTCCGCATTTCTTCGATCGCCGGGAAAATCATATCCGGATTTTTAATGGAATCTTTGCCTTCGAAATAATTCATGATCGGGCTGAGCGGCGGCACGTACCAGACCATCGGCAAGGTGCGGTATTCCGGATGGAGTGGGAAAGCGAGTTGATGCTCAATCGCCAGCTTATAAACGGGCGAATTCTGCGCCGCTTCTATCCAGTCCTCCGAAATGCCGTCTTTTCGTGCCAAAGCAATCATTTCAGGGTCAAACGGGTCGATGAATAAGTCACATTGTGCTTTGTATAGATCTTTCTCATCTGGAGTGGAAGCCACTTCCAGTACACGGTCTGCATCATATAGAAGAACTCCTAAATAACGGATGCGGCCTGTGCAGGTTTCCGAACAAACCGTCGGCAGCCCCGCTTCGATCCGCGGGAAGCAGAATGTGCATTTCTCTGCTTTATTGGTCTGCCAGTTAAAGTAAACTTTCTTGTAAGGACAGCCTGTCATGCAATAGCGCCAGCCCCGGCAAGCTTCCTGGTCGACCAGGACGATGCCGTCTTCTTCACGTTTGTAAATCGCACCAGAAGGACATGAGGCTACACAGCTTGGGTTCAGGCAGTGTTCGCAAAGCCTCGGCAAATAAACCATGAATGCCTTATCGAAATTGAATTTGATTTCTTCTTCGATTTTTTGGATATTGGGATCCAGCGGTCCCGTAATATGTGCTCCCGCCAGATCATCTTCCCAGTTCGGGCCCCATTCAAGGTCCATTTTTTTGCCAGTGATGGCTGAATGAGCACGAGCAACTGGTGAATGCTCCAATTCACCGGCATTGGTCAAATGTTCATAATTATATGTCCAAGGCTCGTAATAATCCTTCATTTCCGGCATATCCGGGTTGTAAAAGATTTTCCCCAAGGCGACTTTCGATAATTTATTTCCTGACTTCAGTTCTAACTTCCCCTTGCGGAGCTGCCAGCCGCCTTTATAAAGCTCCTGATCTTCCCAGCGCTTCGGATACCCGATCCCCGGTTTAGTTTCTACATTGTTGAACCACATATATTCTGCGCCTTTACGGTTGGTCCAAGTGGTCTTGCACGTGACACTGCACGTATGGCATCCGATACATTTATCCAGGTTCATCACCATTGCTACTTGCGCTTTAATCTTCAAGCCAGTCAACCTCCTTCATTTTGCGGACTGCTACGTATTCATCACGCTGATTGCCGATTGGCCCGTAGTAGTTGAAGCCATAGCTGAGTTGAGCATATCCACCAACCATTTGGGTCGGTTTCAGGTGGATACGGGTTGGCGCATTATGGCTGCCGCCTCGTGTATCCGTAATTTCAGAACCCGGTACCTGGATGTGTTTGTCCTGGGCGTGGTACATGAACATCGTGCCTCTTGGCATACGGTGGCTGACGACTGCACGCGCCGTAACGACGCCGTTTCGGTTATAGACTTCAAGCCATGCATTATCATCGATATCATGTGCTTTTGCGTCTTCGTTATTGATCCAAACTGTCGGACCACCACGGAACAAGGTCAGCATATGCTGGTTATCCTGATAGGTTGAGTGGATATTCCATTTGCCGTGAGGCGTCAAATAACGAAGCACCAGCGAGTCAACGCCACCTTTGATCTTCTTATCATTCTTGCCGAACACCATCGGCGGCAATGTCGGTTTATAGATCGGCAAGGCTTCACCGAACTGCTGGAAAATTTCATGGTCAATATAGAAATGCTGTCTGCCTGTCAATGTACGGAACGGTACTAAACGTTCAATATTCGTCGTGAACGGAGAATATCGGCGACCCATTTTATTGGATCCGCTGAACACCGGTGTCGGAATGACTTCACGCGGCTGGACGGTGATGCTTTGGAAAGTGATTTTTTCGGCTGCGCGATCCGCAGATATGTCCTTCAACTCGACTCCTGTATCTTTTTCTGCTTCAATATACGCTTTTTGTGAAACGCGTCCGTTCGTCGCAGACGATAGATTCAGCATGGCATCCGCCACTTGTCGGGCCGTCTGGATTTTCGGCAAGCCGTTTTTGATGGTTTCGTCAAAGAACGTCCCGTTGATGTGCTTCAATTCCTCATACTCTTCCGCTACAGAGAAACTGACGCCATGCGCTCCAGTTTTGCCGACTGCCAAATTCGGTCCCAAGGTAATATATTTGTCGTGTATTTTGGTGTAATCCCGCTCCACGATACTGAAGTTCGGCATTGTTTTGCCTGGAATCGCTTCAATTTCTCCTTTTGTCCAATCCTTAACGACACCCATAGGCTGTGAAATTTCACTTTTTGTATCATGTGCAAGAGGGGTGATGACCACATCTTTATAGACGCCAGGCAAATGCGTTTTTGCCATCTCTGAGAATCTTTCAGCCAATTTAGCGTAAATATCCCAATCCGAGCGCGATTCCCAAAGCGGGTTGACCGCCGGATTGAATGGATGCACAAAAGGATGCATATCAGTTGAAGACAGGTCGGTCTTTTCATACCAAGTGGCTGCCGGTAAGACGATATCCGCGTACAGCGGAGTTGAAGTCATCCGGAAATCAAGTGCAACCATAAGGTCCAGCTTGCCTTCGACATCTTCCCGCCAAACGATTTCTTCCGGTTTTTCATCGACATTCGGTTCAGCCAACAAACCATCCGATGCGCCTAGTAGATGCTTCATGAAATATTCCTGGCCTTTAGCAGAACTTGAGATCAAGTTGGAGCGCCAGATGAACAGTGTTCTTGGAAAGTTTTCAGGTGCACCTGGATCTTCCACCGCAAATTTCGTTTTACGGGAAATAACCTCTTCCACTGCATGATCGATAATTTCTTTATTGGTCTTTCCGCCTTTTTCTGCAGCTTCTTCTGCAAACAATAAACTGTTTTTATTGAATTGTGGATAAGAGGGAAGCCAACCTAATCGCGCTGCCAGCACATTATAGTCAGCCGGGTGCTGATAAGCGACATCCTCTGCCAGAGGCGATTTCAGTGCATCTGTGCCGCTTTCCTCGTACCGCCATTGTTCAGTTGCAAAATAGAAGAAAGAAGTTGCATTCTGCAGTCTTGCAGGCCCTTGCCAATCTTTCGCGAAAGCGACAGTCGACCATCCTTCAATCGGACGGCATTTTTCCTGTCCGACATAATGTGCCCATCCACCACCGTTGACGCCTTGGGAAGCTGTCAGGATAACCAGGTTCAAAATTGCGCGGTAAATTGTATCGCTGTTGAACCAATGGTTGATGCCGGCACCCATGATAATCATTGAGCGTCCGCCCGTATCAATCGAGTTTTGTGCAAATTCACGTGCAATCTGCGTAACGACCGATGCTTTGACGGATGTCACTTTTTCCTGCCATGCAGGGGTATAGAATGAGGTTTCATCGTCGTAGCCTTTTGCATTATATTCACTTTCCGTACGGATAATTCCGTATTGGCTCATCATCAGGTCATAAACAGTTGCGGCGTAGCGTTCTGTACCATCTGCCAGTATGACTTTTCTTGCGGGAATCACACGTTTAAAGACGCCATTCCCCTGATTATCGAAATACGGGAAGACGATTTCTTTCCATTCTTCCTGGTGGCCAACAACACTCATTGCCGGGTCCACTTTGGAGCCATCTTCATTTTCAAGAATCAGGTTCCATTTTTTATCCTCTTCCCAACGCTGCCCCATTGTGCCATTCGGCACCATCAATTTATCTGCTGCCTCGTCAAAAATGACCGGCTTCCATTCTGCATGTTCTGAAGTGTCGCCTAAATCGCTGGCGCGAAGGAATCGGCCGCCTTTTAATGTATCTTCATGCGGATCCAAAAGAATCATAAATGGCATATCCGTAAATTGTTTCGCATAATTGATGAACATCGGTTCTTTTCGTTTTTGGTAGAACTCATCTAGAATGACGTGCGTCATGGCCTGAGCCAATGCAGCATCTGTTCCAGGATGAGGAGCCAGCCAATTATCGGCAAACTTCACGTTTTCTGCGTAGTCAGGAGCTACAGACACTACTTTTGTCCCTTTATAGCGAACTTCTGTCATGAAATGTGCATCCGGTGTACGGGTCATTGGTACGTTTGAGCCCCACATCATCAAATACCCAGCGTTATACCAATCCGACGATTCGGGTACATCCGTCTGCTCGCCCCAAATCTGTGGAGAAGCAGGAGGAAGATCGGCGTACCAGTCGTAAAAGCTCAGCATCTGCCCGCCGAGAAGTGAAATGAAACGTGCTCCTGAAGCGTAGCTGACCATCGACATTGCCGGAATCGGCGTGAAGCCAGCCACGCGGTCCGGTCCGTATTTCCGGATGGTGTAGATCAATTGGGCTGCAATCAGTTCCAGTGCATCTTCCCAATTGACACGAATGTGTCCGCCTTTTCCGCGGGCCGATTTATAGAACATCGCTTTCTCAGGATCTTCCACTATACTTGCCCAAGCATCCACTGGATTCGGATGGCTGGTACGCGCCGCTTTCCAGAGCCGCCAAAGCTTACCGCGCATATAAGGGTATTTCACGCGCAACGGGCTGTATTCATACCAAGAGAATGTTGCGCCCCTTGGACAGCCGCGTGGTTCAAATTCCGGCATATCAGGTCCACAGGACGGGTAATCGATCTGCTGATTTTCCCACGTGATGATCCCGTTCTTCACGAATACTTTCCAGCTGCATGATCCTGTACAGTTTACTCCGTGTGTGGTGCGGACTACTTTATCGTGCGACCATCTTTGGCGGTACATGTTTTCCCAATCCCGGCTTTTTTCCTCCAGGATGGACCAACTGCCCGAATAGCTCTCGACTGGTTTAAAGAAATTCAATCCAAATCTTTTCTTCATCGCGTATACCCACTCCTTCTCATGAATGAAAACGATTGAAGGGAATCAATTACAAATTCATTCGTATAGCCTTATTATGTTAGTCCCCCATAAAAGTTCCCATTAGGGAATGTCCTATAGAAACACTGGAATTCCCTTGTTGACTGAAAACTGTAAAACTCCTGTTTACTCCAAAACTTGTTCATTCCATTATTTTTTGAGGGTTTCAGATAAGCTGTCCAAAAAAACTATAGTTTTTTTACTCTGGGATGTCTTAAGGCAGTCAATTTCAGCCGCTCACAAGTTTCCCCCAATGAAAAATCGATTAGAAAACGCCGATTTTCATCTATTTTCTCCGCTTCCGAACTCCCTGTTTCTCATTGGATAAGGGAGTTCCCTCTTTCGCCAAAGGAAATGCCCTAGCAGGAAAATCAAGGGTTTTTGGCATGTTATACTGAAAAAAAAATGAGGGGAATGAATGACTATGTCAGGACCATCTTTGCGCCAGCTGCATGCCCATCATGCGATTCACGAAGGCGCCTTATCTGGAGCGTTAACCAAAACCGAAGAAGTCGAAGACCTATTGAGAGCTAAAGAATACGAAGTCGCCCGCCAGGCTGCAGATCATTTGCTGGAGTATTGGGAAACGCGGATCATCAGCCATGCCGATGCGGAAGAAGAAGGATTTTACCAGGAAATGATCGATCAGAAACCTGAACTCAAGGAAACAGTAGCCGATTTGACACGTGATCATGACATCTTGCGCATCATTGCGGCTGACATCAAAAAATTGCTTGTGGAAGAAGGCGTCAGTTATGAAGTTATGAAGCAATTTCATGCGCTGCTGGTTGTAAACGCCATCCATAGCCGCGAAGAAGAACGGCTGCTGCTTCAGGAGCCTTCAATATGATAAAAGCAATTGGAAGAAACGAGCTTTGCCATTGTGAAAGCGGCAAAAAATACAAAAAGTGCTGTGGAGCGGACGAATCCTCCAAGCTGATGATTGAAGAACAAAACAAAGTACTGCAAGGCACGCTTCGGGATTTTTTTGAAAACCATCCACGTCCATCCCAACAGAAAGAATTGGTGAAATGGAAAGATAAAGTCGAAAACCTTCTCGTTCCACTTTACGGTGAGGATAAATCGAATGGCATTATCGGCGATCTCTTCTTCTTTTCTGAACGCGTCGATGTATGGAATGCTTTTATCGAAGAAAAGATCGCTAAAGAAGAAAGAACACAAATCAGCCAGATTCTCAGTTCTTGGCTTGACCCGCTGTTTATGGCAGGTGAAATTCTTTCTGTCTCCAATTACCGTGCCCAAGTCCGCGATTTGCTGTCTGAAAAGGTCACGGAAATTGAAGTCAATGAATCTTTCCCAGTTGAAGCAGGGAATATTGCGACCGGCTTCTATTTGCCTGATATCCGCAACGGAGACAATTTCATGATGGTTCTTAACAGTTTGACGGTCTCGGTTGAAGTAAACCATGAAAGTATCCAAAAGCTCCAGGAGATGTATCAGTCATCCGAAACGGCAAGCGCACATGAATTTTACAACCGGAACATGTTGGCCGTTTACCAAATCCTGAGCAGCGGCCTTCTGAGCACCGAGCAAGTCTCTTCTGCCGTTCTTGAAACTGTGGAAGAATTGGAGAATTTCCTTATTGCCCATGATTTGAAAAGTGATGAATTGATTGAAGCCTTCTTTCATTACGCAGAACCCTTGGCGTTGATTCCCAAAGAAGCGGTCGCTGGTGCAGTACAGTTTGCCATCGATCACCAATTGGTGAAGCTAGACTGGAAGATCGACGAAACAGCGCAGCATTTTGGCGTGGATACAGAAGGGCTGGCTCTTTTCAAAAATGATCTCGGTTCTTTTTATCACACCGCCAAAAGCAAGGAAGACCCAGAGAAAGAAGCCGTTTATGCTTTTGAAGTCGGAACAGATCCCAAAGGCAACGAACTGCAGAATTGGCAATTGTATATGCATTTGAAAAATGCGACCATTACAAGTGAAAATGAATTGAAACGCCAAATGGAGTACTACCACAGCAAATCCTATGAACCGAAAACCAAAGTTGAGAAAGCTCAGCTCCTTGCCTATAGTGCCTATACAAATACGGACCGGACCACCCAGCTGGAACAGATACAGGAGCTGGACCCCCAAAATACAGATGCTTTCTTACTGGCAGCTGAAATGGCAACAGATTCTTCATTAAAAGAACAATTGCTTCAAAAGGCGATCTCCAGCGGAAAAAGACGCTTTGAACCAGAAATGGATGTAGCTTGGCTGTATGTGCCAAACCGTCCATATTTGCGATCCCTGTTTTTGCTTGGAAATTTCTATTGGGAGCAAGCCCGTTTCGAAGAGGCTTTCCCTATTTATTATGAAGTACTGCGCTTGAACCCCGGCGATCACCAGGGCGTACGCTATTTAGCGGTTTCAGCGTTAATTTCCCTGGGGCGCCTTGAAGAAGCCGAAAGCCTCATCAGCCATTACGAGGAAGAACTCAGCGATAATGCATTCTATGCTTGGTTCAGATGGTCTATGGAGCGGCAGAAAGGTAAACTTTCACAAATTGCTCAAACGAGGTATATAGAAGCCATCGATCAAAATCCATATGTAAAAAAATATGTTGAACAACGGATTGCCGCTTTTCTTTATCCAAAATCGGCTGTCATCACTCCCCGCTCTCCTGAAGAAGCAGGGCTGATCTGGACGTTTTTGGCACCGACTCTCGAGAATCGATAAGTTGGATTCGGAGCAATAGACAACTGAACAAATTCAAAAAGAGGCTGCACCTTCTGTAATAGAAGGTGCAGCCTCTTCATTTTTTTCAGCTATTGATTGAATTTGTTTGATTGTCGTCTTTTGCGGAATCAAAATTCCCTTGGCCAACCCTTTGGCGGATTTCATCTTCAGTTAATTTTCTGCCGATGGGTCCTGTCGGAATATCGGTGGAACTGTCTTCTCTTTCCGCACGTTCCACACGTGCAAAACCTGCATTCGTTTCACGGCCGATCCGTTCCCTTTCAGCCCTGCTTGTATAAATCTCTTCCGGTTTTTTTTCATCAGCCATAGAAATTCCTCCTTTTAATGACTTGCCAATCAGATGACATTAGTAATTTCCATCGGGTGAAAATATGGATCTAAACATATTTACCATACCACCATTTTTCTGATTATTCAAAACAGGAGAAACTTGACAAAGGCTTTATGGACGAATTGGCCCTTCCACTACGATTTTTCCGATTGTCCGGCCGGTCAGTAAGTTTTCGTAAGCTTCTTTTAAAGTCGCCGGTGAAAGAGGTGACAAATGCTGGGTCATGGTCGAGCGGACTTTCCCTTCTTCCACCCAGTCTGCCAATTGCGTCAAAATATGATGCTGCGCAACCATATCTTCTGTCTGGAAGACCGAACGTGTGTACATAAGTTCATAAGCGAACGTTACAGATTTGGAGAACAATGCAAGATGGAGCGGCTTAAAAGCTGGCAGAATTGAACAGATCTTACCTTGTGGCAAGATGATTTCTGCCATGTTTTCCATGTGATCATCCACGTTTGTCAAACAAAAAATATAATGTACTCCTTGAATTCCTAATGCTTCTAATTGCGGTTTGAATTCTTCATGATGATTGATGATATGATCGGCCCCATGATCGAGTGCCCATTCCTGGGATTCTGTACGGGAAGCTGTACCAACAACCTTGAGTCCAGCAAGTTTTGCAATTTGTGTTGCAATGGAACCTACTCCTCCAGCTGCTCCAATGATCAGAATCACCTTGTCTTTGTTATCGGCTGCTTCTTTAGCTACGCCAAGTCGATCAAAAAGTGCTTCGCAAGCAGTGATGCCTGTCAACGGCAATGCTGCTGCTTCCGGAAAGCCGATGCTCTTCGGCTTCTTCCCGACAATCCGCTCATCGACGAGATGGACCTCACTGAGGCTTCCTGGAACGTTGCTCGTGCCCGCATAGAAAACTTCGTCTCCCACCTCGAACAAGCTGCAGTCTTCTCCCACTTCTACGACCACTCCAGCTGCGTCACGTCCGACAATCGTCAATGACTGGTCGTCTTCATCCTTGCCGTCACGGGTCCGTAAATCTGTTGGGTTCACCGATATTGCCCGTACTTCCACTAAGAGGTTCTTGCCTGCTGCTTTTGGACGTTCGATTTCAACTCCTTCGAAATCAGGCGCTTCCGTTTTCAAGCCGGGTTTGTAGAAACCTAGTGCCGTCATCTTCTCTTGGTTCAATTCACTTCGCCTCTTTCAAGTTAATTAATGATAATAATTGAATCTTTACTTATTGTAACCGTGGAACTACATAGTCACAAAACCTCTGTTTCTCCTTTTTAATAAAAAATGAGATAACTTTATAATCATAAAACCCTAGCCTAGTCGGTTATGAGCTGAATGTCCTTATTACAAATATTAAATATTCTAAATATATGGAAAATTAAGTTGTTTTTTATTTTATTTTTGTTATTATGGATAAATAGGTTCAGCATTTATATTCAGAGGGAATATTTATCCCTACCTTCATAGGATATTATGCTCACTTTTCAGGGTAACCTGAGAATTTTCATATATCACATGCAACATCCATCAAAGGAGGACGAAAAATGATCAAGAAAATTTTTACCACGACAGCCGTACTTGCTCTAACATTATCCACAGTTTCATTGGCTCCGCTGGCAGCAACCAGCTTGGAAGAACCGTCTAATGTGAAGCCGGCTAACTATGCCAAAGATGTCAATTTAAATCCCCTATTGGAAGCAGTCGTCAAAGACTCCACTGGAGCAGGAATCAAGACGGTTGATTTTAAAAAAGGATTTACATACGATTTTGCCGCCAGTAATAATATCTCTGGCTTCGTAAATGATTCTTCCGATAACCCAATTTCTGTCCCGATTCAAACGAATACCACTCCATTAACAAAAGACCAGATAGCTGCTATAGCAGCTGACGATGGCAAGACCGCAGTAACGAAAAGCAGCAACGGCTTCCCTTCCCAGCGCTTTGTAGTTGATGTTTCCCAGGATTTAGCAGCAGGCAATGCCATTGAACTCTATTGGGAAGGCAAAACCCTGGCAAGCGGATTGGCCAATTTATCTGCTTGGGACTATAAAGCAGGAAATTGGGTAGCTTTGAGCCAGAAGCAAGGAAATGCTAAAGGTGAGGAAATTGTCCTCAAAGCTGAAATTGACAAAGAACGATTCGTCAAAGATGGTAAAGTTCAAGCAATGGTCCATGACTCAGGGACATTGACAGACTCCAAAGGTCAGGATTTCTCTATGGTATGGTTTACCGATACCCAGTATTATGCGCAAGATTATCCGGAAGTTTGGACCTCCATGACCGATTGGATGATCGATGAATTCAAAAAAGGCAGTTATGAATATGCGATGCATACAGGTGATCTTGTCAATGAAGTACTCGATGAGTCACAATGGAAAGTTGCAGAGAAGAATCTGGACCGCATGGATGAAGCCAATATCCCATATGGCGTGCTGGCCGGAAATCATGATGTCGCTATTGACCCGCTCAATAAAACCTATGACTATAGCATTTTCAAAAGATATGCAGGAGTCGACCGCTTTGAAGACAAGCCTTGGTTCGGCGAAGCGATGAATGATGAAAATCAAAACCATTATGACCTATTTTCATTCGGCGATCACGACTTCATCTTCCTTTACCTCGGATATGGAAGAGATGGATCTGCTGAAACCGTAGCATGGGCGAATAAAGTTCTAAAGCAGCATTCAGACCGCAACGCTATTGTCGGGATGCATGAAAATATCAACTCATTGGCACAATACGTGACAGCTGAAGCACGAGTTGTTAATAGAGAAATCGTTATGCCTAACGAAAACGTCAAGATGGTACTCAGCGGGCACCATCACGGCGCGAACTATCGTGTGAAGCAAGTTACTAATGAAGACGGTTCAGAACGTGAAGTACTGGAAGTATTGGCAAACCACCAAGGCAATACAGCTCCTGAACGCGGACAAGGGTATTTGAAGATGCTGACATTCGATCCAACAGATGAAACATTGGACTTTGTTTCGTATTCTCCATTCCTTAATGACTATGACTTTGATCAATTCGAACAGGCTAAAGAAAGCTTTACAGCAAACTTTGATTTAGCGGATGTACAAGCGAAAGTAAACCCTAGACAGATCGAAACGGATTATATGGCTGTCAATATCTTTACCGACCAATTGATCGGCCAGGACAAGGACCTTAAATCAGGAGAAACCGCTTCGGCCGAATGGAAAGGCCTCAGCAAAAACACTAAATATCACTGGTATATGAATATGACCAATACTGCGGGCGAAAGTGAAAAATCTCCCGTCTATCAATTTACTACTGGATCGACAGAACCTGCACCAACACCGGATCCAGACCCAACACCTAGTCCAGACCCAAAACCTGACCCGAATCCGACACCTAGTCCAGATCCGAAGCCTGAACCATCACCAACACCGGATCCAGACCCGTCACCTAATCCAGATCCAATCGTATTTACAGATGTTTCTGATCGATACTTCACATCAGTGAACTACCTTCTATCAAGAGGGATTACAAAAGGATTGACACCGACAAAATTTGGAACGGATCAGACCATTAAACGGGTCGATGCAGCTGTCATGCTGGCTAAAGCACTAGAGCTCGATACTGAAAACGTGAAGAGTGCAGGGTTCACAGATGTTCCCGAAAGAGCCGTGAAATACGTAAACGCCCTCAAGGCAGCTTCTATCATTAATGGTAAAACCACTACAAAATTCGGATCCGAAGCAGAGATTACACGAGGCGAAGTGGCAATCATGTTGGCCAATGCCTACGATTTACAAGCGACTCACCACGATGTACCTTTTACTGATGTATCCGAAAGATACGAAGAATCGGTCGCAGCTCTCTTGGAATATGGCATAACCAAAGGGAAAACAGATACACAATTCGGAACAGGTAGTTCTTTAAAACGTGGGGAATTTGCAATTTTCCTCTATAAGTCTAACCACTTGGAGTAAAAGACCGAAAGAATAGCAGTTGAATCTTTCAAGTCTTTAAAAAAGGATAGCCCCTGACACACTTGCTCTTACTTCCAGGAGCAGTGAGTTAGGGGCTATTTTTTTATTTCAGATAAAATTTTCTGTGATTTTGGTATAGTATGGTTTTATCAAGTTAAAACCATACAGCAGGAATTTCTATGTTTAACCATTAAGGGGGAATCTGTGATGATCACCCGCCGTACGGTCATTTCTCTCGGTATATCGCAATTGGTGTGCTGGGGGATTTCCTATTACCTGATAGCAGCTTTCGGTGCGCGGATTGCCGAAGACCTCGGCTGGACTGACGCCATTGTCTACGGTGGATTTTCAGCTTCATTGGTGATCATGGCAATCGCCTCTCCGCTGACTGGCCGATTAATCGATCGCTATGGCGGGAGCATTGTCATGTCCATCGGTTCTATCTTGCTTGCCTTAGGCTGTGGAGGTATTGCTTTGTCCCATTCCCTTGGCACCTATTATGCCTCCTGGATGGTGCTGGGGTTCGCCATGCGTCTGAGTTTATATGACGCGGCATTTGCTGCCTTGGCACGCATTGGTGGCGCTCATGCAAAACGCCCCATTTCACAGATTACTCTTTTAGGCGGTTTGGCTTCCACCATTTTTTGGCCAATTGGATTCTTTTTGACTGAAACGTTCGGATGGCGTCCAGCACTTATCATCTATGCCACTCTTGCGCTGTTGACGCTTCCGCTCCACCTCTCGCTTCCCAAAGGACGATTCAGCGAAGTAAGACATACCGCAGATGCAGCTATGCCACCCTTATCTCCTGCTGCCACAACAGCACGGGAAAAATGGATCGCCGGCAGTCTTTATGCGCTGATTTTCACTTTGTTGAATTTCTTGAATTCAGGCATGTCCACCCATATGATCACCCTTCTTGCGGGGCTTGGGCTGACCGCTGCCCTTTCGGTTTGGATTTCGACTCTCAGAGGAATCGGACAGTCCCTGGCACGAGTCTGTGAGGTGTTGTTCGGTGCACGCCTGCATCCTGTTTCGTTAACAATTTTGGCATCTGCATTGTTGCCCATTGGCTTTATCACCGGCCTCTTCAGCGGTGAATTTCTTACAGCGGCTTTGCTGTTCGCTTTCCTCTTTGGAGCAGGCAATGGTCTGATGACCATTACCCGAGGAAGCTTGCCGCTGGTTTTGTTCGACCATGATACGTATGGGACATATGTCGGCAAGCTCCTGATTCCTGGATTCCTGCTGTCGGCGATTGCCCCCATCGTCTATACCTACGTCATCAACCGGTTCGGAGAACAAACCGCCCTTACCGGGTCTGCCGGACTGGCGTTCATTATATTTGCTCTATCGCTGGTTTTAAAATCAAGATATTATACTGATGCTTCCAAAAAGAAACAGCCAATCCCTTAATGTTCAGGATTGGCTGTTTCTCTGTTTATCTCTTCAGTTCAAAACTTATTGCCTTTGTCTCCGTGCCGTTCCAATAATTCAGCAAAAGACAGGTTTTTCTCACGTTCTTTGCGTTCGAATAAACGCTGCGCTTCTTTTTCTTCTTCCTGCTTCTGTTCTTCTTTCAGCAATTCTTTTTTTGTTTCTTTCAATTTTGCCAAAATGTCTTCAGATAGCATACTGCTGGATTCTTCTTTTCTTTTAGCCATGGGTTCTCTCTCCTTAGGGACGTTTGATGACAGTCGCAATTCCCTGGCCGCCGCCGATACATAGGGTTGCAAGACCCGTCTTGGCATCCCGTTTGATCATTTCATGCAATAACGTGACGAAAATACGTGTACCGCTTGCACCGATTGGATGACCGATTGCAATGGCTCCGCCGTTTACATTCAAAATATCGTGATTGAACTTTAATTCACGGTCAACCGCAATCGATTGAGCTGCAAACGCTTCGTTCGCTTCAATCAATTCGATGTCTTCGAGTGACATCTCTGCTTTCTTCAAGGCATTCTTGACGGCTTGTACGGGACCGATGCCCATGACAGCCGGATCCACACCTGCATTGCCGTTTGCCACGACTGTTGCAAGCGGTGTCAGCCCGAGTTCATCTGCTTTCGCTTTGGACATGACAACGACTGCCGCTGCTCCGTCATTAATGCCTGAAGCATTCCCTGCTGTCACACTGCCATCTTTTTTGAAAGCTGGACGCAACTTCCCTAAACGTTCTTCATTCGAATCACTCTTAACATACTCATCTGCTTTGAAGATGACTGGGTCTCCTTTGCGCTGTGGAATTTCAACCGGCACAATTTCATCATCAAATCTGCCTGATTCAACGGCTGCTGTGGCACGGGCTTGCGAACGTGCCGCAAACTTATCCTGTTCTTCACGTGAAATATCGTAGCGATCGCATAGATTTTCCGCTGTAACTCCCATATGGTAATCGTTGAATGCACAGGTCAATCCGTCTACCAGCATGCTGTCGACCACTTTTTGATCTCCCATGCGGAATCCGCTCCGGGCATTCTCCATTAAATATGGTGCTCGGCTCATGTTTTCCATTCCGCCTGCAACAACGATGTCTGCATCTCCAGCGTAAATCGCCTGATACGCCAATTGGATGGATTTCAGTCCGGACCCACAAACTTTATTGATGGTCATCGAAGGAACGGTTTCTGGAAGTCCTGCATGAATCGATGCCTGACGTGCCGGATTTTGTCCAAGGCCTGCCTGAAGTACATTCCCCATGATGACTTCAGAGACTTGGTCCGGTTTGACTCCTGCACGTTCAATCGCCTCTTTGATGACGATCGCCCCTAATTGGGTTGCGGGTACATCTTTAAGAGACCCCTGAAACGACCCTACCGCTGTTCGGACAGCGCTTACAATAACGATTTCCTGTGACATATACATTTCCCCTTTGTTTGATTGTCTGGTAGTTGCTCTTTTATCCCTTCCCTCGCTACAATAGAAAGCAGGGGGGATACTATGTTCAGTTTACCAAAAAATGCAACAATTATCGAGGTTGGTCCGCGGGACGGCCTGCAAAACGAAGGGAAACTTGTAAAAACCGAAGATAAGCTTCAATTTATAGCTGCTCTGCAGCAAGCCGGAATTCAGGAAATGGAATTAACGTCCTTTGTGTCGCCAAAATGGGTACCTCAAATGGCAGATGCTAAAGAGATAGTCGCCCAGACAGAAAAAGTCGGACGCCAGTTCGTTCTCACGCCAAACGAACGCGGAATCAATGCCGCTCTTGAATCGGGCGCGCAATCGCTTGCCGTCTTTGTCGGGGTATCCAATACTTTCAATAAGAAAAATATCAATAAGACCACAGAGGAAAGCATGGAGGCGTTAAAGCCGCTGATCATCAACCTGAAAAAGCAGGATATTTTTGTTCGTGCCTGTATTTCAACTGCATTCTACTGCCCGTTTGAAGGCGCTGTTTCTCCGGAAGCAACGTTGGCACTTTGCCGCCAGTTTGTAGAATGGGGAGTGGATGAATTGAGTGTCGCCGATACAATCGGCATGGCAAACCCGAAGGAAAGCTATGAATTATTCGCTAAACTAGTGGAAGCATTTCCGGATATCTTGATGACCGCCCATTTTCATGACACGCGCAGAATGGCATTGGCCAATATCTCTGCAGCGCTGCAGGCGGGTGTTACCCGTTTTGATGCTTCTGCAGGTGGGTTAGGGGGCTGTCCGTTTGCACCGGGGGCAACCGGCAATGTCGCTACAGAGGATGTCGTCAATATGCTCCACCGTATGGATGTTCAGACAGGAATCGATTTGGATATTCTCTGCCAGGCGATCGAAAAAATCGAACCGCATGTGACGAATCCCGTAACCACTGGGATGTACACGTTATACAAAACCCAGACATAAGGAGCTTTCGCCATGAAGAAAAGATTGATTTGGACTTCAGCCATCATTTCCAGTGTCCTTACAGCTTTGGCCACCGTTGCGGGATTTATTGCCAGCAATCGGCTGATGTATGTAAAGAAAAAGGACGAACAGCTGATTCTCGAAAGGGAAACCACCGCAAAACGCTATGACGAAGTATGGTATGCCAATGTTCCAAAAAGCGAGCAATGGATCGAATCTGAAAATGGGTATCCGATCAAAGCCATTTTCCTTGAACCCCATGATACCAACCGCTATGTCATCATCTGCCATGGCGTCACGGAAACCAAAGTCAATTCCTTTAAATACGCCCGTATGTTTGAACGGATGGGATTTAACTCCGTCGTTTACGATCATCGGCGCCACGGCGATTCAGGCGGGAAAACAACCAGTTTCGGCCATTTTGAAAAGATGGATCTGAAAGCGGTGGTCCAAGCTTTAAAGCTGCATGTTGGAGCGGATCTGTTTTACGGCATTCATGGTGAATCCATGGGAGCTGCAACTACCCTATTATACGCAGGTATGGAAGACAAAGCGGATTTCTACATCTCCGATTGTGCCTATTCTGATATTTATGAACAGATTCTCCATGTCATGAAAACGACGACGCCCTTGCGCACCACTTTGGCGCTGCGGCTTGCCAGCATTTTCATGAAAATGCGGGATGGTTATTCCATTTCTACAGTATCGCCGAGAGAAACCGTGCAGAACATTCAAAAGCCTGTTCTTTTTATCCATAGTGTCAATGATGATTTTGTCCTGCCGAAAATGAGTGAGGAACTTTATGCATTAAAACAAGGCCCTAAAGAACTGAAGCTTTTTGACGAAGGCGCCCATGCCCAGTCTTTCAACCGGAATCCCGAAGAATACGAAGAGACCGTTGCTGAATTCCTGGCGAAGTATGGACTGCTGACACCTAAGCAGCAGGAAACGCACCGAATTTCAGCAGATGCTGTTCCATCACAGATTAAATAAAAGCACTCCGCGGAGTGCTTTTTCTTATGGATTCTTCTTTTTGTTGAGTACCAGCTTCATCCCTGCTTGGCCTTCAGCCCCGATGAACAGCTCTGTAATCGGTCCGCTTTTCACAATTCCGGTAACATGAAGCTCGATCGTATCCAAATTGTAATCAGTCATATCTTTCACTAGCTCTTGTATCTTATCCAATGAAATAGGAAAAGCTTTTTTAAAATTGGCGCTTTCAAGATGAAACTTCCCTTCTTCTTTCTCATCTTCTTCAATGACCGGCAAATAAAACATCAACTCTTCATTTTCAGCCATATAGAAACCCCCTTTATTATTTAGGTACACTGCACCCAAGAAACTAAAGCTTATTGGCATAATACCCGTTATGAGAAATTTTAACTGTGGAATAAAAACAAAATAAAAAAAGCACTCCGAAGAGTACTTTTTATTTTTTAGCTGGTTTGCCAGGTTTAGTTGAGGCTTTATTCATCTGAGACATCATTTGATTGATTTTCTTCTGAGACGGTTTTTGTCCCATTTGCATCATCATGATTCGCAGCATTTCTTCATTGATTGGTGGGTTATCTTGCAAATATTTCATCATATATCGACGTGCGATAAAGAATCCAAGTGCAACACCTGCGAGTAAAGCCACGATAACGATTACGATCCAGATCCATGTATCCATTCTTGTTACCTCCTTCGTGTTGCGTAAATAAGTAGTGCACCACAATGGATTATACTATAAAAAAAGAATTGTGACCATAAGCAGGAAAATAATAAAGAGAAACTTCCCGCATTATAAGGTTCTTCCTTCTTTCACTATTGAATCCAAAGAAAAAATGGGAGCAGTGGATGCCCCCATCTTCCATTATGTTATTCGTTGATCAAATTTTTCACTTTGTTTGCTACATTATCGACTGTGAAACCGAACTCTTCCATAATGCGGTCGCCTGGTGCACTTGCACCGAAACGGTCGATTGCCAAGATGTCACCTTCGTCGCCTGTGTAGCGATCCCAGCCGAATGAAGTACCGACTTCGATAGCCAAACGTTTCTTGACAGTTTTCGGAATAACGGATTGCTTGTATTCCTTGTCCTGTTTTTCAAAACGATCCCAAGATGGCATCGAGACAACGGATACTTCAATTCCATCTTCAGCCAATTGTTTTTGTGCAGCTACAGCCAAGCTTACTTCAGAGCCGGTCGCCAGCAAAATCGCCTGAGGATTTTCAACAGGAGAAACGACATATGCACCCTTTTCGACGCCTGCCTCAGCAAGTTCTGCACTGTTTTCCAAAATTGGCAAGTCCTGACGTGAAAGTACCAATAAAGTAGGTGTCGTTTTAGCTGTCAACGCCAAACGCCATGCCGCTTTTGTTTCATTGGCATCTGCAGGACGAACCACGCTTAAGTTCGGCATAGCGCGAAGAGAAGCCAAATGTTCAACCGGTTCATGAGTCGGACCATCTTCCCCTACTGCTACACTGTCATGCGTGAAGACGTAAGTGACAGGAAGCCCCATCAATGCAGCCAAACGGATCGCAGGACGCACATAGTCACTGAAGACGAAGAACGTTCCACCGAAGACATGAAGTCCGCCGTGAAGAGCCATACCGTTTAACGCAGCACCCATTGCAAATTCACGAACACCGAACCAGATATTGCGGCCTTCAGGATGTTCAGCGTCAAAGTCGCCAGCGCCCTTGATGTTTGTTTTGTTTGAACCAGCAAGGTCAGCACTGCCGCCGAAGAAGGAAGGAACCGTTTTAGCGATGGCATTGATCATGTCTCCAGAAGAAGAGCGAGTTGCCTGTTTTTTACCAAATTCATAGGTTGGGAACTCGGCATCAAAGTTTTCAGGAAGATCGCCACGGATTGCCATCTGCAACTGTTCTGCTAATTCCGGATGCGCAGATTCATATTGCGAATATAATTCGTTCCATTCAGACTCTGCTTTTGCTCCAAGCTCTTCAGTTGCCTGTTCAAAAGTTTCATAAACTTCTTCCGGCACGTGGAAATCCTGATCGAATGTCCATTCGTAATATTCTTTCACCAATTTCATTTCATCTTCGCCCAGAGGCGCGCCGTGCGCATCCGCTTTACCGGATTTATTTGGAGCTCCGTAACCGATAACGGTTTTAACTTCAATCAATGTCGGCTTGTCTGAAGATTCCTTGGCTTGTGCAATTTTTGCGGACAAGTCGTCCAATACATTGCCATCATCTACGCGCAAGTAATTCCATCCATATGATTCAAAACGCTTTTGAACGTTTTCAGAGAAACTTTTGCCAAGTGGCCCGTCCAATGAAATGTCGTTGCTATCATACAATACAACCAATTTATTTAATTTTAGGTGGCCGGCAAGGGAAATGGCTTCTCCCGCCACGCCTTCCATCAAATCTCCATCACCGCACAAAGCGAATGTGTTGTGATCTACTATGTTCATCTCATCTTTATTATAAGTAGCTGCTAAGTGACGTTCAGCCATCGCCATACCAACTGCCATGCCAATTCCTTGGCCGAGTGGTCCGGTCGTTGCTTCAACGCCTGTAGTGTGGCCGTATTCAGGATGTCCTGGTGTTTTCGAATCCCATTGGCGGAAATTTTTGATTTCATCCATTTCCAAACCATAGCCGCTCAAGTGAAGAAGGCTGTATAGAAGCATGGAACCATGTCCTGCCGATAACACAAAACGGTCACGGTTAAACCAGTCCGGGTTTTTCGGGTTATGGTTCATGTGTTTTGTCCACAATGTATACGCCATTGGAGCTGCGCCCATTGGCAATCCTGGATGGCCAGAATTTGCTTTTTCGATTGCATCGATGGAAAGTGTACGAATTGTTGTCACTGCAAGTTGATCTGCGTGGGTTGACATAGTAACATCCTCTCTCAAACAAAAAATTTAATCCCTTTCTAGTTTAGTCAACAATAGTAAAGAATACAATAAAAAAGAGAATAAGTATTTAATTCAAATACTTATTCTCTCGAATATTTTTGACCTTTTCAGGAGTTACATCATTTCCTTCCGGGTCTATCACTTTTACATTTTCGATTGTGCCACGCATTGTCTTACGGAAAGTCTGTAGATATTCCTCACGTAATGAAGATTGTTCTTTAGCTTCTTCCTTTGACAAGCCTGTCGTTTTCGATTGGCGTGATAATTGGTTTATACGACTTAATTTGTCTGGTGATAACATAGACATCCACCTTTCTTCTTTTCATATGGTACAAAAAAAGTCAGGTTTCTGCAATGGTTTAGTCTTCCATCAGCTTTTCATACTCTTTATAACGGCGATGGACCGTCGCTTTGCTCGCCTGATAACCGAATCCCTGCAACGTAACAGCGATTTCACTGAAAGTCAGGCCATTGGTCTTCAAGCTTACAATCTGATCAATAGGGAGATCGAGACGTTCCCGCCCGTCGGGATTGCCTTTCCCTTTCAGATTCTTCTCTGGTTTATAACCGTTTTCTACAGCGCGTTTCATGCCACGCTTGATTTTGGCATTATGTATTTTGCGCTGATATTCTTCTACAATCGCTAGAATTTCAAGTACCATGTCATCCATGTCGTTTAATGAAATCGGACCACGATCTGATAACGTATAAACATCTACTCCGTACTTTTTCATCACATGCAATAGCGCGATGCGCGCATGGCCCCGGCCTAGGCGTGTTTCATCCTGTATGAACACAGCATCGACTTTATCAGTCTTAATGCTGTTCAGCATTTCCAACAGGCCATCGCGATCCATCTCGTAGCCGCTGTGCTGATCGGTAAAAACACCATCTACTTTATAGGATTGTTCAAACGCAAACTTCATCAGTTCTTCTTCCTGTCTCTCTAAGGAAGATTCCTGTGTATCTTTGGTCGTGCTGACACGGCAATAAATTAATGCGTTTTTTTTCATTCAGCATCACCTGCAAATTTACTGGTCTCATCAGGAGCAAATCTTAAATGATCACTGGGAATCTTGAGGGATTGCCCGGCGATGATTTTAGAAGTTGAAAGGTTATTCTCTTTCATAATCTCTTCTATCCATTCATGATGGGGGGTTGTGCCACTGAACGATTCAGCTAATGTCCAGAGTGTGTCGCCTTCTTCTATTTCAACTTGGCTCATTTGTGCACTGTTTGTATTATGGGACAGGATCGCATAAAAAGTAAACACCATAATTAAAGCAAAAAACAAGATTAAGTAAGAATTTTGTCGGATGATCGTCAAATAAATCGCCTCCTGGGAATGAGTGTTCGGAATGTATGTTCTCATATTAATGCGAACAGGTGTTTTTGTCAAGAATAAAATTCGAACCTATGTTTGCATTTCACAGCCCGAGTTGGTATACTATTGGTAGAAATCAAGTAGTATTACTCAAATGAGGTGAAACTGTTGAAAAAAGTATCCAAACGCCAAGAAGACATATTGTCGTTTATAAAAGAAGAAGTCCGCTTGAAAGGCTACCCGCCATCCGTGCGTGAAATCGGGGAGGCAGTCGGTCTTGCATCCAGTTCGACCGTACACGGCCATCTAGCTCGTCTTGAAAGCAAAGGCCTGATCCGCCGCGATCCAACAAAACCAAGAGCAATTGAAGTTATCAGCACTGATGAAGCGCTTATTGATAAAAGTCCTGTATTACACGTCCCGTTAATCGGTAAGGTAACTGCCGGTATCCCGATTACGGCAATTGAAAATGTAGAAGAATACTTCCCTCTTCCCCAAAGCTATGGCACAGAAGATGATCACATCTTCATGTTGGAAATCATGGGTGAAAGTATGATTGAAGCTGGAATTTTAAATGGTGATTATGTCATTGTGAAGCAGCAGCAAACTGCTAATAACGGAGATATTGTTGTCGCGATGACTGCGGAAGACGAAGCAACAGTTAAACGTTTCTTCCGCGAAGAGAGTTACTTCCGCCTACAGCCGGAGAATTCATCGATGGATCCAATCATCGTGGATCAAGTTTCGATTCTGGGTAAAGTCGTAGGAGTTTATCGCCAAATCCATTAAACAAAAACCACCGGGAAATTCCCCGGTGGTTTTTGTTTGTATTTTTATTATGTAAACTTGACTTCCGATTTACCGTTTCATGCAACTGAACGCTAAAATTACAGGAATTCTTTTTCTTCTAATGTACTCCTGTTCATCTTCGAAGTACTGAGGTTTCGGCTTCCCTTCCTGCAGACCAGTAACTGTAAACCCCGCCCGTGTCAGTGCCGAGAAATAACTTTCGATGGTTCGATGATGTTTCACCACTATTTTATCGATCCACGGTTCCTGCCGCTCCCCTTCTTCGAAATATTCATCTACAATCCAACTGCCTCTTCTTTCACCAGATTTTTTGCTTTCAAAAGAAGAAGTCGTCAGCGGATGCTGAACACTAAACACAAATCTCCCGTTGTCTTTCAACGACTTATAGATGTTTTGAAATACTTGGTCCACTTCGGACAAATAATGCATCACTAAGCGTGAAACGACAAGATCATATTGACTTTCCGGAAAATTGAATGCTTCCATCTTAGATCTTGTAATCTGAGCCTCTAAACCTTTTAAGTTTGCTGATGCCAATCTGCACATTTGTTCCGATCCTTCCACTCCATGATAGTGCAGAGCTCCAGACTCCAGCAGCTCTTTTCCGAACAAGGCATCTCCGCACCCCAGATCCAGTACCCGCTTATTTTGGAATGCTCCCAGCAGTTCATAGATGACCGGCTTTTCAATGCTGTTGTTAGGACTTTCAAGCCGATTTCTTCTTTGCAGGAAACTTTCTAAAAAATCTTTTTCTTCGTATGCACTTGCCCCTTCGTATTTCATTGTATCCCTCCATAATTCGATTTACAGTTACGTTTTAGCTCAAAAAAAGATGCTGCATAAGCAGCACCTTCCGCGCAGCTCATAGAGAAGAAATCTTCTATAATTCACTGACTTTTATATATTTAACCAAATTGATGGTGATGCGATAAATATTACCCGTTTCCGTATCAGAAATTTCATAAGTACCATTGGAAGGGATTTTGCTCAATGCCGACTCTTTATCTACTGCCTGGACGTTATGAATAAATGTATTTCCCTCATCAAAATTAAATTCTACTTGAAACGACTTCATAACAATGGCCTCCTTCTAGCTATTTACTTTGTCTTCGTGAAACAGTCTATCATACATATAATATTATTGCTGTTTGTATAATTCCTTATAAACAATGACTTTAAGAGCAAGCAGTTCTTCTTCATTTAAATCTTCTTCAAGTTTTTGGATCACTTCATCAGCAGACATCGAGCCATCTTCAACACCAGACTTCATTTTAGCCAAGTCTGTTATCCCTACCTTTTTAATCACTGTCCCTGCGGCATCTCCAGTTGTCTGGAACGGTAAAGTCTCGCTTTTTTGTTCAGCAACTTGTGCCTCTTCTATGTACTCAAGCATTTGAGGGTCATTTTCTACATACTCCACTATTTTTTCCATTTGGCCACTATTCCGCAGTTCTTCAGTCGCTTCAGCAACCAGGCGATCCGCCGAAAAATCCGGACCTACAACATAGACACCGATCCCAGCAAATGAGAAAAAGATTAAAAAGATAATAATTGTCATTAGAAAGCGCATAGCCGAATTCTCCTTCGCTTTTAGATTATTATAACAGTAGACGGAAAAAAGTGTATAAAGTTACCATAAAAAAAGAAAACCTCAGTTTTAATTCTTTTCAGAACTAAACCCAAGGCTCTTTTCTTTCAATTAAGCATATTCCTTACAAAATCATCGTTTCTGCTGCTCAGCAATCCACCAGTCTATGTGCTCCAAGTTAAAGATCACAATATCCTGATATGCTTTGCGATGCGGAATCTTTCTTTTCGACATTAAATCTGTAATCTGCTCTGCAGCCAGTGGATAATTTACTGATTCCAAATAGTCTACTAAATTTGAAAGTCCTTGAATTTTCCTCAATTTAATCCCCTCCCACAAAATCTTCCTTCAGTTCATCCGAAGGAAAATTCAGTATGAGTTATTAAATTTTTTGGCTGCAATTAATTATAACCTTAAAATACAGCCTGTAAACCATTTTTTGATTCCATTATTATTCTGTTAGGTTGATTATTATCATGCCTTTTTTCCCCGACATTGCTGTAGACCTATTATTTTTCAGCTAGTCATACTTGTCGATCACTAAATGAGGACAGCCTTATTGTGAAAATTCGTTTTTCCAAAACAAAAGCACCTCCGAAGAGATGCTCAAAATCCTTATTATTTCTTTTGTAAGGCCAATACTGCATATCCTTTATCTTCATTAAAGTTCCAGTCGACATAAATATCATCTATCGGCCTTTTCAATATTTTCTCTAATGTGGATTGTTTAAAAAGTTTATATTCCAATGGCCGTTTTGCAAGTTTCAGCGTTTCTGAAAACCCCAGATTAATAAGTTCCTTCTCAAGAAGAGTGAATATCTCTATTCGCCTTATTAACAGGGTTCTTTCACCCAACCAGAAGAGCTCAGTTGAACCAGGCTCTTTTTGTCCGATTTCACTTATTTTAATGATTTCTTCAAGAAGTGTTTTCTCATCCACTTCGCTTGGCCACGGCTTCTTCTTAATGTCCCCCTCTTTAAGGACCGCTAGAATCATACCGGATTTTTGATCTAAATTCCAATCGGCATAAAGCTCTTTAATATCCAGGTTTGCTTCTTTCCAAAAGTTTATTTTAAATTCTTGCTCTATTTCTTCCATTAATAAATCTCTCAGTTCGAGAACCTTGGTGCCTTCATTTTTACTGAGAAGAATTTTTTCCATTGGTGATAAAAACTCTCTTATTTGTATACAAATAAAGGGGTGAACGATATTGACGTAAACCGACTTTGGACCCTTGCCGAAATGAGAACGCAAAATCGTTGACGAAAACCTGCTGATAATAGCTTCAATCGTCTTTTCCTGCTCTTTTACCATTTTAATACCCCTCTGAATGGAAGATAGAATTCTTTCCATTCTATCAACCATACAGGAGTTTGGCAGTGACTACTATTAATCGCGCTTACTTCGCTAATATTAGTGCTAATCTCTTGATACGTAGTGTCAGAAGCTTGTGTACTTTACCATAATACTCAGAATCCACTATACCCTTCTGCTGATCAGGAATCAGCTCTTTGGCTTTTCTCATAAGCCCGTTCCTTCTTATTGTAGCGGATGTAGCCATTTCCGAAAGCGACAAGCGAGGTGATCCAGAGTGAAATAACAGCTGCATTTAAAATCATGAACATGATTTCTCCTCCTCTTTACGTATCAGCAATATGCTCGAGTATTAGAATAAATTTTGACCAAACTTTTTTAGAAAACACCTGGTGTTGAGTTATTTACCATTAGTCGAGTTAACCTAACAATAAGTTTCTTTCTTATTTCAATTTCAATCATTTCTTTAATCGCCTTCAATTTCAAAAGGCCATTCCATTGAGACATATAACGATCAGTTTGGGTAATCATATGGACATTTTCTGCTCCGAATCTTTCGACGAAAACAAAAAAACCGTTGGAGCTTTAAAGCTCCAACGGTTTCATCCAGTACTTTTAATACATTTTCAGGTATTGCTCGCGCTCCCAAGGGTGGACGCTTGTGCGGAACATGTCCCACTCAATTTCTTTCGCTTCGACGAAGTTGTTTAAGATATGTTCGCCCAATGCTTTAGTCATAACTTCATCATTCTGTAATTCCTGAAGAGCCGAGTACAAAGTTCCGGGCAAATCTTTGATGCCGACTGCTTCGCGCTCTTTTTTGTTCATTGCATAGATATTGCGGTCTACCGCTTTTGGCGGAGTCAATTTTCTGCGGATCCCATCAAGGCCAGCACTTAAAAGAACAGCCATCGCTAAGTATGGGTTTGCTGCAGGATCAACTGAACGCACTTCTACACGTGTTGACAAGCCGCGCGATGCTGGAATACGGATTAATGGGCTGCGGTTTTGGCCCGACCAAGCAATGTAACAAGGTGCTTCATAACCAGGTACCAGACGTTTGTATGAGTTCACAAGCGGATTTGTTACCGCTGTAAAGCCTTGTGCGTGCTCGATGATGCCAGCTATGAATTGGTAAGCTGTCTCGCTCAATTTCATTTCGCCGTCTTCATCAAGGAATGTGTTTCGGTCTCCGTCGAACAGTGAAAGGTTCATGTGCATCCCTGAACCATTAACACCGAATAATGGCTTCGGCATGAATGTTGCGTGAAGGCCGTGTTTACGTGCAATGGTCTTAACGACCAGTTTAAAAGTTTGGATTTCGTCACATGATGTGATGGCATCTTCATATTTAAAATCGATTTCGTGCTGTCCTGGCGCTACTTCGTGGTGGGATGCTTCAATTTCAAAGCCCATCTCCTCGAGTTCAAGTACAATATCGCGTCGGCAGTTTTCACCTAGGTCCATCGGTGCCAAGTCAAAATAGCCGCCGTGGTCATTCAATTCTAAAGACGGTTCGCCTCTTTCATCAAGCTTGAACAAGAAGAATTCAGGTTCAGGTCCAAGGTTGAAATGTGTGAATCCAAGCTCTTCCATTTCCTTCAGTACACGCTTCAAGTTCGTCCGTGGATCTCCAGGGAATGGCGTGCCGTCCGGGCTGTATATATCACAGATCAAGCGTGCTACTTTTCCTTTACCAGTGATCCAAGGGAATACTACCCAAGTGTCCAGGTCAGGGTATAAATACATATCAGATTCTTCGATGCGTACAAATCCATCGATAGAAGATCCATCAAACATCATTTTATTATCGAGTGCTTTGTCCAATTGGGATGTCGGTATTTCAACGTTTTTGATGACCCCAAGAATGTCGGTAAATTGCAGACGTATAAAATTAACGTCCTCTTCTTTTACTAATCGTTGAATGTCTTCTTTTGAATACTTGCCCATGTTCTCTTCACTCTCCTATGAATGTTGTATGTAAGCCCATTTCAATTAAAGAAACGGGATAAATCACTTTGTCTGAAGCCGCCTCTTTCCAAAGGTCTTGCCTGATGTTTTAACTCTTCATGCAATAACCTGCGCAGCTCGGCATCGCTCAAATTTTTTGGCTCTGCCTTTTCGTTTTCAGGTGTCTCTCTCAAATCGTATATTTTCTTGATGCCTGCGATATTGAGCCCTTGATCCAGATAATCCTTAATTTCAAGCAGGGTATCGACGTCGTTCAACGAAAACATACGCTTATTGCCTTCTGTTCGGGCAGGGCTGATTAAATCATGCTCTTCATAATAACGGATTTGTCGCGCTGTCAATTCCGTCAGCTGCATTACGATGCTGATCGGCAAAAGCGGCATCGTCCGTCTTACCCGGTTCGTCATAAGATTCACCCATTTCAAATAATTACTACTCTTACAGCATATATCATGTCAGATTATTTGTCAAATGAATGTTATGTTTTCTGACATAAAAAATTTCCGTAAAAATGATACGGAAATTAAATTAGATTCATTTGAGTTTTTTTAGAGAATCAACTGAATTCAGCACCGCAATTTTTACATGCTCATATGTGAGTCCGCCCTGAACAAAAGCTGTATAAGGAGGCCGGATCGGCCCGTCCGCTGTCAGCTCTATGCTGGACCCTTGGACAAATGTACCTGCTGCCATGATGACATCGTCTTCATAACCTGGCATATAGGCCGCTTCCGGTTTGAATTGGGCATTGACCGGCGAGCTCGCCTGGATGGTTTGGCAAAAAGCAATCATCTGATCAGCTGTTTGGAATGATACGGATTGGATCAAGTCTGTCCGCTTATCGCTCCAGTGGGGTGTCGTTTTCATCCCAGCCCGCTCCAATAAGGCTGACGTAAAGATTGCCCCTTTTAATGCTTGAGAGACGATATGGGGAGCCATGAAAAAGCCCTGGTACATATCTGGCAATGCATTCAATGACGCACCTGCCTCTGCTCCTATACCCGGTGAAGTCATTCGATAACCGCATTTTTCGATTAAATCTTTTCTGCCAGCGATATAGCCTCCAATTTTCGCCAGGCCGCCACCCGGATTTTTGATAAGGGAACCGGCAATCAAATCCACCCCAACTTCAATTGGCTCTTGCTGTTCCACAAACTCACCATAACAATTATCGACAAAAATGATGGCTTCAGGTTTGAGGCGGCGAATATTCAACACCATTTCACCGATTTCTCCTATCGTAAAGGAAGGACGTGTATCATAACCTCTGGAACGCTGAATCGCAATCACTTTCGTCTGGCTGCTGATCGCTTTTTCTGCGGCTGACCAGTCGATGTTATTATCCGTGTCCAGTTCCACGTGCTGATAGCTGATGCCGAAGTCCTTCAGCGAACCTGTATCCTTTTCACCGCCGGATACGATGGAGTCCAGTGTATCGTAGGGTTTTCCTGTTAGATAAAGCAACTCATCTCCAGGACGCAGCACACCGAACAATGAGATCGTAATGGCGTGGGTCCCCGAGATGATCTGCGGACGGACAAGAGCGGCTTCTGCTTTAAAAACATCCGCATATACCCGTTCAAGCGTATCCCGTCCTTCATCGTCATAGCCATATCCAGTTGATGGATTGAAATGATGATCGCTGACGCGTTGGCTGTGGAAAGCCTCCAACACTTTTTTTTGATTTACGTAAGCCGTTTCATCGGCCAGCTGCAGCTGGGCCTGAATCGTTTCTTCTATCGTTTTTATCGTTGTAAGCATGTAATTCTCCATTCTCTTCAATTTCTCTTTCTATTATGCGGCATGACTTGAAATAGCGTCAAATTCTGCTACAATTCATAGAGTTGTATGTTAAGGAGGAATAAGGCTTATGGCTTGGGAAGTACTGAGCGCCATCGGTACGATTGCTTTTGCAGTATCCGGTGCAATTATCGCGATGGAAGAAGAATACGATATCTTCGGCGTTTACCTTCTTGGCGTAGTCACCGCCTTTGGTGGAGGCGCCATCCGGAATTTATTGATTGGAGTACCCGTATCGGCTCTATGGGAACAGGAATTCATGTTACAACTTGCCCTTATCTCGATTACGGTTGTTTTCTTATTTCCCCATAAATTGCTTGGCCATTGGAATCGCTGGGGACATTTTTTTGATGCCATAGGATTATCAGCCTTTGCCGTTCAAGGAGCCATCTATGCGGTTGAACTTGAATTGCCGCTCTTCGCTGTGGTAGTGGCAGCTGTACTAACAGGGTCTGGCGGAGGAATTATCCGTGATTTATTGGCTGGAAGAAAACCTCTTGTTCTGAAATCGGAAATTTATGCTGTATGGGCAGCATTGGCGGGACTGTTCATCAGCTTTAATCTAGCCAATTCCGATTTGATGCTTTATTCTTTGTTTGTCCTGATCACTATCCTGCGAATCCTGTCCTATACCTTCAAATGGCGATTGCCGGCACGCAAAATCCAGATTTCGTAGCCTATTTCCGGCCAGCTCGAATGTCTGAACTCCCATGAAGAGTTGAAACAATATATGTTATCAATCATAAAAATAGACCGCTTGGCATATGCCGAACGGTCTGTTTTTATGATCTTTTATGCGATTGTTTCGCCATTCCAGGCAGTCATTCCGCCTTCAACATTAATCGTATTGATATCGTTTGACTCTAAAATACCACAAGCCATTTCGCTGCGGCGGCCTGCACGGCAAACCATATAATATTCTGTTCCTGCATCCAGTTCCCCTGTGCGGTCTGCAATTTCACCGAGAGGGATATGTTTGGCTCCAGGAATCATTCCTGCAGCTACTTCGTCGTCCTCACGAACATCAATGATGTTCAATTCTTCTCCAGCCTCTACTCGTTCTTGCAATTCATCTGCTGTAATGGTTTTCATGGATACGCCTCCTGAATTAAAATCCTATTCACCTGAAAATGCTATACCCCTGAAAGCTAGCTGTCAACCTGAAAAGCGTAAGCAGCCGTTCAGCTCCGACAGGCAAGAGGTGGCTCAAAGGTAGTTTGAGCCACCTCTTTGCGACGAAGCACAAAGTGCTGCAGGAGCAATAAGGTTTAGACGGTCTGGCGAAGCGGCTTATTTTCAGCCGCACAGCTGGGCTGGCTTATGACTTAAAGAGCTGGGCGCTGGAGTCTGGACACCGAGAAAAACGCAAGCAGCCGTGTAGACTGACAACAAAAGCAACCATAAAACATAACAAAAAAGCCGGACTGCAACTGCAGTCCGGAATCCATTCTACTCTTCGTGCTCAATCGCTACAGCTTTTGCAGGAGAAAATGTTGAAATGGCATGTTTGTAGATTAATTGCTGCTTGCCTTCTGTTTCGACCAATACCGTAAAATTATCATAAGATTTAATGGTTCCTTTTAATTGAAAGCCGTTGAGTAAAAATACTGTAACATAAATATTATTTTTACGAAGCTGGTTTAGATAGACATCCTGAATATTGATCGGTTTCATGTGAATCCCCCTATTTCTCTACTTGTGATTGATTTGCCGTAAGTCTATCAATTCGACAGTTTCTGTCATTTTCCTGCATGAAAGCGGTTATTTCCTGGAGATTCTTTTCGGGATCCTTCAAGGCATCAATCCAGAAAATCGGCAATTTGTTCTTAAAATAGGTAAACTGCCGTTTGGCATATTTACGCGAGTTCTGCTTAAGCTTGATGATCGCATCTTCAATGCTTGTACGTCCATCGAGATAGTCATAAATTTCCTTATAGCCGATGGCCTGAATCGACTGCGCTTCCCGGATGCCTCTTTGCCGTAAAGCTTCGACTTCTTCAATCAAGCCGCGTTCCATCATGCTGTCTACACGCTGATTGATGCGTTCATACAGGATATCTCTTGGAATATCCAACCCGATGATGACTTCATTGTACATTGGCGACAACGTCAGTTCACGGTCGCTTTTTTCCTGGCCGCTCATCAGGTTTTCAATTGCCCGCACAACGCGGCGCGCATTATTAGGGTGTATCGTTGATTGCGGATCCAGTTCCAGCAATTTCTGGTGCATCTTTTCAGGACCGAATTGTTCCAATTCCTTATTCAGGCTGTCGCGCAGCTTTTGGTCGACCGCTTCTTCGGAGAAGCGATAATCGAACAACACCGCCTGCACATACATTCCCGTGCCGCCGACAATGATCGGCAGTTTGCCCCGCGAACGTATTTCCGCAATTTTCTCCCGTACCAGCTTTTGGTATTCAGCTACCGAAAAGCTTTCATCCGGTTCTTTAATATCCAAGAGATGGTGAGGAATTCCCGCCATTTCTTCCGGTAAAATCTTTGCTGTCCCGATCGTCATATCCCGGTAAATCTGCATGGAGTCCCCATTGATGATTTCGCCGTCCATCTGTTTGGCCAACTCGAGGCTCAAAGCGGTTTTTCCGGATGCTGTCGGACCAACAATGGCCACTACGTCAATCATTTCCGCACATCCAATCACCAATGATTTCAAAGTGTGCGTGGCGATCAAGTTCATTCAGCAATTCATGCCTGCCCTGTTCTGAGAGGTAAACTTTAACATTGACCATTCCCGCTTCAACAAATTGCTTCGCTGAGCTGAAAACGCCTTTGCCGTTATCACCAACCGGATCCTTTGCTCCACTGATCAACAGGACCGGCAAGTCTTTCCGTATTTTGGCGATTTCTGAAGGTTTATTGATGACAGCAAGACCTGAGAACAAATCGATATAAAACTGATTGGTCGATTCAAAGCCGCACCAAGGATCAGCTTCATACTTTGCAACTGCTTCTTTGTCCCGGGTCAACCATGCATAGGAGGAACCTTCTTCTTTAAACGGTTTATTGTAGTTGCCGAAAGTCATCTTGCCAAGTGCTTTACTCGGCTGCTGCTTGCCCTGTGATTTCGCTGAAGCCAGCGCCACCGCCAACCCGATTTTCCCGGCAGTACCGGGATCTCCGCCAGTTCCGGACAAAACCACGCGACTGATGTCTTCGCTGTGCAACTGCATATAACGGCGAGTCACAAACGAACCCATGCTGTGGCCAAATAAGATCAGCGGCAGATTGCCGGTCGACATTTGCACTTCCGTAATGACTGCATGGGCATCCTCCACCACACGTTCAAATCCATCCTCATCCGCAAAATAGCCTTTTACACCGTTGCGTTCTGCTGTTTTTCCATGGCCACGCTGGTCATGCGCAGAGACGATGAATCCGCGGGAAGCCAGATACTCCGCGAATTCCGTATAGCGTCCGATGTGTTCTGCCATTCCATGAATGATATGAACATGTCCAATCGGGCTTGGTGGTTCATAACGCATAACATAGAGTTCCTGCCCATCGGAGACGCGTATATAATCTTTGCTCATCTGCATTCTCCACACCCCTCCTTAACGTGTCGTTTCACCTATGCTATATCCATACCCAAAACTCTTTCGGGTAAGCCTTGGAAAGTTTAATTCATCACACGTTTAAACATTTTTTCAACATCATAGGTTCTGAAATGGATGATGACGGGACGACCATGCGGACAAGTGAACGGCTGTTCCGCTCTTTTCAAATCCGCAAGCAGGCGTTCCATATCGTGTTTCTGAAGAAAGTGATTGGCTTTGATCGACCGCTTGCAACTCATCATGATCGCCGCATCTTCACGTAGCTTCTTGACATCCACTTTCCGTTCAGTCAGGACCTGTTCAATCAAATCTTCGATGACTTCCTGTTCGAAGCCTTTCGGGAACCAGGTCGGGTATTCCCGGACAATAAATGAAGTCTCGCCAAACTCTTCGAGGAATACACCGCTATCGGACAGGACATCCAGATGATCTTTTAATCTTAAGGCTTCGTCCCGACTGTAGTGGAAAGTCAGCGGCAAAAGCAGGGACTGTCTTTCATCGCTGTCGATCTCCCCTACTTTTTCGCGGAAGTATTCGTATTTGATGCGTTCCTGTGCTGCGTGCTGATCAATCAGGTAAAATCCGTCACTGCTCTGCGCCACAATATAAGTGCCATGGATTTGGCCCACCACTTCCAGTTCCGGGAATTGCGGACTGTCATCTTCTTCAGGCTCATCCAGCGGCGGCAGTTTCTCTTCAATCGGCACGGGATCAAGCTTGATCGCTTCCCGTTCCTTTTCAACCGGGAGCTCATGCCATTCCTCAGCTGCATTGTCAGGCAGTGGCTGCTTCGGCTCTTGGACTGTAAACGAACTTTTCCATAGATCCAATTGCTTGGTAGGTGCTTTTTTGACCGGTTTCGGCTTGTCGATCACGGGAGCACGAACTACCGTACTGATGGTCCGGCGAATGGTTTCATATATCAATTCCATCAATTCTTTTTCTTTGCTTAAGCGGATCTGCTGTTTGGCAGGATGGACATTGACATCCGTCAAATAAGGATCGCCTTCGATATTCAAGACAACAATCGGCTGCCGCTCGAGCGGCAAAAAGGTATGGTAAGCTCTATGGACCGTATTGGCGATAGCGTAGTGCTTGACCCATCTTCCGTTGACGAACAAGGATATATAGTTTTTATTGGCGCGCGTGATTTCAGGCAATGAAGCATAACCTGAAACCTTATAGTCATGCGACTGCCCTTCAAATGGGATCATCTTCTTGGCAATTGCCACTCCATATATATCAGCCAGCACACGTTTGATTTCTCCGCTGCCGGAAGTCTGCAGAATCGTTCTGCCATCGTGCGTCAGCTTGAACGCGATTCCAGGATAGCTCAGTGCAAAACGATTGAGGAGATCGATTGTATGGCCAAGTTCCGTCTGCAGCGTTTTCATGTATTTCAAGCGTGCAGGTGTATTGAAAAACAATTGATCGATTTTGATATCCGTCCCTTTTCTAAGAGAACCGGCCCGGTGCTCAGTCAGGCGGCCACCTTCCATCTGTACAAAGGTTCCACTCACACCATCTGATGTATGCAAGGTCACTTTTGAGACCGAAGCGATACTGGCCAGTGCCTCCCCGCGGAATCCAAGCGTCCGAATACGGAAGAGATCATGTTCATTGGCTATTTTACTGGTGGCGTGGCGGGAAAATGACAGCAAAGCATCATCTGCGTCCATGCCGGCACCATTATCGATGATTTGGATGGAGGTCAGCCCCGCTTCGATGAGCAGCACTTCAATTGCCGTGCTTCCAGCATCGATGGCGTTTTCCACCAACTCTTTGACGACTGAGGTCGGCCGTTCCACCACTTCACCAGCGGCTATTTTATTGGATAGAGGTTCGTCCATCAATTGAATGATGCCCATAGTCTCACTCCTTATCGTTTAACTTTTGCTGCAGGTCGTTAAGCATCTGCAGAGCTTGAAGCGGTGTCATCTCGGATACTTGAACGTCTTTGATTGTCTGCAGGATTTCATCTTTTTCAGTATCTGCATCATCAAAAAATGATAATTGCTCAATGGTTTTTGGCTGTTGTTTTTTATCTTCTTCAAAAGTTTTTAGCAATTCACGGGCACGTGCCAGAATCGGTTCCGGCAAGTTCGCCAGCTCGGCGACGTGAATGCCGTAACTTTTATCAGCTGGGCCTTTTTTCACTTTGTGCAAAAAGACCACTTTGCCCGATTGCTCCATTGCCGCCACATGGACATTATGCAGTTTATCAAGCGAAGCTTCCAGCGCCGTCAATTCATGATAATGCGTAGAAAACAAGGTATTGGCGCCGATTTCTCTATGGATGTATTCAATCATCGACTGGGCAAGCGCCATGCCGTCATAGGTCGATGTGCCTCGTCCAATTTCATCAAACAGCAATAAGCTGTTTTTGGTAGCATGGGTAATGGCGTATTGCGACTCAAGCATTTCGACCATAAACGTACTTTGCCCTGAAACAAGATCATCAGCCGCTCCGATTCGAGTGAAGATCTGGTCGACAATCGGAAGATTTGCCGATTCAGCCGGCACATAACTGCCGATCTGCGCCAACACAATCGTCAACGCCACCTGCCGCATATACGTACTCTTACCCGACATGTTCGGCCCTGTAATCAGCAGCATGTTTTGGCCTTCCGCTAGAACGCAGTCATTCGGTACGTAATGCTGCTTATTGAGCATTTTTTCAACGACTGGATGACGCCCTTCAATAATGGAAATTTCATTGGCATCATTGAACTCAGGTTTCACAAAACGATATTTCTCAGCAACATTGGCGAAACTCAAAAAGACATCCAGTCCGCTGAGCGAAGAAGCCAACCGCTGAATACGTGAAATATACTGTTTGACTTCATCTCTGATGGCCACGAACAAATCGTATTCAAGGGATAGGCTCTCTTCTTCAGCCGTCAAAATCAATGCTTCTTTTTCTTTCAGTTCAGGCGTTGTATAACGCTCCGCGTTGGCCAAGGTCTGTTTGCGGTCATAGCGCTCCAGATCCGCCAAGTGCATATTGGCTTTGGACATTTCAATATAATAGCCGAAAATGCGATTGTAGCCAATTTTCAGGGATTTGACGCCTGTCAGTTTGCGTTCTTTCTGCTCAAGCTCCGCAATCCAGTTTTTGCCGTTGCGTGAAGCATCCCGGTATTCATCCAGTTGCTGGTTGAAACCGTCGCGGATAACGCCGCCTTCTTTTGAAGACAGGGGCGGATTTTCACTGATGGCCTGCAATAACTCGCAGACTTCTATACAGCGGTCCAGCTTTTCGCTGAATTCCATCAATGCCGGATTGCCCGAATTGGACAGCTCTTCGATCAGCGTCGGCACTTTCTCAAGCGAACTCCGGAGTTGCGCTAAATCGCGTCCACTTGCGCTGCCAAAGGCGATACGGCCCGACAGACGTTCCAGGTCATAGACTTCCTTCAATAGCCCCTGGAGCTCTACACGCACGAAATACTGGTCGATCAAAGCCGCTACCATCTGCTGGCGTTCTTCGATCATCCGCTTGTTGGCCAAAGGCTGATGCAGCCATTGCTTAAGTTTGCGGCTGCCCATCGCTGTTACAGTTTCATCCAACAGCCACAACAGCGTTCCTTTCGTCTCCCCGCCGCGAATCGACTGCAGCAATTCCAGATTGCGCTTCGAATGGAAATCGATGCTCAATAATTGATTGTTTTCTTTGTAGGCAAAGGTTTGGATATGGTCGAGTGATTGCTTTTGGGTGCGGGAGATATACGTCAGCAATCGGTGGCAGCTCATCTGCAGATCTGCCGGACAAGCGGCTACCTGTGCTGGAGCCAGCGGATAAGCGTCTTCCATCGTTTCGATGGATAACACCAAGTCCTGTTCTTCTTCGGTCAGCAATAAAAACAATTGCTCTGAAACCACCAACTCACGGATGTTTAAGGACTGTAATTCCTGCAGCAAGGCTTTTTCCGTCCCCATTATGTATGTGGCTGTCGCTTCACCTGTGCTGATGTCTACGTAGGATAAGCCAAATCCATCTGCCAGCTCATCGGCAGCTGCTAAAAATACATTTGATTTGGAATCGACACTCTTTCCTTCTGTATGTGTGCCTGGTGTAACGAGGCGCACCACTTCACGCTTGACGACTCCTTTGGCCGTTTTCGGATCTTCCACTTGTTCGCAGATGGCCACTTTATGGCCTTTCAATATTAATTGATCGATGTAATTCTTCGCTGCATGATGGGGAACACCGCACATTGGAATACGGTCATCGCCAGTTCCCCCACGGCTCGTCAGTGTAATTTCCAAAATTTGCGATGCGTTGATGGCATCGTCGTAAAACAACTCATAAAAATCGCCCATACGGAAAAATAAAAACGCGTCCAGGTATTCGGACTTCACTTGAAAATATTGTTGCATCATCGGTGTCGGTGCCATTTTAAAACCTCTTTCAAATCGATTCGTCGTTTCTCCATTATATCAAAAATCAGGGCTGAAAAGAAAAAACTGAAAGAGCTTTGGCTCTTTCAGTTTCAAGCTGAAGGGAAAATTTTGGGTTGGTGCTTTTATTGAACACTCATGGTTGTTTTCGCTTTTCTTTTGTCCAGCTCCAGCGATCAGCCCCTCGGGGTCATAAGTCCCTCTGGCAATGCAGCTGCGTGGCAAAGTGCGCCACACTGCTGGTCTGTCTTATGCCTGTCGGAGCTGAGCGGCCGTTTCCGCTTTTCTCTTAATCGCAGCTTCCCGGTGTGTCGTTGCGGACTTTTGATCCCGTTTCGCCGCGCAGCAAGTCGCCGCCAGTTTCCGTGATGATGTTGTTTGTCACTTGGTTTGCGATAGCCGTTGAAACCATCTGCAATAACGAATTGACGTCGCTTTGGGATTGCTTGAATTCCTGGACGATCGGGACTGCGTCGATTTCTTCTTCGATTTTGGCAATTTTGCCTTCAATCAAATTCAATGCGCGTTCTTTGCCGTATGCCTGGAAGTTGACTGCTTGTTTCTGCAGACTCTTCAAGCTGGCGATTTTTTCACGGATCTGTTGGTTTTCATTGATTTGTGCTTCCGCACGCTTAAAGAAATCCACTTCTTCTGTTGCTGCAATCATATCTGCTACTTCGCGCGCTTTGGCGACGATTTCCTGTTTTGTATACGTCATTTTTAGACACCCATTTCTGGTCTGATACGACTTCTATAAGTTCACCGTTCAACGACCATTTTTTAGTTTTAGTAATTCTGACTGCTCGATGTAATACACACGCAGCTATTTACAAGCCATGCTTTTCAAGCTTGCCACTCTATCTGATTGTACAGGTAAATGGATCGGGTCGACAAGATTTCCGCCTTGTACAAGGACGCTAATTAATGAATCGCCGATATTTGTGTCAAGTTGATGAAAAACAAGACAGCGCATAAACATTTTGAAAAGATTCTTTAACTTTCCCGAATTTTTCTGCGAAAAACAAAGCTGGGCCAGTCGAGTGAAATCAATGTTCTCTATTCGTGAAAAAACTTTCAATCGATACCTTATTATACTGAAATTCAGGTATGTTCTACAAGGTGTCTGTTCCAATTGTCGGAGTTTCGTCAAGAAGCTGGAGATTTAGCCTTGGAACGGATAATCCTCATTGATGTAAACCCGTTCAAAAGCTTTCGCTTTGCCTGTTTGGTCATCGACTTCGGTAAAAAATCCGCTGACCACTGAACGGCCGCGTTTCGGCACTTCGAATCGCGTTGGCATATTCGTTTTGAAACGGTAGAGCACCGCTTCTTTATTCATACCTAATATTTCATCATACGGCCCGGTCATTCCAACATCCGAGATATAGGCTGTACCATTCGGCAAAATGCGTGCATCGGCTGTCTGAACATGTGTATGGGTACCGACAACGACTGACGCGCGGCCGTCTAAATGCCAGCCCATCGCAATTTTTTCACTGGTCGCTTCTGCATGGAAGTCCACGAACACCAATGGAGAAATCGCTTTGGCTTCCGCGATTAGTTCATCCGCTTTTTGGAATGGGTCTTCATGCGGCGGCAGGAATACGCGGCCATGCAGATTGATCACAGACAAAGTCTGGCCGTTTTTTGTCACCGTCGCCATGCCTCGCCCTGGTGCTTCATCCGAAAAGTTGGCAGGTCGGATCAAATAATCCACTTCATCGATGAAGTCAAAAATCTCTTTCTGGTCCCATGTATGGTTACCCATTGTCACCATATCCACACCCATAAACAGTAGATCCTGATAAATGGCTTTGGTGATGCCGCGTCCTGCTGCTGCGTTTTCGCCATTTGCAATGATGACGTCGGGCGAATACTTTCTTTTCAATCTAGGCAAATACGATTCCAATGCATCTCTTCCGATTGATCCTACAATATCTCCAATAAATAAAATTTTCACAAACTCACCTTTTTCCATAAGAAAAAGGCTTCTTTGAATAGACATTCATCGAAGCCTCACCCTTATTATTTTGCGTATTCAACTGCTCTGGTTTCTCTGATAACCGTAACTTTGATATGACCCGGATAATCCAGTTCCTCTTCAATCCGTTTCCGGATATCCCGAGCCAGACGGTGTGCCGTCATATCATCGATTTGTTCAGGGCGAACCATGATACGGATTTCGCGCCCCGCTTGAATAGCGAATGATTTCTCAACGCCTTCATACGATTCGGAAATTTCTTCAAGTTTTTCTAAGCGGCGGATATAATTTTCCAGCGTTTCACTTCTTGCACCAGGCCGGGCGGCAGACAATGCATCTGCTGCTGCAACAATGACCGAAATGATCGATGTCGCTTCCGTATCTCCATGGTGGGAAGCAATACTGTTAATGACAACCGGATGTTCCTTGTACTTGGTCCCAAGCTCTACGCCGATTTCTACGTGGCTTCCTTCCACTTCATGATCAATCGCTTTACCGATATCATGCAAGAGTCCGGCACGTCGAGCAAGCGTAACATCTTCCCCAAGTTCTGCTGCCATCAAGCCTGACAGGAATGCAACTTCCACAGAATGCTTCAGTACATTTTGTCCATAGCTCGTACGGTAGCGAAGGCGTCCAAGAATTTTGATCAAGTCAGGATGCAGGTTATGTACACCTACGTCAAATGTGGTTTGTTCACCAATTTCACGAATTTGTTCATCCACTTCGCGTCTTGACTTCTCGACCATTTCTTCAATGCGTGCAGGGTGGATACGGCCATCTGATACCAGTTTTTCCAGAGCCAATCGTGCTGTTTCACGGCGGATTGGATCGAATCCTGACAGAATGACTGCTTCCGGTGTATCATCGATGATTAAATCAATACCTGTTAAGGTTTCAAGCGTTCGGATATTACGTCCTTCACGCCCGATGATACGGCCTTTCATTTCGTCGTTTGGCAGATTGACTACCGATACGGTAGTTTCCGCGACATGGTCTGCTGCAAAACGCTGCATAGCCAATGACAAAATGTTTTTCGCTTTTTTGTCCGATTCTTCTTTGGCGCGGGCTTCCGATTCTTTCATCATTACAGCAATGTCAGTTGAAAGTTCTTTTTCAACATCCTGCAAGATGATCGATTTGGCTTCTTCCCGTGTCAGAGATGAAATGCGTTCCATTTCGGACTGTTGCTGGCGGACTAACTCCTCAGCTTTGCTCTCCATCTGTTCAATATGCTGTTGTTTTTCTGCGAGTGCTTCGTCTTTACGTTCCAGACCCGCTTCTCTTTTGTTTAATGCATCATCCTTGCGATCTAAATTTTCTTCTCTCTGCAACAACCGATTCTCTTGTCTTTGTAATTCAGATCGGCGTTCCCGAATTTCAGATTCTGTTTCAGTACGCAATTTATGATTTTCGTCTTTCGCTTCCAATAAGGCTTCTTTTTTCAGCGCTTCAGCTTCTCGTTTTGCATCTTCGACTATTTGCTCCGCAGAATTTTTAGCGCCTGCAATATTGGAGTCGTTTGCTTTTTTCACTGCAAAATAACCAACAACTACACCGACGATGACACCAAGCAAAGCGAAGATGAACTCATTAATACCCATTCGGACACCTCCTCTTGCTATTAATTTTTTTCATTTCAAAAGATGAATAATGAAAACTTTCTTTCACTGCAACTAGTTTAAAATTAGTAAATTATACAATTTTAATTGTATAGATGGACTTATGTCGTGTCAACCCAGGAAAAGCAGAAGCGGCCATGTATGGAAGCTAACCTAAGTACGCGACTTCCTGTCGCAACGGTTACCTGATCCACATCCTGTGGACCTCCGACAGGCATAAGACGATCTGGCGAAGCGGCGTTTTTTCAGCCGTACAGCCAGAGTGGCTTATGAGCCGAGGAATTGGCCAGTAGTCTAATCGGTTTCCCCCCGAACTTCCCCATCCCTTAAACCAGAATCACCACAGAAAAGCCGCAAAGCTTCTGCTTAGCGACTTTTCCTTACTTATGATGAGGAACCTTATTTATCGTCTTCGTCAATCAAAAGATTGAATTCTTCAGGCTCTTCCTTGCTGCCTGCAATTGTATAAGATGCAGCTGCCATCCCATAAGACTCACGGATTTTTCCTGAAATCTCATTGCGGACTTCCGGATTGTTTAAGAGGAATTGCTTCACATTTTCACGGCCTTGACCGATTCGTTCTTCATTGTACGAATACCATGAACCACTCTTTTGAATGATTTCCAGTTCAGAACCGATATCGACGATTTCACCTTCACGAGAAATCCCTTTTCCGTACATAATATCAACTTCAGCTGTACGGAACGGTGGTGCTACTTTATTTTTAACCACTTTAATTTTTGTTCGGTTACCAATGATATCAGTACCGGATTTCAATGCTTCGGCACGGCGCACTTCCAAGCGTACAGATGAATAGAATTTCAACGCACGGCCACCGGGAGTTGTCTCTGGGTTACCGAACATAACACCGATCTTTTCACGGATCTGGTTGATGAATATGACAATCGTGTTTGATTTATTGATGACACCTGACAATTTACGCAAAGCTTGCGACATCAAACGTGCCTGCAATCCCATATGTGAATCGCCCATTTCGCCTTCAATTTCCGCTTTTGGCACCAATGCTGCAACAGAGTCGACAACCACAATATCAACTGCTCCGCTTCGGACAAGCGCTTCAGCGATTTCCAATGCCTGCTCACCTGTATCTGGCTGAGACAAAAGCAATTCATCGATATTAACACCCAAATTTTTTGCGTATACTGGATCCAACGCATGCTCTGCGTCGATAAATGCGGCTGTCCCACCAGTTGCCTGAACTTCTGCAATCGCATGAAGAGAGACAGTTGTTTTACCCGAACTTTCAGGACCGTATATCTCGATTACGCGCCCACGCGGATATCCGCCTATTCCTAGCGCTGTATCCAATGCCAATGAACCACTGGAAACAGATGATATATTACGGTCGGTTTTTTCCCCCAATTTCATGACAGAACCTTTACCGAATTGCTTTTCTATTTGTTTTAACGCCATGTCTAATGCTGCTTTACGATCGCTCAAAAGAAATCCTCCTCTAAATGAAAACCTAATTTTCTACCTGTTTCTAGTATACTAGCTTATTGAGAAATATACAAGAAAAAAGCGAACGTTTATTCGCTTTTGTTTTTTCAAAACGAATTTTTAAACGCCCTATTAATGGCATTCCCCATTTTTGGGTATGAAAAAACACGCAAAATTAAATTTTGCGTGCATCTTCATCAGTTAAAGTCCGGATCACGTAATGCAACGCCAATTTGACGGCACGCAAACGATTGGTATTGCGCATTCCTGACAACTGGAGACGATAAGATTGAGATCCTTCATCCGCAGCAATTCCGATCCATACAGTCCCTGCCGGCTGATCGCCATGAGCATCGGGACCTGCTGCACCTGTCAATGAAACGCTGATATCAGTTTTGAACTTATCCTTCACAGCTTCTGCCATCGCCAGTGCTGTTTGTTCACTGACCACTCCATACTCCGCCAGTAACTCAGAAGACAGGCCAAGCTGATGAACCTTCATTTCCTCGTTATAGGTAATGACACCACCTGCCAGAACGGCGCTTGCTCCTGGAACAGAAGCCAGTTCAGACTGAAACAGGCCAGCTGTCAAACTTTCCGCTGCTGAAATCGTTTTGCCTTGTTCTTTTAACAGCTCAATCGTTTTGGAAGCCAAGGAATCATTGTCATAGCCATAAAGATAATCGCCTACTAAACCCAAAATTTCGTCTTTGGCGCCATTGATCAATTGCCAAGCTTCTTCTGTCGTATTGGTTTTAGCTGTAATGCGCAGCGTCACTTCGCCATCAGCAGCCAAAGGGGCGATGGTTGGATTGGTCTGCTTGTCGAGAATATGGTGCAGCCGGTCTTCAAGCTCCGCTTCGCCAATACCGTAAAAACGCAAAACGTGCGAAAGGATGACATCCGCTTTATTCAATAAATGTGCCAGTTTCGGTTTCGCCTCAAATTGGAACATCGGCTCCATTTCTTTTGGCGGACCGGGCAGCAGTATGTAGACACGTTCATCTTTTTTATACATCATACCCGGGGCCATTCCATTATGGTTGACGAGGACATCACTGTTTTTCAGCACTAGTGCCTGTTTTTTATTGTTTTCAGTCATCGGACGTCCTGCGCGCTCAAAAAAAGCGACAATCGAATCCAGTGCTTCCTGGTTACTTTCAAGTGTCGTATCCAGATGGCGAGCAATGGATTCTTTCGTCAAATCGTCTTTTGTCGGCCCTAGCCCTCCAGTGAACAGGATCAAGTCAGCACGGCTTTCCGCAATCGTTATCGCACCCTCCAGTCGGTCGGCATTGTCTCCCACCACAGTATGGTAGTAAACATTGATGCCAAGCTCTGCCAAGTGATTGGATAGAAAACGGGCATTCGTATTTGTGATCTGTCCTAATAATAGTTCCGAACCTACCGCAATGATTTCTGCGTTCATTTGTTCAATCCCCTTTGTAAAAGCCTATTTTGAAGCCATTAATGCGCGGCGATTGGCATAGAAATAATCCCATCCAGACCAAACTGTAAAGATTAAGGCAATGTAGAGCATAATTTCGCCGAACGGCAATCCAACAAGAGTGAAAATAGTATTATGCAGCAACAATGCAGCAATCGCTAAAATTTGTGCAGTGGTCTTGATTTTGCCAAGGCCTCCGGCAGCAACGACTTCCCCTTCGCCTGCAAGCACTAAACGCAAGCCGGTAACCGCAAATTCACGGCTGATGATGATGATGACGATCCATGATGCTGCAAAGCCAAGCTCCACTAAAATAATTAATGCAGCTGAAACCAAGAGCTTATCAGCCAATGGATCTAAAAATTTCCCGAATGTTGTAACCAGATTGTATTTGCGGGCATAGTAACCATCGACCCAATCCGTCAAGGAAGCAAAGATAAAAATAAGTCCTCCGACAAAATGGGTGACAGGCATATCAGCTCCGAAAAGCCTCATTGTCCCCCAGTCAAAGCCGGCTAGCATGATCACCATAAATACTGGTATCAATAAAATCCTCGAAATGGTGATCTGATTTGGTATGTTCATTATTGTTTCTCCTTTCAAACTTTCAAGAAAAATAGCCATCCAAAGATGGCTATTCGGCGTCCGTAAATTGAATAACGATATTTTGGGGTTGAAGCTGTTGTGTATACTCGATCGGTTCACCATTCAACGTCAGTGCAATATTCGAATAGTCACCGATGCGCAAACGAACGGTTTCCACTTCCGATAAATCAATTGTTTCAGTTTCTTCGGCTTGCATAACACGCGCTTCAGAAGTCAGCTCGTTTTGGTTCTCGTCTGTGGCCGCAATCCAGGATGGACCGCTCGCAGCTATTTCAAGCTGACGCTCTGCGGGGCCCTGCCATGAAAAAGTCGTTGTTTCTCCTTGCGTCTCTTCTACAGACAGAACGGCTTCTGGTTCTGCAGGTTCTTCTGCAGGCTCCTCCACCGGTTCTTCTGCAGCTTCTTCTTCCCTGGGTTCCGGCACAGAAACAACAGGTTCTTCATACGGAACGCCATCTTCTTCCTCCACCGGAGTATTTGCCGTATCGATGTTTGTCGAGGCACTGTAAAAATACCAGGCGACAGCAAGAATCAGCACAATAAACAAGGCGACCAGAACTTTAGGGATAAATTCGGCATACGCTTCATTCGGAGCAGTTCTACTTACCGACCGGCTTCTGGAAGTTAGAGTACTCGGCATTTGTTTTTGAGCAGCAGGTTCGTTAGCCGGCATTTCAGTTTTGTACTGATCCAGTAATTCCTCGCCATTCAGCCCAACCGCTGCAGCGTACTGCTTGATAAAAGCGCGCACATAGAACGCTCCGGGCATCATGCTGTGGTTGCCATCTTCTATACCAGCCAAATACCGCTTCTGTATCTTAGTCAAGTCCTGTAAATCTTCCAAACTATATCCTTTGGCGATTCTGGCCTGTTTCAGCCGAGCACCCAACTCACTCAAAACGATCACCTGCCTACTTAGAAGTTGAATCCGTCTCCAAACATATCCCCTTGTGATTTTTCATCCATGAAAGTATTTTTTTCGAGCACTTCATAGGTGATTTTCTCTTCCGGATGGTGGCGTAATTCAATAATATAATCAAAATCATCAATACTGTACTCAGATTGCTCTACAAACTTATCGGGATGCTCCACAACTTTGATCGTTGGCATGCGCATCATCTCCCGCACCAATTGCATATGCCGTTCATCTGCCGAGCGGCGTGTAACGATGCCATCCAGGATGAAGATGTTGTTGGCATTGTGTTCGTCTCCCATCAACTGGTTGCGGACAGTCTGCTTGATCATCGTTGAGGACAGGAAAATCCATTTTTTATTGGCACTGACGCTTGCCGCTACAATCGATTCGGTTTTGCCGACACGTGGCATGCCTCTTAATCCAACAAGTTTATGGCCTTCCTGCTTAAAGATTTCTGCCATAAAATCAACAAGCAGACCCAATTCGTCCCGCACAAAGCGGAAGGTTTTGCGATCGTCAGCATCCCGCTGAATATACCGGCCATGCCGAACTGCCAGTATATCGCGCAGCTTCGGTTCACGGAACTTCGTCACGGCAATCGTTTCAATTGTTGAAAGGATCTGTTCAAAACGCTCCAGCTGGACATCGTGTTCTGCCCGCAGCAGCATTCCGCGTCGGCCCTGGTCCACGCCATTGATGGTCACGATGTTCACCCGCAGCATTCCCAGCAGAGAAGCGATATCGCCAAGCAGGCCCGGACGGTTGACTTGAATTTCGTATTCGAAATACCATTCTTTCATACACTATCCGACCTTTCTCCATAAGGGTTCCCTATAGGAATCTCTAGTTAATATGATAGCTGATTTGCCGCTGTTGGAAAAGGGGCATATAGATAGAGGAAAAGCTCTAAAATCCCCTTACATCAGCCATCCACCATTGATACGCAGTGTTTGGCCTGTCATATAGTCCGCTTTTCCACCGACCAGAAAATCGACAGCATCAGCTATATCTTGAGGAGTTCCCAGTCCTAATGGAATTTCCTCTTCGATTTCCTGCAGCTCTTCTGCAGAAAAGGAAGCATTCATCTTTGTCCGTATAAATCCAGGTGCTATGGCGTTTACACGCGTTCCTGACGGTGCCATCTCCTTGGCATAGGCTTTGGCAAACGCCAACTGGGCACCTTTGACAGCCGAATACATGGTCTCCATGGAAGCCCCGGTCTCGCCCCATATAGAAGAAATAAAGACAACATAAGACTTCTGATGACGATGAAAAAATGGGGATATTGACCGGATTGCTGAAATCGGATTTTTCACATGCACGCGCCACAACGCTTCCATCTCCTGCTCTGTTGTGTCAATCAGCATCTTCAGCAGCGATTGGCCACTGGCAACGACGATGCAACTTGCATCGTAAACATTTTCAGCAAGCCGCTGCGCTCCTGCTTCATCGGTAAAATCAGCCTGCACAGAGATGAATTCCTGCGCAGGGTATTGTTTCGCCAATTGCTGCGCAAGCGCCTCTGCCGGATTGGTGTTCCAGTGGAGGTAGAGGGACCAGCCGCTCTCCGCCAACTGCAATGCGATGCTTTCGCCAATCTCTCCCGAAGCCCCTAACAGGACAGCAAACCGTTTCACTGTGCATCCTTTGCCGGAGGCATGATGGTAAAGACGGATTGTTGGGATTCGTGGCTCACTAATGCAAATGCATTTTGCAGATCGGCCACTTCCAGACTTTCCAAAACAGGTACAACATCAAACAAATTCATTTCATTAAACGCATAATGAGTAAACTGGTTGGCGATATATTCCGGAGAATTCAACGCTCTCAGGAAAAAGCCGATTTTCTTGCGGCGGACCCGGTCAAGGTCTTCCTGTCCAAAAGGCCATTTTTCAATCGCATTTTGCAGTGTGTGTTTGATTTCCTTTATCAGGATTTCCGGTTTGTGGGTATCAGAGCCGATCAAAGCGTAACCAAAACCACTTTCCAGTGAATAGTCAAACGAATAGGATTCGTCGATCCAATCGTTTTCATAGGCGTGGTGATAAAAGTCAGATGTCCGGCCGAACAGTAATTCATAAGCCAATTGAGCAGCCAATTCATGCTTCAGCATATCCGGTCCGATCAGATCCAATTTCTCCGGTTTTACACCGTAGAACACTTTAGGCTTCTGGACACTCATTTCCAGCACGCGTTCCTTGATTGCTACTTCCTTGGGCTCATCAGGGTAAATGCGCTTGATTTCTGTCGGTTCCTCAAATGTTTTCTGTGCCTGGTCTTCCTTCACCAATTTCATCATTTGGTCCGGATCGACGTTGCCGACGATGAATAAAACCATGTTGGACGGATGGTAGAAGGTGTTGTAGCACGTATATAAGTGTTCTGCTGTAATGTCCTGGATCGACTCTACCGTTCCCGCAATATCGATTTTCACTGGATGGTTTTCATAGAGATTTTCAATGATGCCGAAATACAGACGCCAATCCGGCTGGTCGTCATACATGGTGATTTCCTGCGCAATGATGCCTTTTTCCTTCTCGACGGTCTTTTCCGTGAAATAAGGGCTTTGGACAAAATCCAATAAGGTTTTAACGTTTTTATCGATTTCACCAGTTGCTGAGAATAAATAGGCCGTCCGCGTAAACGAAGTAAAGGCGTTTGCAGAAGCTCCCTGTTTGCTGAACTCCTGGAAAACATCCCCTTCTTCTTTTTCAAACATTTTATGCTCTAAAAAATGGGCGATGCCATCCGGTACTTTAATTGGTTCGGTTTCGCCTTGAGGCACAAAATGGTTATCGATCGAACCGTATTTGGTCGTGAAGGTCGCAAACGTTTTAGAAAATCCTTTTTTCGGCAAAATGTATACGTTCAGGCCATTGTCCAGCTTTTCATGAAAAAGCGTTTCTTCCAATTGGTCAAATTCAACTTTATGCATCTTTTTCGTCCTCCTTGCCTGATAGGAAATACGTCATTTCCAAAGACAGCTTCTGAGCTACAGCCGCAATGTCTTGTTTCGTCACATTTTTCCATCTGTTGATCATGAATTCGGGTTCAAATGAATCAGTCAATTCCATGTACTGGTCATAGATATCGATCTGGCCGCGAGCTGAATCCAAAGCTTCTTTTAGTTGATTCGTCAATAACGCTTTTGTCTGGTCAAGTTCGATATCGGAAATATTCCCTTTTTTGACTTCTTCCAATTGTTCCAAAATCAAGGCCACAGCTTTTTCTTCCAATTTCGAATCGATGCCAGCCAATACAAACATCAAACCGAATTGCGAAGCAAAAGAACTGGACACATAGTAGGCCATGCTTTCTTTTTCACGGATGTTCACAAACAGCTTCGAATGTGCGTAACCGCCAAAAACCCCATTCATCAACTGCATGACCGGGAATTTTTCGTCGCGGAATGTAATCGGTGTAAAGAATGCCATATGCAGCTTGCCTTGCTTCATGTCTTCGTATTCAAGGACATGTGATTGCGCAGGTTTAACCAATTCCAGTGGAGGCGCGGCAATTGCCTTTTCCCGATCTTTGAAGTGGAAGAAATCGCGGATATGTGAAGCGATCATCTCTGGCTTTACATCGCCCACTGCATAGATTTCAATTTCATTTTGTGTCAGCATTTCTTTGTATTCCGCAACCAATTGTTCATTGGTGACGTTTTCTACATCTTCAATTGTGCCGTTTGATGTAATGGAAGCCGGATGGTTGGGCAAGGCCAATTCCATCATACGCTGCTGGGCATAACGTGTTTTCTCATCAAAAACCGATTCGATACGCTGCACAATGGCATTTTTTTCCCGCACAAATATAGACTCTTTAAATAAACCATGTTCAAAATTAGGTTTGAACAGGACGATATACATCAAATTCAGCACTTTTTCAAGAACGCCTTTTTCCGAAAGATACTGATCATTCACCGTTTCAACATTCAATGTCACCACATGTTCATTGCCCCGTTTTGAAGAATCTATGTATAGAGACGTTCCATACAGGTCATCCAGTACCATACGGAGCGCAGTATGCGAAGGATATACCTCATTGCTATGCTGCAGTACGTTTGCCAGAATCGAGCGTGCTGACGCTTTTTCTTTGGTCAGTCTATCTTTGAATTTAATTGAAAAATTTATCGTTTTAAACTGTGTCGTTTCATTAACATGTACATTAACACCTTTGGCGATGTTGATTGTTTCAAACATTTGGAATCCCCTCTCGTCGTTCATGTACTAACTATACCGAACTTTTTCCGTTAATTGCAAATAAAGAAAAGCGAGAGCGGCCCGTTTAGATTTGACGGGTATAAGATGCATTGGCGAAGTGGCGCATTTTGCCACATAGCCAGGGGGGGTTATGACCCTAGAATCTGGCCGCTGGAGCTGGACATAAAGAAAAGCGCAGGTGCCCGTTTTAGTCCCGACAAGCGCTGGAGGGCTTTCCGGTAATGGCGTTTTTTTGCCATTGGCGGAAAGTCCGAAGCGACCTCGAGGGACTGGGCACCGGAGCTGGACAATAGAAAAGCGAAAGCGGCCTGTTAAGCTCCGAAAGGCATAAGACGCACTGGCGAAGTGGCGTTCTTTGCCACGCAGCCAGGGAGGCTTATGACCCGAGGAGCTGGCCGCTGCAGCTGGACAACAGAAAAGCGAAAGCGATCGTCTAGCCCCGACAGGCATAAGACACTCTGGCTGTGCGGCATTTCTTCAGCCGCATTGCCAGAGAAACTTATGACCCCGAGGGGCTGTTCGCTGCAGCTGGACAACAGAAAAGCGAAAGCGATCGTCTAGCCCCGACAGGCATAAGACACTCTGGCTGTGCGGCATTTCTTCAGCCGCATTGCCAGAGAAACTTATGACCCCGAGGGGCTGTTCGCTGCAGCTGGACAACAGAAAAGCGAAAGCGATCGTCTAGCCCCGACAGGCATAAGACACTCTGGCTGTGCGGCATTTCTTCAGCCGCATTGCCAGAGAAACTTATGACCCCGAGGGGCTGTTCGCTGCAGCTGGACAACAGAAAAGCGAAAGCGATCGTCTAGCCCCGACAGGCATAAGACACTCTGGCTGTGCGGCATTTCTTCAGCCGCATTGCCAGAGAAACTTATGACCCCGAGGGGCTGTTCGCTGCAGCTGGACAACAGAAAAGCGAAAGCGATCGTCTAGCCCCGACAGGCATAAGACACTCTGGCTGTGCGGCATTTCTTCAGCCGCATTGCCAGAGAAACTTATGACCCCGAGGGGCTGTTCGCTGCAGCTGGACAACAGAAAAGCGAATGCCCCCACTCCCTTATGCAAACAAAAAGAGCCGTCGCAATGACGGCTCTTTCAAATAGCTTATCGTTGTCCTTTGATATATGGTTTTCCGTTTGCCAGCGGTGCATTTGCACGTCCAATAAATCCGGCGAGTGCAAAGATCGTCAAAACGTAAGGCAAAATCAATAGGAAAACGTTCGGAATCTCTTGGATATAAGGGATGGATGATCCGACGATACTCAAGGATTGTGCAAATCCGAAGAATAAGGCGGCTCCCATGGCGCCAAGCGGATGCCACTTACCAAAAATCATTGCTGCCAGCGCCATGAAGCCCTGGCCGTTGATTGTGGCATGCCCAAAATCATTGGTGATGGTCTGTGCATAGATCGCACCGCCGATTCCCGCTAACGCCCCGGAAATCATAACTGCGATATAACGCATTCTCGTTACGTTGATCCCCATCGTATCTGCAGCCATCGGGTGCTCACCTACAGCACGCAGGCGCAAGCCGAACGGCGTTTTGTAGATGATGAACCATGCTACAAAGGCAATGGCAATCGCGAAGAACGATGTGTTGTAAACAGAGGTGAAAAATAAAGGACCGATAACCGGTATGTCCGAAAGGAACGGAACATTGTAGCGCGAAAAGCGCTCGGTGATAAAATCTGTCTGCCCTTTGTCAAAAATTCTTTTCACCAGGTATAAAGATAGCGCAATCGCCAATAAGTTGATGGCAACACCGGATACCACCTGATCTGCACGGAATGAAATGGATGCAACAGCATGCAGTAAAGATAACAGCAATGCCGCAACCATAGCCGCGATCAATGATATCCAAGGAGTGGCTGCGCCGAAAGTATCGGCATACAATAAGTTGAACAAAATTCCGACAAATGCACCGATGACCATCAGCCCTTCAAGGCCGATGTTGACGACTCCCGATCTTTCCGAGAACACGCCGCCGATGGCTACCAAAATAAGGGGTGCAGCATAGAATATGGCTGAAGGAATGATGAAGTATAGGACGTCAAGGAAACTCATATTACTTCGCCTCCTTCTTCTTAGCTGAAGCACGGAGCAGCAGCAAGCGAATGATGTAGCCTGAAGCTACAAAAAAGATAATAACTGCTATAACGATTTCAACAATCTCGATTGGAATACCCGCAGCGTTCGGCATGTTCAAAGCTCCATATTTCAAGGAACCGAACAAAGTAGCACCGAAGATGACACCCAGCGGCGTATTCATGCCAAGCAAGGCAACCGCGATCCCGTCAAACCCAATTCCGGTGAATCCGCCTTTGGAAGAAACGTATTCAAACGTTCCAAGCGCTTCCATCGCGCCACCCAATCCGGCGAACGCACCTGAAATGACCATGGCGAGAATGATGTTTTTATTGACGTTCATGCCTGCATATTGCGAGGCGTTCTGGTTGAAGCCAACAGCTTTCAGCTCAAATCCAAGCGTTGTTTTCTCCAGGATGAACCACATAACACCGACCATGACCAAAGCAATGATGATTCCAAAATGCAGACGCGAAAATTCCGTCAAGTTCTCCAAGAACTCTGAGCGCAGGGAAGCACTTGCAAAAATGCTTTCTGTGCGGTCTCCGCCGTCAGAAACGGTCCGGATCAACGCATTCGTTACATGCAAAGCGATATAGTTCATCATGATGGTGACAATTACTTCATGAACATGGAATTTCGCTTTCAAAAGGCCTGGTACAAAGCCCCACAAAGCTCCCGCTACCGCTGCTGCGATAATGGCTAAAGGCAAGTGGATGATTTTCGGCAATTCGACAGCTACTCCGACATACGCCGCAGCAAACCAGCCGACAATCAATTGCCCTTCCACCCCGATATTGAAAAGACCTGAACGGAACGCAAAAGCAACCGCTAGACCAGCTAATAAATAAGGGGTGATTTGGCGAATCGTTTCGCCAATCGTATACATGTCTCCAAAAATCCCGTTCCAAAGAGCAGCATAGCCTTCCACTGGACTATATCCACTGACCAGCATGATGACTGCACCGACCAATAGCCCTAAAATAACGGAAATGATGGGGACCAGAAGATTTGTCGCTCTATTCGACATGCTGATCCTCACCCTTCTTTGTCAAATCCTGTGTTTTTTTGTTGTCTGTGTGACCCGCCATCAGCAAGCCCAATTGCTGTTCGCTGGTGGTTTCCGGTGTCACGATATCCACAATTTCACCATCATGGATAACCGCAATGCGGTCTGAAACGTTCATGACTTCGTCCAGTTCAAAAGAAATCAGCAGGACGGCCTTTCCGTTGTCGCGCTGTTCAATCAAACGGCTGTGGATGAACTCGATGGCTCCGACATCCAAGCCTCTTGTCGGCAATGCCGCAATCAACAGATCTGGATCCCGGTCAACTTCTCTGCCGATGATGGCTTTTTGCTGATTGCCCCCCGATAGTGAACGAGCCAATTCTCCTGGGCCTTGCGTCCGAACATCAAAATCTTTGATGATCTGTAATGCTTTTTCGTTTATTTTGTTGTAATCGATAATGCCAGATTTGGAAATTGGTTTTGTGTAATACGTTTGAAGGGAAATATTATGACCAACCGGAAAATCCAATACCAGGCCATGTTTATGGCGATCCTGTGGAATATGGCCAACTCCAGCTTCCGTCACTTTCCGAGGTTTCATATTGGTGACGTCTTTCCCATTTATAAAAATTGTGCCGCTCTTCACCTTACGGAGGCCGGTTATCGCCTCGATCAATTCGGATTGTCCGTTGCCATCAATTCCTGCAATTCCGACAATTTCACCTTTACGGACGTTCAAATTCAACCTTTTCACTTTCTCGATACCGCGGTAATCCTGGACCACCAGATCTTTAATATCCAAGATCTCTTCACCAGGGAATGCCTGTCCTTTAACCGTAGTGAATTCCACCTGGCGGCCGACCATCAATGACGCAAGGTCGTTCGGATTGGTTTCCGCTGTGATGACCGTGCCGATTCCCTGGCCTTTACGGATGACCGTCACCCGGTCAGAAACATCCATGATTTCCTTTAACTTATGCGTAATCAAAATAATGGACTTGCCTTCTGCAATCAACCGCTTCATGATTTGAATCAACTCTGTGATTTCCTGAGGGGTCAATGAAGCCGTCGGCTCGTCAAAAATCAAGATTTCAGCTCCACGGTACAAAGTCTTCAATATTTCGACACGCTGCTGCATCCCCACTGAAATGTCTTCAATGATGGCATAAGGATCAACATTCAATCCATACTGCTCAGACAGCGCCTGAACTTTTTTTGCAGCATCCTTTTTATTGGTGATACCGTACTTTGTTGGTTCACTGCCCAAAATGATGTTTTCAGTGACCGAAAAGTTTTCGACCAACATGAAATGCTGGTGAACCATCCCGATTCCAAGATCATTGGCAACATTCGGATTGGCAATATCGACTTTCTTGCCACGAACCCGGATTTCTCCGCCTTCTGGCTGGTACAAACCGAATAAGACGTTCATCAATGTCGATTTCCCTGCGCCATTTTCCCCTAATAATGCATGAATTTCTCCCTTTTGCAGTTGCAGTGTAATATTGTCGTTGGCGACAAATGTACCGAACTCTTTACGGATATTCAGCATTTCGATTACATACTCCACTATTGTCACTCCCCTAAGAACTGCTGACTTCTTGAAAATTAATTAATACAAGAAAGACTTCTGTTGCCAAAAGCCTTTCGTCTATTAATTTTCAGCCAATAGGCAAAAAAAAATCATAAAGACCGGTTAAACCGGTCCTTATGATGACCGTATTAGACTTGCTTTTACTCTACTGTTTCAGGAACAGTGATGTCGCCATCGATAACTTGTTGCTTGTATTCTTCGATTTGCGCCATCTTATCTTCAGGGATTGCTCCACGTGAATCTGCAAGGCCTACACCATCGTCAGATAAACCGTAAGTGATGGTTTCGCCGCCTGGGAATTCGCCTGCCATTGCCTGTTCAGAAATATTGATTACAGCTGTATCGACGCGCTTCAATACCGAAGTCAAGGTAACATTGGCATCGCCAGTTTGGCCTTCATCGTATTGGTCAGCATCGACACCGATAACCCAGATGTTTGCTTCCGGATCTGCTTCTTTACGTTCTTTTGCTTCAGTGAATACTCCGTTTCCAGTACCGCCTGCAGCGTGGAAAATGATATCCGCTCCAGCAGAGTACATACGGTTTGCAGTTGTTTTACCTAATTCCGCTTTATCAAAAGCCCCTGTGTATTGAACATCGACTTCAATTGAATCATCAACAGTCGCAACCCCTTCAAGGAATCCTGCTTCAAAACGCTCGATTACCGGAATTTCCATTCCGCCGACAAATCCGATTTTATTTGTTTCTGTCATTAGGGCTGCTGCTACACCCGCAAGGAATGCGCCTTCCTGCTCTTTAAACAGGACACTTGCAACGTTTGGAGCATCTACTACAGCATCAATGATCGCGATTTGAGCTTCAGGCTGCTGTTCAGCGATTTCAGCTACAGCACCTTCCATCAGGAATCCGATACCGAAAACAACATCAAAATCACGGCGAATCAAGTTGTTCAGGTTCGTGTTGTAATCCGCATCTGACGCAGATTGAAGGTAATCAAAGCCGCCATCGCCTTTTTCAAGGCCATTTTCTTCACCAAATTGCTGGATTCCTTCCCAAGCAGATTGGTTGAAGGATTTATCATCCACACCGCCGACATCTGTAACCATTGCAACAGAGAAATCAGAAGCTTCTTCTGTGCTTTCTCCCCCGCCAGTTTCGCCAGTTGACGTATCTTCTTCGCTTCCGCATGCAGCAAGCATAGTACCAGCAGCAAGAATCAATGATAAACCTAGACCAAATTTACGTTTTGTCAATGTAATAACCCCCAAGGTTTTTTTGATATTAGCAGGAATTTGATGTTTTACACGCGTTTGCGAACCACATGAAAGCTGAATTTATCAGCTCTGAAATAATTCTTTGAATAAAGCACCAATCGATCGTCTTCATCGTAATGGAGCTGTTTTAATACCAGTAATGCTGTTTCCGGTTCACATTCCAGGATTGGCGAAGCATCTTCATGATAGCCGGTCGGATCGATAAATGTCACCGCATAGGCAATATGAATATCCCCTGATTCTTCAATCGCTGTAAAAATGGAACTCTCCTTGCGCCCTAAAAAATCTGCAGGCAAATAATCTGAAGGCACCTTGTCGATACAGTAGACGACAGGCTCTCCGTTTGCCGTGCGGACGCGTTCAATAGTAATGACAGTATCATCGGCAGTGCAATGAAAGCGTTTTATATCTTCTTCAGACGAAAGGCTCTCCGACGTGCTCAAATAGATGGCACCGGGTTCCATTCCTGCCTGGCGGATCATGTCGGAAACGCTCGTCAATTGTTCAATTCCTGAAGAAAACAATGGTTTTGAGTTGACGAATGTCCCGACTCCGTGGCGTCTGACGATGATATTATCTTCTTCCAACAACCGAAGCGCTTCTCGTAAAGTCGCACGGCTGACTCCCAGTGTTTTCGATAATTCGAATTCGGACGGCAACTTCTCTTTTTCTTTGTAGACGCCCGCAGCAATATCCTGTTTCATCCGATCGATCACTTGAAGATACAAAGCACGATGATCCGATTTAATTGTCATACGATTCACCACCCATGACAGAGATCAGACATCTGATGTAAAACATTCCTACTAATCAAAATTACTATACCACTTATCAGAAATGAAATAAATAGCAATTTGTCGAATTTAGCGAATTTTCGTTTCTTAATAATCTAAAATACTAATCATTTTGTCACAAAAAAACCCCAATTACTCAATAATCTTCCTGCTTTGGAACTAAGACAGTCCGTGGCTTACTGCCTTCATAAGGTCCAACCACTCCACGCTGCTCCATTTGGTCTATAATCCGGGCAGCCCGCGAATAGCCCACACGGAAGCGGCGCTGCAGCATTGAAACGGATGCCGTCTGCATTTCTGTAACCAATTGCACAGCTTCATCATAAATTTCATCTGTCTCTTCATCAATTTTGGTTTCATCAATTTCGCTAGGAATCATGTCTTCCTGGTATTGCGCTTTCTGCTGTTCGATTACAAAATCGACAATTTTTTCGACCTCTGAGTCGGAAAGGAATGCCCCTTGGACACGAACCGGTTTCGATTGGCCAGCTCCGAGGAACAACATATCCCCGCGGCCCAGTAATTTCTCAGCACCGCCCATATCCAGGATTGTCCGTGAATCGATGGATGACGATACGGCAAAGGAGATACGGGATGGGATATTGGCTTTGATGACGCCTGTAATGACGTTGACACTTGGACGCTGTGTAGCGATGATCAAATGGATTCCAGCTGCACGGGCCATCTGTGCCAAGCGTGTAATGGCATCTTCGACTTCGTTGGAAGCGACCATCATCAAATCAGCCAATTCATCGACGATCACGACGATAAATGGCAGTTTAGGGTGCTTGTCTTCATTTTCTTCATTGAAGACGCGCACGTACTCGTTATAGCCTTCGATATTGCGCGTTCCGGTATGTGAAAACAACTCATATCTTCTTTCCATTTCCGAAACGATCTTCTTCAAAGCCTGTGCCGCTTTGCGCGGATCGGTTACAACCGGCGCCAGTAGATGCGGAATGCCGTTATAGACATTCAGTTCGACCATTTTCGGGTCGATCATCATCATTTTCACTTCATGCGGTTTGGCGCGCATGATGATGCTGGTGATGATGCCGTTGATGCAAACCGATTTCCCGCTGCCTGTCGAACCGGCAACCAGCAAATGCGGCATTTTGTTCAGTTCTGTCATCACTGCCTGGCCAGTCACATCTCTGCCCAGAGCAAATAGCAGCTTGGCATCCGGCCGGTTGTTTTCTTCTGATTCCAGTACTTCACGCAAACTGACGATGGAAACTTCCGTGTTGGGAACTTCGATGCCGATTGCTGACTTCCCTGGAATCGGTGCTTCAATGCGAATATCACGTGCTGCCAATGCCAGTGCCAAGTCGTCGTGCAGGCTGACAATTTTACTCACTTTGACACCGGTATCCGGCAGGACTTCATATTTGGTGACAGCTGGGCCTAAATGGACCTGCGTCACTTTTGCTCGAACTCCAAAGCTTTGGAAGGTTTTTTCAAGCTTTTTGGCATTTTTCTGTATGCCTGAATACTCTCCGCTTTGGTCGTGATGCGGCGGCAGCGTCAATAGGCTGAGCGGAGGCAATTGGTATTCTTCATTCTCCAGCTCTTCTGCAGTCGACATCAATTGGATTTCTCCCGTTTCAGCTTCAGCGACAGGTTCCGGTTTGGCTTCTGCCTGCTTCGGTTTGACGTTTTCAGTAAACGCAGAAATAATCGGCTCTTCCTGCTTCGGCCGGTACAGTAAATCTTCTTCTTCATCTTCCTGTTCATAAGCCAATGACTCATTAATTTCCAGCACTTGCTCAGGTTCCGACTTCTTGCGGGGAGCGCGCAACTTTTTCGGCTGCTCCCGTTGAAAGCGGCTCCTAAGCGAGTCGATTGCCGGACGTGCACTTGGTATTTTTTCAGCAATAAAAGGTGCTGCCGCTTTTCCAGTCAAGATAATCGCGCCAATGGACAGCAGGATGATTGCGACGACCCACGTACCGGCCGTATCGAACAAAACATGCAATAACGAATACAGAAAGGCACCAATGATGCCGCCTCCCGTAGCCAAATACGTGCTCCAGATCGTACCGGTCATCTGCGTATGGCGAATCGTCTCAGAAATGACATTGGACGAAGTGATCGGCAAAATGGAACCTGCTGCCCAAATTAAATGACAGATCAATAAGATCCCAATCAATACAAAGCTCGAGCCGATTGCCACTTTCGCCCTTGGTTTCGGCCAAGCCCGCTTGACCATCACGAAGATGGCTACGCAGATGAGTGTCAAGGGAATCAGAAAGGCCATATAGCCCGCTGTAAATTCCGCTATATTGTAGAACATCTTGCCAATGACACCCAGTTGGAACACCATCAATACGGATATTCCCAATAATACCAAGCCGATCACTTCATATGCGAGCATCGGCATCGGTTGCCTTTTCTTATTTTTTGGTTTTGTTTTTGCTTTTGTTCTCGCTTTGGGTTTTGCCTTCGTAGTTGTACGAGCCCTGGTCATAGCTATCCCTCATTTCTTCCATAATCGAAAAAGGATTCCCTCCGAATAACTCGGTATGGAAATCCTTTTGCATTTTTCTTAGTATTCCATAATAATCGGGATAATCATTGGACGGCGCTTTGTCTGTTGGAACAGGTAGGAATTCAATGTATCGCGAATTTCCTGTTTGATGTTGTTCCATTCGAATGCGTCTCTGGTTACATATTTTTCAACGACCTTGCGGACAAGTCTCGTGGATTCATCCATCAATTCTTCTGATTCACGGACGTATACAAACCCGCGCGAAATCATTTCAGGACCGGAAGCGATTTTCTTCTCTTTACGGTTGAGCGTAACAACGACGATGAAAATTCCATCCTGTGACAATAATTTACGGTCACGCAAGACGATATTTCCTACATCCCCGATGCCAATTCCATCAATCAGGACGTTGCCGGCTGTTACACGTCCGCTCATCCGGACCTTGCCGCCTTTGTATTCTACGATATCACCTTTATCAGCAATAAAGATTTCAGACTTGTGCAAGCCGACTTGTTGAGCCAACTTAGAGTGGGCAATCAGCATTTTGTATTCGCCTTGAATTGGGATGAAATACTTTGGTTTCATCATGTTCAGCATCATTTTCAAGTCTTCCTGGCTGCCGTGGCCCGAAACGTGGACTTTTTTGCTTGAAGTCAAAACGTTCGCTCCTGCTTTTGCCAGTTTGTTCATCGTTTGGAACATTGGAACTTCCATACCGGGTGATGGTGTGAATGTAATCAATACGGTGTCGGTTTCTTTGATTTTAACATCTTTATGCTGCTTGCGGACCATTTTGTCGAGTGCCTCAAGCGGTTCCCCTTGGTTACCCGTAACAATGATGACCACTTCGTCATCGCGGTAGTTTTCCAAATCTTTCAGCGAAATGACGGTATCCTCGTGAACAGTCAAGTAGCCAAGGCGCAAGCCGACTTCGTAGCTGCTCTCCAAGCTTCTACCGGCTACAGCGACTTTTTTGCCTGTCGCTGTTGCAATATCAAATACCTGTTGGATACGAATAAAGTTTGATGAATACAGGGATACTAATACACGGCCTTCTGCAGCAATGAATGCTGACAGAATGTGGTCAGCAACCACAATTTCAGATGTCGTATAGCCAGGACGTTCAGCTTCAGTGGAGTCAGACAACAGCATCAGGACGCCATCTTCCCCTAATTTCGCCATTTTCGCGATATCAGGTTTATAGCTTCCTTTAGCTGATTGATCGAACTTAAATTCTCCTGTATGCACGATAGCGCCTTCTGATGTGTGGAAGACGATCCCAAGTGCGTCAGGAATACTGTGTGTTGTATGGAAGAACGTCACATGGGTCTTATCGAAGTTCATGCGGCTCTTATTGGTTACTTCAAAGAATTTGACATGCTTCAAAGAACCTTGTTCTTTAATATGCTCTTTGGCTAACGCAATCGTCAATTTCGATCCGTAAACCGGAGCCTGGATCTTTTTCAATAAATAAGCGATTGAACCGATCGCATCTTCGTGTCCGTGCGTCAAAAAGATTCCTTTGACGCGGTCTTTGTTTTCTTCCAGGAAGGTCATATCCGGAATGACGATATCGACGCCCAGCATCTCATCTTCCGGGAACATCAATCCGCTGTCTACAACAAACAGATCTTCATCGATTTCTACTACATACATAGCTTTGCCGATTTCGCCGACGCCGCCTAATGGTATTACTCTTATTACTTCATTTTTAATTTTACTCAATTTATTTCCTCCTAAAATTCACCCGTACACATCCATAGAATTCATTATACGGGAATCACCGGAAACAGTCCAAAGAAAAAAATAAACCGGCGCAATGGCCGGTTCATTTCTACGATTGCTGTAAGGGATTAAATGATGTTTTCTTCAATCAAAGCTTCTGCAATCTGAACCGAATTCAACGCCGCGCCTTTAACCAGGTTATCCGAAACCACCCATAGGTGGAAGCCGTTCGGATTGTCCAGATCCTGACGAATACGCCCGACAAATACCTCATCCAGACCCGCTGTCATTAAAGGCATTGGATAAACCTGATTTGACGGATCATCCATCAGTTCAACGCCTGGTGCATCCACCATCGCCTTTTTCACCTGTTCGACAGTCGCAGTCCCTGCGAGTTCCACGTAGACCGACTCCGAATGCCCTGTGACCACTGGAAGGCGTACACAGGTGGCTGCTACTGCCAAAGAATCATCGTGCATGATTTTTTTGGTTTCATTGATCATCTTCATTTCCTCGAATGTATAGCCATTGTCAGTGAATTGATCGATTTGCGGAATGACGTTGAACGCAATCGGGTAATGGCGTTCAGCGGATTTGACGGGCAGCATCTTCGCCTCGGCTGATTTTGCATGGTCAAAGTTGCCCGCCTGTTCTTTTAGCTCATTGATGGCATCAATGCCTGCTCCTGAAACGGCCTGATAAGTGGAGACCACGACTTTCGTTAAACCGAATTGCTCTTTTAGCGGCTGCAAGGCGCAGACCATCTGGATGGTCGAACAATTCGGGTTGGCGATGATTCCTTTGTGGAGGCCAAGATCACTTTTGTTCACTTCAGGTACAACCAATGGCACTTCTTTGTCCATGCGGAAGGCACTGGTATTATCGATGACGACTGCACCCCGTTTAACGGCTTCAGGCGCGAATTTTTCTGAAACGCTGCCACCTGCACTGAACAAGGCGATGTCGATGCCTTCAAAAGACTCCGGCTTCGCTTCTTGGACAGTGTATGTCTTGCCGTTGAATTCAATTTCTTTACCGGCAGAGCGGCTTGAAGATAAAAAGACGATTTCTTTTACGGGGAAATTCCGCTTCTCCAACTGCTCCATCATTTGTTGGCCGACTGCCCCTGTTGCTCCCATAATCGCTACGTTGAATGTTTTCACAATATTCGCTCCTTCTATGATGATTTGAATTATTGTAACATAATTTAGTCAATTAAAGGAACGAAATCACAAAAAAGCTTCCCTAAACTAGGGAAGCTTGAGCTTGTAGACAAAAGAATATTGATGTCATTTAAAGAAAGAATACACATTTCATTATGTTTATACCGGATCCTGCGCTTCAGGCGGACGCTTTCCGCGGACTCGCGCCGAACTAACTCGGACTGGCGCCCGAGTGGATTTCGGCACTTCGTCGCTTCGCTGCTCCCGCAGGAGTCGCCGCCTTGCGCTTCGGATCCTTGAGTGAAGGATCTACCAGATTTGTAGAGACGACATTTCCTGATATTGACTAGCAAGCTTCTCTCTTTGATTGAAGCAACACGCTTCCAAGCGGGCTGGCCACGAAGACTCCTGTGGGACAGCGAAAGCTGAAGACCCCGCAGGAACGCAGTGACGAGGTGGCTGAAGCTGAGCCCACGGAACGCGAAGTGACCGGACCGGTTGGGGATTATGCACCGCTATACATTTTGCTCAGACTTTGTTTACAGTCTGAAGCTTCCCTAAACTAGGGAAGCTTCTTTCGGACGGATGATGGATACTGCTGGCGACTCTACCAGAATCTCCAATAACGCGACTACTTTTTCAAGTGACACCTGATCGATCTGCGTCAGCACTTCGTCATAAGTCTGGTGCTTGCCGAGCAGCAACTCGTGTCTGCCGTTGCGGCTCATCCGTGCACTGGTACTCTCAAGCCCAAGCATCAAACTGCCCTTCAATTGCTCTTTGGAATCGGTGATTTCTTCTTCAGTGATGCCGCCATTCTTCAATTCCTTCAGCAAGCTCATGATCACCTGCTGCATTTCAGCCATCTGCTCATCTGAAGTTCCCCCGTATATCGCCAGCGTTCCGTGATCGGAATACGCCGAATGATAAGAGAAAACCGAATAGGCCAATCCACGTTGTTCCCGGATTTCCTGGAACAGCCTCGAAGACATGGACCCACCGATAATATTGTTCAAAACAGTAACATTGTAAATATCCGGATCATTCAAAGACAGGCCTGGAAATCCAAGGCATAAGTGGCCTTGTTCAGTCTCTTTGTTCTTCAATGAGTAGCCCGCCGTAAAGACAGGCAGTTGATATTTTTTAGGGCTCTCTTTTTTCTCAAAATGACCGAATAACGCTTCTATTTCTTCCAAGAGCGCCGGTGTGATATTGCCAGCCACCGACACAACCGTGTTTGCCGGTGTGTAATGCTGATTCATGTATTCACGGATCTTCTCGGGCGTAAAGCTCGCAAGGGTTTCAGCGGTCCCTAGTATCGGGGCGCCGATTGAATTTTGCGGATACATGACGCGCCAGAGCTGTTCATGCACATCATCATCTGGCATATCTTCTGTCATGCTGATTTCCTCCAGGATAACTTGGCGTTCTTTATCGAATTCCACAGGATCCATCTGCGAATTGAAGAGCATATCAGCCAACACTGCTACTGCATGCTCTGCATGATGATCCAGAACCTTTGCATAGTAGCAGGTGTATTCTTTTGATGTATATGCATTGATATCGCCGCCGATGCGGTCGAATTCCCGGGCGATTTCTTTGGCAGTCCGTGAATCCGTCCCTTTGAACAGCATATGTTCGATAAAATGGGTGATGCCGTTTTCTTCCGGCAATTCATCCCGGGAGCCATTATTGACAAAGACCCCTACCGCAACGGAATGAAAATGGGGAATGTGTTCGGAAACGATGCGCAATCCATTTTTGCAAGTCTGTGTGGTCACCATGTGCATGTTCCTCCTTATAGTAAAAAATTGCCGACAAAGTCGGCAATTTTCAATGGTTGGTTATTCTTGATTTTGTTTTTCTTTGGCTTCTTTTTGTTCTTTTAAAACAACCTTACGTGACAAGTTTACACGTCCTTGACGGTCAATTTCAATTACTTTGACTTCGACAACCTGGTCCATCTTCAAAACATCTTCCACTTCTTTCGTCCGTTCTTCTTGGATTTCAGATATATGGAGAAGTCCGTCTTTGCCAGGGAACAATTCAACAAATGCCCCGAATTTCTCGATGCGCTTCACTTTGCCTTCGTAGTATTCGCCGACTTTTGCTTCACGTACGATGTTTTCGATCATTGCTTTCGCTTTAGCGTTCATCTCTTCATCGACAGATGAAATAAAGATGGTGCCGTCTTGTTCTGTATCAATCTTAACGCCTGTTTCATCGATGATTTTGTTGATCACTTTACCGCCAGGTCCGATCACGTCACGGATCTTGTCCGGGTTGATCTTCACCATGATGATTTTCGGTGCATAGGCAGAAAGAGTTGTTCTCGGTTCAGCAATCGTTGCCAGCATCGATTCAAGGATGTGGATACGGCCGATTTGAGCTTGTGTCAACGCCTCTTCCAGGATTTCACGTGAAAGGCCATCGATCTTGATGTCCATTTGCAGAGCTGTAATGCCTTTAGCAGTACCAGCCACTTTAAAGTCCATATCGCCCAGGTGATCTTCCATGCCTTGGATATCAGACAGTACGGTATAGTTATCGCCTTTTTTCACTAGGCCCATCGCAATGCCTGCAACCGGAGCTGTCAATGGGACGCCGGCATCCATCATTGCAAGCGTTGAAGCACAAATGCTCGCCTGAGAAGTTGAACCGTTTGATTCTAATACTTCCGCAACAAGGCGGATGGTGTATGGGAAATCTTTTTCATTTGGAATGACAGCTTCCAATGCGCGTTCACCAAGTGCTCCGTGACCGATTTCACGGCGTCCAGGTCCACGAAGGAATCCAGTTTCACCTACAGAGAACAACGGGAAGTTGTAATGGTGCATAAAGCGTTTTGTATCTTCGATGCCAAGGCCGTCGATGATTTGAACATCGCCTAAAGCGCCAAGCGTACAAATGCTCATTGCCTGTGTTTGACCACGCGTGAACAAACCGGAACCGTGCGTACGGTTTAAAATGCCGACTTCAGAAGACAATGGACGGATTTCAGAAGGTCCACGGCCATCCGGACGGATTTTTTCGTCAGTGATCAAACGACGGACTTCATCTTTGACCATTTTATCAAGAATCTGGCCAGCCTGTTTTTTCACTGCATCGTCCGATTCTTCATATGAAGCCATAGCACGAGCCTTAACTTCATCAATGGCTTCGTTGCGTGCTTGTTTTTCATTGATTTGGACAGCTGCATTCAATTCAGCTTCTACCGCTTCTTTAAGTGAGCTTGTCAGGTCGGCATCCAATTCATATAGCTGGATATCGGTTTTGTCTTTACCGACTTCCGCAGCAATCTGTTCTTGGAAAGCGATCAATTTCTTGATTTCTTCGTGGCCGAACATGATCGCTTCTAAAATGATTTCCTCAGAAACTTCCTTCGCTCCTGCTTCCACCATATTGATGGCATCTTTTGTTCCGGCAACCGTCAAGTTGATCGAGCTTTTTTCAAGCTGATCATTTGTCGGATTGATGATGTATTGTCCGTCGATCAAGCCGACGATCACTCCAGCGATCGGTCCGCCGAAAGGAATATCAGAAATCATCAAGGCTAGAGAAGAACCGAACATTGCAGCCATTTCTGACGGGCAATCCTGATCTACTGACATGACCATTGAAATGACCTGAACTTCATTACGGAAGCCATCCGGAAATAATGGACGGATTGGACGGTCGATCAAACGGCTTGTCAAGGTCGCTTTTTCAGAAGGGCGTCCTTCACGTTTGATGAAACCGCCTGGGATTTTACCTACTGCATATAGACGCTCTTCGTAGTTTACAGTCAGTGGGAAGAAATCCAATGGTTTTGGAGTTTTTGAAGCGGTTGCAGTTGAAAGAACTGCTGTATCGCCATAACGGATCAATGCTGCTCCGTTTGCTTGTTTTGCCAATTGGCCGACCTCAACCTGTAATTCACGGCCTGCCCAATCAAGTGTGTAGACTTTTTTTGCTTGCCCCATAATATCGAGCTCCTCTCTCTTACCTTGTTTCTATATACTATATGTATCCAATAGTAGTGTATCAAAAAAGCATCCGGTATGCGATGCGATAGATTAAAGTTTTATCCATAAAGAAAAAGCGGGACGAATCCCGCTTTTACTGTTTGCTATTAACGGCGTAGGCCAAGTCTTGCGATTAACTCGCGGTAGCGAGCTACTTCGTTTTCACGTAAGTATTTCAGCAAGTTACGACGGCGTCCAACCATTTTGAATAGACCACGACGTGAGTGATGATCTTTTTTGTGAGTACGTAAGTGCTCATTCAAATTGTTGATGTCTTCTGTAAGAATGGCGATTTGAATTTCTGCAGACCCAGTATCTGTGTCATGCACTTTGTATTCATTGATCAATTCATTTTTACGCTCTTGTGTGATTGCCATACTGTTTCCACCTCCTAATTTCTGATATCCCCAATTACCGAGCAAACGTTGGTGATTCGATTTGCCAAGCAACGGTTAGTACATTCAGTACTCATAAATAATAGCATAAGGATTTTTTAAAATCAACTGCACCGTCTAATTAATGCCTGCGAAAAATTGCTCAGCAGTTTCTTTGTCCCGCTGAATCTGAGCCTTCAGCTCATCGATGCCCGAAAACTTCTGCTCATCCCGAATTCGCTCATGCCATTCAACTTCCACCATTTCTCCGTAGATTGATTTATCAAAATCGAGGATATGAACTTCAATGACTTGTTTTTTCACATCCGGATTATTGAAGGTCGGCTTGTAGCCGATGTTGCAGACACCATTATAGTATTGTCCCTGCACTTGGATTTTCACCGCGTAGACGCCGCGGCTGGGAACGACCGCACCCAGCTCAGGTTCGACATTGGCTGTCGGAAAACCGATCGTACGCCCTCGCTTATCGCCATTTACAACAGTGCCTAATACGCGGAATGGACGTCCCAGGAGATGGCAGACCTCTTCAACTGCACCGTTCTTCAACAATTCACGGATGCGCGTCGAACTGATTTTTTCATTGCCGTCTTCCAGCTTATCAACCACGCTGACGCCATATTGGCCTTCTCCAAACTGTTTCATCAATGCCATATCGCCTTTGCCTTTACTGCCGAACGAAAAATCAAATCCAGCTGTGACATGCACCACATTGAGGCCTATAATGAAAAACTTGATGAACTCTTCAGGCGTCAGTTTGGCGAATTCAGAAGTGAAACGGACGATAAAGCAATAATCGACACCCATATCCTCCAGGATTTCCATCTTTTGCTGCATCGGCGTAATATAAAAGACTTCTTCTTTTCTGCCGCCGAGCACCAGGGAAGGATGCGGATCGAAGGTCATGACCGCTGACTTGACGCCTTTTTGTTTGGCTTGTTCGATCGCTGCCCCAATAACGCTCTGGTGTCCTTTATGTACCCCATCAAAAAAACCGAGCGCCAATGACAAAGGGCCAGTTTCGAAATTGGGTTTCACGTGAATCGGATAACTTAAATGGATAATTTTCATGTTACACCTCGTCAGCTGTCGGAAAACCGAACATTTTTTCAGGTTTCATCTTGTCCGCTTTTTCAGGATGGTCTTTATAGAGCGCTACAGGGTTTCCCTGAACCGTTAAAACCACAAATCCCATTTGATCGAGGATGGCATGACGCGCCAAAACCTGACCATTTTTCACAGCAAAAATCTGTTTAGGCTCGATTTCCATAAATGGAAATGCACTTAAGCCATAGCTGAGCGGTTTCAAAATGTCACCGATATCTCCATTTTGAGCAAGTTCGGCCACTTCGGCAAGTGTTACGCAATCTTTTTGGCTGAATTTCCCGGATTCTGTCCGTGTCAGCCTCGACATATGCGCAGGATACCCCAGGGCTTGACCGATCTGCACTGCCAGTGTCCGGATATAAGTTCCTTTGCCGCAGCGGATACGGATATTGAATTTGATCTCCTGTCCTGCCCATTGCTGATCATCATCCAATAATTCAATGGAGTCGATGCGAACTGTACGTTCGGGCCGCTCAACAGCAATTCCCTGTCGTGCATATTCATAAAGCTTTTTACCGTTCACTTTAACTGCAGAATACATCGGTGGAATTTGTTTGATGTTGCCTGTCAACCCCAGCAGCACCTCAGCCACTTGGTCACGTGTAATAAGCTTTTCAGACGCATCCGTATCCACAGTCTCGCCCGTCGCATCTTCCGTTTCAGTCGAATAGCCGATTGTCACTTCAGCTTCATAGGTTTTCCCTTGGTCGGTGATGTACTCCGCTACTTTCGTCGTGTTGCCGATGCAGATCGGCAGTACCCCATCCACTTCGGGATCCAACGTTCCCGTATGTCCAACTTTTTTTGTCTGAAGAATTTTTCTCAGTTTGAAGACGCAATCATGAGACGTCATTCCTTTTTCTTTCCATAAAGGCAGAATTCCATTCAATGCCATATGCCTCAGCTCCTTTGCTTGATGCAAAAAAAAGCCCGCTATCTAAAATAGACAGCAGGCTCTTTTTAATCTTCTTTTGGTTCTTGGATATCACGCAATAAGGTATCGATCCGATTGCCGTACGCAACCGACGAATCGATTTCAAAAGACAATTCAGGAGTTTTACGAAGACGGATCCGCTGCCCAATTTCAGAACGGATAAATCCTTTTGACTTCGTCAACCCAAGCAATGTCTGCTCTTTTGCATAGTCTTCGCCTAAAACGCTGATATATACAGTTGCCTGTTGGAGATCTCCTGTAACTTCAACATCTGTTACAGTGACAAATCCGATACGTGGATCTTTCAGTTTTCGGCTGATGATATCGCTAAGCTCTTTTTTCATCTGCTCAGCTACACGATTCGCGCGCATTGTCATTGCTAATCCACCTCGTTCTTACAAATATTCTTTTTCAATCTCCAAGCATTCCCAAGCAGGATTGCTTTCCAAATAGTAGAGAACCTGCGCCATTTCCTTATCTGCCATTTCTTTGGATGAAGAAACGAGGACAAAGGCGATGCGGGTCCGCTGCCAAACATTCTGGTGGTCAATCTCTGCTGCGGAAACATTGAATTTCTGTTTGCTGCGGGTCAGCATGCTTTTCACGACTGCCCGCTTATCTTTTAACGAATGTGCCGTTGGAATGAAGAATTCGCATTCCATGTACAGGATCATTTGCGTTCGATTTCTTCCATAACGTACGCTTCGATAATATCCATTTCTTTGACATCATTGAATTTTTTGATGGTGATACCGCATTCGTAGCCTTTAGCTACTTCTTTGGCATCGTCTTTAAAGCGTTTCAACGTATCAATTTCACCTTCGAATACAACAATGCCTTCACGGATGACGCGGACGCCACTTTCTCTCGTGATCTTGCCTTCAGTTACATAGCTTCCGGCAATTGTACCAACTTTAGAAACTTTGAATGTGCTGCGGACTTCAGCTTGACCGATAATTTTTTCTTCAAATTCAGGATCAAGCAAGCCTTTCATCGCGAATTCAATTTCTTCGATCACTTTATAGATGATGCGGTGCAGACGGATGTCCACGCCTTCTGCCTCAGCAGCGCGTTTCGCGTTTGCATCAGGACGGACGTTGAAACCGATGACGATGGCATTGGATGCAGCTGCCAATGAAATATCGGATTCCGTAATGGCTCCAGCGCCTGTGTGGATAATTTTCACGTTGACGCCTTCCACATCGATTTTAAGAAGAGATGCAGCCATTGCTTCAACGGCTCCTTGAACGTCAGCTTTGACGATCAAGTTCAATTCCTTCATTTCGCCTTGTTTCAATTGATCAAACAAGTTATCAAGAGTTACCCGTGTTTTTTCAGAACGCTGAACTTGAAGCGCTGAAGTTGCACGCGTTTCCCCAACCTGGCGAGCTGTTTTCTCATCTTCAAAGACAACAAAGCGGTCTCCTGCTTGCGGTACATCGTTCAGACCGGTAATTTCCACTGGTGTTGATGGTCCCGCTTCTTTGACGCGGCGTCCAATATCAGAAACCATGGCACGAACACGGCCAAATGTATTTCCGACAACAATCGGATCTCCGACTTTCAACGTACCATCCTGGACAAGTAGAGTAGCTACTGAACCACGGCCTTTATCAAGCTCTGCTTCGATAACTGTACCGATTGCACGGCGCGCGGGATTAGCTTTCAACTCACCAACTTCGGATACCAGAAGGATCATTTCAAGCAATGAATCGATGCCGTCTCCAGTCAGAGCAGAAATCGGAACGAAAATCGTATCGCCGCCCCAAGCTTCAGCTACTAGTCCGTGCTCAGTCAATTCTTGCATAACGCGGTCAGGGTTTGCACTTGGCTTATCCATTTTGTTGACTGCGATGATGATCGGAACTTCTGCCGCTTTGGCATGGTTGATTGCTTCAACTGTCTGTGGCATAACACCGTCATCTGCTGCAACAACGATAATTGCAAGGTCAGTCACTTTTGCTCCACGTGCACGCATCGTCGTAAACGCGGCGTGGCCAGGAGTATCAAGGAACGTGATTTTCTTGCCGTTGTCGTCAACAACCTGATAAGCACCGATATGCTGTGTGATTCCGCCTGCTTCTCCAGCAGTCACTTTCGTGTGGCGGATCGAATCAAGCAAAGTTGTTTTACCATGGTCAACGTGCCCCATGATGGTAACTACCGGGGGACGCTCTTGATTTAGGCTCTCGTCTTCAGGTTCAAAGTAAACTTCAAGATCCGTTTTATCCACTAAGATCTCTTCTTCCACTTCAACTTCATACTCGGCACAAATCAATTCAATTGCATCTTTATCCAACTCTTGGTTAATGGTAGCCATTACACCAAGCATGAACAATTTTTTGATGATTTCAGAAGGCTCGCGCCCTAATTTTTTTGCAAGCTCAGCTACTGTCAATGACTCACTGAAAGTGATTTTAGCCGGCAGTTCTTTTTCTTTTTTAGGCATTGGCGGCAATGGATTTACCGGTTGCTGCTGCTTTCCTTTGCGGTTGCGGTTTTGGAAGCCGCTACGGTTTCCGCCGCCTGGACGTCCTGAAGAACGCTGGCCAGGTCCTGCTGTCGGTTTAGCTGCCTTCGGTGTAAAATTCGATCCTGATTTTGCCGGTGCAGTTGGTCGTTGGCCATTCCCTTGTGAACGGGACTGTCCTTGACTAGGCGCTGCAGCTGGACGGGATTGGCTTTGTCCTGATGGACGCGACTGGCCGCCTTGCGGACGTGACTGCCCTTGTCCTGATGGACGCGACTGGCTGCCTTGCGGACGGGATTGTCCCTGTCCTGATGGACGCGACTGGCTGCTTTGTGGGCGGGATTGCCCTTGGCTTGGTGGACGCGATGGCGCTTGCGGGCGCTGCCCAGCTGATGCATTTTTGTAGATGCTGTCTAATTTCGATACAGCATTATCTTCTAATGTAGCCATATGGTTTTGCACGGTAATATTATGTTTAGACAACTCATTGATAATTTCTTTACTTGGCTTGTCTACCTTCTTAGCATATTCATGTACTCGAATTTTGGTCATCTGCTCGCCCCCGATTAATTTCTTCATATAAGCTGGTTATTTTCTTTGCAAATCCTTTATCTGTGATTGCAATAACTACCCGCTCTTCTTTGCCTATCGCATGTCCCAACTCGAAACGGGATCCAAAAACATGGAGATCCACTCCATACGACTTGCATTTGTCCTGCAGTTTCTTACTGGTGTTTTCTGAAGCGTCTTCAGAAAGTATCACTAATTTCGCTTTGCCTTTTCGAACTTCATTCACGGTCATTTCTTCACCTGAAATGGTCATTCTTGCACGTGTGGCCAATCCAAGTAATTGAAGAATTTTCTGTTTGGTCATTATTTCAACTGCTCTCTGAGAACGACGCGAATTAACTCATCATAGATTTCGTCTGGAATTTTGACTTCCAATTGCTTGTCGAGCACTTTCTTTTTACGGGCAGCCGCGATGGCATCTTCCGATTTCGAAAGGTATGCGCCGCGTCCTGATTTCTTGCCCGTCAAATCGACGGATACTTCGCCTTCTTTTGAACGGACAACGCGGATCAATTCTTTTTTAGGATGCATCTCGCCTGTAGCTACACACTTCCTTAATGGAATCTTCTTTTGCAGAGCCAACGGACATCACCTTTTCTACATTATTCTTTTTCTTCGTAAAAATCAAAGTCGTCCAGTTCTTCACCGGATTCCACTAATTCGATATCAGCGTTCGGGTTTGGGTAAATCCCAAGTTCACGAGCATCGGTTTCACTCTTGATATCGATTTTCCAGCCAGTTAATTTCGCTGCCAAACGGGCATTTTGTCCACGTTTGCCGATTGCAAGAGATAATTGATAATCAGGAACGACTACAGTAGTCGATTTTGCTTCTTCGTTTACTTGTACATCCAATACTTTGGACGGGCTAAGCGCGTTTGCTACAAAGACAACCGGCTCTTCTGACCATTCCACAATATCGATTTTTTCTCCGCTTAATTCGTTGACGATTGTCTGAACACGTCCACCCTTGGATCCAACACATGAGCCGACGGGATCGATATCATCACGGTGCGCGAAAACAGAGATTTTTGAACGGTCTCCGGCTTCGCGTGCAATTGATTTGATCTCAACGATGCCATCGTAGATTTCAGGCACTTCATTTTCAAACAGACGGCGAAGCAATCCTGGATGTGTGCGCGAAACGAATACTTGCGGTCCGCGTGTCGTACGCTCCACTTTCGTGATATACACTTTGATGCGGTCATGCGGCTTATAATGTTCGTTTGGCATTTGCTCTGTCTGTGGCAACACAGCTTCAACTTTACCCAGTCCAACATACAGATTGCGTGCGTCCATACGCTCAACAATGCCGTTGACGATGTCGTCAGCACGATCTACGAACTCTTCGAAGATCAAGCCGCGTTCAGCTTCACGGACACGCTGTGTAACGACTTGTTTTGCCGTCTGAGCAGCAATGCGTCCGAAATTGCGGGGCGTCACTTCTTCTTCCACGACATCTCCAAGCTCGTAGGCCGGATTGATGACTTTGGCGTCTTCCAACGAAATATGAAGGCGTTCATCTTCAACTTCCTCGACAACATCTTTACGGGAATAAACCAGCATTGTCCCCGTATTCAAGTTCAAATCTACACGGACATTCTGTGCTTGGTTAAAATTCCGTTTGTATGCAGTTACCAAAGCTGCTTCAATCGCTTCAATCAGGACTTCACGCGAAATCCCTTTTTGTTTCTCCAATACTTCAAAAGCATCCAATAACTCACTGCTCATATTATTCACTCCCAGGTTCTTCAATCAGGTTTAACAGAAAAATCAATGGCTAAACGAATCACTGCTATTTTTTCTTTTGCAATAGTAATTATTTTTCTGCGTGTTTTGATCTTAATTTCAATTTCCACTTGTTCATCGTCATAGGACTTTAGATAACCTTCAAACTCTTTTGCATCTTCAACCGGTTCATAGGTCTTGATGTAAATAAACTTACCCATAGCCTTTTCGAAATCTTTTTCCTTCTTCAATGGACGTTCTGCCCCTGGGGAAGAAACTTCCAGGAAATAGTTTTGTTCAATCGGATCTAATTGATCCAGGATTTCACTTAACTTTTCACTTACCAAAGCGCATTGATCAATATCAATAGGTGCTTCAGGATTGTCTACATATACCCGTAAAAACCAGTTGCGGCCCTCTTTCAGGAATTCCACATCTACTAGTTCCAGTGATAATTCACTGGTGATGGGCTGTGCTATCTTCTCGATTTGTTCTGTAATTTTGCTCATACATGCCTCCCGCCAATTTTATGCCATAACAAACAGAAAAGAGCGGGAGAACCCACTCTTCTGCGACAGAGCTATCAGTAAATGTTACTACAATAATACCACAAACGGCGCCGTGGTGCAACTGGCTAGAACAGGGACAGCTGGTTAGCGTCAGGCATCCCTTCCAGGCAACCGTGATCATCCATATATTCGATGATTGTTTTCGAAACCCGGCCACGCTGCTGCAGATCTTCCTTAGAGAGGAATTCCCCATGCTCGCGGGCGGCAACAATCGATTTCGCGGCATTGGTTCCTAGTCCTGGAATGGCATTGAACGGTGGAATCAAGCTTTTTCCGTCGATGATGAATTGATCTGCAGATGATTTATACAGATCCACCTTCTGGAAAGTATAGCCGCGTTCCACCATTTCAAGCGTCAATTCCATAACCGTCAATAGGTTCTTCTCTTTTGTTGATGCTTCCAAACCTTTAGAGTTGATGTCATCAATTACAGCACGGATCGAGTGTGATCCTTTCGCCATGGCATTCACATCAAAATCCTCTGCACGAACTGTAAAGTACGCTGCATAATAAAGAACCGGAAAATGCACTTTAAAGTAAGCGATCCGCACAGCCATCAAGACATAGGCTGCGGCGTGGGCTTTCGGGAACATATACTTGATTTTCTTGCAGGATTCGATGTACCAGTTCGGCACGCCTTCTTTTTTCATGGCTTCTTCAAATTCCGGTGTCAACCCTTTACCTTTACGGACAGACTCCATAATCTTAAATGCCAATGAAGATTCAAGTCCCTGATAAATCAGGTAGACCATGATATCATCCCGGCACCCGATTACATCCGACAATTGGCAGGTCCCGTTTTGGATCAGTTCCTGCGCATTGCTCAACCACACATCCGTACCGTGGGACAGTCCGGAAATCTGGACCAGCTCAGAGAAGGTGTTCGGTTTCGTCTCCTCCAACATCTGGCGCACAAAGCGCGTACCGAATTCCGGAATTCCAAGCGTGCCTGTTTTACAGCCGATCTGCTCTTTGGTCACACCAAGCGATTCTGGACCGGCGAAGATTTTCATCACTTCCGGATCATCTGTAGGGATGGTCTTCGGATCGATGCCGGACAGATCCTGAAGCATGCGGATCACCGTCGGATCATCATGTCCGAGAATATCCAGCTTCAATAAGTTATCGTGGATGGAATGGAAATCAAAATGCGTCGTCTTCCATTCCGAATCCTGGGCATCTGCCGGGAATTGAATCGGCGTGAAATCATAGATGTCCATGTAATCTGGGACAACGATAATCCCCCCAGGATGCTGTCCAGTACTGCGCTTGACTCCCGAACAGCCTTGCACAAGGCGGTCGATTTCTGCGCCCCGCAAGGTCATCTCGCGGTCGTTGGCATAGCCCCGGACATAGCCATAAGCTGTTTTTTCCGCTACTGTACCGATCGTACCTGCGCGGAAAACATTATCTTCCCCGAATAATTCCTTCGTGTAATTATGGGCTACTGCCTGATATTCACCACTGAAGTTCAAATCGATATCGGGAACTTTATCTCCTTTAAATCCTAAAAACGTTTCAAACGGAATATCTTGGCCTTCTTTTTGATATGGAATATCACAATCCGGACAATTCTTATCTTTCAAATCGAATCCCGAACTGACTGAACCGTCATCAAAGAACTCCGATTTCTTGCATTTACTGCAAATGTAATGCGGAGGCAACGGATTGACTTCAGTGATTTCAGTCAATGTCGCAACCAGCGAGGAGCCAACCGACCCACGGGACCCTACCAAGTAACCATCGTCCAGTGATTTCTTCACGAGTTTGTGCGAAATCAGATAGATAACCGCAAATCCGTGCCCGATGATGGATTTCAATTCTTTCTCGATACGGGCTTCCACGATTTCAGGCAATGGAGCACCATAAATCTGGGCTGCCATATTATAGCTCAATTCGCGGACTTCTTCATCGGCGCCTTCAATTTTTGGTGTATACAATTCATCTTTAATCGGCTTGACGACATCGATCATTTCGGAAATTTTAACCGAATTCTCAACCACCAGTTCGTGCGCTGTTTCAGCCCCAAGAAAGTCAAAGGCGTCCAGCATTTCATTGGTCGTCCTGAAATGTACTTTCGGCAGTTTCTGGCGGTTCAGTGGATTAGCTCCGCCTTGGGAACCGATCAGCACCTGCCGGAAGATGGCATCCGTTTCGTCCAGGTAATGGACGTTTCCTGTGGCAACCAAAGGAATTTCCAATTTACGGCTGACTTTCACCAGTTTACGGATGATGTCCTCTAAATTCCATTCATCACGGATCATTTCCCGTTCAATCAGATGTGAGTAGACCTCTTTCGGATGAACTTCCATATAATCATAGAATTGAGCCATCTTTTCGACTTCTTCCATTGACTTTTGCATCACTGCTTCAAAAACTTCGCCTTTATCGCAGCCCGAGCCGACCAGCAGCCCTTTCCGATGCCTTTGCAGCAACGAACGCGGAATTCGGGGTACCCGGTAGAAATAATCGATGTGAGAAGCCGACACCAATTTGAAGAGGTTTTTCAAGCCTTCATCATTTTGCGCCAACAGCGTGCAGTGCGTCGGCCGGGACCGTTTATAAGCGTCGCCGCTTCCGACATAATCATTGAGCTGATCGTGGTAGAGAATGCCTTTTTGATCAGCTTCTTTTAATAGATGCGTCAATAGATACGAAGTTGCTTCGGTATCGTAGATCGCCCGGTGATGCTGGGTCAGTTCGATCCCGAACTTCTTGGCCAATGTATTCAATCGGTGATTTTTCAGTTCCGGATGAAGCATGCGCGCCAGTTCTAATGTATCGATCGTGGCATGCTTCTTATCAATGCCGAATTTCTTATAGCAGACATACAGGAAGCCCATATCGAATGAAGCGTTATGGGCGACCATTATATGATCTCCTGCCCACTCGTGGTATTTGCGGATTACGTCTTCCACTTCGGGTGCATTCTTGACCATGTCATCCGTGATGCCCGTCAAATCGATCGTCGTTGACGACAGCTCATGGTGCGGGTTGGCAAAGCTCTCAAACTTATCGATGATCTGTCCGCCTTTGATCTTCACTGCAGCAAGCTCGATGATCGTATCGTAAACGGCAGATAGGCCTGTCGTCTCCAAGTCAAAAACCACAAAAGTTTCCTCTTCCAATAAAGCATGGCGCTCCTCATAAGCAATCGGCACTCCGTCATCGACTAAATTCGCTTCCAACCCAAAAATCGCTTTGATGCCATGCTTTTTGCTGGCTGCATAGGCATCCGGAAAGGATTGTACACCGGCATGATCCGTAATGGCGATGGCTGGATGTCCCCATTTGGCCGCTTGGCTGACCAGTGACTCAACAGATGAAACTGCATCCATTTGGCTCATCGGCGTATGCAGATGCAATTCGACGCGTTTTTCTTCTGCCGTGTCCCGTCGAAGTACGGGATTGATTTCAACCATATCCTGCGCCATCATCACCAAGTCACGGACAAAGGTGTCAGTTTGGATCGAGCCGCGCGCTTTCAGCCACATGCCTTTTTTGGCATTGGCCATCAATTCGGCATCTTCCTTGTCACGCGAGAACATCTTCACGAGAATCGAATCGGTATAGTCTGTGATTTTTACTGTCAACAAGGAACGGCCGCTCCGAAGCTCTCTTACTTCGGCATCAAATACATAGCCTTCAATGGTCACTCTGCGTTCTTCATCGACAATGGATTTGATCTCAACAATATTTTCATCCGGCTTGATGGCTGTACCCATTTGGAATGGACCGGATGGAGTACCGTTCTCTTTGCGGTTTGTCTCTCGTTTCTTCATATCGGACAATGCTTTATTTGCCATTTCCGCTTCTTCACGCAGGCGTTCCGCCATGAACGCTTCATGGGCCGCTTCCTGGTTTTCGTCTGACAGCTGGAAATCGATGGCAACATGCGGGAAGCCGAACTGATGATATACTCCCGCTAATTTTTCGCTGTATTTTGACTTCAGCGCCATCATTTCGTGTTCATGGTTGCATTTCAATAACAGCTTATTGCCATTCCAGACAGGCGCCTGTGACAATAATCGCTCACGCAACGGGGGCGCCATGTCCGCCAGTTCTTCGACAGCGTATCTCCAATAAGATAATACAAGGTCTTCCTGTACGGTTTCCTGCGCCGCCTCAATGTTCAATTGAATTGAAGCGATGGGTGAAAACGTGCTATAAAGTCGTTCTTTTAATAATAGGTACAAATCGATCGGCAGGATATTCTTCAGTTTCACAAGAAATTTCCACGACCGTTCTTTTTTATGGACGGTCATCCGTGTCAGTTCAGCCTCTTCGAAAAAGGGCATATGTACATCGTCCGCTAAGTCGAGATGCTGAAGCAGCAATTTGAATCGCATCTTGGAGTCTTGCTGGTTTGTCATAATTATCCCCTTCGTGGTAGTAATTTAAAAAAGCGCAAGTGCTTGTCATACCTGACGCTTATAGCTATAGAAACGAGCAGAAAAAGAAAGGAAAGTACATATTGTACTTTCCTTTCATCATATCAGATTTTGCTGTTATTTTTTAAAGAACTGCTGTAATTGATCGAGTAATTCTTCACGCGTCCACTCGAATGTTTCACCTGTCCGCCGTATTTTGACTTCCAGTATTCCTTCAGCCGCTTTTTTGCCGATCGTAATGCGGATCGGCAACCCGATCAGATCTGCATCCGTGAATTTCACGCCTGCCCGTTCCTTGCGGTCATCGAGCAGCACTTCGTAGCGATTTGATTTCAGCAAGGCATAAAGCTCTTCACCAAGCTCACGTTGCACATCGTCCTTGACGTTGACAGGCACCAGATGAACCTCGTAAGGAGCAACAATATCCGGCCATGTAAAGCCGTTGTCGTCCTGGAATTGTTCCGCGACTGCAGCGAGCACACGTGACACACCGATGCCATAGCAACCCATGATATAAGGCATCGCTTTGCCTTGGTCATTCAGGAAAGTGCCCTTCAACGGAATGCTGTAGGTGGTTCCCAATTTAAAGATATGGCCGACTTCAATTCCTTTGGCAAATTGAATCGTGCCCTGGCCATCAGGAGAAGCATCGCCTTCCTGGATAAAACGAAGGTCGTGGTAAGCTTCGACTGGAAAGTCTTTGCCCGGTGTGACGTTTTTATAATGATAGCCACTTTCATTGGCGCCGACTACAGCATTGACCATGTTTTCAACTGCATGGTCCGCAAACAGCCGGATATCTGAAGGAAGGTTGATCGGACCTAGAGAACCGATATCGCAGGACAATAATTGCTGAACCTCTTCCGGAGTCGCCATGTCGATGACTTTCGCGCCCGTCGCATGTTTGACTTTAACGTCATTGACCTCATGATCTCCTCTTGCTAACACGATGACCAATTCATCGTCTGCTTTGAAGACCAATGTCTTGATGCATTTTTCAGCAGTTGTATCTAAAAACTCAGCTACATCTGCAATGGTGTTCTTATCTGGCGTCGCCACTTTCTCCATTTCTTCCGGCGTTTCATCTGAGGCGGGATAAGCTACATTGACAGCCGCCATTTCAATGTTGGCTGCATAAGAGGAAATGTCGGAATAGGCAATCGTATCTTCTCCAATTTCAGACAGCACCATGAATTCATGATTGTCTTTACCGCCGATGGCACCGGAATCCGCGATTACCGCACGGAAGTTCAAGCCAAGACGTGTAAAGATATTGGTGTATGCCTGCATCATGACATCATAGGTTTCATCCAGGCTTTCAGGTGTCGCATGGAATGAATAAGCATCTTTCATCAGGAATTCACGGCCACGCAATAATCCGAAGCGCGGACGCTTTTCGTCTCTGAACTTCGACTGGATCTGAAAAAGATTCAAAGGAAGCTTTTTATACGATTTGATTTCATCGCGAAGCAAGCTCGTGATAACTTCTTCATGAGTCGCTCCCAGAGCGAATTCACGGTCATTGCGGTCCTTCAAACGCATCAGTTCATCGCCGTACGAATACCAGCGCCCCGATTCCTGCCATAGTTCGGCCTGCTGGAGTGCGGGCATGAAGATTTCCACACTGTTGGCGGCTTCCATTTCTTCACGGATGACGGTTTCCACTTTTTGAAGTACGCGTTTGCCGAGTGGCAGGAATGAGTAGATGCCGCTGGTATTTTGGCGGATAAAGCCTGCGCGCAATAAGAGTTGATGCGATCTGACTTCTGCATCTGCTGGAGTTTCACGTAAAGTAGGGATAAAAGTTGCTGTTTGTTTCATTCCAAAATACACCTCAACTGACTATAGGATTTTTATTGATGGATTAAAAGTTCAGGACAGGCAGTAATAACTGCCTGTCCGGTATTGCTTAATCGACTATTTAAAAGAAATACTTTTGAATATCGTTCCAAGTGACGACGATCATCAGCAGCATGAGCAGCATGATCCCTACAAAATGGACCATCCCTTCTTTTTGCCGGTCAACCGGTTTTCCGCGTACCGCTTCAAGAATGAAGAACATCAGGCGTCCGCCGTCCAATGCAGGAAGCGGAAGCAGGTTCATGATCCCTAAGTTGATGCTGAGCATGCCTGCCCAGCTCATCAAGGTGAAGAATCCGTATTTGGCGACTTCTTCAGTCGTCTTATAGATCCCAACTGGACCGGATAAAGCATCAATCGTGAATTGGCCGGTCACCAGCATTCCAAGCAGACGGAAGATTTCCTTGAACCAAAAAACGGTCTGCTCAGCGCCATAGACAAAGGATCCGAGAAAATCTTTTTCTACCGGGCTTTGATACAGTACGCCGATGACGCCAATTTGGTCAGGTGACTGTTCAGATATTTCAGGAGTGATCGTAAAGTTCAATGCTTCTCCATTACGTTCAACTTCGAATTCAAGAGGATTACCGGCATTGTTCTGAACCGACTCCACCAGTTCATCCCACGTGCCGATCGAATTCCCTTCAATTTCGGTCACCAGGTCTCCATTCTGCATACCCGCTTCAGCTGCCGGACTTTCCTCCGTCACTTCAGTAATTACTGGCTCGAAGGTAGGAATCCCTTGCATCATGCCGAGTGCAGTGAATATCAGGAATGCGAGGATAAAGTTGAATAAGGGTCCAGCAAAAATGGTCATGAACCGCTTTCCGACTGTTTTCGAATCAAACTGCCGGTCATAAGGAGCCAAAATGGTTTCTCTCCCATTTTCCTCAACCACAGCATCGCGCGCAACGTCAATGCGCACCAGCTTTTCATCTTCATCATACCCTTTGATCCACAGCTCTTTTTCCAGATCCGCTTCTTCTACTTCAAGAAAAAGGATTTCCGGATAAACGTGCTTCTGGTTCATGATGATCTTTTTTGCCTGGCCTTCTTTATTCAATAAAACACCTATGCGATGGCCTGCCTGAAGTTGGATGGTATCCATATCTTCCCCGGCCATACGTACATATCCACCAATCGGCAACAAACGCAACGTGTATAGCGTTTCTCCTTTAGTGATGCCCAAAATTTTCGGGCCCATCCCAATTGCAAATTCACGTACCAGAATGCCGGCACGTTTTGCGAAAAGGAAATGGCCAAATTCATGGAAAAAAACTAAAGCACCGAAAATTATTATAAACGAGATAACTGTCTCCATTTCGAACCCATCCTTATAAACTTATTCGGTTTTGATCTTTAGTTATTTTAGCATGTTTTTTATAGATTTTCTTGTTTCAGCATCTACATGCAGAATCGTTTCAAGATCGGGGTTGGCCAGAACATCATGCTGATCCATTGCCCGCTCGATCAGTTCTTCGATCTGCAGGAACTTTATTTCTTCATTAAGGAATAAGGCGACCGCCTGTTCGTTTGCCGCATTCAGGACAGTAGTCATGGTTCCGCCTGCAACACCCGCATCGAATGCCAGCTGCAATGCACGGAAACGTGTATAGTCCATTTCCTGGAAATTCAATTTTCCGATTTCAGCCAAGTTCAAACGGTTCGCGTGCTGACGGGGAAGCCGGTCCGGATAGGACAAGGCATATTGAATCGGCACCCGCATATCGGGCGTCCCAAGCTGTGCCATCACGCTGGTGTCCTGGAATTCGACCATCGAGTGGATAATGCTTTCACGGTGAAGCACTACATCAATGTCCGCATATGCGAAATCAAATAATATATGTGCTTCAATCACTTCAAGGCCTTTATTGACCATGGTTGCGGAATCTATCGTGATTTTCGATCCCATCGACCAGTTCGGATGATTCAATGCATCCTGTACGGTGACATTTTTCAGCTGTTCACGCGTCAAGTCACGGAAGCTGCCGCCGGAAGCCGTTAAGATCAATCGGCTTGCCTGGTCTTTCTTTTCACCATTCAACGCCTGGAACAACGCCGAGTGTTCGCTGTCGACAGGAAGAATCGCTGCGCCGTACTGTTTTGCACTGTCCATCACCAAATGTCCCGCCGTCACGAGTGTTTCTTTATTGGCGATTGCTATGGTACGGCCAAGTTTAATCGCTTCCAGTGTCGGCTCAAGACCAACACTTCCAAGTACAGCATTGACCAAAATATCGGCGTCATAGACAGCAATTTCAATCAGTCCTTCAGCTCCTGCCACAAAAGAGACAGCCGGATATTCAGCTTTCAGTGTTTTGGCATCTTCAGATTGCTGGACACATACAATTTCAGGAGTAAATTCAGCGATCAATTTACGGGTGATGTCCATATTTTTTCCGGCAGAAAATCCGATCAATGAAAATTCTTGCGGATGTTCGCGGATAATATCAGCTGTCTGCACACCGATTGAACCGGTTGCACCCAGCAGGATGATTTTCTTAACCATTCAGCAATTTCCTCTCTTAGATAAAATGTAAAAAATGAAGCAAAGGCATGACGAATAGAATACTGTCAAAACGATCCAGTATTCCACCGTGCCCCGGTAAGATCGAGCCAGAATCTTTCACGTTGAAATGCCGCTTTAAAGCAGATTCCACCAAGTCACCCATTTGTCCGAAGACAGATGCGATGATGGTGACGATGATGATCAGGAAGATCGAGTGGTTTAATGGAATGAAGTAATTGAAGATAAGTGCAATCCCAATCGCCCAGATGATGCCACCGACAAAACCTTCTATTGTTTTGTTGGGTGAAATTTCCGGCCATAATTTCCGTTTGCCAATTTTGCGGCCTGTGAAATAAGCACCTGAATCAGTGAACCAAACCACCAGTAAAGCAAAAATCAGAAAGCTGAGGCTGGCTTCACGCGTTTCGATAAAATAAAAGAAACCGATACCGACATATAAAGTACCTAAAACAGCGAAGGCTGCATCATCAAAAGTGAAGCTGTTTTTTACGATGACTGTATGTATCAATAGAAGAATGACGGCTAGAAATGCGAATTCGACTTTTTCATATCCTGTCCATTCAAAAATCTGAACAGCCCATTGATTGGGCATCATGAAGGCATAAAGCGCCAATAGGGAAATAAGGCCGGGGATGCTCCACAAACTCCGGCCCTTCATTTTCAAGAGTTCCTGCAATGCTACCGTTCCCAGTAAATAAACCAACAGAATAAATGGAAGACCTCCATAAATAACGAAAGGAATAAATAGAGCTGCAGCAATGACACCTGTTATAATCCGTTGTTTCATTTCACTTCGTCTCCTTTCAACCCTCCATACCGGCGATTTCGTTTCTGATAATTTTCAATCGCTTCCAGTAAGGAATCTTCATTAAAATCGGGCCATAAAGTTTCCGTGAACCAAAACTCCGTGTATGCCAATTGCCAAAGCATAAAATTGCTCAATCGAACCTCACCACTCGTACGAATCAGTAAATCCGGTTCCGGCAAGCCTTTTGTCATAAGCCCACCCGAAATAAGGTCTTCGTTAATATCACAAATGTCCAGAGTTCCCGCAGCAACTTGAGTGGCAATATCTTTGACCGCATCTACAATTTCTGCACGGCTCCCATAATTCAAAGCGAAGTTCAGGACAAGGCCAGTATTGTCCTTAGTTGCTTCTTTCGCTTTCTTAATGGCTTTAAGTGTATGCATAGGCAAATTTTGATGGTATCCCATCATTTCCACGCGCACATTTTCTTCAATCAGTTCCGGCAGGAAGGTCGTTAAAAATTCTTCCGGCAAGCGCATCAAAAAATCCACTTCGATTTTTGGACGTTTCCAGTTTTCTGTGGAAAATGCATATAAAGTCAGGACACTGACCCCAAGTTCATTGGCGAGCTTTGTCACCTTCCGGACGGTCTTCATTCCTTCATGGTGTCCAGCAACTCTTGGAAGCGAACGTTTTTTTGCCCAGCGGCCATTGCCGTCCATGATGATTGCAATATGAGCCGGAACTTCTTCGTTCGAAATCAAAACTGAGCGATCTACGTTTTCCAAGACCAAATCAGTATTTCGTTTTAATAGTTTATTAAACATAGTTAATCCTCCACCTATTACAAATCGGCATGTCTATTGCTTATCATATCAAAAAAAACAGCATTGTGCGCTTCTTTCAAGATACAGCGTTTATTTTTGGCATGAAAAAGCGTCCTGCTTAACAGGACGCCAGACATGAAATGAAGTTCGATTTAAACTTCCATAATCTCTTTTTCTTTACTTTTAGCCATTTCATCGATTTTTGCAATGTTGTCATCTGTCAACTTCTGGGTGTCGTCTGTATAGCCACGCAAGTCATCTTCCGTGATTTCACTTTTCTTCTCCAGCTTCTTGAACTCGTCATTAGCATCCCGACGGATGTTGCGGATGACCACTTTCGCTTCTTCCGCTTCTTTCTTCACTTGCTTCACAAGATCTTTGCGGCGTTCTTCTGTCAATGCAGGAACTGCCAAGCGGATCACCGAACCGTCATTTGACGGGCTCAAGCCCAAGTCAGACTTAAGGATCGCTTTTTCGATATCACCAAGAACCGATTTATCGTATGGCTGAATCATGATCAAACGCGCTTCAGGAATGGAAATGCCTGCAACTTGGTTGACCGGTGTTGGAGAACCGTAATAATCGATCGTCAACTTATCCAAAATTGAAGGAGTTGCACGGCCAGCACGGATTGAAGATAAATCACGTGAAAAAGCTTGAATTGCATTGGTCATTTTAGATTTAGTGTCATTCATCACTGATTTTGGCATTATAATGTTCTCCTCACTACTGTCCCGATTTTTTCTCCGAGTACAGCTCGTTTTATATTTCCATTTTCCATAATTGAGAATACTACGAGTGGGATGTCATTGTCCATACAAAGTGTAGAAGCTGTCGAATCCATCACCTGCAAGCCTTGTTGAATCACTTCGAAATAAGAAAGTTCTTCGTATTTTACAGCAGTGGAATCCGTTTTCGGATCAGCTGAATAAACGCCATCAACATTGTTTTTCGCCATTAAAATGACATCGGCTTCAATTTCAGCCGCGCGCAATGCCGCTGTTGTATCAGTTGAGAAGTAAGGGTTCCCTGTACCTGCTGCAAAAATGACAACCCGCTTCTTTTCTAGATGACGGATAGCTCTTCTGCGGATATAAGGTTCAGCAACTTGGCGCATTTCTATGGACGAAAGAACGCGGGTTTCAACGTCTTGCTTTTCCAAAGAATCCTGCAAAGCCAATGAGTTCATAACTGTTGCCAGCATGCCCATATAGTCAGCTGTTGCACGGTCCATTCCCATTTCAGAACCGACTTTGCCTCTCCAGATATTGCCTCCGCCTACAACCACTGCAACTTCCACTCCAAGTTCCACCACTTCTTTTACTTGGCTTGCTACTGATTTGATGATTTCTGGGGACAATCCGAAACCTTGTCCTCCTGCCATTGCTTCACCACTTAGTTTTAATACAATGCGTTTATATTGCTGAACACTCATCGGTACCCTCCATTACATAATTATTGAAAAATAGGGAACACATACTCGTGTTCCCCAAGATAAATCATATGATAAACGTTCTTATTTTTTGTTAACTTGGCTCATTACTTCGTCAGCAAAGTTATCTTCACGCTTTTCGATGCCTTCTCCAACTTCGTAACGGATGAATTCTTTAACAGATCCACCTGTAGAAGCTGCAAAATCACGAACTTTTTGATCTGAATTCTTAACGAACGCCTGGTCAAGCAAGCAGATGTCTTCGAAATATTTACCAAGGCGGCCTTCAACCATTTTAGCAACGATTTTTTCCGGTTTGCCTTCGTTTAAAGCTTGCTCAGTCAAGATTTTACGCTCGTGCTCTACTTCGTCAGCAGAAACTTCGTCGCGCGATACATATTTAGGGTTCAATGCAGCGATGTGCATTGCGATGTCGCGGGCAGCATCTGAATCCGTAGAGTTTTCAAGAACAACAAGTACTGAAATACGTCCGCCCATGTGAAGGTAAGGACCAAAAGCGTCAGCATCTGTTTTTGTGCGCACTTCAAAACGGCGCAATGTGATTTTTTCACCAATTTTAGCGATTGCGTTTGAAATATGGTCTGCAACTGTCAAACCGTTAGACATTGTTGAAGCATTAGCTTCTTCAACTGTAGCCGGCTTAGTTGAGATCAAGTGCTCGCCTAATTCTTTTACCAAAGTCTGGAAACCTTCGTTTTTCGCAACAAAGTCTGTTTCTGCGTTTACTTCGAAGATGACTGCTTCGTTTTCTTTCACAAGAATTGAAGTTGTCCCTTCAGCAGCAATACGATCCGCTTTTTTAGAAGCGCTTGAAAGACCTTTTTCACGTAGGAAGTCTAGAGCCGCTTCCATATCTCCATCTGTTTCCACTAATGCTTTTTTGCAATCCATCATACCTGCGCCTGTTTTTGCACGCAATTCCTTTACCATTTGAGCTGTAACTGCCATGATTAAATTCCTCCTTTAAGATAGTGTAGCCATTTTCTCAAAAAAAGGTGATAAGAGGGGTTGGCCGCTTATCACCTGTGTAAATTGCGAATTACTCAGCAGATTCAGCTTGAGTTTCTTCTTCTTCTTCTTCCGGTTTTGACTCAAGCAAAGCGTCCGCCATTTTACCAGTCAACAATTTAACTGCGCGGATTGCATCGTCGTTTGCAGGAATAACATAATCGATTTCATCCGGATCACAGTTCGTATCAACGATACCAACGATTGGAATGTTCAATTTCATTGCTTCTGCAACTGCAATGCGTTCTTTACGAGGATCAACTACGAACATTACGTCCGGTAGTGAACTCATGTCACGGATACCGCCAAGGAACTTAACAAGGCGTTCGTGTTGTTTTTTCAACTGAACAACTTCTTTTTTCGGTAGAACTTCGAAAGTTCCATCTTCTTCCATGCGCTCGATTTGTTTCAAACGGTTCACACGTTTTTGGATTGTACCGAAGTTAGTAAGTGTTCCACCCAACCAACGTTGGTTGATGTAGTAGTTGCCAGAACGTTCTGCTTCTTCTTTGATCGCGTCCTGAGCTTGTTTTTTCGTACCAACAAAAAGTACTTTGCCGCCTTCTTCGCCCACTTGTTTCATGAAGCTATAAGCTTCCTCCAATTTGCGGACTGTTTTCTGAAGATCGATGATGTAGATGCCGTTACGTTCCACGAAGATATATTTTTTCATTTTCGGGTTCCAGCGGCGAGTTTGGTGACCAAAATGTACACCAGCTTCTAACAATTGTTTCATTGAGATTACTGCCATGATTTGTTTCCTCCTGATAGGTTATTTTTTCCCTCCGCATTTTTCTTCTCTGAACCGTTACCCAGTTGGGCACCTACGACTCAAATCGAAATGCGTGTGTATTTAACACCATTTGAAATTATACCACGCTTCACCTTTAGTCTGCAACATGTTTCTCTCATTATATTTAAAGCAGCTACACTAAAATTCCAGCTGCTCCAAAAATAGCGGCGCTAAGCGGCGGAACCTGTGCTTCACACAAAGCAGAAAGAGTTTACCAGTAGCCTGGAGAAGTATCCGCCGCAATGGATCTCCTTCTTTTTTTGGCTACGAAAAAGGGCTGCCCCCTAAAAGTCATTTACATGACCTTTTGGGGCAGCCCTTTTCGAAGTTCAATTTAGTTCATTTTCAATTGTTCAAGTTCTGCTAGGAATTTCGTGTTCAATACTTTGATGTATGTCCCTTTCATTCCTAGAGAGCGTGATTCGATAACGCCTGCACTTTCAAGCTTGCGAAGTGCGTTAACGATAACCGAACGCGTAATGCCAACACGATCAGCAATTTTAGAAGCGACCAGCAAACCTTCGTTGCCGTCAAGTTCTTCGAAAATATGTTCGATAGCTTCAAGTTCACTGTATGAAAGTGAAGAAATCGCCATTTGCACAACAGCTTTGCTGCGCGCTTCTTCTTCGATGCGGTCGCCTTTTTCGCGAAGGATTTCCATCCCTACTACTGTAGCGCCGTATTCACCAAGAATTAAATCGTCGTCGTGGAATTCTGCGTCTACACGTCCAAGAAGAAGTGTTCCTAAACGCTCGCCGCCGCCGTTGATCGGTACGATTGTTGTCAGTCCGTTTTTAAACAGTTCACGCTCTTCCACAGGGAAGATGGTGTGTTCGCTGTTAACGTCCAAGTTTTCAGTCGTTTCCTTGATGTTCGAAAGCTTCTGAGTATACTCAAGCGGGAATTGACGCTCTTCAAGCATCCCTTTCATGCGTTCGTTCTCAATCTGTTGGTTGATTGCATAGCCCAACACTTTACCTTTGCGGCTTACTACGAAAGCGTTGCATTCAATTACTTCGCTCAAAGTCTCAGCCATGTCTTTAAAGTTTACTTTTTTGCCGCCTGCTGCTTCCAGCATAGAGTTAATTCGTCTTGTTTTTCCTAATAAATTCATTTAAATGAACCTCCTACATAATTCGTACCATGTTTATTCAATATTCTAAAGGTTTTTACTCTTTAATGAAACTAATTCGCCTTGTTTTACAGAATAAATTGTGACAAGTCCTTATTCTTTGCCACATTTTCAAGTTTCTCATTCACATATTGGGGGGTTATGTCAATTTGTGCCGGAGAAATCTCGGAAGCTTCAAAAGACAAATCTTCCAACAAACGCTCCAGTATTGTATGCAATCTGCGTGCGCCGATATTATCTGTGTCTTGATTCACTTCATATGCAATTTCTGCAAGTCTGATTATTGAGGCATCATTGAAGTGTACCACAACTCCCTCTGTTTCGAGAAGGGCTTTATATTGATTTATTAAAGAATGTTTTGGTTCCGTCAATATTTTGACAAAATCTCCGACTTCAAGCTTCTGTAATTCCACTCGAATCGGGAAGCGCCCCTGCAGTTCCGGAATCAAATCGGAAGGTTTCGACATATGAAAAGCACCTGCAGCAACAAACAGCATGTAATCCGTTTGGACTGCACCGTATTTTGTAGAGACTGTCGACCCTTCCACAATCGGCAGAATATCGCGCTGTACCCCTTCCCGGGAAACATCAGCGGACGAAGAACTGTTCTTACTGGCGATTTTGTCCATTTCATCGATGAAGATGATGCCGTGCTGTTCAGCACGTTCGATTGCTTCCGACGCCACTTCTTCATCGTCCACTAATTTAGCCGCTTCTTCAGTTGTCAAAATCCGGCGAGCTTCTTTTACTTGCAAACGCCGTTTTTTCTTTTTCTTCGGCATAAGCGAAGAAAAAGCATCCTGCATGTTCGCACCCATCTGTTCCATTCCCGACCCTTGCAGGGCATCAAACATGGAAAGCGAATTCTCAACCACTTCAACTGTTACCCACTCGTCTTCCAGCTTGCCTGCTTTTAAATCAGCGGCGATTTCTCTTCTTTTGACGCGCACTTCCACTTCTGCAGTTGGTTCCTCTTCTTCTTGCTCAAGCTTTTGGCCGAACAGCATTTCCAGCGGATTCTGATTGGTCTGTTTTTTACGCAACGATGGAGCCAGCAATTTTACGATCCGCTCGTTGGCTGCCGCCTCTGCCTGAAACTGGACTGCTTCAAACTTTTCTTCTTTAACGATTCGCACAGCTGCTTCGACCAGATCGCGCACCATGGACTCAACATCCCGTCCAACGTAACCGACTTCTGTAAACTTCGTCGCTTCCACCTTGATAAAAGGTGCACCTGTCAATTTAGCGATTCGACGGGCGATTTCCGTTTTCCCGACACCTGTCGGACCGATCATCAGGATATTTTTAGGGATTACTTCGCCTCGCATCTCTTCATCCAACCGGCTTCTCCGGTAACGGTTGCGCAATGCGATGGCGATCGAACGCTTCGCATCTTTTTGGCCGACGATATACCGGTCCAGGTGGTCAGTAATTTGTCTTGGCGTTAAATCAGTTTGATTTTTCATTAGGACAATTCCTCCACTATGATTTGATGATTTGTATAGACACAAATGTCCGCTGCTGTCTCCAAAGCGGATTGTGCGATTTGTGCTGCCGTCAAATTATCTCCTGCATATTTCTTCAAGGCACGCCCTGCCGCCAGCGCATAGTTTCCGCCTGAACCGATGGCGAGAATGCCATCATCCGGCTCAATCACTTCTCCAGTGCCGGATACCAGCAGCAACTCATCTTTGTTCATGATGATGAGCATGGCTTCCAATTGGCGCAGCATCTTGTCTCCACGCCATTGCTTTGCCAATTCAACTGCAGCTCGTTGAAGATTGCCATTATACTCGGTCAGCTTTCCTTCGAACATCTCGAACAAGGTAAACGCATCTGCTACTGATCCTGCAAATCCGGTCAAGACCTGTCCGTTATATAATTTCCGCACTTTTCTCGCTGTATGCTTCATGACGACCGCATTGCCGAACGTTACTTGGCCATCACCTGACATCGCGCATTTCCCGTTATGTTGAACCGCAAATATCGTGGTTGCATGAAATTCTTGCATAATGAAATTCCCCTTTCTAAGCTCTCGGGTGTGAATTTAAATAGGTGTTCCGTAAATGTTCTTTGGTAACATGCGTATAAACCTGAGTAGAACTTAAATGGGAATGCCCAAGCAGTTCCTGCACAGTCCGGATATCAGCTCCGTTATTGATCAGGTGAGTTGCAAATGTATGACGGATCATATGCGGATAGATAGAAGAATTGACAGAGGCTTTCTTCATGCATTCGCTTAAGATATGGCGAACCCCTCGATCAGTTACAACCTCCCCACGGCTGTTCACAAACAAGTAGTCGTGCTTTTGGTTCTTCATCAGTTTAGGACGCGCATCCTCCATGTAATGTTCCAGAGCGTCCTGCGCAAACTGACCATAAGGGATGTAACGCTCTTTTCTGCCTTTCCCCATGACTTTGACAATCTGCATGGTCTGATCCAGATCTCCTAGTCGAATGGAGACGCATTCACTGACGCGCATACCCGTCGCATACAATAGTTCCAGTAGCGCTGTATTTCGGATCGACAATTTATCTTCACCCTGAACGGACTTAAAAAGCTGAGCCAACTCTTCTTCATAGAAAAATTGAGGCAGCCTCTCTTCTTTTTTTGGATGGTATAAAGACCTGAATGCAGCCTCATTCAACTCAAATTCGCGATTACCGTATCGGAAAAACGAGCGGATTGCCGAGATTTTTCTGGACACTGTGGTTCTTGATAATTTGGCGTCATATAGCTTTGTGACGTAATTTCGTGCATGTATATACTCGACTTCTCTAATATCAGGTACACCTTCAGCATTCAAAAACAGAAAAAAATCCAGCAGATCGTGTTCATAATGGTGGACGGTGTGTTCGGAATAATTTTTCTCCAATTGAATGTAGGTCATAAAAGATTCAAGCATCTTCTCTTTTTCCATATATGCTCCACCTTTCACCAAATACAAAAGCCTCTAAATTATACCAACATTTAGAGGCTTTTATCAATTAAACTGTCACTGTATTCATATAGTTTTGAATAGATGTCAATGCACGATCTGCGTGTCTTTCTGCACGCTCCTGTTTCGAACGGATGCGCTCACCAAGATCCGGGAACAAGCCGAAGTTGACATTCATCGGCTGGAAATTCTTGCTGTCAGCTTCTGTAATGTACCGTGCCATGCTGCCCAAAGCTGTTTCAGCAGGGAATACCAGCAGTTCTTCACCCAATGCCAATTTCGCTGCATTGATGCCTGCAAGCAATCCGCTGCCCGCAGATTCGACATAACCTTCGACACCTGTCATCTGGCCGGCAAAGAAAATATTCTCGTCAGCCTTCAACTGGTAGGTCGGCTTCAGCACACGCGGTGAGTTGATGAACGTGTTGCGGTGCATGACACCATACCGTACGATTTCTACGTTCTCTAAGCCCGGGATCAATTTAAGGACTTCTTTTTGAGGTCCCCATTTTAAGTGCGTCTGAAACCCGACAATATTATAAAGGGTTCCCGCAGCATCATCCTGGCGAAGCTGAACGACGGCGTAAGGAATTTTGCCTGTTTTCGGATCTTCCAGCCCTACTGGCTTCATCGGCCCGAAAGTCAGTGTTTTCTCTCCTCTGGCAGCCATGACTTCAACTGGCATGCAGCCTTCGAAATAGATTTCTTTTTCAAATTCCTTCAGAGGCACAACTTCTGCTTCGACAAGTGCCGTATGGAACCGTATAAACTCGTCTTCCGTCATTGGACAGTTAAGGTAAGCAGCCTCCCCTTTGTCGTAACGGGATTTCAAATAGACTTTGTCCATATCGATGCTGTCTTTTTCGACAATCGGCGCTGCCGCGTCATAAAAATACAGATATTCTTCACCTGTCAATTGGCGGACCTTCTCAGCAAGAGCCGGCGATGTCAACGGACCGGTTGCAATAATCGTAATGCCTTCCGGAATTTCAGTCACTTCTTCATTGATCACTTCCACCAATGGATGGTTTTTTACTTTCTCGGTCACTGCCCCAGCGAACTCGTGGCGGTCCACTGCAAGTGCTCCACCAGCCGGCACAGATGCACGGTCAGCTGAATCGATGATGACCGAATCCAATTTGCGCATTTCCTCTTTGATGACCCCTACTGCATTGGTCAAGGAATTGGCTCGAAGCGAGTTGCTGCAGACTAACTCTGCAAATTTATCAGTATGGTGAGCAGCTGTCTGTTTTACAGGACGCATTTCGTATAAACGGACGTTAACTCCCCGTTTTGCGATTTGCCATGCTGCTTCACTTCCGGCTAACCCGGCTCCAATTACGTTTACATACTTTGTCATTTTCAAACACCTCTATATTATTATTGAACTTCTTCTTTGTAATCACAGCTTGTGCAATTGATCTGCACACCTTTTTTCACTTTTTTCTCTACCAGTAACTCATTGCATTTCGGACAAGGACGTTCGATCGGTTTATCCCATGATACGAATTCACATTCGGGATAGCGTTCGCAACCGTAGAATATGCGGCGCTTCTTGCTCTTTCTTTCTACAATCTCGCCTTCTTTACACGTCGGGCATTTAACGCCGATATGTTTGACGATGGCTTTGGTATTGCGGCATTCCGGGAAATTGCTGCAGGCCATGAACTTGCCATAGCGCCCCAATTTGTAGACCATTGGCGAACCGCATAATTCACAGTCTTCACCTACAGGCTCATCCTTGATCTGAACTTTCTCCATTTCCTCTTCCGCCACTTCGACGTTTTTCTCAAATTCAAGATAAAAGGCATCAATAATGGAACGCCAAGCGATTTCGCCTTCTTCGACCGTATCCAAGTCGTGCTCCATCTTGGCGGTAAACTCGATGTTAAGGATATCCGGGAAAAACTCAAGCACCAGCTGATGGACAATTTCACCCAACTCAGTGGGAATGAAACGTTTCGCATCCAATGTGACATACCCACGTTTCTGAATGGTGTCCAGTGTCGGTGCATAGGTTGACGGACGTCCTATTCCAAGCTCTTCAAGTGTCCGTACCAAACGGGCCTCTGTAAAACGCGGAGGCGGCTGCGTAAAATGCTGATTTGGCGTGACTTCAATCGCTTTCACGATATCACCTTCAGCCATCTCCGGCAGAATATTATCTTTTTCTTCTTTTTGATCGTCAGTACCCTCAATGTATAGCTTCATAAAACCAGGAAACTTGACCTGTGAACCGTTTGCACGGAATACCGCTTCGCCGTTTTGTAATTCCGCCATGACGGTATCGAGAACTGCCGGTGACATCTGGCTCGCTACAAACCGGTCCCAAATCAATTTATACAGACGGTATAGATCCCGCGAAAGAATACTCTTCATCGATTCAGGTGTCCGCATTACACTAGTCGGCCGCACGGCTTCGTGGGCATCCTGCGATTTTGCTGACTGTTTCGCAGCAACTTTCTGTGTAACGTATTGTTCCCCATAGTTTTCGACGATAAAGTCAATTGTATCTTTTTTCGCTGTGTCAGAGATTCTTGTGGAATCCGTTCGCATATAGGTGATTAATCCGGTGATGCCTTCTTTCCCTACGGATATGCCTTCATACAATTGCTGCGCGAGCATCATTGTCTTTTTGGCTCGGAAATTTAATTTGCGGGCTGCTTCCTGCTGCAGTGAAGAAGTTGTAAAAGAAGGGGATGGATTTCTTTTTCTCTCTTTTTTCACTACCCGATTTACGGTGAAGTCTTTGCCTTTCATCGAAGCCATGACAGCTTTGACATCGGCTTCGTTATTCAATTTCATTTTTTCTTTTGTGTTGCCATAGAATTGCGCTTCGAATTTCTTCTTAGCCTTTTCGAATTCCCCGGTAATGGACCAGTACTCTTCCGGTTCAAAATTTTTGATTTCGTTTTCCCGATCAATGACCAATCGAAGGGCTACGGATTGTACACGCCCAGCTGAAAGGCCTTTTTTCACTTTTTTCCAAAGCAAAGGGCTGATGCTGTAGCCGACGAGACGATCCAAAATACGGCGCGCTTGCTGAGCATCGACTAAATCCATGTCGATCTTACGCGGATGCTTGAACGATTCTTTTATGGCATCCTTGGTGATTTCGTTGAAGACTACCCTGCAGTCAGAGGATTGATCAATACCGAGAGCCGTAGCCAAATGCCATGCAATCGCTTCCCCTTCTCTGTCAGGGTCAGCTGCGAGAAAGACTTTTTTCGCTTTTTTCGCTTCTTTTTTAAGGTCTTGTAATATCGGGCCTTTGCCTCTTATTGTAATATAACGAGGTTCATAATTGTTTTCTACGTCTACACCCATTTGACTCCGGGGAAGATCGCGTAAATGTCCAAGTGAAGCACGGACTTTATATTTCTTACCCAAATACCGTTCGATTGTCTTAGCCTTTGCAGGCGACTCAACAATCACTAAAAAATCCGCCATAACTATTTCCTCCTCATAGAGGTTTCTCAAAACTGCTTAAAAGAATTACCTGTTGCAAAATGTATAACAGATTTTAGCTTAATGCAAGGCTTTTCATTTTTTTCATTGTTTTTCAGCTGTCATATGTTGGTATTCTTCTAGCACTTGCCAGCCGTTCCAGACCGGTTTTGCGCCTTCTGAAATCAATTTATGCGGTCCTTCAGATAAAAGCGATGAAATATCGCCTGGAACTGCAAAAATATCTTTTCCATGATCCAGCGCATGTTCAATTGTGCTCAAGGTGCCGCTTTTCACTAGAGCTTCCGTAACCACAATTCCTCTCGATAATCCGCTGATGATGCGGTTCCTCATTGGAAAATTCCATTTTAGGGGCTTCATATAGGGCGGATACTCAGTTAAAACCAGATGATTTTCTTCTATTATATTGTTTAGTTCTGCGTTTTCTTTTGGGTACGGATGGAGAAAACCACTGCCCGTGACGGCGATTGTACGCCCGCCTAAATCAATCGTTTTTTGATGTGCCATGGCGTCTGCTCCAATCGCCAGTCCACTGACGATGATAAAGCCCTTTTCAAGAAGCGGCGGAATGATTTTCTGCATGGCTTTTTCTGAATAAGCGGAGGCTTTACGCGAACCGATCACGGCTATTTTTTGGGGTTCTGCCAACAAAGCGGCGTCACCTTTGGCGTACAGGACAGCGGGTGGGTCGATCAATTCCAGCAGGCTTCCAGGATATAGGGGATGCTGATAAGATATGGGGAGTATCTTATGCTTGGCGTAGGTTTCACTTAAGGGGAATGTTAAGGTATGTCGGTAAGAAGCTTTCAGTTTCTCCGCCTGATCCCGTTTGATATTCAAGAGCATCATCAGTTCATACGGGGATTTCCGTTCCAGCTTAGATAAGTCTGGATCCTCTGCCAACAGCGGCAATAATTTCTGCAAACTTTTCGGGTACACATAATGCAGTGCCAATAAACGCTCCGTAAATTCTTTGTTCATTTCCTTCCTCCTCTTCTATTTGGGCTAAATGAAAGCGCATCAGACTGTCATGCGCCTAAACTCCAGTTTAATCGGTTTTTCGTCCGCCGTAAACCTGAAGAATTCCAGAATATTCGGCTTCCATTTTTTATCCAAAAAACCTAGAGTTTCTTCTATATAAAAAAAGGTTGATGCTGCGGAATGCGTTTAAAAGACTGTTTAAGTCTTGCCGTTTCTATCCGAACAAGCCTATTGAATTATCATACGAAAGTGCTTGATAAATCGGCTATGATTGCGTTTCCGCTTGATGAATAATAAATTGCAATCGATCTTTTTTCACCAAATGAAACCACGTCGATCTCGTTACGTATGATTAGCAATTGATATTTACGGCAAAACCGAAAAACAGGAAAAGTTTACCTCGATATTTTTCTTATGAGTGGACTCTATAAGTTACTGTTCATTCGGCAGGCGGTTATACAGTGACCGTTGGTGAAGAAAAAAAAGCTCGAAACGCTGTCTTTCCAGCATTTCGAGCTTTTTGTATTAATGGGTTTTACACTTGTCGTATAACCCTTTTTCTCTGATGACTTTGATCAACGTTTCTCCGATAACAGACGGAGTATCTGCAACTTCGATGCCTGCTTCATTCATTGCTTTGATTTTATCAGCAGCTGTACCTTTACCACCGGAAATGATCGCACCGGCATGGCCCATACGTTTTCCTTCTGGTGCCGTTTGGCCACCGATAAATCCTACTACAGGTTTCGTCATGTTCGCTTTAACCCACTCAGCAGCTTCTTCTTCAGCTGTTCCGCCGATTTCACCGATCATTACGACTGCGTAAGTATCTTCGTCTTCATTGAATTCCTTCAATACGTCGATAAAGTTAGTGCCGTTTACTGGATCTCCGCCGATGCCGACAGCTGTCGACTGGCCGATTCCTTCTTCAGACAATTGGTGAGTCGCTTCATATGTCAATGTACCTGAACGTGAAACAACGCCGACATGTCCTTTTTTGTGGATATATCCAGGCATAATGCCGATTTTACATTCGTCCGGAGTGATTACGCCCGGGCAGTTCGGTCCAACTAGACGCGTTTTCTTGCCTTCCATGTAACGCTTCACTTTCACCATATCGAGTACTGGGATGTGTTCAGTGATGCAGATTGCCATGTCAAGATCAGCTTCAACAGCTTCAAGAATTGCGTCAGCTGCGAAAGGTGCCGGTACGTAAATTACAGATACATTAGCTCCTGTAGCTTTCACTGCATCTTCTACAGTGTTGAAGACAGGTACGCCTTCAGCTTCAGTTCCGCCTTTACCTGGTGTTACACCCGCAACGATTTTCGTTCCGTATTCAAGCATTTGCTTTGTGTGGAAAAGGGCAGTTGACCCTGTAATTCCCTGTACAAGCACTTTTGTGTCTTTGTTAATGTATACACTCATTTTTGTCCCTGCCCTTCTTTAGCCTACGAGTTCTACGATCTGTTTAGCGCCGTCTGCCATCGTACCGGCAGCCACAATATTAAGACCTGATTCATTAAGCAGTTTTTTACCGATTTCTACATTGGTTCCTTCAAGACGGACTACAAGCGGCACGTCAAGGCTTACTTCTTTCGCAGCCTGGATTACGCCTTCCGCAATGATGTCACACTTCATGATACCGCCGAAAATGTTAACGAAGATTCCTTTTACATTCTTATCAGAAAGAATGATTTTGAAAGCTTCCGTTACTTTTTCAGCGGTCGCACCGCCCCCAACGTCAAGGAAGTTAGCGGGTGTTCCGCCGTAGTAGTTGATCGTATCCATCGTTGCCATAGCAAGTCCGGCGCCGTTAACCATACAGCCGATGTTCCCATCCAAAGAAATATAGCTCAAGTCATACTTGGAAGCTTCAATTTCTTTTGAATCCTCTTCGTCGAAATCACGAAGTTCCACAATGTCTTTGTGGCGGTAAAGAGCGTTTTCATCGAAATCAAACTTCGCGTCAAGCGCTAAGATATTGCCGTCGCCCGTTTCAACCAATGGGTTGATTTCAACGATTGAAGCATCTTTTTCGATAAATACAGTGTATAGGCCAAGCATGAATTTTGCCGCTTTGTTGACAAGCTTTGGCGGAATGTTCATGTTGAAAGCCATACGGCGTGCCTGGAAACCAGTCAAACCGATCACTGGATCGATCACTTCTTTGAAGATTTTCTCAGGAGTGTTCTCAGAAACTTCCTCAATATCGACTCCACCTTCTTCAGAGCCCATAAGAGTGACACGTGAAGTTTGGCGGTCGAGTACCAATCCGACATAGTATTCCTTTTTAATGTCAGATCCTTCTTCGATCAACAAGCGCTTGATCTCTTTGCCTTCTGGACCTGTCTGGTGAGTCACAAGAACCTTACCTAGCAGTTCTTTAGCATATGTACGGACTTCATCCAGGTTTTTAGCGATTTTTACACCGCCGGCTTTGCCTCGTCCACCTGCGTGGATTTGTGCTTTCACCACGACAACATCCGTGCTCAGTTCTTTAGCTGCCTTCACTGCTTCTTCCGGAGAAAAAGCAACGGTGCCGTAAGAAACTGCTACGCCGTATTGTCTGAGGAGTTCTTTTCCTTGATATTCATGGATATTCATCTGTCATCCTCCAATCAAACATCTCTATCGTAATTTTATTACCTTTACCATTGTATTAAAGTTGTCACAGAATGTCCACCGAAGTTAGCTGAGCCGATTAAATTCCTTTGCTTAGAACAGAGAACTTTTCGTTAAGAGAGATTTGACAGGTTCGAACGTCTTCCGATGGATTCTACACGGACCATGCTTTTCAAGCGCGGAAACATGCTCTTTTGTTCCATATCCGGCGTGTTTTTCGAAGCCGTATTGCGGATACTGGGCAGCATACTCTTCCATGATGGCATCCCTTCCTGTCTTCGCCAAAATTGAAGCGGCCGCAATGCTCAAGCTCTGGGCATCGCCTTTGATGATGGATTCACACGGCATCGGCAGATTCAGCATCATTGCGTCAGCCAGTACGATATCAGGTGCAGGGGATAGCGCTAAAGCAGCTGCAGCCATGGACCCTTTTGTGGCCTGATAGATATTCACACGGTCAATTTCTTCCGGAGGCTGTATATGGACTGAATAGCTGATGGCGATCCTTTTGATGATTTCCGCAAACTGGTCGCGTTTGGCTTTGCTCAATTGCTTGGAATCGTCCAAACCGATAAGGCTCGAGCAATCCTCGGGCAAGATGACAGCCGCCGTTACGACCGGACCAGCGAGCGGCCCTCTTCCCGCCTCGTCGATGCCAGCCACAAGATCGGTTTCCACTGTCCTGAATGCTGCATCAAACAGCAGCTTTGAACTGTGATGTTCCATCAGCTTTTCCCGCAGCACTTGTTTCCGCTGCCAGGAAGCCAATAAAGTCTGGACGCTTTTACGTGAATCGCTTTTCAGCTCTTCCATCCACGGCTGCCATTCCACCAGTCCGTTCAGCTTATCTTTTATTTCATTCGTTGTTTGCATCTCTTCAACTTCTTCCTTCGATGATTTGCCTTAACTCTATAGCTTATTTTCTGTATTGGCTTCGTTTCCTCCAGCCCAAAAAAGCTGCTCCTCAAAATATCGAGGAGCAGCTTTTTATCGAATGGAGCGAATCCTCACTCTTCTTCTATCATTTCATCTCTGTAATCGAACGTCACTTTGCCCAAATGCTGATTCCGGATATCCCGGACAATCACTTCGGCCGTTGTTTCATAGTCGACATCGCCATGCTGATCATAACAGCCGCGTTTTTTACCGATATGGTCAAAGGTGACGACGATTTCTTCATCGACGTGATCGATGCCGTATCTTTCCATCATGCGGTCCGGATAACGTTCTTCCAGGAACTTCAACGAATAGATGGCCAACTCCTGCATTTGGATGACCGAGTCTTTGATTGCTCCCGTAACGGCTAATTTCAAGCCCGTTTCCGGGTCTTCAAACTTCGGCCATAAAATACCCGGCGTATCCAATAATTCAATTTCCTTGCCGACTTTGATCCATTGCTGCGCTTTCGTGACACCCGGCATATTCCCGGTCTTAGCCAGGCTCTTTTTCGATAAGCGGTTGATGAGCGTCGATTTCCCGACGTTCGGAATTCCGACAATCATAGCACGGATGGCACGGGGCTTGATGCCTTTGGCGATCATGCGATCCCATTTTTCTGTCAGTATTTCTTTTGATGCTTTTGTCACCAATTGCAGCCCTCTGCCTTCAAGGGAATTGATCGCTACTGCACGGGTACCTTGATCTTCAAAATATCGAATCCACTTTTTCGTTTCAACTTCATCGGCCATGTCCATTTTGTTTAAAATAATGAGACGCGGTTTTTGCTGAATCACTTGATCGATCATCGGATTTCGTGAAGATAAAGGTAACCTGGCGTCAACAAGTTCAAAAATAATATCCACCAATTTCAGCTTTTCAGTAACTTGTCTCCGTGCTTTCGCCATGTGTCCAGGAAACCATTGTATCGTCATAAAACCACTCCTTATTTTACAATTCCCGCTTCAGGCAACGGCCAGAAAACGAAACTTGTGTCACCGATGACATCATCAGTCGGGACCAATCCGATATGGCGGCTGTCTTTGCTTGCGCGTCGATTATCGCCCATGACAAAAACAGAACCTTCCGGTATGATGCTTTCTCCTCCGGTAACATCCTCCAAAACAAAGTCTTCAGTCAGAGTACCGGTGATTCCTTGCTTATAGATATCCAGATAAGGTTCTTCCACTGCTTCTCCATTTATATATAACTGATCGTCTTCATAGGCTACATGATCTCCCGGCAAGCCGATGATCCGCTTGATATAATCTTTTTGCTCCGGCGCATGAAAAACGATGATGTCGAAACGGTCAGGTTCGCCGACTGAATAACCGATCTTGTTGACGATCATGCGGTCCCCATGCTCCAAAGTCGGCATCATCGACTCTCCATCTACGACAATCGGCGTGAATAAAAAGAAACGGATAATTGCTGCTAAACCGAAGGCGATCAATAGAGCTTTGGACCATTCCCACATTTCATTCTTCTTCTTCACTTCAGTCTCCATGCGTGTTCCTCCCTATACTTACTGCTTTAATTGTACAAGGAAATAAGCTTTTTAGCAAAAAGAAAGAGGGCGCAAGCGCCCTCTCTCATTAATGCGATCTTATCGAATTTCTTTGATACGAGCTGCTTTACCGCGTAGGTCACGCAAGTAATACAATTTCGCACGGCGTACTTTACCACGACGGGTAACTTCAAGCTGTGCAATTTTTGGTGTGTGTACAGGGAATGTACGCTCAACACCAACACCGTAAGAGATTTTGCGAACAGTGAATGATTCACTGATCCCGCCTCCGCGACGGCTGATGACTACTCCTTCGTATACCTGAATACGTTCGCGTGTACCCTCGACAACTTTAACGTGGACGCGGACAGTATCTCCAGGACGGAACGTTGGAAGATCCGTACGAAGCTGTTCTTTAGTGATTTCTGTAATAATGTTTTGCATTATTTTTCTCTCCTTCTACAGATGCTCTTACACCCAAATGAACTGTTGCAGCGGAACATCGTGATCCTGTACTTCACATAAAAGTACAGTGTCCATAATACCACTAAACAATTGCTTGCGCAAGAGCAGTCTGCGATCTATTTTTGTTTTTTCAGTTCAGCGATGATTTTCTTTTGCTTGTCGCTCAATTCGATTTTGTCGAGCAGATCCGGGCGGCGCTCAAGCGTCCGTTTCAAGGTTTGTTCTTCGCGCCATTGATCGACTTTGCCATGATTGCCGGAAGTCAGCACGTCCGGCACCTTCCAGCCTCTGAATTCAGCCGGACGCGTGTATTGAGGGTGTTCCAGCATGCCTGTAGAGAATGAGTCGCGAACTGGCGAGTCAGCGTTTCCCAGCACCCCCGGAAGCAGTCTGACGACACTGTCGATGACAGTCATGGCTGCAAGCTCTCCACCGGTCAGCACAAAATCGCCAATGGAAATTTCGTCCGTGACCAAATGTTCCCGGATTCGTTCATCGTAGCCTTCATAATGGCCGCAGATAAACACCAATTCCTGTTCAGCTGCCAGCTCTTCCGCTTTTTGCTGGGTAAAGCGTTCGCCTTGCGGACACATCAGGATGACGCGCGGCTTGCTTTCTTGCACCAGGCTTTCAACAGCATTAAAAATAGGTTCAGGCTTTAGCACCATACCGGCGCCGCCGCCGAAAGGGTAATCATCTACTTGGCGCTTATTATCGGCAAACTCTCGAATGTCCACGACATTCAGGCTGACTGCACCTTTTTCCTGTGCTTTTTTCATGATCGAGTGCTGGAAGACCCCTTCAAACATGGGGGGAAACAGCGATAGGACATTTATATTCATCAAGACAACAAACCTTCCATGACTTCGATGGTCACTTTCTTTTCATCTATGTCAATTTCTTTGACGATGTCTTCGATATATGGAATATAATGCTTCTTCCCAGTTTTCGGCGTGACTTCCCAGACATCATTGGCGCCCGTTTCCAAAATTTCACTGATGGTTCCGAGTTCCTGTCCTTCTGTCGTGAAAACCGTACACCCTAAAATTTCGTGATGGTAGAATGCATTGTCTTCGAGTTCGGTTAAATCATGTTCAGCAATCTTCAGATAGGACTCTTTGAACGGCTCCACGTCATTGATATTCGGATAGCCTTCAAAAGTCACCAATTCGAAGTTCTTATGCTGGCGGTGGCTGGCGATCTTCACCATGATCGGCTTTTTTGCATCCGGTGTAAAAAGTCCAAGTTTTGAACCAACCGCAAAACGTTCTTCCGGAAAATCGGTACGGGACAAAACGCGCACTTCTCCACGAATTCCATGGGTATTGACAATTTTTCCTACATTAAACCATTGCACAAGCAAACATCCTTCCGGTGCTATTTTTCTGAAAAAAAAAGAAGGAACCTGGGCTCCTTCTTTTTCCTTAATCCACAATATCGAGGTAAGTTTTCTTCTTATGATAACCACCTGCTGCTGAGTACACAATTGAACGGACAGCTTTCGCCACACGTCCCTGCTTTCCGATGACTTTCCCTGTATCCTCAGGATGCACAGAAAGCTTGTAGACAATTCGGCTTGCGTTTTCGTCGGTTTCGACACGAACTTCTTCCGGATAATCAACTAACGGTTTCACAATGGTCTCAATCAGCTGCTTCATAAGAAAATCTCCCTTACTTGCTTAATTTTTCGTTATGGAATTTCTCCATAATGCCTTTTTGAGAAAACAAGTTGCGTACAGTATCAGATGGTTTTGCACCATCATGAAGCCATTTCAACACTAGTTCTTCGTCGATCTTAACTTCAGCTGGAACTGTCAGCGGGTTGTAAGTACCTACTGTCTGGATTTGACGGCCGTCACGTGGAGCACGTGAGTCAGCTACTACAATACGGTAAAAAGGAGATTTCTTAGCTCCCATACGTTTCAAGCGAATTTTTACTGCCATTTCTTAAAGCACCTCCGAATAGTTTCACACAAGATATTATATTAGCAAGCTTTAAATAGTTTGTAAAGTATTTTTTCTTAACACCTTAAAATTTTACTTGAAAAGTGAGTCCAGGCCTGACATTCCCATTTTCTTTTTGCCTTTTTTCGTGTTCATGCCAGACATTTGTTTCATCATTTTCTTCATATCCTCGAACTGTTTCAAGAGTCGGTTGACATCTTGAATCGATGTTCCTGAACCTTTGGCAATCCGTTTTTTGCGGTTTGCATTGATGATTTCGGGTGTCGTTTTCTCTTTTTTCGTCATCGAGTAGATAATGGCTTCCACACGATCCATCTGGCCTTCATCCACTTTAGCGTTTTCGAGCCCCTTGATTTTATTGGCGCCAGGGAGCATTTTCAAAATTTCATCCAATGGCCCCATTTGTTTGACCTGCGACATCTGTTCCAGGAAATCATCAAAAGTAAACGTGGAAGTTCTGAACTTCTCTTCCAACTCTTTCGCTTTTTCTTCATCGACGCTCGACTGCGCTTTTTCAATCAGCGACAGCATATCCCCCATGCCAAGGATGCGTGAAGCCATGCGTTCCGGATGGAAAGCTTCAAGCGCGTCCATTTTTTCGCCCATCCCGACAAATTTAATCGGTTTTTGGGTGACAGAGCGGATTGACAGCGCCGCACCGCCTCGAGTATCACCATCCAGTTTCGTCAGAACGACACCCGAAATTCCGATGGCTTCATCAAAGCTCTGTGCCACATTGACAGCATCCTGTCCGGTCATGGAATCAACTACCAGGAAAATCTCATCCGGCTCTTTAAGGGCACGGATATCCTTCAATTCCTGCATCAATGCCTCATCAACATGCAGACGGCCTGCAGTATCGATGATGACCGTATCCAAATGCTCTGTTTTTGCGTGTTCAATCGCCTGACGGGCAATTTCCACAGGAGACAGTTCTGTCCCTTTGGAGAAAACCGGCAAGGACAGTTGTTTGCCGATCGTCTCAAGCTGCTGGATTGCTGCCGGACGATAGACATCGGCCGCCACCAATAACGGCTTGCGATTGTGTTTTCTGCGCAGCAGGTTGGCAAGTTTCCCTGTAGTGGTCGTTTTACCGGCCCCCTGCAGACCGACCATCATGATGACAGTCGGCTGTTTTGAGGAAAACTCGATTTTCCGCTCTTCGCCGCCCATCAATTCGGTCAGTTCATCTTTTACGATTTTAACGACCTGCTGGCCTGGCGTCAGGCTATCCATGACGTCCTGGCCAATTGCCCGTTCACTGACTTTCTTGACGAATTCCTTAACGACTTTCAAGTTGACATCCGCTTCGATTAAGGCAAAACGAACTTCACGCATCATTTCCTTAACGTCTGCTTCGTTGACTTTTCCTTTACCTTTGATCTTTGTCATGGTGCCTTGCAGGCGTTCGGATAATCCTTCAAATGCCATTCTTTCCGCCTCCTAGTCCCATTCCTTCAGTTCGCCCAGAAATTGCTGGACGCGCTCTTCTGTGAATGGCTGTTTTTCAAATGACGAAACCAATTGCTGCCGTTTTTGAAATTTCTCAAACAACTGCAATTTGCGCTCATATTCTTCCAGCATCGCTTCCGTCCGCCGAATATTGTCATAGACGGCCTGACGGGTGATGTTGTATTCTTCAGCAATTTCACCCAGTGAATGGTCATCTAAATAATACAGCATCATATAGCTCCGCTGTTTAGGTGTCAGTAGCTCCTGATAGAAATCAAACAAATAATTCATGCGGGTTGTTTTTTCCAGTCCCATCATTGACGCTCACCCCATTCATACTACTGCTTAGAATACTGAAAATCCGAATAGCTGTCAAGTAATTTTACTTGTCTGCTTCAGCATCTTCCAGTTGCTGCTCTTTATCCAATCCTTCAGCAAATAAACCATAGACATATTTTTGTGCATCGAACGGCTGGAGGTCATCCAGCTTTTCGCCAAGCCCGACATATTTCACCGGAATCTTCAACTTATTGCGGATGGCCAGTACGATGCCGCCTTTTGCCGTTCCGTCCAGTTTCGTCAGGACGATGCCTGTAACGTCTGTCACTTCCTTGAACATCTGTGCCTGAATCATCGCATTTTGGCCGGTCGTGGCATCAAGAGCCAACAGGACCTCGTGAGGCGCTCCTGGTATTTCACGTGAAATGACACGGTGCACTTTCTGCAGTTCATTCATCAGGTTGACTTTGTTCTGCAGACGCCCTGCTGTATCGCAGATCAGCACATCCACTCCACGGGATTTGGCCGAACGGACAGCGTCATACATGACTGCCGCAGGGTCTGACCCTTCGCTTTGCTTGATGACATCGACGCCTACACGCTGGCCCCAGACATCCAATTGCTCAATGGCTCCGGCCCGGAATGTATCACCAGCAGCAAGCATGACGGTTTTGCCTTCACTCTTGAATCGATGAGCCATTTTACCGATAGTCGTCGTTTTGCCGACACCGTTGACACCGACCATCAAAATCACTGTCAGTCCATCAACAAAATTGATTTCATTGGTTTCCGCTTCGCCAGCCTCATAAATATCCACCAGTTTTTCAGAAATGACGGATTGGACATTGGACGTGTCCCGTACATTTTTTCGTTGCACTTCAAAACGCAATTCATCCATCAATTCGATGACCGTTTCGAAACCGACATCTGCCTGCAACAGGATCTCTTCCAATTCCTCGAAAAAGTCTTCATCGACTTTGCGGTATTTTGCTACCAGATCATTGATCTTCGATGTAAAGCCGGTACGGGTTTTGGCTAACCCTTCTTTGTATTTTTCAGTTGATTCTTCAGCCTCGGTGTTTCCGGCAAATTTATCTTTTAATTTTTTAAAGAAACTCACGTGACCACTCCTCTTTTAAATTTTCTCTTCAAGTTTAACAGACACCAATTTCGAAATCCCGGATTCCTGCATCGTAATGCCGTACAGGACGTCTGCCCCTTCCATCGTTCCTTTGCGGTGTGTAATGACGATGAATTGCGTATCTTCACTGAATTTCTTCAGGTATTGACTGTAACGCACGACATTTGATTCATCAAGCGCTGCCTCTACTTCATCGAGCACACAGAACGGCACAGGACGCACATTCAAAATCGCAAACAACAGGGCGATGGCAGTCAATGCGCGCTCTCCGCCTGACAGCAAACTTAAGTTCTGCAGCTTCTTGCCAGGCGGCTGGGCGATGATTTCAACACCTGTCAACAGCATATCCTTGGGATCGGTCAATACCAGGTCGGCAGAGCCCCCACCGAACAGCTCTTTAAAGACACGTTGGAATTGTATCCGGATAGCATGGAAGGTATCGTCGAAGCGACTGGTCATTTCCCCGTCCATCTCCCGGATCAAAGTACGCAAAGTGTCTTTTGCTTCGTTCAGATCATTGCGCTGCTCGGTCAAAAAGGCATGGCGATCGGAGACATGGTCGAATTCCTCGATGGCTCCGATATGGACAGGTCCCAACTCTTCTATGGACTGCTTCAACAGCTTCACTTTTCTGCGGACAGCTGCCTCTTCGTCCATCATCTCAAACTGCTTCGCCTGTTCGAGCGTCAACTGGTAATTGGTTTCGAGCTGGAGAATGAAACTGTGGATCTGGACGTCCAGTCGGGTCGATTTCACTTCACAGATCCGGATCGCTTCTACATATCCTTTGTAGATGCGCTGTTGTTCTTTCAGATCCTCTTCCAAACCGTTCAAACTATCCTGCTGCTCTGCCCGCTGTTCTTTCGTTTGGTTGATGGTTTGCTGGATCTGCATTTTTTTGGCAGACCAGGATTCGATTTCCTGAAGGATTTCTTCGTCAGAATAGACTTTCGCCGCTTCTTCCGATTGAATCCACTGCAGCTCTTTTTGATGCTCCTGCAGCTTACGGCTGCTTTTTTCCAGGCGTTCAAAAAGTTCAGCTTCACTGTTGGTCAACTGCAGGACGCGTTCTTTCGTCACGGCATGGAGCGATTTCTGCTCAGCTAATTTCTCCAGAACCTGATCGCGTGCCGATTCGTTCTGCTGCTTGAATAAAGTCAATTCGTCGATTTTCACCGTTATGGCGTTCAGTTCCCCGACAATATTTTCAAGCCGCACAGAAGCCGTTTCCTTGCGTTTGGTTATCTCTGTCAAATCATATTCTTTGTTTTTCTGTTCGGCTTCAAAAAGTTGGAAACGCTCGGAAGTGGTCTTTAGCACCGCTTCGATTTCACGCAGAATAATGGCATTTTCCGCTTCCATGTCCCGGTATTTTTCGCCTTCGGTCCGAAGAATCTGAATGGACTCTTCCACCGCTTTAACGTCGGCTTGTTCTTTCTGGATTGTTTTCTCCGCATTCAGGATCGTCTCTTTCAACTCTTCAGCCTGTACCAGCAATTGATCAAGCTCAGCTTTTCGTGAAAAGAATGAAGCTTGGGTTTTATTGGCACCCCCGGTCATTGATCCACCCGCGTTGACGATATCGCCTTCGAGTGTGACGACGCGGAACCGGTTGCCAGTCGCCTTGGCGATGGCCGTTGCGCCTTTCAAGTCTTCAGCGATAATGACATTGCCCAAGAGATTTTCAATGATCATTCCGTATTGCGGATCGTACTCGACCAGTTCAAATGCCATATTGATGTAGGAAGGGTGCTGACTCACAGTGGCCAATGTATGCTCCGGAATCTTTCTGGCCTTCATGACAGTCATCGGCAGGAAAGTCGAGCGGCCGGCTCTTTTTTTACGCAGGAAATCAATCGCTTCCCGGGCATGCTGTTCATTTTCGGTGATGATGTGCTGGCTCGAAGCGCCTAAAGCCGTTTCAATCGCTTTGGCGTAATTTTTTTCCACCTTGGCAATTTCAGCGACGGCTCCTCTTATTCCTGTTAAATGACCTTTTTCCCGTGCAACCAATACTTCACGGACACCCTGGAAAAAACCGGAAAAATCAGCCTCCAGTTCCTGCAGCGTTTCAATCCGTGCGCCTAATTGCTTTTGTGACTGATATGCCTGGAACAGCATGGATTGCTTCTGGTCAAACGCCTGCTTCTGCACTTGGTAAGAAGCTTCATTGTCTTTATACTGTTGGCGCTTGTCTTCTAGCAGTGTCCGGATTTCCTGGACATTCGTTTCCGCTTGGGCTTTTTCTTTCTTCAGCTTTGATAATTCAGCTGTAAAGTCTGTCCGCTGCGATGCAATGCGTCCTGTTGATTCAGACAATTGCTGTGCCTGCAAACCGATATTTTTCAATTCATTTTTGACGGTGGCCTGTTCATTCATCAAGTCGATGTAAACCGACTTGCAATTTTCGATTTCATTGTCGATATCCGCCGGAGTCCGGTTCAGCTGTTCTTCAAGCACCTTGATAGCTGTCCGAACCGTTTGCTGCTCTGCTTTACGCTCTTCCAGCAAAGCCAGCTGTTCGCTGTGTTTTTTCTTGAGGAAATCGTTCTCCAGTTTTTCTGTAGCAAGATTATCCTGCAGCTGCTGTGCCTGGCGATAGGCATTGTTTTTTTTCTCCGACATCAGCAACTTACGGCCCTGCCATTTCTCTGTCTCTGCACTGGCTTCAACAAGGGAATTTTGAGCCTGATCGATTTTACTGTCCAAATTCGACAGAGACTGGCGTGTTTTGGTGACTGTCCGTTCTTTTGTATTGATTTCCGCTGATAATTGCTGCTCTTTTCCTGAATGGCCTGCAGCGTCACGCGTCAACTGCTCCAGCTCCTGCTCCAGATTGCCCGCATCATAAGCCAATAAGGCGATATCGGTATCTTTCAGCTGCTCGTTCATATCCAGAAAATCCCTTGCCGTGGAAGCTTGAATCTGCAGCGGCTCCATACGGCCATCCAATTCATGCAGGATATCAAGCACGCGGTTAAGGTTTTCATCCGTTTCATTTAATTTCACTTCAGCTTTTTTCTTGCGCTGCTTATATTTCAGAACACCTGCCGCTTCTTCGAAAATCGATCGGCGCTCCTCGGCTTTTGAATTCAGGATTTCATCCACGCGTCCCTGCGAAATGATGGAAAAGGCTTCTTTGCCAAGCCCGGAATCCATGAACAGATCCGTAATGTCCTTCAGCCGGCAATTTTGCTTATTCAGCAGATAGGCACTTTCTCCACTGCGAAAAACCCTTCTCGTTACGCTGACTTCGCTGTAATCGAGAGGGACGCGGCCATCTGTATTGTCTAAAATTAACGTAACTTCCGCAAAGTTCAACGGTTTGCGGGAATCGCTGCCGGCAAAAATAACATCTTCCATTTTAGCGCCGCGCAGTGACTTTGCTGATTGTTCTCCGAGCACCCAACGGATGGCATCGGTGACATTGCTCTTGCCGCTGCCATTTGGTCCGACGACGGCTGTGACTCCGGGCACAAAATCAATGCCGATTCGATCAGCAAATGATTTGAACCCCATGACTTCCAATCTTTTCAAAAACATTGTTACTCCTCCGCCGCTTCCTGCAATTTACGGATCGCCAGCTGCGCTGCCTGCTGTTCCGCCTCTTTTTTCGACCGGCCATTGCCGACTCCGAGTTCCTGCTCTGCAAGAGAAACACGCGTCACAAATACACGGCTATGGGCAGGTCCGATTTCATCAATGATTTCATAATTCAATACTCCTGTATTTTTCTGCTGAACCAATTCCTGCAATTGGCTCTTATAATCCATCACATGCGAAAAAGCACCGATTTCCACTTTTGGGAACAAAACCATTTCCAAAAATGCGACAACAGGTTCCAATCCTTGGTCTAGGTAAAGTGCGCCGATATACGACTCAAAAACATCAGCCAGCAACGCTGGACGTGTTCTGCCGCCAGTCAACTCTTCCCCTTTGCCCAGAAGGATGTATTTGCCGAAACCAAGTTCGTTGGCAAATAAAACCAGTGAAGGTTCACACACGATCGCTGCACGCAGCTTCGTCAATTCCCCTTCGCTCATGTCTGGATATTTCATATACAGGTAATGCGAAACGGATAATTCCAATACCGCATCCCCCAGAAATTCCAAACGCTCATTGTCGGTGAATTGTTTTCTTCGATGCTCATTCACATAAGATGAATGCGTGAAAGCTTGATACAACAATGCAGGCTTGTTGAATGAAACATTCAACTCTTTTTGCAATTGTTCAAATGCCGCTTTGGCGCTTTCTTTTATGACGCCGGGTTTCTGGTGATTTGCTTTTTTATTCATTGCCATTTTTTATCTGCCTTCCTTTGTGTACTTCCGTCAATTTTACCTTTTTTTCAGCTATTGTGCAAAAAGAGAATTGACGCACAACTGCTTAGTATAACAGCAATTGTGCGTCAATGGTTGTTTAAGTATTTGCGTGCGGCAGAAGGATCTATTGATCGTTTCTGCTTTTTTTGGTGTCCAGCTTCAGCGATCAGACCCTCGGGGTCATAAGTCACGTCGACTATGCGGCAAAAACACGCCGCTTCGTCGACGCGCCTTATGCCTGTCGGGTCTTAACGATCGCTTCGGCTTTTCTTTGCTTATGCTTGCTTCTTCTCGATATACGTTACTGCGTCGCCTACTGTAGCCATGTTCTCAGCGTCTTCGTCAGAAATTTCCATATCGAATTCATCTTCAAGTTCCATAACCAATTCCACTACGTCCAATGAATCTGCACCTAGGTCACCGGTAAATGAAGCTTCAAGTTTCACTTCGCTCTCTTCTACACCTAGACGATCCACGATTACTTTAGTTACTCTCTCTAATACTGTTGACAATGTCGTCACCTCCCCTCAAATCAGTATACAAAAAACTTTCTTACATGACCATGCCGCCATCCAGATGGAGTGTTTGGCCGGTCATATAGGACGCATCGTCAGAAGCCAGGAAGAGCGCTGCTTTTGCAACATCTTCAGGAGCTCCGAAACGACCCAATGGAATTTGACCCAGCATAGCTTTTTGGACTTCTTCAGTCAACTGGTCCGTCATATCCGTTGTAATGAATCCAGGCGCTACAGCATTTGCCGTAATGCCCCGAGTCGCCAATTCGCGTGCTGTGGTCTTGGTCAAACCGATGACCCCGGCTTTAGACGCGACGTAGTTTGCCTGCCCTGCATTGCCCATGACGCCTACGATGGATGCGATGTTGATGATCCGTCCTGCGCGTTGTTTCATCATTTGGCGCGTTACTGCTTTTGTACAGACAAAAACGCCTTTTAAGTTGGTATTGATGACATCGTCCCATTCATCGTCTTTCATCCGCATCATGAGATTATCACGGGTGATTCCGGCGTTATTCACCAAAATATCTACTGATCCGAAAGCCTTCATTGTTTCATCGACCATCGCTTTGACCGATTCCGAGTCCGAGACATTGGCTTTGACCGCAATCGCTTCTCCGCCATTTGCTTGAATTTCGGCAACAACTGCCTCTGCTTTTTCCTGGCTGCCGCTGTAATTGACGACCACTTTGGCGCCGTCAGCTGCAAATTTACGGGCGATTTCCGCTCCGATTCCGCGTGATGCTCCTGTAATGATGGCTGTTTTCCCTGCCAGTTTACTCATTTCGCCAACTCCTCTACCGCTTTTTCGAATGACTCCAAATCATAGACCGGCAAAGTTTTCACTGAGCGATCAATTTTTTTCACCAGGCCGCTCAATACTTTCCCCGGACCGATTTCAATGAATACCGTGACACCAAGATCGATCATTTCACGGACAGACTGTTCCCACAGTACCGGTGAATACAATTGTCGAACAAGAAGATCCTGGATTTGAGTGGCGTTGGTTTCCGCTTTTGCGGTGACATTCGAGACCACCGGCACTTTCGCATCCAACAGAAACGAATTACTTAATTCTTTCGCTAAATCCTGAGACGCTGAACGCATCAATTCAGAATGGAATGGTCCGCTGACATCAAGTGGAATTGCCCGTTTAGCACCGCGCTCTTTGGCAACCAGACAGGCTTGCTCCACGCCGGCTTTTGTTCCGGAAATGACGATTTGCCCCGGACAGTTTAGATTGGCCAACTGAACGACACCCGTCGTGTTCGTCACTTCGTTCGTCACTTTCTCCAGCTCATCACTTTCCATTCCCAAAATGGCTGCCATCGTTCCTTCTCCAGCCGGAAAAGCGGTATTCATGAACAAACCGCGTTTATGTACAATATTGACCGCCATCGGAAATTCCATCACATTTGAAGTCACTAATGCGCTGTACTCACCAAGGCTGTGTCCAGCTGTATAATCGGGTCTGATGCCCGCGCGGATCAGCCGTTCCGTAATCATTGAACTGACGGTCAACAAAGCCGGTTGGGCATGATATGTCAGTGTCAATTCTTCCTGTGGCCCTTCAAGCATCAGCTTGGACAATTTAAGATCAAGCGCCTGATCTGCACTTTCGAAAAAATTGCGGCTCGTATCATCCGCCAAAAAGCTTTCGCCCATTCCGACTGTCTGCGATCCTTGTCCGGGATATATAAATGCAATTTTAGTCTTCATGTAATGTCTCCTTTTTCAACGTACTGTAGATTGTGCCCGTTACATCGAACTCCACCATTGTGCGTGTTTGGCGTATGGCATTATATAAGGCCGTAGCATTTGACGAACCATGTGCTTTAATAACAGGCGCCTTCAAGCCGAATAGTCCTGCGCCGCCATATTCGCTGTAATCCAGCATGCCTTTGAGGCCTTTCATATCATCTTTGACCAAAAAAGCTGCCACTTTGGTTTTGGCCGAGCTCATAAAGACGCCTTTGATCATTGCGAAGACATTCATTGCCGTGCCCTCAATCGTCTTCAACACCATATTTCCGGTAAAGCCGTCAGTGACCACCACATCAGCCACACCGTTGAGCAAATCACGCGATTCCACGTTGCCGATAAAATTAACCGGCGCTTCTTTCAATAAAGGAAAAGCAGCTTTCGTCAAATCATTGCCTTTTTTCTCTTCTGTTCCGATATTCAGTAAACCGACTGTCGGATTTTGTATGCCGCGGACTTTCTCAGCATAGATGCTTCCCATGACGGCATATTGCACGAGATGTTCCGGCCGTGCTTCTGCATTGGCGCCCATATCCAGCATGACGAATCCTGTTCCGTCGATGGTCGGCAATGTTGGAGCAAGTGCCGGCCGGTCCACGCCTTCAATGCGGCCTACGATGAACAGACCTGCTGACATAAGCGCTCCTGTGTTGCCTGCAGAAACACAGGCATCTGCTTGGCCATCTTTTACCGACTGTGCCATACGAACCATGGAAGCGTCTTTTTTCCGTTTCACTGAACGGACAGGATCATCTTCTGATTCAATCACTTCTTCACAATGGACGATTGTCAGGCGTTCATGTTCCTTCAGGAATTCCTGCATCTTCTCCTGATGGCCAAAAAGTTGGATTTCGATATCTGAAAACTCATCCAACGCTTTATAGACCCCTGCGATAATTTCTTTTGGGGCGTTGTCTCCACCCATTGCATCTACAGCAATTTTCATTTTTCGTCACCTTCACTTTGCTCAGTCATTCGATACATTTCAAATGTGCCGATAAAAACCGTCTGTTGTTCGACAGAAGATACCACTTTCACAAACGCCCTGTTTTTTTCAGGCTGGCTCTCGATCACTTCCGCTTTTGCAACAACACGCTGTCCTGCTGTTACCGGACGCAGAAACTGCAGCTCCGATTTCACGGTAAGTGCTAGCTCCTCATTCATCACCGCTACTGCCAAAGAATTGGCTTGTGCAAATAAATGATGGCCTCTGGCAATCTGATTGCGCTGAAAAACATGCTCCGGTTTTACATCGAAAATTGAAATCGCTTTGTTATCCAGTTCAATATCGATAATCTCTCCGATCACTTCATCGATCGGCAAAGATTTTACTTCATTTTCAAATGTCTTCACGGCTACGTGTTTGATGCGTTCCCGCAATTCCGGAATGGCAAGCTCCATCCGATCTAAGCGGATCGTCTGAACACTGACATCAAATTCCACTGACAGTTCTTCATCCGTCACAAATGGATTATCTTTTATAGAGTCTTTCAACGCCTGTTGCCGTTGTTTTTTAGGTCTTCTCACTATGTCACCGCCCGCTATTAGCACTTGGTACTAACATCAGTATATAAATAACAAAAAAAGAATGCAAGGAAAATCATGGTCCCTGCATCCTTAATCCAATCTGCCACCGGACAATACACCTGATTGCTCTATTTGCTGCCGCAGACAACGCATGTCTTCAGCATGCCAGAATTCTTCGCTGCCGATCAATTTTTCAGCGTCTTTCCTGGCTGTTTCAAGCGCCCGGTAATCATGGACCAAATCAGCCATTTTAAATTCCGGGATCCCACTTTGCTTACGGCCGAAAAAGTCACCCGGGCCTCTCAGCTGCAGATCTTTCTCCGCCAGCACGAAACCGTCATTGGTTTCGGTCATGGTGGTCATCCGCTCTTTTCCAATTTCTGTTTTCGGATCCGCCAGCAGGACACAATAGGACTGTTCGCTGCCCCGTCCGACACGCCCCCGCAACTGATGCAACTGGGACAAGCCAAAACGCTCAGCATCATAGATCAGCATAAACGAAGCATTCGGCACGTTGACGCCGACCTCTACAACCGTCGTTGACACCAATACATCGATTTTGCCTTCTGTGAACTCACGCATCGTCTGTTCTTTTTCATCTGAATGCAGGCGGCCATGCATCAAACCGACACTAAACCGATCCTTGAAATACATCGCCAGCTGCTGGTATAGGTCCACGGCGTTCTGATAATCGAGTTTATCCGATTCTTCAATCAGCGGACAAATGACGTAAGCTTGCCGTCCAGCCGACAACTCTTTTTCCATCCGGCCGACAATTTTGCCGAACATGTCTTTTTTCATCCAGTAGGTTTCAATTTCTTTTCGGCCAACCGGCATCTCGTCGATGACCGACACGTCCATTTCTCCGAAAGCAGAAATCGCCAAGGTCCGTGGAATCGGTGTCGCCGTCATAAACAGCACGTCGGGATTATAGCCCTTGTCTTTCAGCACACGCCGCTGATCCACCCCAAAACGATGCTGCTCGTCCGTAATGACGAGCCCCAGTTTATGGAACTGCACTTCGGGCTGGATCAACGCATGGGTGCCGATCAACAGATCAATTTCTCCAGCAGCCAACTGCTGGAGGATCAATTGTCGCTTTTTGCCTTTGACCGAACCGGTCAACAGCGCGATATTCAAGGAAAACGGCCGGAACCACTGCTCCAATGTATTGGCATGCTGTTCAGCCAGTATTTCAGTCGGCGCCATTAAGGCGCCCTGAAGTCCCGCGGTATGGGCTGCATATAACGCAATTGCCGCAACCACCGTTTTACCGGAACCCACATCCCCTTGCAGCAAACGGTTCATGCGGAACGGCTCTTTCATGTCTTTACAGATTTCATTGACCACCCGTTTTTGCGCCGCCGTCAAATCGAAAGGCAGATCTTCAATGAAAGCCTTCAAGCGATCCAGGTCATAGTCGATGAAAGAGCCGCCTTCTTCCTCACGGTTCTTTTTGCGCAGCGCCTGCATCTTCAACTGAAACACCAACAATTCTTCGTAGACAAAACGCCGGCGTGCTTGTTTGACCGCTTCGCCGTCTGGTGGAAAGTGAACCCATTCCAAGGCATCTTGAATCGGAGCCAGTTGATAGGCTTCAACAAAACTGTTCGGCAGGCAGTCTTCCATATCTTCTTTCGCCAGATCAAGTGCCTGCCGCATCAGTTTGCGGAAGGTTTTTTGATGGATGCTGCCTTTCAGGCTGTAGACGGGTTCAAAATCCGCTCCATCGGTCCGCGGACCGATGGAATGGCTCGATACGGTAATCACCTGACGGCCGCGGTCCCATTTTCCGGTTAAGGTGATGATTTCACCCAAATGCAATTTGGCTTTTACATAGGGCTGGTTGAAGAAGATCGCTTTGATCAGATGGCGGCCTACCAATACGCGAACTTGAGTTCGGGATTTTTTCTTGCCTAAAAAAAGGACGGAAGGCTCGCTTTCAACCCTTCCCTCCACGGTAACGCGTTCATTATGAGGCGTGTCCGCCAAATCTTTCAGTTGAAAGTCTTCATGGCGATACGGAAATGTCATGATCAAGTCATGGATGGTTTCGATTTTCATTTCCTGCAAGGTTTCTGCGGCTTGCTTGCCTACCCCTTTTAATGTGGCGACAGAATCTCTACTGCCCACTTCCGACAACTGCTCCCCCGAAAATTTTGGACTCGAGCCATTTTCCGGTAGGAGTTGCGGCAAGTCCGCCTTTTGCGGTTTCCCTTAACGCACTCGGCATGGATTGGCCGATTTCAAACATCGCACCGATGACTTCATCACACGGGATGCGGCTGGTGACACCGGCTAACGCCATATCCGCAGCCACTACTGCATTGGCTGCTCCCATCGCATTGCGCTTCACACATGGCACTTCCACTAATCCCGCCACTGGATCGCAGACCAGGCCAAGCATATTTTTCATCGTAATTGCAAATGCTTCCGAACTTTGCTGCGGTGTGCCGCCGGCCATCTCAATAATAGCTGCTGACGCCATTCCTGCAGCAGAACCCACTTCTGCCTGGCAACCGCCGGCAGCTCCTGAAATCGATGCGTTATTTGCCACAACGAATCCGAAAGCTCCTGCCGTGAATAGATAACGGATCATTTGCTCTCTTGTCGGGTTCAATTTATTCTGTACAGCAAATAATGTGCCTGGCACAACTCCCGCAGATCCTGCTGTCGGTGTCGCACAGATGGTGCCCATTGCTGCGTTGACTTCATTGGTCGCCACCGCTTTGCTGACTGCGTCAATCAACAGATCTCCGGACAGTGTATTGCCTTTTTCACGATAAGCCTGCAACAGCACGGCATCGCCGCCTGTCAGACCGGAAACTGAATGTACACCTTTCAGCCCTTTTTCCACAGCCTCTTCCATGACCGTCAAATTCCGGTCCATCTGAATCATGATATCTTCACGCGAACGGTCCGTCATGAGCATTTCCTGCTCTATCATGATTTCTGAAATCAGCTTCTGCTCTTTTTCAGCCCGTTCAACCAATTCTCTAACATTACGGAATAAAGCTTCCATTGTTATAACCCTCCAATTTAATCGGCGATTCTTGTCACCTGCGTGATATTCGGAAGTTCCGTCAATTCATCCATCACTTCTTTATCCACGTTTTGGTCCACTTCGATGACCATCAGCGCCATATGCCCTTTTTCTTTACGGGACACTTCCATATGCCCGATATTGATGTCATATTTGTATAGGCAGTTCGCGACATTCGCGATGCAGCCTGAACGGTCTTCATGAACAACAAGAATGGCCGGGTGATTACCCGATAAACGAAGCGGGAAACCATTCAACTCTGTAATTTCGATTTTTCCGCCGCCAATTGAAATGCCCATCATCGACATCTCGGATTCTTGGTCCCCAATGACGATGCGCGCTGTGTTCGGATGGTCGACATGTCCCGTTTCAGGAATGAATTCATAGGACATACCTGCTTTTTGCGCTTCCTCAAACGAGGTTTTGATGCGCTCATCAAAGGTATCGTAATCTAATAAGCCTCCAATGATGGCGACATCCGTGCTATGCCCTTTATAAGTCTCCGCGAATGAACCATAAAGATGTACTCTTGCCCATTCCGGCTGTCTACCAAATAAATCCCTCGCTACTCTTCCGATGCGGGCTGCTCCCGCAGTATGCGAAGAAGATGGTCCGATCATGACTGGACCGATTATATCAAAAACAGATTTGAACTTCATGGCTCAAACCCCTCACTTTCGGTTACGTATACCAATAGTTTACATGATTTCGGCATATTAAACAAAAATAAAAAAGCGCATACATTCGTATGCGCCTCAACTTTAATTTCAGACTATTCATTTGAGCATAAAAACTATTCTACAGCGAGTATAAACGGATACAAAGGCTGCTTGCCGTTATGGATTTCGACTTCAACTTCGCTGTTGAGCGATTCGATGAATTCACCCAGTTTTTCAGCATCCGCCTCTGTAACGTCTTCTCCAAACAGGATCGTCACGATTTCGGCTTCACTGTCCACCAGTTTTTTAGCCAGTTCTTCTGTTACCCGTTCCAGGCTGCGGTCAGAGACTACGATCTTGCCTTCGGAAATGCCCATGAAGTCATCTTTTTTGATGCCGACTCCGTCGATTGATGTATCACGGACCGCAAATGTCACTGAACCTGACTTCACGTGTTTTGAAGCACTCGCCATGGCAGCTTGATTGTCCTCCACGGATGCGCCAGGATTAAAGGCCAGCAATGCTGACATGCCTTGGGGCACATCTTTTGTCGGCACAACAGCCGCTTCGATATCCAAAAGTTCAGCCGCCTGTTCTGCAGCCATGATGATGTTTTTATTGTTCGGCAAGATCAGTACACGTTCCGCACCAATCGACTTGACCGCATTGACGATATCTTCCGTCGAAGGGTTCATGGTCTGTCCGCCTTCGATGACATACGATGCGCCGATGCTGCGAAGCAATTCAGCGATTCCTTCGCCCATTGCAACCGTCACGACGGCATAAGGGTGAACGGCTTCTTGTTTTGGCGCATTTTTTTGGAAGTCTTCGCCGACAATATCGATATGCTGCTGGCGCATATTTTCTATTTTCATGCTGATCAAGCTTCCGTAGTCCTGGCCATATGTAAGCACTTTTCCTGGTTCTTCCGAATGGATATGGATCTTCGCAATCTCGTCATCCGCGATGACCAGCAACGAATCCCCATACTCACTCAAATCAGAACGGAATAAAGCTTCGTTAAACTCTTTTTTGCCATCTTCGAACTTCACCATAAACTCCGTGCAATAACCGAATTCAATATCGGCCGTATCCATAAAACTGGCGATGTTCTTGTGGTGTTCTGCGCTGACCAGATCCGTCATTGAATTATGTGCGTGTTTCTCTGGAAGCTCTTCACCTTTCAATGAAGCCAGAAAGCCTTCATAAACATAGACAAGGCCTTGCCCACCACTGTCGACGACGCCCACTTCTTTTAGGACAGGCAAGAGGTCTGGCGTCCGCTCCAAAGAAGCTTTTGCTTCTGTAACGACAGCTTCAAACCAAACGATGATATCCTCTTCCGTTTTTGACGCTTCCATGCCTTTGGCAGCCGCATCTTTTGCGACTGTCAAAATTGTACCTTCAACCGGCTTCATGACTGCTTTATAAGCTGTTTCGACACCATGCTGAAGAGCTTCTGCAAACTTAAGCGCTGTCAATTCCGGCTCTGACGCGATGTATTTGCCGAAGCCTCTAAATAGCTGTGAAAGAATAACGCCCGAATTTCCGCGTGCTCCCATCAACAGCCCTTTGGAAAGAGCGCTTGCTGTCTTGCCGATATGCTCTTCTGCTTGAGCGGTTGTTTCTTTCGCTCCAGAAGTCATTGATAAATTCATATTTGTTCCCGTATCACCATCAGGGACCGGAAAAACATTTAGTGCATCTACATAATCCGCATTTTGAAAAAGATGATGGGATCCCATCTGTACCATTTCCGCGAACTTCACTCCGTTTAATGACTTCATAACCGTTTCTTCCTCCTCCTACGGGTTCGTTACACGAACTCCCTGGACAAAAATGTTTACTGCTTTAACTGACATACCCAATGTTTTGTTAATCGTATATTTTACTTTGGACTGGACTTGATAAGCCACTTCGGAAATTTTCGTGCCATAGCTGATGATGACATACATGTCTACCACCAAATCTTCGCCTTCTTGGCGCACAAGAACTCCTTTAGCGAAGTTTTCTTTGCGAAGGATATCCGTCAGGCCGTCGCGTATTTGATGTTTCGTCGCCATGCCTACAATCCCGTAGCATTCAATTGCGGCACCGCCTGCTATTTGAGCAATTACATCATTGGAAATATCGATTTGACCATATTCGTTCTTTAATTCAATCGACATTGAAATTCCTCCTTGAGTCCTATTTCACTCTTTTCATTCTACCTTAAACCTTTATAGAAGAAAAGCCGCCGTTTGAGGGTGTAAAGGTTTTTTTCTTTAAACACCCCCAAATATAGTTGCAAACCCAATATGTCTGTGGTAAATTATTAAAGTATGTGAAACGAAAAACGAACTGGAATTCTATTATAATTTTCAGCTTCACTTGTGAGGAGGGACTTACATGCCTAAAGTATGTGCAATTAGTGGACGTAAAGCTCGTGCGGGAAATGCCCGTTCGCACGCAATGAATTCGACAAAACGTACATGGGGAGCAAACCTTCAAAAAGTTCGCATCCTTGTAGACGGCAAGCCGAAACGTGTATGGGTTTCTGCAAGAGCAATGAAATCAGGAAAAGTTGAGCGCGTTTAATCGCTCATCGATAATGCCGGTGCTGATCTAATCAGCCCGGCATTTTTTCGTTGCCTAAAGAAGAACATGCACATGTTGATTCAACTAAAATAGAAACAGGCAACGAAAAGAATTATCTTCTCGTTGCCTGTTTCTATTTACTTTAAGGAAGCTTTTGAGCGTCTGAACTTTCCATCATGAGGCATTGGCCGCTCTGGATGGCCACACTTCCACTTCCCAGCAGTTCATTGCTGACAAAGCGTGTCGTGCCGAAAGGAATGGCTTCATTCGTGACAGGGTATTTAAATCCAGTCAAGGTCAACCCTTTTATTTCTTCAGCAAAAGGATAAAAGGATACGTAGCGGTAATGCGGATCCTTTTCAACGGCATGCGTGCCTGGACTCAGGAAACGGATGCGGTTCTGGTTATTCAACAGGAGAAAACGGGTGTCGGGATATTTCTGCTGGTACTGATACACGATATGCAAGGCGCTCATGTAATGGTCCAGCCGCCCGCCTGTCACTCCGGCCAGTATGACCTGTTCCGGCTGATGCGACATCGCCACCTCAAGCCCCAGCTCTGTATCGGATTGTTCTTTTTCTGAGGGGGAGCGTGCCATTTCAGGAAAGATCGCCAGTATCTTCTCATAATCTTCAGCTGTCACCGAGTCGAAATCACCAACCGCTGCCGTTGGATGAATCCCTTTTTCCAACAGGACGAGCGTCCCGGAATCGATTCCGATATAGAGGGCTTCCGGAAAAAAAGAGAAATCCGGCAGTTCACCTGCCGGACCTCCTGCGATTAGAATGACGTTCACGAAATCGCCTCTTCTCCTGCTTTCCTGATTGCCTGTAGCGCTTGTGTCCGGTCTTTTTTACTGTAGATGGCTGAACCTGCTACAAAGACAGTCGCTCCCGCTTCTGCACACGGTATGATAGTTTCTTCATTGATGCCGCCGTCAATTTCAATTTCGATGGACAGACCTTTCTCTTTGATGATGTCAGACAGTTGTTTGACTTTCGGTACAACCGAATGGATGAATTTCTGTCCGCCAAAGCCTGGATTAACGGTCATGAACAGGACCAAGTCGATATCTTTAAGAACATGCTGAATCGTTTCAATCGGCGTATGGGGGTTCAAGACGACACCCGGCTTGACACCAAACGACCGGATCAATTGGATGGTCCGATGCAAATGAGGGCAGGCCTCTACATGGACAGTGATGAAGTCAGCGCCGGCTTTTGCAAACTCCTCAATGTATTGATCCGGGTTTTGAATCATCAGATGGACATCCATCGGCAATTTGGTTAATGGCCGGATCGCATTTAAAACAATCGGCCCGAATGAAATATTCGGTACGAAATGGCCGTCCATGACATCGACATGGATCCAATCCGCTCCTGCTTTTTCCACTTCTAAAACTTCTTCTCCAAGTTTCGCAAAATCTGCTGCTAGAATAGACGGTGCAATTTTAATCATTTGAATACCTCGGCTTTCGGCTCATGATTTCTTCTAGAAATTTCAGGTAATGCTTGTAACGGTAATTCGGGATTTCCTTTGCCTCAACGGCAGCTTTGATGGCGCATTTCGGTTCGTTCATATGCAGGCATTCACGGAATTTGCAGGCATTGGAACGTGAAGCGAATTCCGGAAAACATGCGGACAGTTCTTCCCGCTCCATCGTTTCAAAGTCAAACGAACTGAAGCCTGGCGTGTCGGCCAATAAGCCATCGTTCACGGCAATCAGTTCCACATGCCGCGTCGTATGCTTACCTCGGTTCAACGCTTTGGAGATATCGTCCGTCTTCAGCTCCAATGACGGCAAGATGGTATTCAGCAAAGTCGACTTGCCGACTCCGGATTGGCCTGCCAACACACTGATTTTGCCTTCAAGAACTGGCATCAGACGGTCTTTTAAAGCTGGATCATCAATGAAAGTCGGAATCACTTCGTAGCCGATCTTCTCATAATCTTTTATATAGTGTTGAATTTTTTCTTTCTCCGACTCTTCCAAGAGATCCATTTTTGTCAGACAAATGATGGGTTGAATCGAATTGGATTCGATAGCTGTTAAAAAGCGGTCCAATAATAAGGGATGAAAATCAGGTTGCTTGGCTGAAAACACCAGGATTGCCTGATCAACATTCGTAATTGGCGGACGCACCAACTCATTTTTCCGTTCATAGACGTGCAGGATTGTTCCTTCCAAGTCATTATCGGCTTTATAATCGACGTAATCCCCGACCAAAGGCGTGATTTGGCGATTGCGGAAAACTCCGCGCCCACGGCATTGAATGTAACGTTCGCCATCTTCATCCAATACATAATAAAATCCGCTCAATGCTTTTCTGATTTGACCTTTCGGCATCTTTTCATTCCTTTCGCTGCTGTTTTTATTCGACGTTCGAGTATTCAAAAGTCTCTTCGAGTATCACGGTCGAATCTCGGACTATCCGATAAGAGGCACTTTCACCTTCGGCTATTTGCAATTCAATGCGATGAGACTGATCTTCAGTTATTGTAAACTCCTCAAACGGCTCCACCATGGTCTGGGTATTGTCCTGAATATAAATCTGGACGGTTTGCTCCACAGGCTCTTCCCCTTCTGCCGCAGGTTCAGCCGGTTCATAAGGAATCTCCACTGTATGGATATAGGTTTTCATCGGCTGTTCTGCCTTGCCGGAGGACAAGACCACTTCAATGGTGCTGCGGGCTTCCAGTTGTTCGCCTGCAGCAGGGGTCTGGGACATGACTCGTCCGGCTTCGACTTCATCCGATGCCTGTTCTGAGACAATGCGGATATTAAAGCCGGAAGAACGGGCATATTCATTCAGGTTTTCTTCTGTGAACCCGGCTAAATCCTCCACATTGCGCAAGTCTTTCCCTTTGCTGACGATAAATTCCACATCCGTTTCACTGATGATCACTTCTTCTCCAGCTGCCGGTTCCTGGTTTAAAATAGTCCCCACGGGCTCGTCAGAAAACTCTTCTACAGGTTCCACTGATGCGAAATTTTCATCTTTCAAAGCTTCGGTAGCCTCTTCTAGCGTATCACCGACAAAATCGGCCATTTCCGCTCTTTCTTTCCCCATGCTGACAAACAATTGCACTTCTGTTTCACGATCCCGCATTTTCCCAGCTTCCGGAATCGTCCGGATAATGTGGTTTGCTTCTATTTCTTCCGAATATTCCTCGGTCTCCACTCCGGCTACAAAGCCGGCTGCCTGCAATTCTTCCACCGCCTCGTTATGCTCCATCTCTGAAACATCCGGTACAGCGACTTGCCTCGGTTCGAACAGGCCAGGAAAAGCGATGGCCAGAACCAATCCGACAATCAGCAGAAAAGCCAAAACACCTAAAATCCAAGGCCATTTCTTTTTCTTCTTTTTCGCAGGGGTTGCCTGTTCTTTTTTCACTTCATTCAGCGGCAACGGCATCGTTTTTGTATCTGCCACACTGGTATAAGCCGCTGGATCTTTGATTGCCGGCATCGCCCGCGTTTCATCCTGGTCGACAGGGATTGTGAATTTTGGTTCATTTAGCCGTTCCGGCAATAAAACGGTAGCCAGATCTTCTTCCATTTCATCTGCGGACTGATAACGATGCTGTATATTTTTTGCAGTCGCTTTCAAGACGACATTTTCAAGGCTTTGCGGCAGGTCGGGGACCGTGTCCCGCAAAGAAGGGGTTTCCGTCTGAAGATGCTTCAAGGCAATCGACACAGCCGACTCGCCTGAAAACGGCAGCTTCCCTGTAATCAATTCGTACATGACGATTCCGAGTGAATAGATATCGGATTTTTTATTGGCGGTACCGCCTCGCGCCTGCTCTGGCGATAAATAATGGACAGTTCCCAGCACAGAATTTGTCTGGGTATAGGATGTTGCACTTAAAGCCATCGCAATACCAAAATCGGAAATTTTCACATTGCCTTCCGCATCCATCAGAATGTTCTGCGGCTTGATGTCCCGGTGGACAATCTGGTTATGGTGGGCATGTGCCAATGCCGATGCCAATTGCTTCATAATCTCGACTGCCCGTTCAGGGGAAACCGGTGAATGGTCGATTATGTAATCCTTCAAGGTTTTTCCTGGAACATATTCCATCACCAAGTAATGCACTGAACCGTCTTCGCCCACATCAAAAATATTGACGATGTTCGGATGCGCCAAGCTGGTGGTGGACAGGGCCTCTCTTTGGAAACGCCTCCGCAGCTCTTCTTCATTAGAAAAATCATAACGGAGTATTTTGATGGCGATGTCCCGATCCAAAATCATATCATGTGCCAAATACACATTGGACATTCCGCCGCCGCCGATCAACTCCTTGATCTTATAGCGGCCATTGATGCTTTTGCCGATCAGCATGTTTATACCTCCTCATCCACAGAGGACAGAAGAATCAATGAAATATTATCTTCTCCTCCAAGATCATTGGCCAAGGTTACCAGCTCCTGCCCTTTTTGGGACAAAGGAACTGCAGATCGGACGATGGAGGCAAGTTCTTCTTTCGAAATCTTATTGCTTAAGCCATCTGAACAAATCAAGAGGTACGCAGCTTTGCCAAAGGAGAAATCGATCATTTCCCTTTCAATCTCGGCTTCAGTGCCAAGCGCCCGGACGATCCAGTTTTTCTTCGGATGTTCTTCGGCTTCTTCCTGGCTGATTTCCCCGCTGTCCACCAACACATTGACATAGGAATGGTCCCGCGTAATCTGTTCGATCGATTCATTGATGAGGTAGGCACGGCTGTCGCCGATATGGCATAAAATGCCTTCATTGCCCTCAATCAATGCAGCAATCAGCGTGGTTCCCATACCTTTGCATTCCAGATTCTCCATCGAGTGGTCATACACCGATCGGTTAATCATCTGTACACGGTCGGAAAGCCATTTTTTCTTGTGATCGCGCGTTGAAAATGCCTCTTCCCCGTCCTCCAAAAAATAATTGCTCAGTTGGTCGACAGTCATTTTGCTGGCGACATCTCCAGCTTTGTGTCCACCCATCCCATCGGCCACTATAGCGAGGATGAGTCCGTTCGGACGTTTTAGTACGGCTACGCTGTCTTCGTTCACTTCACGAATTTTGCCTGTATCACTTTCAACCACATACTGAAACAATTCATGACACCCCGATTCTAATCTTTTCCTGCTTTAAGCAGTTGCTGTCTTTTGGGTCTTTTTGAAAGCCGCAATGAAAAAGCCGTCGCTTCCATAATCCTGGGGGAATACTTGGACAAATCCTGTATGTTTGATGCCCATAGCTGCCGGCAATGCCGCCTGAATTTTTTCCATTTCAGGATGCTCTTTCAAGAACCGTTCAGCCGTGCCTCTGTTTTCGACTGCATCCACTGTGCAGGTACTGTAGACAAGGATGCCATCTTCTTTCAATAACCGGGCTGCCTGGTCCAGCAATTCAATTTGGATTTCCTGCAAACGCGCAAAATCCTCTTCTTTTTTCGTATATTTGATATCGGGTTTCCGCTTGATGACACCCAATCCACTGCAAGGTGCATCCACAAGAATGCGGTCGAATTTCTCTTCACCGAAGCGCTCGACGCTTTGTTTGCCGTCGCCCACTACAGTTTCGATGACCGTATGGCCCAAACGCTCGGCCGTTTCATCAATCAGTTTCACTTTATGCTGATGCAGGTCAAGCGCATAAAGCGTTCCGCTATTGTTCATCTTTTCAGCGATATGGGTGGTTTTCCCTCCCGGTGCTGCACACATGTCAAGCACCGTCATGTCGGGTTGGACCTGCAGTGCGTATGCCGGCAGCATCGAGCTTTCATCCTGTATCGTGATAAAGCCTTTTTCGAATGTCGCCGTCCGTGCAGGCTGTCCATTTGTGACGATCAGACATTCCGGAATCAATTTACTCGGCACCGCTTCCAACTCTTCGGACTCGAGCATTTCAATCACTTCTTCAACAGTTGCCCGTGCCGTATTGACCCGCACGGTCTGCGAAGGTGTCTTGTTGTTTTCCAACGCCATTTCACGTGTTTTTTCCAGACCGAACTGCTCTGCCCAGCGTTTGATCATCCAAATCGGATGGCTCGTTTCAATGGAAATTTTTTCATATGGGTCGCTGATTGTATTGAACGAACGGACGCCGTTGCGCTGAACTGAACGCAGCACGCCGTTGACGACAGAAGCGACGCCGCCATGCCCACGGCGTTTAGCGATTTCCACCGCTTCATGGACGACTGCATGTGCCGGAATCCGGTCAAGATAGACGATTTGATACAGGGACAATCTCAACAAGGTTTTAACCCATGGCTCGATTTTCCCTTTCAAATACGGTTCCAGGTAGTAATCCAGTGTCATTTGATGCTGCAGCGTGCCGTAGGTGATTTCCGTCAGCAAGCCTCTGTTTTTTGCGGCAATGCCATAGCTTTCGATAGTTTGGTGCAGCAATAGGTTGCTGTAGGCCTGTTTGTTTTCAACTGCCCACAGAATCGAGAATGCGGCGTCGCGGACATTCCCTTGAAGTTTTTTGTTTTTCATTCGAATAGATCTCCTGCCTGGATTTTAGGTCCTTTTAAATACTCTTTTGCTGTCATGCGTTTTTTGCCGGATGGCTGCAGTTCAGTGATGGCCAAAACGCCTTCGCCGGTCTGTACCAATATAGCATCATCAGTCAGTCCGACCACTTGGCCTGCTTGGCCGCTTGCAGTTGACGAATCTTTTTCCGTCCACCAGATCTTCATATTGTCGCCGTTGAAAGTCGTATAGGCGACCGGCCACGGATGGAGGCCGCGAACCTGATTGTAAATGGCTGCGGCTGATTTCGACCAGTCGATGCGCTCCTGCTCACGTGAAATATTCCGCGCGTAGGTAACTTTCTGTTCGTCCTGGGGAATGCGTTTATTCGTACCCGCAATAATCGATGGCAAGGTTTCCTTCAGGAGATCACGCCCCGCAACGCTCAATTTATCGAACATGCTGCCGGTGTGATCCTGCTCTTCGATCGGCACGGTTACCTGCGTTATGATGTCTCCCGCATCCAGACGGTCCACCATATACATGATGGTGACGCCGGTTTCTTTTCGGCCATCCATGATGGCCTGATGGATCGGTGCGCCTCCGCGGTATGCCGGAAGCAGCGATGCGTGGACATTGATCGCACCCAGTTTGGGCGCTTCCAGCAACTCGCTCGGCAAAATCTGTCCAAAAGCTGCTGTGACAATCAAATCCGCATCCAGATCGAGGACGTGCTGAAGCTCTTCCGGATTTTTCAGTTTTTCCGGCTGGTACACCGGCAATCCGAGACGCATCGCCTCTTCTTTCACCGGTGTCGCCGTCATCACTTTTTTGCGTCCGACAGGCCGGTCCGGCTGCGTTACGACTGAAACGACTTCGTAGCCTTCCTCGACCAGCATACGCAGAATCGGTGCCGAAAAGGCAGGTGTTCCCATGAATATGATTTTGGTCAAACCTGTTCCTCCTCTTCTTCCTGCTGGCGGATCATTTCATCTAATTCTTCCTGCGTGACGTATTTAGTGATTTTGCTGGTGAACAGGATGCCATCCAAATGATCCATTTCATGCTGGATCGCGCGGGCTTCGTAGCCTTCCGCTTCCAGCTCGTACCAAGAACCGTCGCGCTCCTGCGCTTTGATTTTGATGTGGTCATAGCGTTCTACTTCGCCGAATATTCCAGGGAAGCTCAAGCAGCCTTCAATATCCGTTTCCGCTCCTTCAAACAGCACCAATTCCGGATTGATCATTTCAATCGGCTCCTGGCCTTCACGGAAATCCACGATAGCGGCACGGACTGCCACCCCCACTTGAGGTGCGGCAATGCCGACGCCATCCGATTCAATCATCGTTTCATGCATATCGTCCAAAAGAACCGCTAAGTTCTTATCAAAAGTCGTGACAGGCTGACATTTCGTCTCTAATACTTCGTTAGGGTGCTTTACTACCATTCGAATTGACATATTCATTTCCTCTTTTCTGTTACATGACCGATGTCGGATTCATATCGATCGACAGCGTGGCTCCTTTTTTCAGCCATTCCGTCCGATGGATTTTAATCAATTGCTGCATCGTATCGGTCAGTTTCGGTTCTTTTTTGTATTTTATCAAACATTGATAGCGATATCTATTGTTGACACGGGCAATCAGCGAGGCCGAAGGCCCGATGATCAAGGTGTTTGGAGACAACTGGTTCTTCAGGTACCGGACCGTTTGATCCGCATATTCCGCTACTGTCATCAAATCTTCATGGGTAAACTGGATGTTGACCACGTAATAATACGGCGGGTAGCCGCTTGCTCTGCGCATGGCCATTTCCTGTTCATAGAAAGGTTCATACAATTGGTCTTTTGCCAACGTAATGGCGTAATGTTCCGGTGTGTACGACTGGACAAAAACTGTGCCGGGAAGAATATCCCTTCCGGCACGGCCGCTGACCTGTGTCAGCAGCTGATAGGTTTTTTCCGCCGCGCGGAAATCGGGCAAATGCAGGGTCGTATCTGCCGACAGCACGCCAACTAAAGTGATGTTCGGAAAATCCAGTCCTTTTGCGATCATTTGAGTGCCCAGCAGGATATCTGCTTTGCCATCGCCGAAAGCGGAAAGGATTTTCTCATGGGCCCCTTTATTGCGGGTCGTGTCGACATCCATCCGAAGAACCCGTGCTTCCGGCACCACTTTTGCCAGCTCTTCCTCGACCTTCTGTGTACCGGTTCCGAAAAACCGGATATGCTCACTTTCACATTCCGGACAGGTTTTCGGTACGCGTTCATCATAGCCGCAATAATGGCATTTCATGGTTTCGCTCGACCGGTGGTACGTCAGGGAAATATCACAGTTCGGACATTGCATGACAGTTCCGCAATCACGGCATAGCACAAACGACGAATAGCCCCGTTTATTGAGGAACAGCACGGTTTGCTGCTTTTTCTCCAAACGGTCTCGGATAGCGTCCGCCAATTGCAGCGAAAACATGGACCGGTTGCCGGTGCGCAGCTCTTCCCGCATATCGACAATATGGACCTCTGGCAAAGGTTGATTTTTTGCCCGTTTTTCCAGCACCAACAATTCATAGACGCCTTTTTGTGCACGTGCATATGACTCCAGCGAAGGTGTCGCGCTGCCCAGAATAACCGGGCAATTATGGTGCTCACTGCGCCAAATGGCCATGTCGCGGGCGTGATAGCGAGGAGAATCGTCCTGCTTATAGCTCGATTCATGCTCTTCATCGAGGATGATCAAACCCAGGTTCTGAAACGGCGCAAAAATGGCTGAACGGGCCCCGACAACAACTTTCACTTCTGCGCGTTGGATTTTTCGCCATTCATCGTATTTTTCGCCAGCCGACAATCCGCTGTGGAGAACCGCGACCTGATCGCCAAAACGCTCTTTAAAGCGAATCGTCATTTGGGGCGTCAATGAAATTTCCGGCACCAGCATGATCGCTTCTTTGCCCTGCTTCAGCACCTGATCGATCGTCTGCAGGTAGATTTCCGTTTTCCCGCTCCCTGTGATGCCATGCAATAGGAACGTTTTCGGTGTATTCAGCGCGTTTTCAATCGAATCAAAAGCAATTTGCTGCGCTCCTGTCAGTTGGAGTGAGGACTTTTGCTCAATCACTGTCTGCAATTGCGGATCCCGGTAGGATTCCATATTGGAAATCTGTGCCGCTCCTTTTTCCACTAAACTGTAGATCGTCGGCAATGACACGGCTGCTTCTTTCTGAAGTTGCGAAGATTCGATCGAACGGCCTGCATTTTTCAGGAAAAATTCCATCAGCTTGAGCTGCTGCTTGGCGTTGGCTCGAATTTCAATGGCTTCCAGCTGTTCGGTGCTGTCAGCGATATGGATCATCCGGACTTTTTTCACAGCGGTCTGCTGCTGGATATCCGTATCAGCAAGAATCGTGCCTTTTTCCATTTCCTGCTTCAACAAGCCATAGACATCCACTGCATCCTGCAACCGGATAAAGGACCGTTTTTCAAAATATGGACGCAAGGGAGCAGCGATCTCTTCAAGCGGTGCGTTCAGCACAAAGCGTTTTTCGTATTTTGCACGCAATGCTGCCGGCACCATGACCTGCAGCGCGTCAATTTCAAAGCACACGGTCTGTTCTTTCATCCATTGTGCCATTTTCAATAACTCTTCATTTAATACTGGCACAACGTCCATCAGTTCATGGATCGGTTTCAGGCGTTTCGGATCAAACTCTGAGAACGGCTTGATCTTGGTGATGAACCCAAGCACTTTGCGGTTGCCAAACGGCACTTTTACACGCATTCCCGGCTCTGCCAGCACTTCCACTTCTTTCGGAATGGCATAATCAAAAGGGCGGTCAATCGGATGTGCGGCGACGTCCACAATGACTTCAGCTATCATGCGGCTCTTCCTTATCCGTGATCATTTCAAGCAATTCGCGCGCCAGTTGTTGTTTGGACATCAGTTCAAAAGCTTGTTCAAAGCCGTTTTTGCCGTAGACCGTCACCCGGTTTGTATCCGATTCAAATCCTGCCTGTGCTTCTGTTACATCATTGGCGATGATGTAATCTGCGTTTTTCCGTTCCAATTTATCTTTGGCGTATTGTCCGACGTCGTTGGTTTCAGCCGCAAAACCGATCAACACCTGATTTTTCTTGTGTTGGCCAAGATGCTGAAGAATGTCGACTGTCCGTTCGAGAACGATGGTCGAACCGCCTTCCTGTTTCTTCATTTTCTGCTCGGCAACCGTTATGGGCCTGTAATCGGCTACTGCCGCAGTTTTAATGACGTAACTTGCCGTATCAAATTGGGCTTCGACTGCCTGAAGCATGTCTTCTGCACTTTCCACCAGTATCCGGGTGACGCCGCTCGGTACCGGCAATGAAACCGGTCCGCTGATCAAAATGGTTTCTGCACCCATTTCCGCTGCTGCACCGGCCATGGCATAACCCATTTTGCCGCTTGAGAAATTCGTCAGGAACCGGACTGGATCGATTCGCTCGCGTGTCGGTCCTGCCGTCACAATCACTTTTTTGCCTGCCAATTTATGTTCACGCGTAAAAAACCCTTTGACCAGCTCCGTAATTTTTTCCGGTTCTTCCAAGCGGCCTTTGCCGACATATCCACAGGCCAAAAAGCCTTCGGATGGCTCGATAAAGCGGATCCCGTCTTCATGAAGCTGCTGGATATTGCGCTTCACCGCAGGATGGTCATACATATGGACATTCATCGCCGGAGCAATCCAAATAGGGGCTGTTGCTGCCAGTAACGTTGTTGTGACCATATCATCACCGATGCCGTTTGCTAATTTGCCGATGACATTGGCGGTCCCCGGAGCTACGATGATCAGGTCTGCCCAATCCGCGAGATCGATATGTGCGATGACAGAAGAATCCTTTTCATCAAATGTATCTGTGTAGACATCGTTTCTGGACATGACCTGAAACGTCAACGGCTGCACAAATTGCTGCGCCGAACGGGTCATGATCACTTTTACGGAAGCGCCGGCCTGCGACAACTTGCTGACAAGTGCAACAGCCTTATAGACAGCAATTCCTCCACTGACACACAATAGGATTTTACGATTCTCCAACAATCCAAACACCCTTTCTAAACAACAAACTCCCAAAGAACAAGTTTGCTCTGGGAGTCGTCTGTTGCGATTAATGGTTAAATTTCGTCTTCGTATACTGCAAATTCATCTTGTTTTTCCTGCGTTAACACGCCGGCAGCCACTTCTTCCAGTGCTTTTCCGACCGATTTTGTTGAAGTATATGAGTCCAGTTTTTCATCACCGTGTTCGTGCAGTTGGCGCGCGCGTTTAGAAGCAAGCGCCACCAGCGAGTATTTTGAATCAATTCGGCTTTTCAGTTTATCAACGGATGGGTATAACATCAGACATTCTCCTTTAGCATATCAAAATATCGTTTTTCAACACGTTCACGCTTGCAATGTTCTGCAATGATGATGGCATTGATTCGGTCACAGGCATTTTCAACTTCATCGTTTTCTACAACATAATCGTATAAATTCATCATTTCCAATTCCTGGCGGGCAGCCAACAGCCGGGATGCGATGACTTCATCCGATTCCGTGCCGCGGCCCACCAGCCGTTCTTCCAGCTCCGATAAACTCGGCGGCGCTAAAAAGATGAACAAGCCATCAGGAACTTTCGAACGGACTTGAGCTGCCCCCTGCACTTCGATTTCCAGAAATACATCACGGCCCGCATCCCGCATCTTGTTGACATACTCAAGCGGTGTACCGTAATAATTCCCGACGAATTCCGCGTATTCAAGCAGTTGATCCTGTTCGATCAATTCTTCAAACTCAGTCCGTGTCTTGAAAAAGTAATCGACTTCATCAACTTCCCCTTCCCGTGGCGCTCTTGTCGTCATCGAGATGGAGTATTCGTAATTTGTATCCGGCTGTGAGAACAGCTCTTTTCGTACCGTGCCTTTGCCAACACCCGAAGGCCCTGATAGGACGATCAGCAGTCCACGTTGGTTTCTCATTTTATCCCTCATTTGCCTCATCATCATTTTCTTCTAAACGCAAGAGCGCTGTCTCTGCAGATACCGCAGAAATCACCACATGGTCACTGTCCATAATAAAAATCGACCTGGTTTTTTTCCCGCTGGTCGCATCAACCAGCAATCCTCTGCTGCGCGATTCCTGAATTAGCCGCTTTGCCGGTGCAGAATCTGGTGTAATGACTGCCACAATCCGGCTGACCGAAACTGCGTTGCCTCCGCCAAGTGAAATAAACTTCACGTTTTTCGCCAAACTCCTCACCACCGTTCACAGCTGATCATTATTCTTCGTTTTCTAACTAACTGTCTTATTATATCATAATACACCGAGAAAATGATAAGATGGAACAAAACGATTTGAAAGAGGGATATTTAATGGCATTTGATGGATTATTCACAAAATCGATGACTAGCGAACTGCAACAGCTGGTCACCGGCAGGATTTCAAAAGTTCATCAGCCCAATCAGCTTGAACTGCTTCTACATATACGTGCCCAAGGAAAAAACCATAAATTGTTGATTTCGATCCACCCGTCTTATTCACGGATTCATTTGACGGCCGCAGCAAACGTCAACCCGTCAGAACCACCCATGTTTTGCATGTTGCTTCGCAAGCATATCGAAGGCGGCGTCATCACAGAGATTTCCCAATACGGGATGGACCGTCTGATCATGTTGAAGATCAAAGCAAAAAACGAAATCGGCGATGACATCGAACGCGAACTGCATGTCGAGATGATGGGACGGCATTCGAATGTCATCCTGATCGACGCAGAACGGACGATGATTCTCGACAGCCTGAAGCATTTGCCGCCGAGCGTCAATTCATTTCGCACCATTCTGCCTGGGCAGCCGTATGTCTTCCCACCGTCCCAGGAGAAAAAAGACCCGTTTAGTGGGGTCGATGAATTAGCCGGCACCGATCCGAAAGAAATCGTCGGCCAATTTTCCGGCTTTTCTCCATTGAATGCACGGGAACTTGCCTTTCGCCTGGAAACTTCGGATAACAAATCCGAAACTGCCAACGCCTTTCTGGCGGATTTCCTTAAAGCCCAACCGACAGGCCATTATGTGGAGCATGACGGCAAAAGCTTCTTCTCTGCCACTCCCCTGACCCATATCGGCGAGAGCGGGCTGGAATTTCCATCACTCGGCGAATTGCTCGACCGGATGTATTATGCCAAGGCGGAACGCGATCGCGTCAAACAGCAGGCCGGTGATCTGGAAAGATGGCTGCAAAATGAAATTTCCAAACTGAAACTGAAGTTGAAGAAATTGAAGAAAGAACAAGATCAGGCAGAAAAACGCGACACGCTTCAATTAAACGGCGAATTGATCATGGCCAATCTTCACCGCATCACTAAAGGCATGAAGGAAATTGAAGTCGACAATTACTACAACGATGAAAAAGTGACCATCACTTTGGATCCACGGAAAACACCGATCGACAACTCGCAGCGCTATTATTCGCGCTATCAGAAAGCGAAAACAGCAGTAGTCAAAACCCAGGAACAGATCGACAAGACCACAGAAGACATCGAGTATTTCGAGACCTTGATGTCGCAGGTCCAGCAAGCCGGCATTTCTGATATTGAAGAAATCCGTGAAGAGCTCGCTGAGCAAGGTTTTATGAAAGCCCAAAAGTCGAAGAAAAAGAAAAAGCCGACAAAACCTTCTGTCGAACCTTATGTGTCTTCTACGGGCACACCGATTTCTGTCGGCAAAAACAACAAGCAAAACGATTATGTGACGTTCAAGGTAGCTTCTAAATCCGATACATGGCTGCACACCAAAGATATTCCCGGTTCACACGTCATCATCCACGACAGCAACCCGGATGAGACGACGATTCTGGAAGCCGCTACCATCGCCGCTTACTTCAGTAAAGCGCGTGAGTCGTCTTCCGTTCCTGTCGACTACACGGAAGTGCGCCAGGTCAAAAAACCGAACGGCTCGAAACCTGGATTTGTCATTTATTTCGAACAGAAAACGGTATTTGTCACACCGGACGAAGAACTTGTGATTAAATTGAAGAAATAGCGGTAGCTAAAAGGGCTGTCCCAAAAGGTCATGAAAAATGACTTTTGGCGACAGCCTTTTTGCGCTCTTAACATAAAAGATTTATTTGTTTACATAATAATTATATTAAAAACTAAAAGAGTTTTCTCATAAGTTAGGCTCAACCCATTGCTCTCCCCAGTGGTAAATGCTATGTTCTTAAAGGACTTAACTATAAGGGGGCTTTACACGTGTATACATATGCTACAAAACACAAGATGCTTTTGGCCACTGGTGCCGTTGCAACCTTGCTGCTCGCAGGATGCGGCAGCGAAGAAAGCGCACCTGAGGAAACGAAAACTGCTTGGGATGAAATCCAGGAGCAGGGATCAATGACTGTCGCCACTTCCGGAACCTTGCTCGCCACTTCTTTCCGTGACGCCGATTCCGATGAATTGACAGGCTTCGAAGTTGAAGTGGTACGGGAGCTCGGCGAACGCCTGGAGCTTGATATCGATTTTACGGAGCTTGGATTTGACGAAATGCTGACAAGTGTCAATACCGGCCAGATCGATATGGCCGCCAATGATATTGAAATCACTGAAGATCGTGCAGAAGAGTTCATCTTTTCAACGCCGATCAAGCATTCTTACGGCACCGCGGTTGTTCGAAAAGACGATTTATCCGGCATTGCCAGCCTTGAAGAATTAGAAGGCAAGAAAGCGGCCGGAGCTTCTACATCGATCTATATGGAAATTGCACGCGATTACGGCGCTGAGGAAGTGACCTATGACAATGCCACGAATGAAGTGTACTTGCGCGATGTGTCAATCGGCCGCACGGATGTCATCTTGAATGACTATTATTTATCGACATTCGGCGTTGCAGCTTTTCCTGAGCTGAATATCACCATTCATCCGGATATCAAATATGCACCGTCCGAGGTCGGCCTTGTCATGAACAAAGACAACACCGAGCTTGCTGAAAATGTCAATAAAGCCTTGGAAGAAATGCTTGCAGACGGCACCATCACAGAAATCTCAGAAGAATTTTTCGGCGGTGCAGATGTCTCGGTCAAACCGGATATTGAAGAAAATTAAGCAGGAGGTTGTCTGATGAATGACATTGAATGGGGATTGCTTTTTGACCCTGCCTTAGCTATCGAATCTCTGCCGTACGTATTGGAAGGCATTGGTTATACTTTGCTGATATCGATGGTCAGTATGATCATCGGGATCATCATCGGCTTTTTCCTTTCCCTTGCCCGCACTTCCCGGTTGCAGATTCTGCAATTTCCCGCACGCCTGTATATTTCCTTTATGCGTGGTGTTCCAATACTGGTCATCCTGTTCTTGCTGTATTTCGCCTTGCCGGTTATCGGCATTGAATTTACAGCTGTGCAGGCGGCTTTGATCGGCTTCACCATCAATAGTGCAGCTTATATTGCCGAAGTGTTCCGTTCTTCGCTGGCATCGGTGGATAAAGGCCAATGGGAATCTTCAACTGCGCTGGGATTGACCTATTGGCAAACCATGCGCCGCATCATCCTTCCGCAATCTGTGCGGATTGCAGTGCCTCCTTTATCGAATGTCTACCTGGACCTGATCAAAGCCTCTTCTTTGGCTGCCATGATCACCGTTCCGGAGATTTTCCAAAAGGCACGGATTGTCGGTGCCCGTGAATATGATCTGTTGACTATGCTGATCCTGGTGGCATTGATCTACTGGGCCATCTGTTCTGTGATGACCATTCTGCAGAACTATCTTGAAAAACGTTACGCTGATTATCTATAAAGAAAAAGGCATCCGGGACAAAATCTCCTGGATGCCTTTTTGTGTTCATCCCGTTGCTTCTTCTGCCATATAAATAACCTCCCACATATGGCCGTCCAAATCCTTGAAACTCTTGAGGTACATAAATTCATCATCCATTTTCTCACTTGCTTGTTGAGCACCTGCTTTGAACGCAGCGTCAACCAGTCGATCCACTTCTTCTTTGCTGCTTGCCGAAATGGCCGTGATCACTTCCGCGCTGCTTGCGGTATCGGCAATTTCTCTTTTTGAGAAACTCTTGAAAAATTCTTCGGTCAGCAGCATCCCGTAAATCGAAGGTCCGATAATCATGCATGCGCCTTTTTCATCTGTCATCTGTTCATCAAAACCAAATCCAATTTCTTCAAAAAAAGCTTTGGACCGCTCCAGATTCTTCACCGGCAAATTGACGAAAATGTGGCTGGATTGGACACTCATGTTTTCTCCCTCCTTTCCTTTGATTTTGTTATTACCATTATTCGCCACCAGATTCAAATATCCTGCAAAATAAAAAAGATCCCCACAATGAGGATCTTTCAGGCAAGCCGGTACCGCATTATCGACGGCAGCAACAATAAAACTGCAGGCAAGACAAGCAGCACACTGATGATGAAGCTCCACGTGCCTGCAAAAGGAGCAATAAAGTTTAATACAAAAAGTGGTCCCACCATCATGATTGAAGCGAGAATGCGCGATAAAAACTGGACTTTATGAAGCATACCGCAATTGGGACAGGTGATGGGTTTGTAGGCAAGCCATACTGATTTGTTGATTTGCTTCCAGGTAAAAGGCGTTTGGCAATCTACACATCGCTGCATCAGTTGCCGGTCTTCAATTCATCCACATATTGTTTTGCTTCCAGCAAAGACCAACCGAATTCTTGTCTCGTACGTTTGACGGCTTCGACCATTTTCCCTTTTTGCAGAAGTTCCCGAAGTTCTTCATTGAGATTAGGCTCTGCTATTTTTTGGCCTTGCGTAGCGTCTTGGAGAAGTTTCTCCACATGCTTGATTCTGGTTTCCAATGCTTTTATCCGCTGTTCCGTAGCATTATAAACGATGTAGCCAAATACCAGAACGGCTCCAAGTATAATCATGATCCATGACAAATCCATTTACTCAGCACCTCTCAAATAAGTTTTTCCGCGTTGATAAAATCCATCCATTTCTTCTTTCGGCACTAAAGCACCACCGGTTGACCAGACGACGTGATTAACGGCCGACATGCGGATTTGATTCGTTTCGGCGTAATCTGTCGCCTGTATTTTCAACGGACCCAGCAATCCCGCAGTAGCAGATGGCTCAACGAAGATGCCTTCACTGTCCGCCAGCAGCGCCAATAATTTAAACAGCTCCTGATCCTCCACAGTGTAGATGCCGCTGACGGTTTTTTCGCTGATGCCCGAGGCGAAGCTCGAAGGCCTGCCGACCGCCAGTCCATCCCCTTCCGTGACATTGTCGATGCCGAAATCCTGGACGCTGACCTTGTCTTTTTCGCCGGTCATCAAACCGATCAGCACTGCAGGCGAATGGGTCGGCTCCACGAAAAAGCAATGGACTGCGTCACCAAAGACCTGCCGTAGACCGAACGCAATGCCTCCGGGAGCTCCGCCCACTCCGCACGGCAGGTAGACAAAGAGCGGATGATTGGCATCCACTTGGATATTTGCATTCTCCAATTGCTGTTTGAGGCGGAACGCAGCAACACTATAGCCTAGAAACAAGTGCTTAGACTTTTCATCGTCCACGAAATAAGCATCCGGCTTGGCGAGTGTTTCTTTGCGCCCTGCCAAAATGGCTTCGCTGAAATCCCCTTCGAATTCGACCACTTCCGCCCCTTTATCACGCAACAGATCTTTTTTCCATTGCTTGGCGTCCGCGGACATATAAACGGATACTTGAAACCCAAGCTTGGCGCTGATGGTGCCGATACTGAGGCCCAGATTTCCCGTGGACCCAACACCAATAGAGTAACCGCTGAAAAATTCTTTAAACCGTACGGATGAAAATTGTTCGTAAGACTGCTCTTTTGTCAGTAAGTTCGCTTCCATAGCCAACTTTTCCGCATGATGCAGCACTTCATAGACGCCGCCGCGAGCTTTAATGGATCCTGCAATCGGCAATTCGTTGTCGCATTTCAAAAAAAGCCTGCCCGGCAGATTTCTGCCATAGTTGGCGCTGAGCTGCTCTTTCATGTTAGGAATTTCGCGCAGCGGCGATTCGACAATGCCTTTTTCTGAGGCCGTATCCGGAAATTCAGCTGCCAGATAAGGTGCAAACCGCTGCCATAGCTGTTCTGCATGCTCCATATCTTCCAGACCGACTGGCAGGCCGGACATGTCAGCCATCTTTCGAAGATTCGGATTCAGCCAGACTACCGGATTCAAATTAATGATGTTCTTCAACAATGGATATTTTTCGATCAAGCTGTTTAATTTCTGTTGTGCCATACTCATCATCCAAATCCCCTCTCTGTCATTCGTGCTGTTAATTTCATCATACAGGACGAGCATAAAAATTTCAGTTTCTCTTTAGAAGATCCTATTCTGTCCGCTTATACATTAGTTTGCTTACTGCCAGAAAAACCAAACCGGTGAGAAGGAAAATCCACCATTCCAATTTGACGACTGGGCCGAAATCATCGAACAGCCAAGCTATCAAAGCAACACAGGCAAAAGCTCCGGCACCATATAACCCAGCTTTCACATAAGCTTGCCATTTCTTTTTATCCTTTTGAAATACAGATGAACGGACAATTTTAAAAATGACCATAACGCCGATGACTGCCACCAGTATCACCGACAGCAGCATGAGCAGCAAGTTGCCGAGCGCAATGCTGTTATCCACCGGCCGAAAAAACGAGACAATCAGGCTAATGACTCCAAAGGTGGCCGCAAACCAGCCCGTTAAACCGATGATCTGTGAAGCGCTGAACCATAAAACATTTCGTCGGTTTTGGCTCGGCAAATTTTCAATCAGTTCATCTGCGTATTTCTGAGGAGACTCCCCAAACAACTCTTTTGCTGACTTGCCATCTTCCTGCGCCTCCACCAAATGGTCCAAGAGGTCCATAAGTATCTCTTCTCCAGCATGTTCATCGATTCGAAGATCGGTCCTTAAATACAAAAGTATATCTTCGTATACTTTTTCATTGTCATGGTTCAGCAATCCTCTTTTCTCATTGTTCTCCTCGATCAATTCAGCTGTTTTCCTCATCTTCTCCACCCCTTTTCAGTAATTGGCTGACCGGTTTGGCAATTTCCAGCCATTCAGCAGAAATTTGATCCAGCTCCGCCTTTCCCTCATCGGTTAAAAAATAATATTTTCGGTTTGGCCCTGATGCAGAAGGCCTCATTTCCCCGCGGATAAAGCCGTTTTTCTGCAGTCTCAGCAACACCGGGTAAATAGTGCCGTCACTGATGTCCGGCAGACCGATCCCCTGCAGTTTCTGCGACAGTTCATAGCCATAGACTGGCTGCTCTTCCACTACCGCCATAACGCAAGCATCCAAAACCCCTTTCAGCAATTGGCTTCTGAGAGCCATGCCTATTCCTCCTCATGGTACTTGGTGATACAAGATAGCTATCTAAAAAAATAACTACCTTGTATAACCAATTAGTTAATTTTATTGTATTCGACTCCACCTCTTCTGTCAATAGTTACAGAGAATACAAGACTTCAAAATAAAAAACCGACCAAGTGGCCGGCTTACAAAGTTCCTGTTTTTAATTTTTCATGCCAATCAGCGAGCATCGGCATATCTTCTTCACGGATCGCGCCTGTACTTAGTGCCTGTTCAACAAGTGCCGGAAAATCCGTCAGTGTATGGAAAGTGTACCCTGCTTCCGCAATCGCATTAATCGACTGCGGCAAATCATAGGTGAAGATCGCTACAATGCCCAGCACTTCAAAGCCTGCTGCTTCGAGTGCCTGTGCCGCTTGCAGCACCGAGCCGCCTTTAGAGATCAGGTCTTCCACGACCACCACTTTTTTGCCCGGCTCAACTTTGCCTTCGATCATATTCGTCTGGCCATGCTCTTTCGCTTTGGAACGGACATAGACCATCGGCAATTCAAGCAGATCGCTGACCCATGCAGCATGAGGAATACCTGCTGTCGCCGTTCCAGCAACCACCTGGCATTCAGGATAGGATTCTTTGATTGTTTCCGCTAATCCAGCGGCAATATCTCTACGTACAGCCGGATAAGACATCGTCAGGCGATTATCGCAGTAGATCGGCGATTTGACACCGGAAGCCCAAGTAAATGGATCCTGCGGGCGCAGCTCCACCGCTCCGATGGATAATAAATGGTTCGCAATTTCATTTTTCAAGATTGTCCACTCCATTCTGCTGAAATCTGGTCATAGCTCTCTGATGGGGTTGCAGACTTCGTAATGGCTCGTCCTACGACAATATGGCTGGCGCCTTTTACACGAGCTTCTGCAGGCGTTGCCACCCGTTTCTGATCATCAGCTGAAACTTCTGCTGGACGTATGCCGGGCGTAACACATAGGAAGTCCGATCCGCAGACTTTCGTTATAGCCTCAGCTTCAAGCACTGAACAGACCACGCCGTCCAAACCTGCCTGCATGGCCCGCTTCGCGTAATGCAGCACCGATTCTTCAAGGCTGACATAAACGAGCTGATCTTCATGCATTTCGTCTTCGCCCGTTGAAGTTAATTGCGTTACAGCGATGAGTTTCGTATCGCTGCCCGCTAACCCGCGTTTAGCCGCTTTCATCATTTCCAGCCCTCCTGCAGCATGGACGTTGACCATATCCACACCCAGTTTGGACAAGCCGCGCATAGCGGATTCGACCGTATTCGGGATATCGTGCAGTTTCAGATCCAGAAAAATTTCATGTCCCTGCGACTTAATGGAACGGACCAGTTCCGGCCCTTCCTGGAAATAAAGCTCCATGCCCACCTTCACGAAAAGCGGCTCAGAAAACTGTCCCAGAAATTCCTCTACTTGTTCCTTTGATGCAAAATCCAATGCGATAATGGGTTTATTCACAGACGATGGCTCCTTCCGACAAGTTCTTCAACTGAATCAAATCCAAGTTCATGCAAGCGTTCCGGCAGTTGGCCGATGATTTCGGGACAGACAAAAGGATTGACGAAATTGGCTGTTCCGACTGCCACGGCGCTGGCGCCTGCCGACAGGAAGTCGATGACATCGTCTACATTGGTGACGCCGCCCATGCCGATGATCGGCAATTTGGTGTGCTGGCTGACTTCGTAGACCATCCGCAAGGCTACCGGCTTGATGGCGGGACCCGACAGGCCGCCTGTAATGTTGGCGATGACCGGGCGTCCGGTTTTGGTGGCCATCCGCATGCCAAGCAGTGTATTGATCATGGTGATGCCGTCCGCTCCGCCTTCCTCGACCGCCTTGGCGATTGAAACGATGTCCGTGACATTCGGCGACAATTTGATATAGACAGGCACTGACGAAACTTCCTTCACCGCCCGTGTCAACTCGCGGGCAACGTCGGGATCTGTTCCGAAGGTGATGCCCCCGAGCTTAACGTTCGGACAGGAAATGTTGATTTCCAGTGCATGGACATTCGGAGCCTGCGAAATGGCTTTCGCAACTTCCACATAATCTTCGGTCGTTGTGCCCGCCACATTGGCGATGATCGGCACGTCGTATTTCTCGAGCCAAGGCAATTCCTGCCCCGCCACTTTTTCAAGGCCTGGGTTCTGCAGGCCGATGGCGTTCAACATACCGGATGCCGTTTCTGCTACGCGCGGCGTCGGGTTGCCGAGCCGCGTTTCAACCGTCGTCGCTTTGATCATGATGGCGCCGAGCTGCGACAGGTCGTACAGCTGCGCATATTCTTTGCCGAAACCGAAGCAGCCGGATGCCGGCATGATTGGATTCTTTAACTTGAGTCCTGGAAGTTTAACTGTTAAGTCTGTCATGAAATCACCACTCCTGCTGGAAATACCGGTCCATCTGAACATACCTTGATGTAATCCGTTTCGCTTTTCGTTGTCCGGCAGACACATGCAAAGCATGCCCCGATGCCGCAGCCCATCCGCTGTTCATAGGACAGAAAGCCTTTTTTCTGTGGATAAGCCCATTGCACCGCTTCAAGCATCGCCGTCGGTCCACAGCTGTAATACGTATCGAAATCACTCGGCAGTTCGTTGAGGATATGCGTTACGAAGCCCTGCGTGCCATGGGAACCGTCGACTGTGGCGATGTGCGTGTCGCCGAGTGCCCGGAACTTCTCTTCATAAAAGACCGCCTGCTTGCTTTCAAATCCTAAGATATGGACGGTTTCAATGCCGCGTGCGTTCAATTGCTTTGCAAGTTCATACAGCGGCGGCACACCGATCCCTCCACCGATCAAATAGGCTTTTTTCTGTGCCTCTTCAACCGGAAAGCCATGGCCGAGCGGCCCAAGAACATCCAGCGTGTCGCCTGGCTTCTTTTCTGAAAGCAGCCCTGTTCCCCGGCCTTCTGCCCGGTAGATCATCGTGAATTGAGAAGCTTCCAAGTCAATGGATGCTACGGAGATTGGACGGCGCAGCAACGGCTCAAAGCTGTCTGCCACACGGATATGGACAAATTGCCCCGGCTCCGACATTTCATCGGCCAGTCCGCCTTGTACCGTCAGTTCAAAGATCTGCTTGGCGATTTCCTGCTGTTTGATGACTTGCATGCGTTCTTGTTTAATCATACGCCAGCCCCCATTTCCTCCGCTGAGAAGGTCATTGATTCGATGACGCGCAGCATCGCTTCTGCCGTATCCAGTGAAGTCAGGCAAGGAATGCCGTTTTCGACAGATTCGCGGCGAATGCGGAAACCGTCCCGCTGCGGCTGCTTGCCTCTCGTCAAGGTATTGATGACGAGTTGCGTATCGCCGTTTTGGATGACATCCAGCAGGGTTTTGCCTTCCGAACCGATTTTGCCGACCGGTGCAACGACAATGCCTGCTTCTTCGAAGGCTTTGGCTGTTCCGCCGGTCGCCATGATCTGATAGCCGATCGCTTTAAAGCGTTTCGCTAAACCAACTGCTTCTTCTTTATCTTTATCCGCTACCGTCAACAGCACAGTACCGTGATCTTTGACTTCCATACCAGCTGCTGCGAGGCCTTTATACAAAGCCTTTTCAAGCGTAGTGTCTTTGCCCATGACTTCTCCGGTGGATTTCATTTCCGGCCCGAGCGTGATGTCGACACGGCGAAGCTTCGCGAATGAGAAGACCGGCACTTTGACGAAGACGCCTTTTGAAATTGGTGCAAGGCCTGGTGTAAAGCCCTGCTCGACGATGCTTTGGCCCAAAATCGCTTTTGTTGCGATATTGGCCATCGGGATAGATGTGATTTTGCTCATGAATGGCACGGTCCGGCTTGAGCGCGGATTAACTTCAATCACGTAAACTTCACCTTTGGAAATGACGTACTGGATATTCAGCAAACCGATGATGTTCAGCCCTTTTGCCAGGCGCGTCGTGTAATCGACCAGCGTATCCAATAATTCGGTCGAAATGTTCTGCGTCGGATAGACCGCAATCGAATCCCCCGAATGGACGCCTGCGCGCTCTATATGCTCCATGATGCCCGGAATCAGCACATTTTCCCCGTCCGAAATGGCATCCACTTCGATTTCAATGCCTGTCAGGTAGCGGTCGACTAGCACCGGATGCTCCGGACTCGCTTCTACTGCATGTTCCATATAATGTTTCAGATCATCTTCATTGTAGACGATTTCCATTGCGCGCCCACCGAGTACGTAAGAAGGGCGGACCAATACCGGATAGCCGATATCAGCTGCGATGATGATCGCTTCTTCTGCGTTGACAGCCGTTTTCCCTAAGGGTTGTGGAATGCCGATCTCGTGCAGTGCCGCTTCGAATTTGTTGCGGTTTTCAGCCCGGTCCGTATCTTCCAGGGAAGTCCCCAGAATTTTGACGCCGTTCTGTTCCAATTTCTCAGCCAGGTTGATAGCTGTCTGTCCACCGAATTGGACGACGACGCCTTTTGGCTGCTCCAGGTCGACAATGTGCATGACATCTTCGATTGTCAAAGGCTCGAAATACAACTTGTCTGATATCGAGAAATCCGTTGAGACGGTTTCCGGATTGTTGTTGACGATGATCGCTTCGTATCCTGCTTCTTTGATTGCCCAGACCGAATGCACGGTTGCGTAGTCGAATTCCACTCCTTGGCCGATGCGGATCGGGCCCGAGCCAAGTACGATGACCGATTCTTTGTCTGTTTTCACTGATTCGTTTTCATCTTCATACGTGCCGTAGAAATAAGGAGTTTCGGATTCAAACTCTGCAGCGCACGTATCAACCATCTTATAGACCGGCATTAATTTGTTTTCCTTGCGCCAGTTGTAAACTTCCTGCTCGGTCGTATTCCACAATTTCGCGATCGTCCGGTCTGCAAAGCCCAGACGTTTCGCGCGTTTGGCTGTATCGTAATCGAAAGCTGCATTTTTCAATACTTCTTCATATTTGACGATGTTTTCGAATTTTTTCAGGAAGAATAAATCGATTTGGCTCCATTCGTTGATGGTTTCAATCGTCACACCGCGGCGCAGCGCTTCCCCGATAAAGAACAGACGCTCATCTCCTGCGCGGCAGATTCGTTTCTGTATCCATTCATCGCTCATGGCATCAGCGTTTTTCAGCTCCAGGTGGAATTGGCCCGTTTCCAGTGAACGCACCGCTTTCAGGATCGATTCCTCGAACGTGCGGCCCATGGCCATCACTTCGCCCGTCGCTTTCATCTGTGTTCCCAAATTGCGTTTTGCTGCTTCGAATTTATCGAACGGCCAGCGCGGAATCTTTGTTACGACATAGTCCAGTGCCGGTTCGAATGCCGCGTAGGTCCGGCCGGTGACCGGGTTCATCATTTCATCCAATGTCAGGCCGACTGCAATTTTTGCAGCCAGTTTGGCGATCGGGTAGCCCGTCGCTTTGGAAGCCAGTGCAGAGGATCGGCTGACACGCGGATTCACTTCAATGATGTAGTAGTTGAAGCTGAATGGGTCGAGTGCCAGCTGTACGTTGCAGCCGCCTTCAATTTTCAACGCGCGGATGATTTTCAACGACACATTGCGCAGCATCTGGTATTCACGGTCCGACAAGGTCTGGCTTGGCGCCACGACAATCGAATCACCCGTATGAATGCCGACCGGATCAATATTTTCCATGTTACAGACGACAATCGCCGTATCGTTCTTATCGCGCATCACTTCGTACTCGATTTCCTTGAAACCGGCAATTGATTTTTCCAGCAGGCATTGTGTGACCGGGCTGTATTTCAGGCCACTGGCGACGATTTCCTTCAATTCTTCGTAATTGTGGCAGATACCGCCGCCGGTGCCGCCTAAGGTGAAGGCCGGGCGGACGATGACCGGATACCCGACGCGTGCGATGAAATTCTCCGCTTCTGTCATGTTGTGGATAATATCTGAATCCGGAACCGGTTCCCCGAGTTCGTTCATCAAAGTTCTGAACAAGTCACGGTCTTCTGCTTTGTGGATCGCTTCGAGCTTCGTCCCTAAGATTTCGATATTCAATTCGTCCAAAATGCCCGATTCGTCGAGTTCAATCGCCATGTTCAGCCCTGTCTGGCCGCCCAGTGTCGGCAGCAATGCATCCGGACGCTCTTTGCGGAGGATGCGGCTGACGAATTCAAGCGTAATCGGTTCAATATAGACTTTATCTGCAATTTCGGTGTCCGTCATGATGGTCGCCGGATTCGAGTTGATGAGGATGACACGGTAGCCTTCTTCCTTCAATGCCAAGCAGGCTTGTGTGCCTGCATAGTCGAACTCTGCTGCTTGCCCGATGACGATAGGTCCGGATCCGATTACGAGTATACTTTGAATATCTTGTCTTTTAGGCATGTTGTTGCTCCTTTCGAGTTGCGTTCATAACTTCAATAAAGCGGTCGAATAAGTAGTTCGAGTCTTCCGGGCCCGGTGAGGATTCCGGATGGTATTGAACGGTGAAAGCTGCATAATCCAAATGCGCCAGCCCTTCGTTCGTTCCATCGTTCAATGCACTGTGCGTCACTTTCAGACGTGTGCCCTGCAATGTTTCTTCATCCACCGCATAGCCATGGTTCTGGGAAGTGATTTCAATTCTTCCCGTGCTTAGATCACGGACCGGGTGGTTGCCGCCCCGGTGGCCGAACTTCAGCTTGAAAGTATCTGCTCCGCAGGCTCTTGCGAATAATTGGTGGCCAAGGCAGATACCGAAAATCGGAACTTCTCCAAGCAACTCGCGAACCACTTCCACACATTCTTCCACATCTTTTGGATCTCCAGGGCCGTTTGACAGCATGACGCCGTCCGGTCCCCACGCCAGTATTTCTTTAGAAGAGGTGTTATATGGTACAACGATCACATCGCAGTCCCGGTTGTTGAGCTCACGCAGGATGCCGTGCTTCATGCCATAATCGATCAGTACCACCCGTTTGCCGCGTCCTGGGCTAGGATAAGGGCGTGCTGTTGAAACCTGCGCCACCTGATTTCTTGGCAATACTGTCGCCTGCAGCGTGTTGACGACTTCTTCGACTTGTACGTCCTCTCCTGCTGCAGTCAAAACGCCTTTGATGGCACCTTTTGAGCGGATCAGGCGCGTTAATTTCCGCGTATCGATACCTGAGATTCCAGGAATGCCCTTGATTTTGAAGAGTTCATCGAGCGTAGCATTATTTCTAAAATTGGATGGGAACTCGGCGATTTCACGCACGACCATTCCTTTAACTGCCGGTTCGATCGATTCGAAATCATCGCTGTTGATGCCGTAATTGCCGATCAGCGGATAAGTCATCGTGACAATCTGCCCACAATAAGAAGGATCTGACAAAATTTCCTGGTAGCCGGTCATACTGGTATTAAAAACGATTTCCCCTACTGAAGCCCCTTCGCCTCCGAATGCTGTTCCTTCAAATACTGTCCCGTCTTCTAAGATCAAATAACGTTTCATCAATTTGTCTCCTCCTGCCATACGATTTCTCCACCAAAAATGGTCATTACCGGCCATCCTGTGCAATTCCAGCCGTCGAATGGTGTGTTTTTGCCTTTAGATAAAAATGAGTCTGCCTGGATGGCCTGCTCTTTTTCCAGATCCAACAGGACCAGATCAGCTGTTTGGCCAGGTTCCACTAAGCCATACGGCAAGTTGAAGGTTTCGCTCGGTTTGATGGTCAGCCAGTCGATCAATTGCTGCAGACTCCATGTACCGGTTTCAACAAATTTGCTGTAAAGAAGCGGAAAGGCTGTTTCAAATCCGACAATCCCGAACATCGATCCGTTCATGCCGTTGGTTTTCTCTGCCGCTGTGTGAGGAGCATGGTCCGTTGCAATAAAGTCCAGCGTGCCGTCCAGCAAGCCTTCATGCAGTGCTTGCCAGTCTTCCTTGGCGCGGAGCGGTGGGTTCATCTTGTAGTTTGCGTCATCCGCTGGAATATCGTCTTCTGTCAACAGCAGATGGTGCGGCGTCACTTCAGCCGTAACGTGAACTCCCGCACGTTTTGCATCGCGGATCACACGGACCGATTCTTTCGTACTGACGTGGCAGACATGGTAATGTGCGCCTGCTGCTTCCGCAAGCAGGATGTCGCGTGCGATATGCACCGATTCTGCAATCGAAGGAATCCCTTTCAACCCAAGTTCTTTACTGCGCTTGCCGTCGTGCATGACACCGTCGTAGATCAGGCTGTTGTCTTCGCAATGGGCAACGACCGGCATGTCGATTTTCGCTGCGTCCTGCATCGTTTCGTACATCATGCCTGCCTCTTGGATGCCGACACCGTCATCGGTGAAAGCGAAAGCTCCATTTTCTTTCAACTCCTGCAAGTTTGTGCGTTCTTTCCCTGCTTCCCGGATGGTGATGGAAGCGTACGGCAAAACCCGGATAAGCGCATTTTTTTCGATCAATCCGTTGACCAGCTGCAGATTTTCTTTCGTATCGGGCACAGGGCGCGTGTTCGGCATGGCACAAATCGTGGTGAAGCCGCCTTTTGCTGCTGACTTTGTCCCGCTTTCGATCGTTTCTTTCTGCTCGCCGCCCGGTTCACGCAAATGGACGTGGACATCCACAAATCCTGGTGCGATCATCCGGCCTTTGCCGTCGATTTCCGTTTCGCTGTTCACTTTCAGGTCTTTCCCGATTTCGGCGATCTTGCCGTCTGAAATGCGGATATTGGTTGGAGCAAGTTCTCCGTTTTGCAGCATGTTTACGTTTTTAATGAATAAATTCAATTCAATCTCTCCCTTTCAATGCGTATTCAAGTACTGCCATCCGGACAAAAACTCCGTTAGCCATTTGTTTGAAAATTCGTGAGCGCTCACATTCAACCAGGCAGTCTGCAATTTCCACACCGCGATTGATCGGCGCCGGGTGCATGATGATGGCCCCGTCTTTCATCCTTTTCTCCCGCTCAATCGTCAAGCCGTACTGCTCATGGTAATTGTCTTTCGAAAACAGGGCCGATACCGCATGCCGTTCATGCTGGACCCGGAGCATCATCACCACATCCGTCTTTTCGATAAAGTCATCCAGGTGTTCCGAAGATTCGTACTCTCCGCTCCATTCCGCTGGACAGATAAATGTCACTTCCGCACCCAATTGCTGGAGCGCAGCTGCATTTGATTTCGCTACTCGGCTGTGCGCGATATCCCCGACGATCGTGACGTGTATGCCTTCGATCTGGCCGAACTCCTGATAGATTGTCATCAGATCCAGCAAGGATTGTGTCGGATGCTGTCCCGATCCATCTCCACCGTTGATGACCGCTACATTACACCCTTCAAGCTGCTGGTAATATTCCTCTTCTTCGTGGCGGATGATGACGGCGTTCACGCCGATGGCTTCCATCGTTTTGACCGTGTCGTACAGCGTCTCGCCTTTCAGGATGCTGGAAAAGGCGGTTTCAAATGGCAGTACAGCCAGCCCCATTTTGTGTTCGGCCATCTCAAAACTCATTTTGGTCCGCGTGCTCGGTTCGAAGAACAGATTGACGACTGTACCATCGATTAGTGTTTTTTCCCCGCGCTGAAATTCTCCAGCCCGCTCCAATAAGCTCATGATCGTATTATTTTCCAAATTGTTCATGGATAGTAAGTTCGGCAAAATCATCTCATCCTTTCATCCCTCAGACAAAAAAACACCTTCCCAGAGGCAGGAAGGTGTGAGGAAAAAAGGGTAGCGTACTCCCCCATTCTTCAACCCTTTCCATGCCTCTCTGGACATTCATTAAAAGGTGATTATTCAGTTCCGTCGTCTAATTCATCTTTATTGAGTCCCGGCAACACCAGGTTCAACACCACTCCGACAATCGCGGCCAGCGCCATTCCTTCTATAGAGAAGGATTCGCTGAACTCCAGCTTGGCTCCGCCGATTCCGATGACCAGGATAACTGACGAGATCACCAAGTTGCGGTTATTGCCGAAGTTGATGTTATTGTCCACCAGCATGCGCAGTCCGGAAGAAGCGATGATCCCGAACAGCAGGATGGAAATCCCACCAAGGACCGCCGTTGGAATCGTCTCGATGACTGCCATCAATTTTCCAAAGAAGGAAAAAGCGATGGCGAACACTGCCGCTCCAAGGATGACATAGACTGAGAATACTTTCGTAATGGCCAGAACACCGATGTTTTCACCATATGTGGTCTTTGGCGGACCGCCGACCAGTGAAGAAATGAAAGTTCCGATGCCATCACCCAGGATCGAGCGATGCAAGCCCGGATCTTTTATGTAATTTCGATCTACGATTTTGCCGAGTACCAGCTGATGTCCGATATGTTCAGAAATTGTGACGATGGCGATGGGAACCATGACGAACAGCAGAGTTGGGGTAACCTGGAAGGAATAATCCACTCCTGGAATCAGAAACTCCGGTACAGCGAACCAGCTTGCTTCGCCGATTGCTGTAAAGTCGATGATGCCGATGGCTGCTGAGTATGCATAGCCCACGATAATACCGATCAGGATGGGCATCAATGAGATGATGTTCTTGAAATAGATGTTGCAGATGATCGCTGTCAGCAGCGTGACGATGGCTGCTGAGAAGTGCATCAGGCTGTATTCAGAACCATTCGCGGTCGGAACGTTCATGGCCATATCCACTGCTGTCCCGGATAAAGCAAGTCCGATGACGATGATGACAGGCCCCACCACAATCGGTGGAAGCAGCTTCATGAGCCACCTGTAACCTGTTTTCCAGATGATCAGCGCGACGATGGCGTAGACCGCTGAGACGAACATCGCGCCGATCATCGCCGATCCGATGCCGCCGGTTTCAGTGGCGATGGTAATCGGTACGATAAAGGCGAAAGAAGATCCCAAATACGCTGGTACTTTAAATTGGGTGATGATGATGAAGATGATGGTGGCGATTCCGCTTGTCAATAATGCAATCGCCGGGCTCAAGCCCACCAGCTGCGGCACTAAGATCGTCGCTCCAAACATCGCGAACATATGCTGCAGGCTTAATGAAATCCATTGCCCGGTTTTCGGTTTATCATGTACATCTAAAATGGCTTCGCTCAATTTCCGTTCTCCCCTGTCTCTATCTCTCTATTCGTGGATGGCTACCCGGTCTACCTGGTCGCTTTCGACCATTTGTACAACAATCCGTTCATCGCTTGAAGTCGGAATGTTTTTTCCGACAAAATCCGCTCGGATCGGCAACTCCCGATGGCCCCGGTCAATCAACACTGCCAGCTGAATCTGTGACGGCCTGCCTAGATCCATGACCGCGTCCATCGCTGCCCTTACTGTCCGCCCTGTATAAAGCACATCATCCACCAGGATGACTTTTTTATCGAGTATGCTGTGTTCGATGTCCACTTGCTGGACCAGCGGCTCCTGGTTTTTCGTTTTGATGCTTAAATCATCCCGGTAAAGGGTGATGTCCAGTTCGCCTTTCATAATCGGGCGCCCTTCGATCTTCTCTATTTTTTCCGCCAGGCGTTTTGCGATAAAAGCTCCCCGTGTCTTGATGCCGACCAGTATGCATTCATCGACGCCTTTGTTGCGTTCGATGATTTCGTGTGCAATCCGTGTAATGGCTCTGCTAATTGCCTGTTCATCCAGAATATCCGCTTTTTCCACCATGAGATCCGCTCCTTTTTTGCAAATAAAAAACCTCTTGCCCGAGAGGCAAGAGGATAGATGCGCAGAAAATTCCAGCACGGAAGACAGACTTCCGGCTTGCGTAAATACCTTCTCAGCCTCTCTGGACTGTTATTAAAGGTGTTCATTATTCGATTCGTTTTTTCAAGTATAAAGAAAGGTAACCGGGTTTGTCAATCCTTGTCGCGAAGAGATTCCAGAAGTTCTGCAAATTCAGCCGGCGGCTCTACAGAATACTCCATGTATTCGTTCGTTTTCGGATGAATAAATCCAATCACTTCCGCATGCAAAGCCTGTCCACCGACGTCCATCGTTTTTTTCGGTCCGTATTTCGGATCGCCGACAAGCGGATAGCCGATATACTTCATGTGGACACGGATTTGATGGGTTCTTCCTGTTTCCAGGCGGCATTCCACCAGCGTGAAGTTCCCAAATCGTTCCAATACACGGAAATGCGTCACTGCGTGCTTTCCTTTGTCGACGATTGCCATGTTCTGGCGTTCTTTTGGATCGCGTGCAATCGGCGCCTGAATCGTTCCTTTATCGTGAGGAATATGGCCGTGTACAAGTGCTACGTATTTACGGGTTACGGTCTTTTTCACCAATTGATCGACCAATGATGTGTGTGAAGCGTCATTCTTCGCGACCATCAATAAGCCGGATGTATCTTTATCGATTCGGTGGACGATGCCAGGGCGTACCACACCATTGATCCCGGAAAGATCCTTGCAATGATGCATCAAGCCGTTCACCAATGTCCCTTTGGCATGTCCTGGAGCTGGATGTACAACCATCCCTTTCGGTTTGTTGACTACAAGGACATCTTCGTCTTCATAGACAATCTCCAAATTCAAATCTTCCGGCACGACATCCAACTCTACAAGTTCTGGAGGCGTAACAACGATGATATCCTGCAAGCGGACTTTATAATTCGGCTTTACGGTAATGCCATTGACTTTCACTGCGCCTTCTTTGACCCAGTTGGCGATCTGTGAACGCGACCAGTCTTCATCTATTGATGACACGGCTTTATCTACTCGTTCGCCGGTCATTTCTTCTGTAATTTCAATCGTTAAATCTTCCATTAAGACACCTTTTTCTTTTGTTGTTTTTCGTCATAAATAATATAGATAATCATCAATACGACACCGATCGTCAAAGCGGCATCTGCAACATTAAATATCGGGAAATCATAATTGATCACTGGAATCAGCACATCGACAAAATCGACGACTTCTCCGCGCAGCATCCGGTCGATGAAATTGCCGACCGCTCCGCCTAAAAGAACCATTAAACTCAGTTGGAACAAAGGCTGCCCTTTCGCATGTTTATGAAAATAATAAAGAATTCCGATGATGACAGCCACGGTGATGATAGCAAACAGCCACATCTGTCCCTCCAGCATTCCCCAGGCAGCACCACGGTTGCGGTGTGAAAGCCATCCGATGTAAGGGTCGATGACCGAAATCCTTTCACCAATTTCCATATTTTTAAGAACCAGCCATTTAGTCCATTGGTCTAATGCGATTATCAATAACGCAATTCCATAATAAATAAACATCCGTATCCTCCGTCAATTCAGCAGTCAATCTATTTTAACACAATGTCAGCAAAAAAAGTAAAGGTCTGAAAAACCGGCTACCCGATTCCCCAGACCTTTTCTATGTTTTAACATTTTCAGCTTTAAATTAAGCGTATTGTGTTTCTATCACGCTTGCACAGCGAGGGCATAATGCTGGATGTGCTTCACTTTGGCCAATTTCTTCGGAAATCGTCCAGCAGCGCTCACATTTTTCGCCTTCAGCTTTTTCAACTGTCACTGAAACTTCGTTCAGCTTCACCGCATAGTCAGGAGCCAGATCTTGTGTACCGCCGTATTCGTATTTTGATACGATAAACAATTGAGCCAGGTTCTCATCAGTTGAAGCGAGCAGTCTCGCCAGCTCTTCATTGCCGTATACAGTCACTTTAGCTTCCAGTGATTTCCCGATGGTTTTAGCTGCACGCGCTTCTTCCAATGCCTTCAGGACATCGTCACGGACATCCATGAAACGGCTCCATTTCTCATCAAGACCTTCAAACGCCGGGTTCGAAACCGCTTCTGGGAAGTCAGTCAACTGAACACTTTCTTCTTCGACAAAGCTTAAGTATGACCACAATTCGTCAGCTGTATGCGGAATGATCGGTGCAGACAGCTTAAGGATGGCCATCAAGGAATCGAACATGACTGTCTGCATGGCACGGCGATGCGGATGATCTGCGCTTTCGATATAAACGACATCTTTCGCCACGTCCAGATAGAAGGAGCTTAAATCATTGGCACAATAATTGTTCAAAGCATGATAGATGCTAGAGAATTCGTAGGTTTCATACGCCTTGCGTACTGTTTCCACCATCTTCTGCAATTTCATCGCCATATACTGGTCCATTTCGCGCATATCTTCAAATGCGACGCGATGCTCTTGTTCATTGAAATCTGACAAATTGCCATGAATGAATTTCAGCGTGTTGCGGATTTTACGGTAAACTTCTGAAACCTGCTTGAAGTTTTCGTCAGAAACGCGCACATCCGCCGTGTAATCCACTGAAGAAACCCATAGGCGGAGAATATCCGCTCCCATTTGGTTCATCACTTTCGAAGGCACAATCACATTGCCTAATGATTTACTCATCTTGCGGCCATTGCCGTCGAGCGTAAAGCCGTGGCTCAAGATCCCTTTATAAGGTGCGATGCCATTGATTGCGACACTTGTCGTCAACGAAGAGTTGAACCAGCCGCGGTATTGGTCAGATCCTTCCAAGTAAAGGTCTGCCGGGTACTGCAAATCTTCGCGTTCCACAAGTACGCCTTGGTGAGATGATCCTGAATCGAACCAAACATCCATGATATCCATCTCTTTTGTGAACAGGCCATTCGGGCTGCTCGGATGGGTGAATCCTGGAGGCAATAATTCTGCTGCCGGACGTTCAAACCAGATATTCGAACCGTTTTCACGGAACAAGTCTGCAATGTGCGCAATCGTTTCTTCAGTGATGACCGGATCGCCATTTTCAGCGTAGAATACTGGAATCGGAACGCCCCATACGCGCTGACGTGAGATATTCCAATCTCCCCGGTCACGCAGCATATTGAACAGGCGTGTTTCGCCCCATGCCGGTGTAAACGAAGTTTCTTTGATGGCTTTCAGGATCTGGTCGCGGAAAGCATCGATCGATACAAACCATTGAGCCGTTGCACGGTAGATGACCGGCTTTTTCGTCCGCCAGTCATGCGGATACGAGTGTGTGATAAACGAAAGGTTTTCAAGAGCGCCGGCATTATCCAACGCTTCCGTGATGGATTTATTGGCTTTGTCATAGAATTCGCCTTCGAATCCAGGTGCTTCGTCTGTCATGACTCCGCGCTCATCCACTGGACAAAGAACATCCAAACCGTATTTCTTGCCGATCAGGAAGTCATCTTCACCATGGCCGGGTGCCGTATGGACACAGCCTGTACCGGAATCAGTCGTTACATGGTCGCCGAGCATGACTAGAGACGTCCGGTCATATAATGGATGCTTCGCAAGGATATGTTCCATTTCAGCACCTTTTAATACGCGGACGACTTCGAAATCTGTCCAGCCCAATTGCTCGGCAACTTCTTTCAATAATTCCTGTGCAATGATATACAGCGAGCCGTTTACGGAAACTTCCGCATAATCCAATTTTTCATGTACAGAAATTCCTAGGTTCGCAGGGATTGTCCAAGGTGTAGTTGTCCAGATTACCAATTTCGTTCCTTCTGCTAAAACGCCTTTGCCGTCAGTGACAGGGAAAGACACATAGATCGAAGGAGATTTTTTATCATGGTATTCGATTTCAGCTTCTGCAAGTGAAGATTCACTTGATGGGGACCAGTAAACCGGCTTTAACCCTTTGTAGATATAGCCTTTATTGGCCATTTTGCCGAACACTTCAATTTGGCGTGCTTCATATGCCGGTTTCAACGTCACGTAAGGATTTTCCCAATCGCCGCGGACACCGATGCGTTTGAATTGCGAACGCTGGCTATCGATTTGCTGATAGGCATATTCTTCACATAATTTACGGAATTCCGCCAGTGACATTTCTTTGCGGTTTACGCCTTTGTTCGTCAAGGCCTGTTCAATCGGCAATCCGTGTGTATCCCAGCCCGGAACGTATGGCGCATGGAAGCCCATCATAGAACGAGAGCGGACGATCATATCTTTTAATACTTTGTTTAGTGCATGGCCCATATGCAGATCACCGTTCGCATACGGAGGTCCGTCATGAAGAACGAAGAAAGGACGTCCTGCTGTACGATCCAGCACTTTCTTATAGATATCCATCTCTTCCCATTTCTGTTGCATTTCCGGTTCCCGGTTCGGCAAATTGCCGCGCATCGGAAAATCTGTTTTCGGCATCAATAATGTATCTTTGTATTCCATTTCCATTCCTCCTGTAGGCATAATAAAAAGCCCCCATCCCTGGAAAGGGACGAGAAGCTTAGACTCGCGGTACCACCCTTGTTGCAGCCAGATAGCTGCCACTCGATCACCGTAACGTGGCGTAGACGGAATTGGATACTGTCGTTCACCAATTCTGCTCAAGAGTGATTTTCGTCTATGCGTCCGTGCCAGGCTTCCACTGTTCCTGGTTCGCTTTACCGTCCTGCATAGCATACTGTCTCTGTCAGCGCGTTTTTTTGTATGTCGTAATTATAGAAGCAGAAAGTCTCAGAGTCAAGAGTTCGACTCTTCTTTGTCCTTCTCGATCTTCTCTAGATTCTGTGTATCGATATCGTATTCCAAAAGCGTCTCCCAATCATCTGTTTCGATTAAATCCAACTGGGCTTCGACAAGCATTTTAAAGCGGTTTTTAAAGATGCGTGACTGCTTCTTCAACTCTTCGATTTCTGTTGCGATGCGGCGTGCTTTTGTCAATGATTCATTGACGATGCGATCAGCATTTTTCTCAGCTTCCTTGATGATCAACTCCGCCTCTTTCTGTGAGTTGCGGCGAACTTCTTCTGAAGCTTCCTGAGCCACAAAAATCGATTTCTGCAAGGTCGATTCAATTGTATTGAAATGGCCAACACGCTCATCAGTTGTTTTTAGGCGTTCTTCAAGCGCTGCCTTGTCTTTCAGTAGAATTTCATAATCTCTCATGATCTGTTCCAGGAATTCATTTACTTCATCTTCCTGATATCCTCGGAATGCTCGGCTGAATTCTTTGTTATGTATATCTAACGGGGATAATGGCATTGAGTAAACCTCTCCTTAACTTGTCATCTTATCTTCCTATTATACAGTTCATGGCTCGAAATTTCAGTATTATTTCGTATTTTTTACAAGCCGCCTACTTTTTCGCTTCCAGGCGGCCTATCTGCAGGCGAACTTTGTCCTTTTTGGTCCGTCCTTCAATCATGATCAATCGTACACGGCCATAGCCCCGTGAAGAAATCATATCCGATTCGTGCAGCTCAAACGATGGCTGCTCCTGAAGGGTCCAGTTAACTTTCACTTTGCCTCCATGAATCAATGCGGATGCTTTTTGACGGCAAATATTATATACCGAGCTCATCACTGTATCCAGTCTCATCGAGCTGACCGTGTACGACTCTTCTATCCATTCCTCGCTGGTCTCGATCAAGTGTTCCGCATCTGCCACTTCATTCAATTGAACTTTCACTTTTGCAGCGCTGACAAAATTACTTTGCAGATAAGGGCTGATTTCATTCATGACAGCCAGTTGGACACGCTCATTGTCGATGCGGATGTCCCCGAACTTGCTGCGGTCCAGTCCAAGGGACATCAAAGAGCCCAGGATGTCCGGATGGCGCAGATTGACAAACTTTGATGGGTATTTCAATTCGAAAACGGTCATGTTGAAATCTTCCTCTTCCGGTTCAAAGTAAGACGGATACAATAATACCCGCTGTCTTTCCGCATCTTTGAATAGTCCTGAAGACATCATCTTCACTTCACTAGAGCCCACCACTGCTTCCACAATAAAACGCTGGCGCGGATCGAGGAAATCCGTCAGCTTCGGTGAATAGCGGTCTTCCACTTCCCGAAGCCACCCTGATACTTGTTCGATAAATTGCTGCTCTTCTTTTCTGAAATGCTGAAATATCTCTTCCATACAAATGCTCCTTCATGTGTGATCAGTTCTTCAAGAAAAAAACCTCACATCACGTGAGGTTTTGAGTTAAATGAGATAACCAGCCAATACAACGATACCTTGGCTTGCTAAGCTTAATGTGAAGATTGCAACAATCGGTGAAATATCAATCATGCCGATCGGCGGAATAAAACGTCTGAAGATATCCAGATACGGATCTGTAATTTTGGAGATCATTTGTCCGAAGCTCGATTCTTTGATACTCGGCACCCAGCTCATGAAGACACTGACTATCAAGATATAAAAATAAATATTAATGGCCGAAAGTAATAGATTCACAAGAACTATCATATTATTTTATGGCACCCCTCTTATTGTTGATCATCGTAGTAATAATCTGAAATGGCGCCATCCACTTCAACAGTGTCTGGTACGCATAGGAAGATGTCAGTTCCAATACGTTGAATATCTCCGCCAAGGGCGTAAACTGTTCCACTTAAAAAGTCGATGATCCGAAGTCCCTGATCTTTTTCGATGCGCTGCAGGTTAACAACTACAGCCTGTTTGCTTTTCAGACTTTCTGCGATATCCTGCGCTTCCGCGTAGACTCTAGGCTCTGCCAAGCTGACTTTTGAAGATTTTGCCGCACTTTGCAAACTGACTAAATTAGGCACAATGGTCTCCTCCACTTTCTGGCGCCGTTCTTTCGGTGTTTTTTTCGGCTCTTGCATTGCAGCCGGCTTTTCATACCGCGGTGCTGGTTTTTGTTGTGGTACAGGCTGCTCCTGTACGCGTTCTTCTTCGTATTCATCTAAATAAAAGAAATTTTTGAATTTGTTTTTCATGCTCATGGCTTTGCCTCACTTTCCGACCCGACTAACGCTGTTCCAATCCGAACAAAACTTGCCCCTTCCTGAGCAGCGATTAAGTAATCATTGGACATGCCCATGGAGCATTCTGTACATGGTGCATGGGTCCAGTGTTTCTCTGATACTTGGAGTTGGAGTAATTTTAATCCTTTGAACGCTTCACGAATAATGCGTTCATCTTCTGTATTCGGTGCCATCGTCATCAATCCGACTACCTGGATTTTATCATAAGCTTCCAGCGATTTGATGAACTCCATTGTTTCATCAGGTGCAATCCCGCTTTTAGACTCTTCGCCGGAAACATTCACCTGCACAAAACAGTTCACTTGCCGGTTTGCCCGTTTCTGAATTTCCTTCGCCAGACTTAAACGGTCCAAGGAATGTAAATAATCAATTTCATTGATGACGTCTTTTACTTTTCTGGTTTGCAGATTACCGATATAATGCCAGGACACATCTTCGTCAATCGCTTCAAGTTTCTGCGCCAATCCTTCCGGACGGTTCTCCCCCAAGTGGCGGATTCCAGCTTGGATCGCTTCTTTCGTACGTTCTACACCAACTTGTTTGGTGACAGCAATCACTTGTATGTTATCCTTCACAGCATTCAACTGCTCGGTGATCTCTTCAAATACCGGTTTAATGGGTTTAATGGGTTTCATGCATTCACAACTTTTCTATAGAAGTCCAATATATTGTATCAAGTTTTGGCTGATTTATCAATTAAGCCCTATCCTAAAAAAAACAGCTGCCCAACCGGCAGCTGTTCGGATTAACGTCTCTTTTGACGATTACGTAAAAACGTCGGGATGTCCAATGCATCGTCGTTATTTTTTTCTTGTCTTTGTGGTTCCTGGTTGTAGTAAGGCGGCTGTTCTTCACGGCGCTGCTCGTCGCGGCGTTGGTCTTCACGGCGTGCATCACGGATTGAAGGCGCTGGAGCCTGTTGTTGAATCGACTGCACACGGCTTGAATTCAATCCAGATCCTCTAGGCGTTCTTGGTTGAAGCTGCTCCTCATTGAAGCCAGTAGCAATTACCGTAACGATGATTTCATCTTTGAGGTTATCATTGATGACTGAACCGAAAATCATATTCACTTCTTCATCTGAAGCTGAAGCTACGATATCAGCTGCTTCCTGAACTTCATAAAGGCTTAGGTTTGAACCACCTGTAATATTCATCAGGACACCTTTTGCTCCATCAACTGAAACTTCAAGCAATGGGCTTGATACAGCTTTTTTAGCAGCTTCTGAAGCGCGATTTTCTCCTGAAGAAACTCCGATTCCCATTAATGCAGAACCTTTATTCGACATGATTGTTTTTACATCGGCAAAATCCAGATTGATCAATCCAGGAACGGCGATCAAATCGGAAATACCGGAAACACCTTGGCGAAGAACATTATCCGCTTCACGGAATGCTTCAAGCATCGGTGTATTTTTGTCGACGATTTCAAGTAAACGATCATTCGGAATGACGATCAATGTATCCACTGATTCTTTCATCGTAGAAATACCGCCGATTGCCTGAGTTGAACGTTTGCGGCCTTCAAATGTAAATGGACGCGTAACTACGCCTACAGTCAAAGCACCAAGCTCTTTAGCGATTCCAGCAATAACCGGTGCTGCACCAGTTCCTGTACCGCCGCCCATTCCTGCTGTAACGAAAACCATATCCGCTCCACGAAGAGCTTCCTCGATTTGTTCTTTGCTTTCTTCAGCTGCTTTTTTCCCTACGTCAGGGTTAGCACCGGCACCAAGTCCACGTGTCAATTTCCCACCGATTTGAAGGCGCACTTCTGCTTTGGACAGGTTCAAAGCCTGTGCATCCGTATTTACTGCAATAAATTCTACCCCTTGGACTCCATGTTCGATCATGCGGTTAACAGCATTATTTCCGCCGCCGCCTACACCGATAACTTTAATTACGGCCAGTGCGTCAATATTTGTATCAAATTCCAACATTCTTTTTCCTCCTAAAATTGCTCAGCTTTTATAGTTGCAAGCTAGATACAATGTTGATTTTATTCAAAGAATCGATCAAACATCTTCTTGGCTTTAGTTACGACACCTTCAGAATTTTGTTTTGGCTGCTTTTGCTTCTTAGGTTGCTGTATTTCCTGATGCTCAATTTTCGCATTTCCTGATACAGCTGCACCATTTCCAACACGGCCATAGAAGACATCTTCCATGTATGCATATTGAATCAGGCCAACTGCCGTCGTGTACTGAGGTTCCCGGACGCCGATAAATTCTGGTGTGAATAGACGAACACGCGTCTGCAGGATATTCCGTGCAAGTTCAGGAAGTCCATCCAATTTAGCCATACCACCGGTTAAAACGACTCCTCCTGGAAGGTCTTGGACACCTAAACGGTAAAACTCATCTAAAATCAGTTCGAAGAGTTCTTCCAGGCGAACTCCGATTATTTCAGATATGTATTTTTGGTTATATTGTTCTGTTGAATCCGAACCAATGACAGGAACTTCAAAGACTTCATCTTCTGAAGCATCCTCAAAAAATGCATGGCCATGTTCAAGTTTGATTTTTTCAGCTTGATCTGTCGGTGTCTTTAAAATGATGGACAAATCTTTTGTAACGTGGTCGCCTCCAACCGGAATTACGGAAGAAGCGGTCAAGTGGCCGTCTTGGAAGATGGCAATAGAAGTAGAACCTCCACCGATATCGATACACGCCGTGCCATGATTTTTCTCGTCTTCAGTTAATGCGTAACTTCCTGCAGCAAGTGGCTGGACGTAAATATCACGTATTTCAAGCCCTGCTCTCTCCACACAGCGGAGTACGTTATGCAGAATCGTTTTTGAAGTTGTCACCATTGTACCATCCATTTCGAGACGGATACCAATCATGCCCCGTGGATCTTTGATTTCGCCTAAATGATCGACCACGTACTGTTCAGGAATGATATTGACCAATTCCCGTTCCGGTGGAATCGACATGACTTGAGCCGCTTCCAATACACGATCCAAATCGTCATCGGTAATTTCCCGGTTTTCACTGTTCACTGCTACGATTCCTTTAACAGGCTGCAGCACTGCTTTGTTCGCTGGAATTCCAAGCACAACTTCATGGATGGATTTACCGATCATGCGCTCTGCTTGATCGACTGCTTTTTTAATGGACTGCACCGTTGCATCTATGTCAACAATCGCACCTTTTTTAATCCCATTAGATTTTACATTTCCGACGCCGATTACATTCAGCGACTTGTTGGCCATTTCCCCGATTAAAACTTTAACGGATGACGAACCGATATCTAGACTAACGTATAATTCTGATTGACTCAATTCGTGGCACCTCCTTATTAAACTGCTGTACTTATATTCTATTGTATATCATGCACCTTGTCTAAGAAAATCGCAAAACTTAGAAAAATTTCCTTCAATTGTTCAAATAGTCTCTCTAACTTCTTTCTTTTCAGCCCATTTCGCCAAAATGATGCGTCGAATGACGGCAATGTTCTGGAATAGCCGTACACCGAATGCGAAAATTGCAGCCAAGTATAAATCTACTCCTAAATGGACACCAAGAAAAGCAAGGCCGGCCGCCAACGCGATGTTGAAGAAAAAGCCGGAGACAAATACTTTATCGTCATAGACTTGCTGCAAATGAGCCCGAATCCCTCCGAAAAGGGTATCGAGTGATGCCAATACGGCTATCGACAGGTAATTGGCATATTCCGGCGGAATTTGAATATCTGTGAGAAGCCCTAGCGATATTCCGAGTATTAAACCTAAAATGGACAGCCACATCGCTATTCCCCCTCTGATGCCTGTAAATAATTGGTGTCTATCGTGCCGTCGTATGCTTCGATGATCAGATCATCTTTTGGCTCTGAAACCGTTAACGTCAAGTTATCGATGTAAAAGTCATCCAGAATACGGGACGCTAATAAATGATTATACAGCTTTTCTGAGTCTTCCATCGACTCAGAGATGATTTTTATGGAAAATGGTGGTGTATCCACCGGTTTTGTATTGACGGTCGTTTGGCCATTGATATCCCGTATCGCGGTTGTATTGATGATTCGTTTACCGTCAATGGAAACATACAAGCCATTATAACGATTGATTTCGTTGACCAAACGAATAAGCAGATCCGGTGAAATCCCTTCAATCTCAAGTCCCATCGCAACCGCTTCCATCGAAGGTTCGACAAAAACTTCAATTCCAGGCCCTGCCGTCTCCGTCAAACCTGCTGCACTTCTCAGCTCGCCGGCGGTTTCACGCAAGGCTTGTTCGGGGCTGGCATCTGCAGTTGCTTTGTATTTGTTCAATGTATCGTCAAGTGACTCGATTTCCGACAACAATTGAGAATGAAGCTGCTTTTCCCTCGCCAGTTCCTGCCTAATCTCCCAAACATCCCGTGTATCCCGGATATCGGGTTCATTGATCGTGTTATATTGAATAGCCGTCATCAAGCCTATGACAAACATAATCACCGTAAATCGGGTAAGAATCCTTTTCTTCATGCAATCCCCCCCTCACTCATGATTCTGTCAGCAAAGCAGGCATTTCAATGATTTGCCCCTCATCTAAAGTGACGATGATATTATCATTCAATAATTGATCCATAATCCCACCGGTCAACTCAATTGAAGAGGTCAATACCTCCGGCTCGCCGATAGCTTCAATGACAAAAGGAGCCGGATATTGGACGCCATCTACGGTTATGACCGGTCCTGTACAGACAATATATGAATTTCCATGGATCCGCTGGCCGTTGATCGAAATGGCCTGGGCGCCTGAAATATATAATTCGTTGATCACTTGGAAAACATGGCTTTCATGAACAATATAATCATTCGGGTTGACCGAGTTCGGATTGTAATCGCCGTCTTGCAAAGTGACTTTCAGGCCGCTCCCTTCTACAGGAACCAGCCCGAGGTATCTTCGCAGTTCTTCAGCTTCCGCCGCATATTCAGTGTAGCGGTTTTCTCCGTCAGCAAATGATTTTTCGTATTCCTGAACCTCGCCCTGCTTCTCCTGCAACTCATTTCGCAGACCTTTATTGCCTTCCTGCTGGTCGATCAATTCTTTCCGATAGCGGTCTTCCTGTTCGAAAAATGCGCCGCCGGTAAATCCCTCTGTCTCTTTCGTCGCATTCGATAAACTATAGGAATAAGCCATGATAAATCCCAGCACCAGAAATACCAGAGAGAAGACAATCGATTTACTGAAACTCTTACGATTATTCTTCTTCGGGGTCTTCATCTTCGGCACCTTCCTTCGCAAAGCCATAAACATCCGCATAAGAGCGGAAGAAGATTCCCACTTCCATATCAATTACACCTTGCTGGCCGTCTTCCAACTGGGCGATGACGGACGGGTAATAATTCATCTTTTCTGCTAACGTACTTAAAATTCCATGCACTTCATTTCCATCATTCATGTATAGAGTCACATAATCCGCGTCTTCCTGGTCAGGATCCAAAATAACTTGAGAAACCAACTGAAGAACTTCAGGATTAATTCCAATTAATTGATCAATCAGTTTCTTCCGCTTCTCTTCATTTTCAAAATTCATGTAAATCGGACCGTCCACATCAGCGACGGGCTGATCCAGAGCCAGGTTATTCGACAGGACAATCTGGTAGCTGTTGCCGCGGTCCAGATAGCCCATCTGAACGTATTCCTTCAAATTGATTTCAACACCGGTCAACCAATTTTTATTGACTGATGCTTCTTCTATCCATTCCAGCTTTTCCAATTGCTGCGCAACAGTTCCCGCATCAAAGGACCACATCGAATCCCCGATGTTCAACCCACTCGCTGCCTGGTAGCTTTCCTGGTCGAAAAGAACAGCGCCGTCGATAGTGATGGTCTGGATTTCACTGTACTTCGACTGGCTGTATAAAAGTACGGCAAGCAAAGTGAGAAAAATGAACAGCAGCGTCACGAACTTGCGATTGGTTCTTTTTTTCCGGCGCTCGCGGAGCGTCGGGATGCGTTCTTCGATGTCAATCACTTTGTCCATAATTGCTGCCCCTTATCTTTTATTCATTCGCTTCCGTCATCTGCTGGACTGCGGATATGAAAGCATCTCCCCGAATTTCGAAACTATCGTATTGGTCCCAGCTTGCGCAGGCAGGGGATAATAGGATCGTATCTCCGTTCTCGGACTGCTTGATCGCTTTCTCCACTGCATCGTCCATCTTGCCCGCCTGAATAATTACCGATACGCCACAGTCCTCTGCAAATGCTTTAAAGCGTTGTGCAGTTTCACCAAACGTGACCAGAACTTTGACGCGGTCCATAAATGGCCGGATTTCTTCCAGAGAATGATTACGTTCTAATCCGCCTGCCAATAAGATGATTTTTTCGGGAAAAGCTTCCAAAGCACTTTTCGTTGCCAGTGCGTTGGTGGCTTTTGAGTCGTTGTAAAATTTACGTCCTTGCCATTCCACAATAAATTGGGAACGGTGCTTCACGCCTGTAAATGAAGTCAGCACACGGATAATGGTTTCTTTGGTTCCCCCACAAAGCAAAGTCGCTGCCGTTGCGGCTAGAATATTCTCCAGATTGTGCTGTCCGCCCAACATGATTCTTGAACGTTCAATCAATTTTTCGCCTTGCCAGTATACAAATTCAGCATCTGCACTGATACTGGTGGCGGTACGTCCTTTCAATGTGAAAGGCACCAGCTGCGCTTTGCAGCTTTTCGCATGTTCAACCAATAATGGCTGATCAGCATTGTAGATGAAATAATCCTGAGCTGTTTGATTTTCTGTAAGCTTCATTTTGGAAGCACGGTAATCCTCGATCGTTCCATGGTAATCCAAATGTGCTTCGTATAAGTTCGTGATGATCGCGATTTCTGGCCGGAAAGCGACAGTGCCCTTCAGCTGGAACGAAGACAGTTCAGTGACGATGACATTTTTCGCTTTCGCTTTTTCTGCCACGCCGCTCGCTACAGTCCCGATGTTTCCGGCAATCAGCGGATTCTTATTATCCTGATTGAGCATATGGAACAGTAGAGTAGTCGTTGTTGTTTTGCCGTTAGAACCGGTGATGCCGATAAATGGAGCTTCACTGATTAAATAAGCCAATTCAATTTCAGTCCATACCGGAATATTTTTTTCGATAGCTGATTCAATCAATATATTAGTATAGGGAATTCCTGGGTTTTTGACAACCAGTTCAAAACCTTCCTCAAGTAAATCTTCGGGATGTCTACCGCAAATGACGGTAACGCCCATATTTAATAATTCCTGCGCTTCCGGATTCGCTTCAAATGGCTTGGAGTCATTGACAGTTACAAATGCACCAAGCTTATGAAGAATGCGGGCGGCTGTAAAACCGCTTTTTGCCAATCCGAGAACCAGGATTTTCTTTTGATATAATTGTGGCACCTCTTTCATTTACATTACCTCCAAAAAGACTGCGATTGCCGCACTGATTAGACCGACTGTCCAGAATACAATGACTACTTTCCACTCTGACCAGCCGCTCAATTCGAAATGATGGTGAATTGGGCTCATTTTAAAAATTCGTTTTTGGCGCAATTTAAAACTGCCAACCTGCAAAATGACTGACGCTGTTTCAATGACGAAAACAAGTCCAATCAGCAACAGCAGCAATTCCTGCTTCAACAAGATGGAAACCATTGCGAGTGCGCCACCTAGAGCCAGTGAACCTGTATCACCCATAAAGACTTTTGCAGGGTATTTATTGAAGATCAAAAACCCAAGCAAACCGCCTGTTACGGAAAAAGTGAAAATCGCAATACCGATTTCATCCTGATGGATTGCCAATACTCCAAATGCAGCAAACGCAATAGAAGCAGTACCGGCCACCAGGCCGTCGAGGCCATCCGTTAAATTGACTGCATTAGAAAATCCAACCAGCCAAAAGACAATAAAGAACACATACAGCCATGATAACTCAATTGAAATAGCTGTAAAAGGGATGCTGAGTCCCGTTTCAAAATCGATGCCGCTCAACACAACGAACGATATGACCGCTATGACGATCTGCGCGATCAATTTCTGTAAGGAAGTCAATCCCAGATTCCGCTTTAATACAACTTTGATGAAGTCATCCAAAAAGCCGATCATTCCATATCCGAAAAGCACCAGCAATAGAATAAGTACTTTAGCGGTCAATAGACCAGCAACCCAGGCAACTAGCAGGACTGTGATGATGATGGAGATTAAGAAAACCAACCCGCCCATAGTGGGAGTGCCCGTTTTCTTCATATGTGATTCAGGCCCTTCTTCGCGGATGCTTTGGCCGAATTTCATCCGTTTCAACAACGGAATAAAAATCGGCATCAATCCAACTGTTAAGAGCAAAGCAATTCCAAGACCCATTACTATATATACGTTCATTTAGAGAGCTCCTTTAAACACGAGATTACTCGGTTGTTTCTTCTGTCGGTGTTTCTGTTGTTTCTTCTGTTGTTTCTTCTGTTGGTGTTTCTGTTGGTTCTTCTGCTGATGTTTCTGCTTCTGTTGCTTCTTCATTATTTTGAGAATCGGATTCTTCCAACGCATCCTGATCTTCTTCTGCACCCTCTTCAGCTGCTTCGGCTTTCGCCCGTGCAGGGTAATAGATCTCAGGTGGATGGAGTTCGATTACTACTGGCTCATTATCCGTTATAACTTCACCTTCTGCAATGCTTTGCGTCAAAACATATCCCTGACCAGCAATTTCCAACGCTAAGCCACTCAAGGATTGATACGCAAGGAGTTCCCGCTTAGACCATCCTGTAAAATCAGGCAAGGTAGTGTTCCCCTCCGTCTTCAGGATGACCAGTCCGCCTTCAAGTACGGTATCGCCAGCCGCCGGGTATTGGGAGATGACTTTATCTGTATCTCCGGAAACGACAGCTTCGAGCCCTAAGCCATTCAACGCTTCAGAAGCTTCAGCGGCTGATTTCCCTGTATAATCATCAACTGGCCTTGTTGTCGCTTCAGCCATGTTTTCCGGCTCTATGTTCAAGTACTTCAAACTGTTTTCCATGACGGAAGTAAAGATTTTCGCAACCGGCACCGAACCATATTCATCAGCTGGCAGATTAGGCTGCTGGACACCAATGTAGATGAGCAATTCCGGATCATCGGCAGGAGCCATGCCCAGGAAGGAGAACAAATAATTATTTCTGCCTGCTAAGTAACCGCCGCCTTCTTTCGGAACTTGGGCAGTTCCAGTCTTCCCGGCTATTGTGTAATCCTGAAGCGCAAAACCTTGCGCTGACCCAACCTCGGACGTGACAGTTGAAGCCAGGACTTCTTTTACTTTTTCAGCAGTTTCAGCTGAAATAGGCTGCCCTGCTTCTTCTGGTTCACTTTTGACAGTGACTTTACCCGTATCTGAATTCTTGATCTGATCGATAACATAGGGCTTCATCATCACACCGCCATTTGCAATTGCAGTGGCAGCCTGGATCATTTGAATAGGAGTTACAGTCGATCCCTGTCCATACGCCGTGGTCAATTTATTAATCGGATATTGATTGAGGATTGCGCCTTTTGCTTCTTTCGGCAAATCAATTCCTGTCTGCTCGCCGAATCCAAAAGCATCCACATAAGTCATGAAAGTGTCTGCCCCGAGCCGTTCTAATAAGTACGCCATCGAGACGTTAGAAGAGCGTTGAAAACCTTCCAGATACGAGATGGTTCCCCAGCCGCGTCCGCTGTTATGGTCACCGATCGTGCTGTCCAGCAGCGTATAGGTTCCTGAATTATAGGTAGCATTCGGATCCCAACTGCCTTCTTCGATTGCTGCCGCCAACGTAAACATCTTCATCGGAGATCCAGGTTCAATCGTCAATTCGATGCTTTCGTTCAGCCAGTTATCGGACAGCCCTTCCCGCGTATTCGGATTAAACGTCGGGCGCTGGGACATCGCCAGTATTTCACCGGTTTTAGGATCAGCAATTACAGCGATCATCCGTGTGGGATCGTATTCTTCCTGGACACCGCTCATTGCGTCTTCCAGGAAGTTCTGCAATGTTTTATCCAAAGTCAGCTGAACGTCAGAACCATCGACAGCTGGAGTTACCGCAGATTCACTATTCGGCAGCAGGAATCCCCATTTATCGGTATCGAATTCTATTTTACCGTTCTTTCCTGTCAAAATATCATTGTGTATGGATTCCAGACCCATTCTTCCAGTCGTTTTTGTTTCACCATCTTTCAGTTCTTCTTTCATGGCATAGCCAATCAGGTGAGAAGCAAAAACGCCGTTCGGGTATAATCGTTTTAAATCCCGGACAAATAGTAAACCCGGAATTTCGGCTTCTTTCATTTCAAGCATCTGTGTATGGCTGATCTCACGGCCTGCCGCACCGAATTCCACCTGATAGCGGTCTTTTTCCTTACCGGATTTCAACGTTTTCAGGATACTTTCTTCCGAAACATCTAAATAGCCCGCCAGTTTCCCGGCAGTTTCTTCGATATCTACGACATGACGCGGATCACTGGCCTTTTGGGTGGCTGATTCATCAACCACTGCAACCACTTTATAAGTCAGAGTATCCTCAGCAATCACTTCTCCGTTGCGGTCGATGATGCGTCCACGCTCAGCAGTAAGCACCTCTTCCTGGCTGTACTTCGCCGCTGCTTTGGCAGCAAGTTCCTGGCCTTCCACTTCTCCCGTAGCTTGTATTGTCACAATTCTAGTCAATAAAAGGAAAAAGAGCCCTGCAAATAACAAAAACAGCAGAAAGGCTCCCCCTTGAAATCGAAACTTTTTTTTCATTGTCCAGGCACTACCTTTACATTTTGCTCATTTAATTTAAGGCCAAGTTCTTTTGCTTTCGACCAAATGCGCTCGTATGAAGATAGTTCACTTACCTGTACCGACAAATCTGTATTTTGCTTCGTTTTTTCATTGACTGATTGTTCAATTGTTTGAATTTCCTGAGTAGATGCCTGAATCGTCGATTGATTCTGTAGAACCAGCAATGCGCACAGGATACAGACTGCTACAAAAGTCACGTACAGTATTTTCTCGCCTTTTGTGATTAAGCTTTTCTTTCTTGCCGGTTGCCGACTCGGGTTTTGAGGAACGGCCGGCTGTTGGATGTAGGTTTCAGTTCTTGCATTCAACGCCATCTGAACACGTCCTTACTCGTTTATTTTTTCTGCAATCCGCAGCTTAGCGGACCTTGACCGATTATTATGTGCCAGCTCTTCTTCAGTAGGCAGGATTGGTTTTCTTGTGATCAATTTCAGGATCGGCTCCATCCCTTCTGGAATCACCGGTAAATTCGGCGGTAATTCAGGAAGCGAGGATGCTTCTTTAAAAATTGCTTTGCAGAGCCGGTCTTCAAGTGAATGGAAGGTGATGACACTAATTCTTCCGCCGATAGCCAGTAGGCCGATTGCGTCCTGCAGTGAAGTCTCAGCGGCTCCAAGCTCATCGTTTACTGCGATGCGGATGGCTTGGAACACACGTTTTGCAGGATGGCCGCCTTTTCGGCGGGCAAAAGCAGGAATACCGTCTTTAATGCATTCGACCAGTTGGCCGGTTGTTTCAATAGGATGCTTTTCTCTTGCAGCTTCAATTTTGCGTACGATTTGTTTCGAGAATTTTTCTTCGCCGTAGCGGTAAAATATTCTCACCAAGTCTTCGAAAGACCATTCATTTACTACATGATACGCGCTCAACTCAGCGCTTTGGTCCATCCGCATATCCAGAGGGGCATCATTATGATAACTGAAGCCCCTTTCAGGAGTATCCAATTGTGGAGAAGAAACGCCGAGGTCATATAAAATGCCATCGACTTTCTGCACTCCACGCATTTCCAGTTCCTCTTTTAAAAACTTGAAGTTGGCATGGATAAACGTAATTCTATGTAAGTAATCTTGTAGTTTTTCTTTTGCATGAGCCAATGCTGTTGCGTCTTGGTCGAAACAATATAAATGACCTTCGTCAGATAATTGCTGAACCAGATATTCGCTGTGTCCTGCTCCGCCCAGCGTACAATCTACATATATGCCGTCAGGGCGAATGTTCAGACCATCGACAGTTTCATGCAGTAAAACCGTGGTGTGATTGAACAATCCATTCCCCCCGTTCACTTTTAAAAGTCAAAATCAGTTAAATTTTCCGCGATTTCATTGAAGGAATCTTCGGATGCTGCAAAATAGCTTTCCCATGAATCTTTTGCCCATATTTCAAAACGGTTGGACACACCTAAAATGATGCATTCTTTTTCAAGTTTTGCGTAAGAAATTAATGTCGTCGGTATATTGACGCGTCCCTGCTTATCAAGTTCCACTTCCGTAGCACCTGAAAAAAAGAAGCGTGTAAAAGCACGAGCGTCTTTTTTAGTGACCGGCAGCTCTTTCAGCTTTTCTTCAATTTTCTGCCATTCGTCCATCGTGTAGCCAAATAAGCATTGATCCAGGCCCCGAGTGATGACAAAATTGTCACCCAGCAGTTCACGAAACTTAGCCGGTATGATTAACCGTCCCTTTGCATCAACGCTATGTTGATATTCGCCCATGAACATGCCCTTCACCCCACTTATTGTAATAAATGTACCACAATCCCCCACTCGCCACCACTTGTTTTTGAAATATTTCACGTTTGTTGCAAGAAATTATCTCAACAAGTTATTTTGACATAAAAAAAGCCTGCATATGCAGACTTTTCGGGTTAAAAATAAATAATTTTATGATTTTTGTCATAATTCAGCGGAAGAGCCAAAAGGTCTTTCACCAGCTCTGTTCCGTACTGGTTCATATAGATGAATGGACTGTAAATCCGTTCCTGAAATCCGCCGTTTGGCAGCAGTTCATTTTCAATCGAAGAAAGATGGCTAAACTCAATACTGTTTTGAAGCATCACTTCATCCTGCAGCTTGTTCTTCAGAAAAGTGAATTGTTTAATATGCAGCTGAAGATTCTTTTCGACAATCGGTGTCAAGCCTTTACTGATGGAAGAAAACTGCTGATTAATCTTCTCATAGGCTTCTTCTACCTGCTCTTGCAGCCCCTCGATCAATGCTTCAGCTTCCTGTTCGCGAATCGATTCCATCAATTCGTTTCTCATCACTGGAATTCTGCGTTCATTGACTACGGCCGTGAAATCCAATTTATATTGTTCCAGTAGACTTTGGGTTTTGCGGTTCACCAAAGTCAGGCTCAGCCTTGGCATGATGACCGGCAACTCCATGCCCATTAACTTGAAAGCATCTTTTAATGCAGCCCAGTAGGCGATTTCTCCGGGACCGCCGACAAATGCCAGTACAGGGAACACCATCTCCTGCATCAATGGGCGTGTCACCACATTATTGCTCAAGAGTTCCGGATTCTGTTGGGCAACGTCTAGAAGCTGCTGTTTTGTATAGCGGATCGCACCATTGTTTGCGATAAACTCCTCGTTTTCACGTTCCAGCAATAAACGCTCGCCTTTCACTGTAATAAACAGGTTGGCGGCATTTTCTTCCGCACCGATCACTGCACTGTACCCATCCTGGATAAGTGCCTGTTCGGCAGCAGTTACTGTTCGTGCAATTTCTCCTGAGCGTTCAATCAGCTCCATGAAATAAGGAGCTTCATATTTGCGGAATTCTTTATCTGCTGCATCAATATACAGCAGCCCTTCATCCTGGAAAAAATAATGGAGCAGCGCAGCGAAGAAATCAGTAAAGGATACGGATTGTTCCAGGAGGCCAAAAGCCAGTTGGTGGATTTCTCTGGAATGTTCGGTTTCCGGCAGGCTGCGGAAATACTCTTCCAGGAAAAGAGCGATTTTAGGTTTATTGAGCTCTGCGGTAGAAGCCGAATGTTTGCCATATTCAGCATGGGGAATATTCAATTTGTCGACCCGCCCATTGATCTCTCGGTAAAGGTGACTGATTTCAGCTAAGTCATGGTCTTCACCGGCAATCCAAAAAACCGGCACTACTCTGGTGTTCAGCTGCTCTGAAGCTTGTTTTGCCAGAACAACTACTGAAATGGCTTTATGTACCGTATATAGGGGACCTGTTAAAAGACCCGCCTGCTGGCCGGTGACGACCACCTGCGCGCCTTCTTCAAAATCTTTTAAATTTTGTTGTGCCGCTTCCGACAACCCATTACGTTCCATATACCTACGTATAATGCCTGCCAATTTTCCGCGGTCGACAGAATGCCCTTGAAGCTTCTTCAAGCGTTCATCAAATGACTGCATCTGCGGATCATACGAAAAATAAGAGCGGATTGCCGGTCTCCCATTCACATAATCACTCATCAATTTACTTACTGGTTCTACGTATTGTTCCTCTACCTTCATGAAAAAAAGTCCCCTTTTCCCTTTACATTTAAAATCTACTATATCAAACGCATCACTCAAAGAAAAAAAATACGCCTGCTAAAATGATTTTATGATAACAATCACAAGGCCGACCAGCCACACAAGAGCATAAACGGAGGCTAACAGCAAAAAGTAGGTTCTCCATAATTTCCGGAAAAACGGGATGATTTCAATTTCTTTGGCTGTTCTCCATTCGATGACCAACAGAACAATTGCCAGGACAAGGGCAACAAAATAAATAGATGCCGTAATGGAATAGCCCCACAGGAACTCAACGGAAGCCGGTACGGAAAAGAACAATAAAAAGGTGGTGACATCCGATGCAACACCAAGCGCTTTCCGTTTTTTTCTTTTCAATGAGATGAAATAGATAAAAGCAAACAGCAGAAAAGGGACGTAAAGGAAGACGGTTCCAATTGTATGTAATATCGTCATTTTCCTACCTCAACAGTTTTCAGAAGGTGATAAAAAGCTTTAAACAAAGGCAATTCAAGCTTTGAACGGTTCAACACATAAAGCATCAGGCCTTCAACTTCCATCGCATCGCCCGCGAGTCGATCAGCCAGCATGGCAGAAACTCTTTCAGGTTCAGCGGCGCATAACGTTGCCACTTTTTCAATCGGCTGCAGCCACTCAATTTCAGGGAAAGCCAAATAAATTTCACTGTATAGGTTCCTGAATAATTCATAGGCGTGCGGATTGGTGATCAGTTCGCCGTTGCATATCTTCATGATTGCCGTCAGCGGATCGATCAGGCTGTTGTACAACAACTGTTCAAAAAGCGATTCTTCAATAGTATCCACCCACTCGCTCTGCCAGGCAGAAGTTTCAAGAACCGGCAGGAATTCTTCTGCATGTCCTTTCACTAATCCGAATGTGAGCCGCGCTGCTTTGTTGAAACTGATTTCAACATCACTTAGCTTGACGCAATCTGTTTCCAGTATGGCGGCTGCAATATGGCGATGCGATAGAGTCCTTGCTTTTTCCAAAAACAACATGCCTTGCTGAAGGAAAATGATCCTATTGCTTGCGCAGCGGATCTTCAAGAGCCTTAAAATTGGCTGCAGGTCTTCGTAATTCACCGTCAGAATAATAACAGCATCGGGATCAATCTGCTCCACATCCGTATAGGCTTCGACTGGCTGGCGGTTTTCCCCATGTATGATTCCCTGCTTGTTGATCAATGCGGCTTGTTCTTCATGCTGTGCGATCACTTGTACATCATGGCCAGCTTTTTTCAATAGATAGGCTGGCAGCAGTCCACTCGCTCCAGCTCCGATAATTGCATATTTCACGGAATCACTCCTTACAGTGCCACAATTTTTTCTTAAAAAAGAAGCCTGCCCATATTAGGCAGACTTCCAATAATAATCTTTATTATACAGGATAAATCGGATGTTTTCGATATGGCAACGGCAAATCTTTTGTTTCATAAAAAGATAGACGCTGGGAAAGCACTGAACGCAATTGATGAGGAGCCACAATTTCATCAATGATCAATTCGGATGCCAGACGGTAAATATCGATTTCTTCTTTGTATTCCTGATGCTTTTGCTGAACATACTGAAGACGTTCTTTCGGGTCTTCAATTGCTTCGATTTTATTGGAGTAAACAGCATTGACTGCTGCTTCAGGACCCATCACCGCGATTTGCGCTGTCGGCAAAGCAATGCAGACATCCGGTTCAAACGCCGGGCCCGCCATTGCATAGAGGCCGGCTCCATAAGCCTTGCGGACAATAACAGAGATTTTCGGCACTGTCGCTGAACTCATGGCTGCGATAAACTTCGCACCATGGCGGATAATGCCCGCACGTTCAACTTTTGTGCCGATCATAAAGCCTGGTACATCAGCAAGGAACAGCAGCGGAATTGAGAAAGCGTCGCAAAGATTGATGAATTTCGCTCCTTTATCAGCTGAATCACCGAACAAAACTCCGCCTTTGACTTTCGGCTGGTTGGCAAGAATGCCGACCACTTGACCGTCGATGCGGGCAATTCCTGTAATCAATTCTCCAGCGAACAGCTTTTTAATATCAAAGAAGCTGCCTTCGTCGACCAACTGATCGATCAGTTCATACATATCAAAAGGCGCATTCTGGTTTTCAGGAATGATTGCTTCCAGTGACCGTCCAGCCTTCGCCGCTTTTGCCTCTATCTTTTCAGGCTTGATGGCAAAGTTGGCCGGGAAATTCTGCAGATAGCGGCGCGCTTCAGAAATGGCTTCTTCTTCTGTCGCAACCAGCACGTCACCAACACCGCTGACGGTGCAATGCATGCGGGCTCCGCCCATCTCTTCAAGCGTCACTTTTTCACCGATGACCTTTTCCGCCATACGCGGCGATCCAAGATACATTGAGGCATTGCCATCAACCATGATGACGATGTCACAGAAAGCAGGAATATAAGCGCCGCCTGCAGCGGATGGACCGAACAATAGGCAAACTTGCGGCACCATCCCAGACATTCTTACCTGGTTGTGGAATATTTTCCCTGCTCCGCGCCGATTCGGGAACATATCCAGCTGATCCGTAATTCGGGCTCCGGCAGAATCCACCAGGTACAGCATCGGCACCTGCATTTTTTCAGCGGTTTCCTGAATGCGGATGATCTTTTCAACGGTACGTGAACCCCACGATCCCGCTTTGACCGTAGAATCATTGGCCATTACACAAACAGTTTCCCCGTTGACTTTGCCAATGGCTGTAACAACGCCATCAGCGGGCAGATCTTCTGCCTCTACATTGGCAAAGCGTCCATCTTCCGCATAATGTTCATCGTCAAATAATAATTTCAGCCGGTCACGGACAAATAATTTATTGCTTTCTTTCATTTTTTCGTGATATTTTTGCTGCCCCCCAGCAAAAATCTTCGCCAGCTTTTGTTCCAAACGTTCATTGTAGCCCGTTGTTTCAGTCGTTTTTGTCATTTCACTGTCCCCTTTGCTTGAGATCGTTTATTCGCCGACAGTTAACAGTAGGTCGCCTTCGTTGACGAAACCGCCAACTTCCACATGGATTTTTTCCACTTTGCCGCCAAATTCAGCTTCAATCGGAATTTCCATCTTCATTGATTCGATTGTCAGAACAGCCTGTCCCGCAGATACTGCTTCCCCTTCTGCTGCCAATACATTCAATACTGTTCCTGCCATAGACGCTTTCAATTCTTTCATAATGTGTGTTCCTCCTTTGTTTTTTCCATCCATTGCGGCAATACTGCTGTCGCATAATCACCAGAAATAAATTCTTCTGACCTAATAAATTCCTTAAATAACGGAATATTGGTTTTTACACCATTAATTGTAACATGATTGAAAAAAGTCTGTGATTTGGCCAATGCGTCAACTCGGTCCGTTCCGTGAATGATGATCTTAGAAATCATCGGGTCATAGAAAGGCGTCACTCGGTTGCCTTCTTCGTAACCAGTTTCAATACGCGCGCCCTCTCCCCATTGAAGCTTTTCGAGTTTCCCTGGAGAAGGGAAAAACGTTTTTGGATCTTCTGCGTATACACGGTATTCGATTGCATGGCCTTTGGTTCCGATACTGTCTTGAGAAGGCAGTTTGCCTCCATCAGCTACAGTAAGCTGCCATTCGACCAGGTCAAGTCCAGTCACTTCTTCGGTGACAGGATGCTCCACCTGCAAACGCGTATTCATTTCCAGGAAATAAAATTCGTTTTTCGGATCGACGATAAATTCCACCGTTCCAGCATTCGTATAATCAACCGCTCTGCCAGCCTTAAGTGCGGCTTCGCAAAGGCGCTCACGCACATCCTGCGGCAGGTGCGGCGAAGGTGATTCTTCAATCACTTTCTGGTTGCGCCGCTGAACCGAACAATTCCGTTCATACAAATGGACGAGATTGCCGTGATGATCACCGAAAATCTGGACTTCAATGTGGCGGGCATCTGCGATAAATTTCTCAAGATAAACGACATCATCACCAAAATAGGCTTTGGCCCGATTTTTGACCGAGACAAACTGCTGAGTGAGCGCTTGCTCACTTTCACAACGGACCATACCGATTCCCCCACCGCCTGCACTGGCTTTCAGCATAAGTGGATAACCGATCTTTTCGGCTTCCAGAAGTGCTTCTTCCAGCGTCGACACACCTTCTTCAGTACCGGGAACCACTGGCACCCCAGCCTGGATCATGGTTCTTCGGGACTCGATTTTATCACCCATTTTTTCAATGATGTCACTTGATGGTCCGATAAAAACCATTCCGGCTTCCGCCACTTTGCGTGCAAAATCCGCATTTTCCGATAACAGGCCATATCCGGGATGGATCGCATCCGCACCGTGTTTTTTGGCTTCTTCAATAATTTTTTCAATTTGCAGGTAAGACTGTACGACCGGATTCGGACCGATCAATACAGCTTCAGTCGCTTCACTGACGTAAGGCAGATCCCCATCTGCCTCGGAGTGGATGGCGACCGTTTCGATTCCGAGGCGGTCGCATGTCCGAATGATTCGGCGCGCGATCTCTCCTCGATTCGCAATCAGGATTTTCTTCATATTTGAAATACCCCCTATGTTTTCTCCCTTCTATAGCATATACGAATTTTGTAAGCGATTTCAACTATTCGTTGAAATATTTCTTTCAAAGTAGAATGAACTGCAGAATTCCATTAAAACAAAAAAGAAATCCCTTCTAAAAGGGATTTTATTTCTTCGTTTTATTGAGGAAGTTGTCGACTGCTTCGTGATGGGCGTCTCTCTCCCATAGAACGGCGCATCTTCTGACTTCCTGTTCGACGCGCTCCTGCAGGTCGGTCTTGCGCCATTTACGGATGGCCATTTCCTTATAGGCACGATGGACATCCGGATGGACTTTTTTCATGGAGCTGAAAAAGGAGTCGATGTCCCGGTCTTCCTGAATGACCGATGATGCCCAGCCGATTTCCCGCAATTCAGCTGCGGTATAGACTCTGGCTTCACTGAGCATTTTCAACGCTTTATCATGCTGCAAAGTTTCCATCAGGTAAGTGCCGCCGCCCCATCCGCTGGTAATGGCGAGGGTGCCTTGAATGAAGCCGCATTTCGCATGATCCCATACAAGCCTGTAATCGCACGCTGTAGCGATTTCACAGCCGCCACCGACAGCTGCGCCATTAACCACCGCAACAACCGGTACAGGCAGCGTTTTGATCGAATACAGCACATTGCTCATGCGTTTCAGCATGCCATAGGACTGTTCTTCTGTTCGCAAGGCATGAAACACCGAAAGATCGCCGCCTGAACAAAAAGCCTGTTTGCCGGATGCTGTGATGATGACTGTCTGAACCGAGGGCTGCTGCGCTTTTACCGCCAGTTCCTCAAGCCCTGCTGTCACTTCCTCATTGATGGCGTTGCGGATATGCGGTCGGTCGATGGTGAACGTCATGATGCCATCCTTAAGGTTGATCGTATAAGACAATAGAATCCCTCTCTTCTGCCATTTTTCCTGCTGGCGATACCGTCGCCACTTGCTTATGTATAGAGAAAAAGGCTATCGAGAGCCATGGCCTCTCAATAGCCTTTCAGCAGCAAATACTGTTTTATTTGCTTGCTACTACTTCTTTCCCTTTGTATGATCCACATGCTTTGCAGACGTGGTGAGCCAATTTACTTTCGCCACAGCTTGGGCAAATTACCATGCCCGGCACTGACAATTTAAAATGTGTACGGCGCTTTCTTTTAGCGGTTTTGGACGTTCTTCTAGCTGGTACAGCCATTGGTGACACCTCCTTACACTAATTCTATTCATCTGACTGATCAAAATACTTTGCTAAATCAGCAAGTCTTGGATCCGGTTTTGGTGGTGCCGCTTCTTTCTCGGCCTCATACTCTTCGTCTGTTGAATACGACCAATCATTCCCGCCTTTGATGACAGTCTGATCAGCGTCTTCCTTAAACACCTGTATCGGTATCTGCAGCAAAACTAGTTCTTCCAGTATCGGCTGAAGATCAATGATCTCCGTCTCTACTGCGTGAACATCACTAAGCTTGTCTTCTCCGGCCTCTTCAGACCAATCAAAGACTTCAATCGAGTCGACGTTAATCGGAAACTCAACATCCTCCCAAGTTCTGGCACAAGGCAGCGTGAGCATACCTTCGAGATGGAGTTGGCACGTTAATTGTTGCGAACCAATCGTGCAATGTCCAGTGACATGTACAGGTGAAATTTCCCGAATATCGCTATTCCGTGATTTCACTGCATCCAAATGAACAATTTGGTCAATTGGCAGTCCGTCTCTGCGATGCTTTTGAAGCTGTTGAATCGCTATTTTCATAAGTAATCACCTCAAGACAACAAAGTTGATTATATAATGCACAGAAAAAGATGTCAAGAAAAAATCTTGTCACTCTATTTCAAACATCGGTATACTAAAGTTAATTCTACCAAAGAGGTGAGCAGATTGAAAGCTGTAGGAGTTATTGTTGAATACAACCCTTTCCATAATGGCCATCTGCATCATGCGCAGCAAGCGCGCGCAGAATCGGGTGCAGACCTTGTCGTAGCGGTCATGAGCGGACAGTTTCTGCAGCGCGGGGAACCGGCGTTTGCAGATAAGTGGACGCGGACACAAATGGCGCTGGATGCAGGAATCGATCTGGTGATTGAACTGCCATACGTATATGCCACGGCGCAGGCCTCCGATTTCGCCAAAGGAGGCATTGCGCTGCTTGACGCAATCGGCTGTTCCTCTTTTTGTTTCGGCAGTGAGCAGGGGTCAATTGCCCCTTTCCTGAAATCCCGACAACTACTGACTGAGCGCAGTGCTGAATACCAGCACCTCATCCACGAGGCTGTCCAAACCGGCATCAGCTATCCAAAAGCCCTCAACAATGCCTATCTTTCCCTGACCGGCAGCGGGGCAGGGTTTGCCGATCTGACACAACCGAATAATATTTTAGGGTTTCATTATTTGGAGGCCGCTCAAAAGTTGGGGTCTTCGATGAAGCCGCTGACGATTCAGCGCATCGGCGCTAATTACCATGACCCGATCAGAGCAGGACTGCCGATTGCCAGTGCTACCGGAATACGCGAAGCTTTCTTTAAGGGTGAGTCAGTCGATGAGCTGTCATCCTATATGCCGGAAAGTTCAATCCAGTCACTAAAGAACATGGAACAGGAATATGGCACCTTCGGCAGTTGGGAGCAGTTTTATCCTCTGCTGCGTTTTACGGTTTTGCGGGAAGGTCCCGATAACCTAAAACATTTCGCCGAAATAACCGAAGGCATCGAAAACTTGATCTATCAGTCAGCGAAAACAGCGAATGACTTTGAATCCTTCATTTCACTCGTCAAATCCAAGCGTTTTACACGGACGCGGATTCAACGGATGCTGACGCATATTTATACAGGCTTTACCTGGCAGCTGCTGCGTTCATTTGAATCTCCGGGCTACATCAGGCTTCTGGGGATGTCAGCTGCAGGCAGAAGCTATTTAAACGAAACAAAAAAAAACATCAAGCTTCCCTTGGTCAGCCGTGCAGCCGAGCTGCATGATGAGATGGGGAAACTTGATATTCATGCCACTGCCATGTATTTGCAGGGAATGGGATCTGCTGATTTGAAAAAAGAATTTACAACCCCTCCGATTTACCGGGGCTGAAGCTCTTCCAGAAAAGCAAGTGCATCTTCAATGGTGTCGACGGGAACGATCTCCATCGATGTCCCGATTTTTTCTGCGGTTTCAACAGCTATTGTATAATTGCTGTCTCCCCCTCCCTCTACCGGGGCATTCGGTGCAAAGAAGATGTCGATGTCCGCGGAATCGGCGGCCATGATTTTTTGGTCGATGCCTCCTATTCTTCCGACAGAACCATCACTTTCCATGGTACCGGTGCCAGCGACGTGATAACCTTTCGTAATATCTTCGTCCACTAACTGATTAAGGATTTCGAGCGTGAACATCAGACCGGCTGATGGACCGCCTATCGTGTCGGAATCGATTTCCACTTCAGGTGTCGTTTCAATGCTCTTGTCTTCCACAAAGGATATCCCCAGGCCGACCCGCTCAGGATCCGTAGGCAAAAGAGCCAATTCGATGTCGGTACTGATTTCGCGATCCTTGCGCTCGTAAAGCACCTCCACTGTCTCCCCAGCTTCTTTGTCACTCAAGTAATCGATGAATTCCTGCATTTCAGTAAAATTATTGCCATCCACTTCCAGAACGCGGTCACCAGGTGCCAAGATGCCATCTGCTGCCCCTCCGGTGAGTACATTCAGAACGAAAACGCCGTTATTGCTGATTTCGTAAGGCAATTCCGCCTGCTCAAACGCAATCTGCAAAGCATTCACCTGGGAATCGGACATCAGCTTCAGCTGGCGCACATTGTATTCTTCATCGCTTTCATGAGGGCTTCTGACCTGTTCCGGCGGCATGACCTTATAGCCATCCTGGATTTTTGCCCAGACATATAGAGCAGGAGTCGCTGTAAGCATGGAAACCGTCATCAGGCTGAGGCTGCCCTCATCGTCTTCATCACCGCCGACCACTTCAACCAGCGGAGACAGCTCATAGGCTCCGCCTGGTCTCGTGATATAGGCATCTAATTGATAAGTGGACAGAAAGACTACAAGCGCCATCACAATGACGAAAATAACTAATCGTTTATTTTTCATGCAGTTCTTCCTTTCATCGGCTGAAATCTTAAGGTACTTACGTTTTACATAAGAAAAAGCCACGAAATTCGTGACTTATTGAAATTTTGAATGAAGGGCTTTTTCGACTGCTTCAGGAACCAGGCCCGTAATGCTGCCTTTGTATTTCGCCACTTCTTTGACGATGCTCGAGCTAAGAAACGAATATTGGTTGTTGGATACCATGAATAAAGTTTCGATATCTTCATTTAGGAATCTGTTCATCGATGTGATCTGCATTTCATATTCAAAATCACTTACCGCACGCAGGCCGCGAATGATAGCGTTTGCTTGAACTTCGACTGAATAATCAATCAGCAAGCCTGAAAACGAATCCACTTTGACATTCGGGATGGATTCCGTCACCTGCGAAATCAAATCCATTCGCTCATTGACGTCGAATAATGGGTTTTTTGAAGAATTATTCATCACGACCACTTTGACTTCATCGAAAATAGTGGACGCCCGTTTAATAATATCCAGATGCCCCATTGTGATCGGGTCAAAACTCCCTGGAACTACAGCAATTTTAGTCAATACGTTCTCCCTCTTCCCCTTGATAACGATAAATTGAAATAATGGTGCTTCCATAAAGCTCTTTCTTGTAGCGCTCAAAATACCTGGTGCGATCCGGAAGCTTCACTTCCCGATCATGTTCACAAACTATAATCGCATCTTTCGTGACAATTTCCAATTCTCCCGCTTTATCCATCAGATCGTAAGATTTTTTCATATGATAGGGAGGATCCAGAAAAACCAATCTCGCTTGTACCCCATTTTTCTTTATTGCCTTTACGGCACGTTCTGCATCTGCCCGGTAGACCTCCGCTTGGTCAACGAGGCGCGTCTTTTCAAGATTTGCTTGAATCGTTTCTACAGCCCGTTTATCCTTATCGGTGAAAATGACCTGGTCAATGCCGCGGCTTAGAGCTTCAATGCCCAGTCCGCCGCTTCCTGCAAACAGATCCAAGGCAACTCCGCCATCAAAAAATGGACCGATCATATTGAAGATGGATTCCTTCACTTTGTCTGTCGTCGGTCTGGTCGAATTGCCAGGCACCGCCTTCAATGGAATCCCTTTAACTGAACCTGCTACAACACGCATACTATCGCCTCTAACTTAAATGATTTTCTTGATGCAATTTACATGCATAATGGTAAAATGAAGACTGGAAAGGACGTGAAACGATGATTCAACGTTTTATTGAACTCGGAGAAGGGTACGGAGATATCTATGAGCTCCGTGAACTCATCACAAGCAATCAACAACGCTTTATGCATGGCTTTGTATTTATTTCCAAAAATCCACAAGGCCAGGATGTCTTGTCGGTGGCAGCTGCGTTCAAACCGGCTGCAGAAGGCAACTTTATGCCCATCTATATGTGCCGGGAAGGAATCCCAGTCGATTCCAAGCGTTTGGATATTTTTGAACAAGCCGTTGCCAAAATCGGATTTACTCCCATCAAGATGGAGGTCAAGCACTCCACCGTGTATGCGGACCGGAAATTCTACCATAGCCACTTGATTTCAGTATTAAGGCTAAATCATTATATTCCGCCAATGCAATAATCAAAGGCCGATTTTATAATCGTATTCCTTAGCTTTATCAGGCTTGGCGTTTTCATATTCAGTTTTCAGGAATGGACGGTAGGATTCAAGTACCTGTTTTACATAAGGTAATTTATTTAACTTCGTTTTGGTCGTTTCGATGGCATCCTGATCCATATAGAGGACTACATATTTCAATTTACGGGAAATATAATGGACGTGCCCGAACTTCCGCAGCGATTTAGCTTGTTTTAAATGATGCACATAGACGATGAGGCCTTGGCGATCATGCATAAGTATCCCTCTTTTCTTAGTTTCTAGAATACCATAGGAAAGAAAAAAGCCGCAACCGAATACAGTGAAACTCCTATCCACGCGGAAAACTTACTCCGCTGCTGAAGAAAAGCAGGATACAGGCTGAGAACGCCGGCAGCTTTTCTCACTTATAAAAGCCACTGATCATTAAATAGGAAAAACTGTCAGTACAGCGTACAATTCGCTATACTGTTTTTATTACAGAATTCCAGGGAGGTCAAACAGAGTATGGGAAAAAAGACAAAAATCGGTTTTGCCGCCGCTGCTGTCGGAGCTGCCGCTTGGGCAGGTTCCAAAGCGTTGGCAAATCCACAGCAGCGTCCTGTTAAAGAAGTCTTGAATTATGAACGCCCGATTGTTCTTGCACATCGTGGCGGTGCCAAACTGGCACCTGAAAATACATTGGCTGCCTTTAACCGTTCAGCTGAACTTGGAGTCCACGGCTTTGAAATCGATATCCGGATGACGAACGATGAAGAGATCCTGGTTTTTCACGATGAATTCATTGATCGGACAACTGACGGAGCGGGAAGAGTAGCTGATATGTCGCTTGATCAGTTAAAGGCGTTCGATCTCGGCTACCACTTCATCGATCCGGACGGTCAGCATTCCTACCGTGGCAAAAACGAAAAAGTGGTACTGCTGCGTGAACTGATTGAAAAATTTCCTCAGATGTATATCAACATCGACATCAAAGACGATCCTGAAACATACGAAGGAAGCTTAGTGCCTTCAAAGCTGTGGCGCTTAATTGATTCACTGGGTGTACAAGACCGCGTAGCAGTAACTTCTTTTTATGATGAACAGATCGACCGCTTCAATCTATATGCTCAAAACCGGGTAGCGATTGGAGCAGGTGAAAACGAGGTCAGAAAAGCTTATACATCCTACAATAGCCAGTTCGGCCATCTCTATCAGCCGCGCGCAGATGTTTTTCAGATTCCCGTTAAATCATCCGTGTTCCGTTTGGATTCTCCCCGCTTTATCTCGTTCCTTGAGAATTTGAACATTCCGGTCCATTATTGGATTATCGATGAACCGGAAGCCATGCGCGCTTTAATCGGAGCAGGTGCAAAAGGCATCATAACCGATCGCCCTGATTTGGCTGTAGCTGTCATTTCAGAAATGGAAGAAGAGTAGCCATAAAAAAGAGCAACGCGGGGCGCTGCTCTTTTTTTATGGAAATGTTTGATTTTAAACGGTTAAGCTGAACAAGAACAGCCGCCGCCAGTACCACAGCTTCCCCCACAGGAAGATTCCGATGAGAAAAATGGATTGGTGGATGGAATTTTTACTGCTTCCGATACAGATCTTCCAATAATGAAGCTCACTTGGTCCATCAGATCCTGCAGCTCGTTTTCAGCCAAACGCAGATTGGCCACTTTTTCATTCAGGTCCAATCGGCGTTTATCCACGCGAATCTGTTTCATCACCCGTGAATATTCCGGATGGTATTTACCAAAACGCTGTACTTCTTCGTATTGTTCTTTTAATCTGGCGAAGGCTTGGATTTCAGCCGCGAGATTTTTATCGTTATAGACAGAGTCATAAGCCGCCCGGTAAAGGTCAGCCTGCTCTGATTGTAGGATCATTTGGCTTAACTCATCTGCAAAGTCAGTTATTTCAGCCCATTCATAGGTCATAATCATAGCATTTTCCTCCTTTACGCTTTTAATCATAGCAGATATTTTTGAATTTCACTATAGACTTGAGAGGATTGTCAGCATGAACCCTTTAACCGATCAATTTACACGCATTATGGAGAACTCCAGTACTGAAGACCTTAAGATCCTGACAGATTACCTGACGAATTTTGAGAAAAAACAACAAGGCGAATTCGCCACTTATTTAAGCGCCGGCCTGAACATGACACGTGTTACAGATGAACAATCTTCGGTTGTTTCGATTCCGAATACGCCGTTCATCCACAACAATGTCGACATCCCCCACGGCGGCATTCTTGCAGTTCTCCTTGATACAGCGATGGGCACTCTTGCAAACAGCAAATGTCCAACCGGATTCGGAGCTGTCACTACCAATCTTACCATCCATTACCTGACTGTCGCAGACGACGAAACGATCAACGCGGAAGCGCGCATCATCCGCAGCGGCAGGCACACCATGGTGCTGGAAGGAAATATCTATCAAGAAGACGGAAAGCACATAGCAACTGCCACCGGTTCTTTTTTCATCGTTCCTAAAAAAACAAAGCCTGTTATTGCTTCTGAGCAATAACAGGCTTTGTTTCTAGAAAGATCTGTGTATAGTATTTTCCGAATACCCCGACACCGGTCTGATTGTATTGATTACTCAGCAGCGTCTTACGGTGGACATCTGAATTAGTCCAGCCGTGTACAGTCTCTGCTGCGTCAAAATAGCGGGCCGCTGTATTGACGGCAGCCTGTTCAAAATCGATATTTCCTTCTTCCAGCCGGGCATGCAAATCTTTGAATTCCAGTTCTTCGGAAGAGAAATTTTGTTTGGCCATATCTTCACTGTTCGTTTCTGCCACCATGTTTGCTAAAGGATCGGCGATCAAAGGCTTTGTTTGATGATGCAGGCGATAAACATTTACTAAGTCGACAATCTGTCTGGCGTTAGCATCGTCGATTGATTGCTGCATAGTAGAAGATGGCGTCTGGATCGGCAATAATTCACCAGAGAACATCATATCATACGGCTGATGCCGCACTAAGGTTTCCGCATCCATAAAGCGGACAGCTTCTAATGCCCTATCGATGGAATCAATATACAATTGCGCATAGACTCCCTCAAATTTAACGAGGATGCGTTTATCCATATCTTCAGCAGTGACATTGAATGTATACGAATTGTCGCCATATTTGACAGTGACTTCATTTTCGAGAATGGTGAAACGGTACAATTCATCCAGTGATTGCCCTATTTTATAGGGAGTGGCATCTACCGCAGTCCCTGCTGTGTACACCTGCACGATTTTGTCATCCTTTACTCCCACCATCGTAAAGTGGGCATAGCTGTCGTTATAGACCCACCAATCGTATCCAAAGGCAGAAGGTTCAATCCTTCCTGGTTCTCCGAATTGTTCAATCCATCGCTCGCTGGCTTTGCCTATATAGCTTGAAATTCCCGTGGCAGGACGGGCAATATCCAATGATTCATCCGTAATTTCTTCGCTTGGCAAAGGATCGGTGGTCCGCGGCGCTTCCAAGACATCATTTTCATTTATTGAAGGATCCAAATAAAATAATCCAATCAGAACGATCGATAGAAAAATCATAATGCGAAGCAAGTCTTTCAATCGAACAGCCCCTTTGCTATTGTATCTCCATTATTATACCAGTCGCCTCTACACTGACACAATCTAGCCATTGCAACAACTTAAATTATGATCTATTATTAAAGGAGCATGTAGTCTTTTTTGTTATAGAGGAGGAGAGATCCTATGTATTTTGAAAATACAGGACTTGAAAACATTCACGTAGATGTCGCATTACTTGAAAGCATCATGAACAAACATGGCTTGACTAAAGAAGGCCAATGGGATTACGAGCGTGTCACTTATGACCGCAAATTCATCATTCGCGAAGGTACTTACTACTTGCGCGTATTCGCTTATGCTACAGACGGAGATGTTGATTCAAACGATGCCACTATGCGCGTCTTGAAGCCAGTACTCGGCAAACATTATTATCCGCATGGTGTTGAATATGGTGAAGATGAAGAATTCCCGGAGCATTTGGTTAAAACGTGTATCGGCTTATTGGACTCCATCAAAAAGGATATCCAGACTTTCGAGATCAGCGTATAAAAATCCCGCAGTTCAGTAATTGAACTGCGGTTTTTTAAACCCGATCCATGAATATTTCAACTTCCTAAGGAGGATTCAACAAGTGAAGTGGTTGACGAAAAGAACTGTAACGATCGCTGTCGTGATAGCGGTCTTGATATTGATTTCGATATACATACTGCCCGTTTCCATTCCATTGATCATCGCTTTGATCACTGCTATTTTTTTAGAACCACTTGTTAATTTTATACATAAAAGGTTCAAATGGCACAGGAAATCGGCAGTCATCTCAGTATTCATCCTGTTCCTGCTGGTTGTGTCTGGGTTGCTTTACTGGATTGTCACCCAGTTAATCGGACAGATTATCCAGTTTTCGAAAATGGTCCCCGAATACATCAATTCTTTGTCGGCCATGTGGGATGAGTTTCAACGGTTCTTTTTCCGTTCTACAGAAGATATGCCGGTCGAAGTGGTTTCTTCATTTGAAACTGAATTAGCAGGATTTATGGAAGGCATACGCAATTGGGTGCTGACGATCGTCAACTACGATACGGTCTCCAATCTTTTGACAGGCATCCCATCTTTTCTTGTCAGTTTCATCGTCTTTTTGATCGCGCTGTTTTTGTTCATGCTGGATTTGCCTGATTTAAAAATCATGCTGTTCAAGCGCTTAAAGGATTCAACAGCCGAAAAAGTCCGTTTCATGTTTGCACGTTTAAACAAAGTGATTTTTGGTTTCCTGAAAGCACAATTTCTGGTAAGCTGCATCATCTTCATCGTTTCGCTCGTTTCACTGGCCTTTATCACCCCTGAATATGCCTTCGTTATGTCACTGGTGATATGGATTATTGATTTCATACCAATTTTAGGATCGATTATCGTTCTGACACCATGGTTTGTATATGAATTCATTACAGGCGATATTGTCCAAGGAACCCAACTGGCTATTCTGGCGCTTGTCCTGTTGATTATCCGGCGGACAGTGGAACCGAAAGTCATGGGGACCCAGATCGGCCTATCGCCTCTAGCGACCTTGATCGCTATGTTCATCGGGCTGCAGCTGATCGGCTTTCTCGGATTCTTTATCGGCCCATTGATCGTCATCCTCTTCACATCAGCACGTGAAGCCGGTATGATAAAAATTGATTTTAAAGTATAAAAAAGGAACCCCGTGAGGGTTCCTTTTTTTATCCGCCTAAAATGGCTTTAAATACAGAAGTTGTATGGCCGCCTTCGTAAAACACATAGAGCAGCAAATAGACCATCACGCCTGTTATGGCAGTTGAAAACCAGACCACACTTGTAATCGGTCCGATTTTACGGTGTTTGGCCAATTGGTTTTTCCAACCCCAGTATATCGTGATCAAGCCCATAACACCGCCTGTTGTAGCCAAAGTGATATGGAAGATCAAGAATACCGTATAGAAGATTTTTAGATCATCAGGTCCACCAAAAGCAGTGTTTCCGACGAAAATAGTGCGGGACATATAAATGATGAAGAAAGTCAGTGCTGCAGCACCAGCTCCCACCATCACTTTCTTATGAGCTTCAATTTTGCGGCGACGGATCAGGTTCCAGCCGATCGCCACCAAAATTGCGCTTAATACGATAAAAAAAGTACTGATAGTCGGCAATAGCGGCAAATTCATTTACATTATTCTCCTTTGTGATGCGTTAAGCATTATGTCTGTGATAGGCCATGTCTTTACGGTCCTGCAATACTTTAGCCGTAATTTCGTCAGCATTGTCTGTTTCATTACGCAGCCATTCGTAGAATACCAGCCATAGAAATACTGTGAAAACAAGCTCCTGAAGAACTTTCATTGTAATTCCACCTGTACGTTGATCTTCAATCGCTGACATAGTGGAGAATAACTCAGGACCCGACAGATTCAATTGCGAAAGCGTTCCGGCAGGCACACACAATGCCATTGCCTGCAGCCATGCTTCACCATCGGTATATGTCGCGTAAAAAGGAGTGCCGCTGAAGATGATCAATGCACATGCAGGGGTCATCAAAACACTCAATCCAAATAAGTACGCCAGTTTACTCAATCCATGAAATTTATGCATGCCTTCCAAATTATTGACTACTGGCCACCAATAGAATATTGCCGAAGTGAATAAGACGATATTTACTGCCCCATGAATCCATACATCTTGTTTGACAAAATCAAAGACCATTGGAATGTGATAAAACGAAAAGACCATTCCAAACAAGATCAATGCCAGCATCGGCTTAGTCAAAAAGTTGAATATAGGCTTAACTACTGGAAGATCGATAAATGCTCTCCAGATATAAGTCGGGATACCCATTATCAGTAACGGTGGAATCAGCAGCAACAACAGCGCCATCTGGACCATATGCATTGTAAATAGGATATGCCCATATAAATCCACAGGTGAACCTTTGATGATATAAAGCAGGACAATGCCTGATACAAAAAGTGCAGCTTCTCTTAATGTCAGCGGCTGATTTCCTTTAAACTTTCCACGCCACTTTGTAGTAGCCAAAAAATATAGAATCGTCACCAAAACGAGGACTGCTAAGTAAACGGGACTCCATAAAGCTTGAAACCCGAAGATACTGATCGGCATGTAATGGGACCTCCTTTTCTTCAAGTACCCTCATTATATAGTGGCTTGCAAACTATATCAATGAACGAACTATGAACAATATGAAATATGAAAGTGCCAGACGGCAAGCTTTTCCTTCCCTTCTCCACCAGAGATGAAATCCACTTCAGAATACAGCCTAAGGCATTTCCCTCTTCGTGTTGCGGGTATATCCTTATCCATAGAAAAAGCCCTTACCTCGAAAGGTAAGGGCTTTTAGAATGTGCCTACCACCAAACAATTGTCACTAATGCAAGAACTGTGATGAAAGCTACAAACATGCCACAGAACATAAAGAACGCAACCATACCGTGTCCTTTACCGCTCATGTGCATGAAATAGTAAAGTTGAAGAATAACTTGAATGCCCGCCAACAAAAGAATGATTGGAACAATCAGGTAAGCGGAGAATCCGGCAGCCACCATCGTAAAGGCAACTAATGTCAAAAAGATCATAATCGCAAAAGTTGCTAAATGGCCGCGCATTTCTTCTGCTCTCTTTTTCTTCGCGTATTCGAATTCTGCCTGCGATCTAACATGAATATGTGTATCGTGTGCCATTATCCGATCACTCCCATCAAATAGACGACAGTAAAGATGAATACCCATACGACGTCAATAAAATGCCAGTATAACGAAGCAAGATAGAATTTTGGTGCATTGTACATGTTCAAACCGCGTTTAGCGTTTCGAAGCATCAATGCGATAAACCAGCTAAGGCCGAATAGTACGTGAGCCCCGTGCGTTCCGACTAAAGTGTAAAACGCAGAACTAAAAGCACTGTTTGTATAACCGAATCCTAAATGGACATAATGATTAAACTCATAAATCTCCAATCCTAGGAAAGTTGCACCAAGCAGGACTGTAATTCCTAGCCATGCTTGCATCGCTTTAAAATTATGGTTTTTCATATGGTACATTGCGTAAACGCTTGTCAATGAAGATGTCAAAAGAATCATCGTCATTGCAAAAACCAGCGGCAGTTCAAAAAGTCCAGCGGCAGAAAACTCCATGCCGCTCGGTCCTTTATCTTTTAATGCAAGGTAAGTTGCGAAAAGCGAAGCAAATGTTACTGTCTCCGCAGCAAGAAGCAACCAGAAACCAATAAACTTATTTTTCCCTTCCATCGTAGCCGTCTCAGGATGTTCCGGCCATGATTGAGGAGTATATCTTTGATTAATGTCCATCGGTGTTGCCTCCCTTCGCATCTTCAAGTAATTCTGCTTTCGTAATATGGAATCCTAAATCATCTTTCAATGAACGCACTAACATCGAACCGAAAGTGATGACTAATCCGATGATCAAGACGGCCAACGCCCAAGGCTTGTCGCCATCGAGGAAGTACAGTGCTCCGAATGAAGCAATGAACATTCCAAGCGAAATTACGAATGGAATGATGGAACCATTCGGCATATGGATATCGCCAAGAGGTTCAGCGTAAATCATGCCTTTTTTGTTGCCATCCATTTTTTCGATCCAGAATGTATCAAGACCACGAACTAATGGAGTTTGAGCAAAGTTATAGAATGGCGGTGGAGAAGCAATTGCCCATTCCAATGTACGGCCGTCGCCCCATGGATCGTTGCCGACACGCTCATTTTTGATAGAAGTCATGACAACGTTTACCAGAAGAATGATAACGCCGATTGCCATCAATACAGCACCTGCTGAACTGATTGCGTTGAATAGATCCCAGCCTTGGTCAGCTCCGAACGTGTAAACACGGCGAGGCATACCCATCAAGCCAAGGAAATGCTGGATGAAGAAAGTTAAATGGAATCCGATGAAGAAGAACCAGAACGTCCATTTACCAAGTTTTTCACTAAGCATCGTTCCGAACATTTTCGGCCAGTATAAATGTGTACCTGCCAGAATTGCCAGTACAACACCACCAACGATTACATAGTGAAAGTGAGCTACGATAAAGTAGGAATCATGCAATTGATAATCCAAAGGAGCAATCGCCTGCATTACCCCTGTAACCCCACCCGCAACGAATGACGGAATGAAAGCTACAGCGTAGATCATTGGAGTTGTGAAGGAAATATTCCCTCCCCAGATCGTTAACAACCAGTTGAAAATTTTGATTCCTGTTGGGACAGCAATGATCATTGTCGCAAGAGCGAATACAGCATTAGCTGTTGGCCCTAAGCCGACTGTGAACATGTGGTGAGCCCAAACCATGAATCCGTAGAAACCGATAAGAATTGTTGCAAAAACAAGTGCAGTGTATCCGAAAAGGCGTTTACGGGAGAAGATTGCAAAGATTTCGGAGAAGATACCGAAAGCCGGCAAAATCAGAATATAAACTTCAGGGTGACCGAAGATCCAGAACAAATGCTCCCAGATGATCGTGTTACCACCCATTTCGACTGCAAAGAAGCTTGCTCCGAACATACGGTCAAAGACCATGAAGAAAAGTCCGACTGTAAGTGGCGGGAATGCCAATAGGATCAAAGCGGAAGCAACGAAAGTTGTCCAAGTGAACAATGGCATTCTCATATACGTCATGCCTGGTGCACGCATGTTGATGATCGTAACCAGGAAGTTAATCCCTGCGATCAACGTACCAAAACCGGATATCGTCAACCCCAGTGAATAGAAGTCGATTCCGTGTCCTTCAGATGCCAGTGCCAACGAAGCGTAGTTCGTCCAACCGGCATCCGGTGCGCCGCCCATGAACCAAGAAAGATTCAGGAAAATACCACCAAAGAAGAATAACCAGAATCCAAGTGAATTCAAGAATGGGAAGGCTACATCACGCGCGCCGATCTGCAAAGGCATGATGGCGTTCATGAAAGCCAGTAAAATCGGCATCGCTGCCAAGAATATCATGGTAGTACCGTGCATTGTTATAATTTCATTATATGTTCCGGCACTTAGGAAATCATTTCCTGCTGTAGCCAACTGGACACGGATCAACATCGCTTCAAGACCACCGACAAGGAAGAAGAAACCACCAGAGATCAGATAAAGGATCGCGATTTTCTTATGGTCGACCGTTGTCATGAAGTCCCAAATTGTAGCGCCGAAGCCCTTTTTTTGAGCAATAGAACTCACACTGTATACCTCCCTTTTTAAGCTTTATTTCTACTCTTCAACTGTTAGGCCCATTAGATAGGCTGCAAGAGAATCGAGCTGTTGTTCAGTGAATGGTTCACCGTCGTTCAATGATTCAGGATCAGGCATTAAGTTGCCTGGCTTGTATTCCTGTGGATCTGCAATCCAGTTTTTAAGATTTTCTTCATCATGCTCCAAATATCCGGCAATCCGGTTGCGGTCGCCGAATGTTGCCAAGTTGGGACCAACTCCACCAGTGCCTCCAACGCCAGAAGTGGCGTGGCAAGCGATACAGCTTTGTTCGAATAGCTCTTGGCCTTCCTGAGCTACCGCATCTTCAGCAGGAGTCGGTTCTTCCTGCATTGCTGTAACCCATTGGTCAAACTCTTCGCGATCCACAGATTTCACTTTGAAATCCATCAACGCATGAGAAGGTCCGCAAAGCTCAGCACATTTACCATAGAAAACGCCATCTTCAAGCTCTGAAGATTCCTGATCGAATTCCAGGTAGAAAGTGTTGACGTTTTCCGGGTTTACATCCAATTTACCGCCAATAGATGGAATCCAGAATGAGTGCTTGATATCCGCAGAAATCAAGTTAAAGTAAACGCGTTCATCAGTTGGTACAACCAATTCCTGTGCAGTTACGATTCCTTGTTCAGGGTATTCAAATTCCCACCAGTAAAGTTTTCCGGTTACATTGACTGTCAAATGAGATGAATTGCCATCTTCTGTCTGAACGTCCATTGTCGAAACGTCAGCCAAATCGAATGTTGAATAGACGGTTGGAACAGCAAGAATCAAAAGAAGGACAATCGGAACAGCTGTCCACAAAAACTCTAATCTCGCGCTTCCTTCAACCTGCTCGGGGATCATGTCTTCCCCCATTTTAGAACGGCGGAACTTAACGATTGCTAAAACGAAGATAATCGATACAACAATAATGACAAACAGCATAACGACTGATGATAAAATCAACAGATTAAATTGATCTTGAGCAACTTTGCCTGCCGGTATTAAGGTTGAAATCTCTTCACGTCCGCATCCCGCAAGAAAAACCAGCAATGTGGTCATTAATGCGAAAAGCCGCCATTTTTTAATTCCTTTCATCATAGCTTTTCATACCCCTCTCATTTAAATAGTTTCTCTTTAGAAATGGTCATTAGATAAAGACAGCGAAAATGATCATTGACACAAATAAAATAGTCATATAGTTCAATGAATAGATGAACATCGTCTTCGCCCATTTCAGGTCATCAGCCACTTTAAATCCACGAATGGCTAAGACTAGCCAACCGATGTTCAAAAGTGTCGCTAAGATGATGAAGCCTGTCCCAAGTTCCATTAATAGGAATGGCAGAGGGAAAAGCATTACAACCCATGCAAGCATCGATTTTTTGGTTCGGTGAAAACCTTTGATTACCGGTAGCATCGGAATACCCGCTGCTCGATACTCTTCCGTCCGTTTCATAGCCAAAGCATAGAAATGCGGTGGCTGCCAAATGAACATGATCAGGAATAATGCCCAAGCTCCTGTGCCGAGTGTCGGTTCAACAGCAGCCCAACCGATCAGCGGCGGTATCGCACCAGAGATGCTCCCCACGATCGTATTGCTGACATGACGTCTTTTAGACCACATGGAATATAAGACGACATAAGCTAAAACTCCGGCAATCCCGAATAGACCAGCTGATACAGAAGCGGAAAACAAAAACAATTCGCCTATAACGATGAAAGAAACAGCTAGTGCCAATACAGCTGATGGCTTGAATCTTCCTGTCACTGTCGGACGTGCTTTCTTACTTTCCATTAACGGGTCTATATCCGTATCGATATAGTTGTTCATAGCTGCAGAACCCGCAATGATCAGTGCTGATCCGACGATGGTATAGACAAGGATATCCAGCTCGTTCAGAAAATGCCTGTCGGAAAACTGGAATGCGAGCCACAATCCTGTGAAGACCGTGATCAAATTGGAATTTACAATCCCAATTTTAATAAGTGCCAAAAAGTCTTTCAGGAATGTCGTCGCTTCCGGCGCTTCGTGTGTCTCTGCAGACATTGCCCGGCCGTTTGACATATAAGTCCCTCCTTTCAAAGTTGTAAGCATATTCCGCTAACCATAACTATATCTAAATTCCAGTTGTTTTTCTACATATAACTGAAATTTCCTGATAAAAGAGATGATTTCCACGCAATTGGTCTCACAAATATCCATCTCCTATCATACCTTAACGGTCACACTATTTTAAGATAGAAAAATAATAGTTTTTGAACAGTTTGTGAAGCTCCATTTATTATGTCCAAATCTTGAAAGTTTCCTCTATTGTTGATTTCTCGTTGTATTTTGAAGAAACATTCGCTATTATCGAGTATGCAGGTAGATGGACGTTGAAAAGTTTTCTATAGAAAAAGTAGGTGGTATTTTGCAGCAAAATAGATATATAAAATGGTTTGCCGTTGCGGCTACTATAGGTATGTTATTCATTCTTCTGGGTGGTGCTCTTGTCACCAAGACCGACAGCGGTATGGGATGTGGGCGAAATTGGCCAGATTGCAATGGCAAATTGATTCCGGATAATATCACACCTGAAGTTCTGATTGAATTTTCCCACCGCCTTGTAACAGGGGTCGTCGGCATATTGATCGTCATACTGGCAGTTTGGGCCTGGCGAAAATTCGGACATGTCCGGGAAACAAAATTCTTGGCAATCATGGCCGTTTTCTTTCTGGTTCTACAGGCATTGATTGGAGCAGCACAGGTTCTTTGGGGACAAGGTGATTTCATCTTAGCACTTCACTTCGGAATTTCCCTGCTGTCGTTCGCTTCCATCCTGCTTTTGACGCTGCTGATTTTCGAAGTGGACCGGAAGTTTGATGCAGATCGTTTGCAGATCGGCAAAAAACTCCGCTTTCATACGATAGCCGTCACTTTGTATTCCTATATCGTGGTTTATACCGGCGCATTGGTTCGCCATACGGAGTCAAGCCTCATTTGTTCGGATTGGCCGCTTTGCCGGAATGATGATTTTGCATTGCCGGGCAATATGTATGAATGGGTCCAGATGGGACATCGTGCTGCCGCCGGACTGATTGTCATTTGGCTGGGCTATATCGCCTGGCATGCAATCAAGCAATACAAGGATCAGCGCGTCATCTATTGGGGATGGACAATCGCTTTCATCATTGTGCTTCTTCAAGCGACAACCGGTATGCTGGTTGTCCTGACCAAGTTGAATTTAGTTGTGGCACTTCTTCACTCTCTCTTGATCTCCATGCTTTTTGGTCTACTGTGCTACATGGTACTCCTTGTCTCACGCAGCCGAATCAAAAAATCTTCATAAAAAAATGGCTGGCGCAAATGCGCCAGCCATTTTTTTATTTTTTCTCCATTTCAATCAGGAGATCTCCTGTAGAAATACCATCGTTGGCAACTACATGGATATCTTGGATCGTTCCATCGAACGGAGCTTGGACAGTCGTTTCCATCTTCATGGCTTCTGTCACCAGCAAATGATCGCCGCGTTTCACTTTAGCGCCTTTTTCCGTCAACACTTTTAATACAGTGCCCGGCATTGTCGCTGCAATATGGCTTTCGTTTGTCGGATTTGCCTTCGGTTTGGCCGTGCTATCCGTTTCCACCGTCATGTCCTGAATGCTGACTTCACGTGGCTGGCCGTTCAATTCAAAGTAGATGATGCGCGTTCCGTCTTTTTGCGGTTCGCCAATTGATACCATCTTAATCATCAAGGTTTTCCCTTTTTCGATCTCCACTTCGATTTCTTCGCCTAATCTCATTCCGTATAAGAACGTCAACGTGTCAAGAACGGATACATTACCGAATTGGACATTGGTTGCTGTATATTCTTCGAACACTTTTGGATAAAGTGCGTAAGCCAAAACTTCATGGCTTGTGATCGGTCGTTCCAATTTATCATACAAAGTTTTCTTGATTTCATCGAAATCTGCAGGTTCTAACAGTTCACCAGGACGAACTGTGATTGGCTCACGCTCTTTCAAGATGACTTTCTGCAGTTCTTCCGGGAATCCACCATGCGGCTGACCGATATAACCTTCAAAGAATTCAATAACGGATTCAGGAAAGTCGATCGTTTTCCCGCGGGAAATGACCGTTTCTTCATCCAGTTCATTTTGAACCATGAATAATGCCATATCCCCGACTACTTTTGAAGAAGGTGTCACTTTTACGACATCACCGAATAACAGGTTGACGCGCGAATACATCGTTTTAACTTCTTCCCAGCGCAGACCGAGACCTACTGCTTTTGACTGCTGTTGAAGATTGCTGTACTGGCCGCCCGGCATTTCATGTTCATAAACCTCAGAATGCGGGCTGTTCATGCCGCTTTCAAAGTCAACATAGTATTTGCGGACGTCTTCCCAATAATGGGACATTTTTTCTAGCCCTTTAACATCCGCTCGAACTTCACGGCCGCTTCCACTTGTTGCGTAGTAAAGTGAGTTGGAGCTTGGCTGGGAAGTCAAACCTGCCATCGATCCAAGAGCCGTATCAACGATATCCACACCTGCTTCAATGGCTTTCGAGTAAAGATAGATGCCGTTGCCGCTTGTATCATGTGTATGAAGGTGGATTGGCAGTGAAACCGTATCCTTTAATTCGGACACTAAACGATACGCCGCTTCCGGTTTTAAAAGACCAGCCATATCTTTGATGGCCAGAATATGAGCGCCTGCCGCTTCCAGTTCTTTTGCCATATCTTTGTAATATTGAACCGTATACTTGTCACGGCTCGGGTCAAGGATATCCCCAGTATAGCAAATCGCCGCTTCTGCGATTTTACCGGATTGACGGACTTCATCAATCGCCACTTCCATTCCTTTGATCCAGTTCAAGCTATCGAAAATACGGAATACATCGATTCCCGCATCGCCTGATTTCCGGACAAATTCACGGATGACATTATCGGGATAATTTTTATAGCCGACAGCATTTGCACCACGGAACAGCATTTGGAACAATACGTTCGGAATTTCCTGGCGAAGTTTGATCAGACGCTCCCATGGATCTTCTTTCAGGAATCTGTAAGACACATCAAAAGTTGCGCCTCCCCACATTTCCAATGAAAACAGATCGCTCTGCAAACGTGCAGTTTCTTTGGCAATTCCAAACAGGTCATGCGAACGGACGCGTGTAGCCAATAATGATTGGTGGGCATCCCGGAATGTCGTGTCTGTCAACAAGACATCTTCCTGCTCGTGAATCCATTTGGTCAACCCTTCTGCTCCCTGGAGATCAAAGATTTGTTTAGTACCGCTTGGTGCCGGTGCCGATAAATCGACTTCCGGTTTTCTCGGAGCGCCATAGATCGGCTTGTTTTTCTTTTCGATACCCGGGAAACCATTTACAGTGACGTTTCCAATATAGCTCAATAGCTTCGTACCACGATCTTTGCGAACCGGGAAGATGAACAATTCGGGTGTACTGTCGATAAAGCTGGTATCAAAATCACCTTTTATGAAATTCTGGTGTTTTACCACATTTTCCAGGAAAGGAATATTTGTTTTAATGCCACGAATCCGGAATTCCTGCAAGTTCCGGTCCATTTTAGCCGCCGCTTCTTTGAACGTCACTGCCCAAGTGGAGACTTTCACCAAAAGTGAATCATAATAGGGTGAAATGACCGCTCCCTGGAAACCATTACCTGCATCCAGACGGACACCGAAGCCGCCGCCTGAGCGGTATACCATCAATTTTCCTGCATCTGGCATGAAATCATTCAACGGATCTTCAGTCGTCACACGGGATTGGATCGCAAAGCCGAATAACGGTATATCACTCTGCTGAGGAATCCCCACTTCTTCACTATGGATCATATGCCCTCTCGCAATATGGATCTGCGCATGGACAATGTCGATGCCAGTAATCATCTCGGTAATCGTATGTTCCACTTGGATACGTGGATTTACTTCAATAAAGTAGAATTCATCATTAGCTACAAGAAACTCTACAGTTCCCGCGTTTATGTAGTTGATGTTTCTCATTAATTTGACTGCAGCATCACAAATTTCGTTGCGCAATTCCTCACTGATTGAATTTGAAGGTGCGATTTCCACGACTTTTTGATGACGGCGCTGAATCGAACAATCTCTTTCGTACAAATGGATGACGTTGCCATCTGAATCACCCAAAATTTGGACTTCAATGTGTTTTGGCTTATCAACAAATTTTTCAACATACATTTCATCTGAACCGAAAGCTGCTTTTGCTTCAGATTTCGCACGTTCATAGGCAGACGCCAACTCTTCATGAGATTTAACGATCCGCATTCCGCGACCGCCGCCACCTAGCGAGGCTTTGATCATCAAGGGAAAACCTGCTGTTTTGCTGAATTCTTCAACTTCCTCCAACGACTGTACAGGGCCATCTGTACCCGGAATAACGGGAATGCCTGCAGCTATTGCTTGCGTACGCGCTTTTACTTTGTCCCCAAACATATCCAAATGCTGTGAAGTCGGACCGATAAAGACAATTCCTTCTTCCTCACAGCGTCTTGCAAAATGGACATTTTCTGATAAGAAACCATAGCCGGGATGGATGGCATCTACATTGGAATCCTTTGCGATGCGGATAATGTCTTCAATATCCAAATAAGCATCGATCGGTTTTTTTCCTTTGCCAACCAAATAGGATTCGTCCGCTTTATAGCGGTGATATGAACCACTGTCTTCCTGAGAATAGATCGCAACTGTTTGAATTTTCAGTTCTGTACAAGCGCGGAAAATCCGTATAGCGATTTCTCCGCGGTTGGCCACCAAGATTTTGTTGATCTCCTTCACACCGCAGCACACCCTTTACTTTTTGGTTTTTTCGTATTTGTTGAACATGGAAACATTCATCAATACTCCCATAGCTAAAGATAACAAAATTACGGACGTTCCGCCATAGCTTATAAAAGGAAGTGTTACGCCAGTCAATGGAATAAGTCCTGTCAAGCCACCCAAATTCACAAAAGATTGGATTCCGATCATGCTCGCAACACCTGCTGCAAGCATTCTGGCCAACGGATCATGCGTCGTCATGGCAATCCAAAGTCCACGCAGAACAATAAACCCTAAACCGCCTAAAACAAATACGACACCCAACACGCCCAGCTCCTCAGCAATGACCGACATGATGAAATCGGTATGGGGTTCAGGCAGATAGCCCAACTTTTGGATGGACTGTCCGAGCCCTAATCCGCTCAACCCGCCAGAACCGATTGCCAGGTAACCATTGACTATCTGAAAACCAAAACCCAGCTCATCCGAGAATGGGTTAAAGAAAGCATCCAAACGGCCCAGCCGTTTTTCTGTAAAGATACTGTCGCCGGCAAAGATCATGAGCGGAACGATGAAGACTGATGCTGCTGCAATAAAGATGCCCGCAAGCCGAATAAACGGTTTTAAGCGGACGCCGCTCGCTGACATGACAGACAAGCCGACAGCCCCGATGATCAACATGGAACCAAGATCCGGTTCAAGAAAAACGGAAAACAGAACCAGAGTCAAAATAATGACCGGCGGTATAATCGATTCGTTTAATTTATTGATGGTGCCGTTATTGTATTTATTTGAAAAGACTCCGGCCAAGTATAAAATGATGCCGACTTTCGCTACTTCAGAAGGTTGTATATTGGCAAACCCAAGGCTGATCCAGCTTTTGGCGCCGCCGGCTGCGAAACCGATAAAATGGACAGCTATCAATCCGGAAAAGACAACCGTCAAGATGGTCACCATCATCCAGCGTTTCTTAAAATGCTTATACGGAAAAACAGCAGCAATCGCGAAGACCGGGAAGGCGATTGCCAGATTTATCAATTGCTGTATGTAGAAACGGTCTGGCTCTGAGCCATAATAATTGACCGACCAGGCCATGCTTGAACTGTAAATCATGATCAAACCGAATATCGTTAAGGCCAAATAAGTGATAAGTAAAGGATAATCGAAAAACTTTGCGTACTTCTTGATGTAAGATTTCATTTTTATACCTCTTTTAATTTGATGGATGTTGAATTAGTAAAAAAACTCAAACAAAATTCGTTTGAGTTTTAGATCATTTATTTGTATACGCTTCGTGAAGAATTGAAAGTTTCTTTTCTAGCGTATCCATTAAATTTTTTCCAGCCTCACGTTCGATGAGTCCCAGCTTAACCGCAAAATCGATTTCGCGTGAAAGACCGAACATTTGGGTGTCAAGCACCTCTTCATATAAAGGACAAGATGGCAACGTCAAATGATCCATTTGCACCTTGATTAACTGCTCGATTTTTTCTGCATCAGCTTTGAGGAGTTCTAAAGCCTTTAGATGGTATGTTTGTTCTTCTGTATGTTCCATGAGGACTCCCCCATTTTATGAGTTTTCTTCTCTATTTTCCTGTTTAAAGTGTATCTTTTAAGCAAGGAAAATGCAAGCCTCTATATGAAAGAGATGAATCCCTTTGGGAACTTGACACAAAAAGGTATACTGTTAGAAGAGTGATTATTTAAATGGAGGGTTTACCCATGGAATTTATCGTACCTTTTAAAGGTGAAGTGAAATTTAAGCTGATACTGGATCCGACAGTGTGGATTTTTGATGACCGGAAATTGAATTTAGAGACGTATTTCCAGGAAGAGCGAATCGAAAAAGACGAACTCGAAGAATATAAACGTGGAATGGGCGAACACTGGTCCCGGGAAATTATGGAAGGCAACACCGTACCCCCAACTTTAAACTCAGAAAAAACCTACAAGAGCAAAGAAAAAAAGGAAATGCTGACAGGCACATTCGGTATCGTGTTTAAGCCATTTCTACTGAATGCGGAACCTTACGAACATACAAAACGTGTGATTTTCGAAACTTTGCACGGAGAATTCGAGTTTCCAATTGAGCATGCTGAACAATTAATCTTCAAGTTCAGTGAAAAAGGCCAGCCCCTGAAAGAAGACGGTCCTGTCCATGTTCTTCTTCCGGATGGCTCCAACCAGGAAAATCCCATTACCGATATCCAAGCCATCCGATTCGAATAGGAGTGATTCACCATGCGTGTACAATGCGTAATCTGCGACAAGATTGAGGAATTAGTGGATGATACCTTGCAGGCTAAGCGTCTGCGCAACAGGCCCATCCATACCCATATGTGCAATGAATGCCATGACCGGATCACCGAAAGGACCAAGGAGCGCCTGGCTACCGGTTCTTTCCACTTTTACCGCAGTTCCCGCAGCATTGAGGATGACTTCTGATGAAGCTGTTAAAAGGCATCTGGATTGGATTTTGGAGCGGGTTGATTTTAGGTCTTCTACTGAAATGGATTCAATCCGTCACTGGCGAACAAGTCTATACCCTTCTACTGAACGTAGATTTTATTCCGTTGATCGGCGATGTGCAATGGTCAGAGATAACTGAATTCATTTTTCACATGAGCATTTCGCTGTTCATCGGTGTGGTCTTTGTCTATCTGGCAAAAAGACGCAACTATTCGTTTGGCCAATTGGTGATTATCAGTCTTCTTTTGTCCATCCCTTTCCCGTTTCTCTATTTTCTATTATCCTGGCTAGCCGTCGAAGCTGACGTGCCGGCTCCCACTGATTTGGGGGCGTTCCTTTATTGGATGTTCGCCCATCTCACATATGCTTTGCTGTTGCCGATCCTCTACAAAACTTTTGAACGCAAAAACGCTGTATCTCAATGAGATACAGCGTTTTCGCGTTTTTCGCGCCATAGGCGGATTTTGTAAAGAATCAGTATAAGCGCCGCAATAATGAGCCCTTCCACTATCGGCAGGAAAAAGGCAAGAAATGTGAGCCCTAAACCACCGACAGCCAGGAATAGGCCGATCATTGCATTTTTTCCAATAGATAACTTCTTAGCAAACCCTAATTTATAGACGAATGCCGAGAGCAGGAAAATCACCGCAAATAATGCGTATCCCGCCATTTCAAAACTCGGCAGACTCTGGTATAGAACTCGGGCTACCGGATACATATTGTCATAGACAAAAGCTTGATCGTCCACGGGCTATACATCCTTCCCATTCACTTATTCTTCGATGGCGACTTTCTTTTTCTTAGCCATACGCTCACGTTCGTTTTTATCAAGAATTTTTTTGCGCAAACGAATGGTTTGTGGAGTGATTTCGCAATACTCATCATCATTCAAGTATTCAAGCGCTTCTTCAAGACTCATCAAACGTGCTTTTTTCATTGTTGTTGTCTGGTCTTTGTTAGCTGAACGAATGTTGGTTGCAGCTTTTATTTTGACGATATTTACGGTTAGGTCGCTATCGCGGTTATGTTCTCCGACGATCATGCCTTCGTAGATTTCAGCACCGACTTCAACAAATGCAGTTCCACGATCTTCGATGCCCATCAAGCCGTAAGTCGAAACTTTACCGCGCTCCATAGATACCAATACACCTTGACGGCGTCCACCGACACGGCCAGAAGCAACTGGCTGGTAGCTGTCGAATGTATGGTTGATGATTCCGTAGCCACGTGTCTGTGTCAGGAATTCAGTTGTGTAACCGATCAAGCCACGTGCTGGTACGTTAAACACAAGACGGACTTGTCCGCTTCCGTTATTGATCATATCCAACATTTCGCCTTTACGCTCACCCAAGGATTCGATGATTGCTCCTGTGTATTCTTCAGGCACGTCTACTTGAACGCGTTCTACTGGCTCGCAGCGAACTCCGTCAACCATACGGACAATAACTTCAGGTTTTGAAACTTGAATTTCAAATCCTTCACGGCGCATATTTTCGATCAAGATCGATAAATGCAGTTCTCCGCGTCCAGAAACTACCCAAGCATCAGGTGAATCAGTTGGATCCACACGCAAGGAAACATCGGTTTCCAGTTGGGCATCCAAGCGTTCCTGAATTTTTCTTGACGTAATATATTTCCCTTCTTTACCTGCAAATGGGCTGTTGTTGACAAGGAAAGTCATTTGCAAGGTCGGCTCATCGATGCGCAGGATCGGTAATGCTTCCTGATGATCTGCAGGACAGACCGTTTCACCTACGTTGATATCCTCCATACCTGAAACAGCAATCAGATCGCCAGCTTCAGCTTTTTGGATTTCAACGCGTTTAAGTCCCATGAAACCATGGATTTTAGTAACTCGGAAGTTTTTCACTGCTCCATCAAGTTTCATCAATGCTACAGACTGTCCGACTTCGATCGTCCCGCGGAATACACGGCCGATACCGATACGTCCAACATAGTCATTGTAGTCAAGTAGAGCAACCTGGAACTGAAGTGGCTCATCTCTGTTATCGATGGGCGCTGGGACGTGTTCCAAAATGGCATCATAAATGACCTGCATATTTTCTTCCTGGTCTGCAGGATCAGCAGAAAGGCTTGCTGTACCATTCATACCTGATGCAAAGATAACCGGGAATTCCAATTGGTCGTCATTTGCTTCAAGCTCGATGAACAATTCGATAACTTCATCAACCACTTCTTCAGGACGTGCGAAGTCGCGGTCAATTTTGTTGACGACAACGATTGGTTTCAAGTTCTGCTCAAGAGCTTTTTTCAAAACAAAACGTGTCTGTGGCATACAGCCTTCATAAGCGTCGACTACTAAAAGGACACCATCTACCATTTTCATGATACGTTCAACTTCTCCGCCGAAATCAGCGTGTCCAGGAGTATCCAGAATGTTGATTTTAGCGTCTTTATACTGGATCGCAGTATTTTTCGCAAGAATTGTAATTCCGCGTTCTCTTTCAATATCATTCGAGTCCATAGCACGTTCATCAACGTGTTCATTTGAACGGAAAGTTCCGGATTGTTGTAGAAGTTGGTCCACCAAAGTTGTTTTACCATGGTCAACGTGGGCAATAATTGCAATGTTTCTTAAGTCGTTACGTAAGTTAGTCATATTTTCACTCCAATATTCTTTTTTCATGCCTATAACTGTGCTAGTATAGCACATATAGGTGTAAAACCCTAAGATTTTATTTCAGGCAATAAGCTACAGGAGGAAAATCGCGTGATAAGCTTAGTTAAAAACATAAAATGGATTTTTGTACTGTATTCCTTGGCAGCAATTGTGGCGATGGTCGGAATCGGTTTGGCTATTGGCCTGCGCAGTGTCTTGGGCATATTCGCAGCAATCTTGCTATTGGGTCTGGTCATGGGCATGGGCTTCAAAAAGAAAAAAGAAATGCGGGAAGCCGGATTACTATAAGTATAAAAAAAGATGCGGAAATCCGCATCTTTTTTTACTTGATTTTGATATATTTTTTCAACAGCTCCTGGTGAATAGCCGGATTAGCGGCGATAAACGTATCCTGTTTCAATAAGTTCGCCGGGTCGCCTTTGAAGTTCGTAGTGACCGCACCAACTTCCTGCGCAATGACCATGCCACCCGCAATATCCCATGGTGACAATCTCATGGAAATATAGGCATCGACACGTCCGCTTGCTAAATAGGCAAGCTCCAGTGCAGCAGATCCGTAAGAACGCATGCCCCGTACGTCGCGGATCAATTGGATGGTTGCTTCATGGTCCAGATAGCGGTTCGGCACTGCCCACGTCGCATTCATAGCGACGATCGATTCAGTTATCACCGTTTCCATCAGAGGTCTCAGCTGCTCATCATTGTAATAAGCGCCTCCATCCTTTATCCCGTGATATAAATCATCATTAACAACGTCATAGATATAGCCAAGTTTGCCGATTCCGTCTTCATATATGCCAAGTGAAATAGCGAAATTGCGTTTCTGATGAACAAAATTCATCGTGCCGTCAATCGGATCGAGCAGCCAGATGGCCCCTTCCGAACTTTGGATATCGTCGCCGAACCCTTCTTCTCCGAAGATCCGATGTCCCGGAAAGTCCCTGCGGATACGTCCAATAAAAAATTGCTCGATTTCCTTGTCGATATTCGTCACCAAATCGTTGGCGTTTGATTTTGATTCGATGGTGATATCAGTCAAAAACGAATTGCGGATCCGATGCCCCGCTTCTTTGATCAGTGATTTTATGTATAAATCCATAGCATGTAAATCCATGTATGTATCCCTCCTCATTTGTTACAGTATAACGAAAAAGGCATCTGCTGTCTTACTTCAGCAGATGCCTTTAATGTATAGACGTATTAGAGCGCATGAAGGGCCTCCAGTTCTACGTGAATCTCTTGAAGCCGCTGCTTGCTTTTTGAGATTTGATGATCGTCTTTCTGCTGCATCGCATCAAATAATGAAGCAAGTTCATAATCAAGTTCTAATTTCAGCACATGTACATATTCTTTCTCTACATCCGCTTTGCGGATTATCTGAATCATCTGTTTCATAATGAGCACCCCTTTCTCATCATACTCCGAAAATTCTGACTAATCGTGTTACAAGTATTATAATACCACTTTTCTTTAATGAAATCCATTGGCAGAAACGTATTTATATTCTTTTTTCCCAAACTTCGTTAAAATGAAACCTGATTACCTAAATTAAAGGAGGATATTTACTTGAAGCCTTATTGGAATGACCAGGATTTCGAAGTTTTCAACACTCCTGGCCTCGATGCCAGGATGTCAGCACTCACGGAATATGTCCGTCCGAAGTTCCAGGAACTAGGGACTGAGTTCTCATCTTTCTTCTCTGGAAAAACCGGAGATGAGTTTTTCCCTCATGTAGCAAAGCATATGAGGAGGACGGTCAATCCCCCCAATGATAGCTGGGTGGCTTTTGCTCCTTACAAAAGAGGCTATAAAGCAGTTCCCCATTTTCAGATTGGCATGTGGGAAAGCCATGTATTCGTTATTTTGGCTGTAATTTACGAAGCGCCCAATAAATCCACAATGGCTGAAAACCTTCTGCACTCCGAAGTATTGGACCTCTTATCAGGAGACTTTGCCGCTTCCGGGGACCATATGAAACCCCAGGCCGATTCCTTAATCGAATTAGGGGAAGAAGGCATCGAAAAATTATTGATCCGCCTGCGTGATGTCAAAAAAGGAGAATTTGTTATCGGGCGGCATTTGTGTAGAGAACAGGCTGCTTCTTTAACGAAAGAACAGTTTCTCCGATTTGCTGAAGAAACTTTCGAGGCCCTTCTTCCTGTTTACCATACTTTGCTCCAACCAATAAAAGAACCTGTCAGCCGCTGAGGCTGCAGGTTCTTTTTCTGCTAGATCTTATTCACCTTGATGATTTCGTCGCCGGTTCCTGCCTTCATTTCTTTTATGGCTGGGAAACATGCATAGCCGCTTTCTTCTTCGAATTCGCGGAAATAGGTTTTTTCTTCTGAAATTGCAGGTACCACTTGCTTAAACTTCCGGTAACGCGTCAAGAGGTCCTGTCTGCTGATGCCTTTTTCATATGCCCGTTCGATGCCTTCGAAAAAACTGACGACATCAATGATTTCTTCTGTTGTCCATTCAATTGAAAATGGATAGGAATAATCCATCTTTTCACCCCTCTTTTCATTCAGTGGCTGACCATTTTTTCCGGATTTCTTCAGCCTGTCGGACCATTTCCTCAATCAGTTCCTGGACTGTCGGCACGTCTTTGATCAATCCCGTCACTTGTCCGGCCCAGCCGAAGCCCTGATCCTTTTCTCCATTATAGATGAATCGCTTATTGGCTTCACCGCTGATGTATTCTTTCAAGGCTTCATAGGTCGGCGTCTTGCTTTCAATCTCGAGAATTTTATCCGTCCAGCTGCTCCGCAATGTCCTAGCAGGTGCGCCGATGCTTCGCTTGATGATGACTGTATCGTTTTCAGAACTGTTGATCAGCTGCTCTTTATAAGCTTCTGAAGCATGGACACATTCTTTGGTGGCGATAAAGCGCGTCCCCATCTCAATGCCTTCAGCACCGAGGGCAAGAGCCGCCATCCAACCGCGTCCGTCTCCGATCCCGCCCGAAGCGATGACCGGAATGTTCACAGCGTCGACTACCTGCGGAATCAGCACCATCGTACCGATGTCGTCACGCCCTAAATGTCCGCCGCCTTCGTGCCCCACGACCATCACAGCATCCGCCCCGAGGCTTTCCGCTTTTTCAGCCTGTCTCCTGGCAGCCACAAGGACCAGTTTTTTGATATCCGTTCCTTTTAGCTGCTCGAATATCGGGGTCGGATTTCCGCCTGTCATCGAGACGACCGGCACCTTTTCTTCGATCGCCACATCTAGCATATGCGAAAATGCACGGCCATGATCGCCAATCGCAAAATTAACACCAAAAGGCTTGTCCGTCAATTCTCTTACTTTTTGAATTTCTTTCCGCAGCTCTTCAGGCGTAGAAAGGCTCATCGCCGTAATTTGTCCCAGCCCACCTGCGTTTGAAACAGCTGCCGCCAATTCTGCATAAGCTAAATATGCCAAGCCTCCCTGAATAATGGGATAGCGGATGTTCAATAGCTCAGTCACCCTCGTTTTGAATTCCATGAACTCACTCCTTTTCTCTCTGTATGTCATGTATTCGCTTCCACCACAGAAAATCCTTTTATTTTTTACTATAGGCCATGGCATCATGCTATAATTCTTTTTGTTTTCATTTTATTAAGTGAGGTGGGCTAATCATTGTCTCAATTAGAAACTCCGTTATTTGATGCGCTTTTGAAGCATCGAAACCGGCACCCGATCCAATTCCATATTCCTGGCCACAAAAAGGGCCAAGGCGTCGATCCTGCATTCAGGGAATTTGTCGGCGATAATATTTTATCCATTGATTTGATTAATATCGCCCCGCTGGACGATTTACATTCTCCAAAAGGTGCCATTAAAGACGCGCAGGAACTGGCTGCCAAAGCATTCGGCGCGGATCATACATTCTTTTCGGTACAGGGTACAAGCGGTGCCATCATGACCATGATTTTGAGTGTGGTCGGTCCCAACGACAAGATACTCGTGCCGCGAAATGTTCATAAATCCATTATGTCGGCCATAGTCTTTGCCGGCGCCATTCCGATTTTCATCCATCCGGAAGTTGATCCGGAACTCGGAATCTCCCACGGCATTTCTGCAGAAGCTGTAGAAAAGGCGATGAACGAATACCCTGATGCCAAAGCGGTGCTGGTCATTAATCCTACTTATTTCGGCGTAGCCGCTGATTTGAAGCGGATTGTCGATATCGCCCATTCACGCAATGTACCTGTTTTGGTCGATGAAGCACACGGCGTCCACATCCATTTCCATAAATCCCTCCCAATTTCCGCGATGGCGGCAGGAGCGGATATGGCAGCAACTTCTGTCCACAAGCTTGGTGGATCCATGACACAAAGTTCAGTACTCAACGTACGGGAAGGCCTGGTCTCACCTAAACGCGTCCAGTCCACGCTATCGATGCTGACGACAACTTCGACTTCATATCCGATTCTGGCATCCCTTGACACTGCTCGCCGCCAATTGGCGATTCATGGCTTTGACCTGATCGACCAGGCCATCCGCCTGGCTCAGGACGCCCGCAAACGCATCAATAAGATTCCACATCTGCACTGCGTCGGCAAAGAGGTATTGAATTCGTCAGCCACTTTCGACATGGATCCGACGAAGCTGTTGATCAGCGTTAAAAACCTGGGCATCACCGGGCATCAAGCTGAGGAATGGCTGAGGGAAAACGCCAATATCGAAATCGAACTTTCCGATTTGTATAATATTCTTTGCCTGGTGACAATCGGCGACACCCGCAAGGAATTGAATCTGCTGTTAAATGCTCTTCAGCGCATGAGCGAAGCATTCGACAGTGAGGCCGCTGTCATCGAACCTGTCGTTCTGCTGCCGGATATTCCACGGCTTGCTATGACACCACGAGACGCTTTCTACGCGACTACCGAAGTCATTTCAATCAATGATGCTGTCGGCCGCATTTCAGCTGAATTCATCATGGTCTATCCGCCGGGCATCCCTATTTTCATTCCTGGGGAAATCATTACCGAAGAAAACATCAATTACATCCACATGAACGTCGCTGCCGGTTTGCCTGTCCAGGGGCCGGAAGACGATACATTGCAGATGCTGCGCGTCATCAAGGAGCAGCAGGCGATCAGGTAAGAACCACAAAAAGATCCAAGAGCCGATGCTCTTGGATCTTTTTTAAATGCCTTCTATTGCTGCCGGATCTACAAAGCCATAGCCTTTATCCTTCAAGCCCTGAATGATGCCTGGAAGGGCTTCTGACGTCCATTCGCGGTCATGCATTAAAAGATTGGCGCCGTTGTTTAAGTACTCGGTATTGACCATGATGTCTGTTAAGGATTGGGCATCCCGGTACTGCTGTTCCCAATCATAGCCATATGTCCAATTCATGAGGACCATTTTCTGCTCCTGAACAAGCTGTTTGCTGAAATCCGTATTCGCTCCATGTGGTGCCCGGAAGAATTTCGGCTTTTCACCGATGATCCCTTCGATCGTTTCATTCAATTGCAGAATTTCTTCCTTTTGCTGTTGTTCAGTAAGATCCTTTAAGTTCGGATGGCTGTTGGTATGATTGCCGATTGCAAAACCCATTTCATGAAGCTGCTTCAATTGCTGCTTTTCTTCATCCGTGTCCAAAAAATGCCCATTGACGAAAAAGATCGCTGGGATATCTTGGTTTTTCAAGGTTTCCGCCATCTCCATAGCGTGTTTGTCCGGTGCATCATCAATTGTCACCAGTACGACTTTTTCTGCAGCATCTGCTATTGGCTGCACGGACCAATTAGCAGTATTGACGCGGTATTGCGGTTCGGCCACTGCCACTTCTTGAGTCTCTTGTTCTTTTTTTTCCTCCTTCGGTTCAGCTGCTTTTTCACTTTCTTCAGCTTTTTCTTCAATTGCTGTTTGATCTACAACGGGTTCTTTCTCTTCAACTGATGGTTTGTCGTTTTCTCCGTTGCACGCAGCCAGTAAAATCAGCGTAGCTGCAAGTATCATCCATCGTTTATGTATCAATACGACCACCCCATTTCTAAACAAATCTTACCATGGCTAGCTCATTTTTTCCAAAAAAAAAGAAGCCGCATAAGCGGCTTCCTATCAGTTATTTAACGATATGAATCGGTGTTCCAAGAGCTACTTCTGCAGCTTCCATTGTAATTTCAGCAAGTGTCGGATGCGCATGGATGGTCATTGCGATATCTTCCACTGTCATTCCAGCTTCGATTGCAAGGCCAAGCTCAGCGATCATGTCTGATGCGCCGGCTCCAACGATCTGTGCTCCTAACAGCAAGCCGTCAGATTTGCGTGAAACCAGTTTCACGAATCCTTCAGTTGCGTTTAATGAAAGAGCACGGCCGTTTGCAGCGAATGGGAATTTCGCAGCCGCAGCTTCGAATCCTTCTTCTTTTGCCTGTTCTTCAGACAAACCTACGCTTGCAAGTTCCGGATCTGTAAAGCAGACAGCCGGAATAGCCATATAATCAACTTCAGACTTCTCGCCTGCAATTGCTTCTGCAGCAATTTTGCCTTCATATGAAGCTTTATGAGCCAACTGAAGTCCTGCCACTACATCACCGATTGCATAGATATTCGGGATGTTCGTGCGGCATTGCTTATCGACTTCAATCAAACCACGGTCCGTCATTTTAACGTTCACTTCTTCAAGACCCATTTCGTCTGTATTCGGACGACGGCCAACCGTTACAAGAACATAATCAGCTTCAAGCGTTTTTTCTTCCCCGCCTGCTTCATAAGTAACTTTAACGCCTGAATCAGTTTCCTCTACACCCTTAGCCGATGCTTTAGTGATGACTTCTACGCCTTTTTTCTTCAATCCTTTTTTAACGATTGCTGTCATCTGTTTTTCGAATCCAGCTAAGATATCAGGAGCGCCTTCAAGAATCGTTACTTCAGAACCCATGTTTGCAAATGCAGTACCAAGCTCTGTACCGATATAACCGCCGCCGATAACGACAAGTTTTTTAGGAAGCTCAGTAAGTGCCAAAGCTCCAGTTGAATTAATCACGCGTTTTGTAAATTTAAACGTCGGGATTTCAACAGGACGAGACCCAGTAGCGATAATTGCATTTTTGAATTTATACGTCTGCGCTGAATTGTCATCCATCACACGAACTGTATTTTCATCAACGAAATAGGCTTCTCCACGAAGGATTTCGACTTTATTGCCTTTAAGAAGAGATTCAACACCGCCAGTCAATTTCTTCACGACGCCATCTTTAAATGCCTGTGCTTTTTCAAAGTTGAGTGAAACTTCTTTGGCAACGATCCCCATATCTTCTGAATGTTGAGCTTCCTCAAAACGGTGCCCAACAGAAATCATCGCTTTTGAAGGGATACAACCGACATTCAAGCAAACGCCGCCGATATATTCCTTTTCAACGATTGTTACTTTTTGGCCAGTTTGTGCTGCGCGAATAGCTGCAACATAACCGCCAGGGCCTGAGCCGATTACAAGCGTGTCTGTTTCGATCGGAAAATCTCCTACTACCATAAGTTTTACGCCTCCATTAATAGTAATTCAGGTTGACTTAATAAACGTTTAATGTGATTTAACGCGTGTTGTGCTGTTGCTCCATCGATCATTCTGTGATCGAAGCTCAATGATAATGCTAACACAGGTGCCGCTACAATTTCACCATTTTTAATTACAGGCTTTTCTGCAATCCGACCAATTCCAAGAATTGCCACTTCCGGATGGTTGATAACCGGCGTGAACCATTGCCCACCGGCAGAACCGATATTCGTAATCGAGCATGAAGCGCCTTTCATTTCAGCAGCAGATAATTTACCATCACGCGCTTTTGTTGCCAACCCGTTGATTTCATCGGAAATGGCGAATACGGATTTACGGTCTGCGTTTTTGATGACAGGTACCATCAAGCCTTTTTCTGTGTCGGCTGCAATACCGATATTGAAGTAATGCTTCTGGATAACTTCGCTTGTTTCATCATCAAATGATGTGTTCAAGGCTGGGAATTCACGCAATGTGCTGACCAGCGCTTTCACCACATATGGCAAATAAGTGAGTTTGATTTCTTTTTCTGCAGCAATGTCCTTGAACTTTTTGCGGTGTGCCACCAATTCAGTGACATCCACTTCGTCCATCAAAGTTACGTGAGGAGCGGTATGTTTTGAATGGACCATTGCTTTAGCGATCGCCTTGCGGATACCGGACATTTTCTCACGGGTTTCAGGGAATTCCCCTTCAGGAGCTGCCGCAGCTTTTGGTGCCGCTGCAGCTTTTTCAGTGCTTTCTTCTGCCGCTTCCTGTGGTGCTTCCTCAGAAGCTGCAGGTGTTGCCGCTTTTTGGTCACCTTTCATGAAGGCTTCCACATCTTCTTTTAGAATGCGGCCATTATTGCCGGATCCTGAAACTTGTTTGATATCCACATCGTTGTCGCGCGCAAACTTGCGGACAGACGGCATAGAAATGACGCGCGCATTTGGATCAGATTCTTCTTTAGCATCCGCTTGCGGCTGAGCTCCAGCGCCAGTCTTCTCTTCAGGCTTGCCATCTTCGGCCGGAGCTTTTTCGACATCTTGCCCGGATTCGGCTGTACCTGATTGAACCTGCTCTTCCGTTTCTTCCTTCACTTCAGGAGCGGCTTCTTTTTTATCGCCTTGCTCTTCATCTTCTCCACCATCAGCATCAGGTGCATCAATACGGATCAAAACATCGCCTACTACAGCAACTGTCCCTTCCTCCACCAATACTTCTTCAACTGTTCCTGAAACCGGTGATGGAATTTCAACGACCGCCTTGTCATTTTGCACTTCAACAAGAATATCGTCTTCTTCGATTGTATCTCCTGCTTTTACGAACCATTTTACGATTTCACCTTCATGGATACCTTCTCCGATATCAGGCAAACGAAATTCAAAAGCCATATATTTCACCCTTCCGTTTCTGTCTATTTTAAAACGTAAGTACTTTTTTAGCTGTCTCTACTATATCATTCGCATTCGGAAGCCAAACTTGCTCTGCTTGTGAGAATGGGAATATGGAATCCGGCGCGGTTACGCGAAGAACCGGTGCATCCAGGCTCAAAATTGCACGGTCTGTGATTTCAGCCACGACACTCGCTGCGATTCCAGCTTGTTTTTGAGCTTCCTGAACGACCATAGCGCGTCCAGTTTTTTCTACAGAAGCGATGATTGTTTCAATATCAAGCGGCTGGATGGTGCGAAGGTCAACCACTTCAACCGAGTAGTTTTCTTTTTCAAGTGCTTCTGCCGCTTTGATACTTTCCTGCACCATTGCGCCGTAAGCGATAATCGTTAAATCTTTGCCTTCACGTTTCACATCCGCTTTACCGAGAGGAATCGTATATTCTTCTTCTGGCACTTCCTGGCGGAAAGAACGGTATAGCTTCATATGCTCAAGGAAAATGACCGGATCGTTGTCGCGGATTGCTGAAATCAACAAACCTTTTGCATCGTACGGTGTAGACGGAATGACTACTTTTAGCCCTGGCTGAGCCGCCATTAATCCTTCCAATGAATCAGCATGCATTTCTGGTGTGTGGACACCGCCGCCGAACGGCGAACGAATTGTCACTGGCGAATTCAGGCTCCCGCCGCTGCGGAAACGCATGCGTGCCATTTGGCCGCTGATCGAATCCATCACTTCAAAAACAAAACCGAAAAACTGGATTTCCGGAACAGGTCTGAATCCCTGCAAAGCAAGACCAATTGCAAGGCCGCCAATTCCAGATTCCGCCAAAGGTGTATCGAAGACACGATCTTCTCCGAATTCTTTCTGCAAACCTTCCGTTGCACGGAATACCCCACCGTTATTTCCTACATCTTCACCGAAAACAAGAACATTTTCATCGTTCTTCATCTCTGTTTTCAGAGCGTCGGTAATCGCTTGGATCATTGTTAATTGTGCCATGGCTTACTTCGACTCCTTTGCTTTATAGATATCCATCTGCTCTTGCACGTTGAACGGCAGCTCTTCATACATGAATCCAAGCAAATCTGTAACTTTTTGCTTCGGAGCGCCATCTGCTTTTTTGATTGCCGCTTTGATTTCTTCTTTAGCTCTATCCATTACTTCAGTTTCTTTCGCTTCATCCCAGATGCCTTTCGCTTCCAGGTATTTACGGAAACGGACAAGCGGATCTTTCTTTTCCCATTCGCTGTCGATATCCGATGTACGATAGCGTGTCGGGTCATCCCCAGCCATCGTATGCGGTCCATAACGATAACAGAAAGTTTCAATCAGCGTCGGACCTTCTCCTTTGATTGCGCGTTCGCGTGCGTCGCGCGTCACCGCGTAAACAGCCAATGGATCCATGCCATCGACAAAGACACCCGGGATCCCAGCAGCTACAGCTTTTTGAGCAATTGTTTTAGCGGCTGTCTGAGCATCGCGCGGAGTCGAGATTGCGTATTGATTGTTTTGGACAATAAAGATAGCCGGTGCACGGAAAGCTCCGGCAAAATTGATTCCTTCGTAGAAATCGCCCTGTGAAGAACCGCCTTCTCCTGTGTAAGTTACTGCAACAGCTTCTTTTTTGCGCTTCTGCATACCCAGCGCAACGCCCGTAGCCTGGATGAACTGAGCGCCGATGATGATTTGCGGCGGCAGAACATTCAAGCCTTCAGCCATTTGATTCCCCATGAAATGCCCACGGGAGAAAAGAAATGCCTGGTGAAGCGGCCATCCATGCCAGATCAATTGCGGTACATCACGATAACCCGGCAAAATGAAATCTTCTTTCGACAAAGCAAAATGAGAGGCCAATTGAGAAGCTTCCTGTCCTGCTGTCGGAGCATAGAATCCAAGGCGTCCCTGACGATTTAATGAAATAGAACGCTGATCAAGGATTCGCGTATACACCATACGAGTCATCAATTCCTGAAGATCTTCATCCGATAGTTTCGGGTCTGCCTCTTCATTGACGATTTTGCCTTCTTCGTTCAAAATCTGAACCATTTCAAACTTTTCTTCGATTGCATTAAGCGTTTCCACTGGATCGAACTGCTGTGATTTTTTCGCAGCCATAAAAGCAACTCTCCTTTTTATCTGTATTAAAATAATTACCCATTGTTTATGATACAATTGCACATTCTTTATCAGTATACGTTACAAAAATAACTCGGTCAATCATAGAGAACCTAACATTTTCGGACAATAGTAATAATAAGATAATTCGAATATCCGAAACTGTATCAGTTAATTTTAGGACCTGTATTATAATACAGCAGCGTTTCTGCCCATCTTTTATAGCACAGAAAAAGCGACCGTAAAGGCCGCTTATTCCTCGCTTTCATTTAATTTTTCCATTGTTTCGTCCTTCAAGTCATTCACCTGTTGTGTTAACTCATTGAACGCTGTAACAGCCAACTGGACCTGCTCGTTTTGCTCATTCACTTCTGCAGCTTTCTCCTGAAGCATTTGCAATTTGCTTTCTTCATCCTTCAATAGTTCATACAGTTCTTTTTGGCGAGCGACCAACTCTTCATAGGCTGTTGTAAACTCATCATGGGCAGCAAAGCGTTCCTGCATTTTTGCTTTCAGCGCTTCCAGATCCGTTTTTACAGATTCCTCTTCTGCTTCTTCGATTACTTGGTCGATTTCAGTAAAACTCTCTTCAGCCGATTCCATCGACTCTTTTTCAGTCTGTAAAAACTCCAAGCGTTCATCTGCAGAATCAAGTGCTTCCTGAGCCTGCTCTGCCACCTGCTCCTGTTCTTCTTGAGTCAGAGCCATGATTTCTTCAAACAATTGCTGTTCCTTTTTTTCCCGCTCCTCGAGATCATCCTGCACTGCACGATATTCTTCTTCAGCATCGAAAGTATCATTCAGAACGCCATCCAAATCTTCCCTGATGCCCGAACCTGAACAGGCAGACAACAATAGAAAAACAGATAAACTAACCGCCATCCCCAATTTCTTCATCTGATTCACCCCTTAATTACCATGAATTAACTATAGTATGCAGAGGATTAAAATACAACTCCACCCAATAGCTTTTTCTTTTTTCAAAACCACTGATTTACGTTATACTAAATTGTATAGCAAGCCATTTGAAAGGATGAAATCACTTGATACGAATGAAAGACATAATACGTGAGGGTCATCCTACACTCAGAAAACGCGCTGAGGAAGTGAAGTTTCCACTTTCTGAAGCAGATCGAAAATTGGGTGAAGACCTTATGGAATACGTAGTGAACAGCCAAGATGATGAATTGGCTGAAAAATACGATTTGCGCCCCGGTGTGGGAATTGCTGCGCCTCAAATAAATGAAGCGAAACGGATATTCGCCTTGCATTTCGATGAAACTTCTGGAGAAAATCTCAGCCTGATCGCAGTGAATCCTAAAATCGTCAGCCATTCAGTAGAAAAAGCTTATTTAGCAGCTGGAGAAGGCTGCTTATCAGTAGACCGTGCAATTCCAGGTTATGTACCAAGATATGCCCGAATCACCATCAAGGCATTCAATTTGGATGGCGAAGAAATCAAGATGCGCTTAAAAGGCCTTCCAGCGATTGCCTTCCAACATGAACTTGATCACTTGAATGGGGTCATGTTCTTCGATCACATCGATTCCAAAAACCCTTTCGCCAAAATTGAAAATGCTATCGCAATCGAAAGAGACTCGGCTGAGTAAGCCGAGCCTCTTTTTTTCATTTATTTCAGCGAGCCTTAAGTTCCACAGTTAATGGGCGCTTCCGCTTTTCTCATTGTCCAGACTCCAGCAGCTAGCTCGTTGGGTCATAAGCCAACCCAGCTAAGTGGCAAAGAGCGCCACTCCGCTGGTCTGACTTATGCCCGGCAGAGCTGGACAGCTGCTTCCGCTTTTCTCATTGTCCAGACTCCAGCAGCTAGCTCTTTGGGTCATAAGCCAACCCAGCTATGTGGCAAAGAGCGCCACTCCGCTGGTCTGTCTTATGCCCGGCAGAGCTGGACAGCTGCTTCCGCTTTTCTCATTGTCCAGACTCCAGCAGCTAGCTCGTTGGGTCATAAGCCAACCCAGCTAAGTGGCAAAGAGCGCCACTCCGCTGGTCTGTCTTATGCCCGGCAGTGCTGGACAGCTGCTTCCGCTTTTCTCATTGTCCAGACTCCAGCGCCCAGGTCCTAGGGGCATAAGCCAACCCAACTGCGTGGCAAAGTACGCCACACTGCCGGTCTGTCTTATGCCCGTCGGACCTACACGGGCGCTTCTGCTTTTCTTTATCAAATCAATTTCAGGTGCTTGAAGGCTTTGGCGAGTCCGTTGTTGTCGACGTGATCCGTGACGTAGGTTGCACGTTTTTTTGTTTCTTCGTGTCCATTTTCCATTGCCACGCTGTATCCGGCAATATCCATCATCTGCAGATCGTTCAGACCGTCGCCGAATGCAATCGTATCTTCTATAGAGTGTCCCGTCGCTTTGATCAAGTGCTCGATTCCGCTAGCCTTTGTTCCGCCTTTGGGCGTGATATCACAGGATACGCGATGCCAGCGGACAAAGTCCACTTGCTCAAATGCTTCATGATATTGCTGTTGTTCTTCTTTTTCACAAAATAGCAGCGCTTGGTATATATCATTTTTCAGATAAAAATCCTTTTCCACTTCCGGATGCGGCATTTTTAGCGTTTTGATGCTTTCGTCGATATCCGGATGAAAGTCAATGGACGATACCATCTTATTTTCATTCATGAACACGATCGGATGATCACGCTGCTCCGCATATTCGAAAATCTCATTGAGCATATTCGAATTGATCGCCTGTTTATGGATGGCTTGCCCTTTGTGAGAGATATACTGACCATTGAATGTAATGTAAGTATCTATGTTCAGTTCCTCCAGTATCCGAGTGATCATAAAAGGGCCACGTCCCGTTGCAATCGCCAACTCGTGGCCATTTAAACGCGCCTGTTCCAATGCTTCTTTTGCAGAAGCCGGCAATTTTTTGTGTGAATCCAATAAAGTTCCATCAATATCCAGCAATAATAATTTAGACATGTTTTAGTCTCCATTCTTGTTAAATTGAGTAGCCGCGCCAAAGCCCGGTTTCTTTACAATTGTCAGAAAACAAAGTATACTCGCTATAAGGAGTGGTTGGCCATGCTGAAACGTTTGAAAAGAAAACTTCTCAGACAGCTCAATGGCATCATGAACAAAAAGAAAATCGCATAAACGTTTTAGCCCTTCTTTATAAATAAGGAGGGCTATTCTTTATTTTAGTCTAATGACATGATAATATAAAGGAAGTGCATTTATCTGAGCGTGGAAAAAGGAGAGCAAACAATGATTTTTAAAGTATACTACCAAGAAAACCGTTTTGAAGTACCAGTTCGAGAAAACACCCAAAGCCTTTATGTTGAAGCAGCATCCGAGCGAGAAGTCCGACACCACTTAAAAGACCGCAACTACAATATTGAACTTGTTCAATTACTTGAAGGCAATCATCTCGAGTATGAACAGGCTGCCCAAAATTACGAAGTCGAGAGCGTAGAATAATTATGAAGTTTGTCAAGAACGACCAAACAGCTGTTTTCGCCCTAGGCGGACTGGGTGAAATCGGCAAAAATACGTATGGTGTCCAATTCCAGGATGAAATTATCCTGATTGATGCAGGCATTAAATTCCCGGAAGACGATTTGCTCGGAATCGATTACGTTATTCCGGATTACACATACTTAGTAAAAAATGTCGACAAGATCAAAGGCCTCTTCATTACACATGGCCATGAAGACCATATCGGCGGCATTCCCTACTTGCTAAAAAAAATCAATATTCCAGTATACGGCGGCAAACTGGCTCTTGGCCTATTGCGCAAAAAATTGGAAGAGCATGGTTTATTGCGTCAAACGAAAATGACGGAAATCGGTGAAGATGATATCATCAAGTTTCGCAAGACAGCCGTCAGCTTTTTCAGCACAACCCACAGTATCCCTGATGCTTTCGGTGTCGTAGTGAAAACTCCGCCCGGGAATATCGTCCATACTGGTGACTTTAAATTCGATTTCACCCCAGTGGGTGAGCCTGCCAATCTATTGAAGATGGCGCAAATCGGCAGTGAAGGCGTACTTTGCCTGCTGTCAGACAGCACCAACGCAGAAGTTCCAGACTTCACGATGTCTGAACGAAAAGTCGGCGACTCCATCAAGGAAATCATGAGAAAAATTGATGGCCGTTTGATTTTCGCTACTTTCGCGTCGAATATCTACCGTCTCCAGCAGGTAACCGATGAAGCGGTCGCACAAGGCCGTAAAATCGCCGTCTTCGGACGCAGCATGGACAACGCGATGACGATCGGCCGCGAGCTTGGTTACATCAATGCTCCGGAAGATGCTTTTGTGGATACGCAAACTTTAAATCGTTTGCCGGCAAACGAAGTATTGATCCTCTGCACCGGTTCACAAGGTGAACCGATGGCCGCTCTTTCGAGAATCGCCAACGGAACACATCGCCAAATTCAAATTCAGCCGAACGATACGGTCGTCTTCTCGTCTTCTCCGATTCCGGGCAATACGAGCAGCGTCAATCGAACAATCAATTTATTGTTTCGCGCCGGAGCAGATGTAATTCACGGATCACTTAACAATATCCATACATCAGGCCACGGTTCAGAACCTGAAAACAAATTGATGCTTCGTTTGATCAAACCGAAATACTTCATGCCGATACACGGTGAATACCGGATGTTAAAAACGCATGCGGGCTTGGCTGTTGAATGTGACGTTCCACTTGAAAACACATTCATCATGGAAAATGGTGAAGTTCTTGCTTTAGGGCAGGATGAAGCTTCTGTAGCTGGACGCGTTCCATCCGGCGATGTTTACATCGACGGCAGCGGAATCGGCGACATCGGCAACATCGTTCTGCGTGACCGTCGCGTGCTTTCGGAAGAAGGCTTGGTCATCGTCGTCGTAAGCGTCGATATGCAAAAGAACAAAATGGTTTCCGGACCTGATATCATTTCACGCGGATTTGTCTATATGCGCGAGTCAGGCACCATGATCTATGAGGCTCAGCAAATGCTGAACCGTCATCTGAACAAAAAAATACACAGCAAAAACACGGAATGGGCAGAATTGAAAAACGACATTTCTGACGTTCTTGGGCCGTACCTTTACGAAAAAACAAAACGCCGCCCAATGATTTTGCCGGTGATTATGGAAGTTTAGTAGTAGAAAAGCGCAAGCAGCCGTTAAGCCTCGACAAGCGCTGGAAGCCTTACCGGTAATGGCGTTCTTTGCCATTGCTGGTATGGTTGAAGCGACTCGAGAGGCTGGCTGCTGGAGCTGGACATAGAAAAGCGCAAGCAGCCGTTAAGCCTCGACAAGCGCAAGCGCCCGATAGATCTTATTGGCACTCGCATTAAATCTAACAAAAAAGAAGCATTGGAGTAAAATCCAATGCTTCTTTTTTGTTTACTTATGATAAGGCTCTGCCAATCTTTTATTAGTTCATCATCTTCTTCTCAAAACGGTTGATGTCCGCATCAGATCCGATGATGATCAGGATATCTTCCTGTTCGATTTCCATATCGGCCTGCGGGGAAACGATGATGTCTTCTCCCCTTTTGATGGCTACGATGTTGATGCCATAACGGGCACGAATATCTAGGCCAATCAAGGTATAGCCAGCGAGCTTATGGTTTGCTTTGATTTCCATGATGGAATGTTCATCGGATAGCTCCAAGTAATCCAGTACATTATTGGAGAGGATGTTATGGGCAATCCGGATGCCCATATCACGTTCCGGATGGACCACTTTGTCTGCACCAATTTTGTTCAATACTTTAGCATGGTAATCGTTTTGCGCTTTTACCGTAATTTTCTTCACGCCGATTTCCTTCAGCATCAGAGTCGTTAGAATACTGGCTTGAATATTTTCACCGATTGCCACAATCACATGCTCGAAATTCCGGATGCCCAGCGATTTTAATACGGCTTCATCTGTCGTATCTGCAACAACGGCCTGAGTCGCAATCGCAGAGAATTCATCCACCCGTTCCGAATCTTTGTCGATCGCCATTACGTCCGCATCTTGTTCAATCAATTCACGTACAATGCTGCCGCCAAAACGGCCCAGTCCAATGACTACAAATTCCTTTTTCATATCCATCCTCCAACTAGTTCAAGTGGCTTTATTTTACCATATATGGCTCGAACTAAAAATCTTATCCATAAAGAACTGCTGCAAGAAAAAAACCCCGCTTATCGGCGGGGATCCAATGGGCGTTTCGGCCGGTTTTCACAATATTCACAGCTGATGTCTGTACAGGGTTCTTCCCGCCATTCATTGCAGCTGGCGCAATAACTTGCGTCAAATTCATCGTCAAAAGTAAGTGCCGACAAGCAGCTATGACAATACGTATGGACATCCATCCAGTTGATGAAGCGCTTGTCTGCCACAAGGTACAAACCTTGCTGGTCCTGTTTATAATTCATAATTGATGGTTTTTGAATGACCCGATTTTTGGGGTCAAGAAAGAAATTCATTTTGCCGTTCACATTGATCACTCCTAGAGTTTTGGTCGAGCTGGAAAGATTGGACTTGCTCAAGTCAGCAGCATACCTGCTTCCCTTCCTTTATGTACGCATAAAGGCCATGGTTTCCATTGTTATGGTTTCATTTTTTATAATCGTTCATTTTTAGGTTTTTATCAGTTAGATACCGGTTAGGAACAACATTATTAATTTCACACTTTCTCTATGATAGTAAATACTGCCGGTAAATTGCAATAGATAACAATCCCTTATTGAAAATAATTTTTAACTTGAAAAATATCAGTCGTCTCGTATAATGAATATATGCTATTAGTAAACTAAAAGTATATTTTAACTAAACTTTCTGCAAGTATTACTTAACGATGAAGCGAGGAGAATTCTGATGGACATCGGAACAAAAATCAAACGCCTCCGATTAATGAATGGTTTGACTCAGGAAGAGCTCGGAAAACGGACAGACCTGAGCAAAGGTTTTATTTCTCAGCTGGAGCGGAATATGAATTCCCCTTCTATTGAAACATTTTTCAGCTTACTCGAAGTTTTGGGAACTACCCCTAAAGAGTTTTTCGCTGATGAACACGATGTTAAAGTCGTATATTCCACCGCTGACCATACGGCACATATCGATGAAGAAGCGGGATATGAAGTGGAATGGCTCATCCCCACATCGAATGAGAAGGAAATGGAACCTGTCTTTTTGACCTTTCAGGCAAATGGCCACTTTAAAAAGTTTGAACCGTCTTCTGCTGAAACCTTCATCTACGTTCTGGAAGGACAGGTCCTGCTCAGAATCGGAGATCATCAATACACTGCCGCTGCCGGCGATTCCATTTACTTTGAAGCTTCCAATCACCATCAGCTGATCAACGATTTTGATGGAATATCCGAAGTGATCATCGTCGCCACACAATCTTATTTATAATTCAGGAGGGATCGTTATGACCGAAACATCTATTATACGCTTCGAAAATGTCACTCAGACATACGAAGGTGCCGGCAATGTCTTGGACAATGTCAGCTTTGAACTTGAAAAAGGAAAATTCTACACATTGCTTGGCCCGTCAGGCTGCGGTAAAACAACCATTCTACGTCTGATTGCCGGTTTTGCTACACCGAGCAAGGGCAATATTTATATTGAAGGTAAAAAAATGAACACCGTGCCGGCCAATCAACGCCAAGTCAACACCGTATTTCAGGATTATGCCTTGTTTCCTCATTTGAATGTATTTGAAAACATCGCGTTCGGCTTGCGCATCAAGAAAGTCAAAGGCTCTGAAGTTGAGCGCCGAGTGCGGGAATCTTTAGCTTTCGTCAATCTGCAAGGTTATGAAAAACGTGAGATTGCAGAAATGTCCGGTGGCCAACGCCAGCGCGTCGCCATTGCCCGGGCTATCGTCAATGATCCGGAAGTTATCTTGCTCGATGAGCCTTTATCTGCTTTGGACTTGAAACTGCGGACAGAGATGCAGTATGAACTGCGTGAACTTCAGCAGCGCCTTGGGAAAACTTTTGTTTTTGTTACGCATGACCAGGAAGAAGCACTGGCCATGTCTGATGAAATTTTTGTCATGAATGCTGGCCAAATCCAGCAAAGCGGCACGCCGATGGACATTTATGACGAACCGATCAATCGCTTTGTCGCTGATTTTATCGGAGAGTCGAATATCGTCAGCGGTGAGATGATTGCCGATTACCAGGTTCGTTTCGCGAACAAGGATTTTGAATGCGTGGATGCAGGGCTGAATCCTAATGAACAGGTAGAAATCGTCATCCGGCCTGAAGACCTGGAAATCACCGCAAACGGCGTCGGCAAAATGGCCGTTACCGTCGATACCCAATTGTTCAGAGGGGTCCATTTTGAAATCTCTACCATCGACGAAGTCGGCAATGAATGGCTGGTGCACTCCACAAAAAAAGTAGAGGTCGGTTCACAGATCGGTTTGGACTTCTCAGCAGAAGCAATTCATGTCATGCGTTTGAACGAGTCGGAAGAAGCGTTTGATGCAAGACTGGAGTCCTACGGAGCGGCAGTCAATGAAAGATAGCCCATCACGCCCGTTATACCTCGCCCCTTATTATATTTGGATCGCTTTGTTCGTCATCGCACCGATTGCGTTGATTTTCTATTTTTCATTTTTGGATTTGACCGGAGCTTTCACCCTGGAAAATTATCAGAACTTCTTTTCCTCCGTCTACTTACGGATGACTTTGAGTTCTTTCTGGTATGCCTTCCTGATTACATTGATCACCATTCTGATTGCCTATCCGACAGCCTACTGGCTGACCAAGACAAAGCATAAGCAGCTATGGTTATTGCTGATCATCATACCATCATGGATCAATTTACTGTTGAAAGCCTATGCCTTTATCGGGATCTTCGGGTTATACGGGCCGGCCAACAAGCTTCTTCAGGCGCTCGGTGCCGGTCCCTTGCAGATCTTGTTCACCGATTTCAGCTTTATCTTTGTTTCAGTTTATATTTTCATTCCGTTTATGGTGCTGCCGATTTTCAATTCGCTGGATAAAATCAATCCCGCGTTGATCGACGCATCACGCGATCTGGGTGCTTCGTCTTTCACCACCTTCAGACGCATCATTTTTCCTTTGGCCATCAACGGTGTTAAATCTGGCGTCCAAGCTGTTTTCATCCCTGCCCTGTCACTCTTTGTCATCACCCGTCTGATTGCCGGAAACAAGGTCATTACACTTGGTACAGCAATCGAGCAGCAGTTTTTAGTGACACAGAACTGGGGGATGGGTTCCACTATCGCCGTGTTCCTTATCCTATTCATGATCATCATCATGATGCTGACAGGCCAGAAAGAAAAAGGAGGCTTATATAATGGCAAAACTAAGTAAGCCCGCAAAAATCTATTTGATACTCGTCTTTGCCATTCTCTATACGCCAATTTTCTACCTGATCTTTTATTCATTCAACAGCGGCGGCACCATGTCGAGTTTCGAAGGGTTTACATTGGAACATTACGGCGCCGTTTTTAATGACACCCGGCTGCTGATTATTTTGATGAATACGGTGATCATTGCATTGCTGTCTTCTCTCATTTCAACAGCAATCGGCGTTCTTGGTGCAATTGGCATCGTCTTTTTGCGGAACCGTAAAACGCGCAATGCCGTTCTGTCCTTGAACACGATTCTGATTGTCAGTCCGGACGTCATCATCGGGGCATCATTCCTGATCTTGTTCACCATGATCGGCGTCAAGCTCGGCTTTGCATCTGTACTGATTTCCCACATTGCATTCAGTATTCCAATCGTGGTGATCATGGTCCTGCCGAAGCTGCAGGAAATGAGCGGTTCGCTGATCGATGCAGCAACCGACCTGGGGGCATCGAAACGGGATATTTTGACACGCGTTATCATTCCATATATCAAGCCCGGTATTTTCGCTGGATTCTTTCTTGCCCTCACCTATTCGCTGGATGATTTCGCCGTGACATTCTTTGTTACCGGCAATGGATTCTCGACTTTATCAATTGAAATCTACTCAATGGCACGGGCTGGAATCACCTTGACCATCAACGCCCTTTCCGCCTTAATATTCGTGGTAACACTTGGCCTGGTCCTTGGCTATTACTTCTTTACTCAACGGGCTGGACAATCCCCTGGAACAGGAGGCGCCAAAGTATGAAGGAAATCATCAGAGCCGCCAGTGCAATCCTTATTGTATCGGCTATTCTTTTATATGCCGTCAATGCCTTGGAAAGGAGTTCGGCGACAGTGGGCGGAGGCAGCATTTCCGTCTATAACTGGGGCGAATATATCGATCCCGAACTGATCGACCAATTCGAAGAAGAGACCAATATCTCCGTAGTCTATGAAACATTCGATTCCAATGAGTCGATGATGACCAAAATCGAGCAGGGCGGCACAACCTACGATGTGGCCATGCCATCAGAATACGCCATCGAAAAAATGAAGGAAAACGACTTGCTGCATCCGATTGACCACGAGCTTATCCCGAATCTTGAGAACATCGATCCGTATTTTCTCGATCTCCCTTTCGATCCGGGCAATGAATATTCGATTCCTTATTTCTGGGGTACGGTCGGCATTGCATTCAACCCGACCTTGCTGGAGGGCCAGACATTTGAAAGCTGGGACGACTTATGGAATCCGTCACTTGAGCAGGAAGTCATCCTGGTCGACAGTGCGCGTGAAGTCATTGGTATGGGGCTGAACAGCCTCGGTTATTCATTGAATTCGACTGACCTTGGTGAATTGCGTGAAGCCACCGATAAATTGAAAACGATGGGTCCCAACGTCAAAGCCATCATCGGCGACGAAATTGTCGAGATGATGCGCCGTGAGGAAGCCGCAGTGGCCGTAACCTGGTCTGGACAAGCGGCAGATATGATGTGGATCAATGAAGACATCGATTACTCAGTTCCGGAAGAAGGCTCGAATTTATGGTTTGATAACATGATCATTCCAAAAACAGCCGGCAACGTAGAAGGTGCCCATGCCTTCATCAACTTTATGTTGGACCCCGAAGTGGCTGCCCAAAACGCAGACTATGTCGGATATTCCACACCGAACGAAGAAGCGATTGCCCTGATGGATCCGGAAGTGACAGAAGATGAACGCTTTTATCCACCGAAAGAACTTCGGGAACGCCTGGAAGTTTATGAAAATCTGGGACTTGAAATGCTTGGAACTTATAATGAACTATTTTTGGAGTTTAAAATGGATATGGAAAACTGACAGGCAGAACTTTTGCCTGTTTTTTTTATGGAAATTGGGGTATAGTATGTAGATTCTATAGACTAAAGTTTAGCCTTACGAAATAATGACGAAAGAAGGTCCCTCTATGGCCGTACGTTCAAATAAATTTGCACTCTATGTACTGATGTTCAATATGTTCATCGCTATGAGCGGCATCGGTTTGATCATTCCGATAATGCCTGCCTATTTAGATACATTCGGGGTTGCAGGACAGGCGCTTGGCACATTGATCGCGACTTTTGCCTTGGCTCAATTCCTGTTCTCCCCATTATCCGGCCAACTTTCCGATAAATATGGCCGCAAGAAACTCATCATCTTCGGATTGATTGTCTTCGGACTATCCCAACTGGCCTTCGGATTGGCTACGCATTTATGGATGCTGTACCTTGCCCGCTTCTTCAGTGGACTCGGCGCAGCATTCCTGATTCCTCCGATGATGGCATTTGTTGCGGATATCACGACATATGATGAACGCGGAAAAGGCATGGGGCTTCTGGGTGCCTCTATGTCTCTCGGTTTCATGATCGGACCCGGCATCGGGGGATTTCTGGCGGAAGTCAGCATTCAGTTTCCGTTTTATATCGCTACTGCTGTTGCGCTGATTGCAGCCTTCATTTCCTTCGTGGTGCTGCCAAACGTAGCGCCTAAAATTCAGGCTGCCGATGCAAAATCCGAGAACCTGCTGCAACAACTGAAGCGTTCCACCTATACACCTTACTTTGTCATGTTGCTGGTCATGTTCATTTTCGCTTTCGGTTTAGCCAACTTCCAATCAACCATCGCCTTATATGCGGACAAGAAATTCGGCTTTACTCCGAAGGAAATCGCTATCTTGATCACTGTCGGCGGATTTGTTGGCGTAGTTGTCCAAACGTTCGTTATCGACAAGCTCTTCAAGCGCTTTGGCGAGATGAAGGTGATTCTGGTCAACCTGCTGGTGTCTGCAGGGGCCATGATTGGCATTCTGTTTGTCAGTTCTTTCTGGGCCATCCTCTTGGTGGCGGCAGTATTTTTCACTGCCGCTTCCCTGCTCCGCCCAGCCATCAATACCTTGATCTCGAAGTTGGCGGGTGATGAACAGGGATTTGCAGCTGGCATGAACAATGCCTATATGAGCTTGGGCAATATGATTGGACCAGCACTCGCGGGTATCCTGTTCGATATCAATATGAGTTATCCTTATATTTTAGGAACCGCTATCCTGATCACCTGCTTCTTCATCGCCAATACCTGGTCGATGAGGAAACAGCAGCTGTTGGCTACCAGCAGGAGCTGACAGCCAACTTCTTTACATCGCTCCTGCGCCTAGGACAGCCTTACTTTACAACATCCCTTTATAATAAAATGCAAAATAAAAGCGAAAAAGAGTCAGTTCCTCTTTTTCGCTTTTATCAATTGGTCGATTGCCGCTGGAGAAGATTCCTCTTCTGTTGCGGCTTTTCTTTTTAGCACAGGTTTTGGAAGTCCAAAACGCCGAAGCGTGATGTCCACGAAGAATAGAAACATCGCGGCAAACAGCAGATACAACTGAATCGGACGAATGGTGCCGCTGGTAAAGGGGATATCACGGAAAGCATCATCCATAGCAGTCAGTACCTGTCCACCTGTCCGTTCAGCGAGCGCCGTCATCAACGGCATGTTCGCTTCTGCAGTTTGGTATTCGTCGCCATACGGGATCGTCAGTCCCATTTTATAGGCTGCTCCGTTTTCATTGGTCACGCTGAAGAACACCAGACCTGGCTGCGCATCCATTTTCACATCCACTTTTCCAGGGGCAACCGGTTCTGTTTGCAGCGGAATTTCATTGCCTTGCTCGTCAACGGCCGCGACCGTCAAAATCGCTGAGCTTTGTGTAGGATCTTCGACCGTATAAACTCCTTGTTCTTTACGCACCACTGAATAAGGGATTTCCTCAAAGCTCGGCAATAGTTCCGCTACATTGCGGTTCCAAAAGTCAGGCCATCGTGGCCAATTTTGGAAGTCACCGCTCCAGGCACCGCTCCCTGATGTATAGGCGACCGTTTTGCCAAGGCCATAATTCCAGCTGGCGAGTACGGGGTCTCCCTCCTCGCTTTCCAGCGCAACTGATGTTGTGCGTTTTGCTGTCGTGGCAATATAGGCATTGAGCTGCGGAACGTCTTCTGTAAACAAATTGTGCCATTTGCTGTCATAGACAACGGGATAGAACGGTTCATCGACTATATAAGTCCGCGACATCATAATGGTTTCACGAGACAAGATGGCCGGAATCGTGGTGGCATCGGTCACATCGTAAAAACGGCCGCTGCCGGTACCTGCCAATTGCTCCAGCAGATTCCGGTCAGCATCCTGGCCAATCGACACCGTCGATAACGTGATATTATTTTCCTTGCCATTTTCAATCAATGCATCGTAATCATTGGATGTGGCAGACTGGCCGTCCGTCAACAGAATGATATGCTTACGCTGCAGCTCCAAGTCTTCAAGTTCCATGTAAGCCTGCTGCAGAGACCGATAGATTTCGGTGCCGCCTCCTGGAGTAATCCCCAGAATCTTATCGACAGCTTCCTGCGGATCCGCGATTTTGGCAGTCGCCAAAATTTCCCATGGCTGATCGTCAAAAGCGATGACACCCAAGGTATCGTCCGGACGCAGCAGTTCAACGGAACGTGCAGCCGCTTCTTTTGCCAGTTCCATCTTCATGCCCATCATGCTGCCCGAACGGTCCATGACGATCATCAAACCGAGTGAAGGCAATTCATGCTTGCCTTTGACTTCCATTTCGACAGGCAATAGCCGTTCAATCGGCGTCTTAAAATAACCGCCCAGACCGAAGCTTTGATCGCCGCCGACCATCATAAAGCCGACACCGAATTGCTGGACGGCCTGTTCGATGATGTTCATCTGCTGCTCTCCAACCGATGTACCGGAGACATTGTCAAAAATAATCGAATCGTAGCGAAGGATCGAAGACAGGCTGCTCGGCAATTGGGCCGCGGACAGCTCAGTAACCCGTAAGTTGCCGGTATCCAATAGAGCAGGTATCGGACTCGGTTCTCCCCCGTTGATCACCAGAACTTCCGGATTTCCGGAAACTTCTGTGATACTGACCAATGTATTGTTTTCGAGAAATGCATCTTCTGCCGATTCCAAACGCACTTCGTACTTCAAAAGGCCTTCCAAGTTGGCAGGATATGAATAAGTGAAGATATTCTGCCCTTCTGCCAATTCGATCTCTTTCGTATCCAAATCCAAATCATTGACTGAGAAAATCAGCCTTGCTTGTGCCTCTGTATCTGAATCGACCGTTACAGTAAAGGCTTGAGTTTCACCTAAAAATGCGCGTGATGGCGTTTCGAAACGGCTGATGGCCATGTCATTTTCCATCGTTTGCTCGATTGGCCAGACATCCACTTGCAGCCGGTCGGACTTGAGCCGGTTCAAACTTTCAATTGCTGAGGAGTGAGTTTCATTGCCATCGGTGAGAATCACCAGCCGTGTTGCAAGGTCGGTATCTCCACTGTTTGAAGCCAGTTCCAGTGCGCGGGCGATGTTGGTGTGGCCATTTTGGCCGATTGTCAGTTCCTGAGGCAGAGTTTCCGGATCTGCCGTCATCGGAAGCAGGCTTTGAAAATCTTCGGCAAAGGTATAGACAGCAACCGATTGATGATCTTTTTTAGCGTTTAAGGCATTTTCCACTGCAGTCGCCATCTCTGTTTCCATTCCTTCAAGAGAGGCAGAACGGTCCAGCAAGAAAATGACCTGTTCTTCTTTTACAGGAAGGAACAGTGAAGGCGCCGCTAGTGCGAAAATCAATAAAGCGACGACAGTGACTCGCAGGATATAGACGATTTTTGCAATTTTGGAGCTCACTGAAAAATTCCTGATACCGAACCAGCCAAAATAGATGACTGCAGGAATAAGCAATAACAGCCAGAGCGGTTCATCGAGTCGCAATTCCACGGCGGTACACCTCCCATTCCACAGCAACCAGCAGCAGGATCAACCCAATGATAATTGGGACAAACGAAAAACGGACGGTATCCTGAGCAGCTTCCGCTTGCCCCATTTTATAGCTAGTGCCCGCTGAAAGCACCTTCTCTTCCCCTGGCAACTGGACAACTACGAACATGGTCTCATCTTCACCAATCACTTCATAGATTCCTGGCTCTGAAGGTGCGATAAATGGACCGCTTCCTTCTATATACGAATGGCTGTAAGAGCCATCTTTGAAAATCTCCCATTCACCGCTCTCAGAAGCCAAAGACACGGATCGATGTTCATTCGGTTGGAAAAACCCGAGAAATTCCGCGTCACCCGATAGGCTGTCCATCGCACTCCATAGAAATAGGGGAAATGAAGGGAAAAGAGGCCAGTCAGTCAATTGAATATCCGTCAACACGGCGATGTCTCCTTTTGGAGATAGTTGAATAAAAGGATGGCCATCAATCGAAGCGATGGTCTCATACCCCTCAAAAGGCGGATACAGCTGCGAAACATAGATTTCCTCCAAAGAAGCATACGTGAAGAGCGGATGCTCCTGCATTTCAATTTGTCCCGATACGTCGAATGGCGTTTCATCATTGCGGCCAATTAATAAGACCGGTGCAGTTCCTTCCAGCAATTCACTTTGATTCGTGACGATCGGCAACTTCGAATCCGGCTGCAATTGTCCTGTTTCTGCCAAAAGAACATCCAATTCGAGCGAACGGAAGCCGCTGGCGACCAATTCATGCAGGGCCGAGTCAACCAATATGGAGTTGGCCGGGGGAGCTAAATAACTGGCCATCGTATTGTCGGCAGCGTAGTCATCCTGCACTTCTACAGTTGCTTGCCATAGCTTGTCATTCGGCAAATCTTCGAAAGGGACAAGCAGCTCTTCAGAAGGTGCCAGTTCCACTTCCACCATTTTCTCCGCACTTCCCGCTGACAAACGCACAGTGGCCGGCATCGTTTCTTCGCTGTTATTGACCAGTTGGACAATCCCCCGGACGCCGTCTGCTGTTTCTGACAGGCCGAACTGCCGAATCGACACATTGCGCAGCGTTTCAGTAAAACCATGGACCTGGTAGCTTTGGCCGGTTTTACTGGCCAACACAGCACGATCCAAGGCATCGGTGAAAATGTGGATGACCGTCGAGTCGCTGACCGCGAGAGTATCCGCAAACAAAATCGTCTGCTCCATTTCAGCCCTTTCATAGCTTACCGCTAATTCATCGATTGCTCTTTCGATCAACTCAAGGTCCTGCTCATTGCGGAGGAGCACTTCCGGACTGTTTCCGGTTGTGACGATCGTCACCGGTTTGCCCCCAGCTTGCGCTGCAAGATCCTTCATTTCCTGACGGTGCCCTTCAAAATGAGAAGGGGAACCGGCCAGCATCGTTGCTGAGGTATCTACTACAAAAATAAAATCATTGCCCGCAAGCGTTTCCGACTCGCTGAATGGGCCAAGCAAGCCCAATACGCAAAGCACTAGCGCCGCCAATTGCAGATAGAACAATAAATGATGCTGCAGTTTTTTCAAATACGGTGAAGCCTGCAGTTCTTTCATCCGTTCCTGCCAAAACAGCGTCGACGAGACCCGCTGATCTTTGTACTTTTTTCTGAAGAAATAATAGAGGATCACGGCCAGCGGCATAATTGCTGTCCAGATCATTCCCCAATTCGATGCTCCCATGCCGCTCCCCCTCATTTAATCCAATTTTTGCGCGCCATCTGATGAAACAGCACCTGTTCGATTCCATCTTCCACATGTACGGGCAAATAAGCGATTCCATAAGTTCGGCAAAGCGATTCCAACCCTTTTGTGTGAAGCTCACTTTGCTTTTGATAAGCAAGAAGCACCTCTTCCGTAACTGTGACGTTCAACACTTCCCGCGTTTCATCATCGATAAAACGAAGATCCCCTTTGTAAGACGGCGACCGCTCTTCTTCTGTACTGATGTGGATAAAGCGGATATCATGTGCATAGGCGGGTGCCTGCCGGAAGAATACATGCCAGTCCTCCAGCGGTTCCAAGCCATCCGAAACGATGAACAGCACCGTAGAATCTTTTGCAGCATGAAAGCTTGCTTGCTTTGCAAACGACAGGTTTTGCGGATCCGGCACCGAAGACATAAAATGTTCGAACAGCTTTCTGGCTGATTTCCCTTTTTTGCGAAAAGGGATGGTTTCTTTTTGTCCGCCTGAAACCGTTAAGCGGTCATCGCTTCCCAAGACCATCAACCCAAGCGAAAATGCCAGCTGTTTAGCGAACAGCCACTTGTTGTCCATCGATTTCGAGCTGTCGATCAGGATATGGATGCGCATTTCCTGTTCATCCAGAAAGCGTTTGATATAGACGCGCTCCGTTCTGGCGTAGACATTCCAGTCGATATGGCGAACATCATCTCCTGGATGATATTCACGGAAATCGGAAAAATCCAAGGAACTGCCAAAACGCATCGACCGGTGCGATCCTTTGTGATGGCCCCTGATTTTCGCTTTTGTTCCAATGGCGTAACGGCTGAGACGTGATCCCCAATCAGCGGGCAAGTGCAACAAGGTCATTTCAAAACGCCTTTTCCGGCTGTGCTGAGCACCAAGTCTATCAGTTCGTCCGCTTCCTTACCGATTGCTTCCGCTTCGTAATTCAATAGCAGGCGATGCCGCAATACCGGTTTGGCGACGTGCTTCAAATCGCCGATGGATACATGATAGCGCCCTTCCATCAACGCCCTTGCCTTAGCAAGGCGGATCAGACTCTGCAACCCGCGTGGTCCGCTGCCGTACTGTACAAACTGTCGGATGGCTTCATGTTCCGAATATGTTGGATGAGTATTTTGGATGATGTCGACAGCCACCAGTAGAATATCTTCTGCCATCAGGACTTCTTTGGCCATCTGCTGCGCATCGATCAGGCTAACTGTATTCATTTTTTTGTTGAGGTTGATGATGCCTGTCCCCGTCGTCCGGCGGCTGATTTCGGCAAGTTCACTGCGGCTTGGATAGGAAACCATGATTTTGCATAGAAAACGGTCCATCTGCGCTTCCGGCAAAGGATAGGTCCCTTCCATTTCTATCGGATTCTGTGTCGCTAAAACGAAAAAAGGCTTTGCCATCTCTTTTGTATCCCCAAGGATGGTCACTGTTTTTTCTCCCATCGCTTCAAGCAATGCACTTTGGGTTTTAGGCGTCGCTCGGTTGATTTCATCGGCAAGCACCATTTGATGGAAGATCGGCCCTTCCCGGAATGTAAATTGCTGGCGCCCTTCCGCATCACGTTCGATCAAGCTGGTTCCTGTAATATCCGATGGCATCAAGTCAGGCGTAAACTGGATTCTTGAAAACGACAAATCGAGCACATCCGAAATGGTGCGGATCAGCATCGTCTTACCGAGCCCGGGAAGCCCTTCAAGCAGCGCATGGCCATCCGCCAAAATAGCGTACAAGGAAAACTCGACCGCATTTTCCTGTCCTACGATAAAGCGTCCAATTTCCTCTTTGACTTCCTGAAGCAATTGGCTCATTTCTGTAAATTGATCGGTAGTATATGTCATAAAACCCCTCTTTTCTATTTGTCGGTTTCAATATCCGTAAAGTATCGCTCTACAATCGTCTGCAGGTCGGACGGCAATTGCAGGCGATCGGCACTTGAGAAATAAGAATCCGAATAGTCACCTACCAAATCGGCATAGGGCTGCACGGTTCCTTTAGTTGCGGAAACTGGCCCACGCTGCTCTCCAGCTGCTTGGCCTTCACCAATTTCTCCACTGTCGACTGCCGTTTCACCTTCACCACCGATTCGGGACGGGGTGGTCAACAGCTCTCGGCTTCCCTGCCCTTTGCCGGCTCCTCCACCTTGTCCTTGACCTTGACCTTGTCCTTGACCCTGTCCTTGGCCTTGACCTTGACCTTGTCCTTGACCCTGTCCTTGACCCTGTCCTTGGCCTTGACCTTGACCTTGTCCTTGACCCTGTCCTTGACCCTGTCCTTGGCCTTGACCTTGACCTTGTCCTTGACCCTGTCCTTGACCCTGTCCTTGGCCTTGACCTTGACCTTGTCCTTGACCCTGTCCTTGACCCTGTCCTTGGCCTTGACCTTGACCTTGTCCTTGACCCTGTCCTTGGCCTTGACCTTGACCTTGACTCTGTCCTTTGCCTTGGCCTTGACCCTGACTCTGTCCTTGGCCCTGGCTTTGGCTATTCCCTGAACCATCCTCTGAACTTCCAGCTTCTTCTGCATCTGTTTCGCTTGATGTTTGTCCACCGGCACCGGAACTGTCTGCCTCACCTTCTGAATCCGAAGATTCACCATCAGCAGATCCACTCGGATTTTCCTGGCTGGATTGTTCACGGTTGGCAATGGTCTGCTGCAGCGGAAATGGCACAGGTTTCCCCATATTGCTTAAAGCCGTTTGCGTTTTCCCAGCTTGTTCGGCCAGTTGGTCAGAAGCTTTCTCAAGGTCTTTCGAGGTTGTTTCGGCATCTGGGTTGTTTTTTTCAGCCAGTTGCCGTTTTTTTAAATCCAGTTCTTTTTGTTTTTTTACGATGTCCTTCAAAACCGCTTCCGGATCTTCCTTTTCTTCAATCGTTTCTTTTAAGGCAGTCAATTCTTTTTTGGCTTCTTCCGTTTCTGCCCGCTTTTCCATTTCATCGACTTCTTTTTTGATGTCTTCCACCAATTCCATCTCTCTTTCGGCATCATTCGCCTGATTCTGTAAATTGCTTGGGAACACCAAAAGCACAAGCATCAGGGTGCCGCTGATCACCGTGCCAAAGAGCCACTTAGGCCGCAGCCATGCTTTTCGTTCTTTCCGGAACAGCCGGTAGCTGTACGGAATGATTTGTGCGGTTTTACTGGTCAATTCCTCTGTCAGAGTGTTCTTTTCTTCCAGCCTCCATACTGCCAAAAGCTGATTATGGGGCGTAAAGCGGTCCAGCTCCTGCACCGCCTGTTCGGTGGTCGGCAAGTCTTTGATGGACAATAAAAGCCAGGATATTATAGCCGCAAATCCTGCAGCATATGCATAAAATTCATAATAAGGAAGCATGAACAAGCGCGATATCAATAATAAAGCCGTGGCTGAAACCAATCCTGCAACCAAAGCGAACTGAAAACTGCGGCTGAAATGAAGCAATTTCAACAGGCGCCCTGTTTTTCTGACATACCTGTTAATATCACGATTGTCCATGGAAATCCCTCCTTATTTGTATTTATTCATATTGACGCGCAGCCGTTTGACTGCCAGTAAAATGCAGGCCGCTGACAGGATAATATAGAAGATGGTGTATCCGATCCATAAGGGTATCGGGACCAATGTCAGGCTTTGCAGCTGTTCCTCCATCGGCGGCTGCAGCAAGGTCAGCATAACGGCCGGCGGATTGATGGTCGCCCAAAAATGTGCGATCGGCGACATCGACGGAGCAGCAGTGCCCATTTGCGATATCTGAACCGAGATCAAGAGGAAAAATGCAGTGACGCCTGCAATGAAAATCATCGCTCCATAAGTGGCAATGATGGCGACGATGGTTTTTCTGATCAAGGTCGACAGCATGACTCCGATGCTGGCAATTGCCAGCAAGGTCAGCAGGTAAAAAAGGAAGATGAAAAACAATTGGCTCGGGGAAACCCCGCCATATAAGAATACCAGACTGTAAATAGGCAGACCCGAAACAATCATCAATAACAGAAAAGCAATCGATGACGTCATTTTTCCAAAAATGATCTGGAAAGAGGTCTGAGAAGTTGTCAATAAAATATTCAAGGTCTGTTTTTCACGTTCAGAACTGATGGTCCCTGCCGTCAGTGCCGGAGTGATGAATAGGATCAATCCTAATTGAATATAGGTCATGATGCTGAACAGCATAAAACTCTCATCGGGACGGAAAAATCCATTCCCAGTCAAAGAAGTGGCCAGAAAGATGAAACCAAAAACGAATACACTCATCGCAATCAAGTAGAAAAGAATACCTGTAAAACTTTTCATGTTGCGGAAGCGCAGTTTTAGCTCTTTAATCAGCACGGGGTTAGTAACTAGGGTTTTCATCCGATTTCCACCCCTTTGGTGATTGCCATAAAGACATCTTCCAAATCCGTCTCTTCTTCTGAAAAGGACAGGATCGGCAGTTTTTGAGCTATTGCCTGCTGCAGCAAGCGCAGCTGATCTTCTTCGGTTCCCCGATAGAAAAACTGAATGGTGTTTTTATCTTGCTGTTCTTCAATCTGGGAGACGAAAGGATCCATTTCAAAAAATGGAATGACAGAACGCGTATCCCCCACCACTTTGATACGGAGCACTTTTTCACTTTGCAGCTGAGCTTGAATATCATGGACGGAACCTTGGGCGATCAACTTTCCATTATCGATGACGCCGATGCTGTCGCACATTTCAGCCAGCTCCGGAAGAATGTGTGAAGATATCAAAATGGTTTTGCCCATCGTCTTCAACTCTCTCAGGATATCCCGCATCTCTACGCGGGCACGCGGGTCAAGTCCGGATGCCGGTTCATCCAAAATGAGGATTTTCGGATCATGGATCAAGGCACGCGCTAAACATAGACGTTGCTTCATCCCACGCGACAGCAGATCGACATAGTCATAACGCTTGTGCTCCAGATTGACCAATTCCAAGAGTTTCGGAATCAGTACACCCCGCTCTTTTGGCTTGATGCCATAACTTGCGCCATAAAAATCCAAATATTCATCTGTCTTCAATTGATCATAAACACCGAAGAAATCCGGCATATAGCCGATTTGCCTGCGTACCTCCTGCGGATTCTTAGTGACACTCATTCCATTTATGAAGGCATCCCCTGCTGTCGGTTGGAGAAGTGTAGCCAAAATCGAAAAAGTCGTTGATTTCCCTGCGCCATTCGCACCGACAAAGCCGAAAACAGTACTGTCTTCCACAATCAGGTTCAAATCCTGAAGTGCATAAAAAGAACCGTACTTCTTGGTTAATCCGATTGTCTCAATCATGGGGCAATCACTCCTTTCACTTTGACTTTCGGCACTATGACTTCCGGATTTCCTGAACTCTCGGACATTTTCAGCTTCAGCTTGATCGTCCCTTCAGGACTTAGGTAATTTTTTGCATGATCGGTGAACTTTTGGTTAGACTGGGTGATTTCTTCATACTCTCCACTATCCAGGTTCAAAATGCTGACTGCCAGGGTTTGGCCTGTCGTCGCAACCGACAATTCATTCCAGGAAGCTTTCTTCAGTTCAATATCTTCCGGCAGCGTATAGGTCATGTCATATTCCCCTATTTCCATATAATACAGATAAGGGTCGTTCGACACATTATCAAAATAAGCACCGCTGCTGGCTCCGGCTAAGTCCATAGTAAAAGCATCAGCATTCAAAGAGATGTCCCCACTCAACGACAATTCCGGTTTAAAGCTCTGTGCGATCAAATGGACGGATTTTACCGAAGCCCGTTGATTTTCAAGGGTGATCGGGACGATGGCATCTTTCGTATAGGCAATCACATAAGGAGTTTTGCCACTTTGTGAAATTTGGTCATAGGACGTGGAAAGCAGTGTTTGACGGCGTGCTTTATCCAATGCTTCCAAATCGGAAATCGGCTGGTAACCGTAGGACTGGCCGATTGGGGCGGCAGGCGACAGAATATCTGCCTGCACCTTTTCATCAACCGTTAATTCTTCTCCCGGATTCAAACTTCCCATATCCAACAGGCGTGTCCCTGACCAAATTGAAACATCTTCGACTGCAAACGGAAAGTTGTTCCGGATGGTGCCTGTGATTTTTTCTTCAGCCACTTCCAAATCGATGCTGAAGTTTCCGCTGTCTTCAATATATGTCTGACCCATGATCGATTCGACTGACCAATAGCGCATGTCACGCAAAGTCATTTGATTGCTTGCGGCCCCTTTTTCCATCATTGCGGAAAGGTAAGGCTGCCCCCCTGAAAATTCATTGGCCATGCGGTATGTCATGGTTGTGGAAGAAGGCGCCGAAAATTGATAATTCCCACCCCGATTCGACAGCAATGAATTGACGTAATACCCCTTCAATCCCTGGTCTGCATCCACTTCAAAAAAACCGGTCTGCTGAATTTGCGGATTGCCGATCCGGTCTTTTGCACCAAAAGCGAATAATCCGACCGAGGTCAGCAAAGCGACTGCCGGGATGATGAACCAGGCATATTCCCGCTTATCCTTTTTCTTCAGAACGATATAAAGAACCGGAACAATCAACAGGATATAAAGAAAGATAATGGCAAGGATGAAAGGCTTCGAGACTTCAAAACTCTCGAACAACTCATTGACTTCCCCCACTTCATAGGCCATGTAATCGAGAACCGATTGGCCGCCCATTGAATGGTTATAAGCCATTTGAGCCGGGAAAAATTTGGACAGCATCTGGCTATAGCCTTTTTGTCCGGAAACATTTTCGTCTCCAAGAGAAAAACTCAATTGCGTCAAGCTTCCTGAACCGACTGGCTGCGTAGCGGCCAGTACCTGATTTCCGCTTTTCAGCCTGGTTTCTGCATCTTCTTTTGCAGTTGCCTGATAAGCTGGAACTGATTTTTCAAGTCCAGGTACAGACACTTCATACGGTTCAGCCAATTCCAAGGGCAGGTATTCGCTCAAATTCCCCAGTTCGGCTTCCATATTCCCTGATGAACCAGTGATAACATGGCCGCCTTGCTGAACCCATTGCAGCACTGCCTGCTGCGTCGGCTCCGGTAAATCACTATAGGCAAATTCGTCGATGACCAGGTAATCAATCATGTCCCAAGCCTGCGCTTCTGTCGGCAAGGTGAAACCCTTCAATTGATTGAGGTGAAACACTTCCACCCCTTCACTTGCCGGAACAGCGATCTGCTTCAGTGGCAACAGCCGATCCTGGTTATCCGTCAAGCTGGCGACAAACAGGGTCATTGGCGTGTAATAGGAAGGCTGTATCGTTTTTGATCCTTTAAAAGCGATGGATTCCCCTTCTTCCCAGCCTCCCTCGAATAGGAAGATGCTCTGGTCATTGGGTCCGCCGGTATAATACATATCCGACAAACCTGAAGAAGCGATCTGCAGCGTCTTGGTCTCGCCTTCAGCAAGCTCGATCGGCATCGCTAAACCCGCTCCCAGACTATAGGTCTCTGAATAGCTGAGCACCAGATCACCCGAGAACGCTGAACCCTGATTGGTTACCGTAAATTGCAGCGGCAGCCCTTTTTCATACTTCACCTTGTTTTGAAAACCGGCACTGGAATCCACGGTGATTTGCGGCGCCGCCAAAGATACTTGCGGCATACTGAACAAACTGATAAGCAATGCAAAAGCAAAAAATGCCAGCAAGCGTTTATGCATGGTGATCCCCCTTTTACTCGTCTCTTTATTAGTACGCTGGGAAAGTTAAATAGTTCCATCTTCTCACAAGAAAATCCAATTTTGAGTTTTTTATTTTTGCAAAAAAAAAAGAACAGACAGCATGAGCTGTCCGTTCCTATAATTCAGAAAAGAATCCGTGGATAAAGTCCGGCATAAGGCTCAGGATTTTTTCATCCGGATCCAGTTTTGCATGATGCAATCCGTATGGGGATGAAACGCCTGCCCAGAACATCAGTCCCGGCAGCTGCTCGGTGAAATAACCGAAATCTTCACCTGTCATGGCAGCCTCGCTGCGGATGGCTTCAATAACTTCAGAACTGCTGGCATAGTGAAGAAACTTTTCCGCCAACTCCTCATCATTATTGACTTCCAGATAGCTCGAACCATAATCGATGCTGATCTTGCAGTTGTTGGCTTCCTCGACTGCACGGCAGATGGCTTCGATCCGCTGCTTCATATGAATCATGGATTCACTGTTCAAGGTACGGATCGTCCCTTCCAACCGCGCATGTTCAGCAATGATATTCTGAACCGTTCCGGCACTCATCTTGCCGACTGTCAGTACTGCAGAGTCCATCGGGTTGACATTACGGCTGACAATGGTCTGCAGCTGAATCAGCAGAGAGGCAGCTGCAACAGCCATGTCTTCCGTCAAATGAGGGTATGCTGCATGCCCGCCTTTTCCATGGAGATCGATAAACAGCTCTGACGTATTGGCAAACAGCAAACCAGGCCGGGTGCCGACTGTACCGACCGGCAGCTCAGGCGCAATATGCAGCGCACAAATCACGTCCGGAAGAAAATCCGGTTTGTCATTTTTCAGCCATTCACGAAATGGCAATGCTCCTCCTGGACCTTCTTCTGCAGGCTGAAACAAAATCACGACATCATCCTTGATGGGCTTGTCAATCAGCTTTTCCAGCAAACCGAGTGCCACAGTCATATGGACATCATGTCCACAGGCATGCATATAGCCAGGATGAATCGATTTGAATTCAAATCCAGTCTCTTCTGTGATCGGCAGAGCATCGATGTCCGTACGCCAGCCAATCCGTTTCTTGGGATGGCTGCCCCGCACTTTAACCGCGATGCCGGTACGCCATTCCACCACTTCCAGCCGCTCTTGAGGCAACCGGGAAATGGCTTCCAATAGATAGGCCTGTGTTTTGACTTCCTGAAAACCAATTTCCGGAATCTGATGCAGATCTCTTCTGATTTTCACTAATTCCATTGGGTTCACCGATTACAGCTGTCTTAGTTCTTGTTTGATTTCTGTTTTTGCACGTGTTTTCGCATCCATCAATTTCAGTACACGCGCGGGTGTTCCGCCCACTACTGAGTTTTCAGGAACGTCTTCAATAACGATTGCTCCTGCAGCGACTACTGCTCCTTTGCCGATGCGAACGCCTTCTAGCACTACTGCATTAGCCCCGATCATCACATCATCTTCAACGATGACAGGTGTGGCTGATGCCGGCTCGATAACGCCCGCGAGTACAGCGCCTGCTCCGATGTGGCAGTTTTTGCCGACAGTTGCACGGCCGCCCATGATGACGCCCATGTCGATCATTGTCCCGTCTCCGATTACAGAGCCGATGTTGATGACAGCACCCATCATGATGATGCAGTTATTGCCGATTTCAACGTTTTCACGGATAAATGCACCCGGTTCGATCCGGCTGTTGATGTTCTTCATATCCAATAATGGAATCGCTGAATTTCTGCGGTCATTTTCCACCACTGAATCTTCAATGACAGAAGCATTGGCTTCCAATGCTTTTTGGATATCTGTCCATTCACCGAAAACAGTTACTGAACTGCCTTCACCGAATACTTTTGAATCCGTGCCGTAATCCAAATCAGCAACGCCTTGCCCTTTTATGTATGCTTTTACCGGTGTAGCTTTTTTCGCATTTTGTATGTACGAGATTATTTCGTTTGCATCCATCTGTTTCATCAATAAAACCTCTTTCTATTAGGTGATGCTGTTAGTATATCTGATATCGCATAAAAATTCATCCGCTTCACCTTAATAAAGCGGCATGTTTTTTGACTATATCGACAAATGCCTCTACTTGACGAAGCTGGAAGGCTGATTCGTAGCCGATCAGCCACGTATCACGTGTCAATTCAAGCTCTTCCTCGTTGTTCGTCAAGGGCATCATGTGGACATCTTCTGTACCGGTCAGTGTAATCGATGGAAGGATGGCATAGCCGATGCCATTGACGGCCATCTGTTTGCAGGTTTCGATCTGATCCACTGTGATCTGCCGTTTGGGATTGGAGGCAAAATGCTTTTGCCACCATTGCTGAATTTCCTCGTAATAAGTCGAGTCACTTTTAAACTGGATAAATGGACGCTCTGTCTGAAGAAGCTCTTCAAGTGACCGTATTTCTTTGTCCACCAAATACAAAGTATCTTTGAATAGATGGATTTTTGGCCCTTTCCAGTCGGTATGGCCGCGCACAATTCCGATATGGGCTTCGCCATCGTAAAGCGAGCGGACAATTTCCGAGCTCCAGCCAGTGATCAGTTGAATTTTCGCTTCCGGATAAAGCGTCACAAAATCCTTCAGCACTTTTGGCAGCCAGTTTTGGCCGACAATCGTCGCACATGCAATCTTCAAAGTGCCATGCACTTTGGAAGTCAAGGTATGCAATACTTCGAACACTTCTTCTTTTCGCAGAATCGTTTCATTGGCATATTGAATGACCAATTCCCCTGCAGGTGTCGGAGACAGCCCTTTTTGCGAACGGATAAACAATTGCTGCCCCCAATCCTTTTCAATGGTCTGAAGGCGCTGGGATAGAGCAGGCTGCGATAAAAACAGACGCTCTGCCGCTTTTCTCATATTCCCCTCTTCGGCCAGTACTTTAATGATCAGTTCTTCATTTGACACTGCTCTTCACTCCTTTTTGTCCGCGCAGCCCAAGGATCAGAATAAAGCTGAGAAGCGCGAAAAATGCAGTTACCAGGTATACATTCTGAAGTGCTCCAGCCAATGCCTGCTGCAGGAAGCCCAGCGCGTCAGCTGAAATTCCCGCGCGGCTGTCCATGCTCAATAAGTCATTGATGGAGCTTAAGGAGTAGTTCCTGCCATTGTCTGCGAAATACCGAAGCAACGAACTGTTCAGGATACTGCCAAGCAAGGCGACACCAATCGTACTGCCCAGATTCCGCATGAACATATTTGAAGCAGTGGCCGATCCGCGCAGCTCATAGGAAACAGACGCTTGGATAGTGACGATAAAAGCCGTGCTGGTCAAGCCCATTCCAACGCCGATAAAAAAGCTCGACATAGCTGCCCATAAAGGACCGAAACCAGGCTGCATCAAAACAAACAACAAGCTACCTATTATCAGAAAAGATCCACCAGCCAAAGAGGTTTTGAAGTAACCGATGCTCAGCAGAAGCCTGCCGGAGAAAAAAGCAGCCAGAGGCCAACCAATCGACATGGCCGTCAACGTAAAGCCTGCAATAGCTGCAGGCTGTTCCATCACGCCTGTCACATAAGTGGGCAAATAGCTGGAGATGCTGATCAAAATGACGCCGGTTGCCAGAGAAACCAGATTGGCATAAAGAATGGTTTTATTTCGCCAAATTTCAAAAGGCATCATCGGATCGATGGCTTTCTTCTCTGCTCGAATGAACAACACAAAAAACAGCAGGCTGGCAGCAAGCAATATCACGGATGGCCTGGAAAGCCAGTCAAACGATACGCCTCCTTCCACCAATAGATACAGCATAGTCGATAAAGCAGCCGTCAATAAGGCAGCTCCTTTATAATCGATCACCGGTTTTTTTGTATTTACCGGCTCTTTCAAGAACAGCAAGACGCCAAGCAACGAAACGATGCCAAGCGGCAGGTTCAGCCAGAAGACATATTCCCATCCTACGGTCACCACCAGAACCCCGCCGATTGCAGGCCCAGTGACAGCTGAAATTCCCCAGACACTTGATAGATAGCCTTGGATCTTCGCCCGTTCTTCTCTGGAATAGATGTCGCCGACAATCGTTGTCGCAATCGGCATGACTGCGCCAGCACCCATTCCCTGAATAAACCGGTAGAATATCAATTCGTCTATCGAGTTGGCAAAGCCGCATAATAACGAACCGAACAGAAACAGCAGCATGCCGACAGCAAAGATGCGTTTACGGCCAAATAGATCAGATAATTTCCCGTATAATAAGACCGTCACCGTGCTCATCAACAAATAAGCCGAGAATACCCAACTATATTTTGAAAACCCGCCCAGCTCAGAAGCGATGCTTGGCATGGCAGTCGACACGATTGTGGCTTCGACTGCACTGACGAACATCGCCAACATGACAGAAATCAATACCAGCGGCCTTTTTGTTTTATCCATTCACTAAACCTCTTTTCAACTGACAATAGAAAGCGAAAACGTCCTTGCAGATTGGAGCCACAGCCAGAATGGGCTTATTGCGTTGAACGCTGGAATCCGTCTAATTGAAGAACAGAAATGCCCTAAGCTCCAAAGCATAAAGAAGGCCCCAAAACGAGGCCTTCTCCACTATTGCTGCAATTATCTTTTCAACTGATAAATTTGTTTTTTCAACTGCTTCAACACCACACGACGCGTCAAAATGCCCATAAACATTTCTTCATCGTCTATGACGCAAAGAAAGTTTTGATTGATGACCATATCAAGTGCTTTTTGAAAACGTTCGTTGATGTGGATCAGGGGCAGATCTTTTTCCATGATATCTTCCACGCGGATATCAGAAAGCCGCTCGTATTCTATATGATCCATCCCTAGAATTGCATCAGTAATCCGTTGTGCATTGATCAAGCCGCAAAAGCGGTATTTCGAATCCAACACCGGGATTGCTGAATAGCCCGTTTTCGTCAGTACAAGCAATGCATGTTCAGCACTGTTGCCCATCTGAACATGTGCAACTTTTTCGGAAGAAATGATATAGTCTTCGATTGGTGTATCAAGAAAATCTCTGCTTGGTAATGAAATCATGTACTCTACTCCTTTTGCATCGCCTGTATTAGATGCCACCATTCAGATTTCATCATAACACATCAAGATTCCTGAAACTATTTTATTGCTGTGAAAATTGTCTTAAAAAGGGAATTTATTCAGCCATTGGCCGCCGTCCAAAGTAACGATTTCTCCGTTCATGTATGAGGCTTTTTCCGACATGATGAAGGCTGCAAGTTCCGCTACTTCCTCTGGTTTGCCGAGTCTGCCCAGCGGAATCGATTCCAACGTCCGTTTCGCCGCCTTCTCGGATTCCCACAGTTTATCGGCTCCACCCGTCCGCTCGATCGGGCCTGGCGCTATGCCGTTGACCCGGATGCCGAACTGCGTTCCCCATTCGACAGCGAGCGTCCGCGTCAATGACATGACCCCCGCTTTTGCTGCTGCGGAGTGCGCAACACCAGCTCCAGCATTCCAGGCATACGTGGCAAGCATATTCAGGATATTGCCCTTTGTGCCATTTTCAATCCAATAATTGCCGACGGCATGGGAACAGAAGAAGGTTCCATTCAAAACAATATCAATGACTGATTTCCAGCCATTGGGTGACAATTTTTCCGCATGGACGATAAAGTTTCCGGCCGCATTGTTGACCAGTCCGTCCACCCTGCCGAATTTATCATGGGCGAACTTCACCATCGCTTTGGCATGTTCAGGTTCCCGTACATCCATTTGGAACACTTCTACCGAACCACGCTCTCCTGTAATCGCTTTCACAGCTTCGTTCAATTTTTCCATATCGCGTCCCGTTATGACGACATTGGCCCCTTCAGAAGCGAATTTTTTCGCCATATGTAGCCCCATTCCACTTGAGCCACCTGTAACAATAATCGTTTGATCCGTGAACATACAAACATCCCCTTTGAGTTAGACTATAACTTTTAAATCCTAATTCTCCATCTGCCAGAATTTCGAAAGACTGCTTCTTAAAGCCCGACCGTCCATAGCCAGATGAAGCGGTGTCTAAAAGGTATTTCCTTTTGTTCACCTTACCTAGTAGAGTTCTACAAAACCGCTGATTTCCCCTTCTATCGCATATGCCACATCGGTATACAGTCCCTGCAAATTTTGATATGATAAAGTCGAACTAACCACTATTCGTATGAAAGGAATGAGTTCATGCCAGCTTCAAAATCAGATTCAGATATCGCGCAAGCCATTTTCACGGTTAACCGGCATGCAAAAACCGCTCCCGACAACCACTATTTGTATGCTTTGAAGAAACAAGCCTTAAATATGATGATCGAGCAGGAGCGTGCACAAAAAATCGGTCTGCACTTCAGTAAAAACCCTCAGAAAAGTCAACAACAATCTTCAGTCCTCGTAAAATGCGGCAATTACTATTTTCATATGCTCCCGAAAAAAGAAGATTTCTCGTCACTGGACCATTTAGGCCATCTGGATGATACGTACCGCAATCCTCCAAGCCGCATGAACTTGAAAGTGGCAAAAGAAATTTTGCGCACTCTGACTGGATTGGAACCACAGAAAAAAGAAGCAGCAGCTTCCAATTTCACTAAATCTTATCAACCTCGGCAAGTTGACCGGTTTTATTCGCCTAAAAAATCCTATTTCGATTGACGTTGATCTTCAGCCGGAAACCTGTACAGGTTTCCGGCTTTTCTTATGCCTCGTATTGCCGGATCAAGCTTTGCGTCCCTTTGTCTTCGTAACCTTGAGCCGCTAATTGTTCATACATTTTCAACGACAACTTAAGACCCGGAAGTTCTAACCCCCAACTCTCGGCTTCTTCGGCTGCGATTTTCATATCTTTGATGAAATGCTTGATGTAAAAGCCGGGACGAAAATCTTCATTGATCATCTTTGGCGCCAAATTAGAGAGTGACCATGAACCCGCTGCCCCTGTGGAAATGGAGCGCAGAACCCGCTCTGGATCGAGCCCAGCTTTTTTTGCGTAGATCAGCGATTCACAGACACCGACCATATTACTGGCGATGGTGATCTGATTGCACATTTTGGTATGCTGTCCCGAGCCTGCCGGACCTTGAAAAACAATATTTTCACCGAAGAGATTCAGGATGGGGGAAATTTGTTTAAAAATATCTTTTTCTCCTCCGACCATAATGGACAAAACGCCGTTTCTGGCCCCGATATCCCCTCCGGACACAGGTGCATCCAGTGCATGAAGCCCTTTTTCAGCAGCAGCTTCAAAAATTCTTTGTGCCAGTTGCGGCTTGGAAGTGGTCATGTCCACCAGTACAGAACCTGATTTCGCATGTTGAAGGATGCCTTTGTCACCGAAATACACTTCTTCAACATCAGACGGATAGCCGACCATCGTAAAAATGACTTCGCAATTTTCAGCTACTTGTTTAGGCGAATCCACCAGTATAGCCCCTGCTTCAACCAAATTCTCTGCTTTTTTAGCCGTCCGCGTGTAAATGGAGACTTCATGCTCGTGGTCCAGTAAATGTTTGACCAGGCTATTGCCCATGACTCCCGTTCCAATAAATCCGAGCTTCATATGTATTTCCTCCTTTTGTATTTATCTTCAGTTTAGCAAAAATCTTTGGGATATTCACTTTTAAAACAGAAAAGCGTAAGCAGCTGTTTAGCCCCGACTAGCGCTGGAAGCCTTTCCGGTAATGGCGTTCTTCAGCCATTGCTGGTAAGGCTGAAGCGACTCGAGGGGCTGGCTGCTGGAGTCTAAATACAGAAAAGCGTAAGCTGCTGTTTAGCCCCGACTAGCGCTGGACGCCTTTCCGGTAATGGCGTTCTTCAGCCATTGCTGGTAAGGCTGAAGCGACTCGAGGGGCTGGCTGCTGGAGTCTAAATACAGAAAAGCGTAAGCGCCCAGCTCTTCCAAAACAAAAAAAAGAAGCCGACCCGTAAAACGGACCGACCACAAAAGGGGGAAATGAGAATGTTGCTGTGTTCAAGTATACTATGCCCTTCCTGTAAACACTTTAAACATTTTCTTTTAAATATTTCCCTTTTATTTTTTCGATTTCATCGATGAATTGCGTTGCCTGAGTATCCGGCAATCGCTTATCGCCATACCGGACCTGATCATAGGTCTTGTAGAAAGACTCCGGCACCTCCCATTGCATGCGCGCCACCCACTCCCGAACCGTTTCATACTTCTGCCGTTCCTTGCCATGGCCCTTTGCCATCTGCTCAAGCCCTCGAAAAACTTCTCTGACCTGATGCAGTTCCAGGCTTTGTCCATAAGTAGGATCCGGCGTTTCGACAGGCTGTTCAGCAGATGTATGACTGTATCTTTTAATCGAGGCTTTAGCCTCTTGATCCGGTATTCGGGAATCCGGCCTTATCTTCCTCATCCATATTACCAGTGCAATCGCGCAAGCCAGAACTACAAAGCCCAACAGGATCTCAACCGGAAAATCCGCTGAAATCGCCTCACCCACAGCAGCATCTTCACGAACCGACTCTTCGTCAGGTCCGATCTTGTCTATGGTTTCCTGCACCTCTTCTTCTGTCGATAATCCCGACAAAAATTCACTAACCTGCTCCAGCAAAAGCGCGAGCGGCCAAAACAGGAGCTGGATAGCGCCACCGAGTACCACTCCCACAAACTTTCGAACTTCATCCGCGAAAAAGAGGGTGCTGATTGCCGCTATGGCAGAGGCTCCGGCTACAATACCAAAGGCTCCGGCTGCTTGGCTGAATCGTGCGCCATCTGCCGCTGACTGGAAATAACGGGACAACAATTGGGCTGCCACGTAGAACAGCACCGCTGCAGGCACAAGTGTGAACAGCAACCGGCTTGTCTGCTGGTCTGGATTCACCAAGAGAAGAACCCAGCAGATACTGAAAACCAGTACAAACTTCATCAGGAAATGATGGTCATCGTTAAATTCATCAGCATTGGTTGAATAACGTGCATGCATCAGGTAAATAGCCAGCATCCCTAAAATTGCAGCCAGCCACAGTGGTACACCTGCTCCCCACATACCTCCAGCAGCAACAAGGCAAATTCCAATCATCCAAGATAGCCGATAGATGGATTTTGAAAACAGGAAATAGGCGATACACGAGATCGCCACTGATGCCAACAGCCAGTTCCACAGCACCGGTAAAGCTGCATTCGTTGAAACAAACACCAGAACCAGCGAAACGATGAATGCCTCAAACATAAAATGAATGGCCGGTAGCAAACGTCCCGTCATGCCGGATCACGTTCCTTTCTGTTCCGCACGACTGTCAATTCCGTTCGGCTGCTCCATATTGTGATGAAGCGCGTTGCTTCCTGCGGTTCATCGGTCAATAAATAGGTCGTATACGGCAGTTCTGTGTGCATGTCCAAATGGCCAAGCATCGTACGGTAAGGAAGCGTTGAACTGTTTTTCGATATGACCGACAACAGCTCCAGAGCTTGTTGCCGTTGTTTTTGCCCCTGGCCTGCCGCTAAATACAAATAAGGCATCTTCCCAGCTGAGCGGATGTTTACCGCAATTGCGTAAGGCACTCCCGTAGTGAAGCAGTTCTCAATATAAGATGCCAATTCTTCAATCCGCTCCTCCATATTGTGGATAGTTCCGTAAAGCGTGGAGATGTTCAGTGCAAAAAGCATCGACTCGTTGGCCACCCGGGAAAATATCTTTGTCTGGTAGTTTTGCATTCTGACACTGGCTTTCCAATGAATTTGATTGAATTGATCAGTCGATACATAATCACGTGTACCGATCGGCTGAAACGCATCATCGAATAAGGAATGCTGTAAATTGAATTGACCCGGTTTGTGGCGGGACGGAGCATATCGAAAAGGGGATTTCCGAAGTTTCGGAAATACCAGCTGTTCGTGCAGAATCGTCGGCTGGTATTCTAACGTTATGCTGCCTTCTCCAAATGGATGAGGAATCAACACTTCCATTTTCTTGATGCGTGATACGCCTCTTCTTTCTCCCGTGATGGGCACTTCAATTTCAACCGTCTGATTTCTGCCGATGGTAAAAGGCAAATCCATCTCCACCAGATCTCCATAGCTCGTAATTTTTGTGCCTTTGGGTTCTACGGCGTTGTGAAACCATATTTTCAGTTGACCGCCCCAAATCGGCATTCCGTCATTTTTAAAAACCAACTGCCAGGAAGAATCTCCTCCGTGAAGTACGCGCCTGCGTATTCGATCGTTTTGAAAAGCCAGCTTCTTGCCGACATGCTTAAAGTAAAGCATCTGCAGACTGATTACTGCCAGGACAAAAACGATTGCAGCAGCAGCTGTAAATTGCAGAAATGCCATAGCGATAAAGAACAGGACCATTAAAAGCCCCATTACCCATTTCATGTTTTTCGTATCGTGATCATGGCGTATCCACACCATCTATACTGCCTCTACTGGTGAAGCCACTGATTTCGAGATTTCCTGTAAGATAGTTGAAGGTTCATGGACAAGCATTCCTTCGGCCGTGAGCATCAGACGATGGACTGCAACAGGTTCAAGTATGTATTTGACATCATCCGGCGTCACAAAATTGCGCCCTTCAATGAATGCCCTCCCTTGAGCTGCGTGTACAAGGGCCAGGGCTGCACGGGAACTCAATCCGAGTTCAATGGCTGGATGTTCACGAGTTGCCCGCACAAGCGCTAAAATATAAGTTTCGATGTCTTCGTGCACCGCTATTCTTCCAGCCTCACTATGCCACGTTCTGACGTCTTCTGCTGATGCGACAGGAAGAATTTCTTTTTTGTGCGAAACATTATCCCGGAAGTTGCGGATGATGGCTAGTTCTTCTTCATACTCCGGATAACCGATTTCCAAGCGGAACAGAAAACGGTCCAATTGGGCAGCGGGCAGAGGAAATGTTCCCTGCTGGGATTCCACGGGGTTTTGTGTAGCGATGACAATGAACGGATCCGGCAATTGAACGGTCTCTCCGTCGATGGTCGCCTGTTTCTCTTCCATGGATTCCAGCAGGCTTGACTGCGTCCGTGGGGTCGCACGGTTGATTTCGTCAGCCAGCAGCAAATTGGTTTGTACCGGCCCCGGCCGCAATTCGAATTCCTGGGTTTTGGGATTAAAAAACCGGATTCCTGTCACGTCTGACGGCAACACATCCGGTGTGAATTGAATTCGCTGAAACTGGCCGGAAAATGAACCAGCAAACGCCTTAGCCATCCATGTCTTGCCTGAACCCGGCACACTTTCAAGCAAGACATGCCCCCCTTGAATCAAAGCGATCAGCATGAAGTCAATCTCTTTTCCCCTGCCGACCACCAATTCATTTAACTGTGTTTTGACTTGTGTTAACTTCTCCACCTTATCCCCTCCGCTTTTGTGATCCACTATTATTTAGACGGTTCTTCTGTGTACGTATAGACAGTGATGCCGTGGTGATAGGCGGTTCCTCTGAAATGCTTGAAATCCTCACGCGCGATCAACACTGTCCGGAAATCCAGGAAATCTTCTTTCTCGATGGTAATGGATTCGATTTCCCCATTTTTTAAATCTTCGAGTTGCTGGTTGTAGTCAGTCATGAATTGTTCTCCTTTTGCCTTAGTTTTAATAACTCCTTCTGTTATAATACTAAACGAATGATAAATATCCCATTCGGCAAGCATTATGAGGAGCCACCTTCAGACAGATTCCGAGAATCTGTACTAGGCAATAGTATACAGCAAGATAACAAGGCGGACATCTATGCCCTTAATGCCGTTACTGAAGCGGGGCTTCGGCTTTTATTTTTAGGAGGATTTACATGATCAACTTTTTAAAACAGCATCCCTTGATTTTGATGCTGCCCCTGGCTTTCTTTTTGTATAATTTGGCCTTTGAAAATACCGCCATCTTTTGGTATATGTACACCTTTGCAATGCTGATTTTAATGTCTCTCGCTATAGTATTCGTTAAAATATTCGATGAGCTCGTCACTTGGAAAACATTGATCTATGGCTTAGGCTACGGAACACTTCTTTATGGACTCATTGCGGTTGGATTTCAATTGCTGCAACTGGTTCCCTTAAATATCACGGGATCTGTCGAAAGCTTTCTAACTGCTTTTGCACCTGTCTCGATTTGGCATTACCTCTTATTGATGTTCATCATCGTTCCCGGTGAAGAAGTTTTTTGGCGTGGGCTGGTTCAACAGAAACTGAAACAGTATGTCTCCACTCCAGTGGCAGTGCTGATCAGTTCTGTACTGTTCGGTTCTGCATTGGCATTAGGCGGGTTTTGGCCCGGAGTAGGTGCTGGAATAGCAGCTGGCCTGATTCTGGGACTGCTCTACGAATGGAAAAGAAGTCTGCCGGTCATCATCGTCGCTCACTTGGTCATGATCGTCCTGCTGTTCCTGGTTTTGCCATTACCTGTTTAAGATGAAACATTCCTCCTTCCGAAACGTCTACTAGACAAACCGATAGGAGGAATTTTTTTATGAAGAAGCATTTATTTTTAGGTTCATCCATTCTGACGATTGGTATGTTGTTTGCTGCCTGCGGATCTCCAGATACTGCAGAGGAAAACACAGGAACAGCTCCTGAAGAAGCTGCCGAAGAAGTAGTGGAAGAAGAAACGGATGACAGTGTTTTCGCTGAAGAGGCCGTGGAAGACACTGAAGATACCGAAGAAGAAACCGCTGCAGGTGAAGAGACTGAAGAACCTGAATCTGAACTTGCCGGTAGCCTGACCCAGAGCGAAGAGCAAAACTATGAATTAACCGTTCTTGATGGCTACGAGCTATCTGCCGAAGAACCGGGCAAAGATGCATTGTATGTATCCGACAATTCAGCTGTCTTCATGCGGATCGAGACATTCACTCCTGAAGAAACTGATTTTGCTTCGGCCGAAGAAAACATGCGACAAACCCTTCAGGCGGTTAATCCCGACGAACAGCCTGTGGAAGTTACGGATTTCGATGGATCAGATTTCACCCAATCTGCAGCCTATAAAGTACCAAGTGCTGAAGGCACCGTAACCGGCATCGTCTATGAAAAAGAGAACCTGATCGTGCGCCTGACTATTTTTGATGACAGCACGGTCAATGCTACTGAAGATTTTATCGCCATGGGAAAAACCATCGAATCCTTGGAACAATAAAAAACCAAGTGATTATAGCTTATAGAAAAAGGCCATCCGATGTTCGGATGGCCTTTTTGCTTTGTTCAATAGGATAGGTCTTTAATCGACAAGCCCAATTTCTTCATCAATTCAATGGCTTGTTCTTTTTCTTCACTTGACAGTGCTTCTGTTAATTCATGCAATTTCTTTTCGTGCTCCGGAAAAATCTGAGCCATGAATTCTTTTCCCTGTTCCGATATTTCCGCATAGGTCACGCGGCGGTCATTCGGACAATTGACGCGTGTGATATAACCGCGTTTTTCAAGCTTATCGATGACATACGTGATGGAGCCGCTCGCCAACAGGATTTTGCCCCCTATTTTTTGGAGCGGCTGCTTGCCTTTATGGTATAAAAGCTCCAAAACAGCAAATTCAGTAGGATTTACTCCACTTGCTTGAAAAAACTGATTGGTTTGTTCGGTAATTGCTTTATGCGCACGCGACAACACGATAAATAATTTCAGCGATTGTTTAATATCTTCATTCATCCGATTCACTCTTTCCACTGTTTAAGCTGCATTACACTAATTATAGTCTTTTTCCATCAAAATAACATCTTCCAGGATTTAACCGATGATTACGCGCTCTTTCGGGTAATGGAATTTGGTCGGGTCTGTTTTCCCGCCAATTGTGAAAAGGAATGAGATCAACCCTACACGCCCCACAAACATTAAGGCCATGATGATGACCTTTCCGGTAGACGACAAATCACCTGTTATCCCCAGCGACATTCCACAAGTTCCGAAAGCAGAAGTGATTTCAAAAATAACTTCTACGATTGTCGCTTGGGGCTCAGTGATGAGCAAGGCGATGGTTGCGACGAGTACCATGAAAAATGCCAGAAAAATGACAGCAAATGATCGGAAAACATCAATCAATTCAATTTCCCGCTTAAAAATTTGAATGGTGTTTTTCCCGCGCGCAAAATTAATCAAAAAGAGGATGGCGATTGCAAAAGTCGTTGTCCGAATTCCTCCTCCTGCCGAACTTGGAGAAGCACCGATGAACATCAACGCACTCATGAAGACATTTGTTGCATCACTGAATTGTGTGATATCCACTGTCACCAATCCACCGGAACGGGAAGAAACCGAATGGAAAATTGCCGCGAATGCAGATTCGTGCCAGCTCATCCCTTTAAAGGCACGGAAGGATTCCAGCAATAGGATGCCGACTGTTCCGACCGCCAGCAAAATAGCGAATATGCTTGTGGTGATTTTGGTAAATAAAGAGAATCGGAAATACTTTTGTTTGTTTGACAGAAACTCTTTTACTTCAATCAGTACCGGGAAACCGATCGCTCCTAAAATGATGAGGATCATATTGATGATTTGCACGAAATAATCATTGAAATAAGGCATCAATGATTCTCCTGTAATATCAAATCCGCCGTTCGTTGTCGCAGTTACTGATCCAAACACGCCATGGAGCAAAGCTTCCTGGAACGTCGGAAAAAACTGCGTGAAATAAATCGTCAGAATAAGAGCCCCCACTGCTTCGATCAGCAGCAGGATCTTGACGATTTCACGGATCAGCTTGACCACACCCGCCATGCTCGATTGGTTATGGTCAACCATGATCAGTTGGCGTTCACGCAAGCCAATTCGCTTCCCGACAAGGAGCCAAAAAAACGTTCCGATGGACATGATGCCAATGCCGCCCAGCTGCAAAATCACCATTAGAACGACAATGCCAAATACCGTGTAGGTTTCGACAACATTGATGACAGTTAAACCTGTTACACTCACAGCACTGACTGCCGTAAAGAGGCTGTCGATTAAGGGGATGGTCATCCCTGGTTTATGGACATTCGGTAACCTCAATAATAAGAAGGAAACTGCAATTGCCACAAAATAATACGAAACTATTGCCTGGGCAGGTGTCAGATTCCGTACTTTTTGAAATGATTTATTCATAAGACATTGATTCCCTTCAGCGTTTACTCTCTCCCCATTCTATGAAAAGAATAGACAAAAAGAAAGAGAAATCGAAAATCTATTTAAGAAGAACAAATGGGCTTCAATTGCTATAAGCCGATAGAGCAGGGATATGTACTTGATGGACCTCCTATCACTTTGCTCAATTTCTGTGTAGTTTCGTCCATCTGAGCGGTAAAAAAGAAAATCCCTTTCTTCTATGAATAGGTAAAAAGGAAAAGAGCAGAAGATTCACTTCTACTCTTTCTCTTTATTTCCTTGTTCATTTTGTGGCTTCGAAGAGTTCCCACTTTGCTTCTGATCTTGTTTTTCATCTTTACTGCTGTGATCGGGAGCCTGGCTGTCTTTCTTCTCTTGATCCATTGAAGGTCGAGGTTCGGTTTTATGAATGGAATTATTGCTGGCTGCTGGGGTATCCTTCTTCTTTTGCTGTCCTGGCGCTTCATTGTTTGGGCGAGCTTTGTTCTCTGACGGATTCTTTTCTTTGTGTTCTGCTGGGTTCTTTTCTTTTTTCTCAGCAGGTTTTTCTTTTGGAGCAGGCTTGTTTGAATTGTTCTTTTCCTCCGTTTTTACAGGAGGAGCTTTTTCGGTTTTGGCTGCAGGCTCTTCAGCTTTCCTGTTTGGCTTCTGTGTTTTTTGCTGCTCTGTTTTTGGTGATGGATTGTTTTGTTTCTTTTCTGCTGCAGGCGGAGCTGGTTTCTTCTCACCTCTTGGAGGAATTGTCTTGTTTTTATCTGCCGGCTTGGTATTCTTTGTTTCTTTCTCATGATTCTTTCCGTTATTATTGGTTGGCGGTTTTTGCTCATTGACCGCTTTGTTTTCTTTTGGCACCGTTACGGCCTCGGCCTCTTCCCCCGATTTCCGCACATCAGGCTGCTGCTGGATTTTCAAGGTTTCGGTTTTTTTGATCATTTGTCCAACAGGGACGTGATCTTCTCTTGATTGACGCCATTGCGCCTTTGTGGCTTCCTTCATCTGAATTGCCATTTGCTTATTTTTCGCATCTGAAGAAACCGCAAGAACAACTTTCTTGATAGCCTTGTCAAAGTCACTGTCATCTTCTTCAACTGCCGTAATCGTAATTTGTTCTGTCTGGTCTGTCACCGCTATTTCAAAAACGCGGCTCAGCACATCTAACAGGGAGTCATTTTTCCAATCATCCAGTTGATGAATCAACTCGTGTCCGTCACTGTTCAATTCACGAATCGATACCACTTCATACTGGTCATTGATCCCCAGTTCAACACCGGGGTTGATTTGAACCTGTACATAGCCGAAAGCTTCTTCAGCAGGTGATACCAAACCAGACATAAACAGAACCAAAGCAGCCACTGCCGCGATTACAGGTGCCATAATCGGCTGCCAGCGAACTGCCGGTTTTTTTTCGTATGGATAAAAAGAAGCTTCTTCTCCTATTGACGGATTCCCTGCAGGCGTCCCTTTGATGAACCGGCCATTTGCCATCAGAAAAATGGAGCGGTCCTGATTCAGTTCTATGCATATTCCCGATTGTCTCCGCATCAGTTTAACCGCCCCTTCAAATAATCTTTTAAAAAATGCAAATCGCTCATCTGCAGCAACGCCATAGCGATTATGTACTTTCGATTGCGTTCAATCGTTTTTCGTGAAACCTTAACCAACTTTTCAATCTCCTTGATCGGCAATTTTCTCTTTTCCAATAAGTATTGGTTATATTCATCGGTTTCAGCTACCAATTGGGCAATCTGGATGGAAGTGATGCGTGCATCCTGATGAGCTGGCGACACTTTAACCAGTTCCTGAAAGGACAAGCCGAATTCCCGGAGAATCTCTTCGTATAAAGCGATTTCCTCCCGTCTTTTCTGGTTCTGCTGATTGGTGTCGTATGCTTCGGAAGCGGCATAATCTGCTATGCCATTATGCGTTTCCGGCTCTGCTGCCGGCATGAAATCATGGCTGAATTCGTCCCGGCGGCTTTCCTTGCGTATAAAATCAATGACACGCCTACGGATGACCATGTGGGCAAATGTCAGAAATGAAGCATTATTGGTATGGTCAAACTTTTGCACAGCTTCGTTAAAAGCAGAAAGCGCCACACTGTATTCATCATCATGATCGTCGATAAATCGTTTGCATACTTGTGATGCCGTCTTTTTCATAAAGGGTGAATAGGAAAAAAGCAAGTCATGCAAAGCCTGCTCATCACCGTCCTGAGCTTGTATTACCAATATTTCAGCATTGGATTTTTCGATACGTCCAAATCGCCCACCCAATGAAGTTAAAAGCACACCACTCACCTCTTCTCAAAGTCATTGCCTACTTGATTGTAACTTTGAAGGATTCAATTGAAAAGAGGCAGGTTTTTCTGTTCTTACCATTATTCGCTTTTAAAATGGTTCTTTTGTGGGTAGCCGATTCGACTTCTTAAAAGTCTATAGAAAAAAGGTACATTGAATTGGATTCAATGCACCTTTTTTAGTTTTTCCTTACAGGAACACGCTCTTATTTAACTTCCTGCTCCTTAACCTGTTCTTTATTCTGTTTGACTCCGAGAATTCCTCCAACTACAACGATGCCAAGGAGTACTGTCCAGAAGATTAATGTCCATGGTGTTGAGTGTGGGAAATCGTGTGGCAGAATCCCGACATTTTCGTGGGATAAAGTCATGACCAATAATTTCACGCCGACCCATCCAACAATAACAAAAGCTGCTGTTTCGAGCTGTGGGTATTTTTCAAGCAATTGCACAAATTTATGTGCTGCAAATCGCATGATGATTACTCCGATCAATCCACCGGCAAGCATGACCATAAACTGGCCTGAGTTAATGCCGCCTATATCTTCCATATTGAAGACAGTCAAATGCGGCAAGGTTACTGCCAACGCAACCGCTGCCAGCATTGAGTCGATGGCAAATGCAATATCGGCCAACTCCACTTTCAATACGGTCATCCAAAAACTTGAACCTTTTTTCTCAGGTTTTGCATCCACGCCTTCAAGAATCTCGTCTGTATCCCCTTTGCGCTGATCATATATGCTCTTGATTGAAATAAACAATAGATAAGCTGCTCCAAGTGCTTGGATCTGCCAAATATTAACTAACAGTGTAATCATGAATAATGCTGCAAAGCGGAAGACGAAAGCTCCTACCAATCCATAAAACAATGCTTTCTTCTGTTGCTCTTTCGGTAAATGCTTAACCATTACTGCCATTACCACTGCATTATCTGCAGCCAGTAGCCCTTCAAGTCCAACTAATACCAATAGGACCCAGGCATACTCCAATAAAATTGCTTCCATTCCGCTTTCTCCTCCTATTTTTGCCACCAAAAAAGACCTCCGCCTAAATAAAGGCAAAGGTCTCGCTAAGCAAAATTCGTTTGCTATCACAACCGATGGCTACTAACCATGTATTGACGACTGTGAAATAGGTTTCCCTATAGCTACTCCCCCTTGACTGAAAGTCAAAGTGTATTGAGTTGTAATGTCAGTATAGCATCTTTTTTATGCAAGGCAAAGTTTTAATGAATGGTGATTTGAAATTTCTTGTCATTTTTGTGCAGATTGTAAAAATCCACCATTGCCGGCATGGTTTCAAGAAAATCGGCACAGTGAATGCCACTGCCATTCAGAAGGCGTTTGGCATTCTGTGTGTCAAAATTCGCGGACCAAGTCAAATAATCCAAAGTTTCAACCTCCACCCCCAACCTTTTTCTTATTGCAGCAACCGACAAAGACACTTTCGCCAAGTTGTGCGGCAATCGCCCTTTTGGATTTTTCCCGGTCATCAGGTGGACCATTCCGCGGTAAACTTCTTCCACCGGATGAGGGTTCGGATCTGTCAGATGGATAGTTTGCCCTTCTGCTGCTTCCAACTTGCTGAGATAGATGGAGGCATTCAAAATATAATCGATCGGTACTACATTAATATAGGATTTTGAACGTCCGACAAATGGAATGATTGGCAGGAACTTGACGCGATCAATCAAATTCAGGAAAAAATAAGGCCCATCAAATTTGATGGTTTTCCCTGTCACTGAATGGCCTCGGACAATACCGGGACGGATAATCGTAACCGGCACTTTTTTTTTCATTTCATTCACCAGTAATTCCGCTTCGAACTTTGTTTCCTCATAAAAGTTTTTGAAAGCTTGTGGACGCTTCAAGTCATTTTCATAAATAGTTCCTTCCCGATTGCCTGCTACATAAGCGGTACTGAAATAGACGTAACGTTCCATAACAGGCAATGCCGCGACAAAGTCATTCACGTAGCGGGTTCCCCCCACATTGACTTTCCACGCAAGATCTCTTGGAACTGCTAGGTCATAAATTGCCGCAAGATGCCAAAATGTCACTTCTTTCTTTTCTAAATATTCTTTGTCGGCATGTGCAAGTCCAAGGCCGCTTTTGGTGATATCACCTTCAATCAGTTTAATGGCCCGGCAATTGGTTTCTTTTTGGATGCGCTCAGCTTCCTTTTCTGCTTTCGGCCGTTCCGACGAAAGGATGATGGCCGAAATCGCTTCGTTGTTCTCGGCATGCTTTTGAATCAATTGACTGGCAATGAATCCTGGAAATCCTGTAAATACCACTTCTCTCATAGATACATCTCCTTTTTACAATCATACTAAATTTTCCAATAATTTTCAGCAAAAAGAAAAAGTAAACCCGAAGGCTTACTTTTTATTCATTCTTCTTGTTTGTTTATCAAATAGGCTATAGACAATCGGTACAATGTAAAGGGACAGCAAGGTTGAACTGATAAGTCCACCGATTACAGTAATCCCCATCGGCTGGTTGATTTCAGTCCCTTCCCCAATTCCAATCGCCAGAGGAAGCAAGCCTAAAATAGTCGTCAATGCCGTCATTAAGATTGGACGGCGGCGATCGTGGACGGAAGTAATAATGGCGTCGTAGGAACCCATTCCCGCTTGTTTCCGCTGATTGATGTAATCAACCAGCACAATCCCGTTGTTGACGACAATACCCACCAGAACCAGCAGGCCGATAACTGCGGTGATGCTGACCGGCGTCTGTGTGACAAACAAGGCAATTGCTACACCAATCGCCATCAACGGTACAGTGAACATGATGACCAATGGATATTTGAAGGATTCGAATTGTGCGGCCATAACGATGTAAACCAAGACGATAGCAAGCACAACCGCAAGCATCATATCGTTTATGGAGTTATCCAACAATTCCCGGTCTCCGCCAAACGAAATCATCGTATTTTCATCCAAGTCCAATTCTGCAATTGCTGTATCCACCTCATCAGACATGTCGCCCAAAGTGATGCTCGATTGATGCTGCAGGGTAAAGGAGACACTGTCTGCCTGGTCCACTCGTTGAATGCTGACAGGCCCTTGTGCAACTTCGATATCTGCAAGCTCCTGAAGCTCAACGAATTCCCCTGCAGGCGTCCGTAGCGATAATTCGCGCAGCTTTTCAAGACTGTTTCTTTCGCCTTCTTCATAAGCGACGTAAACACTGAGGACTTCATCATTCTCCGTCAATACCTGTGTAGCCAATACGCCCCGAGTGATATTATTGACAGTCTGAGCTATTTGAACCGGCGGCAAGCCATACTCGGTGGCCGCATCACGATTGATGGTCATCTGGATCTCATCGATCGTTTCTTGACGGTCATTCGTCAGTTCTGTCACTTCTGGAAGGTCTGTTAAAACCCCTTCAATATCAGCGACCGCGTTATCCAGCCGTTGCCGATCGGTATCCGTCACTGTAAAGGATAGGGTATTTGGCGAAGAACCGGCTGCTGTCTGCAAGTTGAAGCTGACCAAAGCCTGCTCTCCAACTTTCTCCAGTACCCGCGGCTGGACTTCATCCACAAATTCGAAAATGGAACGATCCCGTTCGCCCAGGTCCACAAGTTTCACATAGATTTCAGCAGTATTTGATTCTGAGGAACCTTGCGCCTGTCCCTGCTGAGTCGAACCGATCAAGCTGACGTAAACATCTACATCTTCTTCCAGTTTCAATTCATCTTCAATCTGATTGACCACCTCGTCTGTTGCTGTTCTCGAAGAGCCCTCTTCAAGCTCTACAGAAACACTGACGAAACCTTCGTCTGTCGCCGGTATAAATTCTGTACCGACTTGCATCACGCCAAAAGCGCCGACTACCAGCAAAACAAGTGCCGTAAACAAGACGATGATTCTGTGGCGCAATGCCCAAATAACGGATCCTTCGAATGCTTTGACGCTTTTTGACGCATCTTTCTGCACTTTTGGCTTGTCGCTTGGTTTTCCAAGCATTCTTGAAGCCATCATCGGAATGACGGTCAAAGCCACCGCTAAAGAGGCAAAAAGGCTGAATGAAATCGTTAAAGCAAATTCAAAGAAAATTTCTCCGATCAAGCCGGATATGAAGATAACCGGTATAAAAACAGCGACAGTGGTGAGGGTGGATGCAATGATTGCACCCGAAACTTCCTTCGCGCCTTCGGAAGCGGCTTTCTTCGAGTTTTTACCCATTGCCAAATGGCGCTCGATATTCTCGATGACCACAATCGCGTTATCCACTAGCATCCCGATACCGAGAGCGAGTGCACCCAAAGTTAAAATATTCAAAGCAAAGTCAGCAAAGAACATCAACACAAAAGTCACAATGACCGAGTAAGGAATGGCCACCCCGATAATGATCGGACTCTTGATGCCGCGCAGGAAAAAGAACAAGACGAGCATCGCAAAAATCCCACCCAGAATCAGGGTTTGACCGATATTGCCGATTGCCAATTTGACGTAATCGCCCTGGTCAAACAGGATATCCGCTTCAACTCCTTCAAAACGTTCTTCGCTCAGCAACTCATCCAGCCTTTCCTGGAAAGCATCTGAAACTTCAGCTGTATTTGCCCGAGATTCCTGCAATGCCGACAGCAGGACAGCCGGCTCTTCATTGGTTCTTGTTTCACTATTGCTTTGACGTTCGCTGACGTTGACTTCGGCGACATCAGCGATTGTTACATTATCGCCTTCTATGGGGTCAATCGTAAGAACGAGTTCCCGTATCTCCTCAACACTTGTCAAGGTACTGATAATTCGGGTAGTCAAGTTCCGGCCATCTTCGGTTTCAATCGGTTCCCCCGGCAATGAAATGTTATTTGCCTGGATCAGCTGGACCACGTCCGATTGTTGGAGGCCGCGTTCCTCAAGTTCTGCCTGGTCCAATTCGATTTGGATTTCTTCTATTAAAGAACCGGAAATATTCACGCTGGCCACGCCATCTGTCTGGCGAAGCTCCGTTTCCAATTCTTCCGCAACCACACGCACATCAGCATCCGGGTCACTTGACCGCAGAGACAACTGAAGAATCGGGAATTGAGAAGGGTCGAACTTCAGAAAGCGTGGATCGTTTGAATCATCAGGTATCGGTGTTTGGTCGATCCGCTGCATAATGTCTGATTGGACATCGTCGATATCCGTCGACCAATCAAATTCCAGCAGGATAAAATTTGAACCTTCCTGGCTGTTCGATTGAATCGACTCAATCCCCGGCAAGGTCGCCAAATTCGCTTCCAGGGGCTTTGTTACTTTCTCACTTACTTCTGTGGGACTGGCCCCAGGGTAGTTGGTCACTACTACACCAATCGGCGGATTAAGTTCAGGTATCAGTGTAATCGGAATACGGCTGAATGAGACCGCTCCCAAAATGATGATCAGGAACATAATAACCAGCGTAAAAACAGGCCTTTTTATCGAAAAATCGCTTATTTTCATTTGTCCAACCCTCTCTTATCCGTGTTTCTCTATCATAAGAAAAATCACTTGCAACCGCAAATCATATAGATGATGTTCACCTTTTTGCCACTTTTTTCAAAAAAATAAAAAAACCTGCCGAAGCAGGTTCTTATTTTTATAGTAGGCTGTACAATCGAATGCCCGGATTTTTGTCCTGGAACCAGCGTGTCGCAAACTCGTTTTCGAATAAAAAGACATAATTATCGAAACGGTCCCGTACAAGCATGGAACGTCCACTTGACATCGATTCTTTGACATCTTCTTCATTTTCAATCCAGCGTGCAATTTTAGAACCGACCGGCTCCATTCGCACATCTACATTGTATTCATTTTTCATCCGGTGTTCGAACACTTCGAATTGCAACTGCCCGACTGCACCAAGGATGACTTCTTCCAGGTGAAGCGTTTTGTAGTATTGGATCGCGCCTTCCTGTACAAGCTGAAGAATTCCTTTATGGAAGTGCTTTTGTTTCATGACGTTTTTAGCGGTCACTTTCATGAAAAGTTCTGGAGTGAACTGAGGAAGTTTTTCAAATTGGAATTTCTTTCCGCTGGTGATGGTGTCACCAATTTGGTAATTCCCCACATCATGGAGACCGATGATATCTCCAGCTACGGCTTCATTGACCATTTCGCGGTCATCCGCCAGGAACTGGGTGGTTTGTGACAATTTAATGTTTTTGCCGGTACGCGCCAACGTCACGTTCATGCCCCGCTCGAATTTGCCGGAAACAATCCGTACAAAAGCGATGCGGTCGCGGTGAGCGGGGTTCATATTGGCTTGGATTTTGAAAATAAACCCTGAAAACGGCATCTCGACCGGATCGATTTCCTCTTTTTCCTGTGTATCGCGCGGCTGCGGCGAAGGTGCAAATTGCAGGTAAGTTTCCAAGAAGGTTTCAACACCGAAATTGCCTAAAGCACTGCCGAAGAACACCGGCGTCAATTCGCCTTTTTTCACCCGGTCGATTGAAAAATCGTTGCCGGCTTCGTTCAATAGATCGATGTCTTCCATCGCTTGTGTATAATAGGACGATTTGGTCATTTCGTGGTCATTCAGTAATTTCCCTTCTTCATTCAACTCCAGGAAACGTCCTTCTTTAGAACGGAATGGCTCAATGCGTTTGTTGAAACGGTCGTAAATGCCGAGAAATTCTTTCCCCATGCCAATCGGCCAGTTCATTGCATAGGATTGAATTCCTAATACTTCTTCCAATTCTTCCATCAATTCCAAAGGCTCTTTTCCTTGGCGATCCATTTTGTTGATGAAGGTGAAAATCGGAATGCCGCGCATCTTACAGACTTTGAAAAGCTTGACGGTCTGCGCTTCAATTCCTTTGGCAACATCGATGATCATGACAGCACTGTCGACGGCCATCAAGGTTCGGTAGGTATCTTCACTGAAATCCTGGTGTCCGGGAGTGTCGAGAATATTGACGCGGTGCCCGGCATAATCAAATTGCATGACGGAAGAAGTTACAGAAATTCCCCGTTGCTTCTCGATTTCCATCCAGTCGGATGTAGCGAACTTGCCGCTTTTCTTCCCTTTGACAGTTCCGGCATCACGGATAGCTCCACCGAATAATAACAGCTTTTCCGTTAAGGTCGTTTTCCCGGCATCCGGGTGGGATATGATGGCGAAGGTTCTTCTATTTTGAATTTCATTCTTTAATTGGTCTGACATGTTTATACGCTCCTTTAATCTACTCTCTTCATATTAGAGAAGGGGACTGAAAAAAACAAGGAATTTTAACGCCTGCAGAAAAAAGAAGCCACTGGAGGCTTCTTTTTAAGCTTATAGACAAAAGAGTATTTAGATCATTAGAAGAATAAATACTCATCTCATCATGTTTACACCGGATCCTGCGCTCCAGGCGGACGCTTTCCACGGGCTCGGGCTGTGCCTGACTCGTTTGCGACGAAGCTAGCGCAGCGATGCAGGAGCATATCTTTGCCCTTCGCCGCCTTGCACTTCGGATCCTTGAGTGAAAGATCTCTCCGATTTGTTGTTACTATTTTTATCCTGTAACTGACTAGCAGGCTTCTGTCTTTGATCGAATCAACACATTCCCGACCAGGCTGGCCACGAGACTCCTGTGGGAGCAGCGCAGCGACGAAAGCTGAAGACCCCGCAGGAAAGGCATTGGCCGAAACTTGTAAGGCCAATGCCTTTGCGACGAAGCTAGCGCAGCGATGCAGGAGCATGGGTTTTTCCAGTGACGAGGAGGCTGAAGCTGAGCCCACGGAAAGCGAAGTGGCCAGCCTGGTTGGGGTTATGCACCGCTAATTATTTTGGTTAGACTTTTTCACTGAAACTTTTTCAATGCTTCCTGTATCGCGATTTCTTTGTCGCTGTGCGGGTATTTGGTATTGCCGATAATCTGGTAATCTTCATGCCCTTTTCCGGCAAGAATAATGATGTCGCCCGTTTCTGCCTGTTGCACAGCATGCTTGACCGCTTCTTCGCGGTCGCCGATGCAGGCGAAATTACTGTGGGTCATGCCGGTTTCCAAATCACCTAAAATACTGTCGTAAGCTTCATCGCGTGGATCATCTGTCGTCAATACGACATAATCTGCGACGGATGCTTTTTCAGCCATGATAGGGCGTTTTGTTTTATCGCGGTTGCCGCCTGTTCCTACCAGGAAAATGATTTTATTCGTTTTGAAATCCTGGACAGCATCAATCGCTTTTTCAATTGCATCCGGTGTATGCGCATAGTCGATGAAAACCGAGATAGGCGCCTCGATTTCCACTTTCTGCATACGGCCTTCGACAGGGGAAATCTCCGATAAAGCCTTCAGGATTTCATGCAGTTTGTAGCCTTCCGCATATAATGCGGCAATTGCCGCCAATGCATTGGAAACATTGAATTCGCCAAGCAACTTCATGCTTACCGGGAACTTCCCTTCCGAACATTCAAGAGTGAAGGACGTACCTTCATGTGTCAGTTCGATTTCCTTCGCTTGGAATTGAGCGTCGTTGCGAATGCCGTATGTGTAAACGGGGTGAGGCGTCATTTTCGCAATTTCGTTGGACCAGGAATCATCCGCGTTTAAAATGGCCTGTTTCCGGTTGGCAAGATCCTGCCCCAGCTGCGAAAACAATAAAGCTTTGGCATGGCCATATTCTTCCATAGTGCCATGGAAATCCAGATGGTCATGCGTAAGATTGGTGAAAATTGCCGTGTCGAATTCCACTCCTGCAAGACGGCCGAGGACCAAGCCATGCGACGAAACTTCCATCGTCATATGCGAACAATCTTCATCGCGTGCACGTGCAATCATCTGCTGTGTCGTCAATACATCGTTTGTCGTATTGGCCGATGGATGCAGTTGGCCATTCAGGTTGAAGCCAATCGTGCCCGTCAACGCCGATTTCTCGCCAAGATTCATCAGCATTGAATGCAGGATGCCCGCCACACTGGTTTTGCCGTTGGTGCCGGTGACACCGATCATGTGAAGAAGCTTGGAAGGATAGTCGTAAAACTTAGCAGCTAATAGACCCAAAGTCCGCGAAGTGCTGTCTACAAGGACGACTGTCGCATTATCAATGGTCAATGGCCTTTCAGCTATGATCACCGCTGCCCCTTGATCCGCAGCACCTTGTGCAAAATCATGGCCATCCACTGTATAGCCGGCGATGCATACAAAAATTGAGCCGGCTTTAATGTCACGGGAATCTATTGTCAGGTGTTCAACCGTTTCGGGCAAAGCTCCTTTAATCTGCTTATATGGAATTGCCGCAAGTAAATCTTTGCTGTTCATGTAGATCCTCTCCTAACTCTTATGAAACCAATGGAGACAGCACGTATGCATGAAGCAAGGCTGCCGCCGCTTTTAATGAATCTGTATGGGTACGTTCATACGAATGTGACGCTTCAATGCCCGGACCAAACAAGGCATGTTTAACATCATGGCCGGCGCTGATCGCAGCTGAAGCATCCGATCCATAATAGGGATAGATGTCGACTTTGTAGTCGATCCCCTGGTCTTTCGCCAGGGAAATCAGATGGCGGGTCAATCCGTAATGATAAGGGCCGCTTGAATCTTTCGCACAAATGGAAACGGTATATTCATCCGATTCCTGTCCGTCTCCAATAGCGCCCATGTCGACCGCAATGTATTCCTGTGTTTCCGGAGGTATGCTTGAATTGCCGCCATAGCCGATTTCTTCATTATTGGATATATAAAAGTGGGTCGTATTCGGCAGCTGTTCTCCAGTCTCTTTCAAATGCTTCACCAATTGAAGGAGCAACGCCGTGCTTGCCTTATCATCCAAATGGCGGGATTTAATGTATCCGGATTGGGTCGCTTCAAATCTTGGCTGGAACGACACAAAATCGCCTACTTCAATGCCGAGGCTTCTTACCTGTTCCTGCGAAAAAGCTTTCTCGTCCAGGCGAACTTCCATATTGTCTGCACTGCGTTCAGCGGATCCTGCATCTTTGTAGACATGGACGGTGGTCTGATGCAAAAGAATGGTTCCGGAGACCGTCGAGCCATCCGCTTTATGTATGAGGCAGTTTTCCCCTTCGATGGCATTAAATTTAAAGCCTCCGACCAATGACAGCTTTAAGCGGCCGCTTGGTTTGATTTCCTTCACCATCGCGCCGAGTGTATCAACATGAGCAGTCAGAAGCCGATGCTGCTGCTGATTTTCCCCTTCGATCGTCGCAATCACCGCACCTTTATGGGTGGTCTTGTGATCAACGCCCCACTGTGTCAACACTGTGCGGATTTTTGACATGACATCCATGGTGTATCCTGAAGGGCTTGGAATTTCCACTAGTTCTTTCAATAATTCGATGGTTTCGTTTTGATTCCATTGGTAAGTCATTTCTATCACTCCTCGATCTTATAATCATATCAAAATGAAAGATGTTCGGACAGTCCTGTCTTATAGTATTATAGTATAAGTTGACTCAAAGAATTCACCCCAGCCTCTGGCATCAGCCATTTCTAGGTTGGTTCTAGTGAAAAATAGAATTGCTTAATGAAATTCGACAAGCAAGTATACGCAATGAACCACATAAAAGCATGAACTTGAGGTGTCCAATGGAAAGAAATGAAACCAACCGCAAAAGAAATCAATTATTCATCCATTTGTACGGATTTTCAAGCATCCTGCATTTTCTGCTCAATCAGTGGATCGAGATGAATTCTGCAATTATATCGCCGTTGTTCGGCATCTTTTCCTATCTGGTGCTGCTGGGGTTATTTTCTGTAAAAATACAGGAACGTGCTCTTCAATTCATGGTTCTTTTTGCTATGAATTTGTATGTTTTCATTTTAAATTTCGAATCTTTGTCCTCTGTAACGCTTGTTTTTTTTGTAATACCCATTATTGCTTCTGCCCTATACAATGATACGAAACCAATCGTCATACTGGCTGTTGTCACTTCTATTGAATTTGCGCTTCTATTGACCGTATTTGACCGGTTTGCAGCGAGAGCCCCATTGCCTTATATCCAACTCTCTATTGTTGTTTTTTTCGTTGCTGTATTATCGATTACACTTTTACACAGTATTTATTTCAGCCATTACTGGAAGCAGTTAGAAATTAAAAATGCGTCGATGGAAAAGGCCTTGATGTCGAAGGAAGGTTATCTACAATTATTTTTTGAAACTGCGAAAGATGCCATTGCGGTGTTCGATTCAAACAATAAAATCATCGCCGTCAATCCGGCTTTCGAGGATCTTTATGGGTGGACTTCCGAAGAATGCATCGGAAAAATCTTGCCGCTTTATCCGGAGGATATGAGAGAGGCCGCCGAGAAACGAACATTGGACGTTCAACAAGGGGAAAGTTATTCCCTGCTTGAAACCGTAGATGTCCGAAAAGATGGCAGCCGTTTCCATGCACAGGTCACCTTATCACCCATTTTTGACCATTCTCAAAAAGTGATAGCCACGTCCATCATCTCACGGGATATCAGCTATCAGAAAGAGTCGGAAAAACTGATTCTTCAATCGGAAAAACTGAAGCTCGCCGGCGAAATTGCTGCAGGCGTTGCACACGAAATCAGAAATCCGATGACCGTCATTTCCGGTTTCGTCCAAATGATGCACCATGATCCCAAGCATCTGTTTCCGGAGTATACAGCATTGATCCAATCCGAGATGGACCGGATCAACCTGATCATCAGTGAATTTCTGATTTTGGCAAAACCTCAAGCTTCAGCATTGAAGAAGTTCAGTATCCAAAATGCATTGGATGATATTTTGCTGCTGTTCGGTCCAGAACTTAATCTGCATGGCATCACAGTGAAAAAAGATTGGGATGAAGATTTTCAGGTCAACGGGGAAGAGCATCACTTGAAGCAAGTTTTCATCAATTTACTGAAGAATGCGATTGAGTCGATGGATGAACCTGGAGAAATTCGGATTTTGATGAAAGCCGAAGACGAATCCATGTTGTCCATCACCTTCAATGATTCGGGAAATGGCATCTCAGCAGCAGATTTAGGAGAGGTTTTCCAACCTTTTTATACGACGAAAGCAACCGGCACAGGGCTGGGATTGCTCATTTCCCAGAAAATCGTCCAAGAACATCAAGGCGACCTCCTTATATCGAGTACATTGGGCGTAGGAACAGCCGCCAAAATTCTGTTGCCGCTCAATAACTGAAAAACAGCAGGAGAAAAATCCACGGATTTTTCTCCTGCTGTTTTTTTGTGTTTTAGTTAGTGTATAGGTTTTGATTAATCCCAGTCATCATCATCGTCATCAGTATCCGAATCGACTTTCAATATGGAACCATCTTTTGCATTGACCTCGACATCATGCTCCGTACGGCCATCTTTAATATCGATTTCGTAATACGAAACGCCATCATCTTTTTCGAGTTCGAGACTTTCAACTGTTCCGCTCACTACTGCTAAAGCTGCCTCGACTGCTTTTTCAGAACCGATCAATTCCTCGCTCGATGATGCCGTTTGGCTAGTGGAATTGCTTGCAGCGGATGATGTACCTGCCGATGAAGCTGCTTCTTTCATTTGTTTAGAATCGTCATCTCTGTCTTTTTCACGTTTTTGCTTCAGTACTTCGCCTGTGTAGGCATCGAATTCAAAATCATATTCGTAGCCATCAAAATCGATATCGACTTCGTAATGGGGTCTTCTGTCATCTTTGTCCAATTCAATATCGGTGATGCGACCATCTGCCAACTCCAAGGCTTTCGCTGAGACTTCCTCAAAACTGAGCATTTTTTCAGTTGCTGAGGATGTCTGCACTTCATTGGTCACCGTTCCTGATGTAGATGCTGGATTGGCTGCAGGCGCTTCGGTGTTGGCCAAGACAATGCCCCCAAACGCTAAAACCCCTGCTGCAACTGGAATGTAAATTAATTTCTTCATGTAATTTCTCCTCCTCATTTGTTGTTACTCTTACAATAACCTTCTCTTCTGAGGAGAAGATTAAGGCTTTATGAGAATTTGATGAGAAATCCATGAAACTGTTCTCAGTGTCAATCATCCCACTCGACCGACATCGTATCACCGCGTATTGCATGGATCTGAACAGTCGCTTCTTGCTCGGTCTGATCGTTTTCAATTTCCACCAAGTAGTAGCCGCCGTCTTCCGTCTGTACAAACTCCGCTTCCTGAAGTTCTCCGTCCAAGGTGTTTTTAGCCAGCCGGACTGCTTCATCCCGCGTAATGATTCGATCAGGTTCCGGTTCCTCCGCTGGAGATTCCGCTTCAATCGGCTCCTGGCTAATCTTCCATACTTCCCCAGTTGCTGCAGATAAGACAACCGTCGACATCTGTGTTTCTCCCTTGACCTTGACGTCATACTCATTGCGTCCTTCGTCGTAACTGATGCTGTCGACTGTCCCTTCAGCTTTTTCCAAAGCAAGGTCCTTCGCTTGCTGTTCAGTCAGTTCTTTGGCCGCTGCCGTTTTTTCAATCAATTCCATATTTTCGACTTGACCGTTCTGTCGGTTGACCAATGCCAAGTAACGTCCATCCGCCCGCTGAAATTCCACGCTGTAGACTTTACCGGATTCCGTGGTTTGTTCCACTTTTCCTCCGTAGAGGCTGATCACCGTTTCATTGGCCTGATCCATCGTTATCTCCTCTGAAGAATTCGGGAACAACAGAAACACCAAGACTACTGCTCCTAGCAAGATTGTCGCTGACGCCATAACCATCCATTTTCGCATCACAATCCCTCCTGCTTTGAGTGTACATCCCCAACATTAAAATTCTCTGAGAAAATGATGGATACTGTGGTCCCCAGCTGTTCGATGCTTTCCAGCTCGATTTTGACGTTCAGCGAATCAGCCAATTGCTTCGCCAAAGACAAGCCCAAGCCAAAACCACCTGTTTCCCGGCTTCTTGCTTTATCGACCCGGTAAAAGCGTTCAAAGACATACGGCACTGCTTCTTTTGGAATGCCGATTCCCGTATCGCGAATCTGGATGACGGTGTCGCCATTTTTCCTCGCCACTACTTCGATCTTGTCCGAACTGTATTTCCGGGCGTTATCCAGGAGAATATACAGCAACTGTTTGAACTTTGCCGTATCGGTCGTGATCGGCAGTGACTGTTCCGTGGTGATCAGCTTGAATTCACGATTGTAAGATGTGTTCATCGCTGTCACAGTCTGCTCCAATAAATCTACGGCGTTCACTTTTGTCCATTCAACTTGCGACTCACTCCGGCGGGCAATGTGCAGCAACTGCTCGATCAACGCTTTCATCCGATCGGTTTCTGCGCGAATGGCAGAGATGCTTTCCTCTGCAATTTTCTCATCCTGCATCCCTTGCCGCTCGAGCAATTTGGCATAACTGCCGATGACCGTCAGCGGCGTCTTCAGTTCATGGGAAGCATTTGAAACAAACTCCTCCTGCTTGGAATAATTCTCTTCCAACAAGCCCATCATTTCGTTGAAGGTATGGCCCATCTGCGCCAGCTCATCCTGAGACTTCCCTTCCACGGGCAATTTTTCAAATTGGCCGTTTCGCTGGATGCGCGTCATAGTCTTTGTAAGATTTGTGATGGGCTGTGTCACAATTTTCCCCAGCACAATGCTGGAAATGATGACAGGAATCATCGCCAGTAAAGTTCCCACCACCAATACCAGGCGCAGCGTATTCAAATTATTCGTCGTTTCCCGTAAAGATTGCGCAACTGTCAATTCCGCCACTTGGCCGTCTGTCCAGATGATGGGTGCTTTGCTGTAGGCAAAACGCTCACCTTCCACATTCACCGTTCCGGACTGGCCCTCCAATTCTGCAGGAAGCTGGACAGTCACTGACGGAGATTGGATGGGAGAAGGCTGTTCGCCTTCTGGAACCGTCACCTTCACAAGTCCGTTGACCGGCATATAGGCCCGCAGCACAATTCCTGGATCTCCAGCAGTTTCATTGAGATCCGCCACTAAGGCATTTGTTTCTGCCTGCAGCTGCTCCACTTCCGTTGAATATGTCAATTGGCTGAATGAAAAATAAATGACAAAAGCCAGTACCAGCAAAATGACCAGCATCAACAAAGCGGAAGAGATATGGATTTTATTTTTCAGTTTCATGGCCTTGCTCCTTCAATACATATCCGACTCCACGGACGGTCTGGATGTAGGTCGAGTTTTCACCGGCGTCCACTTTCTTCCGCAAATAGCGGATATAGACATCGATCACATTGGTATCTCCGTAATAATCATAGCCCCACACCGCATTCAGCACTTGTTCCCGGCTGAGTACCTGCTGTGGATTTTTGATCAAATACAGCAGCAGGTCAAATTCCCGTGGCGTCAATTCGATTACACGTCCGCCTCTTTTGACGTCCCGGGTACTTTCGTTCATCTCCAACTCATGGAATCGGTGCAGCGTCGAATTGCCGTTGCCGTTCGACAAGCGCAGGCAAGCGCGGATCCGTGCCAACAACTCTTCGATTTCAAATGGTTTGGTGACATAATCGTTAGCTCCCAAATCCAAGCCGGCCACTTTATCTTTCACATCGTTTTTGGCAGTTAGTAAAATAACCGGAATTGACCCATCAGAAGAACGGATGCGTTTCAAAACATCCAGCCCGTGGATTTCCGGCAGCATCAAATCAAGCAGGACCAAATCCCAATCCTGTTCCCGGAATTGGATCAATCCTTCAGATCCTGTATGCGCGACGCCTATTTCGTATCCTTCAAACTTCAATTCCAATTCCAGTACACGTGCAATGCTTTTTTCATCTTCCACAATTAAAATGCGTTCCGCCATTGCCATCACCTCTTAGTATTTATCATAGCAGATTTAAGAAAAGCGTAGGCAGCCGTTTAGCCCCGACAAGCGCTGGAAGTCTTACCGGTAATGGCGCTCTTTGCCATTGTCGGTAAGACTGAAGCGACTCGAGGGGCGGCTGCTGAAGTCTGGACAATAAAGAAAAGCGCAAGCGCCCGTATAGCTCTGACGGGCATAAGACAGACCAGCAAAGGGGCGTTCTCTGCCACGGCGCTGGGTGGGCTTATGACCCGAAGAGCTGGGCGCTGGAGTCCGGACAATAGAAAAGCGCAAGCGCCCGTATAGCTCTGACGGGCATAAGACAGACCAGCAAAGTGGCGTTCTCTGCCACGGCGCTGGGTGGGCTTATGACCCGAAGAGCTGGGCGCTGGAGTCCGGACAATAGAAAAGCGCAAGCGCCCGTATAGCTCTGACGGGCATAAGATAGAACAGCAAAGTGGCATGTTTTCAGCCGCACAGCTGGGCTGGCTTATGACCCGAAGAGCTGGGCGCTGGAGTCCGGACAATAGAAAAGCGCAAGCGCCCGTATAGCTCTGACGGGCATAAGATAGAACAGCAAAGTGGCATGTTTTCAGCCGCACAGCTGGGCTGGCTTATGACCCGAAGAGCTGGGCGCTGGAGTCTGGACAATAAAGAAAAGCGCAAGCCAACCTAAGAGCCCAGCAATCCGACAACGAAAAAAAGCGACCCGGAGGCCGCTTATCTCAATACCGTTTTGATCCATTTCGCTTTGTTTTTATAAGGCGGAAAGACCAGGTTCGTTGAAAATTTGGTTGATTTTTTCAGAATCGATTTGGCATGCGTAAAGGTTTCAAAGCTGGATTTCCCATGATAGGAATTGATGCCTGACGTGCCGATTCCGCCAAACGGCAGATACGAACTGCCCACATGGGAAACCGTGTCGTTGATGCAGCCGCCGCCAAACGGCAATTGATCCAGGAAGAACCGGATTGCTCGGTCATTTTCCGAGAACAGGTAAGCCGATAGAGGCTTCGGCAATTTGCGGATCTGGCGCAGCAGCAACGGTAAATCGTTGTAGGTGATGATCGGCAAAATCGGCCCGAAAATCTCATCTTCCATCGAAGGGCTGTCCCAAGTGATGTTGTCCAGAAGCACTGGCTCGATGTACAGGTCATCGCGGTCCATTTTGCCGCCGTAGATGACATGATTGGCTTCCTTCTGCACGATTTCCGCTAATCGGTCAAAATGCTGCGTGTTGACGATGCGTCCGTAATCTTTGCTCTTTTGTGCATCTTTGCCATAAAAGTTCTGTATCGTTTTCGTTAATTTTTTTAGGAATTCGTTTTTAACCGATTCATGCACACAAATATAATCCGGTGCCACACAGGTTTGCCCGGTGTTCATCAGTTTTCCCCAAGCAATCCGTTTCGCTGCCAGATCAAGATTTGCAGTCTGGTCCACAATTGCCGGGCTTTTGCCGCCGAGCTCCAAGGTAATCGGTGTTAACCGTTCCGATGCCGCTTTCATGATGACTTTCCCGACATTGACGCTGCCCGTGAAGAAAATATAATCGAATGAAGCGTGGATCAAGGCCGTCACTTCTTCACGCTCGCCTTCAACTACACGAATATAGTAGGAAGGAAACGCTTCTTCAATGATAGTACGGATGACTTTTGCTACGTGAGGCGTCGCTTCAGAAGGTTTGACGACTGCACAATTCCCGCCGATGATGGCACCGATCAAAGGCTCCATCACCAATTGGAAGGGGTAATTGAAAGGCCCGATGATTAAAACAGAGCCATACGGTTCACGGATGACAAAGCTTTTCGCCGGCTGAAGATGAATCGGTGTCTTGACTGGCTCCGGCTTCATCCAGTCTTCCAGGTTTTTCGCCATGCTGCCGATGCTGTCGAGCACAAATCCCACTTCCGTGGCATAGGCTTCAAATTCACTTTTGCCCAAGTCTTTCTTCAAGGCATCAATCACTTCAGTTTTACGGGATTGGATCACCTTTTTTAACCGATGCAATTGCTCAACCCGAAACTCTGTTGATTTAGTGGCACCTGTATAAAAATAATTGCGTTGTTCTTCAATCATCTGTTCCACGTCAGTTGCTGTAAAATTCATTTTCCAACCTCCTTCAAGTTTCTTCATTATACCAATTAAGGCAGGAGATTCAAAAAATGAACACTTATTCAGTCAATAAATGATCAATATAGCGTTGGACGACCAGTCCTTCTTCAAAATTGACCAAAAGGGTCGATTGATTGTTCATTTCCTCAAAAAGCGAAGGGACATCATCGAATTCATTGATCAATTGGCGATCTTCGCCTTTTGCCGATTCATAAAGATCTGACCAGTTCTCTAGCGTCAGAACTCCTCGCTCACCGTAAACCTTGAACTGCAGCAACTCTTTTTGTCCGATGCCGCTGATGCCTGTCACCAGAAAAGGAATCTGGTCGCGGGTAAGCCCATGGGCGATCAATCCGGTTTCACATTTTTCAACTTCTTCCGGATAGCTGATGTGATGGGAGGTAAATGATAAGTCACCGAAAAGCCGGTTCATCAATTGAAAATAATGGGGAAAGACTTCACGGACAAAGCCTCCCTGACTTCTCGACCCGATCCAAGGATTCTGCTGCCACAATCTTGGCCAATCGGGGAAAAAGGTCTGCAGTTCGATCCGGACTATTTTTCCGATGTGGCCGCTCTTGACGCGCTTAGCCATTTCGCGGACTGCCGGTTTATACATCAACGGAAAATGCATAGCCGTTTGGATGCGATTATCCTGCGCAGCAGCTGCCATCATTTCGCCGCCTTCCACATTCTGCGCCAATGGTTTTTCACATAAGATATTGATCCCAGCACTGGCTGCAAGTTCGGCGATTTCGGCATGAAAAGCTGGCGGTGTCGCAATATAGACCCAGTTGATATCCGAATGGAGAACTTCCTCCACTGATTTCGCCATCGGAATTCCGTAGGTTTCGCTGATTTGTGTGAGCCGTTCCGTCTGTTGATCGTATACTGCTCTGATCTCTATATAGCCTTCCTGCTGAATCTGTTTAATGATCCGTTCGCCAACAATTCCCGCTCCAATGATGCCCATTGAAATCATTTAGAATCTCTCCTTTTAAGGCCTTCCGGCTTTTTTTACGCTGTTTGTTTATTAGTGTAACCTTTGGGGGTATAGAATAGTCAAACAATACCACTACCGTCTGAGGAGGAAATATGATGAATAAACAATTGAATTGGTGGGAACCTATTTTCACAGGAGAACTGGAAGTCGGGGTCAATAAAGAAAAGCTTGAAAGCCTTACCGAAGAGTCCATCTTATATTACGACGAAGCTGCGCAGCAAACGGAGCCAGCACTTTAATTGCTGAAGTCTATAAACGACCATTGCCGCTGCCATACATAAAAACGCCTTCTTCAATTTGGAATTGAGAGAGGCGTTTTACTATGCCGTTTTTTAGGAAGACCGCTTCCGCACAGAGATGCATAACCAGCTGTCTGATTGCCACAAAGCTCACTATTCCATATAATGATGAGGAAACGAAAGCAGGGATCCTTATGAAATTGAAACTTATATTACTGACTCTATTCTTCCTCTCAGGCTGCGGCATGTTGGAGACGACGGACACCGCTGGCACGACCGACCAGATCGATGTGGAAGTGACACAGGTCATTGATGGCGACACCATCAAAATCATCTATGAGGGTGAAGAAGTGACCGTCCGCTATCTGTTGATGGATACACCGGAAACCAATCATCCACGCCTGGGCGAACAGCCTCTCGGCAAAGAAGCCACTGAAGAAAACAAACGGCTGATTGAATCGGGCGATGTATCGATCGAATTCGACGTCGGCGACCGCTTTGACGACTACGACCGCTTGCTGGCCTATATTTATGTGGATGGCGAAAGTGTACAGGAACAGCTGATTGAATCCGGACTTGCCAGAGTCGCCTATGTGTTCCCGCCAAATACCCGCTACCTCGATGACTTCGAGCAAGCGGAACAAATTGCGAGAGACAAGGAAGCAGGCATTTGGCAATACGAAAACTATTCCACTGACCGGGGCTTCAACTCAGATGTCTTCGGACAAGATTCAACCGGAAATAACAGCCCTGCCACTGAAGAGCCGACTCAAGGCGATTGCGCGATCAAAGGGAACATCAACCGCAGCGGCAATAAAATCTATCATATGCCGAGCGATTCCTCCTACGAGCAAACCAATCCGGAAGAATGGTTCTGCACTGAACAAGAAGCACAAGATGCCGGTTTCCGGGGTGTTGGCCAGTAGGACAAAGGCTCTTCATCTAGCTTTTTTCCGCCTGGATGCCTGATGAAATGCAGATCGTATTTTTCTTCTCCAAAAACTATTGACTTTTTCCGTGGACAAGATATACTTATATTTGTCCTGGAAATTGAGATTCCTTAGCTCAGCTGGGAGAGCGCTACCTTGACAGGGTAGAGGTCGCTGGTTCGAGCCCAGTAGGAATCATATGTGTTAAATTGAAAAACCGCGCAGCCTCATTGGCTGCGCGGTTTTTTTGTGCTCCATATTTTTCAATCTGCGGACAGCGAGCCGAAAAAAACAGCGGACCCATCCTCAAATTAAAAACAATAATAGGACAATCAGTAAAATACCACCATAGAAATAGAATCCATCTTGAAAGCTTATGCTCTCTTCGCCAAAGAAATACAAATTTAACTGCTTCATTTCATCATCCCTTTTTTAAATTTCTCTAAGAAGCGATTCCTACTTTCATTCAACCGTCACAATCGAAACCACTTCATCCATCGGCAGCCTGTGCTTTTCAGCTTGATCTCCGTAAATCAACATACGGCTTCTTGCATCGATGCCTTCAATCATCCCCCTATGCTCATGGATCACGCCGTCCTTCCAGCTGTGGATAAGGACTTCGCATTGGCGTTTCAGTGCAATGTCCATCTCCTCCTGGAGCAGCTGCAAGTCGTATTCGTTCAGGTCGGGTTTGGGTACCTTTTCGTCTTTTTCGTACCACTCCCGGATCATTTCGACATGTTCCGGCAGCATTAAAGCTGTCCATTTGATCTTTCCACGGTCTTTGATGTCGCCTACGGTCTTTAAATATTTATTGCGCTTCATCGGACCACTCCCCTTATTCTTTATTGTGTCCGCCAATCAGTTTCGTCCGCGCTATGGCTGTGCCTGCCTGGGTACCCGATATGCCCCGGTAAATCGCCGAATAGCCGTACTTTTTCCGGATGCTGTCCATGGCTGTTCCAAGACTTCTGTTTTCGAACTTCCGTTCATCAAAAAGGCTTAACTGCATGGATGATTCTTCTTCCAGGTTGCTGATGGACAGTGAAATCTGTCGGACGGGTTTGTGCTGGAAATGTTCTCTGAAAATCGCCTGGCAGACCTGATAAATCTTCAAGGTGTCATTTGTCGCTTCTTCAATAGAGCGCGAGCGGGAAAAGCCCCCACCGAAGGCAGTTTTGCTGTATGCGATGCCTAAATGTATCGTCCTCCCTGCACGGCGGGCTTGGCGCGTCCGCATCGCTACGTCTTCGCACATTTCCAGAAGGATTATCATGATGTCTTTTTCTTCTATGTAATCCCGATATAGAATCTGTCCTTTTCCATAACTGACCTGCCCCTCTATCAAGGGAGATCCCAGATCCGATAAATCGATGCCATTCGCGTGCTGATGCAGCTGATTGCCCAGAATCCCGAACCGCTCTTCCAACAGAGAGACATCCGCACTCGCCAGATCCCCCACACAAAAGATGCCCATGCTGTTCAGGGTCTTTTCCGTTCGTGATCCGATGCCCCACATTCTCCGCAGAGGCGCAACAGGCCATAACTTCGCTGCTACATCAGCATATGTCCAATAGGCAAAACCCGTTTCTTTCGCTTCCAGATCCAAAGCCAGCTTCGCCAGCAGCATATTGGGCCCTCCACCGACCGAGGAAGGCAGTTTGAAGTGATCCAGCAACTCCTGTTGAATGCGGCGCATGGTGACTTCAGGCGATCCCCATAACTTTTCAGTGCCTGTAAGTTCAATGAAACTTTCGTCCACGCTATAGATATGAATCGACTCTTTTGGCACATAAGTTCCCAATAACTCAGTGATGGCCATGGACTTCTCCAAATACAGCTTCATTTTCGGTTCAATCAGCAAGATGTCCGGATGGTTGGGGATTTCAAAAAGCCGCGTGCCGGTTTTCACACCAAAACGCTGCTTCATCATCGGTGAAGCAGCTAAAACCACACTCCCCTTCCGCTCCTGATTCCCGACAATCGCAATACACACTTCCAGTGGATCCAACCCCAGCTCGACCGCAGAAACACTGGCATAAAATCCGCGCATGTCGATGCAGAATATAGAGCGTTCCGGCAGTTCATGTCCTTTCATCATCGCCACCTCCCTAAAGGGAACGTATGTTCTTATTCTATACCACCACTATGACAACAGCAATCCTTTTTGCGAAAATAAAAATTCCGGTCTTTGTTTTATTTAATTCGAAGGGGAACAGAAGCCGCTTTTCCAAGACTTTTCTGCTGTTTTCATTTCAGTCAACCCGGGATGGTTGGCCTTCAGCTTAGACAGAAGAATTGCCGCCTGAATCAACGAATTTTCTAACAACTTTACATTTGGCTGACCGCGTATTATGATAGTCCAAGTAAGAGATTTGACATCCATCGTTCTTATCAGCGCAACGGAAAACAGGACAGCAACTGTTCGCGCCCTGAAGGAATCATTGGGTGCCAAACCCACTGCAAGCTTTAGGAACAAAGTTTGCTTTGAAAAAGTCATCGCCTTCGGGTGATGGCTTTTTTCGTTTTTTTTATATTTTTTATATGATAAAAAAACACAAAACCGGCCGGGCTAATGCCCGGCCGGTTTTGTGTTCAATTATGCTTCTGCTGTTTTAGCAGGTTTTTTATCGCGTGCCAGCCATTGGATTCCGAACAGAATCACAAATGCGACAGCACCGATTGTATCAGATAGGCCTTCCGGATAAATCAAAGCAAGTCCGGTTGCAAATGTCAGGATACGCTCGATCCAGTTTAGCTTCCGGTACCAATAACCGATCAGTCCCGCTCCGATAGCGATCATACCTGTCAGAGCCGTGATCAATACCCAGATCAGTTCCGGCCAGGTCGTATCGATCATTAGAAGGGCTGGTGACAAAACGAACATATACGGAATGATGAACGCTGCTATCGCCAGTTTAGCCGCGGTGAAACCGGTCCGTATCGGCTCACCACCCGAGATTCCTGAAGCCGCAAATGCTGCTAAAGCAACCGGAGGGGTGATATCGGCGATGATTCCGAAGTAAAATACGAATAAATGGGCAGATAAAGCGACCACAAGCGGCACCGCTGCTCCAACCGGCTCATCTATCATCAACAAAGTGATGATGGCTGGTGCCGCTATCGTTGAGGTAATGACATAGTTGGCGGTTGTCGGTGATCCCATACCCAGGACAATCGCTGCCAGCATCGTGAAGAATAGCGTCAGCAGGATATTTCCGCCTGAAGCGGAAACCAGCCCATTCGCCAAACTTAAACCAAGGCCGGTCTTTACAACGACCCCGACGATGATCCCTGCTGCCGCTGTTGCTGCTGCAACAGCCAGAGCAGTCCGAGCACCGTCAACCAACGCTAAGATGATGTCTTTGAAATTCAAGCGCGTTTCTTTATTGAAGGCACTGACAAAAATCGTCAGCAGAATCCCGTAAAGCGCTGCTTGCATAGTCGGAATACCAATCAATAGGAAGAAGATGATTGCAACAATCGGCAGGAGCAGGTAAATCTTTTTCAAGACTTCCTTGCGGTCCGGCATTTCTTCCGGTGAAAGGCCCTTTAAGCCGATTCGCTTGGCTTCGAAATGGGTCATGATCCAAACGCCTGTGAAATATAAAAGAGCCGGTATTGCAGCTGCTTTGGCAATTTCCCAGTAAGTCACTCCCCCGATAAATTCCACCATCAGGAAGGCTGCTGCCCCCATAATCGGGGGCATCAGCTGACCGCCGGTGGAAGCTGCTGCTTCCACCCCGCCGGCAAATTCTTTTTTATAGCCTAATTTTTTCATCATCGGAATCGTATAAGAACCCGATGTAACAACATTGGCAACAGAACTTCCGGAAATGGTTCCCTGCAGGGCACTTGAGAAAATCGCTACCTTGGCCGGTCCACCCGTTAAATTTCCGGCCAGGGATACAGCCAAGTCGTTAAAGTACTGTCCGACTCCCGTTTTCACCAGGAAGGAACCGAATAACAGGAAGGTGAAAATGAAAGTCGCCGATACGCCGATCGGTGTTCCCAATATTCCATCGGTGGTATAGAACATCAACTGAACGACTGAGTCCAGATCTTGTCCTCTATGACGCAGGAATCCTGGGAAATAAGGACCGAAAAAGGAATAGGCCAAAAACAAACTGGCAATGACCGTAATCGGCATTCCCACTGCACGCCTTGTCGCTTCAAGTGTCAGCAAGATCGCTAAAATACCGACGATCAAGTCCAATTCAGTGACCCGCCCCAGACGGAACACCAAATCGTCATACATGATCGGCCAATAGGCAGCTACGCCGATCGACAACAAGGCCAGGATATAATCGTACCAGGCAACTTTAAGGCGGTTTCCTTTACGTTTTCTGGCAGGAAACAATAGATAGATCAGGGATAAAGCAAATCCTAAGTGAATCGAGCGCTGAATATAGGCGGTGTATTGACCAAAAATTGCCGTATAAAGCTGGAATAGAGCAAATGCCAATAATCCGAAAAAGACCACATGTTTAATGATTCCGCTTAAATCCCGTGTATTGGATTCGGGATCATATCTTTGTAGGATTTCTTTCTGTTTTTCTTCTGAGATGTAGGATTCATCCTCTGGTGGAAGCTTTTGCTGTTCGCGTTCTTCTGGAGGCAACTTATCGCTCATCAAATCTCACTCCTTTTCTTAGTTGAAATAGGGATAAGCGCTCTACCCGAAAAGTATACGACTTACCTCTTTCAAGCGTTTTTTTCAAATCCATTTGACGCCCTTTAGTGCCAAATGACAGTCCTGCATCAACATCCCCTACAAACAGCCGGAATTCAGGAATTTTCTTCGTCATATTCTTGATGAAGTATTTACCGTCTTTTTCGACAAAGGTCTCTCCTTCTCCTGCATTTGAAGGCATGCCAATATTAAAATCTTCGTATTCAAGCTCTGTCATCATCAGCTCATTATTTTCCATTACTTTGTAGCTCTCGATGACTTCCGACAGATGGATTGAATGCGTATACCTGATTTGGAAATACGGACTTTCCACCGGTAGATAAGCCGCTGTTTCTTCAGTCTGATTATCGATAAATACATAATGCTTATGGAAAGGGAAGAATGCGATTAAGGAGCCGATTAAGATGAGGGCAATCAGTAAAAGAAGAAATTTCTGCATCCGGAGAAACTGCATAGACCATTCTCCTCCATCTTCAAAACAAAGAACTGACGGCAGAGCTCACGCTTTACCGTCAGTTAATCGCTCATTCAATTAGTTTACTTCGTCGAAATACTTCTGAGCTCCTGGGTGGATGTCGATTCCGATTCCATCAAGAGCTGTTTCAGCTTTGATAAATTCAGCTTTTGCATGCTGGATTTGATCTGTGTTTTCGTAGATCGCTTTCGTGATGTCGTAGACAAGATCTTCCGAAAGGTCGTTCTGAACCACTAGCATCGCGAGAACAGAGACAGTTGGAACTTCCTCAGTCAAGCCGTAGATGCCGGATGGTACAACGTCATGGGCATAATATGGATATTTCTCGATCAGTTCGTCAGCTTTATCCTGCTCTACAGGGACAATGACAACGTCTGAAGTAGCTCCAAGGCTTTCGACTGCGCCAGTCGGAGTTCCTGCAGTGATGAATGCCGCGTCAATCTGGCCTGATTGCAGACTTTCCTGCGACTCACCGAAGTCAAGGTTCTGTGCATCGATATCTTCCATTGTCATACCATGGATTTCCAATAATTGTTCAGCGTTAATATAAGTCCCGGATCCAGGGGCACCAACAGAGATGCTTTTGCCTGCCAAGTCATCAAAAGAAGCAATACCGGAATTCGCAGTCGTAACCAATTGAATCGTCTCCGGATAAAGTGCACCGATTGCAGAAACGGTATCGATCACTTCGCCTTCGAACATGTTCGATCCTTCAGCAGCATAGAAAGCTGTATCCGTTTGCACGAATGCGATCTGTGCAGCGCCATCGGCAAGTGCCGTCATGTTCGCAGCAGAAGCCTGTGAAACTTCAGCCGTGGTATCCAAACCTGTTTCGTTTTCAATGATCGTCGCCATAGCGCCGCCAAGTGGATAATAAGTACCTGTCGTTCCGCCTGTCAGGATGCTGAGGAATTCAGGATCAGAAGCCCCGCCTTCGCCTTCTCCTTCGGGTTCTGTAGTAGCTGCATCATCTCCGCAACCTGCCAAAAATACAGATCCTGCAAGAGTTACTGCAGCAAATAAACCAAATTTCTTTTTCAACATAAAGTGACCTCCCTTTTCAATAATAGTATTCCGTGTTCCAACTTCATAATAGCATGTCTTTCTTACTAGTTTCAATGCATTTCAGTAAATACAACCGCTTACAACGGGAACATTCAGAAAAATAATCAGGTTTCAGCACCTTCTACATGGGTTTCAGGAGCTGTGTCTTCCGGAGCCAGATCTTCAAATGTTCTGCCCTGCTCTTCAAGATCACGTGTCCGGTGGGCAATGCGGGCAGATGCACACGCTGCGACGCTTGCTACTAAATCATCGAGGAATGTGTGGACCTGGCCACCGTATTTTGTATCCAGGTTATGGATAATACCTGTTTTGTTTTTGTCCAAGTGGCCAAATGTGGTCACGGCGATGCTGCCGTATGTTAAAACTGCTCCCAGCCCAATCATTTCATCGACACCGAAGAGCCCTTCATCCGATCCCACGATCTGCTGGAGCGGGCGGGATAATTTCCCTTGCTCTGCCAATTCATCCAATTCAATCCCTACCAGAAGGGCGTGCTGCATTTCGCGTTTACGCAAAACACTTTCAACCGATTCCATGCAATGTTCAATCTTCAGCCCCTCATTGAAAGGCAGCTGCATATCCAAAACAATTTTGGCTATGTCTTCATTGGTGACTCCTCTGCGCTCCAGTGCTTCGTGCGTTGCTTTTGTCACGTCGTCTGAGTGTACTCGAAATCTTCCGCCATCCATATCAAAAACCCCTTCCCTCTATATAATTGGTGTTCTTTTCCCATTATACCTTGTCGATTCATTATGGTACAATTTTCTTACAAAACTCTAGAGGAGGCCTATCAATGACTACTGGAAAGGTAGAAGATTTATCCATCTACAGCAAGGAACTTCAAGAAGACATGCAATTGCTTGTCTATCTTCCTTCCAATTTCTCGCCCTTATATAAATATACGCTGGTCATCGCTTCTGACGGCAAAGACTATTTTCAATTAGGACGAATTCCACGGGTGGTGGATGAGCTATTGGAAAATCAGGAAATTGAAAACATCATCGTGATCGGTGTTCCTTACAAGAGCGTAGCTGACCGGAACAAAAAATACGAACCGACCGGCGAACAGCATGGTGCCTATCTGCGTTTTTTGGCGCACGAACTGGTTCCCTTCCTGGACGAAAAATACCCGACCTATCAAGTAGGCATGGGCCGTGCATTAATCGGGGATTCGCTTGCAGCGACCGTGTCTTTAATGGCTGCTTTAAAATATCCTAACATTTTCGGCCGCGTCATCCTGCAATCACCTAAAGTGGGAGATGAAATGCTCACAGCAGTGGAAGCATTTAAATCGGCCAATTCCTTTACCGTTTATCATGTCATCGGAAAGGAAGAAACAGCTGTCAAACTAAGCAACGGCGGAACCGAGGATTTTGTCGGACCAAACCGGAAATTAAATAATTTAATGAAAAATAAAGGGTTTTCGATCTTTTATGAAGAATTTGAAGGAGACCACACTTGGAGACATTGGCAGCCCGATTTGCGGCGTGCATTGATTCAGAACTTCGGCATGTAGAGGCTGGTGGTGCTCCAGGGCATAATTGGCACTAAGATAGAAATGGTTATTACAGACAAGGAGGTCGTTAGGATGAAATATGGAGTTGCAGCTTTTCCTTCAAAAAAATTGCAGGATCTCGCCAATTCGTACCGGAAACGTTATGATCCGCATTATGAACTGATTACCCCTCATATGACATTGAAAGATCCATTTGAGGCGGATGCATCTAAAATAAAAGATGTAGCAGCAGAAATGCAGAATATCGCCAAGCGACAAAAACCGTTCAAATTGCACGCTACGCGTGTCAGCACGTTTTCTCCGGTTACCAATACCCTGTACTTCAAAGTGGAACCGAATGCTGAAATTACTGACTTACACGAAGACCTGCATTCAGATTTCTTCGGCGGTATGCCGAAACATTCTTTCGTCCCCCATATCACCATTGGGCAGAAGTTGTCCGATACAGAACACGCCGATGTTTATGGCCAACTAAAAATGGTCGGCATTGAACATGAAGAAATTATTGACCGTATACACCTGCTCTATCAATTGGAAGATGGTTCATGGACCGTGTACGAGACATTCCGATTAACTGGAGATGATCAGTAAGTGCTGAAAGTAAAAATTGCTGAAAACCAATTAGAAAAAGAACAGGCTTTCGATGTCCGCAGAAAAGTTTTTGTGGAGGAACAACAAGTTCCGATCCACATCGAAATGGATGAATACGATGACAGTGCAATCCATTTCGTCGGTTACCAGCTTGCGCAGCCAATTGCTGCCGGACGCATCCGGGAAGTGGAATCCGGACTTGGCAAAGTTGAGCGCGTATGCGTACTTTCCGAATACCGCGGACAACAGATCGGTGTCATGATGATGAACGAGATGGAAGAATATGCACGGGCACATGGGCTATTCAGACTGAAATTGAATGCCCAGACCCATGCACTTGCCTTCTATGAAAAGCTCGGCTATGAAATCACATCCGATGAATTCATGGACGCCGGTATTCCCCACAAATCGATGGAGAAAGTCGTTGCCGGATAATAGTCTAAATCAAAAAGCAGATCAACCGATAAATCGGCTGATCTGCTTTTTGGTGTTTTTAAAGGATGTGGTATCCGCTGTCTACATGAATGGTTTCGCCTGTAATACCGCGCGACATGTCGCTGAACAGGAAAGCAGCTGTATCGCCCACTTCTTCAGGAGTGGTATTGCGGCGTAATGGTGCTTTTTCTTCGATTTCATGCAGGATTGAGTTGAAATCGCTGACCCCTTTTGATGATAGGGTACGTATCGGACCCGATGAAATCGCATTGACCCGGATGCCGAGTCTTCCAAGATCTGCCGCCAAGTAACGGACCGACATTTCGAGAGAAGCTTTTGCTACACCCATGACATTGTAATTCGGCATTACGCGCTCGCCGCCGATATACGTCAACGCTACAATGCTGCCGCCTTCTGTCATCAATGGCTTTGCATTTTTCGCGATATTGGTCAATGAATAGGCGCTGATATTTTGTGCCAATAGGAACCCGTCTCTTGATGTATCTGAAAAATCGCCGGCCAATTCCTCGTTCTTCGCAAAAGCGATGCAATGCGCCAGTCCGTGAATCGTACCTACCTGTTCTTTAATGGCCGTGAAGCATTCAGCGACAGCCTCATCATTTGTCACGTCGCATGGCAGGATCAACTCGTGGTTGCCATCCAATGTCGCCACCAAATCGCGAACAGATTTTTCAAAACGTTCACCTGCATACGTAAAAATCAGGTTTGCACCAGATTGATCCAAAGAACGTGCGATTCCCCAAGCAATGCTCCGCTTGTTGGCTACTCCCATAATGACGAAAGTCTTTCCTTTTAATGATATTGACATGTCCATTCCTCCTGCGTCTGTTATTATTACCTGGTACTAATAATACCTCACAAAAAAGAAAAGTGCAATTCGCACTTTTCTAGAGGCTGCTCAGGAACGTAGTTGCTAAGCCTAAATAAATCAAAATCGAAATGATATCGTTTAAAGTGGTGATAAAAGGACCTGAAGCAACAGCAGGGTCGATTTTCATCCGATGAATCAATAATGGGATGAACGAACCGGCCAATGTCGCTACAAAAATAGAACTTGAAACAGCCGTTCCGACCAATACACCGATCAGCAACTCGCCTTTCCAGAAGTAAACCAGACCAACGACGACAACACCGCAGACAATACCGGTAATCAGTCCTGTCCCGGCTTCCCGGAACAACAGCTTCATTTTGCTTTGCTCTTCGATATCGCCTGTTGCGATTCCTCGAACTGCTACAGCCAAAGCCTGGGTACCGCTGTTTCCAGCCATTCCGGCAATCAGCGGAATAAAGACAGCAAGCAAGGCCACCTGATCCAACGTCGCTTCGAACATTCCCATCAAATTGGCGGTCAGCATGCCAAGGAAGGTCAACAGGATCAACCACGGCAAACGTTTTTTTGCTGCGGTGAACGATCCTTTGTCGAACGTATCCATATCAGAAACGGCTGCCAGTTTGGAATAATCGTCCGATGCTTCTTCTTCCAGCACGTCAATGATGTCATCGACCGTGATGATGCCGAGCAGATGATGTTGGAAATCGACAACCGGCAAGGCCAGGAAATCGTAATCCTTGATCATCCGTGCCACTTCTTCCTGATCTTCACTGACAGAGACGCTGACAACACGGTCATTCATAATCGATTTGATCAGCGTGTCTTCTTCTGCAAGGATCAAGTCACGCAAGGTCACGATGCCAGACAGTTTTTTATCGTCATCGATGACAAAAACATAGTAAATGGTTTCCGCATTCGGAGCGGCATTGCGAAGAATATTCATCGCAGATCGGACCGTTGAATTTTTCGGTATCGCTACAAATTCCGTGGTCATAATGGAACCGGCAGTATATTCTTCGTAATGCAGCAAGTCCTTGATTTGCTGCGCCGACTCTTTGTCCATGATCGTCAAGTAACTGGCGACTTGTTCTTTATTCAGTTCGTTTAAGACATCGACCGCGTCATCCGTATACATATAGGATAATAGATCGGAGGCGTAACGCGCGTCCATCTCTTGGAAGAGATCTTCGTAGTCATCATCATCCAATTCAATAGCTTCAAAAATATCCGCCATCTCTTTAGGAGAGAGATACTGATAAAGCAATTGCCTGGTCTCCGAATCCGCCTTTTCATAAAAACTTGCCTGGTCGTATGGATGGTGCGATAAAAACTCATCGCGGAATTCTTTTACATCTCCGCGTATAAGCAATTCAGTAAACAATGCATCATTCAATTCTTCATCACGTACTACTTTTTCTTCCATCATGTATACTCCCTCCTTTCGAAGATTCTCTCTGCTTGCTATAGTAGTCTATACGCTACACCATGCTTATGTATAGTAAACTCCAAAACAAAGAGGTGTGTAAAATGAAATACGATATTATCGGGGATATTCACGGCTGCTATCAGGAGCTGCTGCAGCTCATTGCCCGTTTAGGCTACGAAAAGCAAGGCGATGTGTTCATCCATCCGGAAAACCGGAAACTCGCTTTTGTCGGCGATGCCATGGACCGTGGCCCTGAGTCCCTCAATGTCCTGAGATTATTGTTTGCATTGCAGGACGCAGGCATCCTCTACTATTCCCCTGGAAATCATTGCAATAAACTTTTCCGTTACTTTAAAGGGAACGATGTCCAGCTGACACATGGCTTGGAGGTGACTGTAGATGAATGGCAGCAGCTGCCGAAACCGGAAAGGCAGCAATTCCGAAAACGCTATATCCATTTCTATGAACAGCTGCCGCATTATCAACAGCTTGAAAATGACCTGATTGTCGCCCATGCCGGCTTGAAAGCCGAAATGATCGGCAAACCGCTCAGCAAAGGCATCGCGGTATTTGTCCTATATGGCGACATCACCGGAAGATTCCATGCTGATGGCCGTCCTGTCCGGCGGGATTGGGCCAAATCCTATAGAGGCCAAAAATGGGTGGTGTATGGCCATACACCGACAGCCGAACCTTATTTCGTCAACCGCACCGTCAACATCGATACCGGCTGCGTGTTCGGCGGTTCCTTGACGGCTTTCCGCTTTCCTGAAAAAGAAATCGTTTCTGTCCCTTCCCAGCAGCCGTATCAACCCGACCGCTTTCACATCTACAGTTAAACCAGCGACTGCATGTCTTTATTCAATGAAGAACTGAAGAACAGTTTGTCTCCTGAAACCGGGTGGAACAATTCCAATTCCGTACAATGGAGCGCCTGACGTTCCAATAGATCCCTCTTGCCGCCATACAAATCGTCCCCTACCAAGGGATGGCCGATATGGGCTAAATGGACACGGATCTGATGGGTTCTGCCGGTATTCAATTGCAGGTTGATATGCGAATAGCCTTCCAGTCGCCGGAGCACACGGACTTCTGTTTCTGCAAATTGGCCATCGTTGCGGACTTCCCGTTCAATGATGCTCTGATTCTTACGCCCGATGGGTGCAGTTATGGTAAATTCGTCTTTGTCTATTTGTCCATGCACCAGCGCTTCATACCGCCGTTTCATCTTTTTCTCCTGCTGCTGCATGGAGATTATATGATGGATATGGCGGTTTTTTGCGATACATACAAGGCCGGATGTATCCCGGTCCAGCCGAGTCGCGATATGCAGAGTCGACGGAATGCCATGGTCATTGAAATGCTTGGCAACGATATTGGCCAGACTGCCGAAAGGATGTTCACGGGAGGGGATCGTATTTTGCAGCGGCGGTTTTTCAACAATCAGCAGTGCATCATCCTCGTAGACGATGTCCAGTTTCCCGTCTTCTGCAACAAGCCCTTTTCCATGTTCTTCATTCGGAAAAATAACGGTCACAGCATCACCTTTTTCCAAGGCATGCCTGACCGTTACTTCTGCACCATTCACTAAAATCTGTCCGCCTCCGTACTTTACGGAAGCGAGTGTTCGTTTGGAGATGCCCCACTGCCCCAATGCTTCACGGAGCAGGCTCTGGGCTTCAGCAGTATACGTCAGTTGAAAAGGTTTCATGGCGTTCAATCTGAAAGCTCGCTGTCGATAAAGGAATCATGGACACGCTGCCAGAATGGGAATGAGCGGAATCTTGCAAATCGAACTTTTTCGCTGGCTACTTTGTATTCGATTGATTTCACATCTTTATGGAGCAGCTGCAGATGATCGACCGTGACCATGAAGTCAGGTGCTTTCACCGGGCGTAATGCACAACGGTGATGGCCAGGCAGAACCAGCGGTGATCCAACTGTACGGAAAACCCGGTTATTGATGGAAGCCATCTCCGTCAATTGCATCGCTTGAAGTGACGGGTGGATGATGGCACCGCCAAGCGCCTTATTGTAGGCTGTGCTCCCCGAAGGAGTGGACATGCACAGGCCGTCTCCTCTAAAGCGTTCAAAATGACTTTCGTTCAAAAAGACATCCATGACCAATGTGACATCCGGAGACTTCACTGTCGATTCGTTCAACGCCAGATAAACAGCTGGTTCATCGAGGTTCTGGTAATGGATACTGACTTCCAGCAAGGGGTATTCGATTACTTCAAATTCTTTTTTGGCAATCGATAAAACCAGCTTTTCAATTTCAATCGGCTTCCAATCGGCATAAAAGCCAAGATGGCCTGTATGTATCCCGACAAAGGCGACATCCGCGAGTTTTTCGCTGTATTTATGGAACGCATGAAGCAAGGTGCCGTCTCCGCCAATCGACAGGACGACATCCGGAGACTCCTCATTCCACTCCATTCCGAAATCCTCCAGGTAGTCCCTGGCAGTGGCCATCAACTTGTTGGATAATTTGTCGCTTCTCGATATAATATAAAATTTCATCTTTCTGATCGACCTCCCTCTCTATCGGCTCGGAAATGTGTTCCGGGTGATTCCTTGAATTCGGTGAAATAAGCTTGTGCTTCCTGAATTTCATCCCGAATCTGGGACATTTCCTCATCCAATTGGAATGCGGCTTCCGCTGCACGCTGTAACCGATTCTTAATCTCTTCCGGAAAAACACCTTTATATTTGTAATTCAAGGAATGCTCAATCGATGCCCAGAAATTCATAGCCAGTGTACGAATCTGGATTTCCGCCAAAATCAACTGCTCACCATTGATGGTTTGGACCGGATATTCCACAATCACGTGGTAAGAGCGATAGCCGCTCTGTTTTTCCTGGGAGATGTAATCTTTTTCTTCCACAATCCGCAAGTCTTTGCGCTGCCGCAACAGGCCGACTACGGTTTCAATATCCCCGACAAACTGGCACATCATTCGAATTCCGGCAATGTCCTGCAATTGATGGGCAAGCTCTTCGGAAGGCTCAAACGGAATGCCTTTTTCCAGGGTTTTGTCGTAGATGCTCGCTAAAGGTTTGACGCGCCCGGTCACGAACTCGATCGGTGAATTTGTATTTCCATTCTCAAACTGGCTTCGCATCCCTTTAAATTTAACCTTCAATTCATCCACTGCCTGTTTATATGGTGCTAAAAATCGATTCCATTGACCCATTTCCGGTCCTCCTCACTTCTTTCAAGATCGTGAAGCAAGTGCCTCATGAAATGCTTGTTCTACAGCGGTACGGAAAGCTTCCCCGTAATTGTCGTTGCCTTCTATATTTTCCACCAGCATCCATAGCTCTTCGTGGAAATCTGCCAAGGGCATGACTTGCTTGCCCCACGTAAGAAGCGGAACTTTTTTCAGCTGCAGCGCCTTGGTCATCGCTGGCCATGTATGTATATCAAATTGAACATATATATATTCTGTACCCGTATCCAACAAATAGACAAACGCCTGATTGTCGGAATCCGTCAACATTTGGCCAGATGCTTCAATTGCTTCGGCCGGTTCAGTTTCTTCGATGAAGAATTCAATTTTATCGTCATTGATTTCAGTTCTGTTTACTGCCACTAATTTATGCAAATCAATACTTCCTTTCTGGCTTCTTGATAATGATATTTTAACACAGCTCTGCCATTCGTTGCAGTTTGCACTAAACTATCCGATAATGAAGTTAACAGAGAGGTGTTCACTATGACAAAAGAACTCGAAATCGAATTTAAGAACATGTTGACCAAAGAAGAGTATAAACGTTTGCTGGAAGATTTCGCCGCTCTTCATGACGGCCCCATCACCCAGCATAACCATTATTTCGATACCGCTAATTTCCGGCTGAAAGAGCAGCTCAGTGCCTTGCGGATCCGCAATAAAAGCGGCCGCTTTGAATGCACCTTAAAAGTTCCTGCTCCAGTCGGACATTATGAAATCACCGATAAATTGACCAAAGAACAAGCGCGCCGGATGCTTGAACTGGAAACCTTCGAAGCAACCGAAGTATCTTTAGCCCTTCGAGAACTTGAAATACCGCTGACTGCATTGAAGCCGATCGGAACCTTGACCACACACCGTGTGGAATTCGAATATCTCGGTGGCCTTTTGGTGATCGACCATTCCGAATACAATGGCCATGAAGATTTCGAGTTGGAATTCGAAGTGGCAGACGCGGAAACCGGCCATGAAGATTTCTTGAATTTCCTGCAGCAGCAAGGGATTCCCGTACGTCCAGCACGAAAGAAAATTGCGCGCTTCATGGATTCAGCTACTCCACGTACTGCTGGCCAATAGTTTTGGAAGCCTAAATTTTGTAAACTTCACAATCGATTTGGTTGAGATATTCAAGCTGCGTTGTTAGAATGAATTTACAGCTAAAGCAAAGGAGACACGATGATGACTGGAAAACCGATTATTCCGTACGAAGAGATTGGTGCGGAGAGATTATCACAGTTAGTCGATGCATTTTATGCTCGCGTAGCGGCACATCCAAAGCTGCAGCCTATTTTCCCAAATGATCTTTCAGAAACCGCCCGTAAACAAAAACAATTCCTAACCCAATATTTAGGTGGACCGAATATTTATTCAGAAGAACATGGACATCCGAGATTAAAGGCAAGACATAACCCATTCGCCATTACACCTGCTAGAGCTCAGGCTTGGCTTGAGTGTATGAGTGAAGCAATGGACGAAGTGGGGTTGAGCGGAAAATTCCGTGAGACTTTATACAATCGGCTTGTTTTAACTGCACATCATATGATCAATGCGTCTGACAGTGAGGAGGAGTTGGAGTGAGCAACCTGGACCTGGCTCAAGAAATTCGTGAGCCTGCGAATTCTTTCAAACCAATGGAACTGTATGTTTTTGTAGATCCTTTGAACCCGGAATGTTGGGAGCTTCAGGCTGTCATCCGGAAGCTACAGATTGAATACGGCCATTATTTTTCCATGCGCATCGTGTTGAGCACACAATTATTCAACTTAAACAAAGCAACGCTTTCAGCTAATATCGATACCGATAACTTAACTCACCCTGTGTTGCCTTCTGTTGCCATCAAAGCTGCAGAACTTCAGGGAAAACGATCTGGAAACCGCTTCCTGCACAAATTACAGGAGCATCTATTCCTTCAGTCAAAGGACGTCTCTTCTTACAGTGTCTTGCTGGAAATTGCGGAGGAAGCAGAGCTGGATCAGGAAGAATTCAAAACGGATTTCCATTCTGTACATACCGCAAAAGCTTTTCAATGCGATTTACAGATTACTCGTGAGATGGAAATCACTGAAGTACCCAGCATTGTATTCTTCAACGAATGTATTGAAGATGAAGGCGTCAAAATATCCGGACTTTATTCATACGATGTGTACCAAACAATTTTACAGGAAATGATGGGGGAAGAAAGCCTGAATCGGCAAACCCCACCGCCTTTAGATGATCTCTTCACAAAATTTTCGACCATGGCAACCAAAGAAATTGCTTCTATATACAATATTTCCGAACAGACTGCAGAATGCGAGCTGAAGAAACAAGTTCTTCAACAAAAGTTGGAACGCATCTGTATGCCGAAAGAAACTTTATGGAAAGTAAAATAACCTGCCTCCCCTTTGTGGGAGACAGGTTATTTTTTTGGCTTGGATTTAGCTTTGGATAGTATTTCACTTTTAGCGGAAAGTATTTGGCTTGAATTAGAAAGTATTTAGAAAGAACCAGAAAGTATATCCATTTAATTGGAATAATCTTCTTGTTCATATCCTCGCAACAACATGGGTGCTTACGCTTTTCTTTGTCCAGCTACAGCGCCCAGAACCTCGGGGTCTTAAGTCAATTTGCCTGTGCGGCACAAAACGCCGCTTCGGCAAACTGCCTTAAGCCTGTCGGTTCTAAACGGGCACTTCCGCTTTTCTCTTCCCAAAGCGAAAGGCGCCTTCCACGTCCGGAAGGCGCCTTTCTATATTACACAAAGGGGATGGGAGAAATGTTCACGCTCAAACAAAGGGGTGTATGTTTGTATGTGATTTATTTCACAACGTAATCTTATCACGGGATAATAGTTAATGCAATAATTCACAAGGACTTTCACAAATTCGTCATAATTAAGCTTATTATTGCTATCTCCATTTTCCATTTAATTATTTCAAAATAACTAAATAACAGAAGCTGATCTATAAAATCAGCTTCTGCCTCCATTTTATTTATTCAACAATAGCTTTTCAAGTTCGTTTAACTTTTGTTCGAATACTTTACAGGCTTCTTCAACAGCTTCTGACTGCGTCATGTCGACCCCTGCTTTTTTCAGCACTTCGATCGGATAGTCCGAGCTTCCCGCTTTCAGGAATTCATTGATATAACGATCAACAGCGGGCTGACCTTCTTCAAGGATCCCTTTGCTCAACGCTGTAGCTGCACTAAATCCTGTGGCGTATTGGAAGACGTAATAATTATAGTAGAAATGTGGAATCCGTGCCCACTCTAAACCGATTTCTTCATCGACCGCCACGTCCGGCCCAAAGTATTTTTGGTTCAATTCGTAATAGACTTCAGTTAAGCGATCGGCTGTCAACGCTTCCCCGTCCTGATCCATTTTGTGCATCAGGTGTTCGAATTCAGCAAACATGGTCTGGCGGAATACCGTTCCGCGGAATCCATCAAGCCAATGATTCAACAAGTAAATGCGCTCCTGGTCGTCTTCTGTGGACTTCACCATGTATTCGTTCAGCAAGGCTTCATTGGTCGTCGAAGCGACTTCCGCTACGAAAATCGAGTAATCTCCATAGACGTATGGCTGGTTTGCGCGTGAATAGTAACTATGGACACTGTGGCCGAATTCGTGCGCCAGCGTAAACAGGTTGTCTACATTGTCCTGCCAGTTCATCAGGATATACGGATTGGTTCCGTACGCCCCCGAAGAGTAAGCTCCACTGCGTTTTCCTTTGTTCTCTTTCACGTCCACCCAGCGATTGTCGATGCCCTCTTTGACGATGCCTACATATTCCTCTCCAAGTGCTCCAAGCCCTTTGAGCATGATGCCAGTGGCTTTTTCATATGGAATCTCCATTTTCACTTCTTTGACTAGAGGGGTATGCAAATCCCACATGTGAACCTTGTCGATTCCCAGGACTTCTTTGCGCAGTGCTGCATAACGGTGCAATAGGTGGAGGTTATTGTTGACGGTCTCCACCAGGTTATCGTACACTGCTTCCGGAATATGGTCATCAGCTAAAGCCGCCTGGCGGGCAGAATCAAATTTCCGGATACGCGCTTCGACGTTATCGCGTTTAATATTGCCTGATAAAGTAGAAGCAAACGTATTGCGGAATTTGCCGTAGGTTGCATAAACTGCTTTAAATGCATCTTCGCGTACGCGGCGATCTTTGCTTTCAAGGAACCGGATATAGTTGCCATGCGTAATCTGCACTTTTTCCCCTGATTCATCTTCTATTTCCGGAAATTCAAGATCTGCATTGTTCAGCATTCCGAATGTCTCTGAAGAGGCTCTGCTCACTTCTGACATTTGAGCAAGCAGCGATTCCTGCTCTGCAGGCAAAACATGCGGACGCAGTGAATTCAATTCCTCGAGCGCCTGTTTGTATAAGCTCAAGCCTTTATGATCGGCTATCCAGTCATTCAGCACGGATTCCTCCAAAGCTAGAATTTCAGGCGTCAGAAATGACAAGCCAGCTGATACTTTCGCAAATAATGACTTAATCCGGCTGTCCATAGCCTGGTATTTTGAATTGGTGGTGTCCTGATCGTAACGCATATGCGAATACGTATATAGACGTCTCATGCGCTCCGTCAACTCATCTTTATACACCAGTACCTCATAAAGAGCTTCAGCACTTTCTTGCAATTTCCCTTGATACGATTCCGCTTTATCTCCTAAAGCAGCGACTTCAACGAACTCTTTTTCCCAAAGCTCATCGGTTTCAAATATATCTTCTAATCTCCAAGTCAATTCTGTTGGAACTTCTTCTCTCGTCAATACTTTGTTAACCATTTAGCTTCCTCCTCTGTCCCGTTCTTTCGGGAAACGAACTACACCTTATTTTCTCAATTTTCTCAAGTTTTTGCAATAGATATCATAAGCGCTGTCCAAAAGCTTCGAATCGGTCGAATCCAGATTGTTGAACGACAAATATAGGCCCAGATACTCTGTCATGAGCGATGATGCCTGGCCTGTTACATCTGGATTCATTAGGGGCACTCTTCCGGAAGCGACCAGCGCTTCCATGGAGATGCCGTTCTCCCAAGCAGCGACAGTCTGCAATTGCCACACTACCGCTGGAGACTTCATACATTCAGCGCCCAACATCGGAATTCCAAACAAATCAGGCACATCCGCCACATCTATCCGCAGTTCATAGCACAAGCGGCAAAACTTGTTTTTGATCCGATTTTCTGTGTACAGCTGATTGCGGATATACTGGCGCTTTACATTCTGAAAAATTCCCATTACGCTCCTGAATTCTTCTTTGGTCAAACGTTTTGGAATCGCGAATGGAAAAACCTGCCGGGCTGACTGAATCGATTTGGTTTTCCCCACCCAACGATTCGGGCTGATATAAAACAAATTCGAATGATAATAAAACCGGTTTCCGGGCGGATGGAACAAAAGGATAAAGGACATCGGACCGCTCTGTTGCCGCATCGCAATTTCAAAGGATTTTAAAGGCACAATCCCAATTTCTTCACGGCAAGGCTGTTTTAAGCCCTTTATCCAGATTGGCTGCATACCAAGCAGCCGATAGCCTTCAGAACGCTGGTTAAGCTGTGTGGCTGGAATGGTGCTGCATTGAAACTCAATCGCATAGTGCCCGTCGACCAAAAGGTCTGCGCGTTGCCGGATCGCTGATAGATGTTTCTCTAATTCAACATTGAGGTCTAATTGTTGGAAGAAATGATAAAGATGAAGTTTTCCGTGTAGATGTAAAGAGGATTCAGGTTCGCTGAAATGGTCGCAGTCTGTAAGACTTTTATGTGCGAAATGAGGGATGTTGATTTCTCCGATTTTCAAAAGCAGCGGAGCTTGGCAGGAAGGGCAGAAAAACTGCTCGCGCGAACGAATTTCCCGAAGTTCTTTTCGTGCATACCTTCCGGTTAAATAAAACAATTCCTGTTGCTTCGTTTTGGCCACTAATATATTGTTCACTCTCCTTTCTTCCATTCTATGGAAGGAAAGAAGTTTTGGCAATAAAAAAAAGACCTCCCGTAAAGGAGATCTCATCCAAAATAATGCAAGACATTTGAGAGCGCGTCTTCTTTGAAAATACGGTTGCCGTATTCTTCAAGACGGTGAACAGTGACAGGTGACATACGCAAATATTCAGTGATGATGCTGACATTGTTTTTGATGTCTTCTTCTGAATGAAGAATCTCATCAAAACTTGTGTAGAGGTAATACTTGTTCTCGAAATGGTAGACAGCTGATTCAATTGGCACGTACATTAAGCGGCGCGCAATCGGCAACAGTTCCTCCACTTCCGAGAAGACAAATGTATATTCAAGTTTCTTAACGTCAGGTTCATCAAAGACCGGTTCGAATTCATCAAACTCCGGCGTAACCGCATCTTCACTTGCAAACATTTTGCGGCGTTCTTCTATATCATCAGGCAAATCAAGCTTTTGCCCATCTTTAGTTAATTGAGCACGTGTTACGGTTACTTCAAGACCTTTATCCATCGCCTGGACTTGGATCCAAAGTGGACCTTCCATTACGAAATCGGCTTCTTCGTTGACTTCATCCATCATTTCCCAAAAAAGCTCTTCGCTCTTATCTCTGTTAAACCAGATTTCGTCACGGCTAAACCCTCGCTCTTCAACGTCGAGATAGGAAATGTAAAATTTAACTGTGTTGTCGTTGATACGTTCTATTTCCATTTTACACCTCTCCTTTACGGTTTGGACTAAGAGAACATTCCTCAGAGCCGTGCTGTATTACTTTAAACAAGTATAACTTCTTTCATAGATAAAGAAAAAGTTTATGCCTATCCCCTAAGACAAGTTACAAGTACATAGAGTTTAATTCACTTAACTGATTTATGCAACTAATTTAAGATAAAGAAAAGCTGCCCCAGGATCTCTTATGAAATACCATAAAGACCGGACAGCTAGTGTACTTATTGTTAGTTGACCATTCGCTGAGCTTCAAGCAATTGATATGCTCTAACTTTACGTGGTAGGAAGCGGCGGATTTCATCTTCGTTGTAGCCCACCTGCAGGCGTTTTTCGTCCATAATAATCGGACGGCGCAGTAATCCTGGATGCTCCTGGATTAGCTCATATAAACGCTGAAGCGGTAAACTTTCAACATCTACATTCAATTTTTGGAATATTTTAGAACGGGTAGAGATGATTTCATCTGTGCCGTCTTCAGTCATACGTAAGATTTCTTTAATTTCGCTGATTGTCAATGGTTCAGAGAAAATATTGCGTTCTGTATATGGAATTTCGTGTTCCTCAAGCCAAGCTTTTGCTTTTCTGCAAGATGTGCAGCTTGGAGAAGTAAATAATGTAACCATCATAGTGGAGCACTTCCTTTCGGATTCATGAAAACTTCGTGTAGTACTTTTCTCAAATTAGAATCATTATAGTTTAGAGGCTCTACATTCATTATACAATGTATGGGATCAATTTAATAGTGTATCTCAATAAAAAATTTAGAAAACGAGCTTTTTGTCACATATTAGCTATATATTCTTTATACTTTTATAGCTATACATTCTAAATTTACCCCTTTATCATCTGTCGTAAACTTCCAAACTAAAATTAATTATTCTCAGTTACTTCTTCTTTTTGAAAATAGTTAGTACACTTATATACTACGTTTCAGAATCAAAATAGTTTCATTAAGAACAACAATATAAACAGATGAATTATTTTCAATGGCTACATCGATTTCCGGATATCCCCAAGCCTTCTCTAAAGCGCATTCTTTGAGAAGCAATCAAGGTGTATAGTCTACGCCCTCTGTATAAGAATTGCCGGCGTTCCATAGAAGAAACTCCTCTATCCCCTGGTCATTCAAAGCTTTGATCTGTGCTTCCACTTCTGCTTTTCCATACCGCTTGTAATTGCCTGCCCCCAGGTAACTGGCTGTGAAATCCTGGAGCCACGGCCGTGAAACTGGCGGATTGTCTAAAGCGGCCAAGACCTGATTTTCCACCTTCGCATACTCAGCTACCAGATTATAGGGTTCCAAATCCGGTTTGGCAATTCCAAAATAAGAAGTCCAGTGGCTTGGATAGATCATGGATGAAATAACATCTACATTTTCAGAGATCTTGGAAAAGTTCTGGCCAATGCCCGGTGCTTCCGGCAAAGTGGCAGCATAGCCGAAAATGTCGACAGAGACTTCCACTCCATAGGGCTCTAATTGTTCTCTAGCATATGCCACAAAATCAGTCACCGCTTCCACTCTTCTCTGCACAGGATCAGCATCTGATTCTGCATAGTCGCCAAGCGAGTAGCTTAAATCATCCGCACGGTGTTCGAACCCTTCTGGGAAGCGGACGTAGTCAAATTGGATTTCCTTGAACCCTAGCTTCGCTGCTTCGATGGCAACTTGAACATTATGATCCCATACCTCTTGCAAAAATGGATTGACAAATGCATCTCCACCATTGTTTTTCCATACCTGGTCTCCGTCCATAAACGTCAACTCCGGATTTTGTTCCGCCAATACAGTATCTTTAAAAACCACCACACGGGCGATTGGATAGATCTCTTCTTCTTCTAATTTTTCCAACATTGCTCTTGGATCCTTTATGAAAGGTTGGCCTATATTAAGCTCTGCCAAGGCCGATCCTTCTTCAGGTATGTATGTCAGGTGGCCAACATCTTCTTTTATATCGATGACCATCGCATTCAGTTCTGTTTGATCAATAAGGTTGATCAACGAATCGAACCGTTCTCCTCCGGCAGAATGCGCTGTCACAAAAATCCCCCGAACAGCATCCGGATAGTTGAAGTCCAGACCAGAGTCGAATTTATATAGTTGCGAAGACGCCAGCACTTTCGAGTCAAGTTCAACTGTATGATAAGTCCGCGGTGTAAAATCCGGTGCCTTGTCCCCTTCGGCTGCATAACCATTTTCAGCACTCATCAAACTAAAGCTCACTGCACAAATCGCTGCCAATTTCCACGATTTCACCATTCCACTGCACCCCTTTATCCTGCTTTAACAGCCAAACTACTCCTCCGACTAGAAGAAGGATTACTGACCGTAAAAGCCCGATTTGATTGTTAACCCTCAAAGTGGTTCGAGAAGCTCCTTGACGGTGATTTTCATCATTCATTGTTCTTCCATTCTATCATTTATCTGACTAATTGAAATAAGAAAATCATAAGGGTGCGAAATAGTTTTGACTGTCATTCAACAAGCGAGGATAAATAGAATTCGACTTGCGACCGAGACCTTATTCAAGCTAAAAAAAGAACGATGCCCGTAAGGACATCGTTCTTTTATCATTTGGTCAAAGATGACGCTTTAATGGATTCGAATTCACGTTCTGAGCATTGTACGAAATGCCCTGGACTGATTTCTCTCATCCGAACATCATCAGCTTTATTATAATCATGAACGGCAGGGTCGTAAGATTTACGGACCCGGTTACGCTCATAGTTCGGATCCGGCAGCGGAATTGCCGACAATAAGGATTGCGTATAAGGATGCAATGGGTTATTGTACAATTCTTCAGCAGGAGCCAATTCCACTAACTTTCCGAAATACATAACACCAATGCGGTCTGAGATGTATTTAACCATCGACAGGTCATGGGCGATGAACAAGAAAGTCAATCCTTTTTCCTCTTGCAGTTCTTTCAGTAAATTGACGACCTGCGCCTGGATGGAAACGTCCAATGCAGAGATCGGCTCATCAGCGATGATGAAATCCGGATCTACAGCCAAAGCACGGGCGATTCCAAGACGCTGGCGCTGACCACCTGAGAACTCATGCGGATAGCGGTTGGCGTGCTCTTTGTTCAAGCCGACTGTCTCCAGCAGATCATAAACCATCTTTTTGCGTTCTGTCTGGTTTTTTGCCAAGCCATGGATATCGATGCCTTCAGCAATAATATCCATTACTTTCATGCGCTGGTTCAATGAAGCATATGGATCCTGGAAAATCATCTGCATTTTGCGGTTGAATTTCTTCAAATCCTGCTTGGACTTTTTGCCGTGGACATTTTCACCTTCATAGTAAACATCACCATCAGTTGCATCGTATAAACGGATGATGGAGCGGCCGGTTGTGGATTTACCACAGCCGGACTCGCCAACCAATCCGAGAGTTTCACCTTTGTAGATGTCAAAGCTGATATCATCCACCGCGCGGACTTCGTTTGCTTTACCGATATTGAAATACTGTTTAAGGTTTTTGATTTCCAGTAATTTTTCAGCCATTACACCGCGCCCCCTTCATAATATCTGCTTCCCGGGAATTTCTTCATTCGTTCAATGACAGTTACAGGCGGTTCCACCTGTGGCGCATCCGGATGCAGTAACCATGTAGCAGCCGAATGAGTATCACTGACTTTAAAGAATGGAGGATTTTGCTCCATATCAATGCTTAGTGCATATTCACTTCGAAGCGCAAAAGCATCCCCCTTCGGCGGGTCCAATAAATCAGGAGGAGTTCCAGGAATCGCATACAATTTCGCATCTTCCGTATCCAATGACGGCATCGAACTCAACAAGCCCCACGTATAAGGATGCTGTGGGTTGTAGAAGATTTCATCAACCGTGCCGATTTCAACGATTTTCCCACCGTACATCACCGCTACACGATCTGCTACGTTTGCAACGACACCTAGATCATGTGTGATGAAGATAATGGATGTATCAATTTTCTTCTGTAAGTCTTTCATCAATTCCAGAATTTGTGCTTGAATGGTAACATCAAGTGCAGTCGTCGGCTCATCTGCAATCAAGATTTTCGGATTGCAGGCAAGTGAGATAGCAATAACGATACGCTGGCGCTGACCGCCTGAGAATTGGTGTGGATATTGTTTCATACGCAATTCCGGTTTCGGCATACCGACCAGCCGCAGCAAATCGATCGCTACTTTTTTCGCTTCATTTTTGCTGATTTTCTGGTGCTTTAACAAAGGTTCTGTTAATTGACGGCCAATCGGCATTGTTGGATTCAAGGAAGTCATCGGATCTTGGAAAATCATCGAGATTTCTTTTCCACGGATTTTCTGCATTTCCTTGTCGCTCAACTTCGTCAGATCACGGCCGCCAAAAAGGATTTCGCCGTTTTTGAATTCAGCTGAACTTTCAGGCAACAAACGCATGATGGATTTTGTCGTAACAGATTTGCCTGAACCCGACTCTCCAACGATCGCTAAAGTTTCGCCTTTATATAGATCAAAGTTAACCCCTCGTATCGCTTTAACTTCCCCGGCTTGGGTGTTAAAAGAAAGCTCAAGGTCTTTTACTTGTAAGATTTTCTCCATTATCAACGTTCCTCCTTAATCTTTCATCTTCGGATCGAGGGCATCACGAAGTCCATCACCGATCAAGTTGAATGCAATCATGATTAAACTTAAAAGAATCGCCGGGAATGCTAAAATATGTGGTGAAAATTGAATCAACGCATAACCATCGTTAATCAATGTTCCAAGCGAAGCATCCGGCGCCTGAAGCCCCAGTCCGATAAAGCTTAAGAAAGCTTCAAAGAAAATTGCACTCGGAATAGTGAACATCGTATTGATGATGATTACACCTAAAACGTTCGGCATTAAATGTTTCCAAATGATGCGGCTGTCACTGGCACCTAATGTGCGGGCAGCCAACACAAACTCCTGGCTCTTATATTTAAGGACCTGACCACGGACGACCCGGGACATTCCCGTCCATCCGGTGATGGTCAAAGCGATAATGATGGCGAGTATCCCCGGATCCATGATAAGGATAAATAGGATAACCACAACCAGGTTAGGAATACCTGTCAAAATTTCAACGATCCGCTGCATAAAGTCATCGACGCGGCCGCCAAAATAGCCGGAGATTCCTCCATAGATAACGCCGATCAGCATATCAATTGCGGCTGCCACAAAGGCGATGAACAAGGACACTTGAGTTCCTTTCCAGACACGCGAGAACATGTCACGGCCAAGGCCGTCTGTTCCGAACCAATAATTGACTTCAACATTCTTCATTTCATATAAGTCGACTTCCTGTCCGCCTAAAGTTCCGACACCATCAAGAATCCCGAGATTTTCGATGACCGGAATTTTCGGCGGCAGGTTCGCATGAGTGATTGTTTGTGCATTCGGCTCATAAGGACTGATGATAGGCCCTAAAAATGCCATGATAACGATTAAGCCAAATAAGATCAGGCTGAACAAAGCACCTTTGTTTTTGCGGATACGGTACCACGCATCCTGCCAGAAGCTGACGCTCGGCTTGGTGATGCGTTCCGCCTGATGGGCATCCAATGTGATGCGCTCAAACGAGCCTTTCGGCAGTTCGGGAATTTTATCGATTTTTTGAGTCATTAACTTTTACCTCCTGAAAGACGGATACGAGGATCAATAACACCATATAGAATATCCACCAACAGGATGATCAAGATCAAGAACACTGAGAAGAAGATAGTAGTTCCCATGATGATGGAGAAATCACTGACGATAATCGATTTAACGAACTGTTCCCCGATGCCTGGAATTGCGAAAATCTGCTCCACTACAAGAGATCCTGTAAGAATGGATACAGCCATCGGCCCGAGAACCGTAACCAATGGAATCAACGCATTGCGGAATGCATGCTTGAATGCGATTTCAGATCCGCTTGCGCCTTTAGCTTTCGCTAACGTAATATAGTCTGAACCCAAGACTTCAATCATTTCAGTACGGATAAACCGTGCTGCTGTAGCAAGTGGGAACATTGCCAACGCGACGGATGGCAACACACTGGACATGAAGCCGTCCTTCCATAATGCCACCGGGAACAAGTCCCATTTCAAACCGAACCAATATTGCAGCAATGAAGCGAAAACGAAGGAAGGAATCGATATTCCGACAATCGCTACGAATGTACTGGTGTAATCAACCCAGGTATTCTGCCTTAGGGCGGCAATCATTCCTAAGAGGATTCCCAATACTGTTCCTAAAACCATACCTTGAAAACCAATTTGAGCAGAAGGACCCATTCGACTTAAAATAACATCCGTAACTTCCGCTCCTTTGAATTGGTTAATCGAAATTCCTAGGTCACCTTGCACTAGACCAAACATGTAATTGAAATACTGAACCGGAAGAGGGTCATTCAATCCATATCTAGCTTCTACGACTGCCCTTTGTTCTGGAGACAATTTATCTGCGGAAGCGACGGGGGATCCTGGTAAAACTTTCATAAGGAAAAAAGTGAAAGTAGCGATCAGCGCTAAAGTGATCACCATATAGATTAAACGCTTGCCAATATATTTCGCCATAGTGCACCTCCAAAATTAATTCTATTTGACAAGCCCTTAGCATAAGGATGCGGACTTGCAACATTCAAAAGTTAGCAGAAAATGGTCAATTTTCGGTTAATTCCTTTACATTAGAAAAGAGAGTATATCGACCTAAAAATGCGATATACTCTCTTTCTATTTTGTTTTCACAGTAGCGGGTTTATCTTATTCTTTACCCGAAATGTATGCCCACTTGTAGCTGAAATCTCCACCGAATGGGTGTTTGATAATGCCATTAACGTAAGGCTGTTGAAGTGCCATTGCTCCACGCTGGTAAATCGGCGCGATTGCAGCGTCATCTTCAAGAAGGATTTTTTCAGCCTGTGCCATTGCTTCCCAACGTGCAGCAGGATCTGTTGCCAATTCGCCTTTAGCTGATTCAACTAAAGCATCATACTCAGGGTTAGAGTAAGACATTTTGTTTTGTGCAGATCCAGTAACGAACAAGTCGATGAACGTCATAGGATCCTGATAATCCGGTCCCCATCCAGCAGTTTGGATGTCGTAGTCCTGAGCTTCATCAAGTTCTAAACGAACTCCAAAAGGTACTGCTTTAAGGTTGATGGTCAAGCCTTCAAGATTTGTTTCAAGTTGTTCTTTAAGGTAAGCATCCATGTTTTTAGCAGTTTCAGTGTCTCCACCTAGGATTTCAAGAGTAACTTCTTCCACTCCCAATTCTTCCATACCAGTTGCGAAAAGTTCTGCAGCTTCTTCAGCGTTGAACTCAATCAAATCTCCATTAACTTCACGGAAGTCTGCATTGCTTTCATCGAAAGCAAATTCAGTAGGTACTAAGAAGTTAGCAGGCAATGATCCGTTCGCTAAAACTACGTCCACTAGATCTTGCTTGTTGAAACCTTTTGCAATTGCCTGGCGGATATTAACGTTTTTAAGAGCATTTTCTTCGCCGTTACGCTCTTGGTTAAGTTTGAAGTAGAAAACAGTTGGTTCCAATTCAGTAACCAGGTTTTCATCATTTGCGTATTGCATTGCAAATTCTCCGCTCAAACCAGCGCGGTCTTTTTCTCCAGAGTTGTAAAGGTTAACTGCAGTAGCAGGTTCTTTTACAACATCAACGTTGATTGTTTCAAGTTGAACAGTTTCAGCATCCCAGTATTCAGGATTTTTTTGCATTTTCCAAGTCAAGCCAGTTCCGTCCCAGTCAGTAAGTGTGAATGGTCCGTTGAAAATCAAGTTTTCAGAGTTAGAAGCATAAGCGTCGCCTTTTTCAGTTACGAAAGCTTCGTTCTGTGGGTAGAAAGTTGGGAAAGACATTAATGACATGAAGTAAGGTACTGGACGTTCCAGTTGCACTTCAAGAGTGTTGTCGTCTACAGCAGTAACTCCAAGTTCAGTCGGTTCCATGTCTCCTGCAGCAATTTCAGTAGCATTAACAATCGAACCAGCCATCATGTAAGCTCCGTATGGAGAACCTGTAGCAGGATCAATTGAACGTTGCCAAGAGTATACGAAATCATTGGCAGTAACCGGTGTACCATCTGACCAGTTAGAGTCGCGCAATTTGAACGTGTAAGTCAAACCATCTTCGCTGACTTCAGGCTCGCCTTCAGCGAGTGCAGGTTCAGCGATGTTTTCTTGATTTAAGCGGAATAGGCCTTCATTAACATTATTGAAAATGTTGAATGCGACTGCATCCTCAGCTAATGAAATATCCATAGTTGGAATTTCAGCGCTTTCCATCAAGTTAAGGACTTGCTCTGAGTCTAAATCCCCAGCTGGTTCTGTACCTTCCGTGCCGTCTGTAGTTTCAGTACTTGTGTCAGTATCGTCTCCGCCGCCACATGCCGCTAGAAAAGCACTTAGTACTAGAACTAGGCTTAATAGCCAAAAAATCTTGCTGTTTCTCACTAAATTGACCCCCTCGAATTTTCTGAAAAATTGGTACAAGGCTAATTATACATAATATTTTTTTCTTGTACAGTTCTTTTTTTGGAAATTTTTACACTCTTGTAACAATTGCGTTACATTCACATTACACGAATCCGCAAGAATATTGGATTTGTAAGCGTTTTCGGCGTCTAAGATAAATGAAGATTTTTTTGATTTTTTTTTTAACTTCTTCTACAATTGATAAGAATCGAGGTGCGAAGTTTGAAGAAAATCGTTTTATCTTTAGGGATTATCCAAGTTTTGATCTTTATCACAATATTTTTTCGGACAGATGACCTGTCCCTGCTGTCTTATATTAATAATTCATTTGTTTACGGCGGGATCTTGTTATTTTTCGGATTATGGGTTTTTGTAGTGCGGACAGGTGTGTTTGATATATTCACCATCAGTATGAGAAAAGCATTTAAAATAAAGTCCACACTAGAAGATGAAGAAATGCGGCCGCCTTCTGAAGCTTTAGGTTTTTCCAGCTCGCTCCTGCTCATTACAGGAGCTGTCACTTTGCTGATCATGGGGATTTGTCTGGTGATTTATAACCTCTAGTATTGCTTCCCGAAACGCTTCTGTATTATAATAATAGGACATATTATGAGCGATGAAAAAGAAGAGTAAATGCAGTTCCTTCTATAAAAGAGAGTCTGTGGGTGGTGGAAACAGATGAAGTGCTGCATTGAATGGACTTTTGAGCTGAAGCGGTGAACGAACAAGTAGCCGGTTCCGTGTTCTTCACGTTATGAAGAAGAGTGGCCGGCGACGGCAACTAGGGTGGTACCGCGGAAAACACATCATTCGTCCCTTTTTTTAAGGGATGTGTGCTGTGTTTTTTACTTTGAGGAGGAATATTGATGAAGAAAATCTTTTCAGGCGTTCAGCCTACCGGTACGGTAACACTCGGAAATTACATAGGAGCGTTCAAGCAATTTACGGACCTGCAGGATGAGTATGACTGCATCTTCTGCATCGTTGACCAACATGCAATCACGATGCCGCAAGACCGTTTGGAGCTCCGGAAAAACATCCGTGCTTTAGCAGCCCTTTATCTGGCTGTCGGAATCGATCCCGAGAAAGTCACCCTGTTCATCCAATCGGAAGTTCCGGCGCACGCCCAGGCTGGATGGATGCTGCAATGCGTTTCGACCATCGGCGAACTTGAGCGGATGACCCAGTACAAAGACAAATCTGCTAAAAACGCATCTGTTCTTGCTGGATTGCTGACTTATCCCCCATTGATGGCAGCCGATATTCTTTTATATCAGACGGACATCGTACCTGTTGGAGACGACCAGAAACAGCATATCGAACTGACACGCGATCTGGCAGAAAGATTCAACCGGAAATACAACGATATCTTTACGATTCCTGACATCCGCGTCCCTAAAAATGGCGCGCGCATCATGTCGCTTCAGGACCCATCGAAAAAAATGAGTAAATCTGATACCAATAAGAAGGCGATCATCACGTTATTGGATGACCTGAAAACGATCGAAAAGAAAATCAAGAGTGCTGTAACCGATTCTGAAGGAGTGGTCAGCTACGATCCGGTCAACAAGCCTGGTGTCGCAAACCTGTTGACCATCGAAGCGGCCTTGACCGGTGAAAGCATCGACAGCCTGGTCGCCAAATACGAAGGCTCCGGCTACGGTGATTTCAAAGCTTCCGTTGCCAAAGCTGTCACCGAACATTTGGCACCGATCCAGGAACGCTATGCTGCGCTTCTAAACTCTGAGGAATTAGACAAAATCCTTGATGCCGGAGCTGAAAAAGCCAATCACCTGGCCAACAAAACCTTAAAGAAAATGGAAAACGCCATGGGTCTTGGACGTAAAAGAAAATAAACAAAAAAGGGCTGCTCTGATTGCAGCCCTTTATATTTACTCTTTTCCAGAAATATAGGTCCATTTAAGACTATAATCACTTCCAAATGGATGTTTCACGATATTTTTCACGTAAGGTTTCTTCAAGGACATAGTCCCCATCTGGAAGATAGGGGCAATGGCCACATCTTCTTCAAGCAGGATTCTTTCAGCTTCGGCCATAGCTTCCCACCGGGCAACCGGATCTTGTGCCAGCTCCCCTTTAGCAGATTCGATCAACGCATCATACTCTTCATTTGAATAGGACATCAAGTTGAGTGGAGAATCCGTCACAAATAGATCCAGGAATGTCATCGGATCCAAATAATCCGGTCCCCATCCTGTATGCAAAAGATCGTAATTCTGTGCGTCTTCAAGCGCCAGGAGTTCTTCAAACGGAACTGTTTTCAGTTCAACAGTCAGCCCTTCCAGATTTTCTTCCAAATGAACTTTCAACTCTTCATTCAGTTGAATAGCAACGTCATGATCCTCTCCCAAAAGTTCCAGCGTGAGTTCATCCAACCCTTCTGCTTGTAATCCCTGGCTCCATAATTCAGCTGCTGCTTCAGCATCAAACTCAAGCATTTCTCCGTTTATCGAACGAAAATCTTCGCCGTTTTCATTGACAGCGAATTCCGATGGCACTAGATAGTTTGCCGGCAATGAACCATCTGCTAAGACTTTCCCAACGATGTCCGCTTTATCGAAGGCTTGTGCCAGAGCTCTGCGAATGTCTTCATTTGCGAGAGCTGTTCTTTTCCCGTCACGCAGCTGGTTGAATTTCATGTAAAATACATTTGGACTCTGCCCTTCCATCACTTCTGGATCATCCGCATACTGCTCGGCGGCTTCACCTGCAAGAAATGCAATGTCTTTTTCACCGGAAGTGTATAAGTCAACAGCAGCCGCTGGATCTGTTACAACATCTACGTTGATCGTTTCAAGCACAACTGTTTCCGCATCCCAATATTCTTCATTTTTTTCCATCGTCCAGCTTGATCCCTCACTGCCATCCCATTCTGTCAATTTGAATGGCCCATTGTAAAGGACCTGATCTGCGTTTGTGGCATAAGCATCTCCAGCCCCTGTCACAAAGGCTTCATTTTGAGGATAGAAAGTTCCGAACGCCATCAGGGAAAGAAAATATGGGATGGGGCGCTCGAGTGTAACGGTCAATGTGCTGTCATCTGGTGCTACCACGCCTAACTCCGTAGGATCCATCTCACCTGCAGCAATAGCTTCAGCATTTGCGATAGTTCCCGCCATCATATAAGGTCCATAAGGCGACTCGGTGGCCGGGTCTATGGCGCGTTGCCAAGAATAGACGAAATCAGCTGAGGTAATTGGTGTCCCATCCGACCAATTAGCCTTCCGTAACGTGAATGTGTAAGTCAATCCATCTTCACTGACCTCCGGCTCTGCCGCAGCAAGCGCCGGAATCGCCTGGTTGTCTTCGTCCAGCCGGAAAAGCCCTTCATTAACGTTGTTCAGTACATTAAACGTACCCACGTCCTGAGCAAGTGCCGAATCCATCAATGTCAGTGGCCCCATCTCCATTAGGTTAAGAATTTGTTCGTCATCCTTCTTGGAATGATTTTCTCCGTCTCCACTCTCCTTTTCTTTTGTTTCTTCACCGCCGCTCTGTAGTGCATTCGTCTCTGTGGCCATGTCTTGTTCGCTGCAACCAGATACAATGACAATTGCCAGCAAAATCAATACCAGAAACACAAAAACTTTGGTGATCTTCACTTCTTCTCCTCCTTTGCTTTAAGTCTCTATGTATGACTTCATTATACGCTGATTCCGTTAAATTTCTATCATTTATTTGATAATTCAGATAAATAAATCAAATTTTTATTAAAATAAAATCTTATAATTTTATCAGGATAGCAGTTTATACAGAGGAGTGAATTTGCATAAATGGACATGGATTGCCAAGTTCACATGGATTCGTTCATCCATAAAAAAAAACAACCCGAGGGTTGCTTTTTCTTTTATTATTCTGCAGTAACTGGTGATTCTTGGTTTACAGCAAGGTCTGACAAGTAGACGCCAGTGCCGTCACCGATTGCGTAATTCAATACGCGGTCGTTGACCGGGCTCAGTACTGCTCGGTATAACGTAGGGAATACCGGCACCTCATCTACCATCAATTGCTGCCATTCGTTGTAGATATCCTGGCGGTAGGCAAGGTCAAATGCTTCTTCTGAACGTCCTGCTTCAAGAAGACGTGTATTTTCTTCATTTTCCCAGCGTGCGAAGTTGTACAGTGCATCAGCGCCGTATAGCCCTGAAGGATCTACGTCAATACCGACTCCCCAAGCTGCCTGATAAACATCGACATTCGGATCGTCTTCTCCGCCGTTACCGACACGGTCGTAGAATGAGTTGAATTCAAGCATTTCAAGGTTGACTTTCAAGCCGACAGCTTCCCAAGATTGCACATAGTATTGCGCCAAAGGTTCCGCTGTGTCGCCGCCAGTCATCGAGATAAAGTTGATTTCCAACGGATTGCCTTCCGGGTCTTCACGGATACCGTCATCATCAGTGTCTACGTATCCAGCATCATCCAAAAGCTGATTCGCTACTTCCGGATCGTACGTTCTGCCTTCATTCGTATCGTCATGGAATTCAGGGTGGGATGGCGGAATCAATGTTGTCGCATTCCAACGCAACCCATTATAGAAACGTTCACCGACTGCAGCGTTATCGACTGCATGCCACATGGCCTGGCGAAGTTCTACATCGCCCATTTTCGCTTCGGGATTATAATCCACACGATTGTTTTCTGCATCCCATGTTCCAAGTTTAAAGCCGATATACGTGTAGGCGCGATCAATCGCTCCTAGATATTCAACGTTTGACATCTCAGCATTATCCGGGAATTGATCTACAGGGAAATCGCTGATCAAGTCAACGCCTCCGGTTTCCAATTCCTGTACAACTGTTGAGCTGCTGATTACTTTAACGGTTACGCCATCAAGGTTTGGTTCACCGCGCCAGTAGTCTTCGTTTTTAGTCAGCGTGACAGACTCTCCAGGTACGATGCTTTCCACTTTGAATGGTCCAAAGCCGATTGGGTTTTCACGCACTTCAGGTGAAGACGAAATATCGGCAACTGCCATGTCTCCGAAGATGTGCTTAGCCAATGGGTAAGACCAGATGCTTCCTGTCAATAAAGAAGGAGTAGACTCGATATACGTAATCGACAAGGTTTTTTCGTCGACGACTTCAATACCTGAAATCGTATCAGCTGCTCCGCTGTTATACTCTTCCATTCCTTCAATGTTTGTGAAATCAGAGTTGTAACGAGGGCCGTCATAATCAGGATCGCCGATTACTTCGTGCGCAAACAACCAGTCTTCCGCAGTTACCGGTTCGCCATCATGCCAATTGACATTATCACCAATTGTGAATGTGAACGTACGGCCATCTTCTGAAACTTCATATGTTGCTGCTCCATCATTTGTGTACACATAGTTTTCGTCCCAAGTTAATAACCCTTCATCAAACCAATTCAAAATTTCTGCATCCGGTGCACCCGAATAGAAGTTCCAGTTTAATGTCCCTTCAAAAACCGTGTCCGATACTAAACCGAATGTTACGGTTCCTCCATCAATGGCTTCGCCTTCATTCGTTTTCACATTGCTGAAATCTTCAATCGAATACATGCCGCCATTTTCAAGTTCCTGTCCGCCGTCAGTATCTGTTTCTCCGCCGCCTTCTTCTGTAGACGTGTCGTCACCAGTACATGCTGCCAAGACCAAAACAAAAGACAACATCGGTAAGGTTAAATATTTGGTCCATTTGTTTTTCGCCATTCTCTGTTTCCTCCTCTTTTCTCTTGAATAAAGCTCTTCCGGACTACTGTTGTGCTTGAATAGAGTTGTTTCTTTCCGGTACCGAGAACCCTACTCCCCCTTTTCCCCTGCTTTTTTGTTACCCTCTGCGCTGTCGGGCATCGGTAGCGCGTTTTAAAGCTTGCCCGACATTATTTATACTAAGCATCAAAACAAAAATCAGGATTGATGCAGGTAACCAGATCCACCATCGCAATTCCAGTGTTTGAGGGTTTCTTGCATAACTGATCAAGGTCCCTAAACTCGGAGTCGATTCGGGGAAGCCGAATCCTAAGAAGGACAGCCCGGATTCGATTCCGATATTGCCTGCCAAATTCAACGTCATCGTCACAATGATGATCGAACTAAGATTTGGCAGTACCTGGAAAAACATGATCTTAAAATCGGACGTCCCCAAAGTCTTGGACGCTTTGACATAATCCAATTCTTTTTCCTGCAGCGCCTTGGAACGGATCAATCGTGCAATACCCATCCATAGAAATGCTGTCATGATCAACGAGAAAGATAGGATGCTGTATCCAGGTACAGCTGTTACGAATGCGATAACGATCATTAAAATCGGCAAAACCATAAAAAAGTCAACAAAGCGCATAAAGATATTATCCACCGTACCACCGTAATATCCCGAAATCAGTCCGACCAAAATACCGATGATTCCCGTCAACAGCGTGACCAAAAAACCGATGGCTAATGAATTGCGTGTTCCAATGATCAGTTGGCCGAAGATATCTCTTCCCCCATAATCAGTGCCCAGCCAATAAGTAGCAGAAGGCGGCTCATATAGGGCAAAAAGATCAACTTTTATGATCTCAGATTGATCCATGATGATCGAAGTGCCGAAAACACCCGCAATGATCAAGAATAGGAACAGAAGAGAGCCGAATGCTACTTTGTCCCGTATCAGCTCTCTTAGTAATATACTAAATCCGGATGGGCTTTTACCGAGATCCATATCCGGAATTTGTGTCCCGCTGTCTTTATCAATTCTCATATTTACACCTCTACATTGTCATTTATTATTTAATCCGGATACGAGGATCAACTAAACTTAAGATGATATCGGATAATAATGCTCCGATGATTGCTGCTAAGCCGAATAACAGGACGAGCGCCGTCATGACGCTGTAATCACGCAGACTGATGGAAGAAAGGAACAATTCACCCATTCCTGGATAGCCAAAAATATTTTCAATGAAAATAGTTCCGCCAATCAATCCTGTTATTTCATAGCCGAAGAACGCTGCAATCGGAAGCAGGGAATTCCGCAAGACGTGGCGATTGTAGACACGCGATTCAGAAGAACCTTTAGCGCGGGCAGTTACGATAAAATCCTTTTGTTTTGTATCAATGATCTCACTTCTCAAATATTGGACTGTAGAAACGGTCGTGATCAATGCCATGGAAAGTGCCGGCAATAATAAATGATTCAGCTTGCTTATGAAATAGGCGAAAGTTCCAGGTTCGGTACCTGGAGCTACACTTCCGCTTGTCGGGAACCAGCCCAGCTGGAATCCGAAAATGAACAGCATAACCAAAGCGAAAATGAATAATGGAGCTGCAAATCCGATATACGTATATCCTGTGATCATACGATCCAACCACGTATCGTTGAAGCGGCCGCTGATGATGCCCAGTGGAATCGCGATCAAGTATGTCAAAATCAATGTTGCTAATGATAACCACAAAGTATTGATCATACGGTCTCCTATCAACTCGGAAACCGGCATCTTGAAGCGGAATGACTGTCCGAAATCACCTTGAATCACTCCTTTGATCCAATCGAAATACTGTACATACCATGGGTTGTTCAACCCAAGGCGTTCGCGCATCGCTTCGATCGTCGCCGGGTCGATATTCGGGTCGATCAAACCAGTCAAGGCATCTCCAGGCATTGCCTGGGCTAATATGAATACCAAAATACTCAAAATAATAATTTGCGGAATCGTTATAAGTGTTCTGCGTACAATTAATTTCCACATACCATTCAACCTCTCTCAGGCAACGCTACTTGATGGGTAGCTGAAATTGATTTTAACGAGAAAGGCAAACCTTCTTCATCAAAAAAGTCTTTTTCCAGCTTGTCATATTCGGCTTTCACTAACTTACGGTTTTCGTAATGCATCTCCCGATTGCGTGGATTGCTGTCCGGAATTGCCGCAATCAGCCGTTTCGTGTAAATATGCTGTGGATTCGTGAAAATTTCTTCGGATGTACCATGTTCAACATAACGGCCTTTATACATAATGCCGATATGATCGCACATGTGACGGATGATGCCCAAATCATGGCTGATGAATAAATACGTTAAGTTCAATTCTTTTTGAATTTCACGCATGAAATTCAAAACTTGAGCCTGCACGGAAACATCCAGTGCAGAAACAGGCTCATCCGCGATAATCAATTTCGGGTTCAGCGCAATTGCCCGGGCAATCCCGATGCGCTGACGCTGGCCTCCGGAAAATTCGTGTGGATATTTATAAATGGCTTCAGGGCTCAGCCCGACCAATTCCATTAGCTCCTGAACACGGATCCGCTCTTCTTTAGCAGACAGATTTTCGTAATTGCGAAGCGGTTCTGCCACAATGTCCGCTACTCGCTTTTTCGGGTTCAGTGAGGAAAATGGATCCTGGAAGATCATCTGTATATCTTTTCGGACATCTATATATTCTTTTTTGTTTATGGTCGACAAATCCTTGCCTTCAAACAGTACTTTTCCTGAAGTTATATCATTTAATCCAATAATCGCACGGCCTGTCGTCGTTTTCCCTGACCCTGATTCTCCTACAAGTCCATAAGTCTGGCCCTGTTCAATCGAAAACGAGACGCCATCTACTGCACGAACATGGTCTTTGACTGTCTGGAAGATACCTCCACGAACGGGAAAGTGGACTTTCAGGTTTTCAACTTCAATTAGCGACATAATTGCGCTCCTCCTCGGCTTGTTCTGGGAAGTAAAAGTCCTTATAGCATGTGCACCGCACATAATGCCCTGGACTGATTTCATGGAGTTCCGGTGAAGCTTCATGCGCAGATTCTTCGATCCAAGGAATTCTTGCAGCGAACCGGCATCCGGTTCTCGGCAAGTTCTGAAGTGATGGCACTACCCCCTGTATAACGTGAAGCTCTTCTTTTACTTCATTTAATGTCGGGATGGAGTTCAGGAGGGAACGTGTATACGGATGCTGGGGATTTTCCATTAAGGTATAAACATCAGCGATTTCTACAATCTGCCCTGCATACATAACGGCCACTCTATCGGCCATTTCCGCCACTACCCCTAAATCATGGGTGATCAGGATGATGCCGGCATGAATGGTTTCTTTCAGTTCTTTGATCAAATCGAGAATCTGCGATTGGATGGTCACATCCAGAGCCGTTGTCGGTTCGTCGGCAATCAGCAGCTCTGGCTGGTTTGAAATCGCCATGGCGATGACAATGCGCTGGCGCATTCCTCCCGATAGTTCATGGGGATACTGGTCATACGTTTTCTCAGGACGTGGAATACCCACTTGGTTCAATAAATTGATAACTTGTTTTTTCCGCAGGCTCTTGGAGCTTTTAGGATTGTGCAGTAAAATCGCTTCATCAATCTGTGCACCCACGACCATCAAAGGATTAAGCGCTGAAAGGGCATCCTGAAAAATCATCCCCATTTCATTGCCGCGCAATTTTTTCATTTGATTGGCATTTGCCTTTGCAAGGTTGATGCCTTTATAATCTATCTCTCCTTCAATTTTTGCTCTTGTATGAAGTCCCATAATCGAAAATGCAAATGCACTTTTTCCGGAACCTGATTCGCCTACAATTGCCAACACTTCATTTTTTCTAACTGTTAATGAAACATCGTCGACCGCAGCGTAATAATCGTCCTTGATTCTAAAAGATGTTTTTAAATTTTTGATATTCAGCAAAACATCATTCACATTTATCCTCCTCTAAATGAAGCTGTTCTATCGTTACTTCTGGTTGCAGCTGATCTCTTCACTGGTAAAGTTTTCAACATTCAGATTTATTACACCAAAAAAAACATTGCAAAGATCGACGCTTGGTTCTTCCCCTAAAGAATTGCTGGCAATCCGATAGGTTAATTGGACAGTAACTTCTAATATTAATTTTATTACAATAAGATTACAAAGACAATATTATTTTTAATTTTGTGAATAATCGTCTTATTTGAAATATTACTTGAGCTGGCCGGCTTCCCATTCTAACCTTAGCGCTTAGCACAACTAGCTGAACAATACTCCAGAAAAAAAGGTTTTCATTGTGCAAAGGTAGTGCTTAGTGTTCACATAAATTGAATCTGCGCCCTAAATAGTTAAATATTATTACATCTGTCTTTTACAATACCATAATGTTTAAAGTAATCGGAAAATTTTTTCAATTTTTTTGAAGTAATGTGCTTATTTTCTGTATTTATATAGGCAGAGCATAAAAAAATGGCAATCCGCAGTAATCTGCGAATTGCCATTTTTGTTCAGGCTAGTTTAAACTTTCTTGAATACGAGTGAAGCGTTATGTCCACCAAATCCCAGTGAATTGCTCATCGCAAAATTGAGATCTGCTTTACGCGCTTCGTTTGGAACATAATCCAAATCACATTCTTCATCAGGCGTTTCGTAATTAGTCGTTGGAGGCATAATTCCTTCCTGCAGCGCCAAAGCTGTGAAAATCGCTTCAACTCCGCCAGCAGCGCCAAGCAAATGGCCTGTCATGGATTTCGTCGAACTCATGCCTAATTTATAGGCATGTTCGCCGAATACCGTTTTAACAGCCATTGTTTCGTATAAATCATTATACGGTGTGCTTGTTCCATGGGCATTGATGTAACCAATTTCCGTCGTTTCAACACCTGCATCCGCCAGGGCTTGCGCCATTGCGCGAGCCGCGCCTTCCCCGCCTTCAGCAGGGGCTGTAATGTGATGGGCGTCGCCAGTAGAACCATAACCGACAACTTCCGCATATATTTTAGCACCTCGTGCTTTTGCATGTTCATATTCTTCAAGGATGACGATTCCTGCTCCTTCACCGATGACGAAGCCATCACGGTTTTTATCGAACGGGCGGGACGCTGTAGCTGCATCCGGATTTGTCGTCAATGCTGTGTTCGCTGTAAATCCAGCCACGGACAATTGCGTGATCGGCGCTTCCGCTCCGCCAGAGATCATAACATCTGCATCTCCGCGCTGAATAACTTTAAAAGCGTCACCAATCGAGTTTGTCCCTGAAGCACAGGCAGTTACCGAACAGGAGTTGATGGCTTTGGCGCCAAAGTAGATTGATACCTGGCCTGATGCCATGTCCGGAATAATCATCGGAATCAAGAATGGGCTGATGCGTCGGACACCTCTTGTATTCAGTACGTTCATCTGATTTTCAATGGTCTCCATGCCGCCGATACCTGATCCAATCCATACCCCTGTCCGCAAAGCCGTCTTATCGTCCAATTCAAGAGCCGCATCTTTCATTGCCATGATGGAAGCAGCCAACGCATAATGCGTGAAACGGTCCATTTTCCGGGCATCTTTCTTTTCAATATAATCTTCTATCGAAAAATCATTCACTTCTGCTGCGATTTTCGCTGAATACAAATCTGCATCCAGCCTGGTTAAAGGACCAACACCGGACTTGCCGCTCTTTACAGCTTCCCATGTCGTTTCAATATTATTTCCCAATGGCGTTACAGCACCCATTCCTGTAATAACTACACGGCGATTTTCCATTCTATCTTCTTCCTTTCGCATACCTGATTATTTGCCCCACTTCATAGCAATTGCGCCCCAAGTCAAGCCACCTCCGAAACCGACCATGACGATGACATCATCATCTTTTACGCGGCCTTCTTCGATGTCTTCGACAAGAGAAATCGGAATTGTTGCTGCTGAAGTGTTGCCATATTTATGAATTGTTTTCGACATCTTTTCAAGCGGCAGACCCAGACGTTCCCTGGAAGCCTCCATAATGCGGATATTCGCTTGATGCGGAATCAGAAAATCGACATCTTCTTTTTGTAAGCCCGCTTTTTCGATTACGTTTATTGCTGATTCGCCCATTTGGCGTACAGCGAACTTGAACACTTCTCTGCCGTTCATCTGTAAATGGTCTTCTTCGTCCTGAAAAAGGTGTTTGCCTCCAGTACCATCGGCTCCGAGTTCAAAAGATAGAATCCCTCTGCCCTCTGAAACTTTTCCGATTACTGCAGCTCCTGCCCCATCTCCAAAAAGGACAGCTGTATTACGGTCTTCCCAGTTGGTGATCTTCGACAATTTCTCAACGCCAACAACGAGCACATATTTATAAACATCGGAATCGATGAATTGTTTTGCGGTAATGACTCCATACATGAATCCTGCACATGCAGCTGATATATCCATGGCGGCAGCATTGACAGCACCGATCTCCTGCTGAATCACACAAGCCATTGATGGGAAAGGCTGGTCCGGTGTCACAGTTGCCACTAAGATCAAACCGATTTCAGCCGGATCAATACCAGCATCTTCAATCGCTTTTTGCGCAGCTTCGCGTGCCATGTCAGAAGTATCCTGATCGTCTTTTGCAATTCGGCGTTCTTCAATGCCCGTCATCGTACGAATCCATTCGTCACTTGTATCCATGCGCTGCTCTAATTGAAAGTTCGTCAATTTATCTTCAGGCAAACATCTGCCCATACCGATTATTCCAGCATTCATTTATATCCCTCATTTCGATTATCATCATATATTAGTACCTGGTGTTAATAATACGTCATCTACACGCTTATTTCAACTAACTGACATATTTCCGACAAAAAATATTCTTTCTCTGGAATCTTTCTTTCTGTCTGTTACGCCTTATGCTATGATTAATCTAGATATTCTATGTAGAGGTGAAACTAGATGCAATATATTGGAACGTTCTTATGGTCATTCTTTTTGATTTCATTGGTCAACTATGTGGTAAGTGCAGTACAAAACGTGCCTTTCGACTTCATGATCGGCGTTTACATTTCAGTCGGAGTTTCAATCCTGATTTTCGTTATGGCAGCAGTTATTCCTAACGAACCTGCTCCTGAAAAGCATTAATAAAAAAAAGAAGCGTAAACCGGAACCTCGGTTTACGCTTCTTTTTTGTTGATGATGATCTGCTTGTTGTCATCCATGGTCAGTTCCAGTTCCGTATTGGCGACAATCCCACCTTTGATCAATTCACGGGCAATATTCGTTTCGATATTGCGCTGGATAAACCGTTTTAATGGACGGGCCCCGAACACTGGGTCGGTTCCTGCTTCTACAATATAGTTGATGACTGAATCATCTACAGTTAACTTGATTTGCTGCTGGCTGATGCGCGCCGCCAGTTCAGCTATCATTTTCTTGGCAATGCCGTAGAAATGTGTATTATTGAGCGCATGGAAAATGACGATATCATCGATGCGGTTCAACAGCTCAGGTTTGAAGTGTCTGCGCAATTCACTCATGACAATGTCTTCGATATCGTGTTCATTGCTGGTATCGCTGATATAGGCAGATCCAATATTTGACGTCATGATTACTACTGTATTCGAGAAGTTGACTAAGCGTCCCTGGCTGTCGGTAATTCGCCCATCATCCAGTATCTGCAGCAGGATATTGGCGACATCCGGATGCGCTTTTTCAATTTCATCAAGTAAGACAACCGAATACGGATTGCGGCGCACCGCTTCTGTCAGCTGGCCGCCTTCTTCGTAGCCGATATATCCGGGAGGCGCACCAACCAAACGGGATACACTATGTTTTTCCATGTACTCAGACATGTCAATCCGGATGAAGTGGTCTTCCGAATCAAACAGGTTGGCTGCCAATGACTTGGCCAATTCTGTTTTACCGACGCCTGTCGGTCCGAGGAAAATGAATGAACCAATCGGCTTCCGCTCATCCTTGATGCCCGCACGTGCTCTCCACACCGCTTCAGTGACCAGTTCGACTGCTTGATCCTGGCCGATTACCCGCTCCTTCAAGGTTTCGCCTAAGCGCAATAGTTTCTCCCGCTCACCTTCCACCAGTTTCGTGACTGGAATACCGGTCCATCTCGCCACAATTCCAGCAATTTCTTCTTCAGTTACTTCTTCACGCAACAAACGTTCTGTGCCGTCTTTTTCAAGATTAGCTTCGAGTGCCACTAATTCTTTTTCCAACTCAGGAATCTTGCCGTGCTGCAGGACAGCTGCGGCATTCAGATCATAGCGGTTTTCCGCATCTTCCAACTGGCGGCGGTATTGATCCAGTTGTTCGCGCTTTTCCTGAATTTTTTTCAAGGATTCTTTTTCTTCCGTCCATTGCTTCTTCATGTCAGCGGAAGAATCCCTCAGCTCTTTGATTTCTTCGCGTAAAGTTTCCAGCCGTGTTTTGCTTGCAGCATCTTTTTCTTTCATCAAAGCCTGTTCTTCGATTTCTAGCTGCATGAGACGTCGTGTCACTTCATCGAGCTCCTGTGGCATCGAATCGATTTCCGTACGGATCATCGCGCAAGCCTCATCAATCAAATCGATGGCTTTATCCGGCAAAAAGCGCTCAGTTATATAGCGGTCCGACATGGCAGCAGCAGCTACAATCGCCCGGTCATGGATACGGACAGCATGGTGCAATTCAAAGCGTTCCTTCAAACCGCGTAAAATGGACACCGTATCTTCTACTGAAGGCTCCCGGACCATCACCTGTTGGAAGCGGCGCTCCAAGGCAGGGTCTTTTTCGATATGCATGCGGTACTCGTCCAATGTGGTCGCTCCGATACAGTACAATTCCCCCCGTGCGAGCATCGGCTTCAGCATATTTCCCGCGTCCATCGCGCCTTCAGTTTTACCTGCTCCAACGATGGTATGGATTTCATCAATGAACAGGATGATCTGGCCTTCACTGTCTTTAACTTGCTTTAAAACGCCTTTCAAGCGTTCTTCAAATTCTCCTCGGTACTTGGCCCCTGCAATCAACGCACTCATATCGAGTTCGTAAATGGTCCTGTTCTTCAACCCTTCCGGCACGTCGTTGCGGACGATGCGCTGCGCCAATCCTTCGACAATCGCCGTTTTTCCGACGCCCGGCTCCCCGATCAATACCGGGTTGTTTTTCGTTTTCCGTGATAGGATCCGGATAACATTCCGAATTTCCTGGTCCCGGCCGATGACCGGATCCATCTTCCCTGATTGTGCTTGTTCCACCATATTGCGGCCAAACTGTTCCAACGGGGATTTTTGCTCTGTGCTATTTGGGAATTGAACCATAAAAACCACACCTTCCAATTAGTTTGACTATCTTTGACTAATTAAATTATAATCATTTTTTCTGGAATTAGCAATTATTATAGACCTGATTTTACTGCTTTTATTAAAAGAAAAAAGCCTTCCCAGAAATATCCTGGAAAGGCTCTTGCTGATTCGATTATCTGACGCCAAGCGCCATTTTTGCGTAACGAGACATATGATCTTTGCCCCACACTGGTGTCCAGACGATTTTAACATCGACTTCTTCCACTTCAGGCAATTCATACAAAGCATTTTTGACCATTTCCACAATTTGAGGTCCCATTGGACATCCCATTGATGTTAAAGTCATTGTCACAACTGCAAATCCGTCTTCTGTCACCATTACATCGTATACAAGGCCCAGATTGACAATATCAACGCCCAATTCAGGGTCGATAACTGTTTCTAAGGCACCCATCATGCTGTCTTTCATATCTTGATCCATTCAGAATCCCTCCCTTTACTATTAGTACCATCTTAACAAACTTTCTGCGAAAATGAAATCTACACGCTTATTGTACCAGATGGTGGGCAAGCCATTCTGTTGCTTCCAGCATGCCGTTGCGGCTCACGGCGTGGCCCGCTTCTCTCTCCCGTTTGAAGACGATGTTCTCTGGCACAGCTTCATATTGTTTCTTCAACTCTTTAAAGAGCCGATGCGTCGGTTCAAACGGTACCGTGACATCCTGCTCGCCGTGCCAGAAATAAATCGGGCGGCCATTGAAATTCTCCATGTGATGGCTGCTGTCAAAAACAGCTAATGTCGAAAGCATCTTTTCACGTTCTTCTGCGCTTATCGGCAATTGAAAGCCTCTCGATTCATATTGAGCCATCTGCGCTTGAGCCAGTTCCACATAATTTCCTGCCCCCATCATAATCGCAGCAGCTTTGATCCAAGGATAAACTGTCAACGCGCCCATGGTTGTGATGCCCCCCATAGACGTGCCGCCTACTCCCGGTTCTCCCACCGCCAGACCTTGCTTATGTATTTCTTTATGCAGAAAGGCCAATTCTTCAATTGAGGTCAGTACGATTTCCCAAAACCGCAAGCTGATTTGAACATCATCCAATCCCTCGCTTCGTTCCCCGTGGAGATGTGCATCCGGCAAAATCACCCGAAGCCCTTTTTCAGCCAATTGGTACGCATAATGCAAATTATGCTCTTTGGCACTCATGTGGCCATGAAAAAAAACAACCGTCGGCAGCGCCGTCTCCACTTCCTGCTCCGGAGTTATATGAAGCAACGGGATATGCCCCCATACTTGCCTTTTGACTTTCATGTAAAATCACTTCCTTTATTAATAATCCTATCAATCTTCACAGTATCCAGCAAACACCAGTACACTTAATAGGTAACAGAAAATTCAATCAAAAGTCGGTTATTTATCTTCATATGACCATTAAAACAGGACTAAAGTATTTTGAATTCCTCAAGATTTTTTGACGAAACCCTTGTATTATCGCTACACTAGTAATATATAGAAAGGAGTCGGCTATTTATGAAGCAACATTTGATTGTTCTTGATTTGGATGGAACATTATTAACAGACCAAAAAGTTATTTCACCTAAAACGAAACTGACTTTAAATAAAGCACTTGAAGCAGGGCACCAGGTAATGATCGCGACTGGCCGGCCATATCGTTCCAGTGAAACTTATTACAGGGAATTGGGCTTGACAACACCTATCGTTAACTTTAACGGAGCATTTGTCCACCATCCCCAAAATCAACATTGGGGGATGCACCATACCCCAATCGGATTGGATGTCGTCCACGAAGTGGTGGAATCGATGCATGATTATGATTTCCATAATATTGTTGCTGAAGTATTAGACGATGTCTATGTTCATCATCATGATGAAAAGCTGATGGATATTTTCCGATTCGGCGATCCTACTATCACCACAGGCGACTTGCGCAATTACTTGAAGACAGATCCAACGTCCATTTTAATCCATGCGCCTTATGAACGGGTCCAGGAAATTCACGACCATCTGTCTTCGGTTCATGCTGAAGTGATCGACCATCGCCGCTGGGGAGCTCCTTGGCATGTCATCGAAATCGTTAAAAGCGGCATGAGCAAAGCTGTCGGGTTGGACCGCGTCTCCAAATCCCTTGGAATTTCACGGGAAAACATCATTGCGTTCGGAGATGAGGACAATGATCTCGAAATGATCGACTTTGCCGGAGTCGGGGTGGCTATGGGCAATGCCATCGATCCTTTAAAAAATATTGCCAATGAAATTACCTTAACTAATAATGACGACGGCATTGCCGAACTGCTGATCGACCGATTGAAACTATAAATCAAAAGGGGAATTCACTATGAGACTATTCGCTGACAGCGCATCAGATCTGCCAAAAGACTTTTTTGAAAAAGAAGACGTCGTTTTGTTTCCGCTCCGTGTCCATATCGGAGACCAGGACTATGAAGATATACGCGGCATTCAATCCATTAAAGTATTTGATACAATCCGTGCAGGCAACCATCCAAAAACATCCCAGGTTTCACCTGAGGAAATGCTGTCTTCTTTTGAGAAGCTGGCAAAGGACGGCGATGAGGGCTATTACATCGCTTTCTCTTCTGAACTTTCCGGCACTTACAGTACAGCTGTGATGGTAGCGGATCAAGTACGCGAAGAATACCCCGACCTGAAATTGACGATACTGGATTCGAAAGCCGCTTCGTTGGGCTACGGATTAATCGTAAAAGAAGCTGCAGCCATGCGAGCCACAGGACAGCCATTGGAAAAAATCATTGAGAAAACCCGTTTTATGGCCGACCACCTGGAAAGCCTCTTTACCGTTGAAGACCTGGATTATATGGCCAAAGGCGGACGCATCTCCAAAGGCAGTGCGTTTGTGGGCGGCTTATTGAACATTAAACCATTGCTTCATGTGGAGGATGGCAAATTGGTGCCGATTGAAAAACTCCGCGGACGCAAGAAAGTCATCAAGCGGATGATCGAATTGATGAAAGAACGCGGCACCCAATTAGATCAGCAAACAGTTGCCATCAGCCATGGCGATGACGAAGAGTTCGCCAATGTCCTGAAACAGGAAATCGAGGAGAACTTCCATCCGCAGAAGATTGAAGTCCATATGATCGGTTCTGTTATCGCAGCACATACTGGACCTGGAACTTTAGCATTATTCTTCTTCAATAAAATCAACTAGGAGCTGATCAGACTGTGAAGAAAATAGTCATCGTAGGCGCAGTGGGCGGCGGCGCAACAGCCGCTGGCCAAATCCGATTCTACGACTCCGAGGCACGCATCACTGTGTTCGACCGCGATTCTACGATGTCGTATGCGGCATGTGGAACACCGTACGTCATCGGCAATGTAATTGAAGACGAACGTTCGATCATCATGACGGACCCTGAGCAATTTAAGAAAAAGCGCGATGTCGACGTTAAATTGCGCCATGAAGTAATGGAAATCGATAGACAAGCTAAAACAGTGCTGGTTCACAATATGGAAACCGATGAACAATTCAGCGAACCCTACGACGCCTTAATCCTTGCTCCAGGGGGTTCTGCCATCGTTCCTGAAGTCGAAGGATTGGATACTTCAACGGTTTTCACTTTGCGCAATTATGAAGATATGCAGCGAATAGACCAATTCATCAAAACTCAACAACCGAAAACCTGCGTGGTTTCAGGTGGCGGTTTTATTGGTCTTGAAATGGCGGAAAATCTGAAAAACCTCGGTTTAGATGTTACGCTGGTGCATAAATCCCCTGCCATCATGTCTATATTAGATCTCGATATTTCCCTGATCATCGAGAAAGAATTGGCACTCCAAGGCGTTAAGTTGCTTACTGGAACTGCGATTGAAAAGTCCGAAGGCAAAAACATCACGTTGACGAACGGCATTGAACTGCAGGCCGATTTCATTATCATGAGCATTGGCTTGAAGCCCAACACCAAGCTTGCCATCAAAGCCGGACTGGACATCGGGGAAACCGGCGGCATCCGAACCAATGAATATATGCAGACAAACGACCCTTCGATTTACGCAATCGGTGATGCTTCAGAGAATTTTGATATGGTGACGGGAGATCCGAAGAGAGTTCCTCTTGCTTCTCCAGCGCATCGCCAGGCATTTATCACAGCACGGCACCTGACCGGGGACAAAATAGCGAAAAAAGGGTTGCTTGGCACTTCAGTATTGAAAATCTTCTCGTTGACCGCTGCCATGACGGGGTTAAACGAGCAGGCGATCAAAGACAAGAACCTGCCATCCGCTTCAGTAACCCATACAGGCAACTCGAATGCCGGCTATTACCCTGAGCATTCCAAAATCACCTTAAAGGTCCATTACAATCCACAGACCCGAAAGATCCTGGGAGCGCAGTGCATCGGTGGCAAAGGCGTCGATAAGCGAATCGATGTTATTGTTACAGCCATTTACGGCGGCTTGACCATCGACGACTTACAGGCACTAGAGCTTTGTTATGCTCCTCCTTACTCTTCACCAAAAGATCCAATCAATATGATTGGCTATAAGGCTATCAATAAATGATGCCAAATTAAAAACAGGAAGAGAAAAGCATATTGCTTTCTCTTCCTGTTTTATTGTCCAAACGATTAGACAGTTTTTTCATTGGCTCTTTGTTTTGCTGCATCTGCTTTTCGTTGTTTGCCTTTGCGCCAAACAATCCAAAGGAACAGCATGAAGACGACATACATGATAGCAAGGGTCGCAATATAAGCTGAGTTGAGCTTTGTTTCTTCAGTCACATGGAACACTTCCGCTATTTCACGGTCCTGCGTCACCCGATAATCCCCATTGTCTTCCTGGCGGATAATATCGCTTTCAAATAGACCACGTAATTCCTTTCCATCCCCAATGGCTTCAGCAGACAAGTTGATGTTCTTTGTCGAAGAAGAGTCATTGATCGCGATGACCCATGTTTCTTCGTCATTTGAACGCTTGTAGACAAGCCAGCCATCTTCATCATGCAGGACTTCCAATTCCCCTGTCCGCAAAGCTTCAGATGAATTGCGCAATGAAGTCAAATCCGTGATATGGTCAACCAATTCTTTGTCTACCGCCATATCCAGAATTTGATGCGATTCAGGCAATTCCGTTCCATTCATCGCTGATTCCGAACCATACTGAATGACTGGAATACCGGGCATCGTCAATAATTGAGTCAATAACAACGTCCAGCGGGTTGGCGGAAATCCGTTAACGTCCACAATATCCGCTGTAAACCGCGAACCGAATATGGAGTCGACCTGAATCAGTTTTCCTTCGCTCTCGCCCATTAAAGCAGAAACGCCTGTTAAGTCCTGGTCAAAATTCTTATAGGCATCACGCAGCGTTTCTTCTACACCCGGAAGAACCACTGCATCCAATCCAGGCGCCTCTTCCATTTCCTGATCGCTTAAGATGTAGCTGTCCCGAACGTCTTTAATGGCTTCAGAAAAACCACTGATAAATGCAGGATCCAATTGATCTGAATTCTGCAGCCGGAAACCATCAACCTGATAGGTGTCACTGAAATCCGTGAATGTGGAAATCAGAGCTTCCTGAACTTCCGGATTTGCAGTATCCAGCGCTAGGCTGTCGTCTTCATTTTTTGTGAACCATTCTGGATTCTGAGCTGCCCACACATGGTTTTCACTCACCTGCTGCGTAGGGATATCCACTATCACTTTCATATCCTGGTCATGGATCTCAGCCACCAATTCGTTGAACTCCTCTTCGGTTCCAAAATGGCGTTCAAACTCCGTATAGTCCAATACTCTTTTTCCATCGTATGTAGCTGTCGAAAACACAGGTCCTATTGAAAGAGCAGTAAAGCCCATTTCTTTTACGAATAGAATTTCGCTTGCCATCCCATCAAAATCGCCTCCGTTAAAAACGGCTGGGTCTAAGGCATTTACTTCATAATCATTGTCGATCTTTTTGTTGAAATAACGATCAACCAGCGTATCATAGATGAGTTCGTCTTTAAGTTCGAGCTCTTCCTGAGCAGATACTGGATTAACCATTGTCACTATCAACACACTTGCTAACATGCTTGAAATCCATTTTGCCTTCAATCTAAAATCCTCCTTCAATGAGGTTGTTATTGCGTTCCACCCGGTTAATTTTATCAAACTCAGGCTACCGCCGCCATGTTAAGTTGGCGAATCGACAACGACTTCCCGGAGTTTCGTCTAAACTGTGAAAACCTAAAGAAAAGCGGAAGCGATCGTTAAGACCCGACAGGCATAAGGCGTGTTGACGAAGCGGCGTATGTTTGCCGCACAGTCGACGTGACTTATGACCCCGAGGGGCTGATCGCTGTAGCTGGACACTTAGAAAAGCGGAAGCGATCGTTAAGACCCGACAGGCATAAGGCGTGTTGACGAAGCGGCGTATGTTTGCCGCACAGTCGACGTGACTTATGACCCCGAGGGGCTGATCGCTGTAGCTGGACACTTAGAAAAGCGGAAGCGCCCGTGGAGCTCTGACGGGCATAAGACAGACCGGCGAAGTGGCATGTTTTCAGCCGCATAGCCGGGCTGGCTTATGACCCGAAGAGCTGGGCGCTGGAGTCTGGACAATAAGAAAAGCCGAAGCAGCCGTTTAGCCCCGACAAGCGCTGGAAGCCTTGCCGGTAATGGCGCTCTTTGCCATTTCTGGTAAGGCTGAAGCGACTCGAGGGGCTGGCTGCTGGAGTCTGGACAATCAAGCAAAGCTGAAGCAGAAGCAGAAGCAGCCATCAGCGTGTACACAAAAAGAAAAGCCGAAGCAGCCGTTTAGCCCCGACACGCGCGGGAAGCCTTGCCGGTAATGGCGCTCTTTGCCTTTTCTGGTAAGGCTGAAGCGACTCGAGGGGCTGGCTGCTGGAGTCTGGACAATCAAGAAAAGCAGAAGCAGAAGCAGAAGCAGAAGCAGCCATCAGCGTGTACACAAAATGAAAAGCCATAAATCAAACTTTCCCAAACCACGAAAAAAGACAGATGCTGGATGCATCTGCCCTGCTTTCATTAAAAGAAATCCAAACCGATCGGCAACATGAATCCGACAAACATCGTGGCAAATAAGAACAATGCAAACAATGCCCAGAACATCGTAACCGGTTTTTGTTTTTTCGAACGGACCAAAACCATTTCCATCATTCCGATCGTCAATATACCCAATAGGAATTTGATGCCGTATACCATCGGATCTGATGAAGACCATTCGATGAATAAAGTAAGGCCAGTGATGATGATCAAAATGTAGAACAATCTCAAGACCATGTGTAGAATCTTGCGGCCTTTGCTGTCACGCTGCATGAATGCTGCAACTAGGAATAAAATGACGGCTACGACCCATGTAGTGATGTGCAAATGTGTAGTTTGTGTAAAAATGTCCAAAATCTCACCTCTTCTAATAAAGTCCTTTCCAGTTTATCACAAACCGGACGAGTAAAAGGGCTCAGATCTTATGACAAATGTGTGACGAGCGTTCCGATCGATTCGATTGAGACTTTGACGGTGTCTCCCGCCTTCAGGAATTTCGGCGGATTGAAGCCTTTACCGACTCCAGCTGGAGTTCCGGTCAGCAGAACATCACCGGGCTCCAATGCCACATACTTCGAGACTTCCGCTACAAGTTCGTCCACACGGCGGATCATGTTTTCTGTATTGCCATTCTGGCGAACTTCATCATTCACTTTTGTGACGATCGACAAATTCTGCGACTGTGGAATTTCGTCTTTGGTGACGAGGTATGGTCCTAAAGGACATGAACCCGGGAAGCTTTTCCCAAGAAAATACTGTTGATGCTTGTCCTGTATATCGCGGGCAGTCAAATCATTAGCGATCGTATAACCGAAAACATAGTCATAAGCCATTTGTTTCGGGATCTTATGGCCTGCTTTTCCAATGATAACAGCAAGTTCCCCTTCGTAATCATAGGAATCGGTTAAATCAGCATGGACAGAAACGGTCTCACCATCTGCAGAAATGCAGGTAGGCGACTTCGTGAATACCACTAGATCTACAGGAGCTTCACTGCCCATTTCTTTTGCATGGTCTGCATAATTCTTTCCGATGCAGATAATATTTTTGGGTGTTCTTGAAATGGGAGCTAACCATTCAATTTCTGAAAAAGAGTGTTTGAATTCTTTAGAGCGGTCAGATTGGACAGCAGCTTCCGTCAATTTACGAATTTGTTCAACAAATTCCATGCCTTGCGGAATTCCTTCCACCAATTTCTCAGGAAACTCGGGTAAGACCTGCAACTGCTGTTGAATGGCAATCAGATCCCATACAGCTTCTTCCTTCTTAACTTTCGGTCCAAATCCTTCTTTTCCTTCGTAGCGAAATGATAACAGCTTCATTCGTCAAACACTCCTTTTCTTTGATTGAATTCATTATACACATTCAGCGTTTTGAATTGTTAGTTTTTTTGAAATTATTTCCGTATGTCCATTTTCTCCAAACCATTTCAAGCGGTCCCCGGGTGAATTTTTCGAACCAAAGTTCTGCGAAAATCAGCTGAACCACGAAAATACCGATGGCGATCAATGTTCCAGTCAACAAGTCAACCTGTCCATATAGACCGAAGCCGTAAGAATAATAGATCGTCGTCGCTAAAATGGATTGTGTAATATATGTCGTCAGAGACATCTGCCCTACTTTGGCGACCGGAGAAAATAACTTCTGCACGATTGTTTTTTGTGCGAGCAGTGCGATGATCGCTGCATAGCTGACAGCAAGAAGCGGGCCTCCAAAAATATCCTGCAAATAGACAAACGCGTAATTTGGCTCAAATAGGATCGGGGCGGATTTCAACAATAAACCGATCAGCAAGGGGCCAATGGCCAGGGCCCACCACAGCTTGCGCTTTTCCTGGGTCCGTTCAATCAGCCGCCATTTTGCCGCCGCCGCTCCGACCATCAGAAATGGCAGAATTGTCGCGATCAAGATGATGTAATTGGCCAAGTTATTGCTATAAGTCCAATCAGCCAATCGCTGGCTGAAGATTTCTGCAAAGCTTCCCGATTGGTAAGCTTGAATCGAGCTTTCAATTTCCATGTACCCCACATAAATATTCGGATCCGCTGCAGCCGCTATAAACATGATGCCGAGCAGCAGGAGATGTGGAATCGTATAGATGATGGCCGCAAAACCCATCAACCAACCTGAAGGCAGCCGAATCATGAAGATCAGAAGGAATCCCATGATGGCATAGGTGATCAGAATATCTCCATACCAGATCAAAAAGGCATGAAGGATACCGAACACCAACAAGATCACCAGGCGTTTGACGGCTAAGGGCATAAAGGGGCGCTTGCTGGCTTCTGCACGCATGTATTGCATCGCCAACCCATAGCCAAATAACATGGCAAATAAGGGGTAGAAGCTTGCCTGTATGAATATATCGATAAACCGGTATATTCCTTCATTCAACGTTCCATTGAACCATTTGTATGGATCGATATACAAAAATGGGGAATGGAAAGTCAGCATATTGATGATCAATATGCCAAAAAGCGAAAAACCTCTCATCAAATCAATCGCTTTTACTCGTTCATTTAGTGAAACGGGTTGTAAGTTCAAAATAATCCTCCTAAATAGTCACTTCTTGGCTTGCTGCAAACAAATACAGCAGACGCTCCTTGATCGGGATTCTGAGGATCGATTCAACCGCTTCCTGATAGACGGTCAACTGAACGCCATATCGCTCGGCCATCTCCGTATTGACATCGCTTATGTGCGATATCCGATCGGTCTTGTAATCCAGCAGAACCCAACCGTCCTGTTCTTCAAAGAGGCAATCGACGATTCCCTGGATAATCTGATGGTCTCCGTCCTCATCCGCTTTTGCGTAAGTAAAAGGAACTTCCCGTTTGATGTTTTTCGCCGAACGAAGACGTGCAGCAGTATCGCTTTCATAAAATCTTTCCAGTTCTTCGATCTTCACCGCTTTTCCCTCGTCGGGCGAAAGGATCTCCATCCCGACCAGCGTTTCGATGAACTCTTTTATTTCAGCGGCATCCATTGTGCGATCCAATGGAATGTGCTGCATGACCGCATGGACAGCAGTACCGACATCGGCCGCTGACAAACGTTTGTCCATCATGAAATCAGGACGGTGCAACAACACTGTTCTTTCGGGCTTTGCCGTTTGGATAAAGGATTCTGGCTCATCCAGACGCTGCAGCATCTGCAGCCGTTTCATTTCCGTCACAGACTGCTTAGAACGTTTCTCAACCGCTTTTTGGTGCGGATATTGATAGTTGAAGCGATCATTGACCAGCTGCTGATAATTTTCATTGGAATCATCGCCTTCCAGCAGCTCTTCCAAATTCACAACTCCTGGGAGCAATGACTGGGACTCAATAATTTCAATATGGAAGCGGGAGGAATGATCAAGAACATTGCCATTGACATTCAATTGTTCAGCAGCATCCGGATGTCTGGCAAGAGCGGGGCCAATCCAGTCCAAATAACCTTTTGCACGTGACCGCATGAAATCGGGCAGCCGGACATCTTGTGTACCGACTTTCCATTTTTCAAAAAGCTTATCGATTTCCTTAACGGAAGCCGTCAAATACAGACGCTCTTTTGCCCGTGTCATCGCTACATACAAAACCCGCATTTCTTCCGCTTTCATCTGCAGCTGCTTCATTTCTCTGACCGCAAGGAACGGCAAGGATGTATATTCAATCCGCGTATCGGGATTGACCGCCTTAACAGCCAATCCATAATCCTGATCGAACAGGTAGGATTTTCTGAAATCCATTTCATTGAAAGACCGGCCTGTACCGGCAAAGAATACTACTGGAAACTCAAGTCCCTTCGACTTGTGGACTGTCATGAGCCGAACGACATTTTCTTTTTCGCTGAGCGATTTCGCTGTACCCAAATCATCCCCACGTTCGCGCATGCGATCAATGAAGCGCAAAAAGCGGAACAGCCCGCGGAAAGAGGTTTTCTCATATTCCAACGCCCGGTCATGCAACGCACGCAAATTGGCCTGGCGCTGCTTGCCATTGGTCATGGCGCCTGCCATCTCGTAATAGTTCGTATCCAGGTAAACCTGCCAGATCAATTCCGCCAAAGAGCCTCTGCGGGCCTGGTTGCGCCACCCTTCCAGCTGAATGATAAAGCGTTGAAGCTTCACCGCTGTGCCACGATCAATTCCTGTACCGGCGCGCATGAAGGTTTTCAGCGCTTCATAAAACGAAGCCTGAGGCGCAGCTAAGCGGATCTCGGCCAACTCATTCTCTTTCAAGCCGATGAACGGTGCTCGCAAAACAGAAGCAAGCGGAATGTCCTGATATGGATTGTCGATGACGCGCAGTGTATTGAGCATGATCATTACTTCGAGTGCGTCAAAGTAGCCGCCTGTCAATTCAGCGTATAAAGGAATCCCCGCCATTTTAAATTCGTCCACAAAGTCTCCAGACCAAGTCATGGAGCGCATCAAAACAACGATATCCCGGTATTCAAGTTTTCGTTGCTGCTGGGTCCAGGGGTCATTGACGACCATTTCCTGGTCCATCATCTCTTTGATTTTTTTTGCGATATAACGCGCTTCCCACTGCGATTTCACCAGGTCCTCATCCATAACTTCCTCTTCTGTTTCCGGTTCATGGATCAGAGCCAGTTCAATCGGTACCTGCTGCTCGGGATAAGGTGCTTTCGCTTTTAGCGCCGCTGCTTCGTCATAGTCGATTTCCCCGACCCGCTCTCCCATGATCTGCGAGAATATATAATTGGTGCCATCCAATATTTCCTTACGGCTCCTGAAATTCGCATTCAAATCGATGCGCAGCCCAGCATCTTTTGCATCGTGGCGAAAACGGGAATATTTCCCCAGGAATAGCATCGGTTCAGCGAGCCTGAATCGGTAGATCGATTGTTTGACGTCGCCCACCATAAACAGATTGCCGTCTTGTTCAGCTCCTGACTTCACTAAATTCAAAATGGTTTCCTGCAGCAGATTGGTGTCCTGGTATTCATCCACCAGCACTTCCTTGAAACGATCCTGGTATTCTTTTGCAATGGCCGATGGTTTGCCATCATCCGATAAGATTTCAAGTGCATAATGCTCCAAGTCAGAGAAATCAACCAGTGCCCGGTCGATCTTGAGGGCTTTGTATTGATCCGCAAAAAGCTGCGTCAGTTCCACTAAGGTTTTCATCAAAGGCGCCATTTCACGCATTTCGTCGAGTAGGCGTTTAGGCGACCTCGTAAAATAGGCATCGAACAGGCCGTTGACGATTTTCTTCACTTCATTGCGCATCGCTTTCGCTTCGTCTGCAACTGCAGGGTCACAAGAATCTTTCTTGATACTGGCCGCTTTTTCGAATTTGAAGGACTTTGAAAAAGCATAAAGGCTGTCCCAAGAAGTCTCTAAAGCAGAAAGAGCCGATTGGATCACTTCTGTGTCTGTCTTGAAGGTATTTTCCAGGAGAGCGGGGCCATCCGGCTGTAAAGCCAATTGCAGTCCCTCCTGCGTCAGCTGCAGCGCTTCTTCTAATGCATGACGTATCGTTAGTTTCAAGTCACCGGTAAACGGCAATTCATCGATGCTGGCTGATTTCGGCACCTCGTATAATGCAGGTACTTGCTGCAGCCAGTCTACAGGATCAGGATGGACACGCGAATAATCATAGAGCTTGCTAAGCAGTACCTCCATCGCCTGGTCGCTGCGGTCGGAAGTAAAACTGTCCGCCAACCTATATACTGCCTCAGCCCCTTCCCCCTCATAAGCCGTTTCAAGAACAGCTTCCAGGACATCATCCCGCAGCAAAGCCGCTTCTGTCTCTCCTGCAATCCGGAACCCTGGATCAATTTCAAGCAAATAGGCATATTGTTTCACCACCTGCAGGCAAAATGAATGCAATGTGGAAATTTGTGCTTTATTGATTAGCCGCAATTGCTTACGCAAATGGGTTGAATCAGGGTTTTCTGCAACAGCTTTTTCTAATGCATTCGACATGCGGTGGCGCATTTCAGCAGCTGAGGCATTGGTGAAAGTAACGACCAAAAGTTCGTCCACTGAAATGGGATCTTCCTCGGCCAGCACCTTTTCAATCATCCGATTGATCAGGACAGCCGTTTTTCCTGAACCGGCTGCTGCTGAAACAAGCATGTCCTGTCCTGTTGCCCAAATTGCCAGCCATTGTTCTTCCGTCCATGTGGCATCAGTCGGTTTTATCGGTATCATCTTCAGCGGTCTCCTTTCTGATCAACTCTACTGCTTTGTCCGGCGATAATGCCGGTAATTTCCGATAAGTCTGTGTTGGGTCCGCTGGGTCGAACTGGCAGACAGAGCGATAGGAACAGAATTGGCATGGCGTGTCTTCTTTGACCTTATAAGGGGTGATGCTCGTGTTGCCATCCAATATGCCATTACCGGCCTGTTGATGCTTACTGCGGACATATTGGCGGATGGCATGCATATCCTCTTTAGCAACTGTTTTCGACTGGGAAGCGGACACTTCACCGCTTTTATTGAGCCTTACGGGTATGACATTGGAATAGCCGTCAATCCCATCATCCATCGCCTGAATCACTTCCGGATCTTCGACGACCAAACCGTTCATTTTAAAAGATTTGGCCATTTCTTCTTCGAGTTCTTCTGTTGTCATGAGCTTCGTCAATTTCAACATCGGATTATGCATATGGAAATACAATACACCAGCGGGTTCTGCTTCATCTCCAAGCCATCTTTCGGAATGTGTCAGTGCCACATCGAGATATGTGAAAGTTTGCAAAGACAGGCCATGATAGACATTGCTGAGGTCGAGCCCTTGTTTGGACGATTTGTAATCGACGACACGTAAATACGGTTTGCCATGGATTTCAGTCGAATCGATACGGTCGATCCGGCCCCGGACATTCATTTTGCGTCCGTTTTTCAAAGGAATATCGAGGGGTGGAATCGTTTCTTGCGGACCGAATCCAACCTCCAGCGCAACCGGCACAAATCCAGATACTTTGGCATGCTTGCTGAGCATAAATGCTGTCTGCCGGATGATGCCTTCCAATTTATGCTGGATATAGCGATAGCGATGGGAACTGATCAGGATATGGTTGACGAAATAAGGCGATAGCTGCTCAATCGCTTCTTTCGCTAAGTTTTGGCATTGTGTCCGGGTCAGCGATGACCAGGAGACCCCAAGCCTTAGGACTTCGTCCGAGATCCACTTAATTGCCGCATGGAAAAGATCCCCCATAGCGGGAGCAGCCAGTTTGTAATGGCTGCGTTCTTCAAGGCGCAGCCCATATGCTGCATAATGCGCAAACGGACAGCCGTAATAGGTTTCAACCCGAGATACGCTGGACGAGATCGGCGTACCATATAAAGGTTCGGCGATGTCTTCTCGCAGTGGATCCGCTATATTCGGTTTGATCGGCGCTAAAATTCGTTTTATGACCGAAGACCACAACGGATCTTCCTCATAATAGTTCAAGACAGCACGCCATTCAGCTGACAATTTTCCGCCACGGATCTGTGAAGTCAAATAAGCCAGACTTGCCCTCGGGTGTGAAATATAAGCCATTGGAGAAACATCCAAAAGCTCTTCGGGATCGATGACTGCCGGAACGGTGTCAATCGACAGCATATCCTTCAACTTCTGGATATAGAGGGAAGGCAGCAAAGCTTTTCCTTCTTCATCTGCAATCGGGTACGAGACCGTCAACAGATCGGACGCCGACGTAAAGGCACGGTAAACCATATAAGTCTCATCCATCAGACGCATTTTCGAAGTAGGCGCCAGCTCAAATCCGACCTGAGCAAACCACTCGCGGTCCGTATCAGTCAAAAGCCCTTCCTGCTCGATGCGCTTCGGCAATACGCCGTCATTGGCGCCGATGACAAACACCGACTTGATATCCATCAGACGCGCCAAATCGATTTTAGAGACCGTGACCTGATCAAGAGAAGGCGGAATCCGTGAAAATTCAAGCGTTTCAAACCCTTCGTCAAGGATTTTGACTGCTGTCGCCAAGTCGATTTCCTTATCTCCGAACATCAAGACAAACTGATCCAGCACTCCGATCCACTGATTCCATGCCTGTTCGTGTTCAGTAGCTGCCAGTAAACGATGCTCGCTTTCTTCCCGTTCTTTCAAATCCTGGATTTTCGCATAAACGTCCATCTTTTCTATAAACAGAAAGAGAGCTTCTGCGATATCCCTACCTGTTTTGCTGAGCTTCAGCTGTTCCTTTAACTGCGCTAAAGGCTCTCTGATTAGATCGCGGACCGCATGAAGCTCCATTTGAGCCGCCAGTTCTTCATCCGTTTGGATGGATGTATGAAATTCCAGACCCCGGTATTTCTTATAGAACCAGCGCTTCTCTTCAAACCAACGTTCCCCGTAAATGCCATTGGCAATGACAAAGTTCTCCAGCAGATCGCTTCGTTCCCGCCATTTTGTAGCCGGTCCCTGCGGAAAGAACAAATCTGTTTTAACCGCCCGGAAAATGGATTCATAAGAATAATTGGAGACGGTCGCTTCAAGGACCGAACGGCTGAATTCAATCAACGGGTGATGCAGCATCGACTTTTTCTGGCTGATGAAATAAGGGATTTCATACTGTGGAAAAATAGTGTTGATCAGTTCATCATAGATTTCAGGCTGTCTGTACAGAATGGCCATTTCATTGTACCGAAAGCCTTTTCTGGCTTGGTCTCTGATCCTCCTTGCCACTGCGTGCATTTCTGCTCTCCTGTTCGATGCTTCAACAAGGGATACACGGCCCTGGCCTTGAATCTTTCTGGTCGGATAATCATCAAAATGCCGTTCGATGTGCTCCAGTTCAGGATGAGAAAATCTGCGCGGTACAAAAAGATGCACAGAATCATCAATCTCGACACCCTCTTTTGCAGCCTGTTCGCTTAATCGGCGGGCGGTATTGGCAGACTGATAGAACAGTGCCTGCTCGTCGTTCGGATCCGTCTCTTTATCCATCGGTAAGGCAATGGTCACAGATTTGGCGTGTTTCATCAATTCAAATAGAATTTCATATTCTCTTGCCGTAAACGTTACAAAACCATCGATATAGATCGTGGATGATTTGATCAGTTCCGAATATGGTATTTTTTCGCTCAGCAAAGCCAGGTGGCCTTCGGAATCTACGAACACTTTTCCTAAACGGTTTTCAATCTCCGTCAGGATCAATTCCAGATCTTCCGCTTTATCCAACAGCGTTTTCGGCGCTCCCACTTCAGTTAATGAAGAGCGGATTGAACTGAATTCTCCGCAATCCACACAATAGCGGGCAAATTCCTTCACCAATTGTTCTATTTGGTCGGTAAATCCCCTTTTGCCGGCAGCTCTGCGGAACAATTGGAATTCTTCCCGATGTTCTTCCAACAGACTGCGTATCAGCATCCGGTAACCGAAGGTATCCACTTCTTTCCTGCTGATCCCCCCCACTTCCTGCAGCACGCGCCAGGCAAGCCGTTTAAAGGTGACTGCCTGCGCCCGAATCATGCCATTCATGCCATATGCAGCAGAAAGGCGATATTCGGTAGAAAACGACATCTGATCCGGCACGATAAGAAAAATAGGATCCCCATCCGCCTGCCGTTTTAATTCCTCCACTATTTCATCTTGGACAAACCGGGTTTTCCCTGCTCCCGCCCTACCATATACAATGCGTAAAGACACATGATCACTCCCTCAAATAAGAACGTTTGTTCTAATTATACGACTATCCCAAGATGTTTGCCAACACCAAAACCATTTATTGCTTCTGCTTTTTACGCTCTTCATTTGCCAGACGATATTCAGCTTCCACTTTTTTATTTAATCGTTTTTCAAGAATTTTACCGATTATATACAATAGAATAATGACAAGGATGACAACGGCAGTCCGAACCGGCTGGGTAAAAAGAGCACGCAGGTCATAACCGACAAATGAAATCGTGAAGACCATGACAAATTTCCCGGCCATGACCGTCAGCAGATAATAATATCTGCGGATGTTTGATAGGCCAGCTACGAGGTTAACCAGAGCAGACGGCGTAAAGGGAAGGCACAACAACAGGAACAGCGGTCCAAACCCGTTCCGCTCCACCCAATGAATGAGTTTTTGCACTTTTTCATGCCTCGTCATAAAGTTCATGAAACGTGCCCTTCCGTATTTGCGGATCAATAGGAACACTGCATAAGCACCTACAACAGAACCTCCCCACGACAATAGGAAACCAAACCATAATCCATAAGCTGTTGCATTGGCGAATACAAAGACAAACAAGGGCAAAAACGGCAGGAACGCTTCAATGAAAGGTAAAATGAAGCCGATTACCGGACCAAAAGCCCGGTAGGATTGTGTCAATTCAACAATATTCTCCATGGAAAAAAAATCCGACATAAGCTCATTCCTTTTAAGTACCAAATTTTTAAAATGCTGATAATAAATTAAAAGCTTTTATGATATGCTATTATAATTACTTTACACTCTTTCAATGAGTTTGGAAAAGGAAATACTTATACATAAGGAGCGAGAAAAATGGATAGACGTGAGTTTGCTGCTGGGATAAAGGCTGGAACCAGTATAGCAATCGGCTATTTTCCAATAGCATTGACATTTGGTCTATTGGCCAAGACAACCGGCCTGTCGCTATGGGAAGCAACAGCGATGAGCATATTTGTTTTTGCAGGAGCTGCACAATATATTTCCCTTTCTCTCATCACAGCTGGGGTAGCCCCAGCTGTGATCGTTCTGAATACCTTTATCGTCAACATTCGGCATTTTCTAATGACGGCTGCGCTCAATGAAAAGATGCAGCCAGATGACCGATGGAAAAAAGCTCTCTATGCTTTTGGCATCACAGATGAATCATTTTCTGTATTGGCCACACAAAAAGGCAATAAATTAAGTACCGCTTTTGCTGCCGGAGTCATCCTCATCGCTTATGGAAGCTGGATCATCTTCACTGCAATCGGCCACCTGATCGGCGCCAATTTGCCACAATTCCTACAAGCTTCCATGTCGATTGCCCTTTACGCTATGTTCGTCGGATTATTGGTGCCTTCGATGCGCGGTAATCGCAAAGTAATCAGCTTGGCCCTTATTGCAGGCTTGGTCAATTCCTTCTTCTATTTTACAGAATGGCTGTCCACAGGCTGGGCCATCATGGTCTCGACTTTGGCATCTGCCATTTTCATTGAATGGGTTTCCCGGAAAGAGGTGAAAGAATAATGGAGGCATGGTATTGGTGGATGGTACTTGGCATGGCGGTTGTGACTTATATTCCCCGCGCCATTCCGCTGACTTTTCTGGAAGGCAGGGAACTGCCTGAATCGGTTCAAAACATTTTACGCAATATCCCATATGCCGTGTTAGGTGCGTTGATTTTCCCTGCTATCTTTTTTATCCAGGAAAATATTTGGTTTGGGATCATCGGTGCCATTGCTGCATTCGGAATCGCCTTTACAGGTGCGAATGTTATGATTGTCGTCCTTGGTTCCATCGCAGTGCTGGCAATTTACAGCATATTCATATAAAATTGCACAAAAAAAGCCGTTACTCATTTTCATGAGCTTCGGCTTTTTTTCTGCGATTGAACATATTAGTGGAATACCAGAATCCGACAGTAAGAGATGCTGCATTGGCGATGAACAGCAGCCATGTATGGGTATAACCCGCATAAACTGCTGCCGCCATAAGTGCCACAGTCAAAATCAATGCAACAATGTGGTTGAAGGTGACTCTCGTAAACAAAATGACGAGCAGTCCCGGCACCAAAAGAGACAGGAAAAATTTCGTTATCATTGATTCCATTTAGTTAGCTCCTTAATTGACCACTAATAATCCAAGGCGATGATGGTCATGACGGAAAATAACATGTTGGCGCAAACGCACTTCCAGGTTATGGTCCAAAACTTCCAAGCGGCAGTGGGCGGCGTTGACCTGAATCGCTTCATACAGCTCCGATTCATTTGAAATGGCGATGCCATTTACTTTGCGGATCACTTCGCCGCGCAGCAAGCCCATCTTATCGGCAGGAGACCCCGGCAAAACATCGACAATCATAACGCCTTGGGACTGCGGTGTTACAGCATAATTGCCGCTGCGTTCCTTCAATGCGAAATGGATTGTGATGGCGATGCGTCCGATCACTCCAGCTGCGAGTGCAACAGCTGCCAGCGGCTGCCATAATAACGCGGCCAATCCGACAACAATGATGCCGATCCCTAAAGTGGAAACGGCTTTACCGACCAACGGATAAAGATATACCGGCAATGTCCGCTGCGAACGTCCCAGGAATCCGAAGACGAATGGGAAAAGAATCAGCGAAAAGCTGGTTTCACCAATCGGCAACTGAGGCCAGTAGGGTGCATACGAATCAATCACCGTACCTGGCACTACCAATAGAATCGGCAATAGCCATAAACGTTTCGATAGATAAGCTGCGGCTTTAAGGCCGCGTCCCGATTTATGCAAACGGGGTGAAGCAGCGTCTGCCGCTGCTTTGTTGATCATTTTTCCTTCTGCGAAGACCAGCGCCCCTGCAATAAGTGCGACAGGAACAAGCCATTCATAAGCAAAGGCCGTACCTTCGAATTCAAATAAGCCAAAATTCAATGACCAGCCATTGGCATTAACTAACCAACTGAGGCCCACTGCTGCTGCAGCCAAGTAGACAAATGACCCTGCCTGATAAAAAGTCGTAGCCATCAAAAGAATGGAGACGATGCTCAAAGCAATCAGCCAATCCATCGGTACAACCAATCCGATTCCGGCAAAAAGCACAGAAAAGACAAGGGCGTACAACCAGCCATCTTTCAACAGCCGTTTGAATTCGGTCAAGCCATAAACAATCCGAATCCTGAATATTCTTCGTTCCTTCTTTACTCGATAATATCCCAACAGCACTGCAGCAAGCAATGCTATGTATAAAACCGGATTTACAAAAAATCTACCAATCGCTAACATTAAATCCATTATCACTATACTTACACCATCCTATCACCGGCAATTGACGCTATCTCTCATTGTAACAAAGAAAACCGGCTTTCTGCATTTCTTTTTCAGTTAAATGAACGCTGAGCCCAATTGCTCCAAAATATCTTCAGTTCCTTCAATTCCAGCAGACAGCCGGATTACTCGGCGAGTTACGCCGATTCGTTCTTTTTCTTCCGCTGACAGCGCTCTGTGGGAAGTTCCGTATGGATACGAAACTGTGGTTTCCACGCCTGCCAGAGTCGGTACAATTTTTATCCAGCCAAGTGAGGAAAAGAACTTCGACACATCAACTGTTTCCGGCAATTCGAAAGATACGATCGCCCCTACGCCTGGATACCAGACACGTGCCTTGTCTTCCAGAAATGCAGCGATCGCCTGCGCATTTTCTGTTTGTGTCTTCATTCGAAGAGCCAGCGTCTTAATGCCGCGGATTGTCAGCCAAGCTTCGAAAGGACTTAAATTCAACCCCAAATTCACGACACGTTTCTCTGCAATGCCGATCAGCTCCGCGTCCCCTACCAAAACACCGGCAGTGACGTCGCTGTGGCCTCCAAGGTACTTGGTCGCACTGTGAGCAACTAAATCCGCGCCAAGCGAATAAGGTGTCATTGTATAAGGTGTAGCGAAGGTGTTGTCGATCATGACCCGGACATCGTAATGCTGCTTCAACCGGCAAAGAACTTCGATATCTTCCAGACGCAAAAACGGATTGGTGATCGATTCACTGAATATCAACTTGATTTCGGGAGTATCAATCAGGATTTGCTCGATTTTGCTGATATTCGAGAAATCGGCAAAATGAACTTGGATTCCCATGAGGACAAGTTCTTCCTTCAATAGATGAAATGTTCCACCATACACATCCTGCGCGGCAAGAACATGATCGCCTGTTTTAACAACCGACAGGATTCCGGCAAGAATCGCCGATGTTCCTGAAGATGCCGAAACGCCTTTCGGTGCAAGCTCCAAATCAGCTACAGTTTGTCCAAGTGCATCGGTATTCGGATTGGCTGTGCGTGAATACAGGTAGGTGCCATTTCCTTCATAATAGCCTTCAAGTTCTTCCAAAGAAGAAAAAGAAAATGCGGAAGTCTGGTAAAGCGGCATAACTTTCGATTGGATCGTCCGTTCCTTCATCGTCGCTGTGTGCACTGATTTCGTTTCAATTGACGCCATTAGTCCATCTCCTATTCCAATTCTGCAATTAGTTTTTCCATCATGGGTTCGTCCATGGGGCCTACCACTTTATTTTGGATGTGCCCATTCGTATCGATCATATAAGAGGTCGGGATGGATGCCGCTTGATAAGTCGAACCTACATCGCCATTTTCATCCATCGGAATCGGAAATTCCAATCCGAATTCTTCAACAAACTCCTCAATTTTCCCAAGGCCTTTATCTTTAGTCGTTAAATTGACTGCCAGGATTACAACATTTTCATCTTCAGCCTGTTCGTCATAATAACTTTGCATATGCGGCATTTCCGCTCGGCACGGAGGACACCAGGTTGCCCAGAAATTCAGCATTACTTTTTTTCCTTGATAATCCGAAAGCTTAACTTTTTCGCCATCCAAGGTAGTCAACTGAAAATCCGGAGCTTTTTCTCCTATAGCCAACCCTTCATCTGTCGGCAAAAAATCCACATCGCTGCCAAGAGCCATGTTATCCAGTGCTTCGGATTCCGCCATATTATTCTGAACAGCACCGATGATGACGAGCGCCACCATAACAGCAAGCACCAATAAGCCGATTATCTTTTTAGGCATCTGTTATTCACTCCATTCAACTTTCATCATACGATAAATTGGACAGTTTGTTCCACTAAGATTGCTAAAAAATGTGACAGAATAACAGGGATTTAAAAAAACAGCCGACATTAGATGCCGGCTGTCCTAAACTTATAATGAAACATAGCTGGCTGGATTCACGGCATTTGTGCGTCCGCCGTTCCAAGGTCCAACATGGATTTCGAAATGCAGGTGATCGCCGAATGATCTTCCGGTATTCCCCATTCCACCTATGTTTTGTCCTTGTGAAACCTGCTGTCCAACTGACACGCCAATCGAATTCAGATGAGCGTACACAGTTGCATGCGTTTGGCCATTTATCGAATGGGTGATGATGACTACGTTGCCGTAGCCGCCCATTGAACCGGCGTAGGATACAAATCCGTTTGCAGCTGCCACGATCGTGGTGCCTTTGCTGTTGGCAATATCTACGCCCTGGTGAAACTCCGGACCAGAACCGATATCGCGCCAGCCGAATTTAGAAGTAAAACGTCCGGCTGCCGGACGGATAAAACCAGAACTTGCATTCACAGAAACTGCCGGTGCTGGCGCGCTGTATGCTGGTGCCGGCGCAGCGGCAACAGGAGCACTTGGTGCTTCAGGCTTGCTGGCCGCTTTTTGCGAAGCTGCCTTTGCCTTGTCTTCAGCGGCGCGTTCAGCTGCCGCTCGTTCTGCCGCTGCTCGTTCAGCTGCCGCTTTTTCTGCTGCGGCTTTTTCTGCTGCGGCGCGTTCTGCAGCTAACTTACGCAAGCGCTCTTCTTCAGCTTTTCTTGCCAATTCCGCAAGCCGCGCTTGTTCGTTGGCAATTTTTGTTTCAAGTTCCGCACTTACGTCAATCGCTTCTTCGCGTTGCTGGACAAGTGTGGTCTTTTCTTTTGCTAAACGCTCCTGTTCAGCTTTCAGGTCTTTCACATGGCCAGCTTGTTCAGCTTTCTGCCCGTCTAATGATTTCTTGAGGTCAACAAGTTCTGCACGGCGTTGTTCCTGCTCTGCAAGCTTTGTCTCAACTTGTGCTTTTTGTTCACCTAAAAGCTTTTTATCTTCAGCTTGTTCGTTCATGATTTCGCGATCTGCATCAATCAAGGTGTTCACTGCCGAAAAACGGTCAATGAAATCAACAAAGCTGTTTGCACCCAGCAATACGTCTATGTAATCCACAGAGCCGCCGCTCAATTGGATGGCACGTGCACGTTCTTGAAGCAACTCTGTCCGTTCAGCAATTTTTCTTTCCAGTTCTTCAATGGATTTTCTCAGGTCATCGATTTCAACAATTGTCTGATCAATTTCACCTTGAACTCCATTGATTTTTGACTGGGTTTCCTGCATTTGGTTCTCCAGCTCCTGGATTTTAGCCATGATGCTTTCCAGTGTGGATTGGTTTTGATTCATTTCAGTGGATTTTTCACTGATTCCAGAATTCAATTCATTTTCTTTTTGTTCTATTTTTTGCTGCTCTTGCTGCAATTCACTTAAAGTATCAGCGTTTGCTGTTGGAATCAACAAGGTAAGCGATAATACGGATGAAACACCAGTCAACAACCATTTCGACTTTGAGTTCAAGTTTGTGATCCCCTTTCGGCTTTACGCTCTTTTTCTATCTATCTCTAGTTTAAGCTATACCATTCAAACGGTCTGGAGTCTCTTTATAATACCTGCAGACCGTTCTTATATCTATAATTACACACGCAAAAATTTTCTGATTGACATAAAGCTTCCCCAGATACCGATAAATACGCCCATCAATAAGATCAAGGCACTTACCTGGTAGATGAATGGGGTGAACTCCAATAGCTGGAAGAGTTCACCACTTAAACGGGGTTGTGCAAATTCAGTTATTTTTTTGTAAAGCAATGCTACCAGGCCAATCGGAATGAGTGAGCCTAAGATTCCAAGCCACATGCCTTCCAAAATGAACGGAATACGCACGAACCAGTTTGTAGCACCTACTAATTTCATGATTTCGATTTCACGGCGTCTTGCGACAATCGTGATTCGAATCGTATTTGAAATAAGGAACATAGCAGTGAACAACAGCGCCAGGATTAAAATCAGTCCGACGTTCCGTCCGGCATTCAAAAAGTTAAAGAGCTTCTCTATCTTGCCTTCACCGTATTTGACGTCCTCTATACTTTCTAAAGCCGCAATCTCGGTTGCTACTGCTTCAGTTTGCTGTGGATCAAGTGCTTTTACATAAAAAACATCGAACAATGGATTGCTTTGTTCGAATAAACTCAACTCATCCCCGAAATCAAGGACCAAGTCGGTCAGTTCTTCTTCTTTTGTCGAAAAATCAGTAGATTCTACACCAGGCATTTTGACAATCTGAGATTCCAGATCCTCTATGGTCTCTTCTGTAGCATCTAAGGAAACAAATACTTTAATTTCAACATCATTTTCGAGATCGTCGGCCACTTTGTTCAGGTTCATCATAATAAGAACAAATACACCGACCAACAATAGCGTTACCGTCACTGCGCTTACAGACGCGAAAGTCATCCAGCTGTTGCGGCCAATGCTTTTGAAACTTTCCTTGAAATGGCGCATCATCGTTCTAGCCTTCATAACCGTAGTCACCTCCAGCTACATCACGGACAATTAAGCCGCCCTCTATTGCAATTACACGATGTCGCCGTGTATTCACGATTTGCTGATTGTGTGTTGCCATAATAATCGTCGTACCTGCTTTGTTGATGCGTTCGAACAGGTTCATGATATCCCAGGCTGTTTCAGGATCCAGATTTCCTGTCGGCTCATCTGCAATCATCACTTTCGGCATATTGACGATAGATCGCGCGATGGACACACGTTGCTGTTCGCCTCCGGACAATTCCGTCGGAAACATTTTAGCTTTATGTTTCAACCCGACCAGATCCAACACTTCCATGACCCGTTTTTTGATGGCCGCGGGCTTTTCTTCAATTACTTCCAACGCAAATGCTACATTTTCATAGACATTCAGTTTCGTCAGCAATTTAAAATCCTGAAATACGACGCCAATCTGGCGGCGCAGCATCGGGACTTTCCGGTTCTTTAATGTTGCTATGTCAATATCGTCAACGAACATCTGTCCTGAGGATGGACGCTCTTCACGATACATCATTTTGATGAATGTCGATTTACCTGCACCACTCGGGCCTACGATATATACGAATTCCCCTTGCTCAATTTCAACATTGAGACCGTTTAAGGCGACAATTCCATTCGGATACTTTTTGTAGACGTTCTTCATTTGAATCATTTTTATTACCCACCTAATATTAATTGGCATACGCCAACATTATTTCCTTGGAATTTTGCAGCAAACTTATTATAACACCTTAAACATATATTTTTATTACATTTCTGTATCATTTGGAATTCAAATTGAATAATCTGAACTATAAGAAAATTTAATTTTATAGATAGTAATCTATTAAAAAAATCCCATATTATACCTCTATAAGTGTAAAAAAGTATTAAAAACGCTTATATTTTAGCATAAAAAAATAAACCTGCTGTTCGGCAGGTTTATTCCATGTTCGCTAAGTATTCTGCAACCGCTACCGCTTCATCGCCTTCAATGATATTAGCCGGCATTGCACCTTTTCCATTTTCGATGACAGAAAGGATCTCTTCTTGTGATAAACGGGATCCCACGTCATTCAAGGACGGGAAGTTTCCTTGACCCTCCAGATTTTCACCATGACAGGAAATGCAATTTTGTTGAACCACTTGCTCGGCATCAACGGCCGTTGTTTCTCCTCCGCCATCTGCAGGCGCTTCTACAGGAGTTTCTACAGGTTCCGTCGTTTCTTCACCGCCACATGCGCCAAGTATGAGTGCCGTACCGAACAGCATCGCCATCAATTGCTTTTTCATTTGGTGACCTCCTCTTATGAATTCTTCTACATATTAGAGTATACCAAAGTTATGGCCTTTTAAAACCCTCGCCGAGAACTTCAGAAGCATCTGAAACGATTACAAAAGCGCTAGGGTCGATATATTTGACCAGTTGTTTTAGTCTCGTAAATTCTGTTTGAGGAATAACCACCATCAATAATGGCTTTTCCGTCCCTGAATAGCCCCCGGTCGCAGTCAGTTCCGTCACGCCGCGATCAACTTCTTCGTAAATGGCGTCCCGGATTTCCATCTGCTTGTTGGTGATGATATAGACCAGCTTCGATTGGCCGAATCCCACTTGGACCAAGTCGATGGTTTTCGTCGTAACATATAATCCGATCAAAGCGTATAGCCCTTTTTCAATATCGAAGACCAGCGCTGCTGCCAAAACGATAAAGCCGTCAATCATTGCGACACTCGTGCCAAGAGTCAAGCCCGTATACTTCGTGATGATTTGGGCAGCCAGGTCTGTTCCGCCTGTAGATGCTTTCCCACGGAAGACGATGCCCAGCCCAAGCCCAACCATAATCCCGCCGAATAAAGCGCCAAGTAAAGGATCTTGGGTCCAAGGCTCCCACGATTCCGTCAAAAATACGACAAAAGGCAAAAATACTGTCCCTACAGCCGTTTTAATCCCAAAATTCTTACCCAGTAAGATCAATCCTGCAATAAACAATGGAATATTGAAAGCCCATTGAACGAAAGCCGGCTTCCATTCGAATAATCCTTTCAAAATGGTACTGATGCCGCTTACGCCTCCCGAAGCCACTTCATTCGGCAATAAAAACACATTAAAGGAAATTGCCACAATCGCTGATCCAACGATTACACTAGCGTAATCCAGGAACAAGGTCAGCAATGGATGTGGATCTTTGCGGATACGTCGATTTTTTTTAGTCATCTGTTCTTCTTCCTCTTCTCTCTTCTGTTCGGTTAAACCCTGTCAGAGTATACCAAAGGCGCTAAGCTTTGTGAACTTCATCCAGGTAAAGCAAAATTCTGCCTTAGCAGCATGAGGTGTTGACAATTTAAATTGGCGCTATGTAATAGACGAGATGCCTGAACCCTACTAGGAAGGAGTTGAGCCGGAAATTGAGCAGTAAGCACAGGAAAACCACTGTTTATCAAAAAGTTTTCGACAGCAAAAAAAGCCCGAAAGCGGGTAGGCTTTCGGACTTTCTGCATATTTTTGTTAATCCATTTTCGAACGCAAGAGAGAGTTGATAAATCCATCAATGTCCCCGTCCATGACCACGCCTAAATTACCGGTTTCATAATTGGTTCGGTGATCTTTAACCATTGAATATGGATGGAATACATAAGAACGGATCTGGCTTCCCCAGCCAATTTCCTTTTGTTCTCCACGAATTTCAAGAAGGCGTGCTTCTTCTTCTTCGATTTTTAAAGCATATAATTTCGCTTTCAACATTTGCATCGCTTTTTCACGGTTCTTGATTTGTGAACGTTCCTGCTGGCACGTCACCACAGCCCCTGTTGGAAGGTGCGTGATACGGACAGCGGAATCCGTAGTGTTGATATGCTGTCCACCCGCACCACTTGCCCGGTACGTATCGATTTTTAAATCTTCAGTGCGGATATCAATTTCAATCTCACCTGTGAATTCCGGCATCACTTCGCAGGAAACAAATGAAGTATGACGGCGCCCTGATGAATCGAAAGGCGAAATGCGGACTAAGCGGTGAACCCCTTTTTCAGCTTTCAGGTACCCGTAGGCATTATGGCCGCGAATTCCAAGCGTAACCGATTTGACTCCAGCCTCATCGCCAGCCTGGTAGTCCAGCGTCTCCACCTTGAAGCCGCGCTTTTCCGCCCATCGTGTATACATGCGCAATAACATGGAACACCAGTCCTGTGATTCTGTACCACCAGCACCTGGATGTAATTCCAAGATGGCATTGTTCTTATCATAAGGTTCGCTGAGCAGCATCGTTAATTCATAATCCGCCAGCTTGGAATTGAATTCCTTCATTTCATTATCGACGTCTTCATGCAGATCCTCATCATCTTCTTCTCTTAACAGTTCCAAGGACATTTCCATACTTTCCTGCGTTTCCACGAAACCGTAATAAGTATTCACAATTTCCTTTAATCCATTTAATTCCGTAATGACCGTTTGTGCTGAATCCTGATCATTCCAAAAAGCTGGATCCAACATCATTTCATCTAATTCCTGAATGCGGGCTTCTTTGTTTTCTAAGTCAAAGAGACCCCCTAAAGTCCGCCAGCTTACTGGCTGATTTGTCGAGCTGGTTACGAATGTCTGCTAATTCCATCATTATATGTTCCTCCTCAAAATAACACCGAAGAGCATAAGCTCTTCGGTATTTTCACACGCTCTTATGAAGCTGTTCCGTGACAATTTTTGTATTTCTTGCCGCTGCCGCATGGGCAAAGATCATTGCGGCCGACTTCCATATCTTTGCGGACAGGAACCTTTTTCTTTTTCGGAGCTGGTCCGTCTTCTTTCGGATTGACTGCCTGGCCTTTCGCCACTTCCTCACGTTCAAGGTTGTTGCGTATTTCAGCCTTCATCGAATATTTCGCGACATCTTCTTCAATGGCTTCTACCATCGCCTCGAACATTGCAAAGCCTTCGCTTTGGTATTCACGAAGTGGATCGTTTTGTCCATAGGCACGCAAATGGATCCCCTGGCGCAGTTGATCCATCGCATCGATGTGATCAATCCACTTGGTATCAATCGAACGGAGAAGAACGACTTTTTCGAATTCGCGCATCCGGTCAGGCGTCATTTCAATCTCTTTTTCATCGTAATGCTTAGTAACAGCGGCTTTAATGAAGTCAATGAGCTCTTCCCGGGATTTCTCTTGAAGATCTGCTTCGGTCACTGTGTTTTCAGGAAGAAGGTTTGCTGAAATTAGTTCTGACAGTGTTTTCAGGTGCCAGTCATCCTGCTTTTCCTCTACAGTATGCGTGTAGACCATCCGCTCAATTGAACTGTTGATCATATTTTCAACCAATGCACGCATATTTTCAGTTTCGAGAACTTCCATACGTTCTTTATAGATGATTTCACGCTGTTGGCGAAGAACATCGTCGTATTGAAGCAGACGTTTCCGAGCATCGAAGTTATTGCCTTCCACTCGTTTTTGCGCTGATTCTACAGAACGCGTCACCATCTTCGATTGCAATGGCTGGGAATCATCCATTCCCAGTTTGCCCATCATATTGCGCATGGCATCCGATCCGAATCGGCGCATCAAATCGTCTTCAAGAGACAGATAGAATTGAGTGACACCCGGATCTCCCTGGCGGCCTGAACGTCCGCGCAGCTGATTGTCAATGCGGCGGGATTCATGGCGCTCTGTACCAATGACCGCCAGACCGCCGGCTTCGATGACACCCTCACCAAGCTTGATATCCGTGCCTCGTCCGGCCATATTGGTGGCAATGGTCACAGAACCTTTTTGGCCGGCATTTAAAATGATTTCCGCTTCATGCGCGTGATTCTTCGCGTTCAATACGGAATGCTTGATGCCTTTTTTCGTCAAATACTCCGAAATGATTTCAGATGTCTCGATCGCTACAGTACCTACCAGCACCGGCTGGCCTTTGGCATTGCGCTCTGCAATGTCATCTCCTACTGCTTTGTATTTACCGGCAGTTGTGGAATAAATCAAATCAACATGGTCTTCACGGATGATCGGTTTATTCGTCGGAATTACAATGACATACATATTGTAGATATTGCGGAATTCTTCTTCCTCAGTCTTAGCTGTACCGGTCATACCAGACAACTTGTCATACATACGGAAATAGTTCTGGAAAGTGATTGTAGCCATTGTCATCGATTCATTTTGGATTTCCAGGCCTTCTTTAGCTTCGATTGCCTGGTGAAGACCATCCGAATACCGGCGCCCCTTCATCAGACGGCCTGTAAACTGATCGACAATGACCACTTCCCCTTCCTGTACCACATAATCCACATCTTTGTGCATCGTAACGTATGCCTTCAATGATTGATTGATTGTGTGGTTCAAGCGAACATGGCTGATATCGAAAAGGTTATCGATGCCAAATGCTTTCTCGACTTTCTCGATGCCTTCTTCCGTCAGAACGACACCTTTGGTTGTTTCATCGTACGTATAATCTGTATCTTTTCTCAATAGGCGCGCAAAAGCATTCGACTGCTGATACAATTGAGCCGCTTTAGCTGCCTGCCCAGAAATGATCAAAGGCGTCCGCGCTTCATCGATCAAGATGGAATCGACTTCATCGATTACTGCGTAATTTAATGGGCGCTGGACCATGTCTTCTTTGTAGAGCACCATATTGTCCCGCAGGTAGTCAAAGCCCAGTTCGTTATTGGTGCTATAAGTGACATCCGCCTGGTAAGCTGCCCGTTTTTCGTCTTTGGTCAACGAGTTTAAATTCAAGCCGACAGACAATCCAAGCCATTCATAAAGCTGGCCCATCTCCAAAGCATCACGGCTGGCCAAGTATTCGTTGACCGTTACCACGTGAACCCCTTTTTTACTGATAGCATTCAAGTAAACAGACAGTGTGGAAGTCAAAGTCTTACCTTCACCTGTCTTCATCTCTGAAATATTCCCTTCGTGCAAGGAAACAGCGCCCATAATCTGGACACGGAATGGGTAAAGTCCAAGCACGCGCTTTGATGCTTCCCGAATAGTTGCGAAAGCTTCAGGCAGCAAGTCATTCAGTGCTTCGCCTTTGGCATGGCGACCTATAAATTCTTCTGTTTTCGCTTGCAATGCTTCATCAGACAAAGCTGCAAAATCTGAAGCCAACGCCTCTACACGATCCGCTACTTTTTCCAATCGTTTCAAATCCCGTTTATTCGGATCAAATACTTTATTTAATACTCCTAGCATAATTATACCGCTCCCTGCGCAAGTGTCCGCCGGCATCTAACACACCGGATGATCGCTTTAGCTTTTATAGTGTCCTATTAAACATTTTGCTTAATGGGCATAGTTATCCAAATCATCTTCAGTCGATTCAAAAAAAAATCTCACTATTCATTTTAACACTGCGCCCAAAAGCGTGCAAATAATGACGTCAGCTATTCTTTTGCCGTGATGGAAGAAACAGGATTGCCCGCTTTGAACACTGAGCAATCAGGATTTCAATAATTTACAGCAAACAAAAAAGCCTCTCGCTTGGAGAGGCTTTACTGTTCAACACAGTATAGTTTAAGGCTATTCAATTTTTATTGTGCAGAAGTTTCGATCAAGCCGTAGCTTCCATCTTTACGTTTATAGACGATATTTGTTTCATTGGATTCTGCGTCAGTGAAGACGAAGAAATTGTGTCCAAGCATATTCATCTGCAAAACCGCTTCTTCTTCATCCATCGGTTTCAAGTCAAACTGCTTAGTACGGACGATTGTGAAATCCTCGTCCTCTTCTTCAGCTTCGTTTTGGTTGCGAGTATCGTTCTCGGCAGTTGCAAATGCAAGTCCCATACCGTCACGCTCACGGAATTTACGATTTACTTTTGTTTTATACTTGCGAATTTGACGCTCCAGCTTGCTAACGATCAAATCTATTGCAGCGTACATATCATCATGCCGTTCTTCAGCACGTAAGGTCAGGTTTTTCATTGGTATTGTAACTTCCACTTTTGTTTGGCTGTGATTATATGATTTTAAGTTAACCATTGCGGTAGCATTAGCACCGTCTGTGAAATAGCGTTCAATCTTTTCGACTTTCTTTTCAATGTGGTCACGTATTGCGGGAGTTACCTCAATATTTTCGCCTCTGATGTTAAATTGCAACATGTTAACTCCTCCTTCTATTGTGCTACCTGTACACTTCTACATCTTCCCTTGTCTTTCCTTCTTAAAACCAAAAAAGTTTTAACAGTATTGATTACAGGTAAACATTATGACAAGGAGATGAAGTTTATGTTCACTAATAAAACAGTTATTGTTACAGGTGCATCCCAAGGCATCGGCAAGAGCATCGCAACACATTTTGCTGCAGAAAATGCACGCGTCATCGGATTGGATGTCCAACCCGTCGCACTGGAAGGGGTAGAATATCGGAAATGCGACGTCGGCAATTTTAATGAGGTTATAACCGTATTCAAGAAAATCAATGAAGATTACGGTGCTGTCCATGCCTTGATCAATAATGCGGGAATTTCCACCTTCAAATCCATCTGGGATGTGGATGAACAGGAATGGGACCATGTCCTGGATACCAACCTGAAAAGCGTGTTCATCTGCAGCCGGGAAGCTGCACGCTATATGACAGACGATATCCGCTCCATCATCAACATGACCTCGACACGCGCATTCATGTCGGAGCCCAATACTGAAACTTATTCGGCATCAAAAGGCGGTATTTTTGCGTTAACCCATTCACTTGCTGCCACTTTCAGCGAAAAAGGAATTCGCGTCAACTCCATCGCTCCTGGCTGGATCCATACTGGGGACACAACAGAACTACGTGACGTCGATCATCAGCAGCATTGGAGCGGCCGCGTCGGTGAACCTGCCGACATAGCGCGGGCCTGCCTGTTCCTCAGCAACCCACAAAACTCATTCATCACAGGAGAATGCCTGAACATCGACGGCGGCATGACACGGAAAATGATTTATGAACACTAGAATAGAAAAGCGGAGGCAGCCAACAGCTGAAGCTAACCTAAGAACGCGACTTCCTGTCGCAACGCTTACATGATCCGCATCCTGCGGACCTCCGACAGGCTTAAGGCGATTTGCCGACGCGGCGTTTTGTGCCGCACAGGCAAAGTGACTTAAGACCCCGAGGATCTGGGCGCTGCAGCTGGACACCAGGAAAAGCGGAGGCAGCCAACAGCTGAAGCTAACCTAAGAACGCGACTTCCTGTCGCAACGCTTACATGATCCGCATCCTGCGGACCTCCGACAGGCTTAAGGCGATTTGCCGAAGCGGCGTTTTGTGCCGCACAGGCAAATTGACTTAAGACCCCGAGGTTCTGGGCGCTGCAGCTGGACACCAGGAAAAGCGGAGGCAGCCGTGTAGCTCTGCCGGAGCCTGGACACTGAAAACCACAATCCCCAGACCCCATCAAACAAAACTAAAAAACTAACATCCATTACTTCTTAGAACACAAAAAACCGGCCTTGGCCGGTTTTTTAATTCATTTCGATTTCTTTCAATTCTCTGATTTCATTTAAAATCAACATTTCCTTAATTGAATTGCGCTCAAAATCAGCACCGTAAATCCAGCCTTCCTCATACTGCTGTTTCCAGACGATCGTCGCACCTGCGGTGATCGTTTCATGATTCAGGACAAACTGCAGATTGACGTTTTCTTCTCCCGGCTTTAACTCTTTTTCGGAAAACAGTTTTGCTCCTTTAGGCGAAATATCAAGCAGTAGACAATATTTTTTCGGAGACACCGCTTGATTGCCGAGTGGGTCCATCAATTGCATACATATCTCTGGCGGCGTACCAAAAGTGTAACGAAAACTTTCTGACCGTTTATAGAACATGGCTGTCCCTCCTATTTGTCCCTCCAGTATAAACCACCTGGCTATGCACGGATAAGGGTAAGAATCTTAATTTCTTTCGCACCCTTTTCTTTCAGAACTTTAGCAGCCAGGCGCATCGTACTTCCTGTGGTATATAAATCATCGAACAGTAAGATTTTTTCAGGTACAGCTTGCCCATTCCACCAAAAGACGTCTTGCAGGGCCATTCTTTCGGACTTCGATTTTTCACCAAGACCGACTTCATTTTTCCCGAGGCAATGTGTATATGGGATAGAAGCTGCATCAAGCAGCCGATCAACTTGAGGGAAAGTCCGTTCTTTCAATTTGACATCATTCATCGGAATCGGAACAATCACCGAATTCTGTTTGCTGCATTCTTCTTTTAGAACCGAAGCGAAAACTTCCGACAACACCACGTCTTTCAAAAATTTATATTGATGAAGAAATTCTTTCATCGCGTGATTATAGCGGTATAAGCTCTTTCCAGAATCAATTACCCCAGCATACTCTGTAGTTTCCCACTGACTGCAATTGAGGCATTTCCCTTCTCCTGGGGCACTGCAGATTGGGCATCCTGCTGCGGTTCTTTCGAAGCCGGCACGACAGCGCAGACAAATCACCTCTTCCAATTCATTGAAAAAAATGCTTCGCCAGCTTACGTGGGGTAACATCATCCGATCACATAAATAGCAATTCAAATTCCAGCCCCCTCATTATAAGAAACGATCAACTTTTTCGCTTTATCCATCTGCCGGACAATGCCATTGTGAAAAAATACGATTTCTCCGTCAGGATGATCTTTAGATCTTCCCGTTCGCCCTGATATTTGAATCAATGCCGCAGCGTCAAAAATAGGTTGATCTGCGCCGACTACCGCAACTTGCACATTCGCAATTGTGATTCCGCGCTCCAAAATCGTCGAAGTCACTACGCCGGGAATTTGCCTTTGACGCAATTTCATGACTTTCTCTTTTCTGTCTTCGTCTTTGGAGTGGACCGCTTCGATGCTTGGATGTTTTTTCTGGAGTAAGACAATCGCCTGTTCAATCAGTTCAATCGTCGGAAAGAACAATAGGAACGGCTGCTCTTTCGCTATTTTGTCATCTACCCACGCCATTAATTTCGGCGGAATCCTGCCTTTGGCAAAATCTTTTTCGTAGCCCCATAAGGATCGGAATTCAGGAACAGGCAATGGGTGGCCATGAAATCGCTGAAATATCTTTGAAGTATTGGACACTTGCTTTACTAATTGAGCTGAAGGAGTCGCTGACACATAAATGATGGGCGCCTCCTTTTTCTTGGCATTTATAACCGCCTTCTTCAGCGCTGGATCATAAGAGAAGGGAAAAGCGTCCGCCTCATCGACAATCATGACATCAAAGGCATCTTTGAATCGGTACAATTGGTGAGTAGTGGCAATGACCAATTGGGCAAAACCGGTTTCTTCTGGAGAATCCCCATATAGGCTATGGATGATCGTGTTCGGAAAAACGGAGCGCAATCGTGGAGAAAGCTCCAATACTACGTCCGTTCTGGGAGCAGCGATGCAAACACGCTGCCCTTTTTTCAATGCATCAAAGATGGGCGGAAACAACAGCTCGGTTTTTCCAGCTCCACACACCGCGTATACAAGGTGATCGTTTTTTTGTAAGAGGCTATTTTGAACTTCCAGTGAAGCTTTTTTCTGCAACGGGGTAAGGTTACCATTCCAATGAAATGAATGGCTTTGAGGAGAGATGGTTGAAGGGAGCGCCCAGGTGATCAATTCCGTACAGGAACTGATGCGCCCCATTTTTATGCAGTGGCGGCAATAATAACAGATTCCATTGCACCTGGCACAGAAAAAAGGAATGATTTTTTGTGTGGATTTTTCCAGGCATCTGGCACATTGCCTTCCGTCGAGGATACCTTGACTGACAGTGATGGCTCCGGTGGATATGGCTTTGTCCACGAGCTCCTTTGGAAATGGAATGAAATTTCGCAGCCATGTTCTGCCTGTTAAAAATTCTTCTAACTGCCTCATCTGCAACCACCTTTCGATAGAGAAAAAGCCTCAGCAGGTTTATTTTTTCACCCAACCAAGACCCATCGCTCCTTCTCCTAAATGTGTTCCAATAACCGGTCCAAAATAAGAAATTTCAAAATCCACTTCCGGACATGCAACTTCCAGTTCTGCTCGCCATTGCTTAGCTTCTTCAGGACGGTTTGCATGAATAACTGTCGCCTGCCGCTTCTGGCCATCTTTACTGTCTTCTTTCAATAAATCAACAATTCGATTCATCGCTTTTTTTCGTGTCCGAATTTTTTCAAAAGGAATAATGACTTTTTCCTGAAAATGCAAAATCGGTTTGATTTGTAGCATTCCTCCGACCAAGGCCTGAGCACTGGACAATCTTCCTCCACGCTGCAGATGCTTCAGGTCTTCTACCATAAAATAGGCGCGCAAAGAGGTTTTCATTTCATCCAATTCAGCCAAAATCGTTTGAGCATCCGCTCCCTCTTCAGCCATTTCCGCAGCTTTAACTGCGTAAAACCCTTGCAAAGCACAGGTAAGCTCTGTATCAAAAGAATAGACTTTCACGCCATCGACCATTTCAGCCGCCTGCTTCGAACCTGCGTAAGTCCCACTGATGCCACTGGACAAATGGATGGAGACGATTTCCTTGTAATCGGCTGAAAGCTTGTCATAAAGTGTGGTGAATTCTCCAAGTGGGGGCTGCGAAGTTTTCGGGAATTCCTCTTTAGCTTTACGATAAAATTCTTTTTCAGTCATTTCCGCTTCTTTAAAAGACTGGTTTCCAAATGTCACTTCCAGCGAAATCATATGAATATTCAAGGCTTTGCGTGTTTCTTCAGGTAAATAAGATGTACTGTCTGTTACAATTGCCGTTTTCATGTTTAATCAGCCTCCTCTGCTAGTTTACCAAAAAAAGACATAGAAAAGACATGAATGGAAAGGACATAATAAAAAAATTTCCCGCACATAGCGGGAAACCTTTTATTGATTACCGATAAAGTGAACGCTTGTTACTTTCCATCCATCATTCTCTTTTTCGAATACAACGACCTGCCGGCCAGATTGTTCAATCGCATCATCCGAGTTCGCGTCCTTCATCTTTACATTGAGTGTCGCAAAAACTTCCGCGCGGTCTTCTTCGTATTTTACAATCGTTTCATCACTTGTTTCATATTGACTGTCGTAAGCTTCGAAAGCTTGTGCTAATGCCGCTTTATCTTCCTCGCGATCAAAACCATCCGGATCCTGTGCGATGATGTTCATATAACGGTCAATATCTTCCGCATTAAATGCTGCAATATACTCATCGTAAGCTGCCAATAATTCATTGGCCTGCTCTTCAGGCACTTCCGCTTCTATAACATTTCCTTCATCATCCACTGTAAAACCGACTTTTTCTTCCTTGTCTTCATCAATGCCGTGGTCGACTGCATTATTCTCATTAGCTGCATTGCCATCTTCGACCGTGTTTTCATTGACTGAAGGCTCTTCGGAATCTGAACAGGCAGCCAGTGTCAAAATAAGCCCTGCCGCAATAATCATTTTTTTCATCATGCATTCCTCCTGCGCTTCATTTTGCCATAGGCAGTTGGTGAATACAATGAAGAAACTGTGTCATCTATCAAAACGGAATTTTTTTCAGTTTTACGGTACACTAATAGGTATAAAAAAGGAGGGATCGCATGGAGAAAAGAGATGCGAGACAGATACTGGAACAAAAAATGAAAGAAACGCGCCCTCAATGGAGCCGTAAACAGCCTGCTCGCCCCAAGAAGTATAAATCGAGCATGAAAAAAGTCGAGAATTACGTAGTCCTGGATTTTGAAACCACCGGCCTGCGTGCAGGAAACGATAAAATCATCCAAATCGGCGCCGTCAAATTCATTGATCATGAACGTAAGGAAACCATGTATCTCATGGTCAATCCGGAATGCTTCATTTCCAGCACCATCACCCGAATTACTGGCATCACCAATAAAGATGTGGAAAACGCACCAACCATCGAAGAAGTTGCCCATGAATTGATTGCGTTTATCGGCGAATTGCCGATCATCGCTCATAATGCACCTTTTGATATGGGGTTCTTATATGCATTGGAAGAAATCACGCCAATTCCTGAATACACGGTAATCGATACAGTCAAACTGGCGAGAAAAGCCATTACCCAAACACCCAACCACAAACTGACCACATTAACAGCCTTTTTAAAACTCGAGCACGACGCCCACGACGCATTAGGCGATTGCCTGGCAACAGCAGCCATCTACCAATATTGTTATGACCGGCTTTAATGAAAAGCGGAAGCGCCCATCTAGAACCGACAGGCTTAAGGCGATTTGCCGAAGCGGCGTTCCTTCAGCCGCACAGGCAAATTGACTTAAGACCCCGAGGTTCTGGGCGCTGCAGCTGGACAAAGAAAAGCGGAAGCAGCCGCTTAGCTCCGACAAGCGCTGGAAGCCTTACCGGTCATGGCGTTCTTTGCCATTGCGGATAAGGCTGAAGCGACTCGAGGAGCTGGCTGCCGGAGTCTGGAAAATGAAAAGCGGAAGCAGCCGCTTAGCTCCGCCAAGCGCTGGAAGCCTTACCGGTCATGGCGTTCTTTGCCATTGCGGGTAAGGCTGAAGCGACTCGAGGAGCTGGCTGCCGGAGTCTGGAAAATGAAAAGCGGAAGCAGCCATTTAAAGGAAAGTAAGCTAAAAGCGCGACTTCCTGTCGCAACGCTTACATGATCCGCATCCTGCGGACCTCCGACAGGCATAAGACGCTCTGGCGAAGCGGCGTACTTGCCGCATAGCACAAAAAGTGAAAAGTGCCTGTTCAGCTCTGACAGACATAAGGCAGACTAGCAGAGTGGCGTTCTCTGTCACACAGCAGGGATGACTTATGAGCCGAAGAGCTAGGTGCTTGCAACTGACATTAGAGTGGCTTATGACCCGAGGAGTTGGCCGTTGGAGCTAGACAATCAGAAAAGCGGAAGCGCCCAAAAGCAAAACAATTAATTCCTTACTAAACAAAAAAGACGGTGCATCTGCCAACCAGCAGATACACCGTCTTCGCTATTCGTATTATCTTACTTCAACCCAGCCATTTTTAATCGCGGTCACAACTGCTTGTGTCCGGTCATTTACCTGCATTTTTTGTAAGATGCTCGATACATGGTTTTTAACTGTTTTTTCCGAGATGAATAAAGTTTCTCCAATGACTCGATTGCTTTGGCCATCTGTCAATAATTGAAGGACTTCACTTTCCCGTTTTGTCAAAAGATGGTATGGACGACGAATTTCCGTTTGGTGGAAAGAGCCCTTGTTTTCACGTTCGCTCAAGCGACGGAATTCCATCACCAAATTACGGGTTACTTTCGGATGTAAATAAGATCCGCCTTTTGCTACTACTTTAATAGCCTGAATAATCGCATCTGCATCCATTTCTTTAAGCATATAACCTAAAGCACCTGTCTTCAATGCATGCGTTACATAAGATTCATCATCGTGAATAGACAGCATAATGACTTTTGCATCAGGGAATTTCTCAATCAATTCACCTGTTGCTTCTACACCATTTTTTTGCGGCATATTGATATCCATCAATACCACATCCGGCTGATTTTCTTCATATAATTTAACGACTTCGCTGCCATCTCCACCTTCAGCAACGACTTCAAACGAACTTTCAAAATCCAGAATTCTTTTTACACCTTCACGAAATAATTGGTGATCATCAATAATAATTATTTTTGTCATTATGTCGTCCTCCTCGAATACCCTATCTTACATACCCTTTTTAAAAGGTATATGAAACATTAAGATTGTACCGTTCCCAGGTGAGGAATTAATGAAAAAGTCACCTTCGACCAATTCAATTCTTTCTCTCATCCCGGCTAATCCGAATGACTGGTTTTTCACGATCCCTTGATCAAAACCAGTTCCGTTATCAGTTACCATGATTTTCACCTGGTCTTTCAACCATTCCATCTCAACTGTAATTTTAGTCGACTTTCCATGGCGGATTGCGTTTGAAATTCCTTCTTGGATAAGGCGGAAAATAGCAGTTTCGTATTTATTGGGTAACCGACCTTCTTTTCCATTTGACTGGAATTCCAATTTGATTCCCTTGTTGTACTCTTGAATGGTGTCGATGTATTTCTTTAAAGTCGGCACCAAACCAAGATCATCAAGCGCCATTGGCCGTAAATCGTAAATGATTCTTCTCACTTCAGTCAATGCCTGCCTAACCATATCCTTTAATGAAGTGATTTCCTGGAAAGCCAACTCAGGGCCTTTTTCACGGTAAGTCCTTTCAATCAAATCTGAACGGAGCAAGACGTTCGCCATCATTTGAGCCGGTCCATCATGGATTTCCCTCGAGAGGCGTTTTCTTTCTTCCTCTTGTGCTTCAATGATGCGCAGGCTATAATCCTGACTTGACTTATTCTTGCCGATAGCCTCATCCACATTCTCTAAATCTGAATTCAAGTAACTGCTGGCGACATTGATCTGATTGACTAGGCTTTCAGCCCGTTCTATCGTCTGAAGTAAAATTTGAAGCCTGCGCTGCAGTTTGTCCCGCTTTTGCCGATACTTTTTTTCCTCGTTACGATTTAGGGATAATTGTACTTGAAGGTCATTTGCCTGCTCATATACTTGGCGAACCTGACTTTCAGTAAAAGAATTGAAAAACTGAGATACTTCAGCTAAACGCCTCCTAGCAGCGCGCGTCTTCTCTTCCAAAAGATCTCCGGCTTCAATGACACGTGAAATATTCACTCGGACATCTTCCAGCTCATCTTTCATTTCTTCATAACTTTGGCGACTTTCTTCGCTAATGACGAAAATATCTTGTTTTGCCTGTTCCATTCCTTCCAGCATTGCATTAAAAATAGAATCAGGTGATTTTCCACCGATTTTCTTTGCCATTTCAAAACCGCCTTAGCTATACTGACTGTATCCAGGTATATTCCTTGCTTCTTTATACCTTGTCGGTTGTATTAAGTATATCACTATATACGCAAGACCATATTAAATATACGTTACAAATTATCTGATTTCATTTTACAACAGGGGGAGTCAAATTGCGAGAAAATTACACAACTGTAGGCGATTCTGCCAGTGCAGAAATACTTATCCAAAAATCCAGGTTCATCGGACATGCCGCTCGAGCAGAAACCGAACAGCAAGCTATCGAATTTATCGATTCCATTAAATCCCTTCATCGGTCAGCTACACATAATTGTTCTGCCTACCTTATCGGAGAACACGACTCTGTGCAAAAAGCCAATGACGACGGGGAACCAAGTGGAACTGCCGGGTTTCCTATGCTGGAGGTCCTTAAGAAACAAGGCTTGAAAGATACAGTCGTTGTCGTCACTCGCTATTATGGCGGAATCAAGCTGGGCAGCGGCGGCTTGATACGGGCATATGGGAAAGCTGTATCTGCGTCGCTTGCTGCTGCCGGTATAGTCGAAAGAAAACTCCATCATGTGATGAAAACTTCGATAGACTATACCTGGCTTGGAAAACTGGAAAACGAAATCCGTCAATCTCCATATCCGCTGGATCATCTCGAATACACAGAAGGCGTGGATCTCTATATTCATGTTCCAGTTGAAAAAGAAGAAGAATTTATCAACTGGATAAATGAATTGACAAACGGCCAAGCAAAGACCAGTATAGTCACCAGTGAATTTTTGGAGTTTAAGGCACTGTAATTCTTTTTATTTACGCATTTCCAAAATCACTGTATAATATCAACAGCACAGGAAAATGAAAATATACTTAATTCCAAATTTTAACATATCTAATTTAAATAAAAGATTGGATTGTCCGAAATAGATACTCGGTTAGCCCATTCCTTATAGAGGAGAAACTAAACATGAACCGAAAAGTTTATCGGAAAACCAAAGCAGATAAGAAAAGGACAATTATCAAGATAATCGCCACTTTAGCCGTCTCATTACTTATTTGTGTATCTGCCTATGGTATTTATTTGGTGAAGAAGGCTGAGTTTGCAGCAGATGGGGCCTTTGATGACGGACTTGGCCTATCTGATTTACGCGACGAAAAAGTCGAACCGCTTACTGATAACATTTCTATTTTGTTTATAGGGGTGGATGACAGCGAAGTGCGAGATCAAAGCGATGACAATATCCGTTCGGATGCACTGATTTTAGCCACTTTGAACAACGAAGACAAGTCCATTAAATTGGTCAGTATTCCTCGTGACACCTACACCTATATTCCTGATGCAGGATACAAAGATAAAATTACGCACGCCTACTCTTATAATGGGCCAAGCTCGACCATTGAAAGTGTCGAAGAATTATTGGAAGTACCGGTGGATTATTATCTGCGCATGAATTTCGATGCTTTTATTGATACGATCGATGCTCTCGGTGGCATCAAAGTTGAAGTCCCTTATGATTTGACCGAGCAGGATGAAAACGATTCAAAAAATGCCATCGAATTGAAAGAAGGCATTCAATTTTTAAATGGCAGTGAAGCACTCGCACTTGCGAGAACTCGTCATTACGACAATGATATTGAGCGGGGCAAACGCCAACAGATGATTTTGGAATCCATTATGAACCGGACCTTGTCAGCCGGATCAATTACGAAATATGGGGATGTCATTGAAGCGGTGGGAGACAATATGAAAACGAGCATGAGTTTCAAGGACATGCAAGCATTTTTCGAATATGCGAAAAATGGAAAACCAGATGTAGAAACCATTACACTGGATGGCTACGATGATATGACCACTGGGATTTACTATTGGCAGCTTGAAGAAGAATCGCTGATGGAAGTACAAGATGTTCTGAAAAGCCACTTAGGTTTAAAGCCGGACACATCGAATTTAACGAATAGCGGAATTGAACAGGAATTAGCGGAATATCAAACGGAAGATGAAAAAACACCACAATAAAATGTGGTGTTTTTTTTGTGGTTTGTTACGTGCGTGGGTAAAACTTCGAAATAAGACCATCTTATTCCTTCACAAAAAAACTGAACCCAAAGCATTTAAGCTTCAAGTTCAGTTTCTTCATTTGCCGATCAGCCTCACCAAATTTAAAAGCGGACGGTAATTCTTTCCTGCCAATCCGACGACTTCCACGAAAAGTTCAATTGCTACCAGCATCACGCTGATGAGCAAAATCCCTCCCCATAAGGTCGCTTGGGAAAATAACAGTGCTGCAAGCCCGAATAAGGCTGCAATTCCATAAATGATCAAGACAGTTTGTCTATGAGAGAATCCTATATTCAATAAACAGTGATGCAAATGGGATTTATCGGCTTCCGAAATAGATTTTTTCTCACGTACTCGACGAACAATGGCGAAAAATGTATCCGAAATCGGAACACCCAACATGATGATTGGAATAATTAACGCAACCACCGTTACGTTTTTGAAGCCCATTAATGCCAGCACCGAAATCATAAATCCGAGAAACAATGCACCCGTATCCCCCATAAAGATTTTTGCGGGATGAAAGTTGTAGACCAAAAACCCTGAAGTGCTTGCTGCCAATAGAGCAGCTGTTGACATGACAAAGATATCGCCCATAATGAATGCCATAGCCGCTAAAGTCAATAAAGCAACCGTAGAAACACCAGCGGCCAATCCATCGAGGCCATCAATTAAATTAATTGCGTTTGTAATACCAACAATCCAAAGGATCGTCAGTGGAATACTCAAGTAACCAAAATCCAGTACTCCGCCAAATGGCAGATTGATGAAGGAAATTTCAAGTCCACCGCCGACCACTACAATTCCTGCGGCAACCAATTGTCCGATTAATTTAGCTTTCGCACTGATTTCGTATATATCATCCAAGACACCGGTAATGATGATCAATAAGGCTCCTATAATAATAGCCGTTTCAATAGAAATAAATGAAGCTTCTATAGCATTGGAAATCGGATCTTGGGGTTTCAATATAAAATATGCAATTAAAAATGAACCGAAAATGGCCAATCCGCCTAATCGCGGCATAATTCTCGCATGAACTTTTCGATAATTCGGACGGTCAACTGCGCCTACCCGAAAGGCGATGCGTTTGACAATCGGAGTCAGCACAATCGAAGCGATAAATGCCAAAACCATTGTAAGGTATAGCATATCTTTCCTCCTTAAAAACATTGATACATACATATCCATTTGTATTATAGCATGACTAAATTAGAAATAAAGAAAAATTTGCCTGTACTTAAGGCTCTTATAAATTGGACGACTTCATTCGGATAAAGTTTCAACAAGCACAAATTTTTATTTATTAAAACTATATTCGCCCCAAGAACAGTCAAAATAGTGAAACCACTGATTTCTTACTCTCCAAGTTTCTTCAATAATTCTTGCTCTCTTGTTGTGCTTATCCCTGCTGTCAATCGAAAATCCCCTTGTTTTTCAATCCATTCAAGTGTTTCTTTTGCAGATTGTTTCAGCGTACGAAAGGTCAAACCTGCACTTTTCGCTTTTTCATTATCCGCCAAAATAAAACCATCTGGAAATTCTTCTGAATAGGGAATCCAAAACGGCAGTTCAAAAGCTTCCACCCCTTCCTCTATTAAATACTGATCATCTGCCCAAATAGTTTTACATTCTCTATCGGATATTTGTTCAACAAACTCTTCCATAGAAACTGGATCAGCCACTACATTGAACACCCCCGTCACCTTTGCCTCCAATTGCATGACTGTGAATCGGGCTAAATCTCTGGCATCGATCCATTGGACCTTCCTTTCTTTACTTCCTGGAATTAAAACAGTATTTTCATCATTTAATTTCATTGCCCAGTAAGTAAACCGGTCTGTGGGGTCAAAAGGTCCAATCACGATGCCTGGGCGGATGATCAATGCCTTGTCTCCAGTCTCTTTTTTAATCAGCTGTTCACACATCACCTTGAAAGGACCATAGGTATCACTTGTAACCCGGTCACCTTTGACATTTTCTCGAAATACAGAAGAACTTTCTTTAACTGGCCCTGATGTGAAGTCATTATATACAGAAATCGTAGAAATGAATGTGTAATGATCAGTTCTGATATTTTCCATGATTGGCTGCAAATCTGCTGGTGTGTAAGCAGATGTATCCAATACAGCGTCCCATTTGCCATCTCTTAGTTTTGCAGCGTCTTTTCTTCTGTCCCCTCTAATTCTCTTTAGCTTCGGAAAGAGTCCAGGATTACTTTTCCCCCGATTGAACAAAACCACCTCATGTCCTTTAGCCACTAGTTCCTCTACCATATGTCTTCCTACGAAAGATGTGCCTCCAAGTACTAAAACTTTCATTTACCTGCTCCTTTATAAGTAGTTTTGATTACTTAAATAACTTATATATGATATATTAAATAAAATAGATTGAATTTTAACTTTTTAGGAGTGTTACTTAAATGGATAACTCTCTTCGACGCTATTCATTGAAGACGGACTGGACGCCTTGGGATGAAGCTGCTGTTTTGAAGATGGATTACGGATCCCGTGCAGAACTCGCGAAAATCATCAACTGCGAAGGATTGCTTGTTGATTTGTCGATGGATCAGCATACTGAAGTACGATTGGCCGTTGCCCAAAACCGTCATACGCCTCATCAGACATTAAAAAGATTAAGCGAAGAAGATTTATGTATTACTATTAAAGATACCGCTAAAAAAACCTTATTAAACCTCCCTGCCACGAGGAATTGACTTCTTGATGTTTAGCATCTGCCTATGAAGGTTATTATAGTAGTAAGCTAAATTTTGGAGGAGGAATAATTCATGAGCGACAATAAAGGCTTCTCAGATAAGTTAAAAGGTGCTGTGAACAAAGGCAAGGGCGAGCTCAAAGATCAAATCGGTAATGCCTCTGATGATCCTAAAAAGCAGAATGAAGGCAAAATGGATAAAGCCAAAGGGAATATCCAAGATAAGATCGGCGACTTCAAAAACAAAAATAATAACTAATCAAAAGTCCGGTTTCCGAACCGGGCTTTTTTTCTTGCATTTATAATGTTTTCAAAAATTAAAGAATTCGGTTATAATAAACATTCGTGCGCAAATGTTATTTATGAAGGAGCTTGTCATGCAAAAGAAGGCGCTTACAAAAATGGATATCCTCACCTTGGGACTGATGCTTTTTGCTTTGTTTCTTGGTGCTGGAAATATCATCTTCCCCCCCTATTTAGGGCAGCTTGCCGGCGACCAATTAGCAATCGCCATAACCGGATTTTTGCTGACAGGAGTCGGCCTTCCGTTATTGGGCATTCTGGCAATCGCAAAAGCAGGCGGTGACCTTCAGTCCATAGCCGGGCGTGTTCACCCTGTATTCGGCATTGTGTTTACAATGATTGTTTACTTAGCGATCGGTCCTTTCTTTGGGATTCCGCGTACCGCTACAGTTGCTTTTGAAATCGGAACAGCACCTTTTCTGCCAACTGACTTCGCTGAATCTTTCTGGTCTTTATCTATCTTTACTTTAATCTTCTTTACCATCACAGTTTTGTTTGCGATGAATCCCACGAAATTAGTCGATAGGATCGGTAAAGTTTTGACGCCTTTGCTAATACTGGTCATTGGATCACTGGCTATAAAAAGTTTTTTGACGCCGATGGGTTCTATCAATTCACCTGTTGGAAATTATGATACAGAAGCATTCTTTGAAAGCTTTCTGCAGGGTTACCTTACGATGGATGCTATCGCCGCTTTGGTCTTCGGGATTGTCATTATTCAGTCCGTCCGAAGCAAAGGTGTTTCGGATACAAGAACCATTCTAAAAGCGACCGCTTATGCCGGGTTTATTGCTGCCATCGGTTTATCTGCAGTATATTTATCGTTAAGCCACATTGGAGCTACAAGTGTAGAAGCTATCGGCCTGCAGGATAACGGAGGCATCATCATTGCGATGGCTTCACGTATTCTATATGGAGAAATTGGAGGCATTATCCTATCTGCTGCAATAAGCTTTGCTTGTTTGACTACTTCTATTGGATTGGTATCGGCCACTGCACAATTCTTTTATAAGATTTTTCCCAAATTTTCTTATATCACTTATGTCCTGTTTTTTGCATTCTTTTCCGCAATAATTGCAAATGTAGGCTTAACCCAGTTAATCGCCATATCACTCCCTGTATTGTTGGCAATCTATCCTGTGGCAATTGTTCTAGTCATACTGTCATTTTTTGATCGAGTTTTCTACCGAAAACCGTTCGTCTATATAATTGCCCTCTCAGTAACTGCAATCGTCAGTATTTTCGACGCCCTCCGTTCAGCCGGCATAGCCTTTGAACAGATCGATTCGATTTTAAGCCACCTGCTGTTTTTTGAACAGGGAATTGGCTGGGTCCTTCCGGCTGTTGTCGGAACGGCAATCGGAATAGCAGTTGCGCGATGGACCCATAAGAACAACTAAAGGAGCCTTCCCCTATCGGGAATGGCTCCTTTGCATTTAAAATAATCTCTGCGTTGGCGGTGGCGTATCCTCTTTGTTCTGTCTATCTCTTTCGTCATAATGATCGCGAGGGTTTCTACCCTTATCACTCTTATCCTTCCGCTCATCATTCAATAGATGCTCTTCTTCTGAATCGCGTCCAAACGGTGCAGGACCCAAATTCGGGTCTACTCCGGGCGAAGGTTCATCCTGGCGGCGGTTTACTCCATCTTCACGCAATAGATTATCTTCGCCTTCTTTTGTTTGAAGGCCTGGTTCATGGTCCAATTCCTTCTCGCGTACACTGCCTTCATCTTTCTTCAACCCATCTGTCGGATGAATTTCATCACCTTTCAGGCGCGAATCTTGCAAGCGGTCATTCTTACCTGCACGTGCATGCTGATCTTCTCTGGAAACTTCGCGCGCATATATCTCATCAGAGTTTCCGTGGTTAACGTCGTTGCGATGAATAACTTTGTTACCCGCTGTTTGTCCTGTGCTACCTTCCATATCCATTGGAGCATTTGAATCATCTAAAGAAGAAAAATGTTCATCTTCGGGTGATGCTGCATCTCCGTCTGTATATAGAAGTACAGCCCCTTTTTCAATTTCGCGTTCATAGTCATCTGTTCTGTCTTTATTCAAATTAAATCGATCCAGCTCTTTTCTGACGACATCTTTCCCTCCCAGAAATGATTTAAAGCGATTCGAAAAGGAATTGGCCTGATCTGCATGAACACCTGAATTTCCAGCAGTTTCCACCATTCTCTTATCATTAGCCATTACATGGATATCCTCTTCACGATAACCTTTTGCTTTTAAAGACTGGATGGCTGTTTCCATTTCTGATTTACTGTAGACAATTTCAAATTCACGATTTCCTGATCTCATTTTACAAAACCTCCTGTGTACTGTGTTACTTTTGTTTACCCTCTCCTATGGATCGCTAAAACCTACAGTGAGCAAAGACAAGTCCCCACTCTCCAACTGCCTATATTATCCTCAAGTCAAAAAAACTTTGCTGAACGTTCAGCAAAGTTTTACTTATACTTTTTGTCGCTTTGGGTATGCTTTTCAGCTTCACTCGAACCGCCACGTACTTTTTCAACATCAGGCTTTTTCTGTGTGGTAAACGAATTATGCTTTTCATCCTGCACTATAGTAGGCTCCTGCATAAATGTTTCACCACGAGCAAAACGGTCTTCCTGCTCATCAAAGTTATTATCAACTGAATTGATGAACTGCCTTCTTTCTCGATCATTCGGTTCTTCTTGCTCTGCCCTTACTTCATTGCTGGAAATTTCATCAAGGATTGTTTCATTCTCTTCGTCTTTGTAAAGCAGAATGCCACCTTTTGCAAGATCAGCTGTATAACGTTCTGTTTCTGTCTCCGAAAGGTTCAAGGATTTAACCCCTTCCCGTATACCACTTTCTCCAGAAATGAATCCTTTGAATTTATCAGCAAATGTATCAACTTCTTTTTTATCGACTTCGTAATCCTTAAAGTGGTCAGTATCTTTTGCCATTATATGAAGATCCTGTTCCTTATAACCTGAACTCTTTAGATCCTCAATCTTCTTCAATAAATCAGTGTCTGAAAATACTACCGCCAAGACTTTTTTGTGCGAACTCATACAAAAACCTCCATAGATTTGATAAAATATCTTATTGTATCTTTACCCATCACAGGACTAACCATAACCTTCTCTGTCAATTGAATGGGAAAATCTCTTATCCAGCACTTGTGATTCCACTACTGAAAGGCTGCTGATCCACACATTTTTTAGATTGAGGCGCAGGATTGGTTGTCAACCAATCTTTTCCAATACAATATACCTATAGATAAGTCTATTTCAAAAAAAATTTTATTCAACAATTACCGGAGTAAGCATATTTTACCTTTTTTCTCTTTTTCCATATTTCTAAAATAAAAAAGCAGTTTATTTTGAAAATTGATGATATCATGGATTAAAGATATGAACACAAAGTAAAAAAAAGGATATGGAGGCGGCAATTATCGTACTTGGCGATCTATTTTCTTCTTACTTTTCGGAAGATCCGACAAAGGCGGAAAACAACTCTCCTACATGGATGACAGAAGTACTGCCCTTGCAAAAGGAAAGGAGAGCAGTAATGGACACGGGAATGCGTTTAAAATACCATCGTTTAAAAAAGAGAATCAGCTTGGAAGATATAGCCTCTGGCATACTGTCTCCCCGGGAACTGAAAAAAATAGAAAACGGCAGTAAAGATCCGGCGTTGAAAGACTTGGAAGCATTATGCAAAAAATTGGCTATACCATTAGCTCCCAAAGATAATCCGATTGGAAAAGTACTCGTAAAGAATTTCAAAAACTCATTATTACATCCTCAAAACAAAGCTAAAATTATGGAGCAGTATGCAGACATACAAGGTCACCCTTTACTGCATGCTGATGAAGATGTGGAACTGGAATACTCCATTCAACAAATCAGGTACTTCATCATTACCGGAGATTTGGATAGTGCTGAAGAAAAAATTAAAGAAGTGGATCGATTCAGGGAATTTATGAACCAGGAACAGTTTTACCTGTTCCATAAATACAACGGCAACTACAACTACATCCTGAATGATTTCGAAAAAGCATTAAAGACCTATCTTGTTGCAGAAAAAATTGCCCCTAATACGATTTCTGCTTCTGAACTCGGAGATCTTTATTATTCAATTGGAATTTCCAGCACTAAATGCAGAGAAACAGAAATGGCGTACAAGTATTCGGAAATGGCGCTAAAAATTTACCAACAGGAATTTATACCTAAACGCATTGTCGAATGCCACTTAAATATCGCGATTACGCACCAGCATTTCGGCAATTTCAGAATGTCAATGGAACATTATAAAAATGCTTTGACGATAGGAAACAAGCTGGAAATTGATATTCTGCGTTTCACGACAGAATATAATATCGGTTATGCGTACTTCTTGTTTCAAAATTATGAGCAGGCAATTACACATACCGAAAGTTCATTAGACTATATCCATCCAGAATACCCTGCCGATATTCTAATAAGTTATTGTGTTTTAGTAAAATGTAATTATGAACTCGGAAATCAGGAAGCAGCAAAGGATTGGCTAAAAAAAGGACTCGATATAGTAGAGAATAAAAAAATAAGTCTTGATTCGCCAACAAACCAAGCCTTTAAGGAAGCTTATATTGAATTCATTTGTTTGGATCATCTAGTAAATGATAACTTCAAAGAATTTGAAGATTATGTTTTAAATCGACTAACCCCAAGCCTTGAAGCTACTGAAAATTACTTTGAGATGGGATATTTTTTAGGGCACTTGGGCGATGTCTTTTACAAACAAAAGAAATACAAAGAATCTGCAGAAATTATGAACAAAGCAAGAAAAGCATATAAGAATATAACAATTCTATTTTAGGGAGTGGAAGTAATGAAAAAAGGAATGACTATATTATTCTTTTCAGTTCTTGTATTAAGTACTTTGCCTTTTACTAATAATTCAACAAGCACTGAAACTGCTGCTCAGGCCCGTGTGCCTGAGCCTTGGTCGGTCGGAACAGAAGTTGCTGCCCAGGCCCGTGTACCTGAACCTTGGTCAGTTGGAACAGAAGTTGCTGCCCAGGCCCGCGTTCCTGAGCCTTGGTCGGTCGGAACAGAAGTTGCTGCCCAGGCCCGCGTTCCTGAACCTTGGTCAGTTGGAACAGAAGTTGCTGCCCAGGCCCGTGTGCCTGAACCTTGGTCTGTTAAAAACCAACAAGCTTGATACATTTAATCATACTGGGTTGCCGCTTATATTTTAAAGCGGCAATTTTTTTACTTTCCTGACCTTATGGATGGAGGGATTTCTATGGATAGACAAGTTACAGGCACCTTGCCTACAGGCTACGAAGCTAAACGTACGTTTAACTTAGCTAAGGACAAGCACCTGAATGGGATAATTCAATTCTCTTTCGTATTCATCACCGGCGTCTTGATCAGTTTAGCTTTGTGGACTGGCTTGCCTTTGTCAACGGACTTGAACCTTTTTCTATCGTTTCTAGTCACTGTTTTGCTGGTTTTGATTTATATGGCCTTTCATGAACTTACTCACGCTCTTTTCATAAAGATCTTTTCGGGGAGTCGACCTTCCTTTCGAATTCGCTTCCCATTTCTTTCCGTCGGGAGCGAAGCAGTCTTTAACCGGAGCAATTTTATTGTCATCGCATTAGCTCCTGTACTATTATGGGGAACATTGCTTATTATCCTGTTGTTAGTCATTCCTGAGCGCTTCTTTCTCAGTATTTTTATAGTAATGATCGTAAATTTTGCTGGGTCGGGAGGCGACTATGTACAAGCCTCTATTGCTTTCAATTCGTCTGCACATACTTTGTTTCAGGACAATGGCAAAGAAACAACGCTGTTTGTCCCGTCAGAAAACGAAAAAGATCCAGGGAATAACTAATCCCTGGATCTTTTTCTATCAATTGTGGTTTTGACTTTATTGATTTTGTTTTTTATCCACTAAACACTCATCGACAAAACGCTTGAAGATATTCATCGATGCCTCATCCCCTTGAAGGGCAAATTCTTCCGGATGCCATTGAATTCCCATCGCAAATTGGTGGTTTTTACTTTCCAGTGCTTCTACCAATCCGTCTGCCGCATAAGCTGCTACTGTCAATTGTTCTGAAACATCTTTAACTCCCTGATGGTGGAAGGAGTTTACATTGAACTTTTTCTCCTGCATGATGTCATATAATAAGCTTTCATCTTCTAAAGTTACTGAGTGGGTACGGTGAGTCCGCATTGCCATTTGCTTATGCTGATGTAAATCCCCTTCAAACTGGGACTCTAAATCCTGATAGTTAGTGCCGCCCAATGAAATATTGAACATCTGCAAACCCCTGCACATTCCAATGAAAGGCTTATCTAAATCAAGAAACTTCAAAATCAATTCTTTTTCATATTCATCACTGCCAGGATATACTGCTCCCAGGCGCAGATGTGGCTCTTCGCCGTATAGGGTAGGATTTATATCTCCTCCCCCAGTGACAATCAGCCCATCCAAACGCTCACATAACAAGGGGATATCTTCTTTATCTACGATAGGTACAATTAATGGTAAACCGCCAGCCTGCAAAATCGCTCTGCCATATACAGGATCCAGCGAGTATGTCTGATCTTCTTCCACGCGTGCTGTTATGCCAATTACCGGCTTATCTTTTACTGTCATGTTTATTTCCTCTTTTCCACTTAATCAGTTTGTCCATTGTTTTGTATACCCTAGAGCTCCAAACCAGTAAACATTTAACCTGCAAAATATTTTCTTTGCATTCTTTCCCTGAGAAGTTCTCACTTCTTCTTATTGTGCAGGCAGTTACAATTCCCACTACTTTATAACCAATAAAAAAAACCCTTGCTAAGGGTTTTTCAACACTGTCCATCCTTCTCTGGATCGAAGCGAAAACGATTTAAATCAATCTGATCATTCGCATCCACTTTCACACCTTCGGCCTGCAACGACTCTCTTTGGAAAGATCGGGATTCTTCATCTATAAGGGCAATACGGCCTTGAACGTTTACGATTCGGTGCCAAGGCAAGTTGTACTTGGCACTCATGCTGTGAAGGATCCTTGTCACTTGCCTGGCTGCCCGGGGACTTCCAGCAGCTGCAGCAACTTGTCCGTAAGTCATAATTCTGCCGGGAGGAATCTGCTTTATAATTGTCAATGCTCTTTCAGTAAAAGTCTGCATCCATTCCATCCATTCTGAAAATTTTCAATTACGCTTTTTTCTTCAGGTTTTCCACTTCGGCTAGTAAGCTGCCGGTTTTATACTCCTCAAGAAGTTCCTGTGCAAATTCATATAATGGCAACTTTCCTGCATCTATTGCAAGACCACCACTTTCAGCGTGTTTGCATTTATAATACTCTATCATATGGACAATCAATTCTTCAAGACCTTGAAGTGATTGTTCATTTTGATGCTGCAACGGGCGAGATAAATCAATGCCTTTCGCTTCATTTAAATAAAGGAATTTCATTTGTTCCATATTATCGACTGCTTGGTCAAACAATTGCTGGTTCTTATCCAAACGATAGAAACTTCTCCAAAAAACAAAAATCTCTTTTGCAACTCCCAGCTTTTTTGCTCCCAGGGAAGCATTCAACCCTTCTACTACACAAATTTCATACATGATTTTTCTCAATGATTTTTTGTATTCTCTTTCTACCACACCTTTATACTGCATGTATCTCATTAGTATACCTCCCCGGAATAATCGCGATTTTTATGCTCTTCCATTCTGTACCATCAAATATTTCTATATCTTCGTATGATATCTTCGTCTTCAAAAGACCCCATATTGTGATAGGCCTGCAAGTCATGAATTTGCTGACCGATAGAAAAAACAGCAGGTTCACAATTAGCGATTCCTCTTTTTATCTGAGTATCTTTATTTGCTTCCCCTTGAAAGTCTCCACCTAAATGGAAGAAAGTATAATAATTTTCTTCTCCCCACTCAGCAATTTTCAGTAGAAGGGTTCTGAGCGTATTTTCACTTTCCACTTCGGACAAACTTCCCTCGAGATGGTAATAGATCGTATCTCCCATAGCAAGAACATAGCATGCTGAAACCAATTTGTTTTCGTGGTAAGCACCAAATAAATGGAGATTAGGACCCATGGAACTGATCAATGTCTCAAAATAATCATTGGTGAAAAAATAATAGCTGTCTGCCTCTTCCCTTCTTCTTGCTGCTGAATAATACAACACCAAGAATTCAAACATATGCCGAACCGTTCCAAGTTTTTTGACCACTAAATCCAAATCCTTATCAGCTTGTCCAGTGGGCGACTGTTTTTTTGTGTTGGAAATGAAATAATCTTTCAGTTTGATTGTAAAAGTTTCATACAATGGAGAGAGTTTCAGGTGATCTTTGAAAAACTGGGCATTCTCTTTGAGAGGATGAAAACGTATATATTCAGCAATAATCTTTTCACTCTGACAATACTCAACAAAAGCTTTCCGAAAGTTGGCGGCCAGTTTGGAATGATTTTTCCCTGCTTTTACTATAGGACCTCCATAACCGAAGGGAGTCGTAACGTCAAAATAAGGGGTGTTTTCATCGCTTATACGCCTTTTGATGAAAGGATAGGCAACCTCGCCATCTTCATCCTTGTAATAGAAAAGCAAAGCTTCTCCCGGATCTAATTTCAAAGCCCCCAGAAAATATTGGCTCGTATAGTAAATATCCGATATTTTCAAAATATCAAGAATCCGTTGCCAACGACTATGTTCTTGTATTGATATTAGCTCGTACATGCTTTCCACCCCTGCTTCACCTAGAAAATCACTTAAACACTGTCTGCAACTGATTCTCTTTTTTTCGTATCTTTCTTTTTTTTGCATTGGCAGCTGTTTTTAATGCCGCGATGCCAAATGCTGAAAAAATGCTGAAAACTAATCCACAAACCGCTGCTATCACCAGAGCAGACAGCAGGTCGTTTCCACTTGGATTTATACTTCCATCCTGTGAAGATGCCAACGAAATAATTGTGACATTGTCCGCTTTTAATGAATTCTTTACCGCATTCTGAAAAGTGAATGCCAATGCATCAGCAATTTCAATTGCCTGTTGGGTACTGCCAGAAGAAACAAGGATTGTTAAAACCGGTGAATGACCGGAAAAACTTACCTCCACTCGCTCCCGAAGTTGGGAGATGGACATTTTTAATCCGAGGTTTCCCCGTACCCGCTCCAGTACTTCTGGACTTTCGACAAAGGCTGCATATGCTTCTAAAGTTTGAAAGTCTACCTGGTTTTTTTCTGCAGCCAGGTGTGGGATCGCTGGTACTGATTCTTGGATAAGCAATTGGCTGGATACTTGGTGTTCAGGTTCGATAATAAAAACAAAAACAGCCCATACTGCCAGCATCAAAAGAAGGGTGAGTCCAATTGTGAAGCGAATTTGTTTTTTCAAGTTCATCAATAAGGACAAAATAACTTGCTTATTCTTCACAAAACTCTCCTCCTTCGCTTAAAACAGACGGTTTTTTTGTAATTATTTCTAAAAATTCAGATTATTATAGTTCATTTATATCATAAATTATTGGTTCAATCTACACTTTTAAGGATATTTTTTAAATTATTCAGAAAAAATATAAGCACTTAGACTATCTAGTTAAATTATTTTATATTTATATCCTTATGTTTGGGTATTTTCACCCTAATACGCGAGTGGGAATACTGATTCTTAAGACTTGTTCTTCTCATAACAAATAAGTAGTTGGAGCTTTTAATCTACAATGGAAAGAGTCTTTCTACTCGAAACTTATTGAACAATCTTTTCCATGCGTTCTTTATTTTTAACCAATAAAAAAAGCATCTCTCAATAAATTGAGAGATGCTTTTCGCCGTTAATCTTTCCACAAACCGATAATGCCGTTTCTCCGGTAAATGATTTGCTTCGATTCGAGCGTTTTTAAGACTTTCGTTAAAGTTTGATGTGAAATAGTAATGTCTGTTGTAATTTCTTTGATGGTTTTGAAAAGCACACCTTCTGAAGACGCGTTCTTTAAAAAATAGCGTATAAACCTTTCACCAATTTCTGCTGTTTTTTCAGTTTCGGATGAAAAATATTCACGGCATTCGTTTAAAATCTTTTCCTCCGAAAAATTTCTGGTTCTATTAGGCACTCGATTTTCCATTACTTTCATCTAACCACCTCCAAAAATTGCAGCCCTTTGATAGGTACTTATTCTTCCTATACCCTTTCTCTTTAAAAATAGTCACTCTATTTCAATTAATACTGATAATTCCAAATTTAATTTTAATTATCCATTATAAGGATTTAACTTTCGAATAAAAATTAAGCATAGAACCTACTTTAAAATCTTTTGAAGGCAGCAAAAAACAGGAAAAGAGTATTTCTTTTCCTGTTTCGTTTAAATGCAACGCACAATCCTATTTTATCGATTCATCGCGTCTTCAACAAAATCCTTGAGTACATGGATGCCGGTGACGCAGTCATTCAGAGATGACCATTCTTTCGGATTATGGCTAATGCCATCCTTGCTTCTGACAAAGAGCATAGCCACCGGAATAAAACGGCCCAAATTCATAGCATCGTGTCCCGCTCCACTTGGAATATAGGTCGGAGAAATTCCGAACTTTTCCAGGGAAACCGCCAAACGCTTTTGGAGGTCTTCAACAATCGGTACTGGTTGGATGCGTGTATTCAACTTACTGTTCACCTGAATATTGTTTTTTGCCGCAATTTTTTCTGCCTGCTCGATCAACTGATCGATGAGGCGGTCTCTCGGTTCTTCATTTATATCCCGAATATCGACAAGCAGTTTCACTTTTTCAGGGATGACATTCGCCCCATTAGGAAAAACGTCTAATTTCCCGACCGTCGCTACTGCAGTATCACTGACCGTTTTTGGAAATTCAGGGATCGATTGCAGGAATTCCGCTGCTGTTACCAATGAGTCTTTTCTTCCAATCATAGGCGTGTTCCCTGCGTGTCCCGCTTCTCCGACAAATTCCACTTCGAGCCAAGCGGGACCTGCAATTCCATTTACAATCCCCACCGGCTGATCTGCCTTTTCCAACTTTTTGCCTTGTTCAATATGAACTTCCACAAATAGTTCCAATTCACTTAAATCCCGTTTAGCCGTTTTAAAAGCATCCAAGGAACTGCCATAATGCGCCAGTACCTGTTCCAGGGTTTCCCCGTTATAGTCCCTGAGCTGAGCCATCTCCAGCTCAGTGATTGCACCTGTCATTGCCTGACTGCCCGTTAATCCGCTATTAAAGCGGGATCCTTCTTCATCCGAGAAGACGATGACTTCATAAGGCTTTTCAGGAATATAGCCCGTTTCTTTCCATGATGCTGCAACTTCCAAAGCAGACAGAACACCCAGAGGACCGTCAAAATTCCCTCCATTTGGAACACTGTCCACATGGGAGCCGGATGCAATCGCCGCTCCGTTAGATTTGCCTTCCAGCCTTGCCATGATATTGCCGGCTCCGTCTTCCTTCACCAACAATCCCGCTTCAGCCATCCATTTTTTCACAAGCTCTTTTGCCGCTTTTTCTTCATCCGAAAATCCTGGTCTTTTTACGCCTCCAATCTGTACGAATCCGATTTGGGACAATTCATAAAGCCGTTTTGCAATTCGCTCTCCATTGATTCCTGAATGGTCGAGCGTAGTATCATAGTCTTTCATTAACTCTTCGTATAAAGGATTATCATTTTTCACGGGTATGATTTCCTCCTTTTTTATTGTGCTTCGCAACTTCATTGCTTGGTTAAAAATGACCAGGCATATTGTGCATAGAGTTCTGCGCCTGTTGCCATTGCATCTTCATCAATATTGAATTTGCCATGATGATGTGCCCATTGTGTATCTTTATCAGGATTTCCACTACCCACCAATGCAAAGCTACCGGGAACTTCATCCAGATAAAACGAAAAGTCTTCTCCGCCCATTGTCGGTTTTTCATCATATATGGAATTTTCACCGAATGCTTCACTGGCCACTTGCTGAACCAACTGTGCACTTTCTGCTCCGTTGATGACCGCCTGTGTCCCTCTTATATACTCGACTTCAGCAGAACCTCCGTAAATGGCAGCCGTGTTGTCAGCATAGACTTGAAGCTGATTTTCGATATGGTCACGGGTCGCCGGGTCAAAACATCTTACCGTGCCTTCAATCTCAGCATTTTCTGCAATGATATTAAAGCGGGTTCCTACGACCATCTTTCCGACAGTCACGACCGCTGCTTGCTGGGGGTCGATGGTACGCGATACGACAGACTGCAAATTCATGACAAAAGAAGAAGCGATAATGGCTGCATCGATACAGGCTTGTGGAATCGCTCCATGCCCGCCTTGCCCTTTGAAATGCACTTTGAAAATATCTGCTGAAGCAAATGAAGCGCCTGGGTTGCAGGCAACAGTGTTCGATGGGCTTTGAGACCAGATATGGATACCGAACACATCGTCAACACCTGCTACTGCCCCTTGTTCGACCATTGCTTTCGCACCAGTCGCCACTTCTTCTGCCGGTTGAAAAATAAACCGGACATTTCCTGGAATCTCCGCTTTTACACTTGCCAAAGCTTTAGCAGCTGCCAAGAGCATGGATGTATGCGCATCATGACCACATGCGTGCATTTTCCCAAGTTCTTTTGACTTGTAAGGCAGATCCACATTCAACTCTTCCACAGACAAAGCATCCATGTCAGCTCGCAATGCGACGGTCTTGCCTTCTTTTCCGCCTTTCAGCTCTCCGATTACGCCAGTCGGTTCTGTCTTACGCGCTTCAATGCCAAGTTCTGTTAAGTAATCATAGACAAATTGGGAAGTTTGAAACTCCTCCCATGACAGTTCCGGCTCGCTGTGGAGCTGGCGGCGGATCTGAATCATTTCTTCGTTGTTATCTTTGATGGCATTTTTTATGGTTTGGTTAATCATGGTGAATTTCCTCCAATTCTATAGGAAGCCGACAAATATGCCTGCCAATATAACCGAAACAATCGTAACGGTGATGAACCCTGCGACCAGCATCGGCGGCAGCATATGGCTGGTCAGCACTTCACGTTCTTCCTCGTCTTTCGTCAATGAATTGATGACTTCCACGGTGATGATATAATCGGCCGGGAAACCGTACAGAGCTGTCAGGGAAACCGCAAATGCCATTTCCTTGCTGACTTTAAGCAGTTTGCCGATGATGAATGAAAAGATATACATCCCTGCAACACCAATAACGATACAGCCGATAAGCGGGTATAGGATTTCCAGCATCATGCTCGGAGTGGCATTTTTCAAGCCGTCGAAAATATAAAGCAGCAGCCCCATGATCGCAAACCCGAATCCGTTTGCTTTTTGCAACGGGTGGCGTTCCAGGAAACCGATGCTGCGCCCGATGACACCGAACAGTAGACATAGGACAAACGGGCTGATTTCCACTACCGGTGCTGCAAGGACAGATGTCAGATACGCAAGGTAACCGACCAATGCCAGACGGAAAAATTTGAAGAAGTCGGTGTTGTATTTATCCGGCATGTTGGCAAACATGCGCGGCTCTTTTACGGTCTTACCCGTCGTCCCTTTTTGTTCACCAGGCAATTGCTTTGCAGTCAATTCATTATTTCTGTATTTGGCCAACAGATTTTGGCCTTCTTTTTTCAGCATGATCGAAGTCAGCGGGTAACCTGCAAATCCTTGGACCACATATATGACAATCGCAAAAACAGCCAGAGTCGGGAGCCCCGCAGCAGTTGCCCCTTCCGACATGATCAGCGCAGAAACCAGTCCGCCAACCAACGGCGGAATCGCAACCACGACTGTTTCAAAGTCGAACAGCAGGATTCCGATGCTGAATAAGGCAGCGATAATTCCTAAAATACCGGATATGGCAATCAGGATGGTTCTCCATTGATTTTTTAATTCTTCCAGCGACAAAAGTGTTCCCATGTTGGTGATCAATAGATAAATGAGCATTACTGCTACTGCAGGTGGAATACCTGCAATCGCCACAATCTCAGGAGGAAAGAACGTCCAGTATCCCAGCAGGAACAGGACTCCACTGATAAATATCGAAGGAATCCACGCTTTGGTGCGGGTTGAAACCGCTTCGCCAATAAACAATACAAAAATCAAAATCGTTAACGCCAGCATTTGAGCCATTTCCATGTCCTCCCTTTTTTTCCTGATTACTAATAAGCTATTGAAATCAAAGCTTTACAAAGAGTATTTTTTTAATGATGCAATAGTAGCACACTATCGGAGGCTAATAAATAGAATAAAACGACTATTTCGAAATAATATTAAATTGAATAATGATTCATATTTTATGAAAACGATTCCAAAGCCTATATATTGCATATCAATCTATACTTTCTGAAATATGTCCATTTTACGAACTGCCGACCCTCCAATTGATTCTCAACGTTTACCTATCATCCATTAGAGGTATTTATTAGGATAAGCGAAAATCAAAAGGAGGATTCGAACAAATGGAAGGTAGACATTATATTAACGGCGAGTGGACCAATACAGGTGACGGAAAAATAGACGTGACGAACCCCGCAACAGGTGAAGTCGTAGGTTCAGTGCCCAACGGTGGTGAACAGGAAGCTACTGAAGCAATCGAAGCAGCGGCTGCTGCTTTCCCGGAATGGGCGAAGACAACGGCCTATCACCGTGCTGAACTTCTGATGAAATGGCATGATCTATTGCTTGAGCATAAAGAGGAGATCGGGGAAATCCTGACGAAGGAGATGGGGAAACCTTTGGCTGAAGCCATTGGCGAAATCGAATATTCGGCTTCATTCGTCTCCTGGTTTGCCGAAGAAGGAAAGCGTGTATATGGGCGCACAATTCCGGCCAGTAAAGAAGGCAAACGGATTCAGGTCAACAAACAGCCTGTTGGCGTTGTGGTCTCCATTACACCTTGGAACTTCCCGGCAGCCATGATGGCCAGAAAAATGGCTCCTGCCCTTGCTGCGGGATGCACATTTGTAGCCAAACCGGCAAAAATGACGCCGTTGACTGCAGTCAAAATGTACGAGCTTGCCATTGAGGCAGGATTTCCTAAAGGTGTCATCAACCTAGTGACCGGCAGTGCCAGCAAGATCGGAAAAGTTTTCACCAGCCATCCGGACGTCCGCAAACTGACGTTTACAGGCTCTACTGAAATAGGCAAGGAATTGATGAAGCAGGCTTCTGAAACTATGTTGAATTTATCTCTTGAACTCGGAGGCCACGCACCGATCATCGTTTTGGAGGATGCCGATATGGACCTGGCGGTTGAAGGCGTTATGGCATCGAAGTTCCGAAACGCCGGGCAAACCTGTGTCTGCGGCAACCGGATTTACGTCCAGCGAAGCATCGTTGAGGAGTTTTCTCAGAAACTCCAACAGGCTGCCGGCAACCTGAAAGTCGGCAATGGACTGGATGAAGGTGTCCAGATTGGGCCATTGGTTGATAAAGACGGCTATGAAAAGGTCGAGAAGCACGTCAATGACGCTGTTGAAAAAGGCGCCAAAGTTTTGGTTGGCGGTGATGGCCGCTCAGAAAACAATGCATACTTCTTTAACCCGACAGTACTGGTCGATGCCACTTCAGACATGTTGGTTATGAACGAGGAAACATTCGGCCCTGTAGCTCCCATCATGTCTTTTGAAACAGATGAAGAAGCGGTCAAACTGGCAAATGACACGCGTTTTGGTTTAGCAGCCTACTTCTTCACCGAAAGCATGTCCCGCGGCACTTACCTATCCGAAAACCTGGACTACGGAATTGTCGGCTGGAATGATGGAGCCCCTTCAACAGCCCAAGCTCCATTCGGCGGTATGAAAGAAAGTGGTGTAGGCCGCGAAGGCGGACAGGAAGGCTTAGAAGCATTCCTGGAAACCAAATACATTTCGATAAAGCTTTAAAATACAGATTGCACATTAAAACAATAAAAAAAGCGATCCGGAAAATCCGGATCGCTTTTTCTTGTTCATACAACTGTTTCGCCAATTTTAACCCCATTGGAAGAGGGCCTTGTAACCATGCATTCATAAAGTGGGAACTTCTCCGCCAATTGGGCGGCTACCTCTTTTTCCCTGCCTTTTTCTACCGCGATGAACAAAGATGGGCCTGCGCCGCTGATAGCCGAACCAAAGACATCAAGCTCGAGGCAACTTTGTTGAATCGCATTAAAATCAGGAAATCTGTCTTTCCGGTAGGGTTCATGAAAAACATCTTTCTGCATCATCCGGCCTGCAGTCCGCCAGTCGCCTCTTGCTAAAGCAGCTGACACAACATTTCCGGCAGCGCTGCCGCGTATAGCTGTTTTGTGGGCTAAGGCTTCCGGAAGCAGATTCCGTGATTCTGCAGTCAGAAATTCTGTAGGAGGAACCAAGATCACCACGCCGATTTCCACTTCCGGAACATGGACGACTTCAAGATTATCTTCATCGAAATAGGAAATGGTCAAACCGCCAAGAAGTGATGCCGAAATATTGTCCGGATGGCCTTCCATTTCCGTTCCGATTCTCAATTTCTCTTTCATCGGCAGTTTTAATCCGATTAAACGATCCGCAATTTCAATTCCTGCAGCAATTGCAGATGCACTGCTTCCAAGCCCTCTGCTCAACGGAATCTCTGTCTCCACGACCAATTTAGCGGTCGGTAGTGGTTGGCCGTATTTATCCGCAACTGCCTGCGCAGTGGCAACGATCAAATTGTCGATGCCATTTGCAATCTGCTGGTAGCCTTGATCTTTGTATTCGACCAGCCATTCTTCAGCCGGCAAAACATGGACGAACATATGAAGGTCCAACGCCAAGCCGATCGAATCAAATCCAGGACCCAGATTGGCCGTTGAAGCAGGAACGGTCACCGAAAATTCTTTCCAACTCATATCTTCACTCCTTTTTTAAGATCCTCCCAAAAACGTTCCATGTCTTCCGGAACAAGAAGTGCTTTATGCTGATTAACCGAAATCGCTGTTTCAGGATCTTTCAATCCATTGCCTGTCAGGACAGCAACCACTTTCGAACCTTTCGGCAACATGCCATTCTCTACCTGTTTTTTGATGCCCGCGATAGAAGCGCATGATGCAGGTTCAGCGAATACCCCTTCAGTTGAAGCCAGTAGCTGGTATGCTTCCAGGATTTCTTCATCTGTTGCCGCTAGAATCGTGCCGTTTGACTGGTCTAAGGCATTAAGAGCCAACTGCCAGCTTGCCGGGTTGCCGATGCGGATGGCTGTTGCCACCGTTTCCGGATTTTCCACAACTTTATTGTTGACAATCGGTGCTGCTCCAGCTGCCTGTACACCCAAAAGAGTTGGCCGTTTTTCGCCTGTACGTTCAGCATATTCGGTAAAGCCTTTCCAGGATGCCGAAATGTTTCCGGCATTGCCGACCGGCAAAGCGAAGATATCCGGTACTTGGCCCAATTGGTCGATCACTTCAAATGCGATGGTTTTCTGGCCTTCAAGGCGGTAAGGGTTGACGGAATTCACTAGCGCGATGCCAGCTTCCTGACCAACTTCACGCACCATCTGCAGCGCTTCGTCAAAGTTCCCTTTGATTTCAAGAATTTCCGCTCCGTACATTTTGGCTTGCGCCAATTTCCCAAGTGCGATGCGCCCTTCCGGAATGACAACGATGGTTCGCATACCCGCTCTTGCACCATAAGCTGCTGCTGAAGCGGAGGTATTGCCGGTTGAAGCACAAATCAATACGGTCTTTCCTTCTTCTTTGGCCTTGGCGACAGCCATTACCATTCCTCGGTCTTTAAAAGAACCGGTCGGATTCGCACCTTCCAGTTTTACATAGAGGTCAATTCCCCATTCTTTTGACAGTTTCTCCAAATGCACCAAAGGCGTATTGCCTTCCTGCAACGTCAGGGAAGGGGTGTTTTCTGTAACTGGAAGCCACTCTTTATGTTCTTCGATCAATCCTTGCCATCTCATGCTGTTTCCTCTCCTTCTATGCGGTAATGGCTGATGACGCTCGCCGTTCCTTCTAATTCACTTAATACATCCAAATGCTGCTGTCGGGAAATCTGATGCGTCAGTAATACCAATTCGGCTTTTCCATCATCCTGTGCCGGCGATTGCATGACCGATTGGATGCTTGCTCCGTGTTTGCTGTAGATGGAAGTCATTTTTGATAAAACACCGACTTCATCATTTACCAACAAGCGGTGGCAGTATTTTGCAAACCGTTTCGATTCCGGTTTCATGACACGTTCGTGTTGTGCGGCATGTGCACGTTTTCCATTGACGCCAAGCTGCAGGTTACGGCAGGCTGCGATAATGTCGGAGACCACTGAAGTGGCCGTCGGCAAAGATCCTGCTCCCGGACCATACAGCATCGTTTCTCCTACAGCATCACCGTATATGTAGACGGCGTTGAATTCATTGTTAACAGAAGCCAGCGGATGTGAGTTTGCCAGGAAAATCGGTTCTACCGAAACTTCGATTCCGTCATCGTCTTTAGTTGAAGAACCGACCATTTTCATGGTATAACCGAACTTATTCGCAAGCTCCAAATCGCCATCGCGAATTTCCTTCATGCCTCTGACCAGAACGTCATCCAAGTGGACTTCTGTCGAAAATGCCAGAGAAGACAAGATGACCATTTTCCGTGCTGCATCGATGCCATCGACATCGGATGACGGGTCTGCCTCAGCATAGCCAAGTGCAGTCGCTTCAGCCAATGCGTCATCATAAGTCATATTCTCTTGTTTCATTTTTGTCATGATGAAGTTGGTTGTACCATTGACGATTCCCATCAAACTGGAGATTCGGTCTGATGCCAGACCATCTTCCAATGTGCGGATGATCGGCACTCCGCCGGCGACACTTGCTTCATAGAAAAGATCACATTTTTCGGCATCCGCAAGTTTCAATAGATCATGGCCATATTCCGCCATCACGTCTTTATTGGCGGTAACGACCTGCTTGCCGGATTTGAGCGCTTTTTCGATGGCTGATTTCGCACCGTCTATGCCGCCCATCACCTCAACGATGATATCGAGAGAAGAATCATTCAATATTTCTTCTATATCCGTCGTGAAAACACTCGGATCTAAACTGGAAAGCCGGTCCTTGTTGGCATTTCTGACCAGTACTTTCCGGATTGAAACCTGGGCACCTAATTTATGATGCAAATCCTGCTGATGCTGCTGGATGATTTTAGCAACTCCGCTGCCCACTGTTCCAAGGCCTAATAATCCGATTGAAATTTCATTTTTCATTGACGATTCCTCCCATGGTGTGTACACTGTGAAAAAACAGCTGTTTTTGTCATAGGGACATTATAGTATTATATCTTACTTAAAACAACCCTTTTACAGACTATTAAAAAAGATGGGACTTGATTGGATGAAAGTTAGCAAATTTGGCGGTACCTCAGTAGCTAGTGCACAACAGATAAAAAAAGTGGCAGAAATCGTTAGAGCAGAGCCTTCGCGCAGGATTGTCGTCGTTTCTGCTCCAGGAAAAAGATACGATGGTGACGTAAAAGTCACTGATTTGCTCATCCAATTGTCAGCAGCAGCACTTCGTGAAGAATCGACTGATGCCGCTCTTGCCAAGGTCGTGGGAAGATATTCGGAAATCGCTGATGGATTAGGGTTGGGCAATGATATCATTGAAGTCATCGAAACTGACCTCTTGAATCGCCTTCAAGCAGATAAAAGTTCTCCCCCTCTTTTTGCGGACTCGATTAAAGCGAGCGGTGAAGACAACTCTGCAAAATTGATTGCCGCTTACCTGACCTCCATCGGTCTTCCTGCAGAATACGTCAACCCGTTTGATGCCGGGTTATTTGTAAATGGATTGCCGGAGCGTGCCCAAGCTCTTCCAGAAGCTTATGAACGTTTGGCAGATCTGCGCAATAAAGAAACCATCACCGTCTTCCCCGGCTTTTTCGGCTATACAAAAGAAGGCGTCCTTCGGACTTTCGAGCGCGGCGGCTCAGACATCACCGGCTCCATTCTGGCAGCTGCAATTAAAGCGGAGCTATACGAAAACTTCACCGATGTCGACTGTGTATTTGCGGCCAATCCGCGTGTCGTCGACAACCCAGTCGAAATCGAACAGATGACTTACCGGGAAATGCGCGAGCTTTCGTATGCCGGATTTGCTGTTTTGCATGACGAAGCACTTATGCCGGTCTTCAAAGCGGCTGTTCCGCTATGCATCCGCAACACCAATAATCCAGCAGCACCCGGTACAATGATCGTTGCAGAGCGCGATCATTCGCTGCGTCCGGTAACAGGAATCTCAGCAGATAGCGGCTTCTCGACATTGTACGTCAGTAAATACTTGATGAACCGCGAAATCGGTTTCGGACGCAGACTGCTTCAAATACTGGAAGATGAAGAAATTTCTTATGAACATATCCCATCCGGCATCGATAACCTGTCTGTCATTTTGCGCAGCCATCAGCTGTCCACTGAAAAGGAACAGCGCATTGTGGACCGTGTAAAGTCGGAGCTCCAAGCCGACGACGTCCATATCCGCAGCGATTTTTCCATGATTGTTTTGGTTGGAGAAGGCATGAATAATACAAAAGGCCTTACTGCCCGCGCAGCAAATGCATTTGCCAGAACCGGCGTCAATATCGAAATGATCAACCAGGGATCTTCTGAGGTCAGCTTAGTCTTCGGCATCCTGAAGGAAGATGAACAAAGGATATTGAATGAATTATACAAGGAATTCTTTGAGCCCGCCATGGTTCATTAATCAACAAACCCCATCTTTTAACTCTTGAGCTCAAACGCTCAGGAGTTTTTTTGTGCAGTTGGTGTTATTTTCTGAAAATTGTGATATTATGGAATTATTCTGAGAGGGGGAAAATTGATGACGGGTATTATCAAGCCGAATCCAAAGCTGTATGTAATGGATAATGGCACATTAAGCATGGATAAGAACTACATGATTTCAATGCACAACCCGGCGAGTGTACAGAATCCAAATCCACCAAGTGAGATGGTGACCTTTCCGGTCTATACGGTATTGATCGACCATCCCGAGGGCAAGATCCTGTTCGACACGGCCTGCAATCCAAATTCAATGGGTGCGGAAGGCCGCTGGGGGAAAGTGACACAATCCCTGTTTCCGATAGACATGCCGGAGGAGTGTTATTTGCATCATCGTCTGGAGGAATTGAACGTTCGTCCAGAAGATATCAAATATGTGGTTGCTTCCCATCTGCATTTGGATCATGCAGGCTGTCTCGAGCTGTTCACTAATGCGACCATCATCGTCCACGAAGATGAACTGAACGGTGCACTGCAGACATACGCCCGGAATATGAAGGAAGGCGCCTACATCTGGGGGGACATTGATGCCTGGATCAAGAACAACCTCCAATGGCAAACCGTCAAACGGACTGAAGATGGCTTGCAGCTTGCCGAAGGCATCAAAATCCTGAATTTCGGAAGCGGCCATGCTTGGGGAATGCTGGGGCTGCAAATCGAGCTTCCTGAAACAGGTGGAATCATCCTTGCTTCCGATGCCATTTACACAGCAGAAAGCTATGGCCCTCCGATCAAACCGCCTGGCATTCTTTATGATTCCGTCGGCTATACTTCTGCCGTTGAAAAAATCCGCAGAATCTCGAAAGAAACCAATTCAGACGTTTGGTTCGGCCATGATGCCAATCAGTTCAAGACATTCCGCAAATCGACTGAAGGCTACTATGAGTAATTCAAGCACAATAGAGTTTTGATGCGCGAATCGCCAAAACTCAAAAGCCCTTCGCCAGGGACTGGCAAAGGGCTTTTATCTGTTTTACGTCCATTTCTCAATAACAGGTCCCTGATTGCCATAGACAGGATCCATTTTCGGCAATGGTGTGTTTTGGATATCTTCCAGCACATAAGGCCGTTCGCCTGGCTCGCCGGTCTTCATGTTATAGGCGACACCGCCAGGGTAGGCACCCACTATCTCGAAGTCATCACTGGCTTCCAGCTTTTTATGCCCCGTTCCTGCCGGGAGCAGCAATACGTCCCCTGCTGCCACCTTTAAGGCCTCGCCTTGCTCGCCGCCGATCTGCAACGTTGCAGAACCGCTGCGCACTCCCAATACTTCGTGTGTATTGCTGTGGTAATGGTGATACTCGAAAACACCGCCGGTCCAGCTGTTTGTCCACTCATGGCTGTTAAAGACCTTTTCAATCCCCTCCGGATCTTCTTGGAAAGCAGCCGGATACACAATCACTTCAAGCGACGGGTTATTCGGAATTGCCCCATCGTCTTCAAATCGATAAAATCGTGGATTTTCCATGCTGTTCAGCTCCTTTTCGTTTAAGGAACTTTACCCGGTTGAGGGCAGATTAATCATCTATCCAGTGTGTAATTACTCCAGCGTATTGATGAATTTCTCCAAGCGGTCCATGCCTTCTTCGAGCACATTCATGCTATAGGCATAAGAAATGCGCACAAAGCCTTCCCCATACTTCGTGAATGCAGAGCCAGGCACTGCAGCCACTCCCCCTTCTTTCAATAAACGCGTAGCGAATTCAAAAGAAGTCATGCCGAATTTCTCGATGGACGGAAAGATATAAAAGGCACCTTTCGGCAAAACCACATCAATGCCCATCGCTGTCAAACGGCCGTAGACAAAATCCCGGCGCTGAATATATTCTTTATTCATTTCGGCAGGAATATGGCGCTGGTTCTTCACCGCTTCAAGTGCAGCGAATTGGCTTGGGACAGAAGCGCAGATGGCGTTGTACTGATGGACTTTCAAGACATGCTTCATATACATTTCCGGACCCAGCACAAAGCCGATTCTCCAGCCGGTCATCGAATGTGACTTCGACAGCCCATGGACCAAAAATGTCCGATTTTTCAACTTTTCAAAACGGGCAAAAGTAGAATGCTTTTCGCCATACGAATTTTCACTGTAAATTTCATCCGTTACAATGAAAACTTCATGCTTCTCCAGCACAGCAGCTACCTTTTCAAGCTGGACAGACTCCATCGTGGCACCTGTCGGATTCGAAGGGAAGTTCATCAAGACCGCTTTGGTGCGCTCGGTGATCAAGTTTTCCAGACGCTGCGGATCCGGTTGGAAGCCCGTATCCGACGTGTCCAGATAAACAACTTTTCCTCCGCATAGCTTTATGATGGGTTCATACCCCGGGTAAGCCGGCGCAGGCAGGATGACTTCATCGCCTTCCTCCAAAATTGCCCGGAAAAGGGAATCCAGTCCTTCGCTTGCCCCATTGGTGACGATGATTTCGGTTTTATGGTCGAAGTCCAATTCATATGAATCCCTGAAAAAAGAGGCGATTTCCGCCCGCAGTTCAAGTGAGCCCGCATTATGTGTATAGCTGGTTTGATCGTTTCTGATTGCTTCGATACCGGCTTGTTTGACAGCCTCTGGTGTTGGGAAATCAGGCTGGCCGATTGTAAGGTTAATAGCTTCCGGATGATCGATCAACTGATTTGAAAACTGGCGGATGCCTGAAATTTGAATCGACTCAATCCGGCTGTTGATTGAAATGCTCATGAGTGACAACCTTTCTCTATTTATAAATCTTCGTTATTCATAAAGTCCCGGCAGCCATAAAGACAAGGCCGGAATGAATGTGATGATCAACAAACAAACGATCATCGACAACAGGAAAGGCAAAACGGCATAGGCGATGCGCTCAAAGCGTACTCCGCCCACACTTGAAGCCACAAACAGATTGACACCGAGCGGTGGTGTCACGAAGCCGATTGCCAGGTTGGCTACCAGGATGACACCGAAATGAACCGGATCCACACCCACAGTCACCACAATCGGCAGAAGAATCGGCGTGAGGACGACCAATGCCGAAATGGTATCGATGAACATTCCCACCACCAGCAACAGTAGGTTGATGGCCAGCAAAATCACCAATGGGTTGGTCGACAAGGCCGTCAAGTAATCGGAGATTTCTCCAGGAATCTGTTCGATGGTCATAAAGTACGCAAATGACACCGATAAACCGATGATGATCATCGTGGTGGCGTTGATGACGATTGCTTCCCTGAAGCTTTCATAAAGTCCTTTCCAGGACAATTCCTTATAAACGAATTTGCCGATAATTATAGCATACACTACCGCTACTACAGCTGCTTCAGTAGGCGAAAAGATGCCTCCGTATATCCCACCGAGGATAATAACCGGAATCAGCAATGCCCATTTCGCATCCCAGAAGGTTTTCAAGACATCTTTAAATACAATGGATGTTGCTTCTCCAGGCTCCGGTTTGTAGCCGCGTATTTTAGAGATGATATATGCTGTGAGCAACAGGCCGGATCCAATGATCAATCCAGGTATGATGCCTGCCAGGAACATGCTGCCGACAGAGACCCCTCCGATGACACCATACAGGACAAAGGGTATGCTCGGCGGAATGATCACGCCGATGGATCCCGCAGAAGCCGAAACAGCAGATGCAAATCCACCATCATAATTGCGCGCAATCATTGCCGGAATCATAAAGCCCCCGATCGCGGCAACTGTCGCCGGGCCTGAACCTGAAATCGCGGCAAAAAACATACAAGCCACGATGGTCACCATGCTCAAGCCGCCGGTCATCCAACCGACTAATGCGGAAGCGAACGCCAGCAAGCGCTTGGAAACGCCCCCTTTGCCCATGAGAATTCCTGCAAGCATGAAAAATGGAATCGCCAGCAATGGAAATGAATCCAATGAAGTGAATGCTTTTTGCGTGATGATGCTCAGTGGCAAGGTCGTACCGAAATAGATCGCAGTCAAGGCAGAGACACCCAAAGCGATTGCAATCGGTACACCAATCAATAGACAGATAAATAAAGTTCCGAATAATAGAGCTATCGTCATGCCGGAAGGTCCCCCTCCTTATGCATCTCGTAGTCGCCTTTCCAGATTTTGAACAATTGCTGGATAAGTCTGATGCACATCCCAATGCCGCCAAGTGGGATTGCTAAAAACGGAATCCACATCGGCAGCTGCATTGCAGGAGTGACCTGTCCATTGGCTATACTGCTCAAAACAAGGTCTGTTCCAAAATACGCCAAAAACAGCGCCATCCCAAACCAAATTGCCAAAGTGATGGTTTCCAGTACTTTTCTCGGCAACCCTTTAAACCGGGTGATAAAAGCTTCCACTCGTATATGCTCCCGCAGTTTTACGGCATAACTCGCTCCTATCCACACTTGGAAAATATGTATATAGCGAGCCATCTCTTCTGTCCAGCTGGGTGCATTGGAAAAAACATAGCGGCCAACGACCTGTCCGAAGATCAACGCCACCATCACCACTAAAGTCAGCACTAAAAATGCTTCTTCCGCCTTTTCGAATTTCTTGATCATTGATGCACTTCCTTTCCTAAAGAGAAAGTTTGTCCACTCGACTATTTTTCTCTTTCACTGATTGCCAAATCAGCTGAAAATGAAAAATCAAGGAATTTCTTCCTTGATTCTTCAACTGTCATTTTCATTTATTCTTCATTTGCCGCCAACGCTTGATCGATGACATCTCTGCCAATCTGGTCTTCGTATTTCGTATAAACAGATTCAGCCGCTTCACGGAATTGGTTGCGCTGCTCATCCGTCAAGTCGTTGATTTGCATGCCTTCCGCTTCCAGCTGATCCAGGAATTCTCCATCTTGCTGCTGAGCCAACTCGCGCTGTTCCGTCCGGAATTCTTCAGCAGCTTCCATCATCAGTTCCTGAAGATCTTCCGGGAGGCCGTTATAGAAATCATCGTTCACCAATAATGCAGTAGCTGCGTATACATGGCCTGTCAATGTCAGGTAATCCTGTACTTCATAGAACTTGTTTGTGTAATAAAGGGAAATCGGGCAATCCATTGCATCGTACGTGCCTTGTTGGAGTGCTGTGTAAAGTTCCCCAAATGCGAACGGAGAAGCGTTTGCTCCAAAAGCATTGAACGTATCTGTATGCAACGGGCTTTCCAATGTCCGCATTTTGAGTCCCTCCATATCTTCCGGGGTTTCAATCGGCCCTCTGTTATTGGAGACATGGCGGAATCCATTTTCGCCGAAGACCAGGCCTTTCATGCCGTTGTTTTCAAGATCCGCCATCAGTTCCTGACCGAGATCGCCATCCAACGCACGATAAGCAGCTTCGTTGTTATTGAATAGGAAAGGCAGATCAAACACTTGGAATTTTTCGTTGAATGAAGCCATTGCTGCTACAGCTGGAATCGTCATTTCAACATTGCCCAGTTGAACTGCTTCAATCGCTTCCCGGTCTGATCCGTACAATTGGCCATTCGGATACAGTTCAACCGTTAGGCGGCCGTCTGACTCCGCTTCCAGTTTTTCCTTAAAGGCCACTGCTGCGATATGTGAAGATTGTTCCTCAGGCACCAGGTGGGCAAGACGGATTGTATAAGTATCTTCACCCGTTTCCCCTTCTTCAGTTGTCGTTGTTCCGCTGTCCGGTCTTCCGCAGGCTGATAGGAAAATTAATGTGATAAAAAGTAGTCCGAGTAGTTTTTTCATAGTTCCTCCTGTGTAATGTATTTCAGCAGCCGATTTTCGATATTGTCCAAATGGATTGCCAGCTGCTGCTTGGCTTTGCCCATATCTCCTTCTTCAATTGCCTGAATAATGGATAGATGTTCACCATACGCTTTTTTTGCACTGTCGGCTGCCGTATCAGATAACAGCAAAAATGCTCTGCTGCCGCCGCTATTGATGCCTTTGATCATTTCTTTCAAGCGATTATTGCCATGGTTCTGGTATAAGAAAGAATGGAATTCCTGGTCCAGATCCATAAATTCTACGACATTTTGCGTCTTCACTGCCTGAAACTGGCGTTTGATGTTTTTTTTCATTACCTGCATGACAGGCTGTTGATCTGCTTTCGACAAATTTTCAAGTCCGTAGATTTCCAACAGTCTGCGAAGCTCCATAATTTCTTTTACATCCTGGAAAGTAAAGGCCGCCACTATTGCCGGCCTTGGCTTCCTCAACTCGATAAGCGCATCAACAGCCAGTCTTTTCATTGCTTCCCGCAATGGCGTCCGACTGATTCCCAGCTCCAGAGCCAGTTTTTCTTCAGGCAATTCCTGTCCCGGTTTCAGTTTTCCAGTAATGATCATCTTCTTGATATACTCATATGCCTGATCTGCCAGCGTGGCTTGTTTTATAATTTTCTCCATAATTCCTCCCCTCTACATATTTAGTTCATACAGTGTATACTGTATACAGAAAGTATAGAATAGACAGATTCGTTTGTATAGTAAGAATTACAATTTTCTAACAACTTCATGCGTTATTTTTGCTATAAGCTGATTACGTTTGTGGAGAATAAAGAGACGAAACTGACAAAAAACCAGGAACTGATTCCTGGTTTAAATCCTTTCTTATTCATTTGCCGCTAATGCACGGTCGATCAGATCTTTTCCGATTTGGCTTTCGTATTTATCATAAACAGACTGCGCAGCCTGGCGGAATGCGTTGCGCTGTTCGGCTGTCAGGTCGTTTACCTGCATGCCTTCAACTTTCAGCTGCTCGAGAAATTCCACATCCTGCTGCTGCGCAAGTATACGCTGTTCATCCCGGAATTCCTCGGAAGCTTCCAAGACCAATTCCTGAAGATCTGACGGCAGACTGTCGTAGAAATCATTATTGGCCAGAACGATTGCAGCTGCATAGACATGGCCGGTCAAGGTCAAATAATCCTGGACTTCGTAAAATTTGTTTGTGTAGTACAGGGAGATCGGGCATTCCATGGCATCGTAAGTTCCCTGTTGCAGGGCTGTATACAACTCGCCGAAAGCAAATGGTGAGGCATTTGCGCCGAATGCCTTAAACGTATCCGTATGCAGCGGATTTTCTAAAGTACGCAATTTCAGCCCTTCCATATCTGCAGGCGTTTCAATCGGCTGTTCGTTATTGGATACGTGCCGAAATCCGTTTTCGCCGAATACCAGACCTTTTAAATCGCTGTCTTCCAAACTGTCCAATAATTCCTGTCCCAGTTCACCGTCCAACGCACGATAAGCTGCTTCATAGTCATTAAACAGAAACGGTAAATCGAAAACCAGAAACTTGTCATTGAATGATGCCAGTGGAGCCACTGCTGGAATGGTCATTTCCAAGTTCCCCAGCTGCACAGCTTCAATCGCTTCACGGTCCGATCCGTATAATTGGCCATTTGGATACAGCTCAACGATCAGCCGTCCGCCAGACTCCTCTTCCAGTTTTTCTTTGAACTTCAAGGATTGGATGTGGGCGGAATGCTCTTCAGGCACCAGATAAGCCATTCGGATGGTGTACGTTTCTTCCCCTTCCCCTTGCTCCGTCGAAGTGGATTGATCATCGGGCCGTCCGCAGGCTGCCAGCAGAATCAGTAGAATCAATGCAAAAACAATTGGTTTTTTCATAGCTCCCCCCTGTTAGCGTTTTAACTTCTTTACCCGCATTCGAATTTAGGCTAAACCTGCAGATATCAGTTCGTATTTTTAGATAAAGGAGTTCTATCTACATGACAAATCACTGGATTATCCAATTGCAAAACACCTTAAAAGCAGATCAATATTCAACCAGCGTCAGTGAATTATACAGACATAGCCACGATGAATCCGAACATACACCTGTAGAGCCTCAAATGGTCTGTTTCCCGGAATCGACAGAAGACGTAGTGGCCATTATGGAAATTGCACGTGGGTCCGCCATCCCCATCACGCCATTCGGCATCGGTTCTGGACTGGAAGGCCAAGCGATACCTGTAATGGGGGGAATCTCCCTCAACTTCGAACGGATGAATCAGGTGGTGAAATTTTCACCGGAAGATTTATTGGTCACCGTTCAGCCGGGCATCACGCGCCTGCAGTTGAACAGCATCATCAACCGGCATGGCCTGCAATTTCCAGTCGATCCCGGTGCAGATGCCTCCATCGGCGGAATGGTCGCCAATAATGCCAGCGGAACCACCGCTGTCCGCTATGGCGTCATGCGCGATCAAATCGTTGATTTAGAAGTGGTGTTGGCAGACGGCACGCTGCTACATACTGGAACAAAGGCGAAGAAATCTTCTTCTGGCTATCATTTAACTGGTTTGTTCACCGGGTCTGAAGGAACGCTCGGCCTTATTACGGAAATCACCTTAAAGCTTCACGGGATTCCGGAACATACGATCGCTGCTAGCTGCACCTTTGAAACGCCTCACGAATGTGCAGAAGCAGCCCATATGATCCTTCTGAGCGGCATTCCCGTACAGCGCATGGAATTTGTGGACGCCTACAGCATCGGAAAAGTGAATGCCTACGGAAATTATGGATTGCCGGAAAAACATTCCCTCTTTTTTGAATTTGCCGGCATGAAGAATGCAGTCGAGGAAGAAGCCGCTTTGGCACAGGAGCTGCTTCACGATATGAATGCTGAAAACTGGCGTGTTGCGGCCGATTCAGAAGAGCGGGCGTTGATTTGGAAAGCCCGCCATGAAATGGCTTACGCTTTCAGGCACCAAGCCGGGATGACGATCACCGGTGGCGATGTCTGCGTACCGATTTCAAAACTTCCCGAACTGATTGATTTCGCGCTTGAGCTTATTGCAGAAAGCGGACTCGAAGGCGGCGCTTTAGGACATATCGGAGACGGCAATTTCCATACGACAATTTCTTACGATGCCAAAGATCCCGTTCAAAAACTAGCTGCAGAAAAGATCAACGAAAAACTCGCCTACCGCGCCATTGAACTGGAAGGCACGTGCACAGGTGAACACGGGGTCGGCCTCGGCAAAATGAAATATCAGGATGCCGAACATGGCGCGGCGATAGCCGTTATGAAAAACATGAAGCGCATGCTGGATCCAGATAACCTGTTGAACCCAGGAAAAATATTCAAATAAAAGCCAGCTGAGGAGTAGAAACCTCAGCTGGCTTTTATGTATCTGATAAAAATTTTAAAATCCAAGCCGCTCCCTGACACTCGCCGTATAGTTTTGGCTGACCGGCAAAATCGAGCCGTCCCTAAGCGTCAGTTGATAATTCGATGCAATGTCCCGGGAGATCTCTTCTATATAATTGATATTTACGATATAGGAACGATGGACCGGCAGGAAGCTGTCGGGCAATTGATGCTTCAAATTTTTCAGCGTATGGATGGAGCAGTAGGTTTCGTTATCCGTATAAAACCAGGTTTTCTTTTGGCTACTTTCAATATGGGAAACCATATCCACCGGAACCGGCCGCCATGCTTCATCGATTTTGCCTGTCAGAAACCGGATCGGCTGTTTCTTGCGGACCAGATAATCGGGCGGCAAGATGATCACCAACACCCCTTCTTTATCACCAAGCCTGATGGGATAACCGATACCATAATAGGCTGTGCCCAAAATCGACTCCTCGACGAACATTTCGATCCGCTGCCCTTCCTTTTTAGCACGCGCTGCGATACTGCCAGGAAGCACCGGTTGGCCTTCCTGAATCTGCAGGTCGTGCACCCCCGCTTTATAGTAGGTGTAGCTGCCTTCAACCGCGATCGCAATCGATGCTTCTTTCGGAATCCAATCCCCAATGATAAACCCCATCTGCTCCAACATACTGTTCTCCATCCCCGACTCCCCTTCCAAATGTGTTGTTCTCCTATACAGATCAGCGGCGGATAACTCTCCCTTTGAGCTTTATCGCCAAATAACTGTCTTTGTCGCTGAATACTCCTTTTCGTCCTGTTTGCAAGACAGTTAGAATTTTCTGTTATATATTAATATACATCAAAACAAACTGTATTAATACAGTTGCTTGAAACTTTTTTCTCAGAAAGGGATGATTTGTTTGTTGACAAAATCGACTGTGACTATAAAAGGTGAAGAAGTACCGGGAATGGAGACTATTTTAACTCCTGAAGCCTTGGACTTCATTGAAAAATTGCATAATAATTTCGATCAGCGCCGAGTCAAACTTCTGGAAAAGCGCCAAGCACGCCAAAAGGAAATCGATGGAGGAAAGAAACTCGACTTCCTGCCTGAGACGAAGCATATCCGAAAAAATAACTGGACCATCGCACCTCTTCCGGAGGACATGAAAGACAGACGCGTGGAAATTACGGGCCCGACCAACCGAAAAATGTTGATCAATGCCTTGAATTCGGGAGCTAAAATGTTTATGGCAGACCTGGAAGATGCCACTGCACCCAATTGGTTCAACGTCATTGACGGTCAGGTGAACTTACGTGATGCAGTTCGCCGCCAAATTGACTTTGAAGCTCCAGAAACCGGCAAAAAATATGCGTTGAATGAAAAGACTGCTGTCCTCATGGTTCGCCCACGCGGATGGCACCTGATGGAAAAGAATATCCACATTAACGGACAGCCAATTTCCGGAAGTCTCGTCGACTTCGGATTATACTTCTTCCATAACGCGAAGGAATTGATTGCCCGTGGAACTGGTCCCTATTTCTACCTCCCTAAACTGGAAAGCCATTTGGAAGCACGCCTTTGGAACGATGTTTTCATCTTTGCACAAGATGAACTGGAAATTCCACAAGGTACGATTCGTGCAACAGTGTTGATCGAAACCATCCTGGCTGCATTTGAAATGGATGAAATCCTTTACGAATTGCGTGATCATTCTGCCGGCCTCAATTGCGGTCGCTGGGATTATATTTTCAGTGTCATCAAACGAATGCGCAACCTGCCGGAATACATTTTCCCGGATCGCTCACAGGTGACGATGACCGTTCCATTCATGCGAGCCTACACACAGCTGTGCATCAAGACCTGCCATAAGCGCAATGCACCAGCACTCGGCGGCATGGCTGCTCAGATTCCGGTAAAAGGAAACGACGAAGCCAACGCTGCAGCGTTCCAAAAAGTTGCGGAAGACAAACGCCGGGAAGCGGTTGACGGCCACGACGGCACTTGGGTTGCACATCCTGGAATGGTTGCGATCGCTATGGAACAATTTGACGAACATATGCCGACTCCTAACCAAATCGATAAGAAACGGGAAGATGTCCAGGTAACTGCTGAGCAATTGGTTGAAGTTCCAACGGGTACGATCACCGAAGACGGCCTTCGCTCTAATATTTCAGTAGGCATCCAATACATCGCTTCCTGGTTGTCAGGCAACGGTGCCGCTCCCATCAATAACCTGATGGAAGACGCTGCGACTGCTGAAATTTCACGCTCTCAAGTGTGGCAATGGATTCGCCATCCGAAAGGAATTTTGGATGATGGCCGAAAAATCGATATTTCGTTATTCCATGAAGTCATCGAAGAAGAAGCCGCCAAGATCCAACAAGCGGTTGGCGAAGAAAGATACTCATCCGGAAATTACGCGGAAGCCCGCGAGTTGTTTACAAACCTTACCTTGCAAAGTGATTTTGCTGAATTCCTGACACTGCCTGGGTACGAAATACTAAACTAACCTATTGGAGGAGATCATGATGAAAAACACACAAACTTACGAAACTCGTTCAAAAAAGGAATGCCGGGAATGCGGATGCGAAATCAAAGAGCAACGCGAGTCAATCATCTATGAATGCGAACGCTGCATCGGAAACACAGAAGAATAGAATTGAAGAGAGGATGACCCGTTATGGGTTGTCCTTTTTTATTGATCGGAGAAATGCTTAATATTTCAGGGAATTAATGATCGAGTGCAGACAAATGATCAAAAAATTCCCCATCAGGATATTGATCCATAACAAAACCGCCCGAGTCACAACTTGGGCGGCTGAATTTATTCCTGATTGGATGATTTGAAACGGTAACGGGTATCCTCTTCGAGTTTATTGAAAACCTCGATATAACGCGTGCCGCCTTGTTCGGGCTCATCGGTTGCTTCGTCTCCATCGAGGATTTCGTCGAGCGGACGTGCTTCGGGTTCAATAATCACGGAATCGTAATCATCCATCAATCCCTGAAGCTCTTTATAGTTTTCAATATCTTTGTCTTTCTTTACTTCTTCGAATAGCCGGTCCGACTCTTCCTGTGTCAATTCGACGTAGCCCACTGTGATGCGCTGCTTTTCCATTCTAAAACCTCCAGTAACTTAATCATTCACTTCTGCTTCTATACCCTGCAGAGGAAAATCCATAAACCTGCATTTGCCATTCGCTGGAAGAAGGCCTTAATTTCCGCTATGATGGAAACAGCAGAAAAAAATTCAGAAACCGGAGTTGATCGCCTTGCGTGTAGCCATATTTGATTTTGATGGAACTTTGTATTCGAAGGAAACTTTCCAGCTGATGATGGATCATTTGAAGAACCATCCCGAGCACAGTAAACGCTACCGCCAATTTTACCGGGCTATCATGCCGCCCTATATCGGCCACAAGCTGAAAATCTATCCGGAGCGAAAGATGCGCGAACGCTCTGTTCAGGCTTACCTGTCTGCGCTGGAGACGTTCACACAACGTGAGCTTGAACAGTACTTCGGTGAGATTGCGGATCGGATGCACGGCGATATGAACCCGAATGTCGTCGAGCGCCTAAAAAACCACGTAGCCAACAACGATTACGTCATGCTCGTATCCGGCGCTTTCACCCCGCTGCTTCACGCGGTCACGAAACAATTGCCGATCAAGACCATTATCGGGACGGAGATCCTCTATAAAAACAATATTCTGGATCACCGGACGCCCGTCTCCCATATTCAAGGTCCTTTGAAAACAATCAAAATCAAAGAAGCCTTAGAAGGCCAGGACATCGACTGGGCCAACAGCTATGCCTACGGTGACAGCCACTCGGACTTGCCTGTACTCGAACTCGTCGGACATCCGGTAACCGTGCAGCCTGAACCTCGGCTGCGGACCGTCGCCGCACAGCGCAACTGGGAAATCATTTAGTATGTTAAAAAGTCTTCTTACTACATTTCGCTCTAGGCGGACGCGTTCCAGGGGCACGGCTTCTGCCGCTTCTGCCACTCTGCTCAGTCCAGTGGCTCCAGCTCGCGTTGGAAGCGAGTCGGGCTTTGCCTGGCTCGTTTGCGACGAAGCTAGCGTAGCGATGCAGGAGCACATCTTTGCCCTTCGCCGCCTTCCGCTACATTCAAAGAAGAAAGCGTTCATGAAGTGGTTAGGAGAAGCGTCCGCTCGACTCCTGCGGGAAAGCGAGACGGCCGAGACCCCGCAGAGAGCAAAGCGAACGAGGAGGCTTGGATGCGAGCCCGCGGAAAGCGAGCGGTAAGCTTCGGAAAACCACGGCTTGTTAGAAGTTTCTCGACAGCCTGAAAAAGCGAATCGCCTATGCGATTCGCTTTTTTCATTCCTCGTCTAAAGCTTCAATACAGATTTGAACGCCTTTCACCAAATCTTCATGGGACCAGCTCGGAATTCGTCCATGCTGGATTGCCAGCTCATGTGATGCCGGGATATGGATAAAACCTGAAGGCAGTCCGGGTTTATCCATATGAGCGTAATGCAGGCCTTCATACATCACGTTATTGCATAGATATGCACCCGCCGTATTGGAAATCGTCGCAGGCAGACCATTTGCAAGCAGGCTCTCGACCATTTTCCGGATGGGCAGCGTAGACAGGTATGCCGGCTCCCCTTCTTCGCAAATCGGTTCGTCGACTGGTTTATTGCCTTCGTTATCGACTGCCCCGTCCTTGACGTTGATCGCAATACGCTCTGGCGTAATCTTATAGCGCCCTGCTGCAAGTCCAAGAGAAATTATTGCATCGGGATTCTCTTCCTCAATAAAACCAAGCAATGCTGCTCCCGAGGAATTGAAGTCCACCGCCATAATCCGCCCGACAATATGGTAGTTGCCGATTACAGCACCATCCAGCTCTTCGACTATTTTCATCGTCGGATTGACTGTATAATCCAAAAATGGTTCAAAGCCCGTCAATAATAATTTCTTCATCCCATCACTCCTTACTGCTCCATTATAAACAACTCTTTTGCTGTTTCCTATCATCCATGCCCAAAGCGGCTGAAGCATAGGATGAACTATCTGAAAATATAAACTTTTTCCTTATTATGAAAAAAACTTCTCAAAGTCTTATCACTGTGTTAAAATTCATTCTAATGAATAAACATACATAAATTAGGGGGAAACATACATGATTAAGAAAAAACCATTCATCGCTTTATTCGCATCATCTGCATTATTATTAGGAGCTTGCGGCAGTGACAGCGCGAGTGAAGGATCTTCAGAAGAAAAAGAAGTGTTGAAAATGGGCACATCCGCAGAATTCCCTCCATTTGAATCACGTAATCCAGAAGGCGAGATTGTCGGATTCGACATTGACCTGGCCAATCACATTGCAGATGAACTCGGCTATGAACTTGAAATTACGGACATGAAATTTGACGGCTTGGTCGGCGCTTTGCAGAATGACCGAGTCGATATGGTCATTGCCGGTATGTCCGCAACTGACTCCCGTAGAGAAAATGTTGATTTCTCCACAGAATACAACCATTCTGGCGAAATGTTCCTGACAGCTAAAGGCTCAGAGCTTACTACACTTGAATCACTGGAAGGCAAATCCGTCGGCGTCCAGCTTGGGACGATCCAAGAGGAAGGCGCGAAAAGCATTATTGCAGATGAAGGCATCGATTTTGAATTGAAAGCACTGGACGATTCTGGTGCATTGATCCAGGAAATCCTTTCTGGTCGCATCGATGCTGCATACATGGACAAGCAAGTTGCTATGGGCTATATCGAAGCACAGGATCTTGGCGCATTCGATGATCCTACCACTTCTTCACCAGGCATGGCTGTCGCTTTCCCGAAAGGCAGTGACCTTGTCGAAGACATTAACGGCGTACTTGCCGAAATGGAAGAAAACGGCGAGTTGGATGCGTTGAAGGAAGAATGGCTGACTGACGAAGAGTAAAATTACCTTTAGAAAAGAGATGTAATAGATGAACCTGGATTTCTCACAAATCATTCCTTATATCCCTTTCATGCTGGAAGGGATATGGGCTACTTTAAAATTTGTATTTTTTGCGATCATTCTCGGAGCCATTCTTGGAACTCTGCTGGCTCTGTTTAAAATAGGCAGCATCAAACCGTTGCGATGGTTTGCCGGCGCTTATACGTCCATCTTCCGTGGAACACCGCTGATCCTCCAATTGATGATCATCTACTATTCCACTCCTCAGCTGACTGGATATGATATCTCGGCATTTCTATCCGCCATCTTGGCTTTTGGACTGAATTCATCCGCTTATATTTCGGAAATTATCCGTGCCGGCATCCAGGCAGTCGATAAAGGGCAGATGGAAGCGGCGCAAGCTCTTGGTGTCCCTTACCGTTCCATGATGAAAGACATCATTTTGCCTCAGGCTCTGAAAAATATCCTGCCAGCTTTGATGAATGAGTTCATCACCTTAACAAAAGAATCCGCCATCGTCTCAACCATCGGTTATCTCGATTTGATGAGACGCGCGCAAGTCGTTGGCTCGGACTTGTTCCGCAACTTCGAACCCCTGTTATTTGTCGGTCTTATTTATTGGTGCATGGTAATGGGCTTAACGATGATCGGCAGAGTTTTCGAACGGAGGCTGAAACAAAGTGATTGATGTAAAAAACTTGTATAAGAAATTTGGCACCAATGAAGTACTCAGTGACATCTCTACTGCCGTCACGAAAGGTGAAGTGGTATCGATCATCGGCCCTTCCGGTTCAGGAAAGTCGACTTTCCTGCGCTGCTTGAATCTGCTGGAAACCCCGACTTCCGGCACAATCGAAATCAACGGCAAGAGCTTGACGGCTTCAAAAAACAATATCCATAAAATCCGCCAGCAAATCGGCATGGTGTTTCAGCATTTTCATTTATTCCCACATTTGACGGTACTTGAAAACCTGACGTATGCACCGATGAAAGCGAAAGGCGTCAAAAAAGCGGTGGCGGAAACAAAAGCCCGGATCCTGCTGGAACGCGTTGGACTGTCCGAAAAAGAAGAAGCTTATCCGAACAGCCTGTCCGGCGGCCAGAAACAGCGCGTCGCAATTGCGCGCGCCTTGGCGATGGAACCGGAACTCATGCTGTTTGATGAACCGACATCGGCACTCGACCCCGAAATGGTCAAAGAAGTATTGGATGTCATGAAAGATTTGGCGAAATCCGGCATGACGATGGTTGTGGTGACGCATGAAATGGGCTTTGCCCGTGAAGTCGCAGACCGTGTCCTGTTCCTGGACCACGGTGTACTGGTCGAAGAAGGCCAGCCAGCCGAGTTCTTCAGCAATCCGAAAACCGAACGCGCCAAAGATTTTCTGGATAAAGTCTTGTAGCAGGTGTCCTAAGGGATGCCTGTTTTTTATGGATAGGCATTTCTCCACACTTGGATTTGTTCATTTGATGCTCAAATATGGACAGTCTGCTCCCTATCCTGCCATGTTATAATCAAATTTGGCATACATGCAGAAAACAGAGGTGGACAATGTGTTTAGAAAAATCATAATTTTACTCGGAGTCATATTTTTCATGTCGCTGATCGTCTTTACAGCCGTCATGTTCTTAAAAAATGAAGTTGAACTTTACTCAGAAAACAATGTGTCGTTAACTGTTGAAAAACCGACTTTCATTACACTCAGCGAACCTGAAGTCAGTGAGAGTGGTGCGGACCATACACAGGTTTATAATATGACCTTTCTTGGACTCGACGTTGGAACCTATACATTGGTTGATCGGTCGCTCCAAAACGGCACGTCCATCATTTTTGAAGAAATCAAAAATACCGGCTGGATCCCTTATACATTTTCGATGAACGTCAACAATCTGGAAGACGCCGACTTTAAGTCCTGGAATCCAGAACCGGCCGTCAGACTTGATGAAGCAATTTACGGTTCAGATCCTACCACCAATCCTTATGGAGTCTTCACAACGGAAAACAGCGAAATTCTGATCGGCAATGTCTATGTATCCCGCAGCCTGCAACTCGGCAACGGTGAATGGGTACGGGAACTGCGCCATGAAATTTCGGAATTTGCAGCAGAAGAAGGCGTATTGTCGAAAAACCTGTGGCTGCCTCCTAAACACTCGAGCCAGACATGGCTTATGGCCGCACAGGAACCTTTATTTGAAACAGAAGAAACTGAAGATGAGTGGATCGGATTTTCACTTGAAAACCGGCTGTCCCAATTAAACTGGCTGACGCCGGAAGGGCCGTACGTCAAGCTAGAATTGACGGACGACCCACGAACCGAACTTGCATATGGCTATATTGATAAGCGAACGGCAGATCTCACTTCCCTTGAATGGAATGAAACCTCGCCTTCCCCGTTCTTTGAATCCATGATGTTGAATGCAGAAGTCACTCAGCAATGAGACTGAAAAAAACCGTTGGAGCTGGTGCTCCAACGGTTTTTGCATGCAGGCAAAAGAATGGACATTTCACTCCAACCGAACACTTTAAGCTAAGGGCATGATTCATGCAAATGGCCATCAGAATTCCGAGCACCTTCCCTTTTCTTTTAACAGAATAATCTGTATACTGTAAGTAAGATAGATTCCGTCTTTATTGCCATATGGCTGCTTAGTATAAATAGAAGGAGGTTGGTCATAATGGAACGCAAAGTACTCGATCCACGAGAAGCTGAACTTCGTTTAGACGACGATTTCAATGCGGTTCTGAATATGATTGGCGAAGGTGCACCTGATTATGCAGCCTATGAAGAAGACGAGGTTCCAAAAGAACGGCAGCGTGAAGAAGACAAGGCGAAAGATCTTCATTGATGCCGGATGATCACCGCTCCTCATGGGAGAGGTGATTTTTTTATGCAAGAAAACCCCCGCTCTGAGAACGGGGGTTTTCTTTAGTCCATCATTTCAGCCACGTAATCGTACGACCGCAGGCGATCTTCCTGATGGAAAATCGGCGAGTTGACGATGACTTCGTTGGCCCTTGTTTTTTGGATAAAGTTTTTCAGTTTTTGTTTAACGACATCCGGTGTTCCGACAATCATGGATTCAGAATCCAATTTGTCACGGAAAATCGCAATTTCACGATCCGTCCAAACTTCTTCCAGGTTATCGATCGGTGCCTGGAATGTCGTCGGCTCCCCTCTCATCAACGAAAACATCTGCTGCTGAGAAGAAGTCGCAAGCCATTCAGCCCGCTCCTGTGTTTCTGACACAATGATATTGACGCCCAGCATCGCGTAAGGCGCCGCCAAAGCCGGAGATGGTTTAAAGTTCTGATGATACAGCTGAAGCGCCTGCATCATATAATCCGGCGCAAAATGGCTGGCGAATGAAAACGGCAGACCTTTGAGTGCCGCAAGCTGTGCACTGAACCCACTTGATCCCAGCAGCCAAAGTGGAATCTTCAAGTTGGTTCCGGGATAAGCCCGGACACGCCCTACCGGATTTTCTGAGAAGTAGTTTTCCAGCTCGGCCACCTGCTGAGGGAAATCATCTCCACTGCTCTGCAAGTTACGGCGGAGTGCATAGGCGGTCGCCTGATCACTGCCTGGCGCACGGCCTAATCCTAAATCGATGCGTCCCGGATAGATGGTTTCAAGCGTCCCAAATTGCTCCGCAATGACAAGTGGGGCATGATTCGGCAGCATGATGCCGCCGGAACCCACACGGATCGATTCCGTTGCCCCAGCAATATGTCCGATAAGGACCGATGTTGCTGAACTGCCGATGCCCGGCATATTGTGGTGTTCAGCCAACCAGTAACGGTTGAACCCTAATTTTTCAACGTGCTGAGCCAATTCCACACTGTTTTTAAACGCCTGCGCTGTTTCTGAACCTTCATTGATCGGTGCCAAATCCAGCACAGCCAATGGTATATTTTCAAATTTCTTAATTGCCATGTTTACTTCCACTCCTATCCTTTCCATTGTATCGATATTTAACTGAACCGTCCTTTTTTCTGCTCATCAACGAAAAGCGCAAGCGCCACTAGCAGATGCTAACCTAGCCACAAAAAAAGCCGAAGCAATCCGCTTCGGCTTCTAACTGGTTCTATTGAAGAAGCTTCCGTGAAGCCAAAACCGTCTGCAGAGAAGAGACAAAATGCAGGTCGAGTCCTGTCTTCAAATGGTGAAGCTGTTGGGCGTGCTGTGGTTTTATTCCTGTTACGATCCCATGGATACCCATGATCTGGAAAGTCTGCATCAGAGATTTCAAATAATCGACGCCCTCCTGCTCAAGCTTGTCCATGGCAGTGAAATCCATGATGACTGTTTCAGCATCTGTTTCATAAATCTGGTTCAATATATGGAAACGGATCACTTCAATTTTGCGGGGGTCCAGATCACCGAACAGCGGAATCAGCACATGCTTCTTTCCAAGGTTGATGCAAGGAGCGGATAGCTGCCGTACCTGCAGCAGCAGTTCTTCGGTCCGCTCCTTTTCAAGAAGCAGATCATAATTAGTTTCCTGCAGCCGTGTACGAAGACTCAGCAACTGGCCGGCTATTTCAAGGAGCCGATTGTCCTTCGGCACCAGCACAAGGTTCAAGCAGAAATCGCTGGCCCATTTGCTGTAGACATCCCCCAGAAATAATTTCTTGTCCGCAGAAACAAAATTCAATTCAAGCGGTTCAGCAGACTGATTGCTGGAAAGGAAGTTGCGTGCCTTATCCTTGCTGCCCTCATCAAGCAAATCGAGGAACGCGGAACAGTCGCCAAATAACTTCCTGGCTTCTTCAGAACATTCCACAATTGACAGTTTGCTGTTCAATTTAAAAGCGGGCAGCGGCCATTCATCAAATCGAGATACTGAAGTCATTGTCAGGTTCCTTTCCAGTCTGGATCCATTTTTTCAATTGATCCAATTCTTTTACGATGATTGTCCCTTCAGGTTCGGAAGCTGGCCAATTTGCCAGTGAAACAGCCCGTCCTCCTAAGATGATAGTCGGCTTAAAATCAAGAGCTCTGAAAGCTACAGCATATTCCTTTAAAATAGGCAGTCGATACGCGAGTGCTGCTGATAATGCGATAACTTCAGGTTGCCAGCGGTTTGCAGAGTCGATTGCGGCATCGAGCGGTAAATTCGGTCCCAAGTATTGGACCTCCCACCCGTTTTCCTTAAATAAGGAAGACACCATCTTCAACCCGATATAATGGTCTTCGCCTTCCGGCCCCAGAACCATCACTTTCTTTTTATGCGAATTTAAAGCTGGCCGACGAACTTCCGTTACCGACACAACAAAATCGCAGATGGCAGTTGCTAAATGTTCGTCCGCCACAGTAATGATATTTTTTTCCCATAGTTCTCCGATCCAATACATGGCAGGCGTCAGAACCAATTGGTAAAGCTCATCTTTAGTATGGTTCTCCAAATATGTTTGGACTAATTGCAAGGCCTGCTTTTCATCGCCAGCCAGGAATAGATCGGCCAGTTCTTTTGATTTACTGTTCATGTCACCCTCCTTAACTTTATGAAGGCCTCAACACCGCAATGGCATTCGTTAAACATCCCGTCATAAAGATCTCTTCATCCTTATCTATATTCCCCGGAAGAATCTCCAGTAAGCGCTCAAAATTATCGATAATCAATGCGGTTTCTACATTTCTGCTTGTCAGGACCGTTTCCAGCCAGATTGTGTAATCGATGAAGACCTTTTCATCGTTCAAGGAGAAAGCTGTCTCTAGGTGATCCAGGTGGTGGTGATTATCTTTTTCCGTATGTTCAAAGCCCCGATCGCCAAAACGGTCCCACAGCGTGGGATATGCTTTATATATACTTTCAGCTGTCTCGGAAGCAATTTTATTTTTGATGTCTTTATTCATTCGGCTACCACTTCGTACTGCCGTACGGTGGGAATGATTTTCGCCAGTTCCTGATCTGGGTAGTTCTTTTCCAAATCATGGATTTCCTTGAATTCCTGGCTCTTCACCCATGCCATGTAGGCAGCTTTCGTGTGCCACTCCATATGGACGGTCAATTCGTTTTTCTTCTTGGTGTTTTGGATGAGTCTGAATAAATGAAAGCCCTCCGCCAAATCCACACGGCGTGAACGCTTTTGGTATATCCCAATGACTTCCTGCGTTTTTTCAGGTGGAACAACCACTGTTGAGGTGACAATATACATTCGCTTTCCCCTTTGCATACAAATTTCATTCAATCAGTATATCACTTCGGAAAGCGAATTAAAAGAATAGCGCGGTTCTTTACAGCTACAGCCGAAGGGTTCAGCGAAGTCATCTCAGCAACCATCAGTACTGCGTCTCCCATCTATTATCTTTTTATTTCAACTATTTAAAATTTCATCCTTGCTTTCTATTGCTTAATGATTTATGATTAGAAACATCGAACCAGAAACAACATAAACTTCATAAGATATTTCTTATCTAGAGAGACGGAGGGATTTGGCCCTGTGAAGTCTCAGCAACCAGTCTGATGAAGACACGGTGCTAATTCCAATAGGCTACGCCTAACAGATGAGAAGAATGCATTTCCAGTCAGGGGCTTTCTTCTTTTTTGAAGAAAAGCCCCTGTTTTATTGTTGAGAGGATGAGTGGAATGACAAAACACAGCTTGGAAACTTTATTGGTTCAAATAGGCAATCGCAGCGACGCTGCTACAGGAGCGGTAAATCCGCCCATCTACTTATCAACGGCTTATGAGCATCAGGGACTTGGACAATCGACCGGCTACGATTACACCCGAACAAAAAACCCGACACGCTCTGTTCTTGAAGAAGGTTTTGCTGAACTGGAAGGCGCAGATGCCGCATTTGCCTGTAGCTCTGGAATGGCTGCCATCCAACTGATTTTGTCGCTGTTCCGTCCGGGAGATGAGATATTGGTGCCGGAAGACATTTATGGCGGAACTTATCGCCTGCTGGACCATTTCGCCTCCGCCTATAATATTCATCCAAAATATGCTGAATTTAAAGATGTACAGGATACAGAAGAAAAAATAACGTTGAATACACGGGCGCTCTTCATTGAAACGCCGACTAATCCGCTTATGCAGGAAATTGATCTGATCGCCTATGCAGCGTTAGCGAAAAAGCATAATCTTCTATTGATTGTCGACAATACATTTCTGACACCCTTCTTCCAGCAGCCAATCGAGCTGGGAGCGGATATTGTCATCCATAGCGCCACTAAGTATATCGGCGGCCATAATGATGTGCTTGCCGGATTGGTTGCCGCAAAAGGTGAAAGCATCTGCGAGCGGCTGTCATTCTTCCACAACTCAGTGGGGGCAGTGTTGTCCCCCTTCGACTCCTGGCTGTTGGTACGCGGATTAAAAACCTTGCCGTTGCGCATGAGACAGCATGAAGCAAATGCAAAAGCCATCGCGGAATTCCTGTCGCAGCAAGCAGAGATTTCAGATGTGCTGTATCCCGGAAAAGGCGGCATGTTGTCGTTCCGTCTACAGGAAGAGGAATGGGTCGGGCCTTTCCTGGAAAATATCAAACTCATCACCTTTGCTGAGAGTTTAGGTGGAGTTGAAAGCTTCATCACCTATCCCGCCACCCAGACCCATGCAGATATTCCTTTTGAAGAACGCACTAAACGCGGCGTTTGCAACCGGCTATTACGATTTTCGGTCGGCGTTGAACTCGCTGAAGATTTAATCGCTGATCTGACACAGGCATTTTCGAAATTGAAGAAGGAGGTTGTTGAATATGACTGATCGCATAGAAACCAAGTTTATTCACTCTACCGGAGTTGATCCATTGACGGGTGCTGTAAATGTACCGATTTATTTGTCCTCAACATTCCACCAGAAAAGTTTAGATTCATTCGGTCCCTTCGATTACAGCCGTTCCGGAAATCCGACGCGTCTGGCATTGGAAGAAACCATCGCAAATCTTGAAGGCGGCAAGCGCGGCTTCGCTTTTTCTTCAGGAATGGCCGCCATCTCTTCCGCTTTCATGCTCCTGTCTTCAGGCGATCATGTCCTGGTGTCAGAAGATGTCTACGGAGGTACGTACCGTTTCATCACGGAGGTTTTGGATAAATTCAATATCGAGTATACGTTCGTCAACATGACTGACCTGAATGAAATGGCCAATGCGATCCAGCCGAACACCAAAGTGGTCTACTTGGAAACACCTTCGAATCCGACAATGAACATCACAGATATCGAGATTGCAGCAAAACTGGCAAAAGCCAATGGTTGCCTAACTTTCGTCGATAATACATTCATGACGCCGCTTTATCAGAACCCATTGGCTCTTGGCGCAGATATCGTTCTTCATAGCGCGACGAAATTCCTGTCAGGACATAGCGATGTCGTCGCGGGGCTTGCCGTCACAAAAGATGAAGAGCTCGGAAACCGCCTCGGCTTTATTCAAAACACGTTTGGTTCGGTGTTAGGGGCACAGGATTCCTACCTGCTGATCCAGGGCATCAAAACTCTAGGTGCCCGCCTTGGCCAGTCATCCGAGTCGGCTCGTACCATTGCTGAGTACTTGCACAACCACCCATTGATCGAAGAAGTCTATTACCCAGGATTTTCATTCCATCCCGGCAACCCGATCCACGAACGCCAGGCAAAAAGTGCAGGTGCTGTCCTGTCTTTCCGTCTAAAAGATAAAAAATCAGCCCGCGTCTTTGTGGAACACCTGCGGATTCCGGTATTTGCAGTCAGCCTGGGCGCTGTCGAGTCGATCTTGTCGTATCCGGCAACCATGTCCCATGGCTCTATGCCTGTTGAAGAACGTGAGAAACGCGGCATCACGGATGGCTTGCTCCGTTATTCGGTCGGCCTTGAACATCCCGATGATCTCGTGCAGGATCTTACACAGGCACTGGCTCAAGTAGCCCGCCGCAACGGCTTGAGCATCGCTAACTAGATAAAAATCCTTAGAGAGAAAGAAGGAAAAATCATATGACAACGACTCAAACGGTCACAGCACCATTCAAGGCAGATCACGTCGGAAGCCTGCTTCGGCCGGCTTCCTTACATAAAGCAAGAGAAGATTACAAAGCTGGAGCAATTTCAGCAGAGGAACTTCGGGAAATCGAAACGAAGGAAATCAAACATATCGTCGAGAAACAAATCGAGGTCGGCTTAAAAGCGGTCACAGACGGTGAATTTAGACGATCGTGGTGGCATTTGGATTTCATGGAGCATATCAATGGCTTTGAAGGTTATGTGCCAGAATCCGGTTATCAATTTGCCGGCGAAGAAACAGAGCGTTATGATGTCCGGAACACCGGTGAAATCTCCTTTGATGACAGCCATCCGTTCATCAGGGATTTCCTTGAACTCAAAGACATCGTTGATGGCAGAGCAGTTCCGAAGTTAACGATTCCAAGCCCCAACCAATTTTTCAACGCCGGCATCCGCGATAATTCAATTTATCCGGACATTGAAGAATACGCACAAGCCATCATCCATGTGTATCGCGATGCGATTCAGGCATTCTATCAGGCAGGCGTCCGTTACCTGCAGATCGACGACGTTTATATCGCCGGCCTTTCTTCACCGGAGATTCCATTCAGCGAAGGCGATTACGACCGCGACTATTTAATTGATTTGGCACTTCGCGTAACCAATGGCGCACTTGAAGGAAAGCCAGAGGATCTGACAGTGACAACTCATCTATGCCGTGGAAACTATAAGTCGAAATGGGCTTTCGAAGGCAGCTACGCCTTAATCGCACCAACGATCTTCGCAAAAGAAAAAGTGGACGGGTTCTTCCTTGAATATGACGATGACCGTTCCGGCTCATTCAAACCGCTGGAACATATTCCAGCAGGCGGCGCAAAAGTCGTCTTGGGCGTCTTCACCTCGAAGAACGGAGAACTGGAAGACAAGGAATCCATCAAAGCACGCGTCGCGGAAGCTGCCGAATTTGTGCCGCTTGAGCAATTATGCATCAGCCCGCAATGCGGCTTTGCTTCTACTCATCACGGCAACGAACTGACAGAACAGCAGCAATGGGATAAATTAAAGTATATTGTGGACGTTTCTAAAGAGATTTTCGGATGAATGGAGATGACAAAGCTCTTTGCCGACCCGGCAAAGAGCTTTGTTCTGACTTCAGATTCATCAGCTGAGCGTTTGTGGTCGTTCAGAGATATTTGGTGCCGTTCAGGCAAAATCCACAGAAGCGAAAATGTTTTTACTTTGATTTACTTCTTTTTTAAATGGCTATTAAGAATTTACAATATTAGTTATATAAACCTATTATCTGTATGGAAATTGATCAAAAAAGCAAATTTTTTAATATACTTCACGAAGAATGATTGACATTCTCAATTAGCCCTCTATAATTGGTACTGAGAATGATTTTCATTTAACTTCTCAATTACATAACAAAGGGAGAGACATCTATGAACAAACTTTTTTACCTTGTACTAGCTTTCTTGCTTCTTGTGTTAACGGCATGCGGAAACGGCGATGCATCCGAACCGGCAACAACTGATGCTACCGAGGAAGCGCCTGAAAGCACTGAGGTTAACTTATACACTGCAAGACATTATGATGTTGACGATGAACTGTATAAGAAATTCGAAGAAGAAACTGGCATTAAAGTAAACCTCATCAAGGGGGAAGCAGATGAATTGCTTGAGCGTATCAAACGCGAAGGCGATGGCACTGAAGCAGATTTATTCTTAACTGCAGATGCTGGACGCCTATTCCGTGCAAAAGACGATGGATTGCTTCAGGCAGTGTCGAGTGACCTTCTAAACGAGCAGATTCCAGAAAACTTCCGTGACACTGATCAAATGTGGTACGGCTTAACTAAACGCGCACGCGTAATTGTCTATGATAAAAACACAGTGAAACCCGAAGAGCTTTCAACATACGAAGCATTGACAGAAGATGCTTGGAAGGGCCGTGTATTGATCCGTAGCTCCGAAAATGTCTACAACCAGTCATTATTGGCTTCATTCATCGAGCTGGATGGTGAAGAGCAGGCAAAAGAATGGGCTGCAGGACTGGTGGAGAATTTCGCCCGTGACCCTGAAGGCGGAGACCGTGATCAAGCCAAAGCGATTGCTGCAGGAGTCGGCGATGTCGCCATTATGAATAGCTACTACTTCGGACAGATGCTGAATTCTGAAGATCCGGCTGAAGTGGAAGTTGCAGAAAGCCTCGGCTTATTCTTCCCGAACCAGGAAACGACTGGAACCCACGTAAATGTCAGTGGCGCAGGAGTTGTCAAGGCTTCCAAGAACAAAGAAAATGCCATTAAACTGCTTGAGTTCCTATCTGCTCCAGAAGCACAAGGAACGTTTGCAGAAGCCAATTATGAGTATCCGGTAAATCCACAAGTTGAGCCTTCTGAACTGCTGAAATCATGGGGCGAGTTCGAGGAGCAGGACATCCCATTATCTGTTTTGGGAGAAAACAATGCAAAATCGATTTTGATTTTTAATGAAGTAGGCTGGAAATAATCGTTATGCTGTCCCCTTGCTGTGTGTGTTTAGCAGCAAGGGATTTCTTGCGATTGGAAGGGTGTAGAGGAACATGCAAAGAAGATTAGCAAATGTAAATGTTTGGACGGTTGCAGCCATCGCTATTATCGCTGCCTTGTTTTTGCCGAACTTAACGATTGTAACGGGCCTGCTCACACCCTCCAATGAAAACTGGGAGCATATGAAAGAGTTCGTCCTATGGTCCTTCGTCAAAAATTCTGTGATTTTGGTTGTTGCTACTGCTGTATCGACGATTATCATCGGCCTGAGCCTGGCGTGGCTGATTGCCCAATACCAGTTCCCATTCCGTCGATTTTTGAAATGGGCATTGATCTTGCCACTTTCCATTCCACCTTTTATCGGTGCTTATACATACCATGGCATCGTCAATTATACTGGCGTGATCCAGACAACGCTTCGCGAGCATTTTGGCATGGCATTGAATCCGGCGCACTTCGACATCATGAACCTGCCAGGTGCAATTTTCATCTATACGATTTTTCTCTTTCCATATGTTTATACCATTTCTCAAGTTTTTCTGTCGCAGCAATCCGCTTCTTTAATTGAGAGTACCCGGTTGCTCGGAAAAGGGGCATGGCGAACGTTTTTCCAGGTCGTTGTTCCGATTTCCCGGATTTCCATCATTGCGGGCGCCAGTTTGGTTGTCCTTGAAGTGCTGAATGATTATGGAGTGGTGAAATACTACGGCATTCAGACCTTTACAACAGCAATCTTTCAAACATGGTTCGGCTTGGGCGACCTCGAAACATCCATTAAGCTCGCAGCTTCCTTGATGGGTTTTGTCATAGTGATCCTACTTATTGAAAAAATACTGAGAGGCAGACGGCAGTACAGTTATTCTTCCACTAAAGTTCGCCCCCTTCCGCTTATCCAACTGACAGGCTGGAAGGCATTTGCAGCAGCTGGCTATGGTTTCGCCATACTGGGCTTAGGATTTTTCATACCTGTTGCCCAGCTGATCGATTGGACGATTTTGACTTTTGGAACCATTCCACTTGATGATTTCATGGCTTATATGAGAAACTCCATCTTTGTGGCAGGATTCAGCGCCGCAGCCATTATCATTTTCGCATTGATCGTCGGCAATTTCGCCCGCCTTGTTCAGGGACGATTGGCTAAACTGCTGCCGAAACTGACAGTTCTTGGCTACTCTATTCCCGGAGCAGTCATTGCAGTGGCTGTCGTAACCGCCTTTGTCGCATTGGATGAGTTTCTGGCCCCGCTTTATCGAATGGCCGGCATGAATACAACACTCGTCCTCAGCGTCAGTATCCTGTTGCTTATCACTGCTTACATCATCCGCTTTTTCGCGATCGGCTTTAGTTCGATCGAGACTGGCTATGATAAAATCGGAACGGATTTTCAGGATGCTTCCCGCCTCCTTGGTGCCGGGCTGACGAGAACTTTTTTCAAAGTGGATATGCCCTTAATGAAAGGCGCGATTATCAGTGGCTTCATCTTAGTTTTTATCGATGTGCTGAAAGAAATTCCGTTAACCTTGATTTTAAGGCCGTTTAATTTTGATACACTTTCTACAAAAGCTTTTCAGTATGCAAGTGATGAAAAAATCATGGAAGCTTCCCAAGCTTCTTTATTGATTGTTGGCATCAGTGCTTTAGCCATCGTCATCTTTTATAAGTTTTTGGAAAAGGAGATGGATTGACATGTTTGTATCGATTGAAAACCTAAGCTTTTCCTATCCGAATACAAGAGTTCCTGCACTCGATAATTTCTCATTGCAGATTGAAAAAGGAGAAGTGATCTCGATTCTCGGAAGAAGCGGAAGTGGGAAAAGCACGGTTTTGCGTTTGTTGGCCGGGCTTGAAAAACCATCTAATGGAAAAATCGCGATTCAAGATCAGGTTCTTGTTGATGACCGCAATTTTGTACAGCCTGAAAAGCGTGGAATCGGCATGGTGTTTCAGGACTATGCGCTGTTTCCTCATTTGACGGTTGCTGACAATATCTTGTTTGGTCTTTTCCGCCTGAAAAAAGCTGCAAAGCAGAAGCGCCTCCAGGAAGTCTTGGAGCTCGTAGAACTGCAGGGCTATGCAAAGCGCTATCCCCATCAATTGAGCGGTGGCCAGCAGCAGCGTGTAGCGATAGCGAGAGCACTTGCTCCAAACCCTTACCTTCTCTTACTCGATGAACCATTCAGCAATCTGGATGCAGAGCTGCAGGAGAAAATACGCAAAGAGTTGCGGGATATTCTGAAAAAAGCTAACATCACTTCCATTTTTGTCACGCATGATGAAAAGGATGCCCATATCCTCGCAGATCGGATTGTCAAAATCAGAAATGGCCGAACCAACTTTATCGGTCGCCCATGTGATTTGCTTGATGTTTATCGAAATGAAAAACAAAGTATTCCATCAGTATCAGAAGATAAAGAACTCTTGTATACCTGAAAAAAGCCAACGCCCGCTCTGTAAGCAGCGGTGTGTTGGCTATTTTTTATTCCTATTCGTTTCAATTTCGAAGCATTTATAGTCGTTTAAATGGATTTGTGGGCATTCAGGCAGATTTGTGGGCGTTCAAAAAAATTTGCAGTCGTTCAGCCAAAATCCATGCAAAAAAACCCAGCCGCCTGATAACAGCGAATGGGTTTCTTCTATTAATATAAGTATGGTTTAGTTTTCTCCAGCTGCCGATAAGCTTGCCGTTTTTTGCTTCAGATCATCCGTTTCAATCGTTTTACGGGCAACACCTGTCTCTATTGCTGCTCTAGCAACTGCAGCCGCAACTGCAGAAGCTACACGCAAATCAAATGGTTTCGGGATGACATAATCTTCATGCAGCTCATCTGTCTCCAATAAACCCGCTATCGCTTCGACAGCAGCGATTTTCATCGCGTCGTTGATATCTGTAGCCAGGACATCCAAGGCACCTCTAAAGAGACCTGGGAAAGCCAATACATTGTTGACCTGGTTCGGGAAGTCGGAGCGTCCTGTGCCCACGACTCTGGCTCCCGCCCGCTTCGCCAAATGCGGAAGAATTTCAGGATTCGGATTGGCCATTGCAAAGATGATGGCATCGCTGTTCATGGTTCTGACCATCTCTTCAGTCAAAGCACCTTCTGCCGAAACGCCGATAAAGACATCCGCTCCGTGGATGACATCTGCCAATAAGCCTTCCTTGCGGTCGTAATTGCTCATTTCAGCCACTTCTTCTTTATATGGATTCATGCCATTTTTGCGCCCTTTGTAAATGGCACCTTTCGTATCACACATGATCAGATGGCCGAAGCCGAATTTACTCAGTAATTTAACAATGGCAATCCCCGCAGCTCCTGCACCGTTTACAACGATTTTGGTTTCCTGCACGTCCTTGCCCACCAATTTCAATGCATTGATCAGGCCAGCCAATGTAACGATGGCGGTGCCATGTTGATCATCATGAAACACGGGGATGCCCATCTCTTTTTTCAGGCGCTCTTCCACAATGAAACAAGTAGGGGCTGAAATGTCTTCAAGGTTGACGCCGCCGAAACCCGGTTCAAGCAATTTCACCGTTTGGATGATGGTTTCAGCATCTGTCGTATCCAGGCAAATCGGGAATGCATCCACTCCAGCAAATTCCTTGAACAATATAGCCTTTCCTTCCATAACCGGCAATGCTGCCAGCGGCCCTATATTGCCAAGTCCCAGGACAGCTGTACCGTCTGTAACTACAGCAACCATATTGCTCTTCATCGTATAGTCGTGGACTTTCGCTGGATCTGCAGCGATCTCCCTGCAAGGTTCAGCAACTCCTGGAGAATAAGCGAGGCTCAAGTCCCTTTCGTTTTCTACTGCCACTTTCGACCGAATCTCCAATTTCCCTTGATGCGTCCGATGCAATTGCAACGAGTCGTTTTTCAGCTTAGACATTTGCCTCATCTCCCTTTGTTTATAATTGTTCATTATAAAGGGTATTCGAATAATTGAAAGAGTTTTCGCTCAATTCGGGAAATTTCAGACTTTAGGCGGATAAAGCGTTAAAGGTTCATTACAAGGTTCATTTTCTTATTCTGACTATAAATTTCTGGCTCTTGTGAATCCCCTCAAAAACAGAATCGTTCCAATTGCTTTTTAACCATCTTTATATAGCTGTCCAGCCTCCATCAACCTTAATCGTTTCACCTGTTACAAAATTAGCCAAATTCGAAGCCAAATACAAAACCGCACCAGAGATGTCTTCAGGCTGTGATAAACCATCTAGCAAGATTCGATTGTCGACATCTTTTTTGAACTCCTTATCTTCAAACATACTTGCAGTCAGCTCAGTCTCGATAAAAGTCGGCGCCACTGCATTAACTCGAATCCCATGACTCGCCCATTCTACAGCCAAAGCTTTCGTCAACTGCACAAGGCCGCCTTTGCTCGAACAATAGGCAGCCCTTTTAATGTAACCGACAAATGCCATTTGGGAAGCAATGTTAATGATGCGCCCGCTCTGTTGTTCGAGCATGTACCTCCCCGCCGCCTGACTAGCAAAGAATGCCGTCTTTAAGTTCAAGTCCAGCACCGTGTCCCAATCCTCTTCTGTCACTTCCATTGCTGGCTTTGCAATATTGACCCCTGCATTATTAATCAGCACATCGACGGTTCCAAATTCGGACGCTGCTGTGTCAATCAGTTTACGGATTTCCACAATATCGCTTAAATCTCCGGAAACAGCTATGCATTTTGGATTGTGCTTTTGCAGCTCGGTCAGTGCTGACTCCAGAACAGTTTGATTTCTTCCGGAAATTACTACATTGGCTTCCAACTTGGCGAAAGTCAGTGCGATGTCTTTTCCAATTCCCCTACTGCCTCCAGTAACAATGACTGTTTTGTTTTTCAATTCGGAGAAATAGTCGCTCATTCAGATTTCCCCACTTTCAAATCATTTTTTAAAAAGTGAATTAATATCTGTTCCCGCTCTTCGTTCAACCTTACTGAAGTATCAGGATTCCAGGAATAAAACCCTTCTCCACTTTTATCGCCCAACTTGTTTTCTTCAACCAGCTTTGACAAAGTTTCACCTGAGCGTTGGTCTGTCGCCAAATCCTCGAACAAATAATTGGAAATTGCCGAGAAGACATCCAGTCCTCCCATATCCGCCGTCATAAGTGGTCCTGTAACAGGTAACCTGCGTCCGATACTGTAGGTAACTGCCGCATCGATATCTTCTTTTGAAGCGGCTCCAGCATCCAATAATGCCTGTGCCTCTCGGAATAAAGCATATTGCAGACGATTACCGATGAATCCTGGAATTTCCTTATTGAGCAATATCGGTTTCTTATTCATAACTTGTAAAAGTTCCATTGCCCGTTGAATGGTTTTTTCATTCGTATACTGACCTTTTACCACTTCTACCAATGGAATAAGGTGTCCTGGATTCCAAAAATGAGTCACCACAAAACGCTCAGGATGTCTCAGATCTTCAGCCAATAAACTCGGTTTGAAACCGGAAGTATTGCTGGCAATGATCACTTCATCTCCAATTATCTTTTCCAATCGATTATACAAATCTTTTTTCAGATCTAAAATCTCAGGTATGACTTCGATAATGAAAGTGGAGTTAGAAATTGCTTCTTCAAGAGAAGTGGTCAAGACAATGCCTTTTTTAATTTCTTCAGCCTGCTCAACTGTGATTAATTCGTTGTCTGTCATTACTTTGAGTTTATTACTTAGTCCTCTATCAGCATTTTTAAGATCTTGCTCATTGATTCCGAAAACTTTTACGATTTGGCCGGCCCATGCCGCTGACAAGGCAATTGAATGGCCCATCGTTCCTGCGCCAAGGATTGAAACTTTCTCCATCATCTGCACCTCTCCATCTTTTACTTGATAAAAAAACTGCCCAACAAACTTTATCATGCATCGTTTGTTGGGCGGTTTCATCTTATAATCCAAGTGAGAATAACACTACTGCCAGGACAGCACCAAGCAATGGTACGACAACTGATAATGCACCGAATGCCGGATAAGCATCACGATGCGTCTCTCCAGCAATCGAACGAATGGTTGTGACTACATAGCCGCCTTGCGGCAATGAATCCAATGAACCAGAAGAAATAGAAACTGTTCGATGCAAGGCTTCGGGATCGACGCCCATATCCAAGTAATGAGGTGCCAGCAACGGCAATGCAATTGCTTGACCACCTGAAGACGATCCTGTCAGTCCAGCAATGACCGCTACTGCCAATGCTCCGCCGATCAACGGGCTTCCAGGGATTCCTGTCATCACATCAACTGCCGCTTCAAAAGAAGGTGTCACTCTGACAACTCCACCAAAACCAACTACAGCCGCCGTATTGGCGATAGCAATAACCGCTCCCATAGCGCCGTCACTAAAAGCTTTGCTAAGATTTTCGAAGTATTTTCGATTGATGAGATAGGTGCTTAAAATACCACCGCTCAACGCAATAATTAAAGCCGAAGTACCAAGGGAATCATGGAATATATACGAGATAATCAATACGACTAAAAGCGGAATCATACTCAAAAGAGGATTCGGCAATTCTTTTCGGCTTTCTGCAGAAGGATCTGTTTTTCTAGAAACAAAATGCTCACCTTTTGCTACTGCTTTACCAATCATCTTCTTCAACCACCAATAACCGAAAACCATCATAAAAATCGCTACAATTAAACTGACTTGCCATCCTGCATAAGGGGATGTCCCTAAAAATTCAATCGGAATCCAGTTCTGGATTTCCGGTGATCCAGCAGAGGTCATCGTAAAAGTCGTCGATCCGAAAGCCAGTGCCGCTGGAATAAAGCGCCGCGGCAAGTCCGCCTGTTTGAAAAGGCTAAGAGCCATTGGATAAACAGAGAACGCTACGACGAATAAGCTAACTCCGCCATAAGTCAAAACTGCACAAGCAATTACTACTGCCAAAGCTGCTCGTTTCATACCGATTTTGCTGACAATCCATTTCGAAACACTATCAGCTGCACCGCTGTCTTCCATCACTTTACCGAAAATAGCCCCTGTCAGGAACATCAAATACCAGGAGGCGATGAACCCTGTAAATCCAGTCATGTAATTTGTTAAAAAGTTGGCGGCCCCTTCTTCAGCAAGCTGGGGAAACAAAGGTAGTCCATTTAGTACAGCTACAAACAAAGCAGTCAAAGGTGCTGCGATGAGCAAGTTCATTCCGCGCATCGTCAAATATATCAATAGAAGCAACCCGCCAAACATTCCAATCATGCCAAGCATTTATACTACCCCCATACCCTTCAAGTTAAATAAGTTGAACTTAATATATTCAATAAAAACTATCTTTCTTTGTATCTGATTCTTAGAAGAATGGACGATCAACCCTTTAATCCACTATATGCAGTTTATTTATTGCCATATCTTCTGACTCTGAGGAGTGCTTGTTCTGCATGTCCTGCGAAGTTTTCAAGCTGACACAAACGTGCCGCATATTCACCGATATATGCACTCGCTTCTGGTGTCACTTTCTGATAGGTGACTGTCTTAATGAATTTTCCGACCCATAATCCCCCGGTATAACGAGCTGCGCCTTTTGTCGGCAAAGTGTGGTTGGTCCCAATCACCTTATCACCGTATGCAACATTCGTTTCCGGTCCAAGGAACAAACAACCGTAATTCGTCATATTTTCCAGGAAGTAATCCGGGTTTTCCGTCAGAATCTCAACGTGTTCAAAAGCTAAGCGATCCGCTTCAATCCTTGCTTCCTCTATTGAATCAACTAAAAGGATTTGCCCATAATCTTCCCAGGAAACACTTGCAACATCTGCAGTTGGCAAAGTCTTTAATTGACGTTCGATTTCCTTCACCGTTTCATTTGCCAGTTCTTCTGATGTGGTAATTAAAGCACCAGGCGAAGTCGGTCCATGCTCCCCTTGACCCAATAGGTCCGTTGCCACCATCTCGGCATCAGCTGTGTGATCTGCTACGACTAAAGTTTCGGTAGGTCCTGCAAACAAATCAATTCCGACGCGTCCATACAGCTGACGTTTTGCCTCAGCAACAAACGCATTACCCGGTCCGACGATCATATCAACCGATTCGATGGTTTCAGTTCCAATCGCCATGGCTGCCATTGCCTGAATTCCGCCCAGCAAATAGATTTCATCCGCTCCGGCAAGTGACATCGCTGCAATCGTCGCATTTGGAATTTCGCCATTGATTGGAGGCGTGCAAGCGATTACACGTTTAACCCCTGCGACTTTAGCGGTCAAAACGCTCATGTGCGCTGAAGCAACCATCGGATAGCGTCCGCCTGGAATGTAGCAGCCTACACTGTTGACTGGAATGTTCTTATGGCCCAGAATGACACCAGGAATATTTTCGACCTCAATATCATGCATAGAAGCTAATTGCGCTTCTGCAAACTCGCGGATATTCTTTTGAGCAAATTTTATATCTTCAATGACACTATCCGGCACTTTGGAAACGATTTCATTTATCTGTTCGGTAGATAAACGGAAAGATTCAGGTACCCATTTATCAAACTTCTCGGAAAGTTCGCGTACCGCTTGATCGCCACGCTCTTCTACATCCTTTAATGCTCCGGCAACAATTTGCGAAACCTTTGAATCGTTAGCGCTTACTTCTTCCTGTGATTTACCTGCTTTTAAGACTTTCATCATAATTAACTCCTCCATTTTTCAATATGAATACGTATGCAAAAGTGAGACTATTTAGATAGTATGTGAATATTTCTTGAAAGTCAACATCTATTACGTTGTTTTCCGTTCAATAAATGCACCTTCTATTTCCAGGATCCTTGCGGTGCCTGTATATTCGGCTATTTCAGCTAATAAATAAGCAACTGTTTCTTCAACCATCTTTTCAATCGGCTGTTCCCATGTCGTCAGTTCATAGGCTGGCCATGATGCCATATCAATATTGTCGAAGCCAATGACCTTGACCTGCTTAGGCACTTGAATCCTTTTTTTCCGCAATGCATCCAAAACGCCCAACGCCATAATATCATTCGCCACGAAAAAAGCGGTGGGCAGCCTGCCATTTTCGATTATGGTAAGAGCTGTGGCATATCCACCTCCATAGGTGTAATCTGAAGAATATTTTGCATAACTCAGCTTATGCTGTTCCAACACTTCCCTGAAACCTTTTTCACGTTCCAGACTTGTTGATGTATTTTCATTTCCCGAAATATACGCCATATCCGTTGAACCTTCCGCGATTAAGTATTCAGCGATTACACGTCCAGCATTCAAATTGTTGCAGCATACTGAATAGAAATCAGATAAGTTTAATTTCCGATTAAAAAATACCAAGGGAATATGGTTCGCCTTGAAGCTCTCAGCTACCTTCAACGACATCGTGGCATCTGTAATAACCACCCCTGCGACGTTATAATTCAATAAAGTTTCGACGTCCTCTGTTTGGATTTCATCGTTATTGGTATGGACAAACAGCACACTGTACCCATGCTTTTTAAACGAAGCGGTGAATTGCGTCAACACTTGGGGATAAAATGGGTTTTCCACACCTTTCATCACCAGGCCGATGATTTTCGTCCGGCTTGTGATTAGGCTTCTGGCAAATTCATTCGGGCGATAGCCCAGCTCTTCAGCTGCAGCCAAAACTTTTTTACGTGTTCTTTCCGAAACTTTGGCTCCTTCAAAGTATACTCTGGAGACAGATGATTGCGAAACGCCTGCCAGCTTTGCAACGTCTTTTGCATTAATCGGAGGTTTCATTTGGTTCAACCCTTTTCCACTATTCTTGAATTCTAGCTTACACTAAATCCGACTATCTGACATCCGTTGTTTTTTGATCGATAAAAAGCCTGCCATTCCTCGGCAGGCGCTCTTTTTCATTCTGTTTCAAGCTCTTCCAAAACGGAGGTCACGACAAATTCCTCTTGGCCTTCCTCCTGCATCCGGTATTCACGTTTTATCTCGCCATAACCTTCGGCAAAATAAGATCTGCTGAGTGAATCTTCCTCACCTTCACGTTCGAGCACAACCACTTGCTCAAAATTTTTAAAAGGGGTTTCAACTGTCGCATCCGTTTCGACGACTGTCCGCTCTCCGATAACCGTTCCGGATTCCAATGGGAAGGTCAGGTAAGTCCGGATGGGCTCGAGCGCCTCCAGTTCTTCGCGTGTTGCTGTGTAGTCTTCGTAAAACTCAACTTGTTCTTCCACCAGTTCGATTGCGTCTTCGCTCAGCCTGTAAACTCTCAGTGCTACGGTTCCGCCATTGTCTTCATAAACGGCCACATGCTCGCCTTCCAGATAAACTGTCCGAAGTGTAAAACTGGCGTACTCATTTCCTTCACCGAGAAAAGAAGCTGTCGAACCGTCCGGCATAAAATAATCATACGGATCTACAGTCGCTGCCTCCTCTTCAGAAGCAGGCTCACTTACGGCTTCTTCTGCACGTTCCGGGTCATCCGCCGTTATGTTGGTATCCGACCCTGGGGGAATCTGCACTTCCGGCTCTTCATTGCCACACGCTCCCAAAAGCAGCACCAACGCTAAACTGCAACTTAGTAGTCTGGGCATACGAATCCTCTCCTCTTAAAGAAGTGGCGTAGTGGACTGTTCGGCTTCCAGATACCGCTACAAATGAAATGAATCATCATAAAGCGGCTTCATGTGCAAATCATACTCTTTTTTTACATCTTCAATATCATAGATTTTACCGGGATTGTCGGGACTGTTCATTTGCTCTACCTGCTCATGGACCAAATCGGCAAAATACTTTCCACAGGCAATGTCATTTGGATACTTTGCCTTCACTTTAGCCACCAGCTCTTCATTGAGTGTTTGATTGAACGCATGATACATGGCGGCATTAACAATCGTCAACGATTTTTTCGAAGCATAAGACACCATATAATAATTCCCGTAACGGTCCTTGAGCAAATCCCTCTTCGCCACAATCTCCATAACTTCGCCCTCCTTTAGTTCTATACTGTTCCATACCCTTCCACCTGTTCAAAAAAACAGCCCGCGAAAATATCGCGCGGGCTGCTTTTCTTCTAAATATTCCTTCGTCTGGAAATAACACAAAGAGACTTTTAGATTGGCGTTCCTTAGTCCAGCAATTCCGGGTCTTTCTTATCCGATCTGCTGTGGGCCGTTCAGATGTGCATGAGAATATCGTTTTTCCATAAAGTCATAAGCGCCATAAGCGGATTTTTTCCGGTTTCTTCTTTCGGTCGAGAATGCCCCTTACATCGAAGACAATCCCTTGCTGTCCAAGCAATAAGCTCTCAAATTGCTGCCAGCCTCCTTCTTTATAGGGCTTATGCGGCACGGCCAATATAACGGCATGTGCCGGTTTCAACTGGTGCTCGCTTAAGATATTCGATTCGTAATAACGTTCTGCATCCTCTTCTGATGCATAAGGATCGGCCAACTGCACTTCAATGCCGTATTCCTTCAGCTCCTTTACGATATCAATCACCTTGGAATTTCGCAGGTCGGGGATATCCTCTTTAGAAGAAAGCCCTAATACTGTGACGCGTCCGTCCGCTATGCTGATATTCTCCTGAATCATTTTTTTGATCAGCGACTGCGCAATGAATCTGCCCATCCCGTCATTGATGTTACGTCCCGATAAAATCACTTCTGAGTTATAGCCGACCATTTTTGCTTTATTCGCCATATAAAATGAAGCCACCTCAATCCCGTGTCCACCGACCAGATCCGGAAACGCCTTCACGAAATCCCGTTTGCTTCCTGCTGTCTCCAAAACCTCTTGAGTATCGATTTTTAAGCGCTCGCAAATCAGCGCCAATTCGTTCATCAACGCCACATTGACATCCCGCTGAATGTTCTCGATCAGCTTTGCTGTTTCAGCAACACGGATAGACGGCGCTTTATGGATGCCGCCAGTCACGACACTTCCATATACAAGTTCCAGAAAATCCGTCACTTCTTCATTTTGCCCTGCCACAACTTTTTTTATTTTTGTAAAGCGGTTTTTTTTGTCTCCCGGTAAAATTCTGGCAGGGGAATAGCCAACAAAAAATTCCTTCCCGCTTTCAAAGCCTGAATATTTCTCCAGCAGCGGAATACAAATCTCCTCGGTCATCCCCGGTGCCACAGTCGATTCCAAGACTACTACCGCCCCTTTTTTCATATGTCCACCCACACATCTGCAGGCCCCTTCCAAAGCAGAAAGTTCCGGCAGCTTCTCTTCATCCATGGATGCCGGCACAGCAATGATGATGAATCCTGCGTCATTCAGATCCGTTGGGTCAGCCGTAAAAAGGATGGTCGATTTCCTGAACTCCTCACGGCTTACTTCATTCGTTTTATCCATGCCAATCGTTAAGGCCTGAACTCTCTCTATACTTGTATCGTAGCCGATGACAGGGTATTTTTGGTTGAAGGCAACCGCAACGGGCAATCCGACATAGCCCAGACCGACTACGGCTATTTTTAAGTTTTGCAACATAGCACTGAATATCCCCCTTTTTCTACTACCCAGACTCAAGCAGTGGAATTGTCTGAGCTGGTTGTTCCAATCCTCTGCAATGGCCGCTGTCTTTTCTCTTTTATGGAATCCAACAATCAGCTGTATTTTGTTTAGTTTATGCAGAAATCCGGGAATACCGAGCTTCCCTAGGCTCACATGGTGGATTCTTTAATTGGCAGAGCGGCTTCAGGGCATCCTGAATTTAGGCAAGATGTTTTAAAAAAAGTTCGGTTAAAGCAGGTTTTCTTTTTCCATCAGTGAAGTGATCAAAATGGGCTGGCCTTTTGAATTCAATGCCAGTTTCCATGAAATCACATCGTCGACGTTATTGTGGATGTGCATGTTGATGGCAAAGGACTTGAGTCGATCGAAATGGGGAATGCTGCTGCCTGCGAACACAAAACGAGTCTGTGGATGCTTATCGTTTTTTTCCAATGTATTCAAGTCATAGGCATGTGATTTCAAGTTCCCCTGATGATCCACCCCGCATGAGATGCCTCCGATTTCGTCTGCAAATCCAGAAGCACTTTCAACAGTGCCAATTTCCAAACTGCCTGACAGCAATGAAACCGTATTGTTTTCACAATATGTCACCAAATGAATGGTATTCAGGGCATAGGGATAGATTTTGTTCAGGAAAGGATGCTGTTCGATCATGTCATCATTCTGAAATGGCAGATCCCTTCCGAACTCGCCCACATCTTCTTTAAAATAAAGCTCGCTGTGATATTTTTCTGCGTCCATTTGCTCCACCCTTTCACGCTTTAGTTCTTTATAATCGAAATAACCAGTTCCTTCGCTTTTTCCTCCGGCATCGTTTTCAACTGTTTTAAAAGGCGTGCCACCTCTATTTGACTGAGCCGATCTTGTGGGGAAAACCCGTTTCCGGTGTTTTTGTCTGTTTGCTGAATCAAATTGCTGCTTCCAAGCACTTCCCGCTCTCTTCCAGCATGAAGTACATTTTGTGCCGCCTGGATGACTGGCGCGTCCTGCTCAAACAAGTGATAAGGCTTTCCGCCATGTTGCCGATGATCCAGCTTGTCGGGCAAACGGATGATCATGTACGCTGTCAGACTCGTCACTGCGATGCTTTCAACAATTATTTCCGTCAACCGCTTGGCGGCTTCGCTAAGATTGCGGGGCTTTACTGCCTGCTCTGAGGAAACCAATACAAAAGTGCTGATGCGATAGCGGTTAGCCGCTTCCGAAATATTATATGTTCCATAAACATCGGAATACAGCGCCTCGGCAGATTTCTCTTCCGTAAAATCAATTTGCTGATGTCCAGCTGTATGATAGATGATGTCCGGCCGATGACGCCGGACTGCTTCAAAAAGCCGCTTCTTGTCCTGCATGTTTAGAATAATAGGGATAATTTCGGTATTCCTTTCCAACAGCTTCTGCAGCTGGTGCTCCACCAAATAGATGGAACGCGGTCCATCTCCAAGCAACAGGATCCGGTCAGGCTGATATTGGATCAGTTGCCGGCTGATTTCTGAACCGATCCGTCCGCCGGCGCCGGTCACCATGACAGTTTTTCCTGTTAAATGCGGTGCTGTCAGCAAGACCGCATCTTCAAGTTTTTCTTCAATATTTTCAAACCCGACCAGTATGAATTGACGGATTTGGCGAAAGAAGACAAGAAACGGTGGTAGAGAATGATGAAGAATTCCGAGTAATCGCTGTTTATGCACCTTCATTCATTTTCTCCCTTTCCTGTCGAATGGACCGAACTAGTTCGTATAATTGTGATAATAATAATTTTCTTTAGTCAGTGGATAATTATTTAATACGACACCCAGGATGAATGCTTTTGCAGTCGCTAAGGAATCACGCGCTTTTTCAACACTTTGCTTTTCAGATTTGCCGGTATTGACGACCAGCACCGTGCCATCGCATTTATTTGCCAAAATTTTGGAGTCCGTTACAGATAGAATTGGCGGCGAGTCAAAAAGCACGTAATCATACAATCCCCGCATCTCTTCCATCAATTCATCCAACGCATCCGACTCCAGCAATTCCGCTGGATTTGGTGGAATCTGTCCACTCATCAGCAGGTCCAAATTTTGAATGCCGCTAGCTTTCACTGAATGTTTGAGCTGTCCTTTTCTGAGTAATAAGTTGGAAAGCCCGGTATTATTCCCTAATTGGAAAGTCCGATACAACGTCGGCCGCCGCATATCCGCATCAATCAGCAATACCTTTTTGCCGGTTTCCGCAAAGACGATCGCCATGTTTGCAGCGGTCGTCGATTTTCCCTCCTCTTTAGAAGCAGATGTGAATAGGATGATCTTCGAATCCAGCCCAGGTGTCGAAAAGTTAATGTTGGTCCGGATGGTCCGGTATTGTTCAGCCGCAATCGATTGTGGATTAGTACGAGCCACCAATTTTCGCGGCATTAACCTTTTTGTCTTTTTCGTTTTCTGCATGGACATCCTTCTCCAATCTGTCTTTAAGATTTAATGGTTTTTCCATTTTTAAATTGCTGTCTACCGGACTGACCACTCCTAAAATCTGCAGTCCTGCCATTTCTTCGATATCCTCTTCAGAACGGACGGTCGTATTCAATTGCTCCAGGATCAACGTGATGCCTACCCCGAAGACCAATCCAATAATGGTTCCAATGGCCATGTTGAATACAGGGTCGGGGCGAATGGGCTTGGCATTCGGATTCGCTTCCGCTGCAGCCAGTACACTGACATTGTCCACCTTCATCATTTGCTTGATTTCCGTTTGAAAAACCTTCGCTGTCGTATTGGCGATCAGCACGGCCTGCTCCATCGACGAATCTTCAACGGACAAGGTGACTACCTGTGAACTTTCGATATTGTTGACTGTAATCCGTTCCGTCAGTGATGAAACCGAATCATTCAGCTCCAATTCCTCTATCACATTGGACAAAATCGCCGGACTTTTTATGATGACATTATACGTTCCGATCAATTGAAGGTTGGTGTCGATATCCAGACTGTCGAAATTCTGGCTGCCCTCCGTGTTTTGATTGATCAGGATTTGCGTAGTTGCCTGGTAAACCGGCTTCATGACGGTATAGCTCGCAACAGCACTAAAGACAATGAAAGCCAGTGTGACGAGAATGATCAATGCCTTTCTCTTTTGCACCGCTTTCAGGAATTTGTTGAGATTAAATGTGCTTTCCATAAGTAGATCCTCCTAAGATTTATCCTTTGTACGCTTAATAATAAGGAGCAAAGGTTAAATAATAGTTAAATAATCTTAAAATTCTAACAAAAGAGAATTTTTCGGACCTGATCACATATCCACACAAAAAAGCATCCGGCCTATGGAAGCCGAATGCCTTTCACTCCAATATGAATTTGTAGCCAAACCCTCGTACAGTTTGGATGAAATTTGGGTTAGCGGGGTCCTTTTCGATCTTTCTCCGCAAATTACTGATGTGCACTTTTACTGTCTGGACATCCCCTTCGGAATAATAGCCCCATACTTGATCGTATAATTGTTCAGCAGTCCAAACCCGATTCGGCGTCTGCGCCAGCAGCAGCAATAATTGAAATTCTTTATGGTAAAGCTTCACCGGCTTTCCCGCAATGTACAGTTCGCGAGCATCTACATGAATGTGAAGATCTTTGTATTTGATGATTGTCAGCTGGTCTTCTTCGGCATTCTTCCAGCCATTTCTCCGAAGTATGGCCCGTATGCGGGCCTCCAATTCATTAAAATCGAAAGGCTTGGTAATATAGTCATCACCTCCGGCTTCGAGCCCTTGAATCTTATACACCAGCTCTTTCCGATAACTGACAAAGAGAATCGGCAAAGTCGTCTTCATGCGGATTTTCTCACATACTTCCAACCCGTTCATACCCGGCATTTCGACATCCAGCAAGATCAGATCCGGCTTTTCCTTTTCCAGCAGTTCAAGGGCATGAAAACCATCTTCTGCCTGCAGCACGCTGTAGCCTTTCTTTAACAGGAATAAGCGCATCAATTCACGGATTCCTTCATCGTCGTCCACTATCAATACAGTAGCATCCATTTTTCATCCACCCCTTAATGGAAAGTCAGCGGCAATACAATGATAAAGACGCTTCCTTTCCCTTCTGTACTGTCTGCCCAAATCTGTCCTTTATGGGCTAAAATAATTTCTTTGGCAATCGCTAGTCCAAGGCCGCTTCCTTTATAGGCGGTCGAACTGTCAATCTTATAGAAACGATCGAAGATATAAGGCAAGGCTTCTTTATTGATGCCACAACCATTATCGCCAATCCGTATCACCAGTTCTCCGTCCATTTCTTCATTCAGTGATGCATCTTCATTATTTCCGGCCAGTATTTCAATAGATAAGGTGATTCTGCCTTCCTCTGCAGAGGTATGCTTGACAGCGTTCCAGAGGATATTCGAGATGACCTGGTCAAGACGATCCAGGTCAATAGCCAAAAGCGCTCGTTGGATATCATCCCGATTTTCCGTTCCGAGAAATTCGAACGCCCGCCCACTCTGTGTCACATCAGATGCCATGGATTCTACGAGACGGTCCAACCATCCCCGCAACTGTCTTTCCTCAAAGCGCAGCATCATATTCCCTGATTTGTATTTGGTCAACTCCACAAGGTCTTCTGTCAGGCGTTCCAAAAGCAGTAGCTTTTTATGGATCATATCTAAATAGCGCGGATTATTCTCTTCGATTAAACTTTCTTTCACTGCTTGGATATAACTATGGATCAACGTAATCGGGGTGCCCAGCTCGTGGGAAATCGCTGACAGCATTTCATTTCTGGACTTCTCGATCTCCTGAATTTCGTCATTGACAGTCAACAGATTCATATTGGTGATTTCAAGTGCCATCGTCCGTTCTTTGACATTGCGTTCAAGAAAATAATTCAAGTTGGTGATTTCCTGTGTCAGGCTCCGCATATTTGCCAGGGTTTCGATGCGCAGTAAAAACTCTTCCTTGTCGCAGGGCTTCAGCAGATAATCATTTGCCCCAGCAGTAAAAGCTTCCTTTTTTTCACGCAGCCCATCCACATGCGAGAGCATGAGAATCGGCAGTTCTGTCAAGGTGAAGTCCAAGCGGATATGGCGGCATAATTCATCTCCTGTCATATCCACTAAATGTCCATCCATCACAATCAAATCCACCGGTTTATGCCCCAGCAGCTGCATCGCTGCTTTTCCACCTTCCACACCAACAGCCTGGTAGCCGGCTGACAGCAATTGGCGCAATAGGACAAGACGGTTGATTTCTTCCGAATCGATGACCAGAATGTGAAGATTTCTTTTTGTTGTACTTTCTTTCAGCATAGAATCAGCTAATTGGGATGCGGTCAATTCCTTTATGCCCGATTCGAAGCCATCCGAAAACTTCCATCCCAATTCATCTTTATGAATCGGCAAAGTGAAGCTGAAAGTTGAGCCGGTTCCCATATACGACTTGGCCTTCAGTACTCCTCCTTGAAGTTCCACTAGATTTTTGGCAATTTTCAACCCTGTGCTTTTATTTTCGTGCAGCTCTTCCTGTGCATCATCCCCTTCAAATAAAGAAGGAATCCGTTTCTCCTGGATGCCCGTTCCGGTGTCCTTTACTGATATTTCCAGCTGCTCTCCCAAAACGCGGGCTGAGACAGTGATCTCTCCTTTATGAGTATAGTTGATGGAATTGTCAATCAGATTATAAAGGATTTGCTGGACACGCTCAGGATCAGCCATTGCTTTAGGCAACGAAGCAGGAACGGTATGATAGAGCTCAACTGACTCAGACCGCAAAAGCGGCCGACACAGCGAGATAACCTTGTCGCATAACACGTCAATCGCAGTCACTTCCACATGCAGCTGCAGATGGGGCTGCTTCATTTTTGAAGAATCCATAACATCATTGACCAAATGCGCCATGTTTTTTCCGCTTGCCACCAGTTCTTTCAATTGATTTGCGACTAAAGGTGATATTTTCCCCACAGGGGATTCCTGAAGTGATTCCGCAATGCCGATCATGCCGTAAAGCGGCGTGCGCAAGCCATTGGTGGTGAATGCCAATAACTCATCTTTTCGCTTATTTGCATTTTTCAAGGTTTCGATTTCCATCAATTGGCGTTTATTCGCTTGACGTTCTTGATGAATATGCTTATCGAGATTCGTTCTTTCTTTTGCCAGCAACCCTTTTGAGGCAAACAACAGGCTAATTGCACTGACTAGATAAAGTACGTATGGCAACAGCTTTACATAGGGCAAAATAGCCGTAGCCGTCAGAAACGAAATGACCAATGCAGTGATGGATAGAAACAGGGAAAAAGCATAAGGAGCTGCGTAGGAAACTCCTTTGCTCCAGGCCGAAAGGGAAATCCCCAAAGATAGGCTGAACGACAGGAAAACGGCTATACACAAAAACACTCCAGCCATGGGATAAGAAAAAAAAGAAATTGCGATTGACAGCAAGACAAAGACAGCCAAGGCTTCAAACGATCCGATAAATCTGTGGCTTAGCAAAGCAGATGGCAATAGCTTCTTCGTGATGAACAGGGTCATGATGCCGGCTGTTCCAAAAAACACCCAGACAGTTTGTCGGATCATTCCTCCTATTTCCGGCCAAATATACGCAAGACTCAATCCAGTCCATGTTGACGCAACGACAAAGACCGATAGCGCCAGAACAAAGAGATACAGGAAGTTTTTTTGGCGATAATTGAAAAACCACTTGATGCAGCCTGCTGATAACAATAAGATCAAGCCGCCGAGTAAACCGATGATTGCAGTTGTCTGCCGACTCTGCGCATCAAAGGCTTCATGTTCCCAAATCGTTATCGGAAGATGCATCGCTCCCTGTGATTCAATTCTCATGAAAAATGTCGTTTCTGCATTCTCCAACGGCAACAGTTCGAAGACCAAATGATGATGGGGATGAGCTTTTTCTGAGTTCGAAACGGTAGTTCCCAACTTAACTACGTCAAACCCTCCCGAATCTTCGGGGGAATAAAGAATCGCTTCATCAATGGAGGGATTGGCAAGTTCAAGAAGCCATTCGTTGCCTTCTGACTGATCCTCAACAGTAAAGCTTAGCCAATAAGCAGCGGAGCTTAATCCAGCATTCGGAATTACTTCTTCATTTGAAATGAACTTCCAATTATGCGGAGGCTGCTGCAGCTCATTCACTTCAAATGTTCCTTGTCTATCCTCCAGGATTTGTAAATCCGTGATCAGAGGCATCTCTTTACCTTCTTCAGTTAAAGTTATGGCTCCACCGCGGCCAGTTTCTGCAGTCATTTTTCCGATAGCAAGAAAAAAGAAAGAAATCCAAAGAATGCAGCAAATTCTAATAAAGATAGAAGTTTTCCGATTGGATCCTTTCATTTTCTCACCTCAACTATTCGAATAATCAGTAAACTAAATTCCCTATGATTAGGTTGCGGGATTACTTAATAACTTGATGGTACAAAGCATTCCCTTAAAAACATAAAGGAAAAAAGGTATACTTGTTTATATAAAAAATACAATTTATGGATTTTTAGTAGGATGTATGATTTAACGAAATCATAACATTTTTCATAGAAAAAGAAAACTTATTTTGTATCTGAAAATTCAATCACTACCTTTTACCCACTATTTTTACCAATTTATAAGAATCCATTAAATCACATCATAAAAACTCTTAGCTTCCATCAGCTAAGAGTTCTGAAATTTCCCTGCTTATTTATGTTGCTGTCTACTCGTTAACGCTTTCAACTACACTTGCAGCCAACAGCTCTTTCAAGTAGCCGTCGACCTGGCCATGATAATCTTCACCTTCGCCGCCAAACAACCCGAAATGGCCTGCAATACTGGTAATCACTTTCAATTCGCTGTTCGGAATCAATTGCTGTTCTCTTTCACAATCACTCGGCGGAAAGAACATATCACGATCAATGGGCATTACAAAAGTCTTTGCTTTAATCCGACCCAGGGCTGCTGCCAGATCATTATCTGTATGTCGACTGACATCTCCCCGCTGCCATTTCCAGCCCATCACCAATAATGCATTCGGATCCATCAGCTGAAAGAACGGTTCCAAAAATCCTGCCATCAGCTCATCCACCGTTTCGACACCAAACAATCCCCATTTTTCCTGATTGAAGAATTCAGTGGTAAATCCCATTACAGCCCAAATATCCGCATGTCGTTTCAAGCCGTCTGCCACATCCGTATTGGATTGGTATTCTCCGTCATTCCAAGCAGGATCTGAAGTGATGGCATCCATCAAGGTTTGAGTGAAGATAAAATCATGGATAGTGTTTTTAGCAGTTCCTGCAATAGGTGCTGCACGTTTGACCATGTCGGGGTAGCGGACTGCCCATTCATAGGTTTGCTGGGCGCCCATAGAGCCACCCACCACTAAAGCCAGCTCCGTGATGCCGAAATGCCCAGTGATGAATTGATGCTGCGCCCGGACATCATCTCCGATCCGCACATGCGGAAAATTACTCATCCCGATCGGCGATGGACTATTATGGGGTGAACTCGATAAGCCATTGCCGAGCTGATTGACAACAATGATGAAATACAATTTCGGATCCAGCGCTCTGCCTTCGCCTATGTAACTCTCGTAATCCTTGCTGGTTCCGGAAAACCAGGTCGGCACTAAAATCGCATTGTTTTTTTCCGCGTTAAGCTGCCCATGCGTGGCATAGGCCAACTTACATTGGGGAATCACCCCGCCTTCCTCCAAACTGAAATCCCCCAATTCATACAAGTGAAACGGACCATGGTTTTCCTGCGAATAAAATGCATTCTCGATCATCACTGTCGCCTCCTTCAAAATATGAAACTTTCAGTATGAAAACGGAATAAAGGTTTGTCTAATTCCTTTTCCACCTATTTCCATTGTAACGTAAGTTTATTATAAAAACGACAGTTTTCAGAATATTGAAAAATAAAAAGCATGAGCTATTTCTGCTCATGCCGGACTCACGTGAAATGAATTTTTCTCCTTATTCTTTGCTTTATACATGGCCATGTCAGCACGTTTCATCATTACAGAAACCGAAACTTTTTCAGCTGGCGCAAGAGCGATGCCCATACTGATGGAGATCTTCAGCGATACTCCCTGCACCTCGATCGGCTTTTCCATCACCCGGTAAATGTGATCAGCAACTTCCGCCACTTGTTCTTTGCTTTCGATATCTGCCAACAGGATGACGAATTCATCTCCCCCCAAGCGCGCAGCCATATTCTGTCCATGAATGCAGCTATTCAACCGAAATCCGAATTCCTGGATGACGGCATCTCCTGTTTCGTGTCCCCATTGATCGTTGATTTCCTTAAAATCATCTATATCGAGGATAAGAACCGCTAAACTCTTTCCACACCGTTCATTGAGTTCCAACTGAGACTTTGCATACTCCTGGAAATTCCGGCGGTTCGGCAACTCTGTCAACGAATCGAAATAAGCGAAATGCTTGAGCTGGCTCTCATACTCTTTTTGGATGGAGATATCCCGCGCCACCATCACCATATGGTTAAATCGATCTTCTTCATCGAAAACGGGAGTACCGTTGATTTCCGACCAAACCCATCCCTTGTTTTTATGGAGGAGCCGCAACTGCATTAAGTAGGGGGTTCTGTTTTCTGCCGCTTCGTTGAAAGCCTGCTGGAGGAAATCGACATCGTCCGGATGCACATTGTAAAACGGCTTCTGTCCGACAATTCCATCTGCTTTATAGCCGTAAATAGTTTCTACTGAAGGTGAGACGTACAGATAATTTTTGTCCCGGTCCATCAATATGATGACGTCATGAACATTTTCAGCGATGATCCGAAAATTCTCTGCTCCTTCCTGATACAGGCTCGCCACCCTGTCCAGCTCCGTCATATCTTTGATAATCATATAGAAGCCCGTTTTTTTAGATTCCGGGTTTATTGGAATGAATTTGACTAAACAGACAATGAATGTGTCTGATTTAAAAGTGAATTTAAGGCGGCGATCATTGAATTCACCTGCGACCGCCGATAAGAAATGCTCGCTAGCTTGTTCCCGGTCTTTCAGCAAAATGAAATCAACAAAATTCTTTCCTGCCAGGTCTCTCATGAAAAACCCGCTGAGCTTCTGTCCCGTAGCATTTCCACCCGTAATGCAGCCTTCGGAATCTAAGGTAAATATTGCAGCCGCACTGCTGTCGAATAAAGGACGGTAGCGAGCGCTGCTTTCCTCCAACCGCTGACGGATTCCTTCACTTTGCAGTAAAGCGGTTTTCTCTTCAGTGACATCGGTTACAAGACCTACTATATGAGTACATTTACCTTCATCATTAAAGAAAGGTGTCAACAGGCTTTTCGAATAGAACAAACGATTTGCACGAGAATAATATGAATCTTCATAGCTGATACTGCAACTTCCCCGGAGAACTTCACTATATTTCCCCTTCAAAAACTCCGCTTTTTTTGCAGACTGGACTTCATCAATGGTCTTTCCAATTGAGGCTGGAGTAAGCAATGTCCGCTCCATTACTGCATTGTTGAGAAACTCATAAGCGAAAGAATCATTGTCATTTACTTTCACAACAAATACCATCTCTTTAATGCCTTCCATTAATATGCGTGCAAAAGATAATGAACCTGCTTCACTCGTCATGGCTGTTCCTCCTATTAACTTGCTGCTGACTCAGTTCCGAGAAAAACTCTTTTAATAGTGTAGCAGAAAATACTTCCAATTGAAACTTTTGACCTACCTATTATCAGAAATTTACTGGCTTCATCTTAATCGATATACCAATAGCCCGATGACAACCTTACTCTCTACCCATAGAAAGAATGGAAAGCTTAGTGGAACGGAAATGGGCCTTGCATTTTATAAGCGAAATAAGGTCCTGTTAATTGTCAGAAAGCAATGCCTTTTTCTGTCAACTAACCTCTTCATTGTATATAATAAAACCAAAAAGGGGAAAACGCATGTGCCTAATCAATCTTCAATTTCGGAACCACCCAACATATAAACTAGTTGTTGCTGCCAATCGGGACGAATTCTACGGACGGCCTGCTGCGCCCGCTCATTTTTGGGATGATGAACCCCATATTTTGGCTGGCCGTGACTTGACGGGGATGGGCACCTGGTTGGGCGTGACTAAGCACGGACGGATTGCCGCTTTGACAAACTTTCGGGATCCCACCAATCTGGAAGCAGGCCGGTTATCCAGAGGTGCAGTCGTCAAGGATTTTTTGGCAGGTACAGATTCTCCAGCAGACTATTTGCAGTCGATTGATCCGACACACTATGCCGGCTTCAATATCATCATGGGGGATGCAAGGAAACTGGTTTACTACAATAATATCCAAGACGAATCCTATGATATTCCACCCGGTACCCATGGACTGAGCAACCATTTCCTGAATACGCCCTGGCCAAAAGTGACAAAAGGAAAAGAGCGGCTTGCTTCCTATATGGCACAGACCGACCAGCCCGATATCGAAATACTCTTCACGATACTGGCGGACGCTGAACAAGCACCCGATACCCATCTGCCCGATACTGGAGTTGGATTGGATTTAGAGCGTATGTTGTCTCCCATGTTCATCAAAACGCCGGATTATGGCACACGATCAGCAACCGTGGTCCTGATTGCACATGACGGCACCCTCACCTTTGCCGAAAGAAACTACGAAAAAGGTGAATTCAAAGAAGACCATGTTTTCGAATTCAAAATTGAGCAAGAGAATACCGCAGAATAAGAAGAAGCCCGGCAATTTTCCTGAGGAAATGCCGAGCTTCTTCTTTTTCACCAAACTATTTATGTCTACACGCTTGAGTTTCGAACTTGTTCAGCAGCTTCACTTCGGCAGAAGGATTTGAGTATCTGCAATTAATCAGCTATTGCAGTCCGTAGAGCGGCACTCCATCTTCTTTCACTTGGATGCGCCAGACTTCATTTTTCGAGGATTCGGTGATATACAGGTAACCGTCGTGGAATGTCAGATTGGTCGTAAAAGTACCCGCATCTTCAGGCAGACGAATAGTTCCATAACTGAATCCATTTGCATCCTGAACAACAATTTCACCCGCCTGGAAATGGGCTACGTACAAATTGCCTTTTTCATCGACTGCCAAACCATCGGGCCCGATGCCCCCTTCGTAATATCCGAAGACAAACGGTGTTTCAGGTGAGGGTGGTGCATTCTTAGCTGGAACAGACAGAACGCTGTTTTTCGCAAATTCTGAGATATAAACACGTTGTCCATCAGCGGAAATCGCAACTCCATTCGGATAGGCGATCTTTTCTGCGAACAGTTCAGGCTCCGTACTGCCTGCCGGGAGATAGAAGACGCGTCCCACGGGATTGGTTGCACTCGAGCCCATCGGTTCCGTGAAATACAATCCGCCTTCTTCGTCGAATATCAAGTCATTCAATCCATTTAATGGTTTGCCTTTATAAGTGCTTACTGCAATTTCACTGTCTCCTGTTTCCGGATCATACGCATGAATCACTCCGGATATATCCGTAATGAAAAGGCGGCCGTCTTTATGAAACTTCGCGCCTACCGGACCCGGATATTCTTTCACATGCTTGACCTCGCCATCTTCCACTTTCAGAAGTTCCCCTGACATCGGGCTCACCATCCATATATTGCCCTCACGGTCGAAGTTGATGCCCTCCATGAACCCTTCTTTTCCAGCGACCACCTTTTCCCATTTGGCTTTGGATGGGATGATTTCCGAAATGTCATGCCGATCCCCTTTTGGCACAGGCTCTTTTTCATAAGTTGATTTGGCTCCCACAAACGTCGCTGCTGCCAGCAGAAAAACCATCAATAATGCGATTGCCAATCCTTTTTTCTTCATATCCAGGTCCCCCTTTTGTTAATGAACAAATTCATTTCACACTTAAAATGGTCTTTTCAATAAAGCGATCATGTTTTATCAATCATCTGAATCCAGCTGCTGTCGCCGAGATATGAAACTGCTCTTACAGAATATACAGGGGTGCTTCCCCTTAAACAACCAGAATAATTGGTAGAGAACAATAAATACTCAGTAACTATTTATCTGTTTTATTAAGTTTTTATTTGCTAAACTAAAGGATTACATGGCGTTTGAGGAAAACAGCCCCAACCTGTATCATCTACAAAATAGAGGATTAACAATCTTGTAAAAGGAGTGTTTTAAGTGGCGCCATCAATAGAGAAAGACAACGAATTTATACAGATTACAGACTTCGAGGAATTTGAGGAGACGTATCAGATAGATAAGGTGATCAAAACCAGCTCTTTGTATACAATAAAACTGATTTCCGGAAAAAACACTCCAGACTTTTGTCGGGAAGTTTTACTTCTTGAACATTTGCCAGCTAAAGAATCCGAGGCTTATCTTTGGATCCATAAGGTAAATTCCGACGCTACACAGATTGAAGTGATGAGAAAAATCAATACAGCTTTGGAAAGTTTTTTTGAAAAGGACAGCAAATAGCTACTGAAAAACACATAAAAAAGGAGATGGAAGGCAGAGTTTTCTGCCATTCCATCTCCTTTTCTCTGCAATTACCGCTTACTTTTTAGTGGAATCCATATTTCGGACACGTACTCTTCCTGGTAAGGATCTCCCTCCGGGTAAACCTCCAGTTCAGCGGTTCCGGCATTCTCATACTGATTGGATGGAAACCACTCCGAAAAAATCTGCTTCCACACTTTTGGCATAGCATCCGGCATCGCACCGTGCACTTCAAAGATCCCCCATGTTGATGCCGGTACTTCCAACTGAGAAAATCCTTCAGGCACGCTTTGAGTGCTTTCGGCAGCAATCCAATAATCCATGGTTTGGCCGTCCTGATAGTCGGCACAAATGCCCAACAATCCCTTGATTTCCCCATCATTCAAACTGGCGATTGTGCTGCTCGTGCCATGCTGATTCAGCTCCTTCCACATTTTCGGAATCCCTGCCATATTCTCTCCACCTGTCAAAGAGAACTGGCGTTTTATCCCGATTGCTTGAAAACTTTGCTTCTCTACAATGCGATACTTCATTGGATCTGCCCCTTTCAAATTTACTTGGATCACCAGTCGGTTAAAAGCTTGCAATTCCCCTAAGTTTTTTCTGGCTTCACTTGGCGTGACACCATGCTGCCGCCGAAACGCTTTTGAAAAAGCTTCGGGCGTGTCATAGCCATATTTGTAGGCGATATCAATGATTTTCCGATTCGTTGCCGACAGCTCCTGCGCCGCCAAGGTCAGCCTCCTTCTACGCAAATATTCAGCAACTGAACAATCCGTCAATATTGCAAAGGTCCGTTGAAAATGAAAAACAGAAGCGTTTGCCTGTTCGGCAATTTGATCAATCGTCAGCGCGTCTTCCATATGCTCTTCCATGTAATCAATGGCATGCTGCAGCGATTCCACCCATCCCATAGCCCTCACTCCTTTAGCTGATTTTACCAAGCAAAGCGCTGCTCGTCCTGTCTTTTTGTGCTGACTGCAGACAGCATAAAACCCCAGACAGTAAAAAACGTTTGTAAGTGCATCTAAGCACTGTACAAACGTTCACAATTTACCAATGAATTGACTTTTGTTGAATTAAAGGCAAACATTTTAGAATCCACATTGCAGCTTATTCAAACGAAACCCGCATGCTTTCAAAAAGTCGCTTGTATTCCGGATACCAATGTTCCCATTCCAATGTCCGCTCAATTCCTTTTTTGTCAAGAAGGGCTTGAAGGACATCCAGGCAGACATGCCAACCCGCTACATCTTTCGGCGTATGGTCGGTGAGTGTCTGGATCGTTTCCACCAGCTTGAGCCGGGTTCCGCCTTCTTCCGGTGTAAGTTCGAACAGGACATGATCTTCGCCCCATTCAAACCCCAAACGTTCTCTTTCCTCATAATCCGTGATGGCCATTTTCTCGAAATTGCCATGCCCCATGTCAAATGTCAGGTAGCCATCTTTGCCAGATTGCTCTATCTGCAATCCTGCAAACCACCGATGAATCTTCTGATTGTCTGTCAGCATCTGCCAAACCTGTTCCGGTTCATGAGCCAGTTTCCGATCAAATACCGCTGTATATCCTTGTTGAGTTCGGGTGACCTCTGCAATCATTGGAATTCCTCCTTATTGGATTATTACTATACTTATACCCGAACAGGAGGAATGCAATCCGTTCGAGATGGGTATAATAAGAGCGAGGAGTTGAAGCAACATGAGATTAGGTTATGCCTGCATGAACACTGAATTGAAAACGATCTTCAGAACCTTGCGTGTAGCGACGGCAGAAGCGGAAGGAACTGGAAAGATAAAGGAATTGACGATGAAGAATTTCGAGACCACACTCGAAATCCTCCGTTGGAACCTGGAAAACGATATTTATTTCTACCGTGCATCCAGCTCGATCGTCCCACTATCCACCCATCCGATAAATGACTGGATCTGGTGGGAAGATCCAGAAGTACGGGCTATCACAGACGAAATCCGCTCAATTGTCGAAACACATGAGATGAGGGTATCTGTACATCCTGGCCAATACACTGTACTTAATTCACCAAAACCGGAAGTGGTACGAAAATCGATTGAAGACCTTGAATATCACGACAAACTGATTCAGCTGCTAGGCGGCTCGGATATCATCCTCCATACCGGTGGCGCATATGGTGATAAAGAAGCAGCCAAACAGCGTTTTGCGGAAGCTTACCTGGCATTGTCCCCAACCATACGCCAGCGGCTTCGATTGGAAAATGATGATAAGACCTTTACTGTCAGAGATGTTCTGGACGTCCACGCTGTATGCGGAGTGCCTGTCTGCTTTGACATCCATCATCACAACTGCAATAACGACGGCACACCGGTCGATTATGCAGAAATCCTGAAAACCTGGGAAGGCTACGGCACACCCAAAATCCATATCAGTACAGGCAAAGAAGGTTTTACAGATCTTCGCCATCATGACCTTGTTTCTGAAACGGACTTCAATGAATTATTGCTCCTACTCGGCGACACGGATGCGGACATCATGTTCGAAGCCAAACTGAAGGAGCAGTCTGTGCTTCCTTTTGTACGCCAATTATTGCGTAAATAAAACAGCAGTCTCCGCGGAGACTGCTGTTTTATTTGTTTTCTGAGTTCGCAAGATTTGGGAATTCCAAGGTGAATTCCGTACCTTTTCCTTTTTCCGAGTCAACCAGGACTTGGCCATTCATTTGGCTGACGATGCTGTAAGTGACCATCAATCCAAGTCCGGTGCCTTTGATTTTATTTGAAAAATAAGGTTCTCCTAAGCGCTGCACTTCTTCTTTCGTCATACCGACACCTTTATCCGTCACTTCTACCCAAACTTTGGCAGGAGATGACTTCACTGAAATTGAAAGTGTCCCTCCATCTGGCATCGCTTCTATGCCATTCCGGATGATGTTGACCAATGCCTGCTGAAACTTATGGCGATCAACCAGGATTTCAACCGTTTCATCCATTTCAGCAAAATGCACTTCCACATCTTTTCCCGTGGCATATGGTGCCATGATTTTGAGGACATGACGAACTTCAGGAGCGACAGCAGTTGGCTCAAGCTGCCCATAAGTCGGCTTGGCATAGACAAGATAATCATCGATCAAATCTTCTGCAGCATTGATTTCCCTTAAAATCAGGTCATGAAACTCCACTTGTTTTTCACGGCTGTATTCGTATTCTTTCATCAGCTGAATAAAACCTTTAATGCTCTGCAAGGGATTTCGCAGTTCATGCGAGACCGCTGCAGCAAAATGGCTGACTGTCTCCATTTTTTCATGCTTCAGCAGAGAGTTATACATATATTCCTGTCTTTGCATATGTTCGATCAGCAAAGCCGTCAAAACGATGATTGTTCCCTGGTTGATCATCAGCATCACCCAAATTCCGATGATGTCGTGAAGGGGATCCCCAAAGAAGAAAGCACCTGCAAACATATTGAACAACAGCGAGACTATCGAAATGCAAAATACCAGCGCGATTTTCCCCAGCCGGTTGATGCGCATATACAAAGGCCGCAGAAATGGCACCCCGGCAGCGATGACAAATTGATTGAGGATCGCGATGTACATCCCATCCCCGCCGATAAAAATCCGGCCAATAGAGGATACAAGAAAAAGCATGGCCGAAACAATCGGACCGCCGTAGAGAGCTCCGACGATCATGGGTACTTGACGCAGGTCGAAAATATATTGGTCTGTCAAAAATTGATAGGGAAACAGCATACATAAAATAATTGAAATCGAAAAAAGAACAGTCATTGTAACGCGATGGCTGACGAAAAAATTTCGTTGGCCCGCTGTCGCCAGCATCTGATAGACGATGATTGGAAATATGATGAAAAAGATATTATTGATCATGCCTGTCATCATTGCTTCCATAGATGTCACCCTCATTTCTTTCCACTGCGTCATTCATTATACAATCCGAATTTATTCACTACCACCTTTTTCTCTATTCTCTTCCGTGCAATTGGTTTGACTTCTTATTCCTTAAACGGATGGACAGTCGTATCTTTCAGCTTCTTCAACAGCCGCTCACGTCTTTTCTTCATGCCTGCAAGTGAAATATTTTCCATAATGGCCAGTTCCGGAAGGCTGCAGCCTTTTACATACAGTGCTTCCAACAGCCGTTTTTCCTGCCCATTCAATTTACTCACTTCCAGCCACTCAGGCAGACCATCCACCATTTCTTCCCTGTCTTCCTCCTGGGCCCCAGTGCCTTTGTGGGGTAGCTGATCATTCCTTTTGGTTTCGCGCTTCAACTCATCAAGCATTGCTCCTTGGATACTGCGGTACGCAAAAGGGGTGAAATTTCCTTTTTCATCTTCAAAACGCTCCCACGCCTGCCATAGCGCGATAGTGCCGATTTGACGAAAGGTATCGTAATCACGGTAAATATGAAGCTTGCGGATAACCGCAGAAATCATCGGTGCATATTTTACAGCCACTTCTTCAAAGTCTTTCATGATCGTATCCTTCTGAACGTTCGTTTATTCCCGGGTACGTTCAGATTAAGATAAGAAGAGACTTGTATCCACTTGCTCAATAGGTCATTTGTCGTTATAAAAACTGAATACAAAGCTGACGCACAGTTTGTATGACATAGTTAATTGTCAAAACAGTATCTATTTTCAGAAATATAGATTGCTTCACAAACTTGCGAATGGTAGAATTTTCATGTGTTGAGAAAGGGGAGCTCGTGACAGTGAAGAAGTATCATGAGAATTTAATTGATCGTTCGGTGTTGTTTGTTGAAAATTATTTTGAAACGGAGCGAAAGTCCAAAATTGTAACAAAGGATGGCGTTTTGTATTCCCAAGACTCGGTTCTAACCTTAATCGATAAGGCATGTATGATGTTTGCGTCGACATACGAAGGCCGAGTGAAAGCCACGCGGCATAATCTCAAGCAGCATCAAAAAACAACACTTCTCATCTCGGAAGATGGATTGGCCGCCTATCCCACCAAGTCTCCTGATAAACCTGACTGCGTCTGGATCTTCAACCATCATTACCGGCTGGAAGCAATAGCCCCAAACAGGACGCGTATCCTGTTTGACGAATTCAATGTTTCGACAGAGGTCAATGTCTCTATTGGCATCCTGCAAAAACAGCGAAGCCGAATGTATGAAATGATGTATTATTACTCAGACGTCCGCGAAAGAAATAGGTACTGACGCCACAAGTTAAGACACCTCTCTCTGCACTGGCTTGAAGGCCAATGCAGAGAAAGGTGTCTTTTTTATGTGTTTTAACTATGCGGGGGTGTTTGTTGCGGCTAGATGGCTGTCTGCGCTTTTCTTATTGCCTAGCTTCAACGGCCAATTCCTCGGGTTATAAGCCACTCTGGTGTCTAGTTCAGCGCCTAGCTCTTCGGGTCTCATAAGTCAACCCAGCTGTGTGGTAAAAAACGCCACTTCGCCCGGCTTCCTAAAACCTTATTGCTCCTGCAGCACTCTGTGCTTCGTCGCAAAGAGAAGGCTCAAACTATCTTTGAGCCTTCTCTTGCCTGTCAGAGCTAAACAGGCACTTCTACTTTTCGTGCTGTGCGGCTGAAAACACGCTGCTTCGCCTGATCGTCTTATTCCTTTCGGAGCTGAACGGCTGCCTTCGCTTTTCTTTATGTCCAGACTCCGGCAGCCAGCCCCTCGAGTCGCTTCACCCTTCCCAGCAATGGCAAAGACCGCCATTACCAGGAAGGCTTCCAGCGCGTGTCGGAGCTACATGGCTGCCTTCGCGTTTCTGTATGTCCAGACACCGGCAGTCAGCTCCTCGAGTCGCTTAACCCATCCCAGCAATGGCAAAAAAAGCCATTACCAGGAAGGCTTCCAGCGCGTGTCGGAGCTACATGGCTGCCTTCGCTTTTCTTTATGTCCAGACTCCGGCAGTCAGCTCCTCGAGTCGCTTCACCCTTCCCAGCAATGGCAAAGAACGCCATGACCAGGAAGGCTTCCAGCGCTTGTCGGAGCTACATGGCTGCCTTCGCTTTTCTTTAAGTCCAGACTCCGGCAGTCAGCCCCTCGAGTCGCGTCACCCTTCCCAGCAATGGCAAAGAACGCCATTACCAGGAAGGCTTCCAGCGCTTGTCGGAGCTACATGGCTGCCTTCGCTTTTCTTTCAAGCAGCATCATCCCTCATCAACAAAAAAGCGATTTCGATGGCCCAATTGTTTAAATCAGCTTCTATCTCCGGCTCGGATACATAAAATTCAAAACGGCCGTTCCAGATTTCATCTTCCCCTTCCCACCGTTTATCGATGTCCAAACCTTCCTGTACCGCCCATTGCTCCAGTGCATCAAGGGATTTATCCAGGTTGTCGGGGTGCCCTTTGTGCAAAGCGGATAAATAGGAACCGCCGGGTATATAGCTTGCCATCACACGTTGATCCCCTGTCACCATCCGTTTCACGGGTACCCCGACTTCCATCTTGTACTTTCCTTCTGAATCGCCCATGCACCAATAACGGAAAAATGGAGCTCCTGCGGGTTTAATCCCTTTCGCTTTCAGCCAGTCAAACAACTCTCCCACGAGCCCGTTGACTTCTTCCCAGTCCGACAGCCCCGCCAAAATCGGAATTCCGACGTAGGGTTGTTCTGTCCGTTCCTCAACAAATGGTTCACTGATATATTTCTGCACCATCCATCCCACTCCTCTGTATCCGAATCAAGCTACTACTAACTAGTATTCTATACCCGCCGAGACATTCCTTTAAATCGTCTCTGGAAATTTCGGGAAGCTCCAATCCTTAAAGGCTTCTTCTTTTATCAGCTGCAACATTCGATGGAGTTGAAAGCCAGCCATGAAATTGACACAAATTCTGAAGCTCTTCAAATTGACTTTGCCTAAGCTAAACTATAATCTGTAACAAGTGACTGATCGGTCACTATACGTGACCAATTGGTTTAGGAGGGCTCTAATGGACAAAAGAATTGAAATAATGAAGCAGGCTGTGCACTTGTTTTCTTTGAAAGGCTTCCATCAAACATCTGTTCAGGAAGTAGCGCAAGCCGTCGGTATTTCCAAAGGTGCTTTCTATAAGCATTTCGATTCGAAGGAAAATATGTTTGTCGAAATTTTAAAGCAGTATCATGATGAAATCTCGACAGAAATTGCCAATTTCCAGCAGGTCCCCGGTTCCGACTCCAAAGATGTCTTCAAAAAGAAACTTGAGATTGAGATTGAACGGACCCTCTCCAATCAGGAATTTTTCATGATGGTATTCAAGGATTTACCGCTCAGTGACAGCGAAAAGTTGAGTTCTTTGTTCGGAGAACTGCGGCAGTCGACCATCACCCTGCACAAAACCATCTTGTTGGATACTTATGGAACGGATATTGAACCGTTTCTGCCCGATTTGGTGACGGTACTTGAAGGATTGATGCAGCAGTACATCATTACGCTGGTGATCGAGAAAAAGCATGTACAGATTTCAAGACTCGTCAATTTCATCACAGCTACCATTGATGCAGTAGTCGACAAATTAGAAACGATGGAACCAGTATTGACCGAGGCGCGTTCTCCGGCCGCGACGATGGAAGAAAGCTTTCAACAAGTTGCTGAAAAGATAAAAGCCTCTGAAGCAGATCCGGAAAAATTGCTGGCTTCACTAGATTTGCTGAAAGAGCAAGTCGGTAAAGAAGAGCCGCAGGATTTTCTGATTGAAGCTTTGCTGGTCTATCTGAAACAACATCCTACCATTAAGAATGAAGTCATTTACCTGGAGAATTTTATTTAACTTAAAGGAGCCAAGAACTTGAAGAAAATCATTGATTTTTCCCTAAATAATAAATTTGCGATATGGATTTTGACCATTATGGTCGTTGTTGCCGGCCTATATGCAGGATTGACGATGAAACAGGAATCCATTCCAAGCATCACTTTGCCTGCTGTAACTGTCGTCACTACCTACCCGGGTGCTGCACCTGACGAAATCATGGAAGAAGTCACCATTCCGATGGAACAGCGCATTCAAAATATGAACGGCGTCGAGCTGATGACATCCACATCGATGGCAAATGCCTCCACCATTCAAGTCCAATACGATTTTGATGTCGATATGGACGAAGCGACCCGCGAATTGGAAGATGCTTTATCCCAAATTTCGATTCCCGAAGCAGCCAATGAGCCACAGGTTTCCCGCCTCAGTTTGGATGCCTTTCCTATCCTGACATTGAGCATCAGCAATTCGGGTAGTTCACTTGAAGAGTTGACAGCCACTGTTGAAGACAATGTGCTGCCCGCCCTTGAAGGGGTATCCGGTTTGTCCGATGCACAGGTTTCCGGCCAGCGCGTGCAGAAAGTCACCATGGCCTTTGATCAGGAAGCTCTTGCACAATATGGCTTGACTGAAGAAACGATCCAACAATTGATCCAAGGTTCGAAGCTGACCTTCCCACTGGGATTGACGGAATTCGATGGAGAACTTAAAAACCTGGTCATCGATGGCGATATCACATCTGTCGATGATTTGAAAAACCTGCAGATTCCAGCGATCCCTCAAGCAGCAGCTGCTGCTCCAGGCGAAGTACCTGCTGCTGCGGGTGCCGAGGATCCTGTTGCTCAAGCTCCGGCTGCACCTGATGCCGCTGCGGGCGCACAGCCCCCTTCTGCTCAGGCACCTGCTGCTGTTCCTACTGCCATTCCTACCGTCGCATTAAGCGAATTGGCGGAGATTGAAGTAGTCAGCGAAGCGGAATCAATTTCACGTACAAACGGTGAAGAATCAATCGGAATCTCGATTGTCAAATCGCCTGATGCCAATACCGTTGAAGTGGTTAATGAGGTCAAAGACATCGTCGCAGATGTCGAGGAAGAATACGGTTTGACCGTTGCCTCTACTTTTGACCAGGGTGAACCCATTGAGAAATCGGTGGAAACGATGCTCAGCAAAGCGCTGTTCGGTATTTTATTCGCTGTCGTCATCATTTTGATGTTCCTGCGCAGCTTTAAAACGACATTGATTTCGATCATTTCCATCCCCTTGTCGTTATTGATGGCGATTTTTCTATTGAACCAGATGGATATCACCTTGAATATCATGACACTCGGTGCGTTAACGGTCGCCATCGGGCGCGTAATCGATGACTCAATCGTCGTTATTGAAAACATTTACCGCCGTATGGCCTTACCGGGTGAGAAATTGCGCGGCAAAGAATTGATCCGTGAAGCAACACGTGAAATGTTCCTGCCGATTTTTTCATCTACGGTTGTCACGATCGCGGTATTCCTGCCGCTTGCACTGGTTAGCGGACAAATCGGTGAATTATTCCTGCCGTTCGCTTTGGCAGTCGTCTTTGCCTTATCAGCTTCGTTATTGGTCGCTGTTACCATCGTTCCAATGATGGCGCATTTGATGTACCGCAAGCAATTGCAGAATCTGGGCACTCCTAAATCCACACAAAGAGAGCATAAGCCAGGTAAAATGGCAGCCGGCTATAAACGCATTTTGGAATGGTCATTAAACCACAAAATCGTTACGTTCGGTGGAGCTTCCGTAGTCCTTGCGGCAAGTTTGTTCCTGATCCCGGTGATCGGTGTCAGCTTCCTGCCTGAAGAAGAACAGAAAATGGTCATGGCTACCTACAGCCCGGAACCTGGTCAGACACGCGAAGATGTTGAAGCCGTTGCACTTGATGCAGAATCTTCCATTGACGGACGCGAAGGCGTTACCTCATACCAATATTCGCTTGGCGGAGGAAATCCGATGGCGGCAATGGGCGGAGGCGGAGATAATTCCGCGTTATTCTATATTGAGTATGATGATGAATTTGAAGCATTCAGTGACGAAAGCAAAAAACTGATTGAAGAATTGAACGACTCCACTGAATCTGGAGAATGGGCAAGCCTGGACTTTGCTGCTATGGGAGCAAGTGGCCTGGAAATGTTCGTCTACGGAGACAACGTGGAAGATATCCAAACCGCAATCGATGAAATCCAGCCATTCATGGAAGATAACGATGGCCTGGAAAATACAGAATCCAGTTTGACTGAAGCTTATGACCAATTCACATTAGTGGCCAGTCAGGAAAGCTTGAGCGAAAGCGGCTTGACCGCAGCTCAAATCGGCATGGCGTTAAGTGGAGTCGGTGAAGCACCGGTGTTAACCACTGTCACGAATGAAGGCGAAGAGCTTAATGTCTATATCGAAACAGAAGAAACCGAGTATGCCGGGATTGATGATGTAACGGATGTAGAAATCCCGACCGCACTTGGAACGACGGTTACCGTTGGTGAAGTCATGGAAGTGGAAGAAGGCAAATCGCCGGATACCATCAACCGCAGAGATGGGCAGATGTATGCTTCCCTGACTTCAGACGTCCTCGGCAACAATGCTGCTGAAATCACGACTGATATCGATGAGCAGGTTGCAGAACTTGACCTGCCGGCTGGTGTATCAACTGACCATGGCGGCGTGACTGAACAGATCAATGAATCATTTACACAGCTTGGCCTGGCCATGCTTGCAGCCATAGCGATCGTTTACTTTGTACTGGTTGTCACTTTCGGCGGCGCACTCGCTCCGTTCTCCATCCTGTTCTCGTTGCCATTCACTGTAATCGGTGTTCTGGTAGCCTTATGGATCACAGGAGAAGCCTTGAGTGTCAACGCATTGATCGGCGTCTTGATGCTGATCGGAATCGTTGTCACCAATGCTATCGTCTTGATTGACCGGGTCATCCACATGGAGAAAGCGGGATTGACGACACGTGAAGCCCTTCTTGAAGGCGGCGTTACACGTCTGCGCCCGATCCTGATGACCGCTTTGGCTACAATCGGTGCGTTGATTCCGCTTGCCATCGGCGTTGAAGGCGGAGGCGGCGGATTGATTTCCCAAGGCCTCGGCATCACAGTGATCGGTGGATTGATCAGCTCTACTTTATTGACCTTGGTCATCGTACCGATCGTTTATGAAGTCGTGTCAAAATTCCGCAAGAAACAAGTCAACTAAATTTGTTGTGAAAGAAATTCAGGCAGCTCATTCGTGAGCTGCCTGTTTTTTTATGTATTTTTGGGCTGTCCGCACCTTATTCGGCCGTAACCGCACCTCAAATGGTGAATTCCGCACCTCGACGCCCCATAACCGCACCCCAAACGCTAAACTCCGCACCTCGTCGCCTCTTAACCGCACCTCGCATAAAAATAGGCCGGTCTAATTGAACCGGCCTTTGCCATTATTGCTTTTTCAAATATTCAAGTACCGCTTCATCAATAAAGGCATCTTCCGACCAATGATCATCGAAGTTCTCGCGCAGCATAAAAGTTTTTAACGCTTCTTTCACGTTCGCATCATAGCTGTTGTGGGCAGCCGGCTCCAATAGACCGATTTTACCCAATTGCTCTACGACTGCTTCGAACACATCTCCTTCGATAGCCAGCTTTTCTTCTGATGGCGCAGCATACATTTTATGCAGCTCGTACAGCCGCTGCAATTCTTCAATCGGCTCCGGATGGTCATCAACGCGCAAATCGACTTTGACATCATTATAGCCGCCATACCCCGCGCCTTTTTGCAGCACATAAACAGCAGCCGACTGCTTGCCTCGGCTATCCCCTCCTGCGTGTTGAGCTGCGGCTATAGCTGCCAGCATGCGTTCGGCAAGCGGACCCTCCGATTCTTCAAAAGCTCTGCTCATTTCGCTGACGGTTTTCTCGCTGACGAGGATGTTTCCTTGGCAGGAGTGGTGCTTCCCTACTTTGTGCCCTGCCCAGTCGTAGCATTCATGTCCTGTATACGCACTCGCTTCACCATCCGAGTTGATGACAGCAACCTGACGCAAGCTTCTGCCGGGATCGTCGGCGACGAGTTTGTCGATCACTTCCTCAGGCGTCAAGCCTTTCTCCAACAGTTTCAAGCCTTCGGGCCCAAAAGCAGTGTTCGCCCAGGACTGAGTCGCAACCGCTCCTACATCCACTTTCGCCCATGGTACGACTGACCCGACTGCCAAAAACTTCGATTGGACCGCCACTCCAACTTCACCTGTTTCCGGATCGGCGGCGACAATTGAAAATGTCGCGACTAACTTATCTTCATGTATGCTGTTCTTCATTTAACATCCCCCTTTTCTCTAGTTTAATCAAAACGTACAGATAGTTAAATCCTTGAACTTTGTGACTAAACGAACTTGGTTATGTAATCAAATCCAATAATCCCAGAAATCATATAAACTATTTTTTCAGATTTAAATGATACTTTTTACACACACACATGGTATAATAGGATTATAAAAATCGAGTAAAACCCCACTCTCCACCCCTTGGTTTAATCTCTAATCGAGTCCCTCATACATACGCTGGAACATACTTCAGCGCACTAAATGAAGGGGTGAAAAAGATGCTCTCTAAATGGATTAAAGTCGCAGCAGCCATGTTACTGATCCTATTTACCGTATTGTCTTTCTCCAGCCAGTCACAAGCAGCTAGCTCCACCTATGTCACCAAAGGCAACACTGCCAGCAAAGTGGTCGCCCTCACTTTTGATGACGGTTCAGACGGCACGAACATCAACAAAATCTTGGATGTCCTGTCTGCCAATAATGTCAAAGCGACGTTCTTTCTTACAGGATCCGGTGCCAAAAATCACCCTTCCTGGATCAAGAACATTTCAGCCAAAGGCCACCAGCTCGGAAACCACTCCTATTCGCATCCTGATTTTACGAAACTCTCCGCTGCTAAGATAAAAAGTGAACTTGCTAGTACGGAAACGACCATTAAAGGAATAACCGGAAAAACGACCAAGCCAATTTTCAGAGCTCCATTCGGCGCATCCAACGCCTCTGTTCTTAAGGCAGTGGGCGATGCCGGGTATACCCATACCATTCAATGGAATATCGACACCGTTGACTGGAAAGGTGTTTCATCCACCCAAATCACCAATAAGGTCATGAACAATATCGTGCCAGGATCCATCGTTTTAATGCACACCGGAGCCGGAGCATCCGGAACTCCTGGTGCATTGCCGGGCATGATCAGCAAATTGAAAGCCCAAGGGTATAAATTCGTCACCGTCTCGGAAATATTGAACCTGTCTTCCGCTCCAGTGAGCGGCACCAAGTATACAGTGAAGGCCGGAGACACACTCTATAGCATTGCGAAGAAATACAATGTCACGGTGTCGGCATTGGCTAAAGCCAACAATATCACCAATTACAATCTGATCCGTGTCGGACAGGTGTTGACCATTCCAGGAAAAACCACTACGCCTCCCGCTACATCCGTAAAATACACGGTCAAAGCTGGCGACACACTTTACAGCATTGCGAAGAAATACAATGTCACGGTAGCGGCATTGGCTAAAGCCAACAATATCACCAATTACAACCTGATCCGTGTTGGACAGGTGTTGACGATTCCGGGCAAAACCACTGCACCTCCTGCCACGACCGTAAAACACACGGTCAAAGCTGGCGACACACTTTACAGCATTGCACGCACCTACAATACCACCGTCTCGAAAATTGCGGCGGCCAATAAAATCACCAATGTCAATTCAATTCGTGTGGGGCAAGTGCTGGTAATTCCGAGATAACTGCAGGCTGAAAAACAGCATCACCTTAACCGATAGCAAAAAGGAGCCGGAAGAAAATTTCCGACTCCTTTTTATATAGCTTTCGGTTTGTATAGAAATCTGCGATATAACTTATAGATCATCAATACCATTGCTAGCAGGAAGACAATCGCCAGGATCGGTGCGATGAATATCAGAATGGGGACAAACGTTGCCGTCGCATCTTCTGCTGCAGAGACAGCAGGACTCATCATCGCTGTTTCACTGACACCTTTAACCGCTGTAATCGTTGCATGGGAAGCAGTGGCTACCCCTCCACCCCCGATGATGGCGATGCTCCATTCCAAAAACGGGCTCATGTCCCCGATAAAAGAAGCGGTCAGCAGGATTCCTGCCAAAGCGGCAATTGGAGTTGCAATCATCTTCATGAATGAACCCACAGCCGGAATATAATTGACCGCGACTTCAAAAAGGGTGGCGACAGCAAATGCAATGATCGCCGGCGTGCTGCCGATCCAACTGAATCCTTCTGAAAGCGTCAGCCAGTCCACATGGACAAATATCCCGGTTATCAATAAAGGTGTAAAAATTCTAAAACCCACGGTTGCGCTTAATGCCAGACCGATGGCTATTGCAAGAATGGTTTCCATTACATCAACCTCCATCATTCTTGTTTTCTTCTAGTATACACGACCCAGAGTTCTGCCGGCATGCTCACCGTTTTCCGAAATCACCGCCTTTATGTGGAAGTGCTATCTTTACGGCATTCCTTTCATATAGTTATATATACCCATTCTATTCCCTATTATCTAAGACTATAATATTCTAGATATTCCATTTATTACGCGTAGGAGGAAGAAAATGAAGCGTTTAGCCTTATTTTTATTAGTATTAGCAGTTGGGGTCAGTACGATGCCGCTATCAGCGTTTGCCATCAAAGCTGATGATGCACAATTTGACCGTCACTTGACTGACATCGATTGGAAAAAGCAAGACTACCTCGACTATTTAACCGGCAAAGACTGGTCTTTAGAGGAATTTGAATCTGCAGATGAATTGGGAACTCCTTTAACGGAAGCAGGCATTCAGGCACTGCTCGGTGAATTGGAGATGACCCGCACTGAACTGAACGAGCTGCTTTATGAATATGGAGATCTCGAATACGGACAAGATGTTTTAGAGGGAACTTATTTGATTTTCATAGAAGATGTAAAATTCTTTGTTGAATTTTATTTGGAAGAGTACACAGGAACTCCGATCAATGCGGTAAATCTACAGGAGCTGATGGAGAGATACGGATTCACTTCGGAAACCGAGCTGGAAGAATATCTTCAGGATTATTCTGATTCACTGGCAAACTATGAGTATATCGAAGACTTGGAGTCTTCGCTTCTCTACTATTCCGAAATGGGCGAGTACGGATTCGATACTGAATTTCTCTTCACTGAACTCGGCTTGACGGAAGAAGAAGTGGAAAAACTGATCGCACATCTGGAAACCTTGGATTACGAAGATCCAGACTTTGAAAGCAAATTGGAGCAATTGAGCGACCGTATGGTAGCGGTCGACAATTTTGAAAGTGCTGATGAACTGACAGCAGAACAATTGGCTGAAATTCTGGATATCTACAGCGACATGACGGATTTGTTCGAAATAAGAACCGATCTATATTTCAGTAAAGACGGCCAGAAGGCACCGGTATCCTTAGCGACGCTGCTCACGCTGCAGTCAACTGAAGGTGCTGACCTTTTGATTGAAATCTTTAACCTGAAAGATGTATTCCTGGCGGATATTCTGCTGACTGCCGATATGTTCGGTTCTGAGTTGATCAACGAAACAGGAAAAGATTTAATCACAGTGGAAAATGCCATTGCAACTCCACCCGCGGTACAAAAACCGGTTGCACCTGCCACTCAAACTATAAAAGGCGGAAAACTTCCTGCAACAGCTTCAGATTTCGCTGTAAATTCATTGCTGGGACTGGCTTTGATTTTAGCTGGCATTGGTTTATTCCGTCGCTATAGAGCCCAAGGAATTTAATGATGGTTGACAGATCACAAAAAAGAACAAGCAAAAAACCGCTACTTCTTTTTCTGCCCCTTGTCCTTATTGTGTCCGGCTTATGGTTCAGCACCACCAGCACCGCGACATTTGTAAAAGGCTATCTGCTTTATAAAACAGGGAATGCCGAAGCCACGGTGGTCAGCAGCGAGCCTGCAACACAGCCAATCGAACTTCCGGAAGAGCCTAAAGAACAGGAAAGCAGCGGATCAGGTCCCAATCCCGAATATCCGGAAACTCCGGAAATCGGAGAGCTGATGGGAGAACTGATCATTCCAAAACTGGATGCTGCGTTGCCGATTATCCATGGCACCGACGAAGATGAACTGGAAAAAGGCGTCGGCCATTTTGCTGAAAGCGTATTGCCCGGAGAAAATGACAACTCCGTTTTATCGGGACATCGGGATACGGTATTCCGTGAACTCGGCAAAGTCGGAAAAGGCGATCTCCTGATTGTTAAAACGTACGCAGGAACCTTCACTTATAAAGTTCGGCAAGTACGGATTGTCGACGAAGATGACCGCACTGTGATTGTTCCAAAACCAAAAGCCATCTTGACCGTGTCTACCTGCTATCCATTCGATTACGTGGGATACGCTCCCGACAGGTATATACTGGTGGCTGATTTGATTTCGAGCAAGTAAAAAAGGAATTCCCATTCAACGGGAATTCCTTTTTTTCTCTATTCATTCTGGTAGGCTATTCTTTATTGACGATATCCGAAACATAATAGAAGCCATATTCATCCATGACGATCGTGTACATTTTGCTGCGTTCTTCCACAGACCAGATACCCGCTTCGTTCATCATGTCAAAAGCTTCTTCTGTATGGACCAGAGCGTAATCTTCATAGATTTCGATATCCATGATATCCAGTTTCGTGAAATTGTATTCCATGTTTTTGCCTGAAATATCTGCAATATATTCAGCAATCCCATTGTAGATTTCGCTTTGATAAACGAGCAGATTCTGTACATAGAAAAAATCTTCTTCTTCAAGCGATGTTTCATAATAATATCGGAAATCGCCGATAAACTCACTTAAGTTCGCTTCATCGAATTTCATTTCCAAGTCGATGTCGTACTCATAGTCTTCATCTTCATAACCGCTGAAGTCGTCATAAACCTTGAACAAAGCTGCAACTTCTTCTGCTGACATCGGAGCAGTAACCCATTGGGATAATTGCTCATACATCGAATACATCGGAATTGAAAAGCCGATTGAATCGCCTTCTTCAATCACCAGCGAATTGATGCCGATGACTTTACCGGTCGCTGCGTCCACCAATGGTCCCCCACTACTGCCCGGAGCAATTTTTGCATCGATCTGGTAAATATTTTCGTAAGTGAATTCCTGATAGAAGTCCCGGTCAATCCCTGTCAAATAGCCGATTGTTGCCGTATTTTCCATACCTGCCGGACTGCCCAGCGCGATGACTTCAGTTCCTACATCCGTTGCTTCCATTTCAACTTCCAATGGTGTGATGCCTTCAAAAGCTTCCACATGGATCAATGCAATATCGGATTCATCGGAAATACCGACGACTGTCCCCGGGTGATCCTGCCCGTTGATGTTGCGGACGACTACATCTGTAAATCCGGCTACAGCATGGGCGTTGGTTACCACCATTCCCGTATCAGAGAACAGGAAACCGGACCCTTGTCCGCCCTCAGTCAATATGGTGTAAACTTTTTGCTGCGACTCCTTGATGATAGCTGTTTTTTCTTTCTTCTTAGGCTCTACTTTTTCCGGCTGTTCGGAAGGCGGCACGACGTTTTCCACTTTGGTTACAGTGCCTTCCACTGGTGCATCAGCTGGAACCGTTTCTTCAGGTTCTTCAACTTTTTCCACTTGGCCTTCTTCTGTTTCCGGTTCTTCTTTCACTTCAGGCGTTTCTGGCTCGGGCTCTTTTTCAGCTGCCTGTTCTTCTTCAGGCGGCTCTACAGGCTCTGCTTCCTCTCCCATAAATTGAGCAGATCCGATTCCGACTCCGAGCAAAGTCAATACCAGCACGATGGCGTAGATGAAATTCCTTTTTTTCTTTTTCTTGCTTCTTGTTTGCATCAACGAATGCCCGCAATCCTTACAGAATTTTGCGCCTTCCTCATTTTCTTTTCCACATTTATTACACGTCATGGCTGTACCTCCTGATGGACTAGCATAAATCCCATTAATTTCTTCCATTATAAACCTTATAACGTCAAACAACTACTCAGGGTTGCAAGATGTAACGAAGTCTTCGCATTTGTAATAAATCTATCTATTCAGAAGGTAATTTTATCATAGATAGCAGATTTACAATCAATAAAACCCTCCAAATGTAAAATTTTATTAATTAGGCAGTGAAATTTCTATTTTTTATTCACTATAATTGACGCAGTTAAATTCTATATTTTGGTAATCTCCAAACTTAATTTCTTGCCGTGCAAAAAGCGCATAAAAACAGGGAATGCCTATTCGGCATCCCCTGCTAGTTTTGCATTCTGTTACATTTTATTGCTGTTCCACATCAATTCCGACCATTTTCTCCTGAACCGTCAACAGATTCCTAAAGTGATCGGCTACGGCCGGCGACTCTGCTTCTATTTCCTGCGACACCGTGTTCAGTTCCTGAATCAGCCCGTCCAATGTGGACTGATACTGCTGGTACTGTTCGAAGCTGATGGTTTCTTCACCATCCAGTTCCTGAATCAGAACTTGAAGATCCTCTTCCAGTTCGGCTAATTGCTTCTCGTAGGGGCCTAATCTTTCCAGAACTCCCGCTCCCGGTTGATAAGATGGCTTTTGTTCTTCAGGTGCCGGAGCTGTCAGTGCCATGTAGGCTTGTGTATCCACTTGCGTCGTCAAAACAAATCCAAGGGCGAGAACAGGAACAGACATTTTCAAAAGCGAAGTTTTCAAATGATCTTCCTCCTTTAAAATGATTAGGCCTTGCATTCAGCTTATCCCATCTTCCGAACGCCGTAATCCCTTTTGCAGGAGTCTTTAGAATTTCTTAATCCTGGCTTTACAAAGCGTACACTATCCTCAATCGCCAAGTTCTTATATAATCAAAATATTATCATCCAGAGCCCTAACCTGAATCGTGTATGCAACCGCTTATCCGAAGCGGATAACCAGCTGGAGACAAGACTTGCCAATCTAAAGTAATGTGGAGTTTACTGGGAAAGTTTGATAAAATAAGCAAGTAGCAGCGGCATAGAAAAAGGAGATTATTATTCATGGTAACGTTATTTAAGCGATCAACTAAAACGAATACAAGACAGTTGAAAAAGTACAATCGGATCGTAGCAGCCATCAATGCACTTGAAACAAAGTACCAGGCCATGTCCGATGAGGAACTTCAGCAAATGACTGCCATTTTCAAAGATCAAGTAAACAAAGGAACCAAAATAGACAAAATTATTCCGGATGCTTTTGCAGTTGTTCGCGAAGCTTCTAAACGGGTGCTGAATATGCGCCATTTCGATGTTCAGCTGATCGGCGGACTTGTGTTAGCCGAAGGCAATATCGCCGAGATGCCAACAGGCGAAGGAAAGACGCTGGTATCTTCCCTTTCCGCTTATACGAGAGCATTGGAAGGAAAAGGCGTCCACATCATTACCGTCAACGAGTATTTGGCGAAGCGGGATTATGACCAGATCGGACAGATCCACCGCTTTCTGGGTTTGTCCGTCGGATTAAATCTTCCGGAAATGCTCAGCGACGAAAAGCAGGAAGCTTATCAAGCTGATATCACCTACGGGGTCGGCACAGAATTCGGCTTTGATTACTTGCGCGACAATATGGCGCCAACCTTACAGGACAAGGTACAGCGTCCTTATCATTACGCAATCATCGATGAAGTTGACAGTGTATTGATTGATGAAGCAAAAACACCGCTCATCGTCGCCGGCAAAATGAAAGCAAGTGCCGAACTTCATCATATCGCTTCGTTGCTTGCGCTTCGCTTTATCGAAGACGAGGATTTTGAATACGATGACGAAACAAAAGCAACTTCGTTAACCGATAAAGGCATCGAAAAAGTGGAAAAAGCCTTTGGTGTCGACAATCTGTATGAGCTTGAACACCAGACGCTTTACCATTACGTCATTATGGCGCTTCGTGCCCGTGTCATGTTTATCCGGGATGTTGACTATATCGTAAAAGATAATAAGATCCTCTTGGTCGATATGTTCACAGGGCGTACGCTTGAAGGCAGAACCTTATCAGACGGTTTGCATCAAGCCATCGAAGCGAAGGAAAAAGTCGAAATCACTGAAGAAAATAAGGCGCAGGCGCAAATCACTATACAGAATTTTTTCCGCATGTATCCTCATCTCTCAGGGATGACCGGTACCGCAAAAACACAACAGAAGGAATTTCGTGAGGTCTATGGCATGGACGTAGTAGAAGTGCCGACCAATCACCCAAGAGCCCGCATCGATTTACTGGACCGGGTATTCCAAACGATGGACCATAAATACAAAATAGTAGCGGAAGAAGCTGCTGAACGCCATCAAACCGGACAGCCCGTTCTTATTGGAACAACTTCCATTCTGCAATCCGAAGCTGTGGCTGCTTACCTGAAAGAGAAAAACCTGGTTTTCCAACTGCTCAATGCGAAAAGCATGGAACAGGAAGTCCATCTGATTTCGCAGGCAGGACAGTTGAACCAGATTACAGTGGCCACCAATATGGCTGGCCGCGGAACAGACATCGTCCTTGGTGACGGAGTTGCAGAACTTGGCGGGCTGCATGTAATCGGTACCGAAAAACATGAAAACCGCAGAATCGACAATCAATTGCGCGGTCGTTCCGGCCGTCAAGGCGATCCAGGTTCATCTCAATTCATCCTTTCTCTTGAAGATGATATGTTTAAACGCTTCGCAAAAGAAGATGTCGAGAAGTTCGAGAAAAAGATGAAAACCGATAAACTCGGAGAAATCACCAATAAAGAAATCCACGAACTGACGGATCGTACTCAACGGATTGTGGAAGGCTCCCACTTCTCCATGCGGGAGTACAACCTCAAGCTGGATGATGTGATCAACGAACAGCGCAAAATCGTCTATGGACTGCGAAACCGTGTGTTGACGGGCCAAGAGAATTTGGAATTGGTGCAGGGCATGGTTCGCGATGCCGCAGATTATGTAATCTCTGAAACACTTCCGGAAGACGATGATATTCAACTGGTCCATCTGGTGTCCATAAAACAAGACTTACAGCATTTGCTGGGCGAGCCCATTTCTGTGCCGGAAAAGGCCAATAAACGGAAAGACATCGATGTTGCGGTCGAACCATATCTTGAAAGCATTTCAGCATTTATCCTGGCTAGCCAGGACGATGAAAAAGTCCTCAGAACCATCCAGCTTGTCATGCAAACGCAAATTGATGCGATGTGGGTGAAGCACCTGGAATCGATGGCTCACCTCAAAGAAGGCATTGGACTGCGCTCTTATCAGCAGGAAGATCCGATGAGAATCTATCAAAAAGAAGGTCTTGAATTATTCGCTGCAAATTTCCAGAACCTGCGCTATTCAATCGCGTCGGAAGTATTGGGATTTTTGCGGAACTTGAATCGTCGTGAAAAGGAGCAGAAAAATTGAGTATTTTTTCTTTTTTCAATAAAACCGATAAAACCGGAAAGGATTCAATCGTCTCCTCTACAGAACTGGGCGAGGTTTCTGACACGAATCCTTCAGAAGCAGAAGATGTCACACCTGCTTTATCCATTTCCGAAAGTTGGGAAATCAGCAAGGAACAAGAATACGTACTGAAATTCCTGTCGAATGATTTGCCGCCTCTGCAGCCAAATCAATTATCTCTTGCAGGCATCGACATTGAAGCGGACCCGTACACGGATGATTGGAACGTCCAGGCATTTTTCCGTTCCTCCCTTGATCGTCCGATCACGATGGAAAAAGCGGAGTTGGTTTTACAGGATGCCGACAAAGAAACCATTGCTTCACAGGAATTCGATTTATCGGAATTAGGTTCCATTCCGCCGCTTTCAAACCGCCCTTGGATCTTTAAATTCAAGAAGGACGCCCTTCAAGTTTCCGAGATCCCTGCAGCTGGTTGGTCACTGGCGTTCAATGTCCAATCCCTTGTTCCCCATGCGGTGGATTTAGACGCATCTTGGGAAGAAGCATTGACAGACAAACAAAAATCAGGCTTAGCCGAACTTGTGAAAAAATTGCCTGAACTGAAGCCTCAAGAATTGAACATCACTGGCTTTCAGACGAGATTTTCAGAAGACGGCAATTTAGCGGTTTCTGTCTTTATCCGCAATGGCTATTCCAAACAGATTGAATTGGAAAAATTGCCACTGGAGATTTTGGATGCAACCGGATCATCGATTGTGAAAGGTTCATTCAACTTGGCTCCGCTTGTAGTGAAGGCCAATACCACAAAACCTTGGACATTTATTTTCCCGAAAGAAACACTGCAGGTGAGTGATCCTGATTTGTCACGATGGACTGCCCGAATACCGCAATAAGAGGGAGTTTTTCATAATTCTTCTCTACCTAAAGAAAGTGGATCCTGTTTATTCGACAGGACCCACTTTTTTTTAGTTATCAAGTGCTGCTTTTCTGCAGACTCATCAAAACACCGCTTTCGCCATTGACGTACCGAGCACCTGCAAAAAAGCATCAATATGCTCTTTAGTAGTGCTTGTTGAAAATGAAATCCGGATGAATTTCCGCGCGGCATCCTGTTCAATCCCAATGGCGCTCATAGCGGACATCGCCTCCCCGGCGCCGATTTTGCAGGCGGTTCCCGTTGAAATCGCAATTTGCTGGCGATTGCATTCGAGCATCATCCACTGTCCTTCAACATGCGGCAGGAGCAGTCCTTGGATAAAAGGCGATTTCTTCGCTGGATTTCCGGTCAATAAAACTTCTTTCGGAAGCCTGTCCATCAAATGACGCTGCAGCTCTTCAGCATGCAACGCCGCTTCCCGCTGCTCGGCTACCGCTTCCTTCCCCGCAATCGTCGCAGATGTGATTCCCGGCACATCCACAGTTCCTGCGCGGAATCCCTCTTGATGCACCGTTCCTTCATAAACCGATTCCCAGTGGACGCCGGGATCCGCCCAAACGATCCCCACTCCTTTCGGTCCGCCGATTTTATGGCCCGAACAAACAGCGGAAGTGACACCCAGCTGCTCCAGATCCACTGGAATTTTCCCTACAGCCTGGACAATATCACAATGCAGCGGCACCTCTTTTTCTTTTGCATAGGCAGCGCAGTCTGCTACCGGCTGGATGGCTCCCATTTCCGAATTGACAAGCTGAATGACGATTAAGGCCGTTTGGTCTGTGATCAGTTTCCGGTACTGTTCGAAATCGAGGATACCTTCCGCACCGACCGGCACATAACGGATCCGGTATCCTTCCTTCTCCAGTTCATGAAAAGCTGTCAGAACAGAAGCATGCTCGAGTGCCGTTGTCACGATTTCCCGTTTGCCTTCGCCCCTTCCCCGCAGCAGCGAGCGGATCGCCAATTGGTTGCCCTCGGAGGCATTGCCCGTAAAATACACGCCCTCGCTCCGGACATTCAGCAATCCTCCCCACATTTTTCGGCATGCCTCCAGCAGATTGTCAGCTGCCGAACCCGCATCGTGCAAACTTTGGGTATTTCCAAAAACCTGTTTGGCAGTCTCTGCATAAGCATCGATTGCTGTTTGGCGCATCGGAGCAGTTGCTGCATTGTCCAAATAAATCATCAATTATCATCAATTCCTTCACAAAGAAGATTTAAATCTTGTAATTACTTTATCTTTATGTCATTAATAGTGTCAAGACACTTGTAAAGGTAGTGTAAACTTATGGTTGATGTTTGTATCATTGGCGGAGGCGCTGCTGGCCTGATGCTTGCACATTCGCTTCCAGCTTCCCTTTCTGTCACTGTCCTCACGAAAGAAAATCCATTTTCAAGCAATACAGCTCTTGCCCAAGGAGGCATTGCCGCAAGCATCGGGCTCAGTGATTATTCGGCGTCCCACGCAGCTGATACGCTTTCCGCTTCCGCGAACCATGCCGATGCAGAAAGGGTCGAGATCATGGTGCAGGAAGGCCAGCGCCTGATCGAAAAACTGATGTCCCAAGGCTTGCCTTTCGATGCCGATACCGATGGCCTCCCCTTGCTGGGACAGGAAGCCGCCCATTCCACCAGAAGAATTCTTCATGCAGGCGGCGACCAGACCGGCAAAATGCTGCTGCAGCATTTACTGGTTCAGACTGAAAACCAGGTCGAGCGCGTTCCATACAGCTCCGTGCTGGAACTGTTGATGAACGACGGTGAATGTACAGGTGTCTGCATAGAAGATGCCTTCGGCAAACGCACGGTCATTCAGGCACAGCATACCGTACTGGCGACCGGCGGCATCGGCCAGCTTTACAGCCAGACCTCCAATTCCACTGTCGCCACGGGAGATGGACTGTCTCTCGCTTTTCACGCAGGTGCCGTGCTGGAGGATTTGGAATTCGTCCAGTTCCATCCCACCGTTTTCACGCTCAATGGCCAATCATGCGGGTTGATTTCCGAGGCCGTTCGCGGAGAAGGCGCCTGGCTCGTCGATTCAGCCGGACAGCGCATCATGGCAGGCCTCCATCCTCTTATGGAATTGGCGCCGCGGGATATTGTCGCCCGTGCCACCGAGCGCCATTGGCAACAGATTGGCCCGGTATTTCTTAATGCCAGCCACATTCAGCAATTTAAAGTAAAATTCCCTTCTATCTATAGGAATTGTATGAACCACCAGATAAATCCTGAGATCCACCCCATACCTGTTCGGCCTGGCGCCCATTTTCATATGGGAGGTGTCAGGACAAACGAATGGGGAGAAACAACGATTTCCCGTCTTTATGCCATCGGCGAAGTCGCGTCTACCGGTGTACACGGCGCAAACCGGCTCGCCAGCAATTCCTTGCTGGAAGGGCTGGTATTCGCAAAACGCCTGGCGGACAACATACAGACTTGCGGCTTTAGCCATAAAGAAACGGCTTTCCAGTTGGCGGAACCGACGAAGCAATTCTCCCTTCCCGCTGATCTGCAGTTGCGCATGACCCAGCAAGTGGGCATTTTACGAGAAGCAGGCGAATTAAAGAATTTCACTGCAGATTTTCCGTTATTGCGATTCGAGCTGCAGCAGTATCCAGCACAGCAAATCAAAATGATCCACCGTTATACAGCCAGCAGCCTGATTGCTGAAGCTGCGCTGTTCCGAAATGAAAGCCGCGGCGCACATTACCGCCACGATGTACCAAAGCCATCCGTGGACTGGACCGGAAAAACGGTAGGATTGTCGGTAAATGGAATAAAAATTGGAGAACGTCAACTACAGCAAAAGGAGGCGATTTCATGAATCGCTTAAAAGCGGAAGATGCCATCAAAAGTTTTTTACTGGAAGATATCGGAGACCGTGATGTGTCTTCTGTGTTATTCACCGAAGAAGATCGAGGCGAAGCGGTCGTTCGCTTGAAACAGGACGGCGTTGTGGCTGGGCTTGATTGTTTTAAATGGGGCTATCACTTGCTCAATCCAAATATCACAGTGGAATCCTTGAAAAAAGATGGAGATTCCGCGGAGTCCGGAGAAGCGATTGTCCGGATTCAGGGGCCCGTTGCGGCGTTGCTTGCGGGTGAACGCGTGCTGTTGAATCTGGTGCAGCGCATGAGCGCCATTGCGACCTTGACCGCTCAATGCGTTGAAGCCCTGGGTTCAACACATACCCGCATCGTCGACACCCGGAAGACCACGCCAGGGTTGCGGATGTTCGAGAAATACGCAGTTCGTGTCGGCGGTGGATTCAACCATCGGAACGGTCTGTACGATGCGGTTATGCTGAAAGACAATCATATCGCAGCCGCCGGTTCCATCACGCAGGCGGTGCAAAAGGTCCGTGCCGCACTGGGGCATATGACCATGATCGAAGTCGAAGTCGAGAGCCTGGCAGAGTTGCAGGAAGCAATTGCGGCACGCCCGGACGTCATCATGTTCGACAATCAAACACCTGATACCATGAAAGCCTGGATACAGCTCGTTCCGGAACCGATCCGTACGGAAGCTTCCGGCGGCATCGACTTGAACAATCTGGCGGCTTACCGCCATACCGGGGTCGATGTGATTTCCATCGGCGCTTTGACCCATAGCGTGCACAACCTGGACATCAGTATGAACCTGACCATTTCACAGAAGGAGGCAATTCACCAATGACTTTATTCCTGAATGAATTACAGCAGACGGACGCAATGCCTGAATCCTACTTGAAAGCGACGACTGAAGAGCTGCATGAACGCGCGAAACGCGCACGCGCTGAACTCGGCGACCGCTTATACATACTCGGCCACCATTACCAGAAAGACGAAGTCATCCGCTACGCTGACGTTACCGGCGACTCGCTCCAATTGTCGCAGATCGCGGGGCAGCAAAAGGCCGATTACATCATCTTCTGCGGTGTTCATTTCATGGCGGAAACCGCGGATATCCTAACAGAAAGAGAGCAGGCGGTCATCCTCCCGGACATGCGCGCCGGCTGCTCGATGGCGGATATGGCCAATATCGACCAGACCGAACGCGCCTGGACACAGTTGCAGGAACTGTTCGGTGATACCATCGTCCCGTTGACTTACGTCAATTCCACCGCGGCCATCAAAGCGTTTGTCGGACGCAATGGCGGCGCAACGGTCACCTCTTCCAATGCCGAGCCGATGGTGCGCTGGGCCTTGACGCAAAAAGAGCGCATGCTGTTTTTGCCGGATCAGCATCTTGGCCGGAACACGGCGGTCAAACTCGGCATTCCGCTCGAGCAGATGGCCATTTGGGATCCGATCAAGCAAAAGCTCGAAGCGCAATGTCCGGTTGAAGATGTGCGTGTCATTCTATGGAAAGGCCATTGTTCCGTCCATATGAATTTCCTGCCAAAGCATATCGACAATCTTCGGATGAATGAACCCGATCGCCGCATCCTAGTCCATCCGGAATGCACTTATGAAGTGGTCAGCCAATCGGATTTCGCCGGCTCGACGAAGTACATCATCGACATGATCGAAGCGGCTGAGGCCGGCACGAAATGGGCAATCGGCACCGAGATGAATCTGGTGAACCGCTTGATTGCCGATCATCCCGATCTCGACATCGTATCGCTCAATCCGTATATGTGCCCGTGCCTGACGATGAACCGCATCGATTTGCCGCATTTGACATGGGCGATGGAAGAGTTGCTGGAAGGGCGCGTCATCAACCGCATCCAGGTTGACCCACAAACGTCCATCGAAGCTAAACTGGCGTTGGAAAAGATGATGTGATTGGAGGAAGGCTGCGCGCCTTCCTTTTTTATTTGGCGAGGTGCGGTCTTGGGCGCTTTAGGTGCGGTTATCGTGGTGCGAGGCGCGGTCTTTGCCGTTTGAGGTGCGGTTATGCCTGCGCGAGGTGCGGTCTTTGCCGTTTGAGGGGCGGTCGCGCTTTTCGCACTGCACAATCCAGACAAAAAAACAGCCATCCCGCGAAAGGGATGGCTGTTTTTTAATGGGCTCGTGTCAATCGGCGGCTGCGGCCGTCGTATGGCAATTGTGCTCTGGAGCGTCCTTCTTTTTCTTCGATTTCACGCACGCGATTTTCAATCGCAGCTGAAACCAATCCGAGGATGGTGCCGAAAGCTGCACCCGCAACCACTTCAACTGGCTGATGGCCGAGCAACTCCTTCAATTCCTTTTCGCGTTGGACAAATTCAAAGCTAGGAAATTCTCCGGAAAACTTCACAAAGCTGTCTTCCAGATCATTGACCAGCCGCGCGATTTCACCCGTATGGCGGCGTATGCCCTGTGCATCGTACATGACGATGACCCCGAATACGATGGCCAACGCTGTTTCTGTATGACGCGCGCCTTTATTGGCCGCTACGTATGAAGCCAGTGCCGACACACCTGCTGAGTGGGAACTTGGCATGCCGCCCGTCGTAAAGGCCTGCTTCCAATCCCACTCCCCTGTCACCGTTTTATGCGTGACAATCTTTAACGCTTGCGCCACTCCGATTGCACTTAAAGAGGTAATCATTCCCCGGTTCATTTTTCTCATCTGCTCATCCTCCAGTTTCAGCTTGGCAACTATCCAGTTGCCGTTCAATATACTTCTTTACCCATTATGGCTGGAGAATATGTGAAATCAACTAAAAATAGCAATATTTTTCGTAAAATACATAAAGTCGTCCCTAATTTACTTTCGATGCCAACTGAAGTGCGGTAAACTGTAAATCGGAAGCGACTGGATACTCTAAGCAGTTTCCAAAGTATCCAGCAGCATACCCAAACTACTCTATTCATAGTCATCGGATATAAAAGAACGGGGAATTTCATGAAAAAGATTTTAACAAAAGACTGGCGCAGCATTCTCATGTACCTGATCATGGGCGGCTTGACCACTGTCGTCAATATTGTGGTCTATTGGATCTGCGAAGTACAGTTCAATCTGGATTACCGCATATCAACAACCATTGCCTGGCTGTTCGCCGTCGTCTTCGCTTACCTTGTCAATAAACGCTATGTCTTCAAAAGCGTCACCACCAATTGGCGCGACCGTTTTGCAGAAATGAGTTCATTTTTTGGGTTCCGTGTCCTGTCCTTCTTCATGGATTTGGGCACCATGATGGTATTGGTCGGATTACTGAGCATCAACGGCACAGTCTCTAAAATTCTGGCCAATGTCATTGTGCTGGTCGCTAATTACATCTTCAGCAAGAAATTCATTTTCAAAGACCGCAATGCTCCAATCGCTGAAAAAGCACAACAATAAAAAAAAAGCTGGACAGGAGTGGTTTCCCTGGTCCGGCTTTTTCAGCGTTCCTTATAGACTTCCATGAGACCGACCCGCTTAACATCCATATTTATGATCCTCGGCAGCCTATAGAGATAAACAGACAGCACGAACATCCAGAGCTGCAGGGTGAAAATCGTGATCCGCTCCACTAATCCGGCATAAGGCAACTCATTATTCAATACAATCGGCGTCGCCACTCCTGCCAGCACGATGATGACCGCACATATAAGTGTAATCAAACCGATTCCCCTGAAATCTTTGGTCAGCCACAAACCATAACCGATGGCAAACAACGCACCGACTGTTGCAATCACCACAATGGCTGTAATTGCCAAATGCATAAAATTGCCGAAAGTCAGCACGGCTCCTCCCTGCTCCAACGGAAACAACGTATAGCCGATCAGTGAAGCCGTATTCATGATGATCAGCAGGATTGCGCCGAATCGGGCAATGCCAACAATTTTGTATTTGCGGAAAAGGACATAAACAGCTATTGAAAACAGGACAGCAAGAATGCCATACCCCAGCGTAAAGATCCTCAGCATTTCTGCATCCGGTGCCCCGTTGCCGGTCAGTTCACTGATTGTCTGCCGCACATGGCTATAGCCATCCCACAGGATGCCACCCATAATGACATGAGTGATGTAAAGGATCGCGCCGACCGCGCCGCTTAACGCCACTACCTGCCAGAAACTTTTTTGCCGCGCCCGCTTCATATGTTCACCAGCCTTTAATTTTTCTGAATATTTCATTATTATAACCTTTGTAAGAATAAACTTCTACATTACTGAAGTATGGTTTCAAACTACTACAAGAAAAAGCTGTGGTGCCATATAGTAAGGAAGGTCCACAGCTACTTGATTTCTTCTTCAGATTATTCCAGCGCTTTTTTGGCGTTGACCCGCCCATTCCCATATACATCGTCCCGCCCGATTTTCCCTAGATCATCTGCCGAAGAAAAAATCCGGTCTTCGATCTCTTTATTGCTAAGGGACGGCTGATCCGCTTTTATTAATGCTGCTACTCCCGAAACAATAGGGGCTGCCATCGAAGTTCCACTCAAGGGACCGAAAAGATTGCCAGGCAACGAGGAATAGACATCTGTTCCAGGAGCTGTAACGTCAATAGTAGGGCCTTTATTTGAAAATAAGGAGCTGGTGTCATTGCTGGTTACAGCTCCTACTGAAATAACATTGGCCAAGGAAGATGGATAATGCGCATTGCGCGTTCCATCATTTCCTGCGGCAGCCACAATGACGATGCCCTGCTTATGCGCTTTCTGTATCGCTTGATCCATCGCCTTGCTGTAATTATAGGATCCTAAACTCATGTTGATGATATCGACATTTGCCGCCATTGCATGCTCAATCCCGTGAATCAAATCGGAGGTATAGGCGTACCCTTCATCGTCGAACACATCTATCGGCAGAATCTTCGTGTGCGGGGCAACACCTGTACCCCAAATCCCGTTGTCAGCAGAACCTGCAATCAAACCTGCAACATGTGTGCCATGGAGGCTTGGGCTAATGGTTCCTGCCTGTTTTGTTAGCGCATCATACGGCGCTATAAACTGCTTTGCCAATTCAGGATGTGCGACATCCATCCCATCGTCAATCACTGCTACAACCACGTCGGCTGACCCTCGGGTCTGGTCCCATGCAGGAGCCGTTTCAATCCGTTGATGATGGTACTGAAGGCCGGAAAAGTCCGGGTCATTCGGCGTATAGGCCAACTCGATCCGGTAATCCGGTTCAACAAATTCAACATTCCCCCGCTCTTTCAACTCATCCATGAAAGCTTCAGCAGTTTTGCCTGCCGGTACTTCCAAAGCCGTCATAGCCGTCTGCCCCTTTCGGCTGACTGCAGAAGTATCCGCTGCACCAATAGCTGTTTGGTTCTCCTCTTTAAACTTCACAATCACCTGCTGTGGATCAGCTTTTGCAAAAGCAGCATTTCCGTTGACTGCAAATGCGGTGAACATTAGTAAAATAACAAATAGACACCTCATTTTTTTCATGATTACGCTCCCACTCTCTTTATTTTTATCAAAATATTATTTTTTTATCAATTATAATGCAGGAGGAACTATTTTCCTAGTCCATTTCAAAAAAAAACGTCCGCAATCAACTAAATGATTACGGACGGGACAGATTTATTTCAAACTTAAGCTTTGGGAGGAAACTTCAACGGGATGGACTGCTTCATACAATAAGCCTTCCAATTCAGCACGGTACTCCGCTGTTTGTTCAGCAGTCCAGCCAAGCAGGCTAGTCAGATAGGTGATGACCGCTTCTTTATGTGCATGCACCCAGTGGATATCAAAGTACAAGGCACCAGTACGGCGAATAAAGAAATCGATCGGCTTGAAGGCTGCTTCGTATTCCAGTGAATAACGGAGCATCGCATAGACTAAAGGATCAAGTCCGGCGCGTGCCGCTTCTTCCAGTCCGGTTGTATAGAAGCGCAGAACTTTATCGACATTCGCCCCGTAGCGGTTGACGAGCATACGCATCGCGTCATGTGTCAATCCCATACTTGCTGCCTGATGGATGCGGTCGGCCATAAAGGTTTCAAAACCTTTCGAACCGCCCACTTCGCCTCCGGAAATCGGCAGGCGTTTGGTCGAACTCTTCGGATACTTGGCTCCTTCTTCTTTCTGCAATTGTTCTGCCACCAAATTGATGATGCTTTCGCCCATTTTACGGTAGCCGGTCAATTTTCCGCCTGCAATCGAAATCAATCCGGAATCCGATACGAAGATTTCATCTTTCCGTGAAATCTCGGATGGGTCTTTGCCTTCTTCATGGATCAACGGCCGCAATCCAGCCCAGCTGGATTCGATATCCGCTTCTGTAATCGCCACTTCCGGGAACATGAAATCAATCGCCTTCAAGACATAGGTGCGGTCCTCGAGCGTCATCGTCGGATGGGCAATGTCCTGCTTGTAGACCGTATCTGTCGTACCCACATAGACTTTGCCCTGGCGCGGAATCGCAAACGCCATGCGGCCATCCGGCATATCGAAATAGATTGCCTGTTTCAGCGGGAAGCGGCGGCCATCAAAGACCAGGTGGATTCCTTTAGTCAGCTGCAATGTCTTCCCGAATTTCGAGTGGTCCTTGTCGCGCAAGGTATCGACCCATGGCCCTGCCGCATTGACGATTTTTTTTGCAAACAATTCATGGATCGTACCATCGATCTGGTCTTCCACTTGAATGCCGACAGTTTTGCCGTTGTCATAGATGAAGCTTTTCACTTTCGCGTAGTTCATTGCCATCGCACCTTTTTCGACAGCTTTTTTCATGACTTCCAATGTCAGACGTGCATCGTCGGTTTTGTATTCTACATAATACCCGCCGCCTTTGATGCCTTTTTTCTTCAATAACGGCTCGCGTCGCAAGGTTTCTTCCTTGCTCAGCATTTTGCGGCGTTCGCCCTTTTTGACGCCTGCCAAAAAGTCATAGACGCGCAGGCCGACGTTGGTGCTGAGTGGTCCAAATGTGCCGCCTTTGTAGAACGGCAATAACATCCACTCAGGAGTCGTGACATGCGGTCCATTTTCATAAACGATTTCGCGTTCTTTGCCGACTTCCGCGACCATCTTCACTTCAAATTGCTTCAAGTAGCGCAAACCGCCATGAACCAATTTAGTAGAGCGGCTGCTTGTACCCGCCGCGAAATCCTGCATCTCCACAACCGCTGCATCCATGCCGCGCACAGCTGCATCCAGCGCGATTCCGGCGCCTGTGATGCCGCCGCCAATCACCAATACATCCAGTTGCGTCTGTTTCATCTGTTCATAACGTTCATTTCTGTTCAAGCTTGAGAATTTCATAAATTGATCTGCTCCTTTTTTGTGTATGAGTTAAAGAATGAGTAAATACGTAATAGAAGCATACAGCGCTTCTACTTTACTTCCCTGTCCTATAGAAATTCACACTCTTCTTCTTTAAATCTAGTTCGAATCAACCTGTGTCGCTATTTCTACATATAAAAAGAGAGAACAAGGCACAGCTGCAGAATTACTTCTGCAAAACTGGCTTGGTCTCTCATAGTCTCCGGCCGTGTATCTCTCATTATTAACTTGTAGGTTATTTCGTTGGTTTGAATGATCGTGTTGCCGTTACCGCGTTTTTCCAGCCTTCGTAAAGCTCTTCGCTTTTTTCAGCCGGCATGTCGCGTGTAAAGGTCTTGTCGATCTGCCATTGTTGGGCGATCTCTTCTTTGTCTTTCCAGAATCCGACTGCGAGACCGGCTAAATAAGCTGCGCCTAGTGCTGTCGTTTCCTGGATCATCGGGCGTTCCACCGGAACATCTAGAATGTCGCTTTGGAACTGCATCAGCAAATCATTGCCGACCGCTCCGCCATCAACGCGCAAGGTCTTCAATTCGATCCCTGCATCTTCTATCATAACATCAACGACGTCTTTTGTCTGGTATGCGAGCGCTTCGAGCGTTGCGCGGATGAAATGGGCTTTCGTCGTGCCGCGTGTCAGGCCAAAAACAGCGCCTCGTGCATCCGTATCCCAATAAGGCGTTCCAAGACCCACAAAGGCCGGTACCATATAGACGCCTTCTGTCGATTCGACTTGCATCGCGTAATCTTCACTTTCCGGTGCACTTTCAATGATCTGCAATCCGTCGCGCAGCCACTGGATCGCTGAACCGGCGACGAAGATGCTGCCTTCAAGCGCATATTCGACTTTTCCGTCAACGCCCCAAGCAAGCGTCGTCAATAACCCGTGCTCGGATACAACGCCTTCCTCACCGGTGTTCATCAACATGAAGCAGCCTGTACCGTATGTGTTCTTCGCCATGCCTTTTTCAAAGCACGCCTGGCCGAAAAGGGCGGCCTGTTGATCCCCGGCCATGCCGGCAATCGGCACTTCGTGGCCGAAGAAATGATAATCGATGGTGTTGGCGTAGACTTCAGATGACTGACGTACTTCCGGCAGCATGCTTTTCGGCACGGTCAGGATGTCCAATAGCTCCTGATCCCATTCAAGGTCATAGATATTGTACATCAAGGTGCGGGATGCGTTGCTGTAATCCGTGACGTGCGTTTTTCCGCCGGACAGTTTATAGACCAGCCACGAATCGATCGTTCCGAACATCAAATCGCCGTTGTCCGCTTTTTCGCGCGCGCCTTCGACATTGTCCAGAATCCATTTTACTTTGGTTCCAGAAAAATAAGCGTCGATCAGCAAGCCTGTTTTCTTGCGGAACAATTCGTTCAGTCCCTGCTCTTTCAACTCGTTGCAGATGCCGTCTGTCTGGCGTGACTGCCAGACGATGGCTTTGTAGATTGGCTTACCTGTATGGCGGTCCCAGACAACTGTCGTTTCACGTTGGTTGGTGATGCCGATGCCGGCGATCTGGCTTGGATCGATATCCGATTTGCGCAGCACTTCTGCGACACATGCCAGGACAGATGTCCAAATTTCATTGGCATCATGCTCCACCCAGCCCGGTTTCGGGAAAAACTGCTGAAACTCCTGCTGAGCCGTCTCGAAGATTTCACCTTTATGGTTCAGTAATACGGCACGTGAACTGGTTGTGCCCTGGTCTATGGATAAAATATAATCTTTCGTCAAAACAATCTCCTCCAATGGTTATGAAACGATTTTCTCTTCTAATTGATCAGCGGTTGTCCGCTCTTTTTTCAATTCTACACTTGCTGCACCGAATAAAACCAGGAACAAGGCGACACTCATGATCCAAAACGGCAGTCCGTAGGCGCCAGTAAACATTGCTTTATAGAACAAAGCTCCGTAAACACCACCGAATACTGGGCCCACAACCGGTACCCAAGCATAGGACCAGTCTGATTTGCCTTTGCCTGGAATTGGCAGCAAGGCGTGCGCAATGCGGGGACCGAGGTCACGCGCAGGATTGATGGCGTAGCCGGTTGTGCCGCCAAGCGACATCCCGATCGCAACGATCAACGCCCCGACAATCAGTGGATTCAGGCCTTCCGTGAATTCATTGGCTCCGATAAACAAGAGGCCCATGACCAATACAGCGGTTCCGATGATTTCACTAACTAGATTGGAGAATGGCCGGCGGATTGCAGGAATGGTCGCAAATACGGCAAGCTTCGTTTCCGCTTCCTTAGTCCGTTCCCAGTGCGGCAAGTAATTGAAGAAGACGATTACGCCTCCAATGATGGCGCCCAGAATTTGCGCTACTATGTAAACCGGCACTTTAGCCCAAGGAAAATCGCCGACAGCGGCAAATCCAAGCGTCACTGCAGGATTTAGATGTGCTCCCGAAAAACTTCCTACTGCATAAACGCCCATTGTGACTGCTAACCCCCAGGCAATGGTAACAACGATCCAGCCGCCGTTTTCAGCTTTCGAATCCTTTAATACTACTCCTGCTACAACGCCGGCACCAAAAATAATCAAAATCATCGTGCCGATCAGTTCTGCTAAAAATTCCGTCATTTTTTCGCACCCCTTTGTTTTTCGGTCGAGAACCATTTTCCGGAAAATACAAAAAGACCCACGCTGAACCGAGCCACTTCTCTATTGAGAAGCGCTCATTTCAGTGTGGGTCTCCATTTCTCCGACACAGTTCTTAACTTGTAAATACAAAGTTACCAGTTTGTGAAAACGCTGTCAACGTTTTATAACTCCCAAAGTTCAGGCTGCGATGTCGAAATCGCTTTTGCCCCACCATCGTAGGCTAATTGGATGTCTTCTTTTGTGCGGATCAACCCGCCTGCTATTACTGGGATGCCTGTTTTATCAAACACTTCCTTGATGACCGACGGGATGATTCCCGGCAAAATTTCAATATAGTCCGGCTTTACTTGATTGATCAGCTTAATATTGTGTTCAAGCGCCTGGCTATCCAGCAGGAATAAGCGCTGAATCGTCAGCAGATTATTTTTCTTCGCCAACGCGATGACATTGCTGCGCGTCGAAACAATGCCGTCCGGTTTCACTTCCCTTACAAGATATTCAAAACCATAGGCATCCGTCTTCAGTCCCTGAATCAAATCCACATGCAGGATGACTTTCTTCTTGGCTTTTTTTGCTGCCTGCACCAATTGTTTCAGCTGTGCCAAGCGGATTTCCAAAAAGATGATGTATTCGTGGTTGCTGTCCAGCAAGCGTTCAAATTCCTTCATATTGCGCAAAACCGGCAAAACGCCTTTTAACTCATGCACCGAGTTTCCTCCTCAACTAATTTCCCAAAGCTTTATGTAACATTATCCGCCCAAACCGCTTCCCACTCAAAGATTTCGTATTCCCTTGCGCCTTCTGCCACGTAAGGATCCGTCTTCACCAATGCTTCGCAGTCTTGGAACGATTCAGCTTTATAAATGACCAGCCCGCCGGAGCCATCCGCAAACTTGCCGTTGACTGCCACTTGTCCACTGTTGCGCATGTTCTCCAGAAATGCCAGATGCTGCGGCCGAAATTTTTGGCTTTTATCAGCGTCTTTCATCGGCAATAATACTGCAAAATATTTCACGACAACGCCCCCTTTTCTTTATTATAAGGAGCTGAACCGAAAAAGTCTTTTCATGACAATAAAAAACACTTTTCCAAGAAGATTCAATTGGCCTATTAAGATGAATGTGACGTTTCACTTCGTTTTATAGAACCACTTTGTGAAAATACCCAGTCTCTCCAGCCTCACTTCCCCATTTTTTGTATATACAGTCCATTCCTCCTTAGGTACAGTCCAAACGTGACAAATACTGTCCAATCTCACAAAAATACTTTCGAAGCCAAAAAATACATTCAATCTACAAATAAACTCCAATCTATGTCATCTCATTTTTTTCCAAAACACCGATTTCAAGCTTTGCAAACAGGGTAAACTGAAACTACCATACATCATCCATAAGGAGCTGATTGGCTGTGCAGATGACCAAAAAAGGACCTGTCTATCAACTGACGTTCATGCCTCGTTTTTTCCCTGTGAATTGCTATGTAATCGATGAAGGAAACGAATTGACTTTAGTGGATGCTGCCTTAAGCTTTAACGCGAAACAGATTTTATTGACGATCAAAGTCATGAAAAAGCCGTTGACCCAAATCATCATCACCCATGCACATAGCGACCATATCGGTGCGCTGGATGCGGTCAAACGCGAATGGCCGGACGCCAGCGTCAGCATGTCTTCACGTGATGCACGGCTTTTGGCCGGCGACGCCAGCTTGCTTCCCGGCGAACCCGATTCGCCAATCAAAGGCGGGGTTCCCAAGAACATCGAAACACAGCCGGATCGGTTGCTCGAGGAGGGTGATCAGGTCGGATCCCTAAAAGTGGTCAATACGCCTGGCCACACCCCCGGTTCCATTTCGTTGCTGGACACACGAAACCAATTCCTGCTGGCCGGTGATGCTTTTCAGACACGCGGCGGCATTGCCGTGTCCGGAACATTCAAGGTGCTGTTTCCTTTTCCGGCTTTTGCCACCTGGAACAAGCGAATTGCCCTCGAAAGCGCCCGAAAAATCCGGAATCTGAACCCACAGCTGCTGGCGGTCGGGCATGGTGGAATGATTGATAAACCGATGGATGCCATCGATTTTGCCGTCTTTGAAAGCGAAAAAAATGTTCAATAGAATTACATTCATCATGCACGAAAAAACCGTTTGCCAGAAGAGTCTTCCCGGCAAACGGTTTTGCTATTTCACCTCTTTGCGGCCAACGCGCATCAGCATGACGGGTCTTGGCTCATCCAACACTTCGTCGACTTGCCGCGTCTTGCGGAATCCGGTTTTTTCATAAGCCCGGATGGCCACTGTATTCCGGACGTCCGGATCAGTAACACAGAATTGGATTTTTGAATCCGCAAAGATGACTTCTTTCAGGAATTTCTGGAGCACTTTGGAACCCAGGCCTTTATTGCGATAGGTTTTGGCACCGATCAGCACATCCAGACCAGCGGCTTTTTGCAGCTCTTCGTATTTTTCGCAGCCGGGGTAGTCACTCCACTGGTAGGTCTGGATATACCCGATTGGTGTTTCTTCATAATAGATGATATAGGGCTTTGTCGGATCTTTGCCCTTGATGCTGTCTGTGAATTCCTGCACAAATTGCCCGTATGTCCCCCCTTGCGCATAGCCCCAAAACCGGGTCGTCGGCGGCTCTTTAGTGATCCATTCATAAAGTTGCGGCAAATGTTCCCGCCGCAATCGCCGGAAGCTGATTTTCCCTATATCCAAGCCCATCAAAACACCCCTTCCTTATTTTGTTACAGATCGGAAAGTCATTCCTCTTATTCCACTGAATAAATAAAAGCCTATTGTTTGTCCGATTTATCCACAGGTACTTTCAGGATTTCGTCCAGATGTTCAATCGGCAATGAAAAAATCGTCTCAACCGGTGAGTAATTTCCTGCCAGGCGGCCAATCGGTGCCAGCTTTTCCAAATTGATGCGGCCATTTTGATAAAGCTCATCTTTAATATGGAATTTAACCAGTCTGCCGATCACCAGGTAGTCGTCTCCCAATTGGATGATGTCGTGCAATTGGCATTCCATATTGACGGGCGCTTCCAGCACACGCGGCACAGAAATTTCAATCGATTCGGCAGCCGTTAAACCTGCATATTCGAATTCATCAATTTCCCGGGATAAATGTTCACCGCTTTTGGCCATTTCATTGGCCAGCGGAGCTGTCACAATGTTAATGACAAATTCCCCATTTTCACGGATATTCTGCAGCGTATCCTTCACAGTACCGGTACGCTCCTCTACACCTTCTCCAACAGAGAACGCCAGCATCGGTGGATTCCGCGATACAACCGTAAAAAAACTGAAGGGAGCTAAATTTGCGATGCCATCGGAAGACATGGTGGACACCCAGGCGATCGGCCGAGGCACGACACTGCCAATCAAGAGTTTGTAATTCTGTTTTGCTGTCATATTCAACGGATCAATGATCATTTTACAGCCATCCCTTCGTCTTTCTCACTTATCCTTCTTTTCCCCTTCTGGTGGATTTTAAATCAGCTCTACTCACCATCAGTTCCCGGTGAATCCAACAAATCCATCTCTTCACTTTGCCCAATAAAACATTTTTTTACCGATACTTCCCACCTGTCATTTCATCTGTTCTGGGACTATAATTTGGTTAAAGGCAAAGGAGGTACACCTTATGGACACGGAGCACAAACTGAAACAATGGCAACAGGCTGGATTGTTGGAGAAAGAGACTGCAGAACGGATTTTGGCGTTTGAGAAGCGTCAGCCCGCCCCCAAAAAGCTGCCGCTGCTTTTGATGATCGGTTTGGTTTTTCTATCCTTGGCGATCTTCAGCTTTGTTGCAGCGAATTGGCAGGCGATCCCGGACTTGGCAAAAGTACTGCTGATGCTGGCTTTGATGTGGCTTTTCTACACAATTGCCCATTTCTCTGAGAAGAAAGTATTCGGCTCGCCCCTTCTTTTCAGGGTCATCGGTCTTGCGATGTTCGGCGCTGCGCTGCTGACGGCTGCCCAGACGTTCCACTTCCCACTGGCGAATTCCGTTTTGCCTTGGGCGATGTTTCTGGCAACGCTCGCCCATTATTTTTACTGGCGGCATCTGATCTATTCCGTCATCGGATTTTTCTTCGGCGCTCTTGTCCTGCTATCGTTCATGCCCGACATCGGATGGCTGGAATGGATCCTTTTTATCGCCGTTGCAGTAGCGTGGTTTTATTTCAGCAAAGAATTTGCACCTGTTGTTTTTAGCTGGATCCTGTTGTTCGCTTCCGGATTCATGCTATGGGGATTGGTCGACTACGACAGCGTCTTATGGCCGATTTGGACGTTGTTCGCACTCGTCCTGCTCCTTCTTATAGTTCCTGAAACCAAACAGCGAATGATCAGGCCGCTTTATCTGATTGCAGCCGGCATGCTGATTGTGGTGTACTTAGCGGTTCGCGGACAAACCTTCATCGGCTTGATCGATGAAAGCCAATTAGGAGAAGCTATCGCTTTAGCAGTTGTCGGAATCGGCGTGCTTCTTCTCAGCTTCTTCAAATTCCGTTCCCTCATGTGGGTAGCCGTTCCCGGCGTCATCGGATTGCTGCTCTTTGACGAAACCGCCATCGGTCTGGCAGTGGCTGCTGAATTGTCCGCCCTTGCTTACTTGATCATTGCGCAGCGGCAAAATGAACCCTTAGGATTGGGCTTTGTCTATTTCATCATCGTCCAATTCGTCATCTACATCATTTACGCGTGGGAACGGCTCGACATGTCCGTCTTCTTCCTCATCGGTGCTTTGCTGTTATTCCTTCTGTCAGCGGTAGCCTGGTGGGTCAATCGCAGGAAAGAAGGTGCCACACCATGAAATCCTGGCTCTTCCCGATTCTCCAAACAGCAGTAGTCGTAATCTTACTCATCAGTTATTACGCAGCCTCCTGGTTCGGCGAGCAGTATGTCTTAAGGGCCGAACCTTATGACCCGTTCGATCCATTTTATGGAGAGTATGTAATGCTGCAGTATCCCGACTTGATATCGACAACTGTTACAGATGATGATTCGGTTTACTTTACTCTAAAGGAATCAACTGACGGCTATGCTGTCATCGACCGCCTTGAAACTGAACCCTTTTTCGGAGCTATTAAAGGATCTGTTTTTGGTGGCAGCGTCACGGCTCCCCAATTGGAGCAATTCTATGTAGAACAAGGCTTAGGACCGGACCTCGAATCAGCGCGCAACCTTGAGGTGACTATCGACGTTTCCAGCTGGGGCACCATTCGCCCAGTCGATCTGCGGGAGCGCTCAGAGTAAGGCCATAAAAAAAGTTCAATCAGAAAGCTGATTGAACTTTTTTATTCACTTGTCAAATTCTATTAGCCTTCCGCTCCATAATACTGTGCATAAGCCGCATCTTTTTGCACGTTGACATTATTGATCACCGCTCCAAGCAATCGGGCTTTAGTGGAAGCGTTAATCGCTTCTTTCGCTTTGATTGCGTGCTCTTTTTCTGTCCTGCCCGAATCTACCACTAGAATGGTACCTTCGCATTTGTTTGCTAAAATCACGCTATCGGCGACAGATAAAACCGGAGGCGTATCAAAGATCAGTAAATCATAAACATCCAACGCCTGCTCAAAAAGAATGTCCATGTTATGGGAGCTCAGCAGTTCTGCCGGATTTGGCGGAATGGGTCCGCAGGGCAAAAGATCGAGATTTTCAATTTCAGCGGATTGGATTGCCACTTTCAAAGCAATTTGACGGGCCAATACATTGGATAACCCACGTGTATTAGTAATTTTGAACGTATGATGCATCGTGGGTTTTCTCATATCCGCATCGATGAACAGAACACGTTTACCTTCCTGGGCAAACACAATCGCTAAATTCGAAGCGGTGGTCGACTTGCCTTCCGAGTGAGAAGCGGAGGTGATGGCCAGCGACCGGATATCTCCATCAGGAGAAGAAAAGTGGATATTCGTCCGCAAAGTTCTGAACTGTTCCGATACACGCGATCTTGGATTGGTGAATGCGATCAATTTCCTGTTTTTCACTTCAGGTTTACTCTTCTTTTTAACCATCCACTTATGCCTCCCTGCGTTTAAAGGCAATCGGCTCATTGGCCGGAATGTCTTCTTCTTCGTTCATTGGTGAGATTGCACCTAGTACAGGAATCCCCAAAACATCCTGAATGTCCTTTTCGCCTCTGAGTGTCGTATCCAGATACTGCAAAATCATTGCGATGGCTGCACCGATCAGAAGACCGACAATTGCGCCCAGCAAAATATTCAGTGGAGGATTTGGCGATACCGGTGTTTGATTTTCCATAACTACAGCCGGTGACAAAATTGAAACATTGTCGACGTTCATCAATTCCATAATTTCCACTTCGAAAATTTGCGCGGTTTGGTTTGCGATTTCAACAGCTACTGCAGGGTCTACATCCTCTGCTATGATATTGAGCAGCTGTGAGCTTTCCGCAAATTCGACGGTCACTTTATTCTGCAACTCTTCATAAGACATATCCAAGCCCATTCGGCTGATTACTTGTTCAAGTATCACCGGACTCGTTATGATTTCGCTGTATGTACCGACCAATTGCAAATCGGTTTCTATACTTTGCGTGTTCAGCCCCGCTTCATTCTGCTGCTGACTGATCAGAAGTTGTGCAGATGTTTGATAGATGGGCGTAATCAGGTAATACGATATCAATGCCGTGATGATCATGAATGCGATAGTAATAGCCAGGATCAAGCGAATCCGATTTTTTAAAATAAGATAAACTTCACGTAGGCTGATGGTTTCTATCATTTCGCCATCCCTCCTTTCAATTAAATATGCATTACCGTCTTTAAGCGGCCGCACCTAATCGGAAATTGATTATTTTCTGCGATTGATCTAGCTTACATTTCTCTATCCACTCAGCTATGGGACATCAATTTGAGTGATTGATGTCCCATGTTTTGAGCCTATAGCCCACTGTCATTGGCGATCAATATATATAAGTTCCATGTGCCGAATGCCCATGGATCAACCAATGAATGATCAAGTCACAACCGATCTATCTTACCGATTTCTCACTTTCCTTCAATAGGCGTCTTTTGAACCGAACAGCACCAGAATCGTTTTGAATATCAGTTTAATGTCCATCATTGTATTTCGATTGCGGATGTAATCCAAATCCATCTCGACCCATTCCTGAAAACTGATATTGCTTCTTCCGTTAACTTGCCAAAAACAAGTTAATCCTGGAGTTACGCTGATTCGCTGCTTTTCATAATTCGTGTACTGGGCCACTTCGTCAGGCAAAGCGGGTCTTGGTCCGACTATGCTCATGTCCCCCTTTAGCACATTGACCAATTGAGGCAATTCATCGATGCTTGTTTTTCTGATGAACTTCCCAATTTTTGTAATCCTTGGGTCGCTTTTGATTTTGAACACCGGTCCTGATGCTTCATTCTGCTGCAGCAAAGAGGCTTTCAGATCTTCCGCATTGCAGACCATGGATCGGAACTTATACATATCAAAGGATCTGCCATGTTTGCCGACTCGTTTCTGCTTGAAGAATACTGGACCCTGAGGATCCTCCATTTTAATCATCAGGCCGACAATCAGGAACAGCGGAATTAACAGAATCAGCCCCACTAACGAACCGGCGATATCCAGAAAGCGTTTCGTATACAAATAACCATTGCTGGTATTGGTTTTTACGCTTTCAAACACCATTTCGCTGTACCTTGTATTGATATTCATCTTTTCTTTTTCAGGAGCGGACACTGACATTTGAATCACCACTTTCATCTAAAATTCCTATTATTGATCAAATGGACGTTGCCTCAATCAATTTGGCTGCAGCAGGCCTGCCGATTGAATGATATTCGACCCCATTGTTTTCCATCGCTTCTAACGTGAAACAATTTCTTCCGTCAATAACAAGTGGTTTCGCCATTTTACTGAACACTGTCAGCTCAACATTCTTGATTTCATCCCAATCGGTTAAGATCAACGCAGCATCACTTCCTTCTATCGCTTCATCAATAGAGTCAGCATAACGAACCAGTGGATTCAGCATGGATTTTGCATTGTTCATCGCAACCGGATCATAAGCAATAACATCTGCTCCCTGCTTGATCAATTCTTCGGTAACCAGTATAGAAGCGGATTCCCGCATATCATCTGTATTCGGTTTAAAAGCAAGGCCCAACACAGCAATTTTTTTACCGGAAATATCAGGAAGACAGCTGTTCAATTTGCCGATCAATATCCCTTGCTGTTTTTTATTGACATTGACCACGCCTTTCAGCAATTCAAACTCATATTTAACATTCCCCGCAATTTGTATCAAGGCTTTTGTGTCTTTTGGAAAACAAGATCCACCGTAGCCGATTCCCGCTTTCAGAAACTGGCTGCCGATTCGTTGATCGAGTCCCATGCCTGTTGATACATTCTCTATATTGGCACCTAGTAATTCGCAAATATTGGAAATTTCATTGATAAAGCTGATTTTAGTCGCTAAAAACGCATTGGACGCATACTTAATCATCTCAGCACTTTTGATATCCGTTTTAAAGATGGGTATCCCGAATGGCTCGTTGATCTGTTCAATCACACGAAAGGCATGTTCGCTTTCAGCACCGATGACAATCCGGTCTCCATGAAACGAATCATGGATTGCGGAGCCTTCTTTCAGGAATTCAGGATTCGAGACGACCTCAACTTGCAGGCCCTGCTTTAAATGGGTTTGTATAATTTCTTTGATCAAGTCATTTGTACCAACGGGGACCGTGCTTTTTGTGACAACAATGACATTGCCCTCGACATTTTTTGCAATGTCTTTGGCTGCCTGGGCTACATAGGATAGATCTGCAGATCCATCCTTATTTTCCGGCGTCCCCACAGCGATATAGATGACATCTGCCCGCTGGAGCCCTTCCCGGTGAACGGTAGTGAAGCTTAAGCGCTGTTCATGGATATTTTTTGTCATCAATTCACTTAATCCTGGCTCATAGATGGGTGAGAGACCCTGCTGCATTTTAGTGACTTTGTCCTGATCGACATCAATACAGATTACCTGATGTCCAATTTCAGACAAACTCACACCCGTTACCAACCCGACATATCCAGTTCCGATTACTGCTATATTCATACGGATGCCTCCAAATTAAAGTAGTTGTGCAGCTGATTTTTCAGCCATCAGTTCCTTTATAATGCTTTCTACATCTTTGCCAAATTCAGGACTGTCCAAAGCGAATTCGATGGTTGTCCGCAAGAATCCAAGCATTTCTCCTACATCATAGCGTTTGCCTTCAAAATCGTAGGCGTAGACACTCTGTATCTCATTAAGCTTTTGAATGGCATCCGTCAACTGGATTTCTCCACCGGCTCCGGCACTTTGAGTACCAAGGAAATCAAAAATTTCAGGATCCAGAATATAGCGTCCCATAATCGCCAGATTCGAAGGAGCAGTTCCGGGTTTCGGCTTTTCTACAAAATTGCTGACCTGGTAACAGCGCCCATCAACCGCACTCGGGTCAATGATTCCATACCGATGTGTTTCATGATCGGGAACCTGCTGAACGCCTATTATGGATGATTGCATTTTGTCGTATTGGTCAATCAATTGCTTTAAACAAGGTTTCTCAGCTTTTACGATGTCATCCCCCAACAGCACCGCAAATGGTTCGTTGCCGATAAACTTGCGCGCGCTCCATACTGCATGTCCCAAACCCTTCGGCTCTTTTTGGCGGATATAATGGATTTCCACATTAGAGGTATGCTGTACCTTTTCCAGAAGTTCGAACTTGCCCTTTTTGAACAGGTTGTCCTCCAGCTCGAAATTCTTATCGAAATGATCTTCAATAGCCCGCTTTCCTTTACCGGTAACAATGATGATATCTTCGATGCCTGAAGCAATCGCTTCTTCCACAATGTATTGAATGGTCGGTTTGTCTACAATTGGCAGCATTTCTTTCGGCATAGCTTTTGTCACTGGAAGAAATCGGGTACCCAGGCCAGCTGCCGGAATAATTGCCTTCGTCACTTTTTTTGCCATTTAATCCACCCGCCTTTTATTTTTTTCGGGTCATCGATTCCTATCCTTTTAATGGGTTCAAACCTGTTTTTTATTAAAAAAAAGGTTCTTTTGTACTTAACTCGTTAAATATTGTCCCATTGTAACATCGATAGTCCTCAAAATATAGTTTAATTATTGAGAATTTTTGAATTTAACGGAATAAATAGTCTTAAATGACTACTTTAATTCCTCCAAAAAGACTGAATCCCCACTTTTATATATTTTAATATTCTGATAATTCAGAACCTGCTTACGTATGTGAAACGATCATCTCTAATTCTCCATCAATAAAATAATTCCCGATTGTCGCAGGAACAATGAAATTATCCCCTTTTTTCACAGACGACACACTTTCCTCCGTCACGATCTGCCCCGTTCCATTAATGACACTGACCAATAGGAAACCAGTCGTTAACGGCACTTCCACTTTTCCACCGAGCATCCAGTGGTAGACTGTGAAGTACTCTCCTTCCACCAAGCGGGTTGACTCCAGATTATTCAACTGCTCCTTCAGATTATCCTGCGCGACTTGCTGATGTGGACAGGTCATAACCGTCATCGCCTCTTCCAAATGCAATTCACGTTTCCTGCCTTCTGGGTCAACACGGTCGTAATCGTAAAGCCGGAATGTAATATCAGAGCTTTGCTGGGTTTCCAAAATCACAATGCCTTTTCCGATGGAATGCAGTGTCCCGCTCGGAACATAAACAAAATCACCTTTTTTCACTTTTATACTTTGGAACAACTTTTGCCATTGCCCCTCGCTTACCAGCTGCTGAAATTCTTCACGCGACTGCGCTTGGTGTCCGATAATGATTTCAGCGTCTTCTTCACAATCCAGAATATACCAACACTCTGTCTTGCCGTACGGTTTGTGCGCAAGCTCTTTAGCGTAACGGTCATCCGGATGCACTTGGACTGACAACTGATCATTCGCATCCAGAATCTTCACCAGCAACGGAAAATCGCTGTCGGTTGATTCAGAACCGAATAGTTGAGGATAATTCCGCCAAACCTCCAATAAGCTTTTCCCCCGCAGTTCACCATTCATGACGATGGACGGTCCATTTTCATGCGCGGAGATGACCCACGCTTCCCCTGTCGTTTGAGAAGGAATATCGTAATCAAATAATTCCTGAAGTTTTCCTCCTCCCCAAATTCGTTCTTGAAAAACCGGCTTTAAAAAAACGGGCTCCCTGTACATGAACTTCCCTCCCACCTTAGAAATGACAATCTGTTATTTCAGACACATCTTATTTTCCGTCATCTTATCCGTGTCGAGCGTTCAATCTGACTTTGCAGATTGCTTCGATTTCATCCCATTCATTTGAAGTGCGGTAAATGTCTTCTTCGATCAACTCACTGCCGGTTTGAACTTCGATGATTTCCATATTGGTCGTCGCTTTCAAGGTGTGCTTCGCTCCCAGCGGAATATGGATGACGTCACCCGTTCTGACATGACTCAATTGATCATTGAAAACAAAGATCCCTTCCCCTTTGACAATGGTCCAAACTTCACTGCGTTTGTAATGCATCTGATAGCTGAGATTTTTACCAGCATTTATACCAAGGCGTTTGATCAGAACCTCATTTCCTTCTGCGTATCGCGTATATTCCAACACTCGGTACCAGCCCCATCTGCGCTCTTCGTACATCGGTCGGCTATTGAAACCTTCGACATACTCCTTCACTTTCGTGCTGGCATCCTTATCCGTCACCAAAATCCCATCCGGGCTCGCCGCCACGACCACATTATCCAAACCGAGCAAAGTTATCGGAATACCAAGTTCATTGACGATATGGGAATTTTCCACACCCTTACCGATAATCCCTTTCCCAGTTACTTGAACCGCCATTTCTTCTGTCAGTGTATTCCAAGTCCCTAAATCCTTCCAATATCCGTCGTATGGCAAGGAGATGATATGCGATGCGCGCTCGACCACTTCATAATCGAAGCTATTTTTAGGCATGCGATGGTAGTTTCTCAGCAACTGGGAATATTCGACCGGCATCCCTCTTTCCTTCAAGAGGTCGATGATGTAGCCCAACCTGAAAGCAAAGACCCCGCAATTCCACAGAGCATTTTGATTAATCAATTCTTCCGCCTGCTGTTCCGTTGGCTTCTCTTTGAAATAATCAACTGTCAAATATGCATCACCCGATTTATTGTCTGGAATAATATAACCATATTTCGCAGAAGGATAAGTTGGTTTAACGCCCATCAAAGCCAAATCGGCTCCTGAGTCAATCAAAGCATTCTCCAAATCCTGCACACGTCCGAAAAACCGGTTCTCAACGTAAGGATCCACCGGCAACATGCCCACCACTTCATCCAATCCGCATTTCTGAACAGAATAAAGATATACTGCAGCCAGTGCAATAGCCGGGAATGTATCTCTCCTTTCCGGCTCAGTGACCACATGCACATCCTGTCCCAATTGCGATTTAATCATATCCACCTGTGAACCACTGGTGGCAATGATGGAATTCTCAGCCATCCCTGTTTCTTCAATCTGTTTCCAGACTCGCTGAACCATGGAAACTTTATTGCCATCCTCATCACTCAATACTTTTAGAAATTGCTTTGATCGTGCGTCATTGGAAAGCGGCCATAGGCGTTTCCCTGATCCACCAGATAATAATACTAATCTCATCGTAAGCCCTCCTTCTCTATCTGCTGCTCTAATCGAACATTAGTTACTTATGCTCACCATTTTTAAAAACAGAGTAAATACATACAAATCATATAGGTAATTTATATCTGTTATAAAAATTAAGTAATCATATTTTCATATTAATTGAGAAAGGTATAACCGTATTATATATATAAATACCTAATAATTCAATATTATTTTCTAATTAATTAGAAATATCAGATATATTTACCTATTCTATATCCCTTAAAGGATTAAATCAAGGGTTATTAGTTATTTTATTATTCTTATTTTTCAGAAATTAAAGACAAATCATTTCTGACGCTTTTAGAGTTGCTTCTCCTATTTTCTTTTGAAAGTTTACTAGAAAATTCGCGCACAAAAAAACGCTTCCATGGAATCAATTGATTCCACGGAAGCGTTCTGTTTTTCTATGAAATTACTTTACGGGCGGCTCTCAGCCTGATAGCTTGTCTCCAGCTGCGGCGTGCTGCCGGCAACCGACTGCAGCACATCTCGGTATTTGTTGATGGAGGTATCTCTTGTCAAATTCTCTTCGAGATAAGCACGCCCTTTCAAACCCATCGCTTTCAGTTCCTCCGGATCCAAAGTCCGCAAGTAATTGATCGCATGGACAACGCCCCGATAATCTTGAGGTTCGATGACCACTCCCGCTCCACTCTCAAAAATCAAACGCTGTACTTCACTGCCCTGCTCGAGGACACCGAGAACTGGTTTGCCGGCCGCCATGACACCATAGATTTTACTCGGCACAGAAACGCCTTTGATGCCTTTTTGGTTGACGACCAAATGAACATCCGCAGCATTCAAGGAATACTTAAGAAATTCTTTTGGCTGATACGGAAGGAACATAACGTTCTCCAGATTGTTTTCTTCTGCATATGCCTCGATCCGCTGCTTGACCGCACCTTCCCCAATAAACAGGAAGACAATGTCAGGCTGGTCAGCAAATTCCTTAGACACTTGAATCAAGTTTTCCAAGTCGTAATAGAGCCCTAGATTTCCTGAATACATAACGATGAACTTGTCCTGAAGCCCATGAGTTTCCAGAAATTCACGGATGGCGGGTTCATCTTTTTCAAGCGGAACAATGGCATGCTCATCTGTCCAATTGCTGATGACGGTGTGGCTCGGCACTTTTTTATCCACATAACGCCCCTTTAAAGTTTCAGCCATGTCTTCGCCAACCAGCAATACCTGGTCGGCGTAGCTGCAATTTAGTTTGTCGACAGCTTTAGCGATCTTGAAGACGGCCTGATTATTTGTATATGCCACAGCCTGCGCTTGTTCAGGATTAAAGTCATGGACGCTGTAGATATGCCGTGAACGTTTCAGTAGCTTGCCGATAGTTCCGATCAATCCGCCCAATACTGGCGGCTGGGAAATCGTAAAAATGACATCCGTCCCTTTTTCTTTCAACAACGCGATATTCGCCAATATAAAATAAGACGAGATGTATTTAATCCGGCTGACTTTGGAGTTTTTATCCACCTCAGGCAGTTTGATCCGAACCACTTTGATGCTTTCCAAATAACCTTCTTCAAAAAGCTTCTTGCCGTTGTAGTTTTCACCGGCATATCCCGGCTGTGCTGCAATGACTGTAATATCGAAATCATTTTGAAGGCGCCCAGTCAGTTCAGTCATTAACTGGCTGGTCGCCGCAAGATCTGGATAAAAGTAGTTTATGACAAACGTAATCTTTTTTTTGCGTAGCATATGAGCCTTCCTTTCCCGGAAAAGGCGCAGAAAAATGCGCCATTTCCTTTTAAAGTTCGTCGAAAATGGCTATCAAAGAATCAGTATATTTATCCTCCGTATAATACTCTTCGAACGTTTCCCGACTCATTCTTCCCAGGCGCATACGTTCGGCATCATCGATCACCAAGTTTTTAATGGCCTCTTTGACGCCTTCCACTGTGGGATCGATGACGACACCGCAGTCTTTGATCAACTCCGCGATAATTCCCCGGTCAGAGGAAATAATCGGCAGACCTGCGGCCATCCCTTCAATAATGGACATCGGTTGGCCTTCGACCTTGTATTTGGTCGGCAGCGCCATCATATCCGATTCCAGGAAAAAACGTTTTTTCTCTTCTCCCTGTTTAAGGCCATGGTATTGGATGCGCTGATCCACTTCATTCACTGCAATGTAACGCTTCACTTCCTGGAATTCACTTTCATTTTGGATGCCACCAACCAGATCAAGACGGAGATCGTGCCCTTCCTGAATCAGCGCAGTAGTTGCTTTGATCAGCTCCACGTAGCCTTTTTCAAACATCAAGTTGCTCAAATACAGAAGGGAAATCCCCCTTTTTTTCTTGCCTTGACCTACTTCACTCTTGAGAATGAAATCTGCAGGTATGCCATTGGATACCACTTCCACGCGTTTCACATGACCACGGTAATTGGGAGCTAGTTTTCCGCCCAGCACAATGCCGACATCGATTTTCCTTAAGGCATTGACGATGAATTTCTGCGCGATTCCAGAAGTTGCGTCAATGGTTCCACCAAGATTATTGCCATGCAAATGAGTGACCACTTTGCCGCGTCCCAGCACTTTACAGGCTTGAATCATCATGCAATCCCGCAACAGCCCCATTTTTGTCTGGGAGATGGAAATGTACAAAATCGGATTTTTCATAGCCAACGACAGGAATCCGGAGTAAAGAATGGCAAAGGAATCCGTAAAAAGTTTATCGAAAGAAAGAGCACCGGGATGTTCAAAATCCTTTCGGCTCAAATTGATTTTCTTCACCTTGTACCGCTGGTGAAGTTTCTCTGATTTATATAAGGATTGAAGAGCGATGCTTTCTCCTAATATAGGAGGAGGCAAAGGCCCGACAAAAATCAAATTGCCTTTTTTTGTTCCAGCCACGCGGACTCACCTCTCATTAATTGACGTCTTGCCCAAGAACTTTCCTGGCAAGGAGCAAGCACTTATGTGAACTGTCCCGTCAATGGGGATCAGTGGATTTCAATGCCGGCTTGTCCACTAACTCTTTTTCAAAAGATGCAATGACAAGATAGAGGATGATGAAAATCGGCATGATGATGACCAACGGCTTGATGTAATAGATATAGCCGTACCAGAACACCCTGGCAATGGTCAAAACGATCCAATAATAACCGAGGGCAATCCCCAAATTGCCGAAGAATTTCTTCAACAAGTAAGCAGGGACAAATAGGACCGCATAGGTCACAAACGGAGCCACTATCAGCCCGATGATTTCGAAGTTCAAATAATATTCACCATAGACGAACAATCCATAATTAGTATGGATAAGCGATGCAACGAGATGCGCCGCTTCCGGGCTTTGGGACTCTATCCCAAAGAAAGATGGAATCAGCTGCGGTATATAGTCGATGAGCGTGTAGTAATTGCCGTAGGAGTGCGTCACTTCCATCGCAGCAGCTGTGGAATAGACAAGATCCTGGACTGTGGGGTAGTTGACGAGAATGGATACGGAGTCCAAAATTGCCTCTACATTAAAGACCAACCCCGAATGCCGAACCAACCCTAAATACGAAAATAGCAATAGTCCAACAGCAATCAATGCGACATTTCTAAACGAAAATTTCGACTTGATGACACCTGCTCCTTTTGAAGCGGTCAAAAGCAGATACAAAATCAACAGCAGACCTAAAATATCAACTCTGGCATAATGGGACAGGAGCCAGAAAGGTACAAACAAGAGCGCAAATTTTCGAATTGCACTGTTTTTGACACCCATCAGCACGAAGAAATAAGAAATGACGACCACCGAGTTCCAAGCGTTTCCAGGCAATAGGCTCGGGGACAGGTCATGATAGGATTTTCCCGGAAGATCCGGCAAATAGATAATGGAAGAGACAATCGCTAAAGCACTGAAAAACCAAGTGGCCAATAAACTTTGAACCGTCCCTGAATAGAAAACCAAAATTTTAGCATCATAATTTCGATAGGTTTTATTGGTCATCCACAGCAAAGTCGACCAGACGTAATAGAAAAACAATGCGCCGAATGCTAAGGTATAGAAATGCTTTTCAATCAGGTGCGTGCGATCATTGAATAAGGGCTGAACTTCTCCGATCGGACCGAAGCCCAGTATACTGATGACCGGCAAAAATAGCAGCACCAGTGAAAAAGCGGCAAAACCCACCTTAAAGATGTAGAGGTCCATAATGAATTTAAAGGAAAAAATAATTAAAATGAATAGGTTCCATGGATCTTCGGTATTGAAAATCTGGCCCGCCCGAAGTAAATAATAGATTACTGAAATCCCAGTTAATAAATTGACGATGATATACAGGACTTTTTCAAATCGATCATCGGCCTCAATATGCTTTTCCATCGTCTCATTCCTTTATTTATAATTTCCTTCCCCCGACAAGCAAAAGCTTGCCTAACCGGCGACTTCCAATTTCAGGATGGGGTAGTCACAGATAACAGGTGGGATTTCCTGTTATTTTTTTTGGACTGTGTATAGAGGTATAATAATGCCCTCCTATTCAAAAAAGTGCATAGGTAATAGAACACAAACTTCACTGACAGCCGATCATCCCTAAAGCCTTCCGTAAGCACTTTTCTGGATAATCGAATCGTTTCTTTGTTTTGCCCGATAATCCCAGTCCGGAAAACGACTTTCCAAATCGTTAGAACAAAACGGTGAAAAGTCGATTTCTGTTGCTTTACCGCCAGGGCTTTGTACTTTTCAAAAATACTCAGATGTCCATTGAGCACTGATTTTTTATTGGTGGTAATACGTTCCCCACTATGGTGATAAAACAACACCATATTATCTTTGACAAAATCGAATTTCGTCACTTGCGCCAGCCGTATGTACAAATCCCAATCCTGGCAACTTGGCAACCCGGCATCAAAACCTTGCACCTGGTCCAACACTTCTTTTCTCACCAATACGGATGATGTCGTGTCGATGCAATTGGACTCGAACAGTTTCGGCAGTATGTCGCCCCGGTATTCAGGAACGATTTTACGGGTAGGCTGATTGTTTTCATTGACCACCTGCACTCCCGTATAGACCACTCCCACGTCGGGCTGTTCTTCGAATCGCCCGAGCTGCTTTTCCAACTTTTGCGGAAGCCATTGGTCATCCGAATCCAAAAAGCCGATAAAATTCCCCGTAGCCCGTTTGATTCCGGTATTTCTGGCTTCCGAACCGCCTTTATTGATGTCATGCTTGAGATAGATGATCCGATCATCTTCCATTTCTTTGACGACTGTCGCCGTATCATCTGTCGAAAAGTCATCGATGATGATGATTTCGAAGTTTTGATGACTTTGGTTTTTCAGACTTTCCACTGCTTTTTTCAGCAACTCCGATCGATTATACGTCGGAATAATAACGCTGACTTTATCATTTAAGGTCACCATAAGATTTTATCCCCCCACCCAATAAGGAACCCGCTTTGATTAATACTCAGTGATGGCGCTCTTTTCTTCTTTCAATAGATGACAATCATGCGCAACCATTATTTGTACAAGTTCTTCAAACGAAGTGGAAGTAGGATTCCATCCAAGCAGATTTTTCGCTTTTGTAGGATCGCCTAATAATTGCTCGACTTCTGCCAAGCGGAAAAATTCTGGATTCACTTCCACCACGACTTCCCCCGTTTTCGCATTGATGCCTTTTTCGTCAATCCCCTCACCTTGCCATTCCACTTCGATTCCGGCATGTTTGAAAGCCAATGTCGCAAATTCGCGGACAGTATGCATCTCCCCAGTCGCAATGACGAAATCCTCCGGTGTTTCATGCTGCAGAATCAGCCACATGCACTCCACGTAATCTTTGGCATATCCCCAATCCCGCTTGGCATCCAAATTCCCCAAGAGAATTTTATCCTGCTTGCCATTGGCGATTCGTGCGACCGCCATCGTAATTTTACGCGTGACGAAAGTTTCTCCGCGGCGCTCTGATTCGTGGTTGAACAGGATGCCGTTGACCGCAAACATATCATAGGATTCACGGTAGTTTTTCGTAATCCAGTAACCGTATAATTTTGCTACGCCATAAGGCGAACGCGGATAGAATGGCGTTGTCTCCCTTTGCGGAACTTCCTGGACTTTGCCATAAAGTTCCGATGTGGATGCCTGGTAAATGCGCGTCTTTTTCTCCAATCCCAGAATACGGACCGCTTCCAGAATGCGCAAAGTTCCGATGCCATCCACATCCGCTGTATATTCAGGAGTCTCGAACGATACCTTCACATGGGACATCGCCGCCAGATTATAGATTTCATCCGGTTTGATTTCGCTGATCAAGCGGATGATATTAGAGGTATCGGTCATATCCCCATAATGGATATAGAAATTCTCGCTCGACTTTAATTCCTCAATATACAGATGCTCAATACGCCCGGTATTGAAGCTCGAACTTCGGCGAATGATGCCGTGCACTTCGTAGCCTTTTTCCAATAAGAAATCCGATAGAAACGAACCGTCCTGTCCGTTAACGCCAGTAATCAATGCCTTCTTCATAACCTTCCCCCTCAATTCGTCAACAATGTATTGTTCTCTATGTGTTCCACAAACCATGTATAGGCCATTTTCAATCCGTCATCCAATGGGATCTTCGCTTCCCAGCCGAGGCTTTTCAGACGGCTGACATCGACCAATTTACGGGGAGCTCCATCAGGTTTTGACGTGTTGAAGACGATTTCCCCATCATACCCAATCGTTTTCCCGATTTTCTCAGCCAACTCTTTGATGGAAATATCTCTGCCCATCCCAATATTGACCAAATCACTTCCACTGTATGTGTTCATCAAATAAATCGCGGCATCCGCCAAATCATCGGAGTACAGAAATTCACGCTTCGGCGTTCCAGTACCCCAAACCTCCACAGTAGGCGCATTGTTCAATTTAGCTTCATGGAATTTCCGGATCAATGCCGGCAGAACATGTGAACTGTTTAAATCGAAATTATCGTGTGGCCCATATAAATTGGTCGGCATGATGGAAATGAAATTCGTTCCATGCTGCCGGTTATAGGCCTGGCACATTTTAATGCCGGCAATTTTTGCAATTGCGTAAGCTTCGTTTGTTGGCTCGAGTTCGCCCGTCAATAAGGAATCCTCTCTCATTGGCTGCGCCGCCAATTTTGGATAGATGCATGTACTCCCCAGGAACAGCAATTTTTTGACGTTGTACTGGTGAGCGGCGTCAATGACATTTGTCTGAATCATCAAATTGTCCCGGATGAAATCTGCCGGGTAATCGTTGTTCGCCACGATCCCCCCCACTTTAGCAGCTGCCAGAAACACATAATCTGGCTGCTCTTGTTCAAAAAACGCATCCACCTGATCCCGCATCGTCAGGTCAAGCTGTTTACTGGTCCGAAATACAAGGTCCGTATAACCGTTTTCCTGTAAATTCCTCATAATTGCCGATCCTACCAGCCCGCGATGGCCAGCAACGTAAATTTTTGAATCCAACTTCATAAATACCCCACCTTTTTTCAGCGTCTGCCATGTATAAATCCATGGATGCTGGTGTCTTTTTCATGCCCATGTACAGATAAGATAAATATAAAACCGAAAAATCGTCAATGTACCCAAGACTATATGCTTATTATCCGATTTTATTTTTCCATTCTACCATAGAATAGTCTAAATATTTCATATTATTTTGATTATTCGATAATTAATGTGATTCTGAGGTATCCCCCGTTTAAACCCAACTTTTCTGCATCACTTTATCCTTCTTTAACTGCTGTTCTTTTTTGAAAAAAACCTTTCATTTCCGCTACCAGTTCCCGTTGGTTCAGAATCATCAGCACCCCGTAAACTAACATGCCGATACTGGTGTCGATGACAATGATTCCAACTGGTCCAACCCCTGTTAACTGGGCATTGATGATATACAAAGGAGCCAACATGATCGCTGAGTGGATCATCGGCTTGGCGATCGATAACGTCAATTCACCTAAACTGTTTCCGATGATATGGCGGATCCGTACAAAATAGCTGACATAGAAAAGTACCATCCTCAAGAGTCCGACCGCTAATGCTACGACGACGATTTCCCCCGATAAACTGGCCAGAAAAACGACGACCGGAATGATAGCCAGTTGAACCAATTGCCAGTAGAAGCTCCATCTCACCTTCCCGACAGCAATGAATAAGCTGCCGCTTGGATTCCCCAATGCCTTGAACAAACCATAGAGACAGAGGATTTGGATGATGATGATGCTCTCCGACCAATCCGTCCCCAGCATAAGCGGCACAGCATACGGAGCCAGTACAATTACTCCCGCGAGCAGCGGTGCGTTGAAGCTGGTCAGCATGTTGGTGATCAGCAGATATGCTCTGCGCAATTTGGCACTGTCCAGCTGGATTTTCGAGAATACCGGAAAAGCTACCCGGTTGATCATGGAATTCAGTTTTTGGACCGGCTGCATAATAAGATTCATAGCCATACTGTAATAGCCGAGCGCCACAGAGCCCAAAGTGATCCCAATGATCACTTGATCAATTTTCGTGGTGAAATAATTGATGCTCGTGGAGCCAAGCCGGTACATGCCAAATGATACGAAGCCTTTAATGGCTCTCCATGAGAAAACGAGCTGCGGTCTGGTTTCCGGATTCCGGTAGCCGCCGATTACCCAGGGAACACTTCTGAACAGCGACATGGCGATATGTCCATATACAAGCGACCAGGCACCGAGATCCGTGAAGGCTGCCAGGTAAATGGTCAACAGCACACCGATTGTCGTCGCCAGAATTTCATTTTTAGTGATTTGGGCGAATTCCAACTTTTTCGTGGCGAGTGTCTGAAACTGCAGCCCGAACGGCAGGATCAGAAAGCTGATGCCGACCACTTGAATCATCGGTGTCAGACTGGCTTCATCAAACAACAGCGCAATCACAGGAGCAGCCCCCAAAAGAATAAGAAACAACACCACTCCGACGAAAATAGAAAACCAGTACAGGCTGGAGAGCTCAAGTTTGGTGATTTTCTCTTTTTGGATGATGGCGTCCGTGATGCCCATTTCCAGGAACAGCTGCGAAAACTGGATGACGATCTGTACCATGGCGATCAGCCCAAAAACTGCTGGTCCCAGAACCCTGCCCAAAATCAGCAATTGGCCGATCTGCAGGATGCTGGTAACGAGCATTGATATTGAAGTGAGTTTCACACTGCTCACTGCTTGATTTTTCAAAGATGCCATAGGCCATTCCTCTAATCGCGTTTAATATAGAATCTTTTTCCACATATTCCGTCGCTGCTTGGGAAATATTCCGTACGGCCTGTCTTCTGTAAAATCTTCCGGAAATCCGTTCAAATCAAACGAATCACGGACATTCGGCGGCCGCTCCTTGTATTGATAAAGGAACTCGAAATCAATGACCTTCAGTCCTTCAGATGTCAGCAGGATATTCCCCGGATGGAAATCGATCAGCGCATACCCTTTGTTATAGAAGAATTCATTGATGCTGAAAATCTCCTGTTTATGCTTCCGTTTTAGAATCTGCTTTTTGATGTGCCAACTTTCCGTCACTTTATTGGTCTTGAGGTAAGGAACAATGATGTAATTTTCACCGCTGTCGATTAGTTTGGGAATGAATTCGCATTCCTTGCTCAGCTCCCCGTAAACGAACTTCTCACGTTCCAAAAACCGTTGCTTTCCTGCCTTATAGGTTTTTTTCACCGCTTTTTTCCCTTGGTATTCAATGACTTCAACTTTGGCGCGCCGCTTTTTCTCGGATACATCCGCAATGACTTTTTCATGCGTCCGGTAAGCATTGTCCCATTCAGTGACGATGCTTCGAACTTCCTGCAGGAGATCTGGAGCGACAGCGGAAATGTAATCCAAAGCTTCGATTTCGTCATCGGCACTGTGCAGCGGATTGGCCCGTTCTTCTTTCGACAAGCTGAAATTAATTTCTGACCGCAGTTGCTCTTTCAATAAATAATGTTCATTCGAGACATGCGGGTATTTTTTCTTCATTTTTGCGTTCAGCGGTTTCGGGTGATAATCATACATGACCAGCAAAGTGGATGGTTTTCCGCCACTCACCGGCCATGGACCCTGACCCCAATTCCCACCCCGCATGCTTTGGGCGGCGTTTCGTTTCTGCTCCTCATCAAGCCGGACCGCCTGGATAAGGCATAAGCCATTCCGTTCGAACCAGTCGATGATTTTCGGAGTCAGCTGACGCTCCTCTGCCCATTCCCGAACGACAAACACCATCAATTCTCCGTCTTTTTCGAAATTGTGTTCATTCGATTTGATGATGGATTCCAACCAATTGCCGCTGACGCCGATCAATTTCCGGATAGTGTCCGTCGAAGGCGCCCATCCTTCCTCTTCCAGAACCTGATGGAGGGATTCCAGGCTGATTTCTTCGAGTGCAGTACCGGTTTCATCAGCCAGCTGTTGAAGGACTCCGGGGTAATCATGGTCTTGCGGAATCTTTTTGACGATGCCTCCTGTTTTTGCCGGGATTCCGGATTTTTCACCTTTGTGGTAAACCGCGTGGTACATCAGGCTAAGAAAATAATGGCGTTTAGACGGAACAAAGTACTTGCTGTTCCACAATTCCCGTCGGTCCACTATCGTTTCAGCAATATACGGTGGATAATAGGCGATATTCTTAAAGTTGCTGCCTGGCAGACCGCCTACGCTATAAATATCAAACGGCAAGATGCCGACCCTCTCATTCAATAAATCCCGCACTTTTTCAATATGTTCGTCTGAAATCAACAGATCCACGTCTTCGTCCAGATCAAGGAAAGGCAGTTCATCAAACCAGCGCAGAATCACATAATCGAGTTTCCGTTCGTTGAGAAGCTCGAAAAAGTTTTCGAGGCCAAGCTCGGGCGACAGGTATTGGCGCGCCGCCTTTTCTTTTTGGTGATCCCGTTTGAAGACGATGCCAGTCCGAGCTTTCCCGGAAACGTCGGAAAACGTTTCAAAATGGAAAGCCCATTTTTTCTTCCTGGCCAGTTTATATGCCCACAGCGGCAGGAAACTGGCGCGATCAATGATTCTAGACGGGATGAACAGAATCAAATCCGCTGAAGAATGGAAAGCATTTTTCAAATCCAGAAAGTCGGCTTTATTGATGATCAGCACTTCTGCATTGTTTTTATAGGTCAATGTCTTTTCATTTACGTAATACAGATCAGCATCCCGGCCACTTTTTGGCTCCTCTGTACAGATCCCAAGGAAATTTGTATAACCCAAAGCTGCCAACTGTTTTTTCAGACTGCTGGTTTCAGCATTGTATTCCAATATTTTCACTGTTTGGTTCCCAGGATATGAACCTTTTATATATCCACTGATTGTCGGCTGATTTGCCATCATCCTATTCCCCCTTATCCACTTGTGTAAAAGACAGGGCGCACTTTCTTATTTCCGCGCATATTGCCTGTCAAAATACTGCTGATATTCGCCGCTGATGATTTGTTCCCACCATTCCTTGTTTTCCAAAAACCAGTCGACTGTCTGGGCGATGCCGGTTTCAAAATCATAGACCGGCCGCCAGCCAAGCCTTTCGATTTTTGTCGGATCGATGGCGTACCGCTTGTCATGGCCAAGGCGATCTGCAACAAACTCGATCAAGTCTTCAGATTTGCCTAAAGCCTCAATAATGGTGCGCACTACTTGGAGATTGGTCCGTTCGTGATGGCCGCCGATATTGTAGACGGCACCGATTTCGCCGCTGTGCATCACCAGATCGATCGCCGAACAATGATCCAGGACATGCAGCCAATCACGGACGTTTTTGCCATCTCCGTAAACCGGCACCTTCTGGTCATTCAAGACACGCGAAATCGTCAGGGGGATCAGCTTCTCCGGAAAATGGTAGGGTCCATAATTATTGGAGCAGCGCGTGATATTGACCGGCAGACCGTAAGTTTCGTAATAGGCCCTGACCAAAAGATCGGAAGAGGCCTTGCTGGCGCTATATGGGCTGTTCGGCTGCAGCGGCGTTTCTTCCGTAAAGAAGCTTGCCGGGTCAAAATCCAGCTCGCCATAGACTTCGTCGGTTGAGACATGGACAAATTTCTTGATGTTCGCTCCTTTAGCTGCATCCAGCAACACTTGCGTCCCCAGAACATTGGTCCGGATAAAAATCTCCGGATCCGTAATCGACCGGTCGACATGGCTTTCCGCTGCAAAATGAACGACATAATCGAAATCCACCTGCTCAAACAATTCACTGACCGCCAGGCGGTCAGCAATATCGATATGGACAAAGCTGTAATTCTCATTGGTTTCGATTTTCTGATGCTTTGTCAGATCCCCAGCATACGTCAACAGATCCAGATTGTAGATATGGTAAAGCGGATATTTTTCAGCCATGTATTGGACAAAATTCCCTCCAATAAACCCTGCTCCGCCAGTTACGAGTAGCTTTTCCATAGAGGCGCCCCTTTTATGATTTATAGTGTAATAAGGTTTTTTCAGAAGCAATATCCAATAGATACTGGCCATAATCCGTTTTCTTCAAAGGCTGCGCCAATTCAATCAACTGCGCTTGGCTGATATAACCTCTCCGGTAAGCGATTTCCTCAAGGCAGGCTACATACAGGCCTTGTCTTTTTTGGATAGCTTCCACGAAATTGGAGGCTTCCAGCAAAGCTTCATGCGTCCCTGTATCCAGCCACGCCAAGCCACGCCCCATGATATTGACCTGCAATTCCCCTCTATTCCTGTATTCCTCAACAATGGAAGTAATCTCTTTTTCTCCGCGCTTTGAAGGGGTCACGCCTTTAGCAATTTCAACCACTTGATTGTCGAAGAAATAAAGACCGGGAATCGCATAGGACGACTTCGGCTGCTCCGGCTTTTCTTCAATGGAAAGGATGTTCATTTCTTCATCCACTTCCACAACACCATAAGCTCTCGGATCCGCAACATGACAGCCGAAAATGATGCTGCCTTTTGTCAGCTCCGCCGATTCCTGCAGCCAACTACCGAAATCCGATCCATAAAAAACATTATCGCCCAGCACCAGCGCAACAGGTGAGTCGCCAATAAAGCTTTCGCCGATCGTAAAGGCTTCGGCCAATCCATTAGGTTCTTCCTGGATGGCATATTCCAGTTTAATGCCCAGCTTTTGGCCATTGCCGAGCAGGCTCAAAAATCCGGAGATGTCCCGCGGCGTAGAAATGATCAGGATTTCCTTGATTCCCGCAAGCATCAGGACTGACAGCGGATAGTAGATCATCGGTTTATCGTATACAGGCAGCATTTGCTTTGAAATCGACTTGGTCAACGGGTAAAGGCGCGTCCCTGTTCCGCCAGCTAATATAATTCCTTTCATCATAGATCCCTCATTTCTTAGATTTGAGATAGGCTTTTCTGGGTGATATGCAGTTCCCGGATGATTCCGCAGATGGCTTCGACGGATTCAATCGGCAGGTCTCCGTAATAAGGCATCGCCAACACCTGTTGGACCGCCTGCTTTGCATGTGGCAGGTTTTCTGGCCGCGCTGACGGCAATTCGCGGTACCATTCAAAATCGCTGCATAAAGGATAGAAATACTTTCTTGCAAAGACATTGTATTGCTGAAGCACCTTATGCAAGTTGTCTCTCGAATGGCCAAACGCCGCTTCTTCTATTTCAATCACAAAATACTGATAACTGCTGGATTCATCCTCCAGCGTTGTCAAAACCCGGACGCCGTCAATGTCCACCAGATTTTCTTGGTAGGCTCGTTTGATCGCGTGGCGCTTTCTGCGTTCTTCCCCTATCACCTTCAACACTTCGATCCCGACACCCGCCTGGACTTCATTCATCTTGGCGTTCAGTCCGGACAACACCACTTCTTCCGCATTAGCGATTCCAAAGTTCCTCAACAGCTTCAGTTGTGCGCAAAGCGCTGGGTCGCTGTAGGCCAATGCCCCGCCTTCAATCGTATTAAACAGCTTCGTGGCATGGAAGCTGAACATCGTCATATCACCGAAGCTGCTGATCGGAACACCGTCAATTTTAGAACCAAAGGCATGCGCCCCATCATAAATCACTTTCAGCCCATGCTTATCGGCGATCGCCTGTATCTTTTCCACATCACATGGGTTGCCGAAAACATGGACACCCAGGATGGCAGTTGTTTTTTCGGTAATCAATGCTTCGATTTTATCGGCATCGATATTGTATGTCGCTGGATCGATATCGCAAAATACAGGAGTCAAATTATTCCAATCTAAAGCCTGCACAGTGGCAGGAAATGTAAATGGCGTCGTGATGACTTCGCCTGTCAGCTTTAATGCTTTCAAGCCCAGCAGCAAAGCCATCGTTCCGTTGGAAAACATGGAGATATGGTCGGTCTCCAGGTATTCCTTCAGTTCGCGGCTCAATTCGTCATGTTGCGCACCGAAGTTCGTCAGCTGCTTGCTGTCCCACACTTGTTTCAAGCGTTCCGTAACACCAGTGATGTCCGGCAATAAAGGTCGCGTGACATAAATCGGTTGTTCAAAAGCTTTAGCCATTACATTCCCTCCCGAGGTATGAATCTATTTTCTTTCGTTCATCCCGTCTTAGCGGGTTTTATCTTTTTTATCATCGGTACCAGCAAATCGTAAACTGTATCAAATTCCTTTATTTTCAACAGCTTGCTAATCAAAATGTAAAGCACGACGCCCAAGCCGATCTGCAGAATGAGCGTTAGCAGTTCCGAAAAAGGCAAGAGCTTCCCAACCCCATAAACAACCGCTCCCATCCCGACTGAAATTGCATAAATCGGCAACAGATCCCAGATTTGTTCTTTTGCGCCGTATGAAATCTCCCGTCCTGAAAAGTAAATATTGATGAACAGGGAAATATACGAATCAAGGACAATCGTGACCACTAAAATGGTGATCCCCCAGTCCATCCAGATGACAACCACTATCAATATCGTCGGTATGATGGTCTTAATGATCTCCAGATAGAGAAATAGATCTGAACGTCCTTTGACTTGCAGAACATTCAAATTCAGTGCATGAATCGGATACAGCATGCCGGCGATGCACAGGAGCTGGAAATAAGGAATCATGGTTGCCCATTTCTCACCGAAGATCAGGAGAATCAACGGTTCCGCCACTGCCGCTACACCGATCATGATTGGAAAAATCAGAAACCCTGAAAGCTTGATGACTTTCTTGAAGCTTTGCTTCAGCCGCTCTTCTTGGTCCTGGATCCCACTCAATACCGGGTAAGTCACCCGCTGGATCGTCGCCGTCAATGTTTGTGTCGCCACATCGCTGAATTTTGCGGCATTCGTGTAATAACCCAGGGAGGTCGCCGAATATTGCTTTCCGATGATCAAGTAGTAAATATTGTCATAGGCGGTATCGATTAATCCCGAAACAAGCAGCTTCCAGCCGAATCCAAACAACCGCTTGAATGATGCCGTACTGAAAACCAAGGAAGGCAGCCACCTTCTATAAAAAATCAGCAACAGCGCCTGAACCCCGTTCAATGCCAACATACGGACGACTAAACTCCAGACTCCAAAGCCCAGCAGCGCCATCGCCACCGCAATAATCCCCGACGACACACTTGCCGCCATATTGACTTTCGCCTGAACTTTGAAATCCACTTCCTTGGTGAACATCGCCCTTGGGATAATCGAGAATGCATTGATGATCACGCCCAATCCCAACACCCTGACAAGAGCCGTCAATTGCTGTTCCTCAAAAAAGTTGCTGATCAACGGCGCCGATAAGAACAGCACGCCATAAATTAAAATAGAAATGCCCAAGTTAAAATAAAAAACGGTTGAATAATCAGTTTGATTGGCTTTTTGATCTCGGATCAACGCTTGGGTGAAGCCACTGTCGACTAATGAATTGGAAAGAGCGACAAACACTAGGATCATTCCGATAATCCCGAAATCTTCAGGCAACAACAACCTTGCCAAGATGATCTGGATAATGAATTGAATTCCCTGATTGCCTATCATATCCCCGAAGCTCCACAGGAGACCGCTGACCGTCTTTTTCTTCAATGACTTTTCCTGTTTCATCTGCCGGCTCCTATCAAAGAAAACTCCAATGCAAATTGGGCAGAACAAATACCTCAATGTTCTGAAATTTCAATTCTATCATTATTTAATCATATTAAATAGGCAAATGACATATAATCCACCTTTAATTTATTGACCTCCATTTCGGATACGCTACTTTGTGCTTATTTATATTTCTTAAATATCATTCTAACATACCATAAGTCATAAATAACAGATAATTTAGATTATTTTTTATTTTTATTATGTAAATTATTCCACTCTCTTTTATCAAATCGAAAAATCACTAGGTTGTTAACCGGAATCTTAAGTAAGATTCTTCATTTTACTGTTAGATACTTCCTATTTTCCGGAAATATCATATCGAGGAGATTGTTTGTCTGTTCGTAGGTCAATTTGACCGTTTCACAACCACGCAAAAAAAGAGGCGGTTTCCAATTTATTCCACCTCCTGTTCTATTCGGTTGAGATGCCAGACGCTAACCCCACCCAACACTTTTCCAACGATTTTGGACGCACCTATCCTTTCCAGATTCCACTGTGTCAAAATGGCAGATAAAAAGGCGGTTTCGGATAGCGTTGTTGTCCGCTATCCGAAACCACCTTTTCTTTATGTCGTGGTCACAAATTTTGTTCAGATGGTGATTCGTTTAAAGATCCGCTTGAAGAATTCCGGCTTCATATAGAACTGCCGGTAGCCTTTTTTCAAAGTCTCTTTGATTTCCAGCTGCTTCAACAGGATGTAGAAGCGATCCCGCCTTTTGGTGCGGTTGATGGCTTTATCGTATTTGAAATTCGTGAATGCATTTATTTCATCGAGTAATGCCGCGACTTCCTGCAGGTGTTTTTGCTTAGCAGAATTGTCGGTGAGCTGTACATCCGTCCAGGAACCTTTGACTTCCACACGATAGGCAGACATATTCCGGTCCATGTAATAAACCGTCCCATTTAACGCACCGCAAATGACCAGTGGGTAATCCCCAATCGGGGCATTCAAATAATATTCCGGCATTTCGGGAATTTTCTCACGGGAATACATGATCGAATTGGTGGCAAACAGTTCCCCACCACCTTCAATCACTTCTTCTACGGAATAAATTTTGTCTTTATGGCTCGGACGTATGGCAGCGACGGTTTTCTTAGTCACTGCTGAGACCTTCTGGGCAGCATGGACGCACATGCTGCATTCGGGGTGGGCCTCCATATAGTCCACTTGCCGCTGCAGTTTTTCCGGGTCGGTCCAGTAATCATCACCTTCACAAACCGCCGTATACTTTCCTAATGCACGTGCACCATTGAACAACTCAAAAGGGACATCTTTCGAATACTGGTTCTCAGTCTGGTAGATCGGCTTGATGATATCCGGATACTTTTGTTCATAGCTTCTGATGATTTCAGCTGTCCGGTCAGTGGATGCATCATCATGGACTAAAATTTCATAGGCGAAATCCGTTTTCTGCATCAACATGCTGTCCAATGCCTCCGCTATAAAATTCTCGTGATTATAACTGTTGCACTCAATACTCACCATTATCTCATTTGCCATAAATTACAGACCCCTCTACAGTTAAGTAAGTTTTGTTATCAGCTATAATGACTCGGGCCAAGCCTCCACTGTCAGGTTCAGCTGAACAGAATTCCAACAAATCTTGTATACACATCGTATTTTAGCATAGAAAAAAACTATAAACGGATTATTCAGATAACTTAACACCAAATTTACATCTTTGTAAAATACATCCGTTCACTCATCTTTCGCTATAAAATTTTCTTTTCCATACATTTCTTTCAACTCTTCATCTCGCAGGATCAAGTTGTTTTCTTCCACTGTATTCCCCCGTATGACATGCCCTTCTCCCACATTGATATAGATTCCCCGCTCCGAGTTTTCCCTCGGATTGATCGCCAGGTTATTGAGGATGCTGATATTATTGCTCGGCGTCATCAGGTTGTTTCCTCCATCACCTGGCCGAACCGCTATATTGTATTCATTGTCGTAGACCAGATTGCCTTTGATGACATTGGACTCTGCCCCGTTTTTAACATCGATGCCATAATAAAAACCGCTGACCATATTCCCTTCAACTGTACTGTTTTTTTCACTTTCCACAGTAATGCCTTGCTGATCTGTGTAGCCCGGGCGATTTTCAGTCACTACGCAGCCTTTTACCAGGTTGTGTTTGCCGCCGCCGAATAAGGAAAGATGGCCATCCCCTGAGTTTCTGACGACGCAGGATTCAATTGTGTTGTAATCCGATGCAAAATTGATGATGCCGGAACCATAATTCGATTCACTCGTCACATTTCGGATGATATTATCGTTGGAATGGTGCAAGTGAATGCCTTGGGAAAAGTTTTTCGTATAAATATTTTCAATTGAGCTTTCCTGGCTGTCCTGAAGTAAAATAGCAATATTAGAAATCAGCGATCCATTCTCAGGCAGTTGATCCCCCATCAAAAATCCACCTTTCAAATGGACATCTGCTGTGCCGGTAATCCAAAACACGCCATATTCGTCCGCCGATTCCGTCTTCAAAATCGCCTGGTCCATGATGATGGTGATCGGCTTGGAAATTCTCAAGGCAAAATAACTGTCTCCATATCCAGTACTGGCCTTCAAATCAGGATTTTGGGTCAATTTGTAAATACCTGGCGGAATGTGCATCTTCCCACCTATTGGCGTTTCATCAATTGCCCGCTGAATTGCCTGTGTATCGTCAGCCACTCCATCACCTTCTGCTCCAAATTGTGTTTTAGCATTAATCTTCTCTTCCGCAAAGAACGTACTTTGACCCATAACAAAAACAGTCCCCAATCCAGAAATCCCCAGTATGCAAAGAAGCAAGTAAATGGTTTTCTTGTTGATCATCGATGTCTCTCCTTCAACCTAATCGCTTTATTGAAAGGCCATAGCCTAATTAAATACTGATTACTTCTAGTATAAGGCAACTTTTCTTTAAATGCACACTTTTCCGAATACTATATTTTTAAAAATATTACCCATATACTCCGTTATTCTATCCTATGTCCTAAAGATATCTCCATTTTTCTGTATATAAAAACGACATTTACCCTCGCATTTACCTATAATATTCGCTATACTCACTATAACGGCTTATTTAATTGAAAATTTAGTCATTTAAAACAAGAAAAAGAAAGCTGTAGGGCGGAACATTGGAGAAAGAATAGATTGTTAAATTCTCCTAAAAAATAACAAGGAATGAGGTTTTATTTTGAGGGATGTATTTTTTAAAAAAGATTATGCCGAGCTATACGAGGAGATTGACGGAGGGAACTGTGAAGTTTTCGAATTTGAACATCCCCTAGGATCGGTCTATCATCAATTCATCAAACGAGCAATTCCTGTCCAATTGGAGGGGGGTCCTTATTTCGACCTTCTCACGCCTTACGGCTATGGAGGCCCAGTCATCACTGAACTGAAGGACAAGACGCGAAAGGATGAACTGGTGACCTATTTCTGCCAGGCTTTTCATGCTTATTGCCAAGAGCAAAATATCGTCAGTGAATTTGTCCGCTTCCATCCGCTAGCCGGCAACGCCGTGGATTTCAAGTCCTGCTACCACGTCCTCTTCAGGCGCCATACGACTGGCGTCACGCTGAAAGGATTCGAAGATCCAGTACAGGAGGAATTTTCCGGTTCAACCCGCAAGAGAATCCGGAAGGCGTTAAAGGACGGCGTAACTTATCGGCTCACAATAGATCCACCTGACCTGGATCTGTTTCAGGAAATCTATCTCAAAACGATGGAACGGGTCGGCGCGGAAGACTTCTATTTCTTCGACGACGCGTACTTCCAAAAGATGCTTGATAATTTAGGCGATCAGCTAATATTGGTTGAGGCTATTTACGACTCCCAAGTGATTGGTGCAGAGCTCCATTTCCACTCGGGTCCCGTCATCCATACCCACCTGTCAGGAACCATTGATGGCTTCAATCACCTGTCGCCCGTTTATGTCATGACCTACGCCATTGTGCTCTGGGCAAAAGAACACGGTGTGGAATTTATCCATTCAGGCGGCGGAGTCAATCCCGGCCCCGATGACTCGCTGTACAAATTCAAAAAAAGATTCGGCAAAAATACTGAATTTGATTACTATGTCGGCAACAAAATTTGGAACGAAAAAATTTATCAACAATTGGTCCATGCGACAAATTCCAATCTGGAAAACGAACTCTTCCCGGCCTATCGGTGGCCACAAAAACAAATTGAAGAAGCAGCAATAAAAACGGTAAGCAGATAATCCTGCTTACCGTTTTTATGGTTTTATTTTTTTGAGAATGGGCAGGAGCAGCCCATAAACCGTCTTCAGTTCGGCGACCTTTGCAATCCAGCAAGCGGCGATGTATAACATGATTCCAGCAGCAACCTGCAGCAGCAATTGGATCAGTATGCCTGTCTCCAACAGTGCACCAAGCGCCCACACCACAGTCCCCATTACAAAGGACATCAGGTAAACCGGCAGCAGATCCTTCACTTTTTCCGTGGCCGGATAAGCCACTTCCCGTTTCGAGAAATGGCTATTGACGAAGAATTCCAGATAGGTGTTCAAAATGGCGGCTGCAATCAATCCGATCACGCCCAATTCCAGCCAAACCGCCAGAGCCAGTAGAATCGTCAATGAGATTTTATTGATGATTTCCAACTGCAGATACAAGTCGGATCGGCCTTTTACCTGAAGAATGCTCAAATCGAGCGCCAATATCGGATACAGCATCCCGGCAATGGACAGCAATTGAAAATAAGGGACCATCGGCAGCCATTTTTCACCGAACACCAGTAATACAAGAGGTTCCCCGACAGCGGCCATTCCCACCATCATCGGAAAAATGAGAAAAGCCGCAAGTTTGGTGATGTTTTTATAAGACTGTTTTAACCGTTCGTGTTCATTCTGTATGCTGCTCAGCACCGGATAGGTCACCCGCAGTATGGTAGCTGCCAAATTTTGCGAAACGATTTCACTGAAACGCGAAGCATTTGTATAAAAACCCAGTTGTGCAGCAGAATACTGCCTGCCGATAATCAGAAAATAGACATTCGTGTAAAAGGTATCGATCAACCCTGATACAAGAAGCTTCCAGCCAAAACCGAATAACCGCTTGAACGAAGCGACACTAAAAACCAAGGAAGGAATCCATTTTTTCGTGAAGACAAAAAGCAAAGACTGGATGGCGTTCAACGATAATTGACGCAGCACCAGACTCCAAACACCGTATCCTGCTATCGCCAGCCCAATCGCGATGACTCCGGATATGATACTGGCACTCAAATTTATCGCTGCCTGGGCTTTGAAATTCACTTCTTTCGCGAACATCGCCTTCGGAATGATCGCTAATGAGTTGATGACAATCCCGATGGATAATACCCGCACCAGGGAGACCAGCTGCGGTTCGCCGAAAAAGCTGCTGATGACGGGAGCTGCAGCATAAAGGATTCCATAAATCATCACAGAAATAAGCAGATTAAAATAAAAGACCGTTGAATAATCCGCCTGGCTGGCATTGCGTTCACGGATCAACGCCTGCGTAAAGCCGCTGTCGACCAGTGAATTGCACAGCGCGATAAATACCAGGATCATGCCAATCAGTCCGAAATGTTCGGGCAGCAGCATACGCGCTAAAATGATCTGAATCAGGAACTGGATGCCTTGATTGCCGACCAGGTCACCGAAGCTCCATGCCAAACCGCCGATCGTCTTCTTTTTCAATGAAGGTTGTGGTTCCATTTGATGATCTCCTATCCCCCAGTCCCGTCACCTATGCAACTGCATTTACTGGATTAATTTCCATTTTGCTTTGCGGACGCTGTCTGCCACATTGGGGAAAAAGCGTTTCAACTGCAGCAACATGCGCTTTTTGGCACCTAAATCCAGGTAGATTTTCCGGAATTCGCCGCGTTTTGCAGCCTTAAAATTTCCCTGTTCCAATAGGAGGGAAAACTGGTAACCCCGCTTTGCTTTCATGAGGGAGTCGTTGTAGTTGAAGTGGGTATACTTATTGATCTCATCCAGCATTCTTTCCATATCATAATAATGATTGATCCGTTTCATAGCGGTAGCCAGTTCACGTTCTGTCCAGGATCCCTTGACCCCCACCCGGTAAGCTGACATATTGGCATCCAGATAATCCACCGTTCCATGAAGCGCGGCTAAAATGACCAACGGGTAATCACCTACTACTGCATTCAAGTAGAAAGGAGCCAGTTCCAAAACTTTTTCTTTTGAATAGACCATGGAATTCGTGGCAACCAGGTCGCCGCCTCCTTCAATCACGCGTTCAACGGAAAAAATGGCATTTCCCTGTTCCGGCCGCACAGTGGAAAGGATTTTTTTCTTATCGGACAACACACGATCAGCTGCATGGACAGTCATGCTGCATGCCGGATGCTCTTCCATGTAATCAACCTGCTTCTGCAATTTGCAGGGATCTGTCCAGTAATCATCACCTTCGCAGACGGCAATGTATTTTCCTTTTGCCCGGTTGTGGTTGAATAATTCAACACGGACTCCTTTTGAATATTGGTTCTGGGTTTGGTAGATCGGTTTGATCAAAGAGGGATACTTGTTTTCATAGTATTTAATCACTTGAGGGCCATGATCGGTAGAGGCGTCATCATAAATCAGGATTTCAACGTCAAAATCCGTCTTTTGCATGAGGAAACTTTCGATTGCTTCGGCAAGGTAATCTCCGTGATTGTAGCTTGTACAAACTATACTGACCAGCGGTTTTGTTGTCATAAATTCTCACTCCTTTAGGTTTTAAGCAATACACATCACTGAGGCCGAATAAGGGGAAGGCAAAATGACCAAAAGGGAAAAAATGATGAATAGCATCATAACCGATACTTTATGCCCACTATCACCATCTTTTTTTCATCTTAACACATAACAAATCGATAAATATAGTTAATTCGTATTATTTCGAAAATAACATATACTTTACAATTATTTAATAGTATTTTTACATTCCCAATAATTCCCTAATAAAAAGGGAGCACTCTTCTCTGCTGGAAGCTGTTTTTGACAGGATTAAAAAATCTCCTTGAGCTGTCGAGCTGCTCAAGGAGATTTAGGTGATAGTATTATTTCGAATGCCATGTCCAGGCACTGGAAATGATGGTCCTCAAATCATATGCGGGTGTCCAGCCTAATGCAGCTTTGATTTTATCGGATGATGCGATCAATGTAGCCGGATCTCCGGCACGCCGCGGTGCATATTCGATGCTTGCCTGTTTGCCTGAAATCTGCTGGCAGGAGCTGATGATTTCATTGACTGAATAACCTGCTCCATTGCCGAGGTTATAGGTTTCATTGGCAACTTTTCCAGCAACCATTCCTTCATAGGAAAGGATGTGCGCCCGGGCCAAATCCGTGACGTGGATATAATCCCGGACACACGTTCCGTCAGCTGTATCGTAATCCGTGCCGAATACGGAAATTTTGTCGCGCTGTCCAAGAAGATGCTGCAGCACGATGGGGATCAAATGGGATTCCGGGTCATGGCTTTCACCGATTTCGCCTGACACATGCGCACCCGCAGCGTTGAAATAACGCAGCACGACATACTGGAAATCATGGACATGCGCGATATCTGCTAAAATCTGCTCGACCATCAATTTCGACCGCCCATAAGGATTGATCGGGTTGGTTGCCGTTTCTTCCGTGATCATCTCTGTATCGGGAATGCCATAGGTCGCGGCCGTCGATGAAAAGATGAAGCGTTTGACGCCATGCTCAACCATTTTCTCGAGCAGTACCAATGTGGCGTTGACGTTGTTGCGGTAATATTTTAAGGGATTTTCCACTGACTCGCCGACCAGGCTATTGGCGGCAAAATGGAACACAGCGTCAATGCTGTGTGTCGTGAAGAGTTCATCCAGAACCGCTCGGTCGCCCAAATCCCCTTTGATGAAAGTCGCCCGTTCATCAACCAGATGCTCAAAGCCTGTCGTCAAATTGTCCAGCACCACTACTTCGTATGTATCCACCAATTCCTTCACTGTATGGCTGCCGATATACCCCGCACCGCCGCAAACTAAAATTGCCATGAATCCTATTCCCCCTTTTTTCTTCTAGAAAATCCTAATATGACCAATTGTACCATTAGCGGAAAATTTACATGAGGGTTTATTTTGAGAAAGAGGTCGACCGCACCTCGTTTGCCCAAAACCGCACTTCAAACGGCATGAACCGCACCCCATACCCGAAAGTCCGCACCTCGAAGGATGATTTCCGCACCTCAACCACCCTTTTCCGCACCTCACGCTTCCGATGCCATAAAATTCACACTAAAAACACGTTTCCGCGAAGCCGTTGCCGGCTTCAGCAGGAAACGTGTTCAGTCTTCTTCAGGCACGTAATGATTTTGATCTTCGTAAATTTCCATATCTTCTTCCGGAATGGCCAAGTGGCCGGTATTCAGGGTATTGCCGATGACGACATGACCTTCTCCTGCCCCGACATAAATTCCATAGTGGGAATTATCCCGCGGGTCCACGGCCATATTGTTCAGAATTTGCGTATCGTAGCTCGGCAATTGAAGGTTTTCACCACCGTCGCCGCCGCGTACAGCGATATTGTATTCATTGTCGAACACGATATTTGACTCGATAATATTCGATTCCGAAGCATTTTTGACATCGATGCCGTAGTAGAATCCACTGACCGTATTTTTTTCGATCAAACTGCCAATTTCACTTTCCACCGTGATTCCCTGCTGATCGGTATAACCCGGGCGGTCTTCAGTAACCATGCAATTCACCACATGATTATCTTCGCCACCTCCATACAAAGATAAATGGCCGTCACCGGAATTTCGCACCACACAGGAATCGATGAGGTTTTGGTCAGAATCAAAACTGATAATCCCGGACCCATAGTTAAACTCCGAAGTTACTTTCCTGACAATATTATGATCCGAATGATTAAGATGGACACCCTGGGAAAAGTTTTTCATGTAAGTGTCTTCAATGGAGCTATTGTTTGTATAGAGAAACAGAATGGCAATATGGGAAGTTAATGAACCGTCTTTTGGCAAACGCTCACCCATCAGAACGCCGCCTTTTAAATGGACATCTTCTGTTTCATTGACCCAAAACACACCATAATCATCATCCGTATCCGTCTGGAAAATAACCTCTTCCATCAAAATCGTAATCGGCTTTGAAATCTTCAAAGCAAAATAGCTGTCACCATATCCTGTAACGGCTTTAAGATCAGGGTTTTTGCTGAGTTTGTAGACGCCCGGAGTGATTTCCAGCGTTCCTCCAGCAGGTGTTTCGTCAATAGCGGCCTGAATTTCCGCCGTTTTGTCTGTTGCCTCATCCAGATTGGCACTGTAACTTTCTTGCCCATTTTTCGCTTCTTCGTTCTGCGTAAACTTTTCAATCATCAAAAAGAAATAACTGAATCCGGCGATACCCAAAAGCACCAGCAGGACAAATCCAAATGTTTTTGCTTTCATGCCAATCACCTCCTTTGGTGCATAATGCTCTCATTACCTATCATACATAATATAGGCTGAAAATAACAGTTTGATATCTGAAAATTCAATAAGCTGTCATTAAAAGGGTAATAAGCACTAAAAAACACCACACTCAGAGTTGCTCTGAAGGATGCGGTGTATTGCGTTCTGCATTATTTTCTTTATTGTTTTCCGGCTGTTCGATCGGTTCTAAGTCCGGTTCTTCCGATAGGGCAGGTTCAGTGTCACTGCCTTTACTGCGCGCCAGCAATTCTTCTCGATGATTGTATGTGGCATCTTCCCTCTTCGAACTAGCTTTTCCCAAAGAGAAAACAACGGCCATCACAAACAGAAAGCCGCCGGTAATCAACGTCCACATACAATCCACCTCTTTTTGCGTAACCCGGTTGCTGTCATTTACGTTCTACTCCTTACCGTTTCAATAATTCTTTCGATTTATACCATCTTACGCTAAATTTCTGGAATTTACTAGATTCATTTGTACCAGAAAATTGAAACCATACCTGCCTATCGATTCAATACTGGTAGAATTGTTTATCAGGTTTCTGTTTTAATCTGCTCGTTCTTGCTCTTTTTCTTTTGCAGCCGCCACAATTTATCGCCAAGGGCATAAAACACGGCACCCAAGCCTGCACCGGCACTGTCAATCAATACATCTCTCACTTCGCCGCTCCGTCCTTCGATGAACAATTGATGGATTTCATCTGTCACCGCGAAAAGGACACACATGCCAAATCCCAGCACCAATTGCTTCATCCCGTAGAAACCACTGCTTCTCCAGGCGTTCAGGCTTAACAGGCTCAATAGGAAATAGGCGATAAAATGCGCATTTTTCCGAACAAAAGTATGGAAATTTTCACTATCAAACTCTAAATTCGGCGCCATTTGATCAATAAAACTCAACAATGCAGCTACGACGCCTGAACTTAAATCGCTTGAAGCAGAACCCGGTTGATGGGAAAGATAAAAAATAACGGCCATCCAGGAAATGGCCGCGATCCAGGAAGTACATTTATAGGGTGTCATATGACAAATCCTTTACTGTTAAAATCGATGTTTATCCCTATTATAGCATCCGTCACCGAAATCGGAAGCTGACTTTTAGCCGAATAAAAAAAGCCTGCCAAAAAACAGCAGACTTTCTTCCATCTAAATCAGCGAACGTTGATGCCCACCTGTTCACGGGCTGCAGTTTTCGAGCGATAGGCCGGGAATGAGCCGTCTTCCATTTTTGACCCTACAGTTTTGCATAGCAGATCGTAAATTTCCTGGTTCCAGATTTTGTAGCTGACATGGAAGGTGAATTCTGTATTTTTGCCAAATTGCTTTTTAAAAAGGTACAAGGGATCATCGGCTTCCCCTGTCACACCTCCACCTTCGTGGATCAGCTCCATGCCTTGTTCTTTCCCCCACATCACCAGCGCATAACGCATAACGAAAGCTGCAGATAAATGGTGGTACTCTTCCAGCGTGCCCGACAAATGGATATGGATGGTTTTTCCCGAGACCAAGTTAAGCCCCATCGCAATGATCTTCCCTTCATAAAGCACTTCCGTCAGCACGATCTGTTCGCCAAAGTAATTGAGAAGATTCTCGAAATATTCATCGTTAAAATAATACACGGTAGCTGCATTTTTTCTTTTCATGGTCGAATAGTAGATTTCCTTGAATTCCTCCAGATCGGGAGGGTTTACGGTGACACGGTACTCTACCCCGGCCTCCAACGCTTTACGGATGCTTTTTTGCTTCGACTTGGAGAATTCGGACTTCACAGGGTTGTCGTAATCCTTCAAATTGGTACCGGTCGTATGGCGACGGAACGTCAAGTCATAGCAGCTGCTGAAATCCTGGGCATTGGTGAATAAAGGGTGGAACCGGACAAACTCGCAGACAATGTTCTCTTTATGGCAAAATTCTTTAAAAGCATCATTGAAAGCTTGAACCACCTGACATTTATGTACTTCTTCACAATCGGTGATGCAAGGTCCCCCATACCCATACGGCGTGCTGATATCGTAATAGGTTTCTTCGTTGATGCACACGGAAATAAGCCGCTTGATGAACAAATGACTTACTTTCCCCAAGGGATGTTCGAATTTAAATACCTCGCACGTACCTTGTTCGATTTGTTCATACAACCGCCCGTAATTCTGTTCAAAATAAATATCATCCACTCTGAAGAGGCCTCCTTGTACCGAAGCTTTTCTGAAAGCAAAGGTAGACTTATTACACGCTAATTTCCATCTGTTTACAATTTCTATTCTTTATTTAGATAGTTTATCACACTCCTACGAATTATCCACCCTAAAAACAGATTTTTTAGATTATTTGGATTATATCACATCTATTAAAAGACCTAGCTTCTGTAATTTTTTATGCAAAAACCCGTATTCAGCTGCAGAATGCTTAGCTGAATACGGGTTTTAAAAGTCGATTATTTATTTTCTTTCGTATAAGATTCCTGCAGTTTTCTTTCGAACAACTCCAATAATTGATCTCTCAGTTCAGGACGCTTCAACGCAAATTCAATGGTCGTTTCAATAAATCCATATTTTTCGCCGACATCGAAGCGGTGTCCATCAAATTCATAGGCATAAACGGACTGGACTTCGTTGAGCATCTGGATGGCGTCCGTCAATTGGATTTCTCCACCTGCACCAAGCTGATGTTGACCCAAAAACTCGAAAATTTCAGGCGTCAGGATGTAGCGGCCCATAATGGCGTAATTTGACGGCGCTGTTCCCGCCTCCGGCTTTTCGACAAAGTTATCGACTTTGATCAATTTGCCGTCGATGGAAACCGGATTGATGATGCCGTAGCGATGGGTTTCATCTTCAGGTACCTGCTGGACACCGATGACACTTTTGCCGGTCAACTCGTTTTGCTTCATCAATTGAGCCAGGCATGGTTCGTCATTTTCCACGATGTCATCACCGAGCAGGACCGCGAACGGTTCGTTGCCGATAAATCGGCGCGCCGACCAAATCGCATGGCCAAGGCCCAGCGGTTCTTTTTGGCGGATGTAGTGGATCTCCACATTTGAGGTTTCCAGGACAGAATCCAGCATATCGATTTTCCCTTTTCTCATAAGGGTTTCTTCGAGTTCAAAGGCATGATCGAAATGATCTTCGATGGCACGTTTGCCTTTTCCGGTGACGATGATGATGTCTTCAATTCCAGAAGCGATTGCTTCCTCTACTATGTATTGGATCGTTGGCTTATCGACAATCGGCAGCATTTCTTTTGGCATGGCTTTGGTGGCAGGTAGAAACCTTGTGCCAAGTCCTGCAGCCGGAATGATTGCTTTTTTGACTTGCATTCCTTCACCTTCTCATTCATATTTTCTGATCACGTATTGTTTAATAATAACATTTTTCCAGGGTAAAGCTAATATTTGAAAAAATTTCTCTTTCATATTCAAAAATTACCGGACGTAAGCAATGAAATAGTAGGACAAGAGGCTGGATTCAGATTTATTATCAGAAATTTAAAATTACAAACAAACTTCTATTAAGATGCTAAAATATATGTACCATTGGTCCGTAATTATATTAAATATTTTCTAATTATCATGTATAATTCCCTATTTCCAATAGATTATCGAAAGGAAGTGTGAACCAGATGAATGCCATACCATTATCCTATGATCCCGCTTTAATCTTCCTTTCTATTGCAGTGGTTTTCATTTCGGCTTACATTGCTTTAAACATCAGCGGCATGCTGTTTACCACAGTCGGAATCGCACGGGCCAAGTGGATTATGCTCGGCGCCCTCATCATGGGGCTCGGTATTTGGTCGATGCATTTTATCGGGATGCTCGCTTCTCATTTATCTATGGAAGTAAGTTATAATACCCCGCTTGTCATCGCTTCGATACTGCCTGCCTTATTTGCGAGCGGAATTGCTTTCGCCATCATCAGCAAGCCACAGGTCCTAAAAACCGAAGTTCTGGCTGGTGCCGTGCTCATTACGACAGGCATTATCGCCATGCATTATATCGGGATGGCGGCCATGCAGCTGCAGGCCACTGTCCAATACGATTCCTTGTTGTGGATCTTATCCGTGGTTGTCGCTTTAGCTTCTTCTCTTTTGGCCATGTTCTTGCTGTTTTATTCACGGAACCGCCATGGTTTGTTTGGGTTAAAGATTGTCAGTGCGGCATTGATTGCTACTGGTGTAGCCGGTATGCATTACATCGGCATGGCTGCTGCACGTTTTGAACCTGCCGCCCACCATATGCCAGTGGCTGCCAATTCGATGAACAATAATTATATCGCTTATAATGTCGGCATCGGCATGGTCCTGATGCTGATGATTGCCATCCTCAGCATCCGCAGCGAAACGAAAGTGAAATCCCTGTCTGATGAATACGGCCGCCAGTTTCTGTCGGTCATCGAATCCGCTAAAGATGGAATCGTGGTCACCGATGCCAAAGGGATTGTCATGCAATGGAATAATGGCGCACATCATCTTTTCGGCTATACCAAAGATGACATTATCCAACAGGATGTGCGCCTGATTTTCCCAAGGCCCCATCAAGACGCACGGCAACACGAACACATTGACACAGTTGGCAAAACCATTGAGCTGACCGGCTTGAAAAAGAATGGAAATCCGTTTCCCGTTGAACTATCGACAGGAACATGGCATACGGCTAAAGGCGAATATTACAGCCTCATCATCCGTGACATTACTGACCGCAAAGCAACTGAAGAAAAAATCAGCAACCTCGTTTACCTCGATTCGCTGACAGGGCTTCCAAACCGGCGCTTGTTCAACGACCGGCTTGAATCTTCAATTGCTCAGGCATCAGAAAACGCTGCTGTTCTGACAGTCCTTTATCTGGACCTTGACCAGTTCAAGCTGGTCAATGATACATATGGCCATCAAACCGGCGATCAGCTGTTGGTGGAAGTGGCGGAACGCATCAATTCCTGCCTCCACAAAGCGGATACCTTAGCCCGTCTTGGCGGCGATGAATTCATTGTGCTGCTGCCAAACGCTGACTATACACAGGCGCAAGCTACCGCACAGAAAATACTGAAAGTCTTAAACGAACCTTTCCTATTGAATAACGAAACCGTTTTCACTACCCCATCAATCGGTGCGAGTCTTTTCCCGGCAGACGGCAAAGACCCGGAAGCGCTGGTAAAAAATGCCGACATCGCTATGTACCGCGTCAAAGAAGAAGGCAAAAACAATTTCCAGTTTTTCACTTCCGAAATGAACGACTTGATTTCCAGGAAGTCAAAAATCGCCATGAGCATTCGCAAAGGCTTGGAGCTTGGTGAATTTACGGTTCATTACCAGCCGCAGATCGATATCAAAACCGAAAAAATCATTGGGGTTGAAGCGCTGGTCCGGTGGTATCACCCCACATTCGGTCAGATCTCCCCTGCTGAATTCATTCCCATCGCAGAAGAGAATGGCATGATTCTTTATATCGGCGAATTTGTTCTCCGGACTGCCTGTCAGCAGAACAAAGACTGGCAGGACGCTGGATTGGATCCGTTCCGGGTCGCTGTCAACATTTCGGCCAAGCAATTTTCACACGGCAATATCGCAGCAGTAGTGACTTCCGCATTGGACGATGCAGGTCTGGCTCCTGAATTTCTTGAGCTGGAATTGACCGAAAGCATCATTCAAGGTGCGAAATCCGCAATTTCAAAAATGCAGGAATTGAAGGCTATGGGCATCCATCTATCCATCGATGATTTCGGCACTGGCTATTCTTCACTGAGCTACTTGAAACTGTTTCCTGTTGATACGCTGAAAATCGATCAGCATTTTACGCGCAATATCCATAACGACCCGAAAGATGCAGCACTGGTCGACACCATCATTCAAATGGCCCACAATCTGAAGTTGAATGTAATTGCTGAAGGTGTAGAAACCAGCGAACAGCTGGCATTCCTGAAAACCAAAGATTGCAACCAGGCTCAGGGGTATTATTTCCAGAAGCCCCTGCTCCCTGAAATGATCGAACAACTATACTTGAAAGTATAGCCTAACAGCCCTTGCCTGAAGTATGACTTCCAGGCAAGGGCTGTTTTAGTTGCTGTCCAGCAGTTTCGACAAAGGATGGATTCCGAGACTTTGAATGATGAGTGACAGGATGACCACGGAAAAGCTCAGCGAAATCAGTTCATCAGCCGCTCCTTCCTTCGCCATCGCTCCCAGCTGCAGCAACAGGAACACGGACATCGACCCGCGGATACCGGACCAGGCGATGAGCAGCGACTTTTTCCATACGTCCTCAGACTGCCTTCCTCTAGCCACCAATTTGAACGTGCCTCCGACAATGAGGAACCGGATGGCGATGCTGGCGAATAAAACGGCGAGTGCCAGACCCCAATTTCCCCATGCCAGATGTTCCGTTGCTTCAATGCCAATCAGCAAAAACAGCAATGCCAGCAGCGAAGGTTCAACGACGCTCCAGAATCCGGACAGCGACTCACGGTAATGGTCTTCTTTATTGGTATGGGAAAATTCCCAGGATAGCATAACTCCCGCCGATACGGTCGCCAGAACACCCGAAAAGCCGAGGCTTTCAGCCAGCTGAAAGGCACCGTATGCCAGGACGATGCTGAGCATGACCTGGTAATCCCGGTGATGGGTGATATGGACAGCCTTGCTCAATAGCCATCCGACCGCAAGCCCCAGTATCACGCCACCTGCTGAGACATAGACGAACTCCCCTAAAATGGAAAGTACATCAAGTGAATGCGAATCAAGGTACATGCCTGCCAAAACAGTGAACAGGACGATGCTGGTTCCGTCATTGATCATGGATTCCCCATCAACGATATCAGCAATGCTTTTGTCAGGTGAGGATTTCTTTAAAATCGAGACGACCGAAGCCGGATCGGTCGGCGCCAAAATCGCCGCAATCACCAGCGCCCCTGCCAGGGAAACAGAAAAGAACCAGCCGCCGATCCAATAGACGGCCAGTCCGACAAGCACAACCGCCAGTCCTAGCCCGACCGTACTCAGCAAGCCAATGATGGCGGAATTCCTGCGCAAAGCATCCGTCGAAAACTGATACGCAGAAACAAACAATAAGCCAGGCAGAAAGACATCGTAGATCAATGTCTCCGTCACTTCAATATCATTAAAAGATGGAATGAACGATAACCCGATGCCGATCAGGACAAGAACGACCGGTACAGGAAAATTCTCTTGCTTTTTATCAATCGTGAATACCAAATATCCGATGCACAACAAAATCGTCACGATTGCTGCCGACATGCCGATCCCCTCCAACAATTGACTTCCATAAAGTCAAGAATTTCCCTTAAACAGGGTCTTTTAAACAGAGCTCGGGTGTTAGGTCCAGCAGCCAAGATGGAGCTTCGTTTCTGAAACGTCATAAAAAACAGGCAGCCCAGTGGTTTACTGGGCTGCCCGCTGCTCGTTTATTCAGTTCACCGTTCAGCTGGAAATGAAAACGTGCCGGTGGGCCTGCTCTTATTTAGCGGTCCGCTTCTTTAGCTGTTCTTCTTCCTCTTCTTTCAGGCGGCGTTTGACCTGCAGATAGGATGTCAATTCTGCCAACTCCTCTTGGTTTACCAGCTGGTCATCCACCACCAGATTGATGGACGACAAATCGGCAACTTGCTGAAGATCGAGTTTGTTGGAGATCTGATCACGCTCCAGCAAAAAGTCTATAGATACTTTATAATAATCGGCCAGCAACTCCAAATGAGAAATGCTTACTTGCTTTTTGCCGCTTTCGTACCCCCAAATCACCGTTTTCGCAAAGCCTAATTCCAAGGCCAACTCATCTACACTCAAGTGTTTTTCTTCCCTCAGACTCTTCAATTTCTCTCCTATTCTCTTCATTTCGGGCGCCCCCTCTATTTCCATTGGCCGTTATACAATCATTATATTATTCCCCTATGTTACCACGGTGAAACCGGATAACTAGCTCCATTTTAAATTTGAGTCTGAATACTCATTGAAATTCTGAAATTTTAGATAAATTAGCTTTTCTTTGTGGTAAAATGTAATTACTTTTAAAATGAAAGGTAGGTAGTATGATGCTGAAGAAACTGATCTACATATTATTTGTAGCACTTATCCTGATTATCATCATGGGCGAAAAGAACTTTGAAACGATTGAACTGTCGGAAGAAACGGCCTTGCTGCCTGGAACCGAGAGCTCTCGGGCAGAAGCTGCCGATGAACCTGCACCTGCCAACTTTTCTGAAAAACTCGCAGCGGGCACTCCGGTAACCATTGTCTTTCTTGGCGACTATGTTACGTCCCCCGATTCGTTGCCAGATGGCAATCCCAATCACGTGTCCTTGCTGAGTGACTGGTTCGACAATAAGTACCCGGACCAGGTGACGGTCATCAATTCAGGCATGAACGCCAATACCATTTCTCATATGAAGGACCGGGTGGCCAGCGACGTCCTGAACCACTCCCCTGATTTGGTGGTGATTTCCGCCGGATTGAATGACGCGCTTGGCGGCTGGAAGATTCCTGTCGAGGAGTATGCGAAAGACTATCAAGGAATCGTCGAAGAAATTACCGCTTCCGGCGAAACGGAGGTGCTGATCCGGACACCGAATCCGACACTTTCCTACATTAAAAATAGAGAAATGATGAAGTATATTCAGGAAACCCGCAAATTGGCAGCTGCAGATAATGTTCATCTTTTCGACTTCTACGAAGTGATGGCTGGAGATGTCCACGCCAAGAACATCGCTCAGACCCATTTGATGCAGAACGAAATGCACCCCAATACAAAAGGGCAAGCTTACCTGTTCGATAAGTTTAAAGTCTATTTGGCGATGGAACTGATTAAGCAGTAAGCATCCACTAAAAAGAGCCTCCCCCAGTGAAATCAATGATTTCGTCGGAGGAGGCTCTTTAGTTGATTATTTCACCAATAGGTTTCTGGCTTCTCTGAATTCCTTGATGTGGTGATCGATGATGTGCCCGTTTTCAATGACCACAGAATCGCGGATCAGGTCGGTCCAATTGCCTTCGACAAAATTATCGACCATCGGCGAGAATCCTTCGCTCAGCACTTTCGTGACCGTGTGCGGGAACATCGCCGGCGTGTTGTCCACTGTGTAATGGATGATGCCATCCACTGTATAGACGGGATCATCGATGGTCGACGGACGGGACGTTTCGATCTCCATGTTCGGGTCGCAGCTGACATCGACGATCATCGCGCCTTTTTTCAGGCGTTTCAAATCTTCTTTGTAGATGATGCGGTCGGTGCGTGTCGTGTCCCACATGACGCAGTTGACGAGAACGTCATAATTGCCCATATTCTTGATGAACAGCGATTCCAGCTTGCGTCCATAGACATCCACATCAGCACCTAAGCCGTGAAGGATGCGCAATACGCCTTTGGTCGTGTGGCCATTTCCAAGAACCGCCACTTTCGTTTCGTATGGCATTTTGCCGCAATATTGATAAGCTTGCAGAATCGCCGCTTCCCCGGCAACTTCACGGTTGCGGTAGAAGATGTAACGGCCGTCTTCAAACATTTCCTCCCAGGCAACCACAGTGTGGTCTCCTGCAAGCACCGAGTCTGTGAACGCGATATCCTGAACTGCATGAGCCCAACCAATCAAGAGTTTTCCAGGCGCCAATTGATCGAAATAATCCGCATTGCCCAATTTTACATCGACAATGGCGTCACATTGCAATACTCTTTCGCGCGAGACGAATTGAGCGCCGGAAACCTCATATTCGGCATCGGAAAAACCAAGGGCCTCACCATAGCCGACTTCAAAGAACAACTGCTTGATGTTCTTGATGTTCGGCATATCCTTCGGCAGAAGCGCTCTTCTTTTTTCATTGTTTTTATGACTGATGACAAATCCTATTGTGTACATAATAAAACCTCCAATTGATGAATGTTGTTAGATCCTGATCGGCTGATAATAGACATTTCGTACAGAATCGACCGGACAACCCTCAAAAATTGTCGAGTGAATTAATATATTCATATCGTTTCCGTATAGCTGATCTATTCTGCATCATACCATAAACCGGAAAAATTATAAGTACTTTGTAATACGAAATTTAAATAAAGATAATGAACGTTCACATTCAGGGAATCGATTCTTGACCATGATGAACCTGTGGGCTCTGCAAGCTTGAAAATGCTGTTGATGAACGAAATTTGCTGGCTTGGAGATGAATGCTGGTGCTATAGGAAAAACCACTCAAGACAGGAGTGCTTATTTCGATTGGATCAGCGCCTCTCTCCGTAAAGCCCGAAAATCGTTGGATGCCCAAAAGATTGGAAAGCGCAGGCTTGCGCTTTCCGTTTTTTCTTTTGTCCATCTATCTCAGATTTGGCTCAAGCCGCAGAAAGCGCCTGCCGGGTATTCGATGATGGCGTAGCTGCCGGACGTGATGGCGCCGTCCGGTTGGCGGTGTACGATGCCGCCGCGATCCTGGCACATTTCGATGCTTTGCTTCAAATCGGCGACGGCGAAATAGACGATCCACAGCGGCGGTAAGCCTTCGTTGACTCCGGCCTGATGGCAAATGCCGGCTGCCGGGTTGCCATCAGGTGTGTTCATCATGTAGTCGGCATATTCGCCCATCGGAAAATCACTGTGCTGCCAGCCGACGACCGCTTTGTAGAAATCGCGGACCCCCTCTGCATGATGGACAGTCAGATCTGAGGAAATGATGGAACCGGGCTGAATCTTGTTTTCTTCTGCCATTGAAAACACTCCCTTTTTATTTTCTATCCGGAATCATTCGCCACAACGATTTCAAAATCCTTTAAATTCCAATGAATAAAGAGATATGGTCCGGCTCCAGCTGACATTAAAAAGAGAAGAAACCTTTTCGCTTCTTCTCTCTAACTGTTATAACTCAATTGTTTTTTAACCATTTCCACCAAATAGGCCATATCCCCCACCCCATAACGCTGGTCACAGGGCAAAGGCAGGATATTCGCCGCGTACTGGTATTCGATGCTGTCTTCCGGACAGTCGTCGAGGACGTTTGGCCATAAGAGCGGAATGTAGATTTTATGCTCCGCCAGCCGGTTTCTGATTGGTATGCCGTCTTCCACCAGCAACGGGTAGGCGAAAGCGCCATCCGGCATGACGAGTTTCAGGGAATTCTCTCCATCCAGCTGGTTTTCCAGATAGGCATAGTTTTCATTCCGGATCCGGCAGCTCCGGTCGTAGTCGATGGCGCCCATCAAATTGTGCGTCACTTTGGACATTGCCCGAAGAGGCGTTTCCCCGAGGACGTCATCATTATCCTGAAAATCGGTATAATGCTCACTGCCCGTCCTTTCGTAACGGCCGAGTATATGCTTCATGCGCCCTTGGGATAGGTCCTGTTCGAGTTCTTCGTGCAAAATGGCATCGGTCGCCAAATACGCCCCATCCGGCACACCAAAAAACTTGCGGCAAGAGTAGATTGTGTCGATGCCAGGCAGCGGCTTCTGGAAAAAAGCCTGACTATGATCCAGAATCACCTGGCCATAATGCTGCTTCAGCGCACGCGTTTTTTCCTCTGTGATTTGTCCGTAAAAATTAACTATGTACAAATATTCCCCCGGCTTCAGCTTTACATCGAGAATCGGCTGAAACTCTTGATCCACATGATAATACTCGAATTCATAGCCATGCTTTTCCAGCAATTGGCTGACTGAGTCGCACAAGTAATAGGGAATGTACAACTTCGTTATGCGGCGTGCCTTCAGCAGATACAGCAAAGCATTTCTGCCCGTATTGAGGGCGATCAAATCGCTGTGAAATTCTTTATGAGCCAATTCTTCCATTCCAAAATATCCGCCGATTTCCTTCATCTCGGATCTCCTTTCAACCATCAAATTTTAAGTGGGGAGGGCGTGAACGCACCTCAAATGGGGGCAACCGCACCTCGTCATAAAAAAACAATTTATCCCTGCAAAATGAAAAATAACCGCGGAATGCCGGTTCAGTGAAATTTCCGGAGAAAATAGGACACTCATCCTCTTTCTTAGAACGCCAAACTTTCATCCAAAGGCTTTCTGATTCAGTAGCGTTTTTTACTGCTTGCGAACCTGATGCTATTTTATCATTCTACCCACAAAGAATACAGACAATTGAGATAATTTATATTAAGAGTGGACAAAAATAAAAACGCCGCCCGATTCGGCAGCGTCTCTTCATCTAAACATCTTCCTGGAACACGGCAAGCGGCAAAACTGCACTCACAATATACTGGCCCGCATCGACGATTTCGGAGATTTTGAGATCAACGCACAGGCTGCATAACAGATAAGCATCTTTAGGTTCGATCCCGTAATTCCCGGAGATGTGGTCCACCATCGCGCGGATGGAATCGCGGGCGGCTTCCATCAAGTCAGGGCCGACACCGGTCGTTCCGTAAAAGCCTTTATGGTCGACTTTCGGCGTCAGTGCGCCGGCTGTCTGGAACTGCGGCGCTGGAATCGTCATGCCTTTGAGGAGGCGGAATCTCAACGATGCCTGCATCGGGCATTCGAGTGCGGTCACGCAAACTTCGCCGTCGCCTTGTGCGGCATGGGCATCTCCACAGCTGAACATGGCACCCGCCACCTGCACCGGCAAATACAGCTTCGTGCCGACGGTCAATTGCCGCGTATCCATATTGCCGCCGAACGTTCCAGGCGGCATGATGGCCTGCCCTTCGGCGTTAGACGGACCAACACCCATCGTGCCAAGAAACGGCGTGATCGGCACTTTGATGTTGTCGCTGAAATGGATAAATTCGCCGTCACTTAAATCGAAAGTCCTCAAGTAAGCATCCGGAAACTCTTCGGGCAGCAAGCCCAGTCCCGGCAAAATCGCCATCCACCCCCAGCTTCCCGGCGTCAAATCGAGAATTTCCACTTCCAGCGTGTCGCCCGGGTCCGCTCCCCGGATTTCCACCGGTCCTGCGAGCGGATAGACTTTCCCCCAGTCGAGCGTGGCGATGTCGTCGGTCGTGGAATCCTTAGTGAATTGATTATCCGCCACTTCCCGGGTGGAGAAATCCACCTGGTCCCCGCTGTCGATCGTCAGCACCGGCTGCGGATTCTTGTCCCACGTGTAATGGACGCGGTCTTCGGGGAATTTATGTGTGTTGGCCACTTGTCATCACCTTTTTCTCTTGTTTTTAGAGTAGAAATAACGTTATTTTTCCAGTTAGATGGATATACTTTCTATATTCGGTTAAATACTTTCCCTTTTGCTGCAGTTACTTTCTGATCCAGCCTAAATACTTTCTATTGGGAGTAAATTGCTTTCCAAAACAAATAAACCCTTAGCCGCCCAAGTCCAGGAAAGCACAAACCCGCGCTTTCCGCTTCAAAATCGTATTTTTTGTGCTGCGGAACGCATTTTATTCGTAGTGAATCGCATTCCAGCCCTTATGGATCGTATTTGGCGCGCAGTGGATCGTATTCCATGCGCAATGAGTCGTACTAGCCAAGCACTTTCAAACTTGGCTTCTGGCCTTTCATCAGTTCGAGCTTTTCGATCGCATAGGCGACGTTGAGGACTTTTTCCTCCTGGAACGCAGGACCCATGATCTGCAGACCGACCGGCAATCCATCGCGGACGCCGCACGGGATGCTGAGTGCGGGCAGGCCGGTGAGATTTCCAGGTCCGGTAAAGCGGATGACTTCGTCCAAAAAGCTCAGGGCCTGGCCGTTGATGTCGACGGTGCTGTCGCCGATCGGCGGTGACAGGAACGGCAAGGTCGGGGAAATGAGCACGTCCACTTTTTCAAATGCCGCTGCAAAATCGAGATCCAGCTTACGGCGGATCTGCTGAGCCTGCACGTAATCGACGCCCGACATCAACTCGCCCACCTCCAGTAAAAAGCGGACATCTTCTCCGAATTTCTCCGGCTGCTTCACCAAATTATCGTGGTGGACGGCGCTCGCTTCAGTTGTGATGGTGACGAGCTCCGCAAATTCGGCCATGGCAAGCGACGGAATCCGGATCGGCTCAATTCGCGCACCCAGCTTCTCCAGTTGTTGCAGCGCATTTTGCACGGCTTCATTGACACGGTTATCGACATTCTTGAAGAAATAGCCTTCCTCGATGCCGATGACTAGGCCTTTGACGTCTTCATTCAACTCTCCGGAATAATTTTGCGTCGGCCGGTCGACAGAAGTCGGATCTTTCGGATCATAGCCGCCGAGCACTTCCAAAAGCAGCGCTGCATCAAAAACGGTTTTCGTCATCGGGCCGATATGGTCGAGGCTCCACGACAGCGGAAAACAGCCATATTTGCTGATACGGCCAAGCGTTGGCTTCAGGCCGATGATGCCGCAGCTCGACGCCGGAATCCGGATCGAACCCCCAGTATCCGTACCGAGCGAAGCGATCGACATGTTCGCCGCCACTGCCGCACCCGACCCGCCGCTCGAGCCGCCTGGAATCTTGCTCAGGTCCCACGGATTCTTACAGGCGCCGTAATGCGGATTGGTGGTCGTCGCACCCCAGGCATACTCGTGCATATTGAGCTTGCCGTGGAAGGTCACGCCTGACAGCTTCAGCTTCGAGACGACTGTCGCGTCAAAGTCGGCAATAAACCCTTCGTGGATTTTCGAGCCCATCGTCGTCGGCTCATCTTTGAAATACAAGATATCCTTCAGCGCCATCGGAATGCCGTGCAGGAAGCCGCGGTAATTGCCGCTTTGGATCTCCTGCTCCGCCTGCCTCGCCGATTCCAGCGCCTGTTCTTTCTGCACGCGAATAAATGCATTGACGTCGCTGTTGTAGGCATCGACATTCGCCAACACCGCTTCAGTCAGTTCAACGGGTGACACCTGCTTGTCGCGCAGCTTCGGCGCCAGTTCCCCGATCGATTGTGCCGCTAATTCTTCATTCATAGCCGCTCACCTCCCGGCACATGCGTCAGCGCCATATCGAAATCCTTCAGCTGCGAATTGTCCACCGTGTCGCGCAATTGCTGCACCGCCTGCATCTGCTGCGCCAGCATTTCCTGGTGCGCCTCCGGCACCTGAATCCCCCGTGCCTTTAAAATCCTGTGAATTCCCTCTGCCATCGCAATTCCTCCCATTCGAATAGTTTGGTAAGGTGTGAGAATCTGAGTTGTCTACCGCCAGTTTATCACAATCGACAGACTGTTCAGATAGTTTAAAGGCGATTTTCAGCAGAATAAAACCCTGTCCGGCAAGAAGATGTCTTGCCGGCCAGGGTTTTAGGGGAAGATGTGGCGTGTTGCCTCGTCATTTTGTCGTATTGCCGCTACTTTTTTCCAGTTAATTGGATATACAAGCCGAATTGGACAATATACAGTCCAACCGGCTGCAAATACTGTCCATTCAGCCTGAATACTGTCCAACCGGAGCATACTACTGTCCGGAGCCCGAAAACCCCTTAAATGCCCAAGCCCGGGAAAGCGCAAGCCTGCGCTTTCCGCTGCGTACTTTCGGACCGAAGCGGTTTTCGCTTGGGTCCCCGCACTTAGCCATCTACTGTTTTCCGAACCTTCGACAGCAGCGGACGCCCGTTGCTCCAGACGACGTTTACCGGCATGTCGAAGAAATTAGAAAGATGCTCGCTGGTGATCAGCTCGCCTGTGTCGCCGGAAGCGAAGACGTGGCCCGCTTTCAAGAGCAGGGTTTTATTGAACTCCGGCAAGATTTCTTCTATATGATGGGTGACGTAGATGATGGTCGGACCGTCCGGCTTTTGGGCAATGGCGGCGATCGATTCGAGCAGTTCTTCGCGGGCGATGAAATCGAGTCCGGCCGTCGGCTCATCCAGAATCAGCAGCTCCGGGTCGGCCATCAAGGCACGGCCGATCAGCACGCGCTGCTTTTCGCCTTGCGACAGGGTATGGTAATTCCGGTTGGCGTACTCGAGGCAGCCCAGTTCCCGAAGGATCTCGACGCCTTTTCGGTCGATCGCTTCGGTCGTTTCCTGATACAGGCCGAGTGAAGCGAACGCTCCGCTCAGGACCACTTCATAGGCATTGTCATAAGTGGGCAACTTCTGCTGGACTGACGCCGACACAAAGCCGATCTGGCTGCGCAGCTTTTCCGCCAGGTAGGTCTTGCCGAACTCCAGGCCGAGCACGGTGACTTTTCCTTCCGTCGGGAAAAAATACGCATTGATCAAATCCAGGAGCGACGTTTTGCCGGCACCGTTCAAGCCATACAGCACCCAGTGCTCTCCTTTACGGATCTGCCAATTGACGTCCTCCAACAACAACTTGTCGTCTCTTCGCCGCGTGACTCCTTCCAGTTCCAGAATCGTCTTCATAGCCGGATATCCTCTTTTCGCTGGACACGCGCGACTTGTCCTTCTGCGAGCGGATCCGCCTCACGAAGGTTGCCGAAATCAAGGCCGGCCAGTTTTTCAATCTGTGAAATCGGCACCTGATACGTCCCGAATTGCCCGTAGACGAATTCCAGATTCCCGCCAATCAAATCTTCCTGCGTCTGCAGATAGGCAGTAGCCGACAGGGAAGTTCCGTCTTTCACCATCACCGCCACTTTCCAGAACTGGTCCGGAATCTGCGCATCACGGTAACTCGTGTCGTCGTCCCGGAACACCGGACCTGTGAACACCGAAATCTTCAAGCCGGATTCGCGTGCATTGTCCAATACATAATCCTCCAGATCCAACCACGCTTTCTGGTTGAAATTCTTATGCTGCGGCGAGCAATTAGTGAAATGGAAAGTATGCTCGTTGGCCTTCACCGCATCGATGCCCCAATTCGGATCGCGGCGGCGCACCAAATGGCCGCGGTCGATATCATTTGATTGATAAAATTCCGGTCCGATCTGGCAGGCTTCGTCAATCCGCGGATCAAAATACCAGCGGTCGTTGCCGCGCTTGACATCGACCAGCTGATTGCCGTCGATATTGACCGCCGTGTAGAACGCAAGCCGGCGCGACTTGCTCATGGCAATCGAAAAATGGGTATAATCCAGGACGGTTTTGCCGTCGCTCGTCTGTGCAGCGTCGTCCATTAAGGCAGTTCCCAGAACCGGCAATGGCACTTCGAACCCGGCGCCCAGAAATGCAGGGTCGTAGCCGGAAGCATCGGCGTACCAATCCTCTTCCAGAATCCCCACTTCCATCGGCTCGGCTACTGAACCCGGCATGACGACGGCCAGCAATTGATCCAGCAGTTTACGTGAACGGTCGTCTTCCAAACTACTGCGCGCTTCACTGAGATGATGGATGATCGAACTGATCCGGATGCCTTCATTGGCAATCCAAAGACGATTGTCTTTCGGGTCCGGAACGCCCGCATGATGCAGGGCGACGACCACCCATTGGTCATTGAAGACTGGCGAGCCAGACGAACCCGGTTCCGTATCGCTGACGTACTGGACAAAATCGGAAGAGATGAACTTAACTTCATTTTCACGGATGGTGATTGCTTTCGGACCACCGTTCGGATGTTGGATGATGGTCACGTATTCGCCTTCGAGGATTTTCCCGGGCTTCGGCAACAGCGGTAAATAGCCGAAATCGGTCAACGGAATGTCGTGCTGATTGTTTTCTTCCACCGCCACAAGCGTAAAGTCCAGCGCCTCGTCGGTGATGAAAAGCGCTTCCGGATCCAGGCGGAAGCTGATGATATCAAGCGGCATGAACTGGACATCATCCTCGTAATTGAACTCCGCCACCGCGTACATCGCCGCTTCCGGCGTTTCCAGCACATGATTATTCGTCAGCAGCAGGTTCGGCGCCACCAGAAATCCGGTGCCGTAGCTCTGCAGCTGGCCTGAACGGCTGCGGATTGCGATGCGGCAAACGGCTTTGCTAACATCGAGGCCCGCCTGCAGATGCGCAATCGGAAACAGATCACTTTGATTGATGATCCGTTCCATCGCCAAGTTGTCATGGTGATTGATGATGCTCGACCGCGTCATCATTCGTTCCTTCGAAGTCGCCGCCTGTTTTGCCACTCTGCGCTCCTCCTCGAATGCCAAATACCGCGCTAATGCTTCCTGCTGAATCCGCTCCAATTGATTGACCATGCCCGGCCATCCCCTTCCACTAAATAAACTATATTTTTCAATTAAAAATTTAATATTCTATTAATTTCCTTTAGAAAAAGTTTATCACAATTGCGCGCAGAAAACCCATTCCAAGTGATGGAATGGGCTGGGAGTTGTGCCGCTTAACGTGACCATTTTTTATTGTCATTCTTCACAAATGTCTCTTCGCCGGTTTTTGGATCGCGGATGATTTTGTCATCGGTCGGGACATCCCCTGCACCTTCGTCGGGTGCGTTCTGGAAGTCGTCACCTGCAGTTTCACGTACGTCGCCTTTGCCGGCAGATTCCCAGCCTTCATCGCTGCCGCTCAACATCTCGCTTGTCTTCTTGACGACTTTATCGAGCGTCGACTCATCGTGGTCCCCGCTATGTTCTGGATTTCGTTTGTGTTCATCGCCTCTACTCATGATGGATCCCTCCTGAACTGTTGTTGCTATACTTTACCCGCTGCCGGTGGAAATAATCATCCCTGAAGAGCGCTGGATGGCGAAGCCATGGGAAAGCGCAAGCCTGCGCTTTCCGCTCTTGAGGCGTCCGTATTGGTTTGCGGCTTGTATTTTGGGAGTTTGGACAGTATTATACTTCGGTTGGACTGTATTTGATGCCAGTTGGACTGTATATTGTGCATGTTAGCTTGTATCTCCATGAGATAGTTGTTGGTTGCGATGATTTATTCCAATTAAATGGTTATACTTTCTGATTTGACTCGGATACTTTCTAATTAGGCATAAATACTTTCTGTTTTTGGCAGAATACTTTCCAATCGTCCATAAATACTTTCCAATCCACAAAAAAGCCATCGCCAAGCATATAAGAGCTTGGCGATGGTTTTAATTACTTCTATTATAAATTGCGCTTTGGATGCGGCTGGGTGATGTCGACCGCGAATACGTTGATGCGGTTGACCATCAAGTCGCGGATGCCGTAGATTGGGCGTTCGTTTTCCTGGATGGTTTCGATATAGGCATTCACCTGATCCTGGATGTAGACGCCAAACGGCTTGTCCTTATATGTGTCGTCGAGGCTATCGACGCCGGACTCGAAGGATTTTTCGAAATACAGGTTCGACACTTCGATGCCTGTCAGCTTGTCCTCTTCCATATGGGTGCCGACCACTTTGTAATAGTTGCCGTACTCGTCGCGCACCAAATCCGCTTCGACAATTTTTTGCATACTCATGGCTTTCATCTCCTCTCTTACCCCTATTTCGACGGCCTTCCACAGATTCCTTCAACTAAATGCTTAGAGTTGCGAAGTACTGGGTAAACATTTACTCTAAACAGAACAACACAAAAGGAGAAATGCATAATGGATTTTATTACACTGAACAACGGAATAAAAATGCCGCAGCTGGGCTTTGGTGTCTGGCAGGTTGAAGACGATCAGGCGACGGCTGCTGTGGCGAAAGCGCTCGAGACGGGCTATAAATCGATTGATACCGCAATGATCTACCAAAACGAAAAAGGTGTCGGCAAAGCGCTGAAGGAAACTTCCGTGCCGCGTGAAGAGCTGTTCATCACGACCAAGGTGTGGAACAGCGACCAGGGCTATGGCAATACCTTGCGCGCTTTTGAGGAAAGCCTCGAGCGCCTTGGCCTCGATTACGTCGATCTGTACCTGATCCACTGGCCGACTCCGGAATTCGATAATTATATCGATACCTATAAAGCGTTGGAGCAATTGTATAAAGACGGCCGCGTCAAAGCGATCGGCGTCTGCAATTTCGAAGTCGAGCATTTGGAGCGTTTGCTTGCGGAATGCGACATTCCCCCGGTCCTGAACCAGGTCGAATGCCATCCCTACCTTGCACAAAATGAATTGAAGGAATTCTGCGCCAAGCATGACATATTCCTAGAAGCTTGGAGTCCGCTTGACCAAGGCGGCGATGTGCTGAAGGATGAGAACATCCAGAAAATCGCTGATGCCAAAGGCAAATCGCCGGCTCAGGTTGTGCTGCGCTGGCATCTGCAGAACGGTACGATTGTGATTCCGAAATCGGTGACGCCGTCACGCATCGAGGAGAACTTCAATGTTTTCGATTTCGATTTGACGGAATCCGAGATGAATGAAATCGACGAGCTCAACAAGGACCGCCGCAAAGGCGCCCATCCGAATGAAATGAATGTACGGTAATAAAATCAGAAGCCGCCTCTTCCAACCGAAGAGGCGGCTTTCTCTGTTATTTTCACATTTTGGCATACTCCCTGTGAAAACGGGTAAATTCTTGATAACTAGAATTTATTGGAGGAGGGAAAGCCGTTGAGACATCTTCTTGCACTTGCAATCAAATTTGTGATGGTGGCCATTGTCCTTTTACTTGTTCTCACGTGGATGTTCGATGTTCCGTTCGTTGATACGTTGCTGATCAGCCTGGCGCTGACGGCGTTGTCCTATGCGATGGGCGACATCATGATTTTCCTGAACGCCGGCAGTCCGGAAAATCAGTCGACGCGCAATACCGTAGCGACTTTTGTTGATTTCGTCACGGCGTTCCTGGTCATTTGGCTGATCGGCTGGCTGTTGACGGGACAGAATTTTGAAATGGTGACGCCGGCTCTGGTTGCTGCATTGGTCATTTCAGCCGGTGAATGGTTCTTCCATCTGTATGTGGACCGCTCCGTGGTGCCAGAGTACAATAATTACAAGTCGGCTAGAGGGTGAATTGAATTGTGTGGGTGCCAGGCACCAAATAGCAGATTTCCACTCAAAAGAGGTTGAATTCCATCATTTTCAATGGGATTCAACCTCTTTTTCACACTGCCTGCAAATCGTTTTCCGCAGACTTTGACAACTCTTACTCACCTATAATGCTTTTCCACAAAAGCCCGCTCCTGCTCAGCGGTCATCAAGCCAGTGGCTCTTCCGACAGTGCCCCCGTGCCAATCCCAAATGGTGTTGTGGACATGGACTGCATTGGAGAAGTCGCTTTGTTTCCACGCGGTTAAAGTCGTTTCGTAAAAATCACTGTGCTCGTAATGGTCCTTGTTGGCCTCGACGATTGTCAGGAGGTCATCGATATTGTCAGGCGTCATCTCGATGGCGCCTTTCTTCTTGTCAGCGATGATTTTCTGGTGCGTCATCTGATGCAGATTGATTTGCAGCCTGACTTCCTTCATATCAGCTTCGTCTTCTCCAGTTTCAGGCTTTTCGGCCTCCACTTCTTGTCCTTCGCGTTCCTCGATTTTATCGGCCACTTCCGAGATTTCCCCTGCCCCTGAGGAATTCTGCACGATGAAATAATAACCCGCTGCCATGAGCAGTGCTCCTACTCCCAAAATAATTCCTGACGCCTTTATCCTTTTTTTCATTTCCCTGCCACTCCTCGATTTCATTGGTTCATGACTATATTCCTATCTAATTATGAAGAAATCGGGACTGTGATACAACCTATTTCTTCACTATCCAGAAATCATCAGATGGAGCAAGTCCCAGTGGAGATCGCTATCCTTTAGTACATAAAAAAAACTTTATTTGACTGAATATTCAATTATAAATACAATGAGAGCGTATGCCCTCCTAAGTTATATGATTTTGTGAGTTGAATTCCCTGACACTCTGCTCTCGGCGGAGTTAAAGATCATCTATTCAACTTGGACAAAAAGCAGGTAGTTGGAGAGGCAGAACACAAGCAATGCAAATCCAGAAAGGACGTGTCGGGAAATGAAAGCAGCAGTCATTTACGGAGAGAAAGACGTGCGGATCGAAGATTTCAAAGTGGCGGAAGTGACCGAAGGGAAAGTGAAAGTAAAAGTGGCGTGGACCGGAATTTGCGGAAGCGACCTGCATGCCTATCACCATGGATTGGGCATCGCCTATGAAAAACATGCGATTTCAGGACGCCAGGTGCCTTTGGTGCTCGGCCATGAATTTGCAGGCACAGTCGAAGAAATTGGAGAAGGTGTGACGAATGTTGCAGTCGGCGACCGGGTCGCAATCGAGCCGGTATTGTACTGCGGCAGCTGTGAGTTTTGCCGCAAAGGCGATTACAACCTTTGTGAAGTGTCAAATGTCGGCTTTTTGGGACTGGCTTCAGATGGCGGGTTTGCGGAGTATGCCGTTGCCGACTCGAAGTATTTCCACAAACTTCCGGATAACGTATCTCTTGAAGAAGGGGCGTTGGTGGAGCCGACTGCAGTCGCTTACCATGCCGTCCTGAAAAGCGGGTTGAAGTTCGGTGATTCCACGGCGATTTTCGGAGCTGGACCAATCGGCCTGTTGCTGCTGCTTTGTGCACAGGCGGCTGGTGCTGCCGAAACCTTTGTCGTCGACATATCCCAGGAACGTCTGGATAAAGCCAAGGAGCTCGGTGCCACCTATACCATCAATCCGAAAGATGAAGACGCCGCCGGGAAAATCATGGCAATCACCGGCAATGGTGTCCAAGTAGCATTTGAAGCAGCAGGTGCACAACCTACCTTCTCAACAGCCCTGTCCGCATTGAAAAGGAAAGGGACGCTGCTGGTCGTGGCCGGCTTTTCGCAGGAACTGACTTTCGATCCGAACGCCTTGTTGTTCAAGGAAGCAAAAATCGAATTCACGCTGGCCTATGCCAACGACTTCCCTCCTGTCATCAAAGCCATTTCTGAAGGCAAGCTCGACGTCAAGAAAGTCATCACCAAGCAAATCAAGCTGAATGATCTAGTCAAGGACGGCTTGGAACTTTTGACAGTTGACAAGAGCCAGGCGAAGATATTGGTCAGTCCAAACTAAAATAAACTGTAAAAAATCACCGCCCCTTCAATCATCGAAGAGGCGGTGATTTTATTTCCTGCCAGTCAGCGCGGCTTTTCGTCCGCAAATGCACCGGCAATCTTCTGTACTGTGTTCCAGAAAGCCGGACTTATGCCTCCCTGTGATTTCACATAGGCGCTCAAGCGGTAAGCCAGGTAAATGCCCCCGACATCGATCAGGACATCGCTCAACCTTCCGCTTCTTTCGAAAAACAGCTGCAGGAATTCCGTGAAGAAGGCAAACAAACTGGCCAGAACGATTGCTTTCCGGTTGTTCCCAAGGGTCTTCGCCAACAACAGGAACAGGATGCCGAAGGATAGGGCATGGCCGATTTTTTGGAACACATAGGTCCCGCTTTCCAAATGGATATCGCTTGTGATGAACAAATCCGACAGATTCGGGAACAGGCGAATATGGAAGCCGATTTCCTGAGCGAACAGCAGCGACTGAAAATTATAGTTGTTGGTGGCCAGCAGGATGCACAGCGCCCAGAAGATCACCGGTATGTACTTAGCTTTCAAAACACTCGTCCCTTCAGGTTTCTTCTATATGAAGCGCCTAATTGATTTCTCTATATTATATGGTTTCTGATTCTATTTGACTAGCCCGTACTTCCCGTCATATAAAAAATCCCAACTAGTGACACGTTGACGTGTCTTCCAATTGGGATTTCTGGTCCAGCATATGCATCAGCCCAGGATGTTACTCTTCGTCGTAAGCATTTAATGCATTTACACCGTGGGCCAATGCCGATCCGGCTTTCAATGCGGTGGCGACAAAAATGGATTCTGCCACTTCTTCTTTCGTTGCTCCTTGTTTCTTAGCGCCTTTTACGTGCAGGGAAATGCAGTAAGGACAACCGGTTGTATGGGCGACTGCCACAGCAATCAATTCTTTTTCTTTCACAGTCAATAAGCCCGCTTTCAGGGAAGCTGTATCGAAATTGACAAATGCACTGAACGCATCACCGTTCAATTTTGAGAATTCCGCTAAGCGGCTGAAGTATACTTCTTTATACAGTTCTTCATCCGGATTTTCATCATAGGCATTCAGCGCGTTGACGCCGTGTGCCATCGCAGAACCCGCTTTTAAAGCTGTCGCGACCAAAATTGTTTCCGCCATTTCTTCTTTGGACATATGAAGGTTTTTCGCGTTTTTGACATGGAGGTCGATGCAGTAAGGGCAACCTGTCACATGTGCGACTGCCACAGCAATCAATTCTTTCAGTTTCGCAGACAGCTCGTTTTCCTGCAAGGCCGCTGTGTCAAATTGTACAAAAGCTTTAAACGCTTCCGGTGCCAGTTTGCCGAATTCAGGCAGGCGGGCGAAATTCTTTTTTTCATATAAGTTTTTGCTTCCAGTCAAGTTCATTAAAATCTTCTCCATTCTATTGGTTAGTTGTTAATCCATTGTATTTGGCAGGAACAAGGCGATATCCGGGAAAATATATAACAGGATCACCACTGCCAGAATCGGGACGATGAATATCGTCGCCCCTTTGAAGATATCGATGATTTCCAGATCCTTGGTAACCCCTTTCAGAACAAAGACGTTCATGCCGATCGGTGGTGAAATCAAAGCGATTTCCACGACCAGGACAATCATGACGCCAAACCAGATCAAGTCGAAATTCAGGATTTCGAGGATCGGCATCAAAATCGGAATCGTCACCACCATCATCGCCAACGAATCCATAATTGCGCCAAGAAGGATGAACAGGCAGATGATCAATACAAAAATCATGGTAGCGGATAAATCGGCTGTCAGCAGGAACTCTGCCAACAAATTCGGAACTCGTGTCAGTACAAGGATATAGTTGAGGATGAACGCACCAAGAATGATGGCGAACAAAAAACCGGTCGTCCGCAATGTACCGAGCAACGCTTCCGTAAAACTCTTCAGATTCAATCGGCGGCGGATGACCCCGATCAGGAATGCACCGAATGCACCGACTCCCGCCGACTCCGTAGCTGTGAAATAGCCGAAGTAAATGCCCCCCATCACCAGTACGAACAACAGAAGAATCCAGATATTCGAACTTAGTGATGAAAAGCGCTCTTTCCAGCTGACGTATTCAGGAACTGCAGCTGTAATCATGGAAGGCTTGATCAACACGCAAATGTAAATGGTCAGCATGAAAAACAAGGTCAGCAAAATACCGGGAAAGATGCCCGCCGTCAACAGTTTTCCAACAGACTGTTCCGTAAGCATCCCGTAGACGATAAACGTTGTACTCGGCGGAATCAGAATGCCGAGGGCACCACCGGCGACAATCGAACCGCCCGCCAAGCTTTTGCTGTAGCCGCCTTTCAGCATCTCTTTTGTCGCAATGACTCCCATGGTTCCGGTAGTTGCCACGCTGGAGCCGGAAGCTGTCGCGAACATCGCTGAAGCTCCAATCGTCGCCATTCCGAGTCCACCTTTCAGATTACCGAACCAATTCTTGAAAGTTTTGAACAAATCATCGGTCACTCCAGAAGCGAACAGCAATTGTCCCATCAGCACGAATAACGGGATGGTGCTCAACGTGTAATGATAGCTTTGAGTCCATACCACACTGTGGATCACCGATGCTAACGTATCCCAACCCCGCAGGAAAATAATCGCAAAACTCGCGGGAATGACCATTGCGATGGCGATCGGTACGCGCAAAAACATCAAGACGAAAACCGCAGCTACCACTAATACACCAACTGTTTCTGTCGACATGGCCTTCCCCCCTTCCTACTTGCTCTTACTAGATGCGTTGTAATCTCCGACATTCCGGATGAATTTCATCGCCGCTTCAAGTGCCCAGCCGATAAAGCAAATCACCAGAAACACTTTAAAAGGCACGAACGACAGGTTCAATAAATCGGAAGTCTGGTCGAAATTGATCTTCACGATAAATGCCCAGCAGACGATAAAGCAAAATAGAATCGTCAATACTTGAGCCAAAAAATCCAGTGCCAATTGGACTTTTTCCGGGAATCGATCGGCGATGACACCGATTGAAATGTGAGCCCCGGCCGCTTCCGTATACGCTAAAGACCCCATAATCAGTACGACCATGCTGAATTGGACGATTTCAATATCCCCAATGACCGGATATCCCAGACTTCGGGAAATCGAGAAATACGTGACCAGCGGAACCATCACAATCAACATCGAAAACGAAATCCATTTTGCCAGATTGGTTATAAATGAAACCAGAGATTTCACGTAGTTCATCCTCCCACCCGCTTTCACTTAATCGTTAATAGGGCACACTCAGGCCAGCCTCCACTAAAGAATCTTTATAGAACTGGAGCATTTCGTTGCCGTCAAAACCTTTTTCGTCGGCCATATGCGCCCAGTCTTCCCATACTGCTTTTGCCGGTTTCTTGAACTCGGCCAGCACTTCTTCATCCGGCTGGATCACACGTCCGCCTTTTTCTGCTACACTTTCGCCATAGACGCTAATGGCTTCAGCCGATGCACCGCCGTACAGTTCGCTGTTCAGCTTTTCGAGCGCCGGTGCCAATTCTTCTTCAAAAAGCGTCTGAATATCTTCAGGAAGACCTTCCAGTGTCCGTTCATTCATCAAAAAGAATAGCGTGGTATTGCCCATATCAATTTTGGTCATATACGGTGCCACTTCGTTCAGCTTCAGCCCCACCGCTCCAATCGAAGTGTATGTAGCCTGGTTGACGGTATTGCGGTCAAGCGAGGTATAAATTTCTTCCAATCCCAGCGTGACTGGAACCGCATCCCACAAGCCGAGCAATTGCACCCGCTGATAACCGGAAGCGATGATTTTCTGATTCTTGACGTCTTCCACCGTTTCCACCGGCTCTTTGCTGTACAGCTGATACGAATCGGTTGCGGAAACGCCAAGCGGCACGACATCTTCAAGTGTATCTGCCATGTATTTTTCTATAAACGGCGTCAACACTTCCGTGCTGTCGAAAGGATCCGATAAGCCGAAAGGCAAATCACCGATCGACAAGGGGAACAGTTCCGTATCGGGATGGAGACTCGGGCTGACATAGCCGATATCATAAACAGCGCCTTGGATGTCATCGTATGCGGTACTTAAGGTGCCAAGAGCTCCGCTATTATAGATATTCACTTTTACTCTGCCTTCTGTTTTTTCTTCTACAAGCTCAGCCCACGGTTCAATGGCTTCGGTATGGAATTGGTGCGTCGATGGCACCTGGATATTGAAACTCAGCTCGTAGATGCCGTTGTGGTTCGCTGCTCTCCCCACTCCGCACGCTGACAGCAAGAACACAAGCGCGATGACAAAAACCAACTTCACTCTTTTCGCATACTTCATCTATTCATCTCCTTCCCGCTTATTTTAAAAGGCTTTTCTACAACGCGGATGGATTCCGTCCTTTTTCGGCTGTCCGACAAAGTCATTGATCTGATCCAGCGTCTCTCCGTGCTGCAGCATCTGCTGCTGCAGTTCTGCTTCATAATAAAGCAGGTTCTCAAACCTAGGCACTGAAGCATTGACGATTTTCTTGGTGATGCGCAGCGGATCGAACGGCTTTTGCTGCAGCTTCAAAAGCATTTCCTCCACTGAGTCAGCGAGTCCATCACCCGGAACGGCTTTTGTGATCAGGCCGATCTCCTTTGCTTCCTGTGCAGAAACCACATCCCCCAGCATGATCAATTCCTTGGCTCTTGCAGCGCCGATCAAATTGACGAGCCGAGGTGTTCCGCCTCCTGAGAAAAACATGCCGCGCTCCACTTCCGGCAAACTCAGCGCCGCTTCTTCCGCCATCACGCGGAAATCACAAGCCATGGCAAGCGCCATCCCTGCACCGAATGCCGGACCGTTGATCGCCGCAATCGTGATTTGATCCAGCGCGTCAAATTTCCGTAAGAACTCCTGGCGGTTGATTTGATCTTTCCGGATCCAGGAAGGATCAGTCGGATTTTCTTCAATGTTCTTCTTTACTTCTTTGATATCTGCACCTGCTGAAAAAACTTTTCCCGCCCCAGTAAAAACGATGAAACGGTAATTTCGGTCACTGCCGACCGCTGACACCAAATCGGACAATTCCTCATCCATTTGCCTGTTCATCGCGTTCGCTTTTTCCGGTCGATTGAATGTGACATAGAGAACCGGTGAACGGTCTTCCACCTTCAATGTTTCGTAAGTTTTCATGCTCTCCACTCCTTCCATTCAACGGTCATATGCGTCGATCCGCCAGTTCCCAATAAGGTTCCCGCAGTTTTTTCTTATCGATTTTTCCGTACGACGTCAGCGGCAATGCATCGACAAGATGGATGGTTTTCGGACTTTTGTATTTTGAAAGCTGGGCTTTGCAGATGGCCATCACTTCATCAATGTCCAAGCTTCCATTTTTGGCTGTGACGAAAGCCGTCACGGCTTCTCCCCAGTCTGCGTCCGGCACACCGATCACGGCTGCTTGCGCTACGTCCGGATGTTCCTGGATGACATTCTCCACTTCGGAAGAATAGACGTTCATGCCCCCGCTGATCATCATGTCTTTCGCCCGGTCGAGCAGATACAGGAAACCCTGTTCGTCCATCTTTCCGACGTCTCCCGTATGGAGCCAGCCATCTTTCAGCGTTTCCGCCGTCTTCTCAGGTTGATTCAGGTATCCGGCCATATTCGTAAATGCCTTCACCACCACTTCGCCTTCATCGCCGCTGGCAACTTCTTCTCCCGTTTCATCCACCACTTTCACTTGTGAGAAAATCGTGGATCTTCCGCAACTTTTCAATAGATGGCTGTATTCAGCTTCTGCACTATGGAACTCTTTCTTCAGCCAAGTGGCCGCACTTTGTGTCTCCGTCAACCCATAGATCTGCAGGAATACCTGGCCGAAAACTTCAAGACCCTGTTTCAGACGTTCGGCAGTGATCGGCGCTGTCCCGTATTGGATGGTCCGGATGGAGGAAACATCAATCTGCCTGCCTTCGAGCGAATCGAGCAGCCGGTAAAGGATGGTCGGTACAAGGCTCAAATAAGTGATGCGGTTTTTTTCAATATGCCGGAGCACAGTCTCCACCTCGAACTTATCTTCAATGAAGATTTCCGCACCTCTGATCAATCCCGCCCACGTGTATAATCCGGCCGCATGCGGCAAAGGCGTCGTTACGAGGATTTTTTCATCACTTTGGATATTCGCTTCAATAATGATGGAAGTGAACGTCAAGCTTGTGGTTTCATACGTATGGACAACACCTTTCGGCTTGCCGGTAGTCCCGCCGGTATAAAGAATAAAAGAGAAATCGGAAGAGCTTGTTTTGACCGTCAGCTCTTCATCAGATCCTGCCGCCTGGAAATCTTCCCAGGACACCAGCTCTTTTTTGGTGTTTTTTGTTCCAACCACTATGATTGTATGCAGCTTCGGCAGTCTGCTCCGCAACTGCTCTACCACCGGCAGATAAAATTCGTGCACAATCAACAATTCCACTTCTGCATCCGCTAGAATGTAATTTACATCATTTTTGCTGACCATGCTGTTCAAGGCAATCTTTGTGGCACCTGCCAGATAAATTGCTGCTTCACTGACAACATACTCGTAGCAATTCGGCAACAACAGGCCGACACGCGACTGATGGCCCACTCCATATCCCTTGAAAGCCTGCGCTGTGCGGTTGGCCGCCAGATGCAGCTCTTTATAGGTAAAACTCGCGCCATCCACGTGCAGGGCCGTTTTTCCTGCATGGTTCACTAAACTTCTTTTCGCTAATTCGTTCAGGACAAGTGATGTCGCTTCCATACTTTTTCCTCCTTAAAAACCATGATCACCAGTACTTGATTGACTATTTAAATAAATGTAATTATTTAAAAAATACTATCAACGTTCCCGTTTTTCGTCTAATATATATAAAAAGTCGATTAAGACGTTTTACGACTTGATCGCCATTGGAGGGGTCATCATAGAACTCAGACATCTGCATTATTTTGTGGCGGTGGCCGAAGAACTTCATTTCGGCAAGGCCGCCGAACGCTTGAATATCAGCCAGCCTCCACTCAGCCAGCAAATCATCCAACTTGAAAAAGAATTGGAGGTCAAGCTTTTTAACCGGCACAGCCGTTTCGTTGAACTGACACCAGCAGGAAAGCATTTTTTGAAGGAGACGTATGAGATCCTCGCAAAAGTGAAAACCACCATGGAAGACACCCGGAAAATCCATGCCGGTGAAGCGGGTATACTGAAGCTGGCATTTACTGGTGCTTTAAATGTCAGCTTGATCCGGCTTGTCCATCTGCACCGGACCGCCTATCCGGATATCAAAGTTACACTGCACCCAATGTCCAGCACCGACCAGTTGAGGGCGCTCACGGAAAACGATATCCATATCGGATTTATCTGCCCGCCGATCACTGACCCGGCAATCAGCTTCCAGCATATCTACAGCTCACCGTTTGTCGTGGCTCTGCCTGCCAATCATCCACTGGCGGCTGTCCCCGGACCCATCGCAATCAAAGAACTGAAAGATGAACCATTCATCATGGCACCCCGACGCCTGGAGCCGGGCTACTATGATACGATCATTTCCATTTGCCTTTCCGGAAAGATGAGTCCTGTCATCCATCAGGAAGCAGAAGGCGTCACTCATATTCTATCGCTCGTTTCTGCCGGCATCGGTGTAACTCTGGTCACTGAATCCGCCCAACAGGAATATCCGAAACGCGGCGTCGTCTACCGCCAGATCAAAGGCAATACACGACAAATGGACCTATACATCGCATGGAACCATACGACTGAAAGTCCACTGACGAAAATGTTCGTCCAAACGATGAAAAAATCTTTTCCTCTTAAGGCTAAACCTTCAGGTGAAGACATTTCTTTTGTCTGATGCTGCACTTAAGTCCAGTATTTTCTCTATTCAAACAAAAAAGCCTCAAATGGCGGCACGTTGACGTGTCTTCCATTTGAGGCTCAATTCCGTACTGCTGAATATGAAATTATCTAGCCTTGCCTTCTTCCACCTCCGGAATGCCCCCATCTTCCCCATAAAACTCAAGCACTTTGGACAACGCCAATTCATCAGCGATGACGGTGACATCCGGATGTGTCTGCAGAATCGAAGCTGGGAAGCTCTCCGACACCTCACTGTTCATCATCTGGTACAAAGCTTCCGCTTTTTCTTTTCCGGATACCAGCAGCAGGATCTTTTTGCTTTCCATAATGGAGGCGATCCCCATGCTGATGGCCTGGGTCGGCACTTCTTCAATTCCCGAAAAGAAACGGGCATTGGCGCGGCGCGTGGACTGGGCCAATTCAACCGCGTGGGTTCTGCTCGAAAACGGTGTTCCCGGTTCATTGAAGCCGATATGGCCGTTCAATCCGAGTCCCAATACTTGAATATCGATTCCGCCAGCTTCTTGGATCTGCCTTTCGTAGTCCAGGCAATCCTGTTCCACCTCTTGTGATTTGCCGTTCGGCAAGTGGATTTGTCTGGTCGGCACATCGATGTGGGCAAAGAGTTTGTCGGTCATATACCATTGATAGCTGTTGGCATCTTCTACTCCCAGGCCGACGTACTCATCCAAATTGAATGTCGACATGTTTTGGAATGAAACCTTCTCTTTCTTGTATTCCTCAATCAAGCACCTGTAAAGCCCTTCAGGCGTCGAGCCTGTAGCCAGTCCGAGTACCGGAGATTCGTTCTGTTGAATATGCTCCACGAGCAAGTTACAGGCGATCCGGCTCATTTCTTCGTAGTTTTTCGCTTTCAGAATCTGCATACTTTCACCTCGTAACGGCAGCCAATCAGTAAATGCTTTTCAGCTTTAATACAGCTTGCCGGCAATATGTTCGGTAATTTCCCTTTTCACACTTTCTGCGTCCTTAACGTTGTTCATGGTCAATCCAGTACATATCAAATCAATCAAATACAACTGGGCAATTTTCGAGACCAGCGAGCCGCTGTCTAACGGACTTTCTTTTGCAGATGACAGCAAAACAAAATCGGCGTATCTGGTCAATGGCGATTTCACATAATTTGTCAGGGCGATGACTGTCGCATTTTTTTCTTTCGCCAATTTGACTGCATCGACAATGTCTTTCGTGCTCCCCGTCAAACTGATGGCGATCACCACTGATTTTTCAGTCAGCGAAGAGGCTCTCATAATTTGGAAATGCGAGTCGGTTATGGCGCTGACGTGCTTGCCGATCCGCATCAGGCGGTTTTGCATGTCGAGTCCGGCAATTCCGGAAGAGCCGATGCCGAAGATCACCACGTCCTGTGCAGCATCGATCGCCTGGATGGATTTCTCCAAGGTATCCATATCCACGACTTCCGATGAATCTTCAATGGCCTGCACGATGCTGTTGCGGATCCGATGAACGAATGACTCGTCTTGTACGGAATGGTTTGCAGGCGGTACTTCCTGAGCGAACAGGAACTTGAAATCCTGGAAACCTTTGAATCCAAGTTTCCGGAAAAAACGCAGCACCGTCGCTTCCGCCACTCCACTCAATTCGGACAGCTCTGTCAATGAATGATAGAGAACCTTATCCGGATGCGCCAGGATGTAGTCATATATTTTGTTTTCGGATTTTGTAAAGGTATGCTTATGCTGCTCCATTAATAGGGAGGGTTTCGGCCCTGTAATTGTTTTCGATTCCATCGTATCAGCATCCCCTTTCAATTCCTGAAGAAGTTCTTCGCCGCTCCCAGTAAATTTGATTTATTGTCATGCTCGGCCATTTTGATCTGCAGATGTTTTTTGTGGTTCGGCATGATCTTCTTGTTCAGGGAAGATTCAATTGCCTGCCGCAAAAATTCCCCTTGAGCGGAAATGCCGCCCCCGATGACGATCAATTCGGGGTTGAACAGATGCACGAGTGATTGCAGGCCGGTCGTCAAGTCGTCAATCCAATCATCGAACAGAAGAAGTGCTTTCGAATCCTCCGCTTTCACGCGTTCGAAAAACGCTTTTACGTCCATCCACTCACTGAATTCCTCTGAGATCAGCTGCTGAAGCGCCGAGCTCGAAGCATATTGCTCATAGCAGCCGCGGCTTCCGCATGTACAGGCTTTCCCGCCTGGGTAAAGGACCAGATGGCCGATTTCCCCGGCAGAAAATCCGGCACCAGTATACAGTTTTCCATTTAAAAACAGTGCGCCGCCTACTCCGGTTCCAATCGTCACACACAGGAAGTTCTCCACTCCACGGGCGGCGCCTTTCCAGGATTCGCCGAGCGCCGTGCAATTGACATCATTTTCGACCCTCACCGGCAGACCTGTATGGCCGGACACCAGCTCGGCCAGTCTTGTTCCAGTATAGCCCGGCAGATTATCTGTCGCAAAGACCACTACTCCCCGCAACGCATCAATCTGTCCGGCCGAGCTGATGGCGATGCCGCCGATTTCAAAATCCGCCATCATTTGGTCGCAGAGACCCAGTATTTTGGCGATCAGTTTCTTACTGCCACTGGGGGCATCTGTCGGAACTGAATCATGGGACAGAAACAGGCCTTCCTGGTCGACGACTGCATATTTGATGAACGTTCCGCCAATATCAATGACACCAAGCTGCATTTTTCGTCCCTCTTTTCTAAATGAACAAAAAGAGAAAAACCGCAATCAGGCTTTTCTCTTTTCATTACAGGTATTATTCATTCACGCATCCCTGAATGTTAGCGACAGCAGTCCATCAGACGTCTCTGAAACAAACAGGCGTCTGGAGAATGCCGGATCTTCCGTCGGATAATCCTCGCGGTAATGCGCGCCACGACTTTCTTTTCGCTCGAGCATCACTTGAAGCAGGAGTCGGGAAAGCTTCATGAAGTTTTTCGCTTTAATGACCATTTTACGGTTTTCCTGCCGTTCAAACAAACGGCTGATAGCCAATTCAGCCTGAAGCGATTGGAGCTGTTCCAATGCATCCATCATTTGCTTTTCTGAACGCACGACATTGCCTGCATACCACATGAGCTCCCTGATCTTCTCTACGGTCTGATGAAGTTGTTCCTTATCGGATTCAGCTGATTCGTCCGAACCATTGCCGTTGCCGACTGAGTTGCCGAAGACCGCTTTCAACTGAAGTTCGGCTTCCTCGTCACTGACGAAAGAAACACTGGCTTCTTTTAAATAGGCTCCGCAATCTGCAGCCGCCCGCTTTCCGAACACCATGCAGGCGCCAGTCGAATTGCCGCCCAGCCTATTGGCGCCTTCGATATTACAGGACAGTTCACCGATGACGTACAATCCCGGAACGCCGGAACGCCCGTGGGGATCGATATAGACGCCGCCATTGCTGGCATGGGCAAACGGAGCAATCCGGACCTCATCCTTCAGCATATCGATTCCTTTTGTTTTCAGCCAATTCAAGTATACGGTATAAAACTCTTCTTTGTTTTCGTATAGTTCTTTGTGGAAAACTAATGCAAAGCCTTTTTCATTTTTCGTCGAGATGATTTCCTTCATCATCGCAATATCCACATACTTGGATTCCAGCGAGTCTGTAAATGGTCCATGCGTACTGCGGATATCCAGGCATTCTTTTTTCGAAAGCCCTTCCGGAAGTGCTGCATCCAACAGGCTCTCTCCATCCTCCTTCACGATGTCTTGGCAATAGGCCAACGTATGTTCACCGAATAAGGTCTTGTAGCGCGGAGACGTAATGCCTGGGATGAATTGGATGAACTCCATATTGACCAGACTCGCTCCCGCTTCAAGAGCCAGGATGTGGCCCGACCCATCGACATCATTCGGATTCAGGTTGTGCTTATAGATGCTGCCGAATCCGCCAGTGGCGAGCACGGCAGCTTTGCATTCCACCAGCACCACTTGATTGTGCTGATCCAGCATCAGCGCACCGGCAATCCGCTGATCTTTTTTTATCAGTGAAATGACCACTGTCCGCTCCATCACCGTCAAGTTCTCATAGCGTCCGAAAATACTGGAGACGTTTTCCCTGATCTGGTCCCAATCACTCAGCAAGTAAATATCTCTGGGGTGTTCGGCAAAACAAGCTTTCCGTAAACCTTCGAGCTTTTTGGACACGACACCGATGCCGCTGTATTCTGCGACGCGGTCCGGAATTTCATCCACATAGACTTCCGCCAAGTCCTGGCGGTGCATTCCCCTGCTGGATGCTGCGATATCCGCCAAGAAGACCTTTTTATCGGACTCCCCGCTCGTAACTTGTGTGCCGAGCGAAGCTTTTAACGGATAGAAACTTGACCCGGAAGCCAACTTCATTTTTGTCGCCATCAAGACTTCATGTCCGTGGTCAGCTAATTCTTTTGCAGCTTTAATCCCTGCCAGGCCGCTGCCCACCACTAATACGTCCGTTTGGATCTTTCGAGAGATTTCCACCATGCTCCCACCTAAATCTAAAACTTATTTTTCTTTTAGCACTTTATTGTAATCGAAGAATGTGACACCTTCCTCGTCGTCTTTTTCTTCTTTCTTGGCGAACAGCAAACTGAAACCGTAGCCAAAGACAATCGAAGCGACCAAGTTGATGATTGAATACGCCCATAAAGTAATGTCCGTGAAGTATGAGATATAAATAGCCAGGAAAGTTGTAGCGATAAATCCGAACAATGCCCCGTTTGCGTTTGCACGCTTCGTCAATACACCCAATGTGAAGGTACCGCCGATGATTCCCAGCGCTAAGCCCATCAAGCCATTAAACCATGAATAGGCAGAACCGACGCTGGAGTAGGCAAGGATGATAGCGAAGGCAATCGAAAAGATGCCGACGATCGTCGATACGATACGGGCCATCCGCGTACTCTTTTCATCACTCATGTCTTTTCTCAACACCTGCTGGATATCGAGCGTCCAGCTTGTCGCTACGGAATTGAGCCCTGTTGAAAGCGTCGATTGGCCAGCCGCGAACAGTCCGGCGATCAATAATCCAGAAACACCCACAGGCAACTCACTGACGATGAAATTCGCAAAGATCAAATCCGATTTCCCTGTCGGCATCGCAGCGGTTTGCTGCGAGTAGAAGGTGTATAGTGATGTTCCGATCAGGAAGAACAATGTAGCTGTACCGAGCGACAAAGCGCCGTTCAAATACGTCATTTTGTTCATTTCCTTCAAATCTTTCGTCGTCAAATAGCGCTGCACCATATCCTGGCTGGAAATATACGAAAACGTCGTCGATAAGCCAGCCCCCAAAATGATGATTAAAATGCTGTTATTGATCAGGTTCGGATCAAATAAGGCTACATTTCCAAAGAATTTCTCGTTGCTTGTCCCCACATTGATGACTTCCCCAAGCCCTCCGTTAATGGAGAACAACAGAATGATCAAGGCGAATATACCGCCGCCGATCAAGACAACGCCTTGGATGAAATCTGTCCAAAGCACGGATTTCAGTCCACCGAAAGCCGAATAGATGGTGGCGATGACACCCATAAACAGGATGATGACAATTACATTGATACCGGTTACGGTCGCTAATGCAATCGCAGGGAGATACATGATGATCGACATGCGCCCAATCTGGTAGACGATGAAGAGCAGGCTTCCCAAAATCCGCATCCGCTTATCGAATCGGCGTTCCAAATATTCATAAGCTGTGTCCAAATCCAGTTTGCGATAAACCGGCAGGAAAAAGTAAATGGCTACAGGCACTGCGATCAGCAGCCCCAGTTGAGCAAACCACAGTTCCCACGTCCCTGAATAGGAGTTGCCGGCAAGCGATAAGAACGAAATCGGGCTCAGCAAAGTCGCGAACAAACTGACCGAAGTCACCCACCATGGAATCGAACCGTCCCCTTTAAAGAATTCCTTGCCTTTCATTTCCTTTTTGGCAAAGGCAATTCCGACATACAAGATAAACAATAAATACGCAAACAAAATCACATAATCGATAACCGCAAATGTTCCATTCATCTATCCCATTCCCCCCGTTAGTCCTTACAGATATTTTTTAGCGAGTTCGCGTGCTTTGACTGCTTTTTCTTCAGTCAGCTGTTTCATCGGCTTTCTGACAAATCCAGCGTTGACCCCTTGTGTTTCGAGCATTTCCTTGATGGTCTGGTAAAGGCCATTCTTCAGGATCTCTTCAATCAGGTCATTGGTCACTTTCTGGATTTCGCGAGCTTCATCGATTTTCCCGCTCTGTGCCAGAGTGAAAATCTGTTTGGCTCTTTTGCCGTTGACATTGAATGTGCTGCCGATCGCCCCATCCACATTCAAGACACTTGCAGACAGCAGCATTTCATCGAATCCGGAATAGATCAGCTTGTCCGGGAATGCATGGCGCAAGCGCTCAAGCAGGAAGAAATCCGGTGCAGTGAATTTCACGCCGATGATTTTTTCATTTTCAAACAGTTCCCCGAACTGTTCCAAGTTCATGTTGACGCCCGTTAAAGCCGGAATGGAATAAATGATGAGCTGTGTATCGACGCCTTCCAGAATCGTATTGTAATAGTCTTTGATTTCCTCGAAATCGAATTTATAGTAGAACGGCGTCACTGCCGAAATTGCGTCATACCCTAGGTCCGTAACGAAATGAGCCAGATCCGATGCTTCTTCGATATTCAAGGACCCGACTTGCGCAATCAGTTTCACTTTGTCCCCAACTTCGTCTTTGACGATTTCGAAAATCTGCTTTTTCTGTTCAGTGGAAATGAGGAAGTTTTCTCCGGTACTGCCGTTGACGTATAGACCGTCCACTTCCGAAACTTCGATATTGTAACGGACAATTTCCCGTAATCCTTTTTCGTTCACGTTTCCTTGTTCATCAAATGAGCACATCAATGCTGTATATAAGCCCTTCATTTCATCACCTGTCCCTTTTCTGTTTTTTCTTCTATCGCTTTTGCAAATTTTTCTGTAATCAGCTGCGGACGTGTGATAGCGCTTCCAACAACTACACAATGAGCCCCGGCGAGAAGTGCCGATTGTGCTTTCTCGGGTGTATCGAAATTCCCTTCCGCTATCACCGGAATCGACAGTTGATCCGCCATTTGTTTCACCAATTCCAACGGAACGGTCCCGATTGAATAAGGTGTATAACCAGCAAGTGTCGGTGCTGCAATATCCACGCCGGCTTTCTCAGCCATGAGCGCTTCTTCGATGGTCGAGACATCTGCCATGAACAACTGGTCGGGATACTTCAGCTTCACTTCGGAAAAGAATTCCTCGAAACTTCGGCCATCCGGTCTTTCCTGCTTGGTTGCATCCATTGCGATGATGTCCACGCCTTCCTGATACAGTTCATCAATTTCCTTTATCGTGGAAGTGATGTAGACATTGTTGCCCGGGTAATCCTGTTTGATGATGCCGATGATCGGCAAATCGACTTCTTTCTTGATCGCCTGAATATCTTTCACCGTATTGGCACGGATTCCTTCAGCACCGCCCATCTTTGCCGCTAAAGCCATCTTCCCCATTATGTACGGATCATGAAGCGGCTCACTTTCCAATGCCTGACAGGAAACGATTAATTTGTGCTGGATCTGCTTTAAAACCGTCATTTGAAAACTCCCTATCTTTTATGGTCACTACATGTTTTCATTGTTCACGTGATTGTACCTGCTGTCCCCCTGTTCGTTGTCGAAATATTTTATTAATCGAACTATATCACTTTGACAACTAACTTTCAACATAAATTTAATTTTTGATTATTTGTTATCATAAGGTGAGGAATTGTGTGGGTGCCAGGCACCATATATCCAATCCTTATTATGGAAGTACTAAAAGCATCAAAATGCGGCGATTGGTTTGCTGCAAATAAAATGAAATAAGTAATAACAGGCAATGGATTGCCGCTCTATAATCCTTTCTGTTGATTCCAAAAACAAGAGGAGTAGAATGAATAGTGTAGTGTTTTAATTTTCTATCAATTCAGTCAATAGAAGGAGAGATCGTCTATGGAAAGATTGCAGGATAAAGTAGCGGTAATTACTGGGGGAGCCGGAGGAATCGGCAAAGTTACAGCAAAGCGCTTCTTGGATGAAGGGGCTTCTGTCGTACTGGTCGACTTGTTCGAAGATGCACTCGCTGATGCGAAGAAAGAGTTGGGCGACAATGTCCTGACGGTTCAGGCCGATGTTTCCAAGGAAGAAGATGTGCAAAAGTATGTCGACAAAACCGTAGAGCAATTCGGCAAAATCGATATCTTCTTCAATAACGCCGGCATCGAAGGAAAAGTGGCACCGATCACCGAACAAAAAGTGGAGGACTTTGATAAGGTCATCGCCGTCAATGTACGCGGCGTATTCCTGGGTCTTCAAAAGGTTCTGCCGGTCATGATCAAACAGAAATCCGGCAGCATCATCAACACCTCGTCCGTTGCAGGACTTGGCGGATCGCCGAACGTATCGCCGTATATCACATCGAAACATGCGGTCGTCGGCTTGACGAAAGCTGCGGCGGTTGAAAACGCACCACATAACATCCGCGTTAATTCAATCCACCCATCTCCTGTCAACACGCGCATGATGCGTTCTCTCGAGACCGGCCTGGAAGTGGACCAAGCCACGATGGCGAAAAGCATTCCGCTCGGCCGTTACGGCGAGTCGGAAGACATCTCGAACCTCGTGCTGTTCCTGGCATCTGATGAAAGTACGTTCATCACCGGTGTCCAGTACCGGGTCGATGGCGGCATGGGTGCGGTTTAAACAGAATCAGTTGACTCGTCAAAAGAAACAGCCCGCTTCTTGCCGAAGCTGGCTGTTTTCTGTTTTTCTGGAATAGGTGACGACCTTTTATTGAGCGTGCATAAATTCTGCTGAACGTGCGTATTCGATTGCAACGTGCCTACTTTGATCCTTTCACGCCTCAATGACAAAAAAATCGCCGTCCTGCGAAAAGCAGAGCGGCGACAAAAAGTAATTATAATTGAACAGACTCTCCGCTGAATACGTCGAGCTTCATAGGCGCAGCCATGAAAGCAGGCGCTTTTTGGCCAAAAGCAGTGAAATGCTCACTCGTGTTATGAGCGGCAATCGCTTCGGGATCCTTCCAAACTTCCACCATGGTAAAGTGGCCATCCTGTTCAGTGGATTTCATCAAATCGTAGCTGATGTTGCCCGCTTCTTCTCTTGAAGCTTGGACAAGAATTTTGCATTCGTCCAAAAAAGCCTGTTGCTGATCTGGTTTTACCTGCAAGTGTGCGTGAATAATCATCATAAAACATCACCCATCCTATTACCTGTATTTTGATTATCAGTATTCACTAATATTCGTTTGCATACGCGTCAACATGTCGGACAAGGAATCTACCTCTTCCGGTGTGAAATCATGCAGCATCTGTTTCACAAAACCCATGTTTTCTTTTCGGTATTCAACGATCTGCTTACGGCCTTCCTCAGTCAGGCTGACAAAGATGACCCGGTTATCAGCCGGATTTCTGCGCCTTGTGACCATGCCATTGGCCTCTAATTGCTTGAGGTGGCGGGTAATGGCCGCTCCGTCGATATTCACCGCTTTTTGAAGCGTCGACTGATTGATTTCGTCTGTATTATAAAGCTGGGACAGCAGTTCATAGCGCGACGCACTAATGCCTGTACACCGTTCGAACTTTGGGCTAATTTGATTCGTCAGTCCTTTAAACAGCTGCAGCACTTGTTCCTGCTTTGAAAATGAACACGACATAAATTGACCTCCTACCTACTCGTTACAGCCAATTGATAGCGTTGTCCACTATTCATTGACCAGTCAAATATAATACATAACCGGCCAATACTCAATCTTCTGGACCTACACTCAGCTCCAAGTCGTAATCGTATCGACAGGAAGGCGATACGACTGGAAACCTTCATTGAGCGCTTTGCCGATGGAAATGAGCATCACCGGAATATACCGGTCTTTTTCCATGCCGAAAGCTTCAGCAATTTTTTCCTTCTCATAGCCGCCGATCGGATTCGTGTCGTATCCAAACGCACGGGCCACCAGCATCAGCTGCATAGCCACAAGACCAGAATCCAGCATGACGATGTCCTTCATTTGCTCATCTGAAATCCCTTCATACAAAGGTTTAAAGTAATTCAACTGGAATTCCTTCACTTCTTCGGGCATATAGCCGTGTTCAACTGCTTTGCCGTAGATTTCCTCAGCGTAGTCAAAGTTTTGGCGATCCCCAAAAACAGCGATTACCGCAGATGCGCTCATGACTTTTTCCAGATTGAACGAAGCAAGAGGCGCAAGCTTTTCTTTCCCTTCAACGGTGTCGATCACCAGAAAGCGCCACGGCTGCATATTGATGGAGGATGGGGCTTTCGAAGCTTGAGCGAGGATTTCACTCATCTCCTCCCGGCTGATTTTAACTGTCGGATCGTATTGCTTAATCGAACGGCGTCCGTTGACGATTTCATTGAAATTATTTGTCTTTTGTAGTGTTTGCATAGCTGGAATTTCTCCTTTTTCTTCTTCTATTTATCAAGAGGAACATTCAATTGACCCCTCAACGTTTGATGCCTCATTTAATATAAACCGATTTCAGGAATTATGCAACTCTAAGAATCCTGTGCGTGTCTGACACTGTTTTTCTACCCAAACCAAACAGCCAGCTTCGGCAAGAAGCTGGCTGGTTTCTTCTGCGTGCCAGGCACCTTTTCTCAAAAACTCACCACAAATCCACAATACCCACTAAAACCATCCTACTCCACACGCACCAATTCACTCTCCACCCGTCCCTGCGCGCTAATGGATTTGATGGTCGCGAAACCTTCCGCCATGTAATACTTGAAGCCATCCTGCACCGTCACTTCCGTAGCATTGGTGAATGTCTTGTAGGGAGTCTTGACAGTTTTATTGACACCGGTGATCGTGTGGATGATGGTTTCGTCGCCCAGCCCGGTATCAAAGGTTTTACCGACCCGCACCGGATAGACGAGTGCGACATCGTACTCCGAATACGGGTAGCCGAACGCAAAGAGCTGATGGCTTTCAAACTCCATGTATTCGTAAGTGTCGCTGTCCACTTCGGCGGTCCACATGAAGCCGAAGGTCAAGCCGTCCCGGTCCGGCACATCCACGAAACGGTGGACGGCTGTCGTGCCATCCGACATGCGGTAGGTATAGGTTTTGGTCTTGTCTTTCTGATAGGAACGCGCAATGGTTGCATCATTTTTGAATTTCGGCTCCAACGCGCGTGCCAGGAAAGCGGAAAACTGTCCGCGCGTCACCTCCTGTTGGGGCCGGAACGTGTTATCCGGATACCCGATGGTGATGTTTGCCGCCAGAATTTTACTGATGGCTTCCGCGTAATAGGCATTTCTCGGCACATCCGTAAACGACTGGTTGAACGTAAAGGCCAGATTGAAGACCCGTTCAACAATCAATGCCATATCCCCGCGAATGATCGGCGCTTCCGGTCGGAAAGTTCCATTACCGTAGCCTTTAAAGTAGCCCGCTTCCGCCACTTCAGCGATATAGCCGCTCGCGTAATGACCCGCCGGCACGTCTCGGAATGGTGTCGCTTTTTTCGTGCCATCCAAGCCCTGCAGACGTCCGATCATCACAGCCGCCTGGGCGCGGGTCACTTCTGCGTCCGGCCGAACCTTGCCATCCGCATAACCGGTGATCACGCCTTTCTCCATCAAATAGGTGATTTCCTCATAAAACGAATGACTTTCCGGCAAATCCGGGGCAGCAGCGGCAACAGGCAGCACCAAAAACAGAGACAGCACAACGACCAGCACACCCGTCAGCTTCTTCACAATCCTCACTCCTTCGCGTAATGATTTACTTTGTTGAGCTTAGTTTACCAGCAAAATTCTATGAATACATCTTAAAAATACTAAAAATTCTGAAAATAATAAAGGCAGAAAAAACTTTAGGTTATCTCCCTTTTTTATTCCTTTTCAAGCTAGATCCCGAACAAACCTCTCCCAATCCCATAAAATTCCGACAACAAGCGTGACCCATCCGCCGCTCTTCGATACAATAATAAGAGAAGCACCTATCCAAGGAGGGTTCCCATGTCGACATTACATGATATTGCCCAATCAGACGATTACGGGCAGTTTGAATTGAAGGAAGTTTACCAGGCTGCACAGCACCTGTTGCAGCAATTTCAGAAAACCCGCATCGAGCCGGAAAAGCTCACCGAGATCATCAGCCATTTAAAAAAACGCCTGGAAGGCCAAGCCGCTTATCCGCTCGCCATTTTGCTCGAGAGCAGCCAACTCGGCATCCAGCATCAGCTGCAAAAAGAATGGAACAGCCCGATGAAGCAGCGCCAGCTCTTCCTGTTCGAAAGCCTGCACGCCCAATTCCGCGGGAAAGTCCCGCCCACGATATGGAATCAAATCTGCCTGAATTACGCAGAAGCGTTGATTTACGTCGGCCGCTCCATCGATGGGCTCGATGTGCTGGAGCAGATGACCGAAGGCGAAAAGGATCCGTCCTACGAGCGCAAAGACGCTGAACGCGGATGGGGATTGTTGTTCTATTCCACGTTCCTGCGCGGCAAGGAAGAAAAAGCCGAAGCACTCCATCTTTCCCGCGACCTGCTTGACAAAGGCGCCGCAAACATCAGCAACACCAACGGCCGCGCCTTGTACGCAGACCGTCTGAAGCTGGCCGTAAAAATGCTGGAGGAAATCGGGCCGGTCGACATTACCGGAAACTACAAGCCAAACTTTTTCGAAGGCCGCGAGTGGGAATACCGCGACTGGTGCGCCAAGCACCGGCTCCTATTGAACGACAACAACGAAGTCGATCCCTCCGGCACCATGAGAATCGATACACTGAACTACCGCCACAAAGAAGCGGATGACAAAGAACGCGGCGTATTCCTCGAAACCTTCATGGAATCCATGGTTTCAGAATTCACCGCGCTGCGCTGGACCCTATTCGAAGCACTCGAAAAAGAACCAAGCCCTGAGCGCAACGAGCAATTAAAGACTGTCTACCGCCAGTCCTTTTCCTTGTTTCCAAAAGTTGCCCAATTCGTCAGCCACTACTACCAGCTCGATATGAAAGACCCGCGTGCCGGCATGCAGCGCATCTGGTTCGAGGACGAAAAGCCGACGAATCCGCTCAAGCCGTTTATCCGCGACACCAAAAACGGCGCACTCAAAGCCCTGTTCTGGCATTCCAAAGAACTCTTCGGCTACGAACAATCCAAAACACAGAACATCGCCACCGTCCGTGCACTGCTGCTGCGCGACCAGATGGAGCGCAGTTTTGTCCAAGTCATCACCAAACAGGAAGAAATCGCCCAAACCGGCGAGCTCCGCAAACATCAGATGACACAGATCGAGCTCGAACGCCTGGCGATGACCACCGCCTTTAAAGCCCGCAACGCCTTGATGTATCTGGGCTTTGCGGTTGGGTTGGAGAAGAAATAGAGGAATTAAATAAGCGTCTCCGGGAATCTTATTGATTCTGGGGACGCTTTTTTGTTGATTATTAACCGTACTCCTGTGAAAGGGCTATGATGATAGCCGCATTAATTTTCAATCTGAAAGTTTTTGTCTTCTACATGAGTATTCTTCTTCTCTACATGAATACTCATCTCTTCTACATGAAAATTCGCCTTTTCTACATGACGAGACCTTCTTTACATGAATATCTTCATCTTCTACATGAGTATTCCTCTTCTCTACATGAATACTCATCTCTTCTACCTGAAAATTCGCCTTTTCTACATGACGAGACCTTCTTTACATGAATATCTTCATCTTCTACATGAGTAATCCTCTTCTCTACATGAATACTCATCTCTTCTACCTGAAAATTCGCCTTTTCTACATGACGAGACCTTCTTTACATGAATCTCTTCATCTTCTACATGAGTATTCTTCTTCTCTACATGAATATTCATCTCTTCTACATGAAAATTCGCCTTTTCTACATGACGAGACCTTCTTTACATGAATCTCTTCATCTTCTACATGAGTATTCTTCTTCTCTACATGAATATTCATCTCTTCTACATGAAAATTCGCCTTTTCTACATGACGAGACCTTCTTTACATGAATATCTTCATCTTCTACATGAGTATTCTTCTTCTCTACATGAATATTCATCTCTTCTACATGAAAATTCGCCTTTTCTACATGACGAGACCTTCCTTACATGAATATCTTCATCTTCTACTTGAGTAATCCTCTTCTCTACATGAACTATCATCTCTTCTACATGAAAATTCGCCTTTTCTACATGACGAGACCTTCCTTACATGAATATCTTCATCTTCTACATGAGTAATCCTCTTCTCTACATGAACTTTCATCTCTTCTACATGAAAATTCCTTCTCTACCTGAATATTCCCTACTTCCACATGAATATTTTTCTTCTCTACATGAACACTTTTCTCTTCTACATGAAAATTCGCCTTTTCCACCTAACGACACCTTCTCTACCTGAATGCTCTCCTTCCTTCATAACAAACATTCTTTTCAACCCGTGTGTTCGCCCTGCTAACCCGGTTTCTTCTTCTCAACCCGGGTGTTCGTTGCACTAACCCTGGTGTTTTCTTTTTCACCCCCGGTGTTCGCTATGCTAACCAAGTTTCTTCTTCCTAATCTGGGTGTTCGCTCTGCTAACCCGTGTGTTCACTCTGCCAACCCAGCTCTCCCCCTTCCTAACCCACAACCCCACTTTCCCCAACAACCAGCCAGAAAATCACCAAGCCGATAGCAATCAACACAAGCAATATCACCAGCAATTCCAGTCGTTTCATCCCTCCATTTCCCCTTCTGCTCCAGATTTTCAAATCGCTCAAGAAGATAAGCGCTCATCTACCGGCCATACACGCGCTCCCCTGCCATATACGTTTCCAGCACACGCGCCTTCCCGATCTCCAGCTCATCCATCTCCAAAACATCTTCGTCCATGACAATAAAATCCGCATGGAAGCCGGGTTTCAGTTGCCCGACATCTTTGATTCGCGTAAGTTCCTGCGCGCTTTTCGTGTAGAGCTCGATGGCTTTTTCGACCCCGATGCGCTCGTCCTGCCCGGTATCGGTGCCGTCGTAAGCGATCCGGGTCACGGCGGCCTGGATGCCGACAAACGGATTGAGCGGTTCGGTCCAGCCGTTCACCGGCGCATCGGATGAAAAGGCAACCGGAATGCCCGCGCCGATCATCTTTTGAATCGGGTAAGTGGTTTTGGTACGCTCGGCGCCGAGGTTATGCAAATAGCTCTCGATTTCGGCGAACAGGAAAACCGGCTGCGGCACGAAGGCGATCTTCGCATCCGCCGATTTCCGGATTGCATCCGCTGTCGGCATCGCCGCGTGTTCGATGCGGACGGACGGCGCATCCTCTAGCCACGCCTGTTGCCCATGAAATGCGTCAACCACCTGCGAAATTGCCTGCTCCCCCATTGCGTGGACGGCCATTTGGATGCCGTGCTGCTTCGCGGCTTCCCCCGCTTCCAAAAGTTCATCGGTTTCCATCGTCGAAATCCCATATTCATCGTCTGTCCCGTTGTATGCCGGATCGACCCATGCTGTTCTGCCGGACACGCTGCCGTCCGCAAACAATTTGATGCCGCTGATAAAGACCGGCTGCGCGGTGTCCGTCGTTTCATTCGTCAAGACATCATCAGCTCTCGCATCCGACCAAATCGTATAAAGAGCGGTCCGCTGCTTCAACCCTTTCCGGCGGGCCAGCTTGTACAATTCCACATAATCAACCGGACGCGTCAGCGCCATCAGATCGGTAATGCCGGTAATGCCGTAGCTGAACAGCTCGTCAGTCAAGCCCGCAATCCGTTGCGCCTGCTCATCCATGGTCTGTTTCGGCAACACGTCCAGCACCAGGAAACGGGCGGTTTCACGCAAGATGCCTGTTGGTTCGCCCCCAGCGTCCCGGTCGATTTTGCCGCCCGCGGGATCTTCTGTCTCTTTATCTACCCCGGCAAGTTCCAGCGCTTTGGTGTTGACGGAGACGGTATGGCCGCAGGTGCGGGTCACGACAATCGGCGAATCCGTGCTGACCTGGTCGAGGTCGCTGCGGTTCGGCGTCCGCCGTTCTTCGAGCTTTCCTTCATCGTAGCCCCAGCCCTCGATCCAGTCGCCTGGCGTTTGCGCTTCCTGCCGCTTTTTCAATTCGTCGATCATGCCAGCAATCGAATGGACGCGCGGAGCGGTGCATGCTACTTGCCTCGCGATATTTGCGAGGAATAACGGATGCAGATGCGCGTCGATAAATCCTGGCAACACCCGTCTGCCCAGCAAGTCGATCCGAGTCCCTTCTATTGACACAGCCTCCACATCATCCCCGATCCACTCAATGCGCCCGTCCCTTACGGCCATCGACGATGCGGCAGCTTGCTCAGGATTCGAAGTGAAGATCTTTCCATTCATGAATACTTTGGTCGTCCCCATGCTCCCACTCCTTCCTGCACTCCGCTTGCCGCTTTTTCTTATCCATACCCTTTGTCTATCCGCAATAATACACCGCGAGGCAGAAAATAAAATCACAAAAAAAGAAGCCCCTGCATCCGCAGCGACTCCTCACAACTCTATTAAAAATCATACTCCGCTTCTTTTTCTGCACGGATCTTCGTGAAAGTTTCCGTCAACACCACCGTGTCTTCCGCCAGACGTTCCAGGCGGAACAGCACATCGTGGTTGATGATTTCCTTTTGATGGAAATCCACTTCTTCAATAAACACAAAAGTTTGGACCATCTGCGCTTTCATATACGCGAGGATCGGCTTCAACTGCGTGTCCACCACTAAATAATGCTTGGCGGACCCTGCCGTCACCAGCATACTGACGACTTTGTCGCGGAACGCATTGACCGGCAGCAGATCAAAGATATTCTTTAAGGCAGCCGGAATCGATGCCTGAAAAATCGGCGTGCCGATGACGATGGCGTCCGCTTCCATGAGGGTCTTCGTCACGTAGCCCGTGTCGCCCGTGTAATCCAAGTAATTGCGGCCGTCGCTGAACTCCATCTGGTAATCAGCCAAATCGATCGACGTCGTTTCCACTTCCGGATATTTTTCGGCCATGACCTTGAGCGTTGCGTCAATGGCGATTCTTGTTTTTGAACCGATTTGGGAACCGGATAAACCAACAATCTTCATTCCAATTCCTCCTTATTTCTTAGCTGTGTATTTTTTGATCGCCGGCAAAATTTCCGTACCGATCAACTCCAGGTTTTTCTTGATATTGTCCATCGGCATGCCGCCAAAATCGATTTGGGCGATATAACGCTGATGCCCGAACACTTCATGCTGATGCAGGATTTTCTCGATGATCTGTTGCGGGCTGCCGATGTTCATGATGTTGTGCGGATCCACGCCCTGCGCGAAAAGCTGCTTCGGAAACCCGCCGCCATTGGTGCGCTTCATGCCTTCATTGATATGAGGGTATAGCTCTTTCAGTGCCTGTTGGGAATTCTCAGCTGCGTAGAAAAAGCCTGCAGTTGCGATCGGCAACTGGGCAGGATCATGTCCGCCTGCACGCGCTGCTTCACGGTAACTGTCCACCGTCCGTTTAAACTGGGAAGTGGCACCACCTAAGTGAGCCATGAACATTGGCACACCTGCGTATCCCGCTTTCATCGCACTCGCAGGCGTACCGCCCACTGCCCGCCAAATCGGCATCGAGCCGTTGACCGGACGCGGGAGGACTTGCGCATTGCGCAGAGGCGCACGGAATTCGCCGCTCCAATTAACGATTTCGTTGTCATTGATCAGACGCAGCAGCTCGAACTTCTCTTCAAATAATTCTTCGTAATTATGGAGATCGTACCCAAGCAAGTCGAAAAGTCCGACACGGGAAGCGCGCCCTGCCACAATTTCCGCGCGTCCATCAGAAATCAAATCAAGCGTCGCGAAGTTTTCATAGACCCGAACCGGATCGGATGTGCTGATGATGGTAGAAGAGCTGGCGATTTTAATCTTCTTCGTCGCCTGCGCAATCGCCGAAAGCACCACGGCGTGCGCTTGCGTCGCAAAGTATTCCTGATGGCTTTCGCCCACACTGAAAAAGTCCACACCTGCCTGCTCTGCAAGCACCGCGTAATCGATGATGTCATGAATCCGCTCCTGCACCGAAATCCGTTCGCCTGTCGCAGGGTTCGGAAGATGATCGCCTAGTGTATAGATGCCAAACTCGATGCCATTGTCTGGATTGATCCGATATTTTTCCATAAAGTAAATCCACCTTTCTTTTTCTCCCGCAGTTGCGGGAAGCGGGGAACAAAAACCCCCACGCTTTGAAGTCTCTACTCCCAGTATAAGCAACTATCTCCCCTATTATAAGTACGCACTTTAAAGTGGCATAGTATACAAAAAGATACTATAAAAACCCAAAAAAGGCATCTCTGGGGATCGAGATGAATTGTGTGAGAATTGTGTGGGTGCCTGGCACGCACACAATTCTCACACAATTCTCAGAAGTTTTATACATTACATAAATGGGTATATCAGGAAAAAACAAGACAATTTACGTGAAGGGGTGATGGGTTGAAAAAGTTAATGATGGGCATTGTATTGGTTTTGCTTATCGGCGTGGCGGGATCTCCTGCAGCGGCGGCAACGGATTTAACGAAAGGCCATGGTTTTTATGAGGAAATTTCATACTTAATGGAACAAGAAATTTTGAACGGCTATCCCGATGGCACGGTCCGTCCGGATGCGATTGTGACACGCGGAGAAGCGGCGATCATGATCGGACACATGGAGGATCTGGATGGCACGCAGCGCGATACCCCATTTTCAGATGTGAAGAAAGGCCAAAAAGCGAGCGGCTTCATAGCGGAAGCTCAGGAAGCCGGTTACATCAACGGCTATCCCGATGGCACCTTCCGTCCGGACGCTCCGATTACGCGCGGCGATATGGCGATCATTTTAGCCCAGGTGTTCCCGACACCATTCTCAGTGACCGCTGACTTTACGGATGTGTCGCCGAACATGAAGGCTTATGAAGCGATTTCGGAAATCCTGTCAGTCAACATCACCATCGGTTATTCAGATCATACGTTCCAGCCAACCGCGCATGTGACGCGCGGACAATTTTCCGCATTCCTGGCACGCGGGCTCGAACCCGAGTTCAAGAACGATGCACGGATTCCCCACTCGTACATGAAAGATAAGACGAAAACCTATACGTATAACACCGGTACGCACGGCATCGAAACGCATACCTACCAATATACAAAAAGTCCGGCTGATGAACCGATCGGCTTTAGCTGGGCACGCCATGTGCCGGCGATCAATGAAACTTACATCTATGGAGAAGTGGAAACCAGAAAAAATCTGATCCATGCGTATCCCGTGGTCGATCGATTCGACCCGCCGCTGCTCGCTTATCCGATTAAAGTCGGCACCACCCACAGCATCTATCCATCCGCTGAGGGCCAGCCGCTCACTCCAAGCGACGTCACGCATACCATCACAGCTGTTGGCGTAACGGTGGAAACGCCTTACCGCACCTTCACCAACGCCGTCGAAGTGACGGTGGAGTTCGGTTATAAAGAATACTTTGTCGAAGGCTTCGCCAAGGTTAAAACCGTAAATGACAATGGAACGGTTTTTGAATTGATTGATGTGGAATAAATGAAGGATACGCTTATCTATACCAACCTTTCCAGAACACCCGGCTCTTAAAAGCCGGGTGTTCTTTTGTTGCGCCGGTTTTCACCCGAAATTAGAACGTGCTTCACATGATCACCCTTCTTCCCTACATACTCAACAACGCTACCAGACTTCAGCAAACAAGGAGCTCGGTAACCTGTCTTGCAATCTTTCTGAAGAAGCCGACGGATATAAAAGGTGTCAGATTTCTAACGCACCCCTAAATGTTGGAAGCACTACCTGGCTTCTTCAGCATCAACGTCAAAGGAGAGAGAATCATGAAGAAGAAAATTTTGATTTATGGGGTAGGGCCATTTGGGAGTTTGTTTGCCGAACGCCTTGCAGAAGCTGGCCACTCTGTTTTCCTGCTCGATCATGGTGAACGGCAGTAGGAGCTGAAAACCTATGGGGTTGTCATTGAAAACACGGAAACTGGAAAACAAACGGTTACTCGCCTTCCCGTTGTCGACCGTTTGTCAGAAGATGATTACTACGATTTGGCCATTGTGCCGATGCGCAAAAATCGGGTTGCTGACATTTTGCCCGCACTCGCGGCCAACAAAAAGATTCCAACCTACCTATTCATGATGAACAACGCGGCAGGACAGCAGGCATTCATCGACGCCGTCGGCAAAGAGCGGGTGATGGCCGGTTTTCCGCTTCCCGGCGGCTTCAAGAAAGGACGAGTCATGTACATGATGCCGGTGGAAGAAACGAAACCGGTGGCGCTGCCGATGGGTGAAGTGGATGGACCTGTAACGGCCAGAACCCACGACGTGGCAGGAGTGCTGAATTCGATGCGCGGCTACCGGGCGGAAATCCGCAAAGACATGGACGATTGGCTGAAGACACATGTAGCCCTGCTCGTTCCAACGCTGGCACCGGCTGTTTACGCATGCAACATTGATCAGCAACATTTCGCCGCCACACGGGACGCCCACGTGCTGATAAAGCGCGCACTTCATGAAGCGCTGCAGGCAACCCGAAATGCGGGCATACGCATTACACCTCCAGCTCTTAGCGCCATCGACCGGATTCCAGAACCGGTTTTTGTACGGCTGCTTTCCAAATTCGCCAGGACTCCCACATTTGAAAATGTCCTGGGGCATCTAAACACGGCAGTGGATGAAATCGAGCATTTGACCGATGAATTCTATGCCATGATCCAATCTGGTGACACGTCGACGCCGACCATCGACCAACTGACGCCTTATAACTAAGGCCGAAAAGAACCCTTGCCTTTCGGCGCGAAAGAAATTCCGCTTCGGTGGGGAGGAGTGATCGGTCCCGCTATCGCAATCGCAGCAGCCGCTGTCTTCGTGAAGAGGATGAAAAAGCAACAGCAACACAATCGCCAGGGGCAGTGCTAAGCCGCACGACTTCATCGACTGAAGGGGATGGAGATGGACAGCGTAACGAAAAAAACCACCATTTATTACAGTGGCGCCATTCTGTTTTCTTGGAGTTTCTGGATTGGAACTATTGTTTATTCCCAACTGACGGGTGTGGACATTTTGTACAATGAAGGCTTTTATGACGTGTTGACAACAGGTGCGGGAAACCTGCAGCAATTGCTCGTGTTCCTCCTATTTACCGCGGCCGCCTATGGTCCGCTGTTCGGGGTAGTTGTTGTCGCGATGCTGGTGAAAAACCATACAGGAGACATCACTGGGCAACCTAAAGAAAAGATCCACCAACCAAAAGTCAGCCGTTGGGCGTTGTTCATTTTTCTCTACCCCATCGTCCTGTTTTCAGCCGCGCTCTTGGTGACGTGGATTGCCACAGGATTCAGCGCAACTTTCACTTGGCCGGCACTTCCTTTGTGGTTTATCCCTGTTTTCTTTTTGTTTCAATGCCTGACCAGCGGAGTGGAGGAATTCGGGTGGCGGGGCTATTTGCAGCCCCTGCTGCAAACCCGTATGACAGCTGAAAAAGCCTGTTTCCGCGTCGGCCTGTTGTGGAGCATTTGGCATTACCCCATAATTGTGTACATGAATATTCCGCAAGGAACTTTCGTGATCCTGCTGACGCTTTTCGGTTTCACCATGCTGACCATTCCGCAGGCATACGTCATCGGCTGGCTTTACAACAGCACCCGAAACGTCTGGCTGTGCGTTGTCCTTCATGCCTGGGCCAATACGGCATCTGCCTATTTGCTCGCTGCTTCACCGGCGCCGATGCTGACGCCGATCGCTGTGGCAATTGGCGCATGGCTGGTGGCCAATTATTTGGTGAAGAAATACGGCAAGGAAACCTTGAGTACGCAAACAGGTTGACGGAATAAAAGAAATCGGATCTAAAACAAAAAAGCATCAGCTCCATTCACCCAGGAGCCTGATGCTTTTCCACTGTCCTCTTCCATACTCAAGTGTAAATCGCCCACTCTCACCCCTCAAAATTCTTTTCGAATCTCCAGGCATCCTGACACATCGCCAGAACGTCGCGTGTGGCCGTCCAATCCAATTCCCGCTTGGCTTTCGACACATCTGCGTAGCATAGCGCAATGTCTCCCGGCCTCCGTTCGATCACCTCATAAGGGATCTCAATGCCACTTGCTTCTTCAAAAGCTTTCACCAACTCCATCACACTCGTCCCTTTGCCCGTCCCCAAATTATAGACATGAGCGCCTGCCGAGAGATTTTCCAAGGCCGCGATGTGGCCATCAGCCAAGTCCATCACGTGAATATAATCACGCACCCCTGTACCGTCCGCAGTCGAATAATCATTGCCGAAAACTTTCAATTCCTTCAGTTTCCCTTTTGCCACTTGCGTAATATAAGGCATGAGATTGGATGGCGTCCCGGTAGGAGCTTCACCGATCCATCCGCTCTCGTGTGCGCCTACCGGATTAAAGTACCTCAAGAGGGAGACAGAGAAATTCGGATTGATTTTCGCAACATCCGTCAAAATCCGCTCACTCATCGCTTTCGTCTCTCCGTATGGATTCGCCGTCACCAACCGATCCATCGTTTCCATAAACGGCACCGAATCGGGATCCCCATACACCGTCGCCGATGAGCTGAAGACGAACTTTTTCACATCGTGGCGGAGGCAGGAGCGAACAAGCACCAGGGTACTGACCACATTGTTGTAATAATAGTCGAGTGGCCGTTGGATGGATTCCCCCACCGCCTTAAGCCCAGCAAAATGAATGACGGCATCAATCTTATGCTGAATAAAAATCGCTTCAACCGCTTGCGCATCCGTTACATCGACCTCATAAAGAGTCACGTCTTTGCCCGCAATCCGCCGAATGCTTTCAACCGTCTCACGCTTGCTGTTACAGAAATTATCCGCAATAATCACCGAATGTCCGGCTTCAAGCAAAGCAATGGAAGTATGAGAACCGATATAGCCGGCTCCGCCTGTTACCAGTATATCCATCAGATTTTCACCCCTTCTCAGGTTCAGTAATTCTGTTTAGTATGCATAAAGTTTACCATTTTCCATCCCAGTTACTTAACCAATTTTCAGCTTACTAAAGACCGGTAAATCCAGTCCATGCAAATCCCCTAAAGAAACGGATCGGCTTACTAGCTATTTTGTACACTAAGAATATGGATCTTCGTATCAATAAAACATAGCACCTTCAGCTATAATGGAAAACGTTAAGCACTAGATTTCCGAGACGACTGGAGGGACCTTCTTAATGAATAGAAACCGATTGGAGATGCGACTGTGAGCTATGTACCGATCTTTCACTTGACCGTGCCCGCTGTATGGGTTGCTGTCCTGTTGGGAGCCTTAGCGGCAAGCCTGATCATGCGAATTGTACTGGGAGATAAACCCGGCGAATGGTACGGGAATGCCGTGATGCTGTACATCCTCGTCTGGAAGTTCAGCTACATTCTTTTTAATTTCGACTATTTTCTCGATATGCCCTTATCCATTCTATATTTTAATGGCGGTTTATACGGACATCTGCTCGGTATCGCGTTCGTCACCGGTTATCTGGTTTTGGCACAGAAAAAGCATCCCGACCTAACGAGGCAAGCACCTGTTTCCTGGCTCCTGTTTTTCCTGTCGTATCAAATCCTCCTGCAAAGCCTTGAAAACAATTGGGTGGAAGCCACACTTCACAGCTTGCTGATTGTGGTGAGCATCCTGGCAATCCGGCTGCTTGCCAAACGCGCTGATGTGCCGACCGGGTTATTGCTGGTCTTGCTGTTCGCATTGGAGCTGCTGATTTCAAGCCTATCCGCCCCGCTCCTGTCGTGGCAAAATGCCACAGTCCTTCTGCTGGCTGCCGTCACCATCGCCATGTCTAACCGTTTAGAAAGGAAAAGACAAACCTTATGATCAAAATTTCCGGTGCGCCTTTCGTATAATCCTCGATGCGAACAGATGGTGCCCCTTGCACAGCCAGGTCTTTTGTACATGCGTATTACAACAGCTTTCTCTGCAAACTTAGCAGCCTAACGATAGTCATCCCCTCTCTCCGAAGGGCAATCCAGCAAAAAAGCCCCGAACTCCCCTTCCTGGGAATCCAAGGCTTTTGACGCGAAGCTTACTTATGTTACGAATCGTAACCCGCGCTCGCTGCTTTTTTCGCTTTGTTTCGTTTTTTCTCTTTTTGGTCTTTTATGTAATACTGATCCGACGTGAAAAACTCGGTAGTCAAAGCTTTTACTTTTTTGCTCAACAGCAAGATGGCGATGACGTTCGGAATGAGGATAGCTGCCAGCATGATATCGAGGAATCCCCAAATCACTTCTGCTGCTCCGACCGCGCCCAGAACAACCGCAAGGATATACACCACTTGCATGCCGTAAGACGCTTTCGTGCCAAACAGGAACTCAGCCTGCTTGGCGCCGTAGAAAATAACAACCAAAATCGTGGAGAGGACAAAGAAAATCAATGAAATGGTCACGAGAACTGCACCAAATTGGCCGAAATAAGATTCAAATGCCAGGCTCGTCAAAGCAGAGGAATTCTCCATGGCCCCATCTTCCGTCCAAACACCCGAAGACAAAATAACAAAAGCTGTTGCCGTGCAGACAATCAGTGTATCGACGACCACGCCAATGACTGCCCAGAACCCCTGGCGAACAGGATGATCTGTCATGGCAGCTGCATGGGCAATCGGGGCTGTACCGAGTCCAGCTTCGTTTGAATACAGACCGCGGGCAAATCCCCACCGGATCACTTCCACAATCGCTGCCCCGGCAAAACCGCCCATCACAGGAGCAGGCGAAAAGGCATTGCTGAAAATCAGCATAAAGAATTCGGGCACGGCACGGACATTCAGCAACAAAATCACGATCGCGCCACCGACATAAATCAATGCCATAAAGGGAACGAAAATTTCTGTGACCTTGCCAATTCGCTTGATGCCACCGAAAACAACGATGGAGACAAGGAAAGCGGTCGCAATCCCCGTCCACAACAACGGAATGTTGAAGGTCGCTTCTACGGTCGTCGCGATGGAATTCCCTTGGACCATGATGCTTGGGATCAACTCAATCATCAAGGCAAATGAAAACCAAATGCCCAGCCACTTCATGTTCAAGCCTTTCGTCATGTAGTACATGGGACCACCGACAAACTCGCCCCTGCTATTTTTCTCGCGGTACTCAACCGCAAGTACGCTTTCAGCGAATTTGAGCGCCATGCCGATCAGCGCAATGACCCACATCCAAAAAATCGCTCCCGGCCCACCGAACATAATCGCCGCCGGCACACCGACAATGTTCGCTGCTCCGATGGTGGAAGACAAAGCAGACGTCAGCGCCTGAAACGGAGTGACGGTCCCTTCGCCTTTCGGTTTTTTAAATACGCTGCCGAACGTCTGTCCGACAATATAGCCAAAATAACGAAATTGAAAAAATCCAAGTTTAACGGTCATATAAAGACCCGATACCAGCAGCATGGTGATGAGCGGAATCCCCCATAACCAAGCTGAAAAATCAGCAACACCCTGCAAAAAACGTTCCACCTGTGTTCCTCCTATGTTATCTCAAGATATCAATTAATTCCCTAGTTCCATTAATTTCAAACGGAATTTAAGAAACTTATTAAAGTAAATAGGAGAAATTCTTACCGAGGAATGCTTCCGAGGTCGCACACCGGATAAATATTTTAGAATATTACGATAATTATTTTATGAAAAGTGAAGGTTTCTATCTTCATCTGTTGTTTAACTGGGAAACCGTATACCTGAGCTCCCCATAATCATAATCCTCATACTCGGTCGAGCCAAAGAAAGGTCCCACCATCCTCAGTATGAGTTTCGAAGATGGTAGCCAATTCCATAAGTTCAACAAGCTTTTCAAGCGGTACCGGCTATTCTTTCCATTCTTCGATGCCTCCCTGAATTTATTAGATTTTCATATGTGCGATTCTTCATTTGAACTGAATTAACTATAAGATAAGGAAGAATTATTTATAGTTAAAACATTGCTTTATACCTATTTAATGTTCATACTAAAAAAGACTTATCTATCATATTTATAAAAGTACACGGGACTGTACGCCATTTTATTCATTACATAGTGAACAAAGGAACAAATAATCACCCACATAGCAAATAGAATAGGAGTGAATCAATTATGAAGAAGACGAGTAAGCTGATGATAAAAGGGTTTCTGGCAGCTGTATTGCTGGTCAGCCTGACAGTAGGAAATGCAGGAAACGCAGATGCATCACAAGCCTACCCAGACGTACCAAAGACACACAAATCAGAGCCGAACATTAACTTTCTGACACGGCACGGCATCATTTCGGGATTCACGGATAACACATTCAGACCTGAAACACCTGTAACACGCGCAGAAGCATCCCGCATTATCGTTGGCGGCGCTGACGCATTGGGCATCAAATACCCTGCGAAAAACAAACGACCTATGATTAAGTTTACTGACCTCAAAACCGAGCATTGGTACAGCAAGCCTATCCAAAGCATGTATGAAAACCGCCTCATCAATGGGTTCCCGAACAAATCGTTCCGTCCAGGCGATACAGTCACCAAAGCACAACTTGCTCGAATGATCTCAGATGCTTTCCAGATGGAAAATGCCACTAATGTAAAACTCAAATACACTGATGTGAAGATCAACGGATGGTACGAACAAGCCGTCAAGAACTTGTTCGCGGCTGGCGTCATCACAGACCAAGGCACGCAATTCAAACCGAATCACAAGATGACTCGCGCCGAAGTATCCGACTATATTGCAGAAGCCATGCTTGATAACGGCGCAATCATGGACGACCGAGACGAAGAAATTGTCCCATGGGACGGAAGTCTTCCCAACTGATAAGTCACATCTACACAATCTATACTCTTCGTCAGGTGATAGCGGATTCCCCTTTATAAGCTAGACTAAAGAGTACAATTTATTACAATAAAGATAGACCAATTCCCCCTACAAATAGGAAGGTAACATCTTTGAAGAAGACGAGTACACTGAAGACGAAAGCATTTCCGGCAACTGGTTTGCTTGTTAATATATACGCATACAGCTTCTCGGCCGCCGGTACATATAAAGATGTATACGCAACGCATAAAGCCGAAGACTCGATCAAGTACCTGACAGAACGCGAAATCATCACGGAATTCACAGCGAAATCCTTCCGTTCGGACGATGCTGTAACGAAAGCACAGTTGTCGAAAAAGCCATGACTTTCTATATGGCGCATAAGGAACCAGGTGACGATGCACCAATTGATGACAGTGGTGAAGAGATCGTTCCACGGGATAGCACACTGCCCTTCTAAATAGCCCTGCGAGCCATACCTTTGGGTGTGGCTTTTCTTCATCCCGTTTTTCCATTTGAAAAAAAGAGGAGCGATAATGGAGTCCATACGTATACTGGAAATTGCAAGCACTGCCATGAAGGAGCGTCGAAATTCCAAGTCGACTCTGCCAGATGTTTTCTTGAAAACTTTAGAAGTGAGGATATGACTAATGTAGCACTTCTCCTAAACATGCCAAAACCGCATCTACTTTGGATAAACTTACAAAATATCAAAAAGCAAAAGTTTTCACTTTTATACAAGATGTAATTGATTCTTCCAATAGAAAATGCATAATGGTATTAATACTTATTTATCATTAATAATAATTAAATGATATACATAATTTTTCAATTTAGTACATACACGTGATTAAACTACCAAAAAGTATCTGAGTCTATGCAATATAGGAGGAGGGATTAATATGTTAAGCTCATTGCTTCACTTTGTGCGCATTTTGAGTGGTTTCAGAATGCGTTAAATTTCGTGGCATGATTAGAAAAATCTATACCCCTTTCCTCTCTTCAAAAAGAGGAAGGGGGTATAGATTTAAACTTGCATATTCAAGTCTTGGCGCTTCGAATGGGATGGCCATGCTTTCCCCCTCCAATTCCACACCACCAAGATTTTTTCGTCATCGGTTACGAGCATTTCAACTAAACCACTCTCCTGAAAAAACGGTTTATTTCGTCGTTTTTTTAGTTAACTAAAGAAAACTTCTTACTCTATCCCAAAGCCATACCTCGAATCGGACAACAACTGTTTTTTTTTTCAGAAACGCCAGCTCTTCGCTTTTTTTAACGAAACAACTTCACCAGTTCCTCAAACCTGCCTACCGAATAATCATACCCACTAACTTCCCCAAAGCCATAAGCTGCATACACAAAAGGAATTTCTGCGAATTTCGCAGCTTTGTGATCCCCTTCCGTATCGCCGATATATATCGGACGTTCCAAACCGTTTCTTTCCATAATCAGTTTTATGTTCTCACCTTTGCTAAGGCCGGTTCTTCCAGGATTTTCGAAATCGAGGAAGTATTTGTTCAATTTATGATAGGCATAAAAACTCTCGATATACCCTTCCTGACAGTTACTGACGATGTACAAATTGTATTTCTTATTCAATCCTTTTAATACTTCTTCAACCCCCTCATATAATTGACCGCCCCGGATGCTTAAGTACTCGCATTCAACTTTTGAAAACTGCTTCAACAAAGCTTGCTGTTCTTCTCCTGACAAGTCCGGAAATAATGTTTGTCCGATTTCCTTTTGCTGGAGACCCATGACCCCTCTCACGTCTTCTTTCGTTAATTCCTTCTGAACTTTCTCCGACTTTAATACACTATTCCACGCTTCTCCGACGACAGCCGTAGAATCCCAAAGCGTTCCATCCAAATCAAAAATAATGCTATCCATGGATTCACCTTATCCTTTCCAACCAATTAGCTACCTTCTATTATATATAGAAAAGAGGAGCATTTAAAAGCTGCTCCTCTTTCATCCATGCCTTTGATTTTCTTGCTTATTTTTCTATCCCAACGGTCTCTCTTACCTTCAAACCTCTTCAACGATTATTCTAGAGACGCAATTTCATGAGGAAACCTTGAGTGTATAAATGGACTGATAGGGTTATAAGAAACATGGCCTTTATACAGAAAGGTATTGGACTTCGCGATTAGATTCGAGAAGAATTACAGAAACAAAAAAGCGGCTCGCCGAATCGATTTGATTCGATGAGTCGCTTTTTATTTTTAGGCTGGTACAGCTTCTCCATTGAATAATAAACTTAAAAATTAAACGTTTCAGGATCGGCGCCGCTCCGGCTATTAATATTCAATCCATTGATTTCTTGCATATCTTCTTCCGTTAATGAAAAATCAAAGATATCAGCATTCTCAACGATCCGGTGTTCTTTTATCGATTTTGGAATTGTTATTACATTGTTTTGTATATCCCATCGCAAAATAATTTGAGCTGGTGTTTTTTGATGTTTTTCGGCAAGTTTCTGAATAACTGGATCGGTTAATAATTCACCTTTTTTTAATGGTGACCATGCTTCCATTTGTATTCCTTCACGAACACAAAATTCCCGCAACTCTACTTGCGTCAAATGAGGATGATACTCTACTTGGTTAATAACGGGTTTCACTTTTCCTTCATTTAGGATATCCTCCAAATGATGAATATTAAAGTTGCTGACCCCAATCGCTCTCACTTTCCCGTCATGGTAAAGTTTTTCTAATGCTTTCCATGTATCTGTATACTTTCCTCTAACCGGCCAATGGATAAGATATAAATCCAGATACTCCAAGCCTAGTTTTTCCAGGCTTATTTCAAACGCATTTAATGTATTTTCATAGCCATGATCACCGTTCCATACTTTCGTTGTGACAAATAGCTCTTCTCGAGGTATACCTGATTCTTTGATTCCAAGTCCTACTCCTGCTTCATTATCATAAAAAGAAGCTGTATCAATACTCCGGTAGCCATTTTTTATAGCGTCTTTAACCGCCTGAGTTACTACATTTCCATCCTCTACTTTAAATACTCCTAGACCCATGACAGGCATTTTAACACCATTATTAAGAGTAACTGTATCCTGTAAGCTGCTATACATCATTTTTCCTCCATCCGTATGATCGTTACTTTACTTTTCTACCATATCCTTTAATTCTTTAACTAAATTTGGCGGTATTTGCCCTGTTACTCCTGCTACTAAATTTTTTGCTGCAGTCATAGCCATTTTAAATCTGGTTTCTTCTGTAGCAGAACCCATATGTGGCATCGTCACCACATTATCCATTTTTAATAGCGGATTGTCTTTGTGGACTGGTTCAGTTTCATAAACATCAAGGCCAGCACCTTTGATAGTCCCATTTTGAAGCGCTTTGATCAACTCGGCTTCTCTGACAATTTTCCCTCTCGATCCATTGAAAAAGAAAGCAGTCGGTTTCATCAAATTGAATTCTCTTTCCCCGATTGACCCTTCTGTATCTTTAGTTAAAGGAAGCATGACTAAAACAAAATCGGCTGTTCTTAACAAATCATCCATTTCAGTATAGATAGCCCCATACTTCTCTTCTGCTTCTATATTTCTTGAGCGATTATTGTAAAGGACTTTCATGTCGAAACCTAAAGCTGCTCTTTTCGCAATTTTTTCGCCAATTTTCCCCATTCCTAAAATACCAAGTGTAGCGTGATGCACATCTTGACCCAAGAAATCTTCATCATCCAATCGGGACCAACTGCCATCTTTGACATACTGATTCAGCCTGCCCAATTTTCTCGCTGCCATCAGGATTAAGCCCATGGCTAAATCTGCGACACTATCGTCTAAAACGTAAGGTGTATTAGTGCCTAGTACGTTTCTTTCTTTCATAAGTTCGTAATCGAAGTTCTCATAGCCAGTAGCTACATTGCTGAGAATTTTTAATTCGGGTGCTTGGTTCAAAAACTCTTCTGATACTTTCCATTTAGAAATCATCAACCCGTCGACATCAGCTATTTCTTTATAAAGAACATCTTGCGGAATCGGTTCTTTTTTGTCCCAAATCTTATAATCACATGATTCCGCAATGTATTCTTCAACTTCTTTCGGGATCGGTTTTGCTATAAATACTTTCGGCTTCATTCTGTTACCTCCTACCACTCTGCAATACTGCCATCTTTATGGCGCCAAACCGGATTCTTCCAGTTGTGTCCTAACTTGCTTTGTTGTCTGACATAATCTTCATTTATTTCAATTCCAAGTCCTGGACCTTGTGGAATTTTTACATAGCCCTCAGTATATTCGAAAACTGATGGGTCTTTAATATAATCCAAGAGATCATTCCCTTGATTATAGTGAATACCCAAACTTTGTTCTTGTATAAAAGCGTTATGAGCGGTGGCATCCACTTGTAGGCAAGCTGCCAATGCAATCGGGCCCAGCGGACAATGTGGTGCAAGCGCAACATCAAAGGCTTCTGCCATCGTAGCTATCTTTTTACATTCCGTAATCCCGCCTGCATGCGATACATCAGGCTGGATAATATCTACATAACCTTCTGTAAGAATTTGTTTGAAATCCCAGCGTGAGAACATCCGCTCACCTGTAGCGATCGGAATCGTGGTATGTTTGGCAATTTCCTTTAAAGCCTCATTATTTTCTGCAAGTACCGGTTCCTCGATAAACATCGGACGGAATTGCTCAAGCTCTTTTGCTAAAATTTTGGCCATTGGTTTATGCACACGCCCATGGAAGTCGATTCCAATGCCAATATAAGGTCCTACTGATTCTCGTACTGCTGCAACTCGTTCAAGAGTCTGATCAATTTTTTCATAAGAATCAATGTATTGAAGTTCTTCTGTACCATTCATTTTGATAGCAGTGAATCCAGCATCCACTACTTTTTTAGCAGCCATACCTACTTCAGCGGGCCGATCTCCACCAATCCATGAATAGACTTTGATGGAATCACGGCAAGCTCCACCTAAAAGTTGGTATACAGGTGTATCGAAGTACTTTCCTTTAATATCCCATAAGGCTTGGTCAATTCCGGCAATTGCACTCATTAATATGGGGCCGCCGCGATAAAATCCAGAACGGTACAGCATATTCCAATGATCTTCGATTCTTAGAGGGTCTTTTCCGATCAAATATTCCATTAGTTCGTTAACACACGCTTTTACTGTTGAAGCCCGTCCTTCGATAACAGGTTCTCCCCAACCAATAATCCCTTCGTCTGTCTCAATCTTTAAGAATAACCAACGCGGCGGAACTTGAAAAAGCTCATAGCTGATAATTTTCATTTATACGTCACCTTCTACTTTCGGTTTTTTCACTTTTTTTGTAAGAAGTGGTGAGAACAGAGTGAGAACTGCCAACACTAATAGCACTACTGTAATCGGCCGAGTAAAGAAAATGTCAAAATTTCCTTGTGACATCACCAATGCTCGTCTAAAATTACTTTCCATCAATGGTCCCAAGATAATGCCAAGTATAATAGGAGAAGCCGGGAAGCCATACCGCATTAAGAAATAGCCAACAATTCCGGCAATCAACATAACAAGTACATCAAAATAATTGTTTCCTAATGAATAAGATCCTACAACACAAAAAACTAGAATAATCGGTGTTAATACGGTAGTCGGCACCAACAGGATTTTGGTGAAAAGCCGAATCCCAAACAGTCCAACAATCAAAATCATAAAGTTAGCAACAAGCATCCCGACGAATAAGGTGTAAACAATTGGTCCGTTATTCTCGAAAAGCATCGGTCCAGGTTGAATACCCTGTACCATTAATGCCCCTAAGAGAACCGCAGTAACAGCATCACCAGGAATCCCCAATGTCAACAAAGGAATCATTGCTCCTCCAGTGACGCCGTTATTTGCTGCTTCAGGAGCAGCGATGCCTTTCATTTCTCCTTTGCCAAAGTCTTCCTTGTTTTTCGAGAAACGTTTTGCTTCGTTATACGCTACAAATGCGGCAATGTCTCCGCCAGCCCCGGGAATCATTCCGATAAAGGTACCGATTGCACCTGACCGTAGGATTGTACCAATAAGGATTTTGAATTCAATCCACTTTAATTTCACCTTCTCTACAACGATTGTTAACTTTCTTGTAGAGAAGATATTTCCCATCGCACGAAAAGCCTCTGATGCAGCGAATAACCCGATCATTACAGGAATTAAGTTGATGCCACTCGAAAGATTAGTATTATCAAACGTGAAACGCGGGAAACCGCCAATCGGATCAATTCCGACAGTTGCTATCAATAACCCAATAAAACCGGCAATCAGACCCTTTACCATAGACTTCCCTGCAATACTGGAAATAATGGATATCCCGAAAACCGCAAGTGCAAATGTTTCTGGCGCACTGAATTTCAGTGCAAAAACAGCCAATTGAGGTGCAATCAAGATTAAGACAATAACACTAAAGATACCGCCTATCGATGAAGAAATGGTGGAAACAGTCAAAGCCTTATGCGCCAATCCTTTCTTTGACAGCGCATATCCATCGATTGCAGTTGCTGCTGAAGCCGGAGTTCCTGGAGTATTGATCAAGATTGCCGTAAGTGAACCACCATAAACCGCACCAAAATATACACCAATCAACAGGAGAATCCCTGTTACAGGCTCCATTCCGAAAGTAACTGGCAAAATCAATGCGACACCCATTGTAGCGGTAAGGCCTGGAAGCGATCCAATCGTAATGCCAGCGATAATACCCATCAAGAGAATGAACAATACACTTATTTGAAATACTCCCGTTAAGCCTTCTAATAATAATTCCAAACTATTCACCCCTAATCATGAAAACAACGTACCCATAGGTATGGATACTTTCAGTAAAATCTGGAAGAAAACATAGATGAAGAGACTTGTTCCCACCGGTATAGCAATAAGAAGAATCTTATTCTTAACCTTAGAAAACAGTAATAAACCCAATACCAACAAAAATGTCGATATATAAAAACCAATATACGGAATCACAATCACATACAAGATGACGAAAAACATAGCACCTATTGAATATTTCATGGTATTTTCTTGCTCATCAGCCTCTTCTTTATCACGATAAGTTTGAATGAGAAGAATACATCCTAAAAGGATCAACATAATGCAATAAACGCGAGGCATAAAATCAGCGCCGATCAATTGACTATCCAATTGGGGAAAGTCAAAAGTTTGCGAATAAAAAAATCCGGCAATAATAATTATGATTAATCCACTAATATAATTTGGTTTCTTCATGCATTTCACTCCTTAAAGAAGAGGCCTGACAAATGCCAAGCCCCTTTCATGACACTCATCTGGGTTAACTGTTTTTGAATTGTACCTGCTGTCATTTCTTAATTAACTCCTAATTCCCCAATGATTTCACCAAAGTCTTCTTCATTTTGTTTCATGTATTCTTCAAATTCTTCAGAACTTTTCAGTTCAACACCTAAACCGTTCGTTTCCATAAATCCCTGGAAATCTTCATCTTGCGCAGCTTCCATGAAACCTTCTTCAAGAGTTGCTACAACCTCATCCGGAGTATCTTTCGGCACAGTCAATCCTCTCCAAGTACCGATAGGGTTGTTCTCCACTCCAGCCTCTTCAAAAGTTGGAACATCCGGAATGATATCTGATCGGTTATCAGACATGACAGCTAAGGTTTTTACATTTCCCGCCTCTAGCTGCGTTTTAACTTCTGCAGGACTAACTGTAACTGCATCGATATGTCCGCCTACTAAAGCTGTAACAGCAGGGGCAGCGCCTTCATGAGGAACATGGTTCAATTCAATGTCTGCTGCTTTTTCAAGGCTTGCTGCTGCAATGTGCCAGATCGATCCTGTTCCTGAGTTACCGACACTGACTTCGCCCGGATTCTCTTTGGCATATGCAACGAATTCTTCGAGTGTATCGTATGGAGCATCTGCCGCTACTGTCAAAGCAGCTGGGTCAAAGTTAATCATGCCAACTGGCTTGAACTGATCATAAGTAAGAGGAGATAAGCCTAAATGTTTGAACATCGTCAACTCTACGAAAACCATCGAAACTGTATAACCATCAGGTTCAGCATTTGCTCCTTCGGACATCCCGACTGACCCGCTTCCGCCTGTCTTATTCGAGACACTGATAGATTGTCCAAAAACATCTTCTGCTTCATTTGCCAAAGCGCGCGCTGTTGCGTCTGTTCCGCCGCCTGCAGCAGATGGAACGATAATTTCAATCGATTTTTCCGGAAAATTGGAGTCTCCTTCAGAACTTGCACCAGATCCTTCTTCTCCGCAACCTCCAAGTGTTAATGCCAATGCTGATAATGTAGCTGCCCATAGAAATTTTTTCATACTAGAACCCCCTGTTTTTTAGTAATCGCTTACATTCAACTGATTGTCTGCCAGATAAATCGATGCAACTTCCTGTGCTCCAAAAACCATGGAAGCTGCAACTTGTTGGTCACTGGCTTCAATAATCCGCCAGCCGTTGCCTAGATACTTTAATAAATGCACAAATGCTTTTCTTAATGGATCCGATCCCCCAACGATGACCCAATCAACCTGATTGTGTTCCGTTGTCTGCATCAATGCTTGAATATCGTCACAGATAACCGCTCCTACAAAATAATTTGCCCTTTGGTTATCATCCAGCTCTGAAAACATTTGCAATAAGCGAATATGATAAAAACTTCTTGTAAAGCCATGCTTCTTTGAAGCTTCATAACCTTTTTCCAACATTTCCACATCAATTGTTTCGACAAGCTCTGGAGATAGAGATTTGGATAAGATAGTCTCTTTTTGTATAGCGTGAAGTATCTCCCCCCCTAAAGTGGAAAGGCAAGCCTGCAAGTTCTTTTGTCCATCGACTGCTACATATTTCGTATGAGAACCTGGAAGAACCATAATGCCATTTCCTTCAACATCAATTTGCTTTAACAAGCCAATCGTTTCCACCTCTTCCCCTCGCATCACATCAAATTCATTAATCGATTCGAGTGGATTGCTAAAGTTCAAGGTGTTATTCTTCATCCCTGGAACAAAAATACACGGAATAAGAAGAAATTCCTCAAGCTCAATGACTAATGAATTTTGCGCAAAATCCCCGAATCCCGCAGGACTTGTAATATGTGGAACTTCATGCACCCCCAAATCCGAAGTAATCATTCCGGAAGCAACTAGATAGCTGATGTCTTTTGCAGTCAATGAATTTTTTTCGAGAATCTCTTCTAGAGCTTGTTTCAAACTTTTCTTCAGCTGTTCGTTATGGCCGTCTATTGCTGTATTCCTAACACCCACATTGATTTTCAACTGATCGATTACTTTGCTTTCGTTTCCATTTACCAGACGGAGCCTAGAGTTCGTTGTACCTGAATCTATTAAAATCGTCTTCATCCAATCCACCACTTTTTTATAAATTCTTAGATAAATTATATCGATTGACTAATTCGACAAAATCTCTAGCACGTTTTTCTATCTCTCCAAACTCGCCTTGTTTCACCAATTTGTTATCAACCAAAGAGCTGCCGATTCCTAAAGCAGAACTTCCTGCTTTCAAAAATTCCTCTGCGTTAGTTAGGGAAATGCCTCCTACAGCCATAATATCGATTTGGGATAACGGTCCTTTAAGATCAGAGATGTATTTAGAGCCAACTGACCTAGCTGGAAAAATTTTAATCATTCGTGCACCATATTCATAAGCTGCTAAAGCTTCAGTAGGTGTCAAAACACCCGGCACCACAAAAGTATTGTAACGATTAGCCATAGTAATTGTGCTTTCTTTTAAAGTTGGTGCCAAGAGGAACGATGCTCCAGCCAATATTGACTGTCGTGCACTTTCCGGATCCAATACCGTTCCTGCCCCGATGATGAGGTCCGGGTACTTATTTTGAAGAGAAGATATCCCCTCCAAGGCACCAGGAGTGTTCAATGTTATTTCAACGATACGGATACCGCCTTTGTATAAACTTTCAACCGTTTGTTCTAATTCATCGATGGAATCTGTTCGTATGATTGCAACAATTTTATGCTTATTCACTTGTTCAATAACATGAAGCATTTAACCCCTCCTTTTAGTTCCTTATTAAGGAACGCCGTTTCTTTTAGTGGTTATTTTTTAGTCGTTCCTTTATAAGGAACGACGTTTTGTTTACCACTCTTTTTTAAAGTATATTTAATTAGGAAAGCGCTGTCAATGAATTTTTTGAATTTTCTTTACGTCCCAATAAGTTGGAAAGTTCATTGGAGGCCTCCAGAACCTCTTTCGCCATCATTTCTAGCTTTTCTTCAGTTACTCTCATAATAGGTCCTGCTACACTAATTCCTGCAATAACTTCATGGTGATGGTTAAAAATTGGTGCTGCAGCACATTTAATTCCACTTTCATGTTCTTCATCGTCAATCGAATACCCTCTTTTGCGAATAAGTTGAATGTTTTCCCACATTGCTTCTTTCGTCGTCAGAGTTTTTTCGGTGTATTTTTTAAGCCCTGTTTCCGCGATGATCTCTTCAATTTTTTCATCTGGCAAGAAAGCAAATATGGATTTACCGATTCCAGTACAATGTAGTGCCGCTCTTTTTCCAACATTCGAAAACATACGGATTGTCGCGTTACTTTCCAGTTTGTCAATATAGACTATTTCATGCTTGTCCATAATCGCTAAATGAGCAGTCTCTCCTGTAATTTCCGTTAATCGATGCAAATAAGGTGAAGCAATTTTTCTAATATCCAAATTATCTGAGACTACTTGACCGACTTCAATAAATTTTAAACCGAGCATATATTTTTCAGTTTGAATGTCCTGCTGGACAAATCCTTTATTATATAGCGACATTAACAGGCGGTGTGCTGTACTTTTTGATACGTCCAATCGATTCGACAATTCCGTAACTCCCAACCCTTGCGGAATTTGCTGCAAAATTTCTATGATGTGCAAAGCTCGGTCAACCGATTGAACGGTAATGGCCTCTTTTTTCATATTTTTTCCTCCTAGCAATAAAGCAAGTTCTCCTTTAAAGAGTTTCTATTTAAATACTATAGGAAATGCTCTCTGTTTCATACAATTAACTGGTTTACATCTCTTCCGCCAATAATTTTTTTAAAAACTCTTTAGCAACTCGCTCCGTATAATGTGCATCTTCGTTTTCATTTGTCCGGACTTCCACTGATATCCGGAACGATTTCCCCGTAAATATCCCCAACGATTCAGCTTTTTTCACAATGCCTACAGCCTTTGGATAGGTTAGGAACCCTGGCTCGCCTAAAGGAATATGATAATCTCCATAAATTGGATGGCGGTTATCCAATACGGCATTTGATAAATGCAGCTGGCTTATAAGGGAAGAAGCGATTTCCAAAGCCTCTTCCATCTGCTCTCCATTTAAAGCAGCATGGGCAGTATCGAAAGCAAACCCAATGTTCGGATGAGATTCCTTGACTTCTGATAGGATACTGGCTGTTTCAGCGCTTGGTCCTAAAAACATCTTTTTATGGACATGGCGATCCAATGGTTCCACGATTACTTCCAATCCGCATGCTCTTGCTTCAGTACAGATTTCCTTCAGACTTTGGACAAGACTTTCTGCAGCTTTTTCACGCTGGCCTTCTCCTGGATCTGGGCCTGTAATTAATGCGATGGTCGATGCTCCAGTTTCTTTAGCCAGTGCAATATTTTTAATGATTTCTGAAACTGCATACTGCCTTGATTTCTGGTTTACAGCTGATAGATCTAACCCTTTTTCCGTAATAACAGCCGTCATCCATTGAGTCACAATTAATCCAGCAGAAGAAGTAATTTCGCTAATTTTTTGTCGATTGGCTTTATCATGGATACCGGCAATTTCGATGCCTTTATAAAAGCCTTCTTCTGCAATTCCCTCGATTTTCGATACAAAAAAGCTTTCATTTTCGATGAAAGGGCGATAAATCTCCGGCATTAGGATAGTTGGTAGAAAGGTCAATTGTTTAGCCAAATTTTTGGCCTCCTTGACTAATCGGTTTTAAATTTGAGTCTACATACTTACTGATATCCAGTATGGCTTGTGTTGGATTAGCAGTGGATTCTTCTGTTTCTTCTTCCACCATAATCCAGCCGTTGTATCCTGAATTCATCAACAATCGGATGATTTCTGGGAAGTCAATATCGCCGGTGCCCATCTTTTTCCACTCATAGTCGTTGGAAGCATCTTTAAAATGAACATGCTTAATGTATGGCATATATTTCTTGAAAATCTTCAGTACATCCATTCCTCCAAAAGCGATGTGCCCTGCATCAGGCGTATAACTTATATAATTGAAGTCTAAGCCATTGAATAAAACTTCATAGTCTTCTTCAAGACGGAACACGGATCCTGCTGGTGAATTCGGATGGAATGAGCAAAGGACACCTTGAGCAGCCGCTCTTTCAGCCAATTGATTGGCACACTTGATAATGTTGTGCTGACGGTTTTCAAGATCTACCCGCTGGTTTCCAGTTCTCGGCGCAACATTCAATAAAGCATCTGGAAAATGTTTTACATAGTCGATATAATAGTCTGCAAATGCTTTTTCTTCTGCCGTTTCTTCAGAATTCAGCCAACTGAACGGAATCGTCAATGCAGCCAACTGCAGATTGCGCTGGTCTAATTCACGTTTCAAGGCCAGTGGATCTTCTTTAAATCTTCCTAGTAAAGACACTTGTATGTCTACACCTCGAAAGCCAGTACGTTCTACCGTATCGGCAATCTGTGGAAAATAATCTGATTCTTTATCGTAATCCAATTCCCAGGTCGAGCCGTGACACCCATATTTAATATCCATATCCCTGCCTCCTTAGCAAACTTCTATGTTCCTTTATAAGGAACATCGTTTCATCAAATGAATCTTTCGTCAATTGTAAGCAAAAAAGAAAGCGTTGTCAATTTCAGCTCGTAGAATTTCTTAGGAAATTGAGTGTAAATGGAGCAGATCCCTGTCCCTGAGTAGTAACTTCAAGTACTTTGTGTAACGCAATTATATCTATTAAGAATCTCGATAAACGTAGCAAGGCCGCACCTCGAAACCGTTAGGCTCTCGATGCGGCGTTTTCTTTTCTAAGTAAATAGGTACTCATTATTGGACGCTTACTTTGAAACTCTACACAAGTGGCTTTTTCATCTTTCAATACTCAACTAAGCTGTGGCTATCGGAAGTCTTTATTTAATGCTCTTGCTAGAAAAACTGAAAACTCTGCTCTAGTAATAGCTTGACCAGGACGGAAAGTTTTATCTGAGTAACCGTAGGTGATTTTATTTTGAACCAGTCCTGAAATTGGTTTGGATGCCCAATGAGAAGTGGGTACATCTTTAAAAACTTGAGTATTATTCGCTTCGAACTTATACGCTAATGCCAATACTTGCGCCATTTCAGCACGGGTTATATTTTTGTCTGGTTTAAAGGATCCATTCGCATACCCGTTAAACAAACCAGCTTCTGTCACGGCAGCAATATCATTTTCCGCCCAATGATCACTATTTATATCCGAATATTCAGTCTTTTTAGTTGATGAGGAAATATTTAATGCAATAGCTAGCATTTTTGCTGCTTCAGCACGAGTTGTTTTTTTATTTGGCTGGAAAGTGCCATTCAGAAATCCTGCCACTATTTTTTTTTCGGAAAGATAGAGAACTTCATCATAAAACCAATGGCTAGTTTGAACATCTGAAAACGTTTCAGCTTTAACTGTTACTTGTGTTTCTTTGCTTATATTCCCTGCTTTATCAGTAGCAGTGACAGATAAAACAGTTCCAGCCTTTTGCTTTGGAATCACTACAGTAAATTCTCCTGTACTTTTAGTTACACCTGTTGCTACTAAGGTCTTACCTGATTTAACACCTACAGTAGATCCACTGGGCGCTGTTCCTATCAAATTAGTAGAAGTAGCTGTTATTACATTTACTTTAGGCTTTGATACAATCTCTTTATCTGTTAAGTAATAGTATCCCCCAATATTTATTTCTCCCTTTAATCCTTCTATACCAGCAACAACGTATCGATCTTTAACGTTTTTTATTGTATCAACGTAAATAGATACAGGCTCAGCACTTCCTTTTAATTGTTTCAAAGATACAATCAAGCCGTAACCGTTATTGTTCTCTGTAGATAAATTAGAAATATTAATATTTTTTATTTGCTCAATTGAAGAATTTGGCTCTATATCTATACCACTTTGAGGTGGTGTACCGTTTGTATTTGTTATTACAGCATTTGAAATATATAGATTAATAGCTGAAATAACGGAAATTCCTTGTCTACGATTATTGTTTAATACTGGATTCGTTATTTTTATATTTTCATTAAACCGTTGGTTCGCAGTACTTCCAATGTAAATTCCATCACCCCAACAATTAGAAACTTTAACGTTCTCAATAACTATATTATTAGACCCTTTAATACTTATACCAAAACCCCATTCACCCGCCTTACCTTGATGTTCTTGCCTTTCTCCTACTATTTCAGCGGCGCCTACTATATTCACATTGTTTACGTCATGGATTCTGAGTATTTGATAATGTTCTTCACTATTTGGTAAAGCTTTTAAAACTGCACCTTTTTCGAATTCTAAAGTGATATTATCTTTCAATACAATAGATTTAACTGCATCTATTAGATATGTTCCTTTAGGGAAAAAAACTCTCCCTCCTCCTTGCTCACTTTGAGAGTTGATTGCTTCTTGAATAAACCCCGTCTGATTTGTTTTCCCATCGTTATTTGCTCCGAATGAAATAATGCTTACTTTCTCTTCGGCAAATACAGCTACCGAATAAGAAAAAAATATAAAAGAAAGAAATGCGAAACTTATTACCCAAACAGTTAAGTTTTTTTCGATAAATTTCATTTTACCCCTCCTCTTTTTACCTACTTATATCACATAAAAAGAGAGTGAAAAGTAAATATATTAAATATGGGAAAAAATGATTTTTTATACCTGTTTTAAATTTTCTTTTCAATAAGGCAGTTTGAAACGTTTTTATGTTCAAATAATACAAAAAAAAATGGAGAATTAGTTAATAACTAATTCTCCATTTTTAAAATAAGTACTTTTTTTATTTTTTTTATAACCTTATTTTGTTGTTCTATGGTCATATTCGACCCGCTAGGCAAACAAACTCCAGTTTCAAATAACCATTCACTTACTATATCATCTGTTCCATGAGCATAAAACTCACATCCTTCAAACAGAGGTTGTAGGTGTAATGGTTTCCAAACTGGACGAGCTTCAATATTTTCTTTGCCAAGTTCTTCAATCAACTCATGGGGTGTTACCTTCACTTTTTTAGGATCTAGTGTGAACGTTGTTAACCAGCGGTTGCCATAGGTATCTTCTAGTTCAGGCATAAATTTTAATCCCTCAATCTCACCTAAAGCTTCAACATATCGATTAAAAATAGCTCTACGAGTATTTACACGTTCATCTAGAACTTGTAATTGCGCGCGTCCTACCCCTGCGAGGATATTGCTTAACCGATAGTTATAGCCGACTACGCTATGTTGATAATGGATTGCTGGATCTCTTGCTTGAGTAGCTAAAAATCTAGCTTTCTTTAGAGCTTGAGCATCATTTGAGACCAACATTCCCCCGCCAGAAGTTGTAATAATTTTGTTTCCATTAAAAGAAAAGATACCAAACCTACCAAATGATCCGCTTGGCTGTCCTTTATACAATGCTCCCAAAGACTCTGCTGCATCTTCTACAATCGGTACTCCATACTCTTCACTTAATTTCACTAATTCGTCCATCATGGCTACTTGTCCATATAGATTAACAATAATAATGGCTCTTGGAAGTTCCCCTTTTTCTTTTGCATCTTTTAAGGCTTTTTCTAAAGCAACAGGAGACATATTCCAGGTTGTCACTTCTGAATCAATAAACACCGGAGTGGCACCAGAATAAAGAATAGGGTTTGCACTCGCAATAAAAGTTAAACTTGAGCAAAATACTACATCCTCTTTACCAACTCCCAATAATTCAAGAGCTAAGTGAATGGCTGCAGTACCTGAACTTGTAGCTGCTGCATCTGTCATTTTTACATAGTCAGCGATTTCACGTTCAAAAGCATCTACGTTCGGACCCAACGGGGCAATCCAATTTGTCTCAAAGGCTTGATTGATATAATGTTGTTCTTTTCCACTCATATGCGGAGAAGAAAGAAATATTCTTTCAGTCATGATAGCAATCGCTCCTATGTTATTTAGTTAGTATTTCTCAATTAACTTCATTTGTTTTAATCACTTTAGCAGGAATACCCACCGCTGTTGAAAATTCTTTTATATCAGCTATTACAACAGAACCGGCACCAATAACACTCCACTGTCCTACTTTTTTCAATGGTATTATTGTTGCTCCTGCCCCTATATGAACACCCTCGCAAAGCTCAACTCCTCCGGCCATAATAGAACCGGGAGAGAGGTGAGCAAAGTCTTCAATAATACATTCATGTTCTATTACTGAATTGGAATTTACTATTGAGTGGATTCCAATATGTGCATCTGCATTTACAATAGCTCCTGGCATAATAACTGATCCCAGACCAATTTTAGCACTGGGACTTATAATCGTTTGTTTATGGATACAGGTTGCATACTGCTTATCTAAAAGGTTCAACCGCTCGACAACTTTTCTTCTGATGGGATTCGATCCAATTGACACGATAACTTTAGCTCGCTTTTCTTCTATTAATTCCTTCACGTGTGAGAGGGGTCCGTATAAACATCCGTCCTCAATAAAAATCTCACTATACTTATCATCCAATTTTGCAACTACATCATCGCCATTTGATTTAACTATGTCGGTAATCACTTTTCCATGTCCACTGTCACCTATTAAAATAATATTCATTTTAAGGCCTCCTGGATTTGGAATTTCCTTGGAATTTAGTCATCGTAGCCTGTCCGTCTTGTGAAATACCTTCTGATTTAAAGACTTTCATAACAGTCAGGATTAATATTTTCATATCCAACCAAAACGTCCGATTTTCTACATACCACACATCAAATTCAAACTTTTTTTCCCATTTGATAGTATTTCGACCATTGACCTGAGCCCACCCAGTAATACCCGGCCTGACATCATGACGTTTTAACTGTGTTTGATTATACAAATTCATGTATTCCATTAACAAAGGCCGTGGCCCTACGAAGCTCATATCCCCTTTAAGCACATTCCAAAGCTGCGGAAGCTCATCTAAACTTAACTTCCTTATAATTTTACCAAACGAAGTTAAGCGAACGTCATCAGGGAGCAGTTCTCCATTACTATCTTTTTCATCAGTCATAGATCTAAATTTATAAACTTTAAAAGGTTTGCCGTTCAATCCTGGCCGTACTTGAGTAAAAATTACTGGTGTTCCGATTTTCACCTTAATCAGAAAAGCCGTAATGGCGATAACAGGTGATAGCAAAACTAATGCGATTAAGCTTACTGCTATATCAAATATTCTTTTCATAACTCACACTTCTTTAGTTAGTTTATTGAACAATTTAATTTGTTTGGCCAACACTTTTTGTTCATCAAATGATTCTTCTACTATTTCACGACTCTTTAATGAAAATTCATGTCTAAGCTGGGGTTCAGCAACTAGCTTTTTCATTGAATCATAAAGTTCGTCAACATTTTCTTTTTCAAATAAAAACCCATTTTCATTTGGGAAAACTTCTTCTCTGCAGCCTCTAATGTTTGAAGCAATAATGGGTAACTTCATTCCCATTGCTTCAATGATTGATCTAGGAAGTCCTTCACGATGTGATGGAAGTACAAAAACATCGCTAGTTATAAGTAACTCCGGTATATCATTTCGAAATCCTAGATGATGTACTCCAGGAGATTTTAGCAATTCCTGCAATTCCTGATAACTTTCCTGATCACGTTCACTATCAAGCAAACCACCAATAAGGACTAGTTTTGCTTCTGGATATTCCTTGTGCAAGATATTGAAAGCTTGAAGCAATTCGAATATGCCCTTTTCCCTTACTAATCTACCAATAAAAGTAAAAACTACATCTTCACTAATTAAACCTAACTTAGGTCTCATATCTTCTAAATCACTATATTTACCGACATTAAACCGATTCCAAATATCTACTCCGTTACTTAAATGAAGAGTTTTATCTAAAGATATAAACTTGTCTTGAACAGCTAAATCATAGTCTTCAATACTTTGCAGAAGAAGCCAGTCCGTTGTCCATTTAGCAGCGTATTTTTCAATAGAATAGAAAACTTTATACGTTGATGGGCTCATTTCATCATGAAAATAAAATCCATGGGCAGTATAGATTACATTTTTTTGTCCCGCCATTTTAGCAGCTACTCTTGCTAGAAGAGCAGCTACAGGTGTATGGACATGGACTATATCATATTTTTCTTTTCGCATTAAAGATACGAAGGCTCGAATAGTCTTTAAATTGGAGAGAGGAGAAATCTTTCGATCTATGCTGATATCTATCATATGAAGACCATCTTTTTCTAATTCAGCAAATAGGCCCGTATCTGTACAGGCATTATGTACTTCGTATCCTTGCTTCATGCTTTCCTTAATAAGAGGTTTCAATAGCCGATCAACAGTAAAATCTATAGCGCATACTTGAAGAATTTTCGGTTTTTTAGGGATTACAATCTCCATAGTTCAATCTCTTCAGGTTTTTCATTTTGTGGTAAAATGCTTTTCACATCGACAAGTATTCCTTTTTCATTTCTTAATAAAGATTGGATCGTGCTCCAGCTTTTTTGCACATATTCTCTATGAGGAACAGCAAGAACTACGGCATCAGCTTTTTTCAGCTCATCATATGGAATTAATGTTACGCCATACTCTCGCTCTGCTTCTTGTGAACCAGCTTCAGCATCCGTCACCTGTACATCAATATCATATTCCTGAAGTTCGCGAATAACATCAATAACTTTTGAGTTGCGCAGATCTGGAACATTTTCTTTAAATGTAAGTCCTAACACGGTAACTTTTGCACCTTGAACTCCTACACCCTGTTTAATTAATTTTTTCACTAGAGTTCTTGCGATGTATTTCCCAAGATCATCATTTATTCTCCGACCTGCTAAAATAACATCTGGTTGATAGCCAACAGCTTGAGCTTTGTGAGTAAGATAGTAAGGGTCTACCCCAATACAATGCCCGCCCACTAAACCTGGTGAAAAGTTAAGGAAGTTCCATTTAGTTCCTGCAGCTGCCAATACTTCAGCGGTATCAATGTCAAGAAGGTCGAAGATTAATGCCAATTCATTCATTAAAGCAATGTTTACATCACGCTGAGTGTTTTCAATAACTTTTGCAGCTTCTGCAACTTTAATTGAGCTCGCTTTGTGTACTCCAGCTTTCACGACACTGCAATATGTATCAGCAACTATTTCAAGCACTTCAGGAGTTTGGCCTGAAACCACCTTAGTGATTGTTGTAAACGTATGTTCTTTGTCACCTGGGTTAATGCGTTCTGGCGAATAACCTACAAAAAAGTCCGTACCGCATTTCAATCCAGAAAACTTTTCAAGTACTGGTACACAGTCTTCTTCAGTTGCTCCAGGATAGACTGTAGATTCAAATACCACAATCGTTCCTTTACTTAAGTTTTTACCAACAGTTTCTGATGCTTTAAGAAGAGGTGTTAAATCTGGTTGATTATGTTCATTAATCGGCGTTGGTACAGCCACAATGATAAAATCTGTATCTTTCAATTTTGAAGCATCCGACGTAAAGTCGATGTTTACTTCTTTCAGTTCTTCATCCGTTACTTCATTTGTGTAATCTGTTCCACCTATTAAACTAGAAATCCGATTTGCATTGATATCAAATCCTATAATATGATGTTCATGTCCAAATGCTACTGCTACCGGTAACCCTACGTACCCTAATCCTACAACGCCAATTTTTCTATTCATTATAATTTCACTCCATAATAACTGACATACCAGTCAACGAATTTTCCTACGCCATCTTTAATATTTGTTTCTGGTTGAAAATCAATGTCCCTGTAGAGGTCTTCTACATTTGCATAAGTAGCTGGAACATCTCCTGCTTGGAGCGGCATAAAGTTCTTAATCGCTTTCTTGCCAGTTTTCTCTTCGATAGCTTCAATAAAGTCCATTAAACGGACAGGGCTGTTATTTCCAATGTTATAGATTTTATAAGGTGCATAACTCGTACCTGGATCAGGATTTTCTCCCGTCCACTCAGGGTTCGGCTGAGCTGGTTTTTCGACCAGACGCGTAATAGCTTCTACAATATCATCAACATACGTAAAGTCTCTCATCATCTCGCCATTGTTAAAGACATTGATTGCCTTGCCTTCAAGGATATTTTTTGTGAACATAAACAAGGCCATATCAGGACGTCCCCATGGACCATATACAGTAAAGAACCTTAAACCAGTTGTTGGAATGTCATATAGACTACTATATGTATGAGCCATTAATTCATTGGCTTTCTTAGTTGCTGCATATAGGCTAAGTGGATGATCAATATTGTCATGAACTGAGAATGGCAAAGAAGTATTTGCCCCGTATACTGAGCTTGATGAAGCATATATTAGGTGTTTAATCTCGTTATGGCGACTAGCTTCAAGTATATTCATGAAGCCTACAATATTAGAATCAATATAAGCACGTGGGTTTTCGATGCTATAGCGAACTCCAGCTTGAGCAGCTAAGTTTACTACTACATCAGGTTTTTCTTTTTCAAAAATGCTAGCAATTTCTTTACTGTCTTCTAAATCTGTTTTATGAAATATAAAGTTCGAGTTTTCTAATAAACTTAAACGTGCTTCTTTTAGAGAGACCGAATAATAATCATTTAGATTATCAATTCCTATAATGGAGTAGTTTTGTTTTAAAAGTTTTTTTGCTAGGGTCGACCCTATGAAGCCAGCGGCTCCAGTTATTAGTATTTTCATATTTTTCCCTCCAAGGATGTAAACTAAATTATAAAGAAGTCTTCTTATTTCGTTTAGAATATGTTCTATGGGAAAGCATAGCCCAAGCAACAATAAATAATGGTATTAACTTTGTTCTATGTCTCATAGCAGTTCCTGCATTGCCTGTTCCATATGAAAATACAAATATACTGATGAATAATAGTATTACTAGTGAAACTTTAACTTTCTTTTCTAAGGAACTTTTCTTTATATAAGTTAATATCATTATTGCTAAGAAAATATATATGACGGAATCAAAGCCAAAACTTATTAAATCACTCATGCCACGCCAGTTAAAGGGAAGTGGAGAAAAAAGGAAAAATATCATCTTGAGAGGAGTTAAGAGGAATACAAGCCAACCATTTAAATGATTAAAGCTTTGTAAGTAAGCCGATCCTCCGCTATTCGTAACGTCTAAATTTTCTACCCCATCCTCTTGAAGGCTAAGAAATTTTGATAAAAATAAATCATCATTTAATAACAAAAACAAAAAAATAATAATAAAGAAAAATAAATAGAGTTTTTTATTTTTTATACCCTTTTTAGATTGCAAGAAAATCAATATGACTAAATAGGACAATAACACACCAATCATCCCAGCATGAAAAAGCATGGAAAATAAAATAAATATTATTGCAAACAAGAAACTCAAAAAGTTCTTTTTATTCATCCATGTAAAGAAATTATACAAAGATAACATAAGAAAAAATATAATTATTGATTCTCTCAAAAGAATACTTGTCATAAACATTAAATTTGGAGCAAAAGTAAAGATTACTAATGACCAAAAAATAAGCGTTTCATTTACGTTAAAAATCCGTAAGGTTTTTAATAAATAAATAGCTGAGAAAATCCAAAGAACAATATTTAGAAATTGAGCTAAAATGCGTTGATCTCCAAAAAAATAATAGAAACCCGACAATAGAGTCACATAAAAAGTTCTACCTTCAGATAATGACATTTCTCCATTAGCAATTTTTAAGGAAGCTGTATGGAAATATTCAGTGTCAGCTCCACTTCCAAATATAGGTATAAATGGAACATAAATATCTATTAAAAGAATAACTATTCTCAAACAAAATCCTATATAAATCAGAAAAATCCACTTTCCCGAATAATTTTTTAGCAAATAAACCGATACTGTAAAAAAAAGTATCGCAACTAATAAAAGACTATATATATCATTAATAATAATAAAATTCTTAATGATAAACGTTATGAGCGCTTGAAAAATAACTACTATGAAAATCAATAACATCTTAATAAAGCACTCCTTCTAATAGGGAAAGTTTTAATCATAAGTTAAATATATTCCGCAATCTAATTAACTCCTTTTAATTTTATAGTAAAATTTTTAGCCTATATAAAAAACAATTCATATAGCAAATATTTCAAGGATAAATATTCTCAAAATTGCATTAGAATTATTATGAATTTAAACTACGTTTTTTTTTTTTGACATAAGACAAGTACAAATTAAATATCTTTTATTTTTTTTATTGGAACTCCTGCAACTAACGAATTTGCTTCAATGTTTTTATTTACTATTGATCCTGCCGCTACAACTGATCGACTATTTATAGTGACTCCATTTAAAATCCGAACTCCACAACCAATCCAAACATCTTCATGTATTATAACGGGAGAAGATGTAACTACATTGTATTTAATAGGAAGTCCTGTATTATCCCACGTGTGAGAAGATGTTAATATACTTGAATTATGAGCGATTGAAACGTTATCCCCTATCGTTAAACCACCTTTAGCTTCAATATATGAAAAATCATGAATACTAACATTTTCACCTATTATTAACTTTTCGAAATTTTTTATTGTAACATATTTTCCAATATAAACATTACCTCCACATTCTTTGGCCAAATTCTTGAGTACGCAGTATCGTAGTGCCACACTCAAATTCCCACTATAATTTCCCGAGGAGTCCCACAAAATTTTTAAAAAAAAATTTGGTAAAGGCTTAAATATATAACTAAATAATAAAATTACTTTTCTATACTTTTTAAACATTCTCTCCACCACTATTCTTTAAATTATTGTACTGAACATAATTCATCAACTTTATTAAAAATGAACATTTAATTACAAACTGAAAAACAATTCCTATCAAAAATGATATAGCAGCGCCTAATGTACTAAAATTAGGAATCAAAACATAACTTGCTATACTAATGATGGTAATAGTGCCGATTTGAATATATAGAAGATTGTTAAATTTCTTCCAAGCACTAAATATAACGTCTATCAGTATCACATAATAAGTTAATATAGCTCCTCCCATAATTATTAAAAACTCCATGTGATAAGAAACGAATTCAGAAGTATAAACTTTGCTAAGAATTACATCTCCAAAAAGCAATAAAAGAATCCAACCGAAAATTGCTGTAATCCAAAATACTATACTAATTTTCAAATAAATTTTTTTTATATATTTTAAATTCTTCATATTTTTAACTACTATAGGCAATAGAAAACCGCTTATTGAAAACAAAATCGTGTTTCCAGCAGAATAAAAAAACATCAGAGAAGAAAAGAAGCCAAGCTCTTGAATACCATTTGTTATTTCTAAGTAAAATCTGGGTATGTTAGTATTCATAGAAGAAATTGCAAGTGTGATACCCAAAGATATACCAGCCAGTGAAAGTGAGAATATAGAAGTAATTTTTATTCCTTTATACAATTTTAGTTTAATCAAACCAAGACTCAGTAATTCTTTCAGTGCTAATATAATTGTAAAAACTAGCACTAAAAGAAAAATAAAAAGGGGGTTGAAAACTTTAATGAACAACAAACTAACTATTAAGATTGAACCTATTGATTGGAAAATCTTTATTCTTCCAATAATCTGATGTTCCATTTTTTTTTGACGAAATGCAAATAAAATTTCTTGTAGCGATTCTACGCCTTTTATAAAAGCAATGGTAAGTATCAAATAAAACTCTGAATGATTAAATTCTTTAATTAATAGAATAATCATTATTAATATCATGAAACAAAATATCATTATTAATCTATTCAATAAAAATGTTTCTCTTTTTGAATTTTCATTCGTAATATATATCGTCTTTAATCCCCAACTAAATAACATCAATATAGGACCGGAATAAGCTAAAGCTAATGAATATAATCCTACATCACTAATCGAGACTGTTTTCGCTAAAATTATAACTGTAATCCATTGAGATAATCCGAAAAATATATTACCAATTAAATACGTACTGAATTTTTTTTTCATAATTTATCCTCTTTATATATGACAGTTTGTCAATTTAAGTACGACATTTCACTCTTAACAGCTTTGCTTGCCGTTTTCGGTACTTCCTTGCTGGCAGTTTGAAACCTCATATTTTCTCATCAAAATCTAAAATTGTCATTTAGCAAGAAAATAACTTCCATACAATTTTTGTCTTTAAACCAGTTTCTTTATATATTATGATTTGTCTTTCAAAGCAATTATTTATTCCCTACTTTAACATTTGAAATAACTGCATTCTTTCGATTAGCTAACTCTATCAAAACATCCTTAACCTCATCATCCCGCATATCAGGCAGCTTATCCAAAAGATAAATCAACTCACCCTCACTAATCGGGTTCGCCTTCCCGATATAAATCTTCGGAAAAACCTGCTCGGTTTGGATCTCATTATCATTCAATAACTCTTCAAACAACTTCTCCCCAGGACGAATTCCAGAAAAATTGATGCCAATCTCGCCTTCTGAATAACCGGACAAGCGGATCAGGTTCTGTGCCAAATCGACAATCTTCACAGGCTCTCCCATATCCAAAACGAATACTTCTCCACCTTCAGCCAATGTTCCTGCCTGAATAACAAGACGTGATGCTTCTGGAATCGTCATGAAATAACGAGTCATTCGTGGATCAGTCACCGTAACCGGACCACCAGCCGCGATTTGTTTCTTGAACAGTGGAATAACCGACCCCCGGGAACCGAGTACGTTACCAAAGCGAACAGCCGCGAATTTTGTGTCGCTGCGCTTCGCCAAGTTTTGGACGATCATTTCCGCAAAACGTTTCGTCGCCCCCATGATGTTCGGCGGGTTCACCGCTTTATCGGTCGAGACCATAACGAAATTGCCTACTCCGCTCAAATGCGCAGCTTCTGCAACGTTCTTCGTACCATAGACATTGTTCTTGACCGCTTCCATCGGGTTCCCTTCCATCAACGGTACATGCTTATGCGCCGCTGCATGGTAGACAACATCTGGTTTATAGGTCTTCATGATTTCCAAGATGCGTTCGCGGTCTTGGACGTCTGCGATAATCGGGATAATTTCTGTATCAGGTGAGAGTTTTTGACGAAGCTCCATGTCGATCAAGTAAATCGAATTTTCGCCGTGGCCTAAAAGCAGGAGCTTCTTCGGACCAAAACGCGCAATTTGGCGTGAAATTTCAGAGCCGATCGAACCACCTGCCCCTGTTACCAAAATCGTTTTACTGGTCAACTGGTTCGCAATCTTGTTCATATCGAGCTTCACTTCATCACGACCCAACAGGTCTTCGATCTTCACGTCCTGGATATCCGTCACGGACACTTTCCCTGTCATGATGTCTTCAATGAGCGGAATCGTCTGTGTCCGAACTCCGGAGTCCATACAAGTCTTGATCAGTTCGGCGGTTTCCTGCTTACCGAGTGAAGGAATGGCGATGATGATGGTATCGATCAGATTATCCTTAGCGATTTCCGCAACGTCTTTCGTGTTGCCGTGGACGACCCGGACACCGTAAATATCAAGGCCTTGTTTGTTCTTATCGTCATCGACATATAATACCGGCAACAGGCCGTTTTCGGGATTAGCCAGCAATTGGCGAGCCACTAAGCTGCCTGCTTTCCCGGCACCTACTACTAAAGTTCGTTTCAGTTCTGAACTTTTGGGTTTCATCTTGTTGTCTCGGAACAGCCGCCATGACAAGCGCGATCCGCCGATTAAGATAAGATGCAGCATCCACGTAATCGCTAGAGCGCGGAAGAGCACATCGCCTCTGTACATGTATTGGACTAGACCAATCACGACGATGGACCAGCTGACCGCTTTGAAAATGGAAGTCAGTTCTCCGATCGAAGCGTACTCCCAAACTTTGCGATACAAGCCGTAATACATCGCCAACGCATGGTGGGCGACGAAAATCGTCAGCGCACTCGCCATCAGGAATTGGTTCTGAAGAACAGCTTCATAAGGGTAAAGCACATAATAACCAACGAATATAGAGAAAAATACAATTAATGAGTCAACAATCAGTAATAAAGACACACGGTTTTTCAACGACAAAGCAGTCAATCCTTTCAATACCCAGTACTATATACATAGCTTTGTAAAAATCTTATCTAACTCTAACATAGGTTGAAATGGAAATGATAGGATTTTTAAAACAAATTAATACTTTTTTATTATTTATTAAGCAAATATATTCCACCATTTCCCTTTTTGAATGTCATCAGGTTCCAGCACATGCAGATGATTATCCAACAGGATGCGTTCGTTGTTTTCCAGAAAAATATCGACCATGTCATGCTGCTTCTTTTTCTCCAGGTAATCGAGGCCTTCATTGAACAGGAATGGCCGTTTGTCCAGGCTGTGGACATCCGATCCATAGACATGGATCAAGTTGGCGTCGATCAGGGTCATGGCAGTACGCTGAATGGCTTTGCCGAAACTTCCGGCAACGGATCCCGCAGTGACTTGCGCCATTGCTCCGTGGAGTAAGAGTTTCTTTAAACGTTCCGGCTTTTCGATGATGCCTTGGTTGCGCTCAGCGTGGGCGATGATCGGCACGTAATTATTGGTGATCAATTGCTGGATGATCGGTACGGTGTAAGCTGGTATGCCGGATGACGGAAGCTCGAGCAGAACATAACGAGATCCTGCCATCGTCAACGCTTCTTTTGCCAGCAGCTTTTCCGGCAGCTTTTCGCTCAGGCGGCATTCCTGGCCGCTGTAGATTTTAATCGGCAGCTGTTCTTGTGCGATATAGCTATTGACCAGCTCCAATTGCTTTTTTAATGCTGCGAGGTTTGTTTGGAAGTTCGGGTGAAAGGCGTGTGGTGTGGCGATGATGCCGGTCAGCTGTTCGTCAACAGCTTTTTCCAACATCCGTTTTGTCTGTTCCATCGTTTCCGCTCCGTCATCTAGACCGGGCAGGATATGAGCATGCGTATCGATCATTTCATGTTCCTCCTTGTGCGCTTAAAAAAAAGTAAAAAGGAAAATCCTTTTTACTCTGCATTCCCGTAATATTGATAATAATAGCTGTCTTTTGCCAGAGCGTAATTATTCAGTACCGCGCCAATCAGACGGCTGTTGGATGACTCGATGGCTTCTTTGGCTTTCAGCGCCATTTCTTTTTCGGTATTGCCCGAGCTGACGACCAGAATCGTGCCTTCGCATTTGTTCGCCAAAATCTGTCCATCGGTTACGGAAAGAACAGGCGGTGCATCGAAGATGATCAGGTCATACATTTCTTTCAGTTGTTCGATCAATGTTGTCATTGACTTGGAAGCGAGCAGTTCTGCCGGGTTCGGCGGAATCGGACCGCATGTCATCAAATCCAGGCGTTCAACCGCTGTTGGGCGGATGACTTCCTGGATGGAATTTTGGCGCGTCAATACACTCGACAATCCAACCGTGTTCCCCATACGGAATGTGTAATGCGTCGTCGGTTTGCGCATATCGCCGTCCACCAGCAAGACTTTCTTTCCTTCCTGTGCGAAGACGACTGCCAGGTTGGCCGACGTTGTCGACTTTCCTTCTGACGGAGCTGCAGACGTGACGACAAGCGTACGGATTTCTGCATCCGGTGATGAAAAGTTGATGTTGGTGCGCAAGGTACGGAATTGTTCCGCTACGAACGAGCGGGGTGTGGTGAATGCGATGAGTTTACGTGCAGTTTCCTGCAGGACTTTTTTCTTTCTTGCCATAGCGTTACACCGCCCTTCTTCTAGATGATGCAGTTGGTTGATCCAACTTGGCTTCTTCTTTAATAGGAGAAATGATGCCGAGCATCGGAATGCCTAAGATGTCTTCTATATCCTGTTGCGTTTTAATGGACGTATCCAAGTATTCAAGCAGGAACGCGATTCCCACGCCAAGCATCAAGCCGATTACTGCGGCAATCGCCATATTCAACATCGGGTTCGGTGCGACCGGTGATGGATTTTCTTTCAGTACAGCTGGTGACAAGATCGACACGTTGTCGACATTCATCAATTCCATGATTTCGCCTTCAAAGACTTCTGCGGTTTTATTGGCGATTTCCACTGCCTTTGCCGGGTCTTCGTCTTGTACCGTAACGTTGACCACTTGCGAGTTTTCAGCGGTCGCGACGGTGATTTTTTCGTTCAGCTGCTCGACGGACATATCAAGGCCTAACTGGCTTGATACTTCATCTAATATCGCCGGGCTTTTGATGATGACTGAATATGTATTGATCAATTGAAGATCGGTTTGGATGTTTTGGTTCGTCAATTGGCTGGCTTCTGTCTGTTCCTGGTTGACCAGGATCTGTGTCGATGTCTCATACATCGGGGTCAGGACTAGAAAAGAAACAACGCCTGCGATGGTGATGGCTAGTATCGTCATGAGTGTTATTAACCCGGCCCGTTTTTTTAGGGTTTTGAACAGGTCTTGTAAGCTGATGGTTTCTTCCATGTAGTAAGTATCTCCTTTAATTAGCATATTCTTGCCAGTCTCTTTTATAAACAACTTAAAATAGTATAGCATAGGAAAGAGTCGAAAGAACTTCCAAATTTAAAATGTTTTATAGGCTATTAGAATGATTTATGCTATCTTTATTTGTAAGTATGGATTTTTTTTGAAAGGAGTATTCGATGAAATTGTATAAAATTGGCGCCGTTTTGGCTGTATTTGTGTGTGTCGTTGCATTAGTATTCAGCTATTTGACCTGGCAGGATAAACTTGAAAATGTATTGGATAAACCGGAGGAAGCGCGTGCCCAGTCTGCTGATAAAGCAGAAGAAGAAACGGAAGCCGAAACAAATGACGATTCTGTGAACATTGAAGGATTGACCGCTAATATGGATCTACAGGTTCAGGCGATTTTTGAAGCGCGAAATAGCGAAGATGAAAGCGTGAAACTGCTGATTGCGGGTTCTGCAGCGTTGGCATCGGGTGTACCCGGCTACGCGGAGCAGTTGGAAGCGTCTTTAGCGGAAGCGTATGGCAACTTTATCGAGGCGGATATCGTTTCTATAGAAGGAACGTCTGAATCCCTGGCGAATGTCGATCTTTCGGCAGGCTATGACGTGGTTCTGCTTGAGCCGATGACGTTGATGAACAACGACCGCATCGCCATCGAACAAGAACGCGAGCACATCAAAGAGTTTGACGCTGCACTGACTGCTGAGAAGGAAGACGCGCTAGTGGTCCTCCATCCCCCGCAGCCGATTTACGGCGCCGGCTATTATTTATCGCAAGTGACCGCATTGAATGAATTTGCGTCGACAAACGGTTATGCTTATATTGATCACTGGTCCGCGTGGCCAGATACAGATGATGAGTTGCTGAAGGAATATTTGGCGGAAGACGGATTACCGAACAACAAAGGCGCACAGGTATGGGCAGAAGAATTACAGGCGTATTTTATCGCCAACTAAAAGGGGCAAAGCTTGATGAGCAGAAGAGACAAAAAAAACAAGAAGAAAAAATGGCCGTGGATCGTGGGGATTCTTGGACTGATCGTCATCGGCCTCGGGATTTACCTGTTTACGGTATATAGCACGTTCACGAACACACTGGAAGAAATCCACGAGCCGATTGAACGCGAAGCCTCGGAAAAACGCACGACGGACCAGGCAGTCGACCTGAGTCAGGAAGATCCGTTTTCAGTCTTGCTGCTGGGTGTCGATGAGCGGGAAGACGACCGCGGCCGTTCGGATACGGTAGTTGTGATGACGGTTAATCCAGCGGAACAATCGACGAAGATGGTGTCGATCCCGCGTGACACGTACACGGAGATTGTGGGACGCGGCACGATGGATAAGATCAACCACGCGTATGCATTCGGCGGCATCGAAATGTCGATGGCGACTGTAGAAAACCTGTTGGACATTCCGATAGATTATGTCATGCAAGTGAATATGGAAGGCTTTAAGGACATTGTTGATGCAGTTGATGGGGTTGAAGTGAATAACACGATGGCGTTTGATGAGTTTTCCGAAGGAACGCTCGAGTTGAACGGCGAAGAAGCGTTGGCTTATGTGAGAATGCGCAAACAGGATCCGGAAGGCGACTTTGGCCGACAGAATCGCCAGAAGCAAGTGATCCAGGGCATCATGAAAAAAGGGGCGTCTGTGAATAGCTTACTGAACTATAAGGACATCTTTACTGCCCTCGGAGATAATGTCCGCACGAATATGACGTTTGACGAGATGATGGATGTGCAGTCGAACTACCGCGACGCGATCGGCACGGTTGATCAGCTAATGGTGGAGGATGGTTACGGAGAGACGATCAATGGCATCTGGTATTACATGATGGACGAAGCCGAGTTGGCGGAGATCCAGTCGACGTTGAAAGAGCATTTGAATATGTAATTTTGGTGAGTGAGGAGTGCAACCCCGTTTCGGGGTGGCGCTCTTTTTCTTTTGGTAGAGAATTTTTTGAGATTTTCTATAAGTCGCTTTGGTGGTAGCTTTTGGCGGGTTTCTGTAAGTCGCTTCGGTGCTCTGGAATGGACTCCCGCGCTAAGCCAAGTAGCTGAAGTACGCTACTCGTCTTATCGCTCCGTCCACTCCTGGACGCACCTGCTGCTTGGTTTTGTGAGACTCGCAGCAAACTTGTCTGGTTTTGAGTGTGGAAAGTTAGCGTGTGATTCTGCAATCGCTCGGCGTGATGGTGCACACGCCTTCGCTTAGGTAGGGTGACAAGTGACTCGTTCACCCGTTTCCGTCCCTGTGCCGGACTCAAATGCTCCTCAATTTGCAGCCGATACAGGGAAGTGCTCCCAAGCTAAGATTCTTCAAGTAGCTACCAATAAGGAGCATCACCCTCCTCTCTAGTTTAAAACACAGAAATGATGCAGAAACTTCGGTTTCTGCGAAAGCCCCCGTAGTATCGATTGATCAACCCGATGTCATACTGTCTCCATGCCTCAAAGAGAACAAGGACACTAACCTTCTCCCCTCTTATCAAGAGAAGAAACCTAAAGAAGGAGCGGAAGGTGGCGACTCCTGCTTCACCCCCGGCAGCTGGCACCGCGACGTCCTGTCGCGCCAGCTGCATGACCCGCATCCTGCGGGCCCGAAAGCGTCCACCTGTAGCGATTTCTTTCCACCTCTCTGCTTTTTCCCACACAAAAGCCCGCTCCTGTCGTTCAGGAGCGGGCAAGAGTTGAAGATTCAGTTTACTGGATCATCTGGCGCATCGGCAAAATCATCATTTTTTTTTTAGAATCGCCGAACTTGAGTTTCTTTAGATCGTATTCACGAACAAAATACACAAAGGCCTGTCTCGGCATGCCAAGCTGTTTGGCACCAACAGAGGGGCCCACATTGTCCTTGATATAGAGGTCCTTCATGACTTCCACCAAGGCTTTGTTATGCCGCTGCTCTATTTCTTCTCTATAAGCGTCATACTTCGTCATAAGCCCTTCACCTCACTTCCCACTGGTTTATATAGGTCTTGCGCATCTTTTCTCTTCTTATATTTACATTATAAGGCTTCCAGGTCTTCATTACTAGTCTATATGTCATGTTTTCGTTTGTAAATTCTTGATATTTGAACTACTTACTTTTATCGTTTAAACTTTCAGTCAACTCAGACTTCAAGGTTGCGATGTCTTTCTCAATGCAACCGGAACGTATACCGCTTGGTCTCCGCTTCTTTGATGAAGTTCTCCATCACGTGATCGCTTTCAAATTCACGCGCTTTGATGCGATCCCATTTGGAGATTTTCTGGTACTCTTTTTCACTCGACAGCAATTTCTCGATTTGCGCCTGGACACTGAACAACTCGCTGTTTTTCGAGAACGAATCGCCGCTTTCGTATGGCGGCAATTGATGGAGAAAGCCTTCTGTTACTCCGTCCCAATCGTTGATCTTGGCTGTAATGCCCGGAATGCCGCAGCCTGATGCTTCAATCAACGGAACCCCCATGCCGACAAAACAAAACGTATCCTGCAAAGCCCGTTTTTTGTCCGCATAGGTGAACGCCCCATGCATGAAAATATGGTCGCGTGCAGGAGATTCGGCGATTTTATTGCGCAGGTCGTCTTCGCCTTGCCCTGTTCCGTAGATGTGATAGGTAAATTCCGGATCGATCTTGATCAGCTTTTCCATGATGTCGACCATATAATAATTATAAGTGCGGAAATGCGCCAGTTGCCCTATAGAGACGATGCGCCGCGAGTTGAAGTTGCATAAGCTTTTGGTTGGACCGCAAAAATCGAGCGGCATCGGAAAGATTGCATTGTCCAATGGCGCACCAATGGCTTCTTCTGTCATTTTTTTAATGGAAGGATTCATAAACAGTAGTTTTTTATAGAAGTTCGGATCGATCAATTTCAAAGTTTTGACGACTCCCCCCATGCGCTCCTGCTTGTAGCTTTCCGGATGGTAGACGCCGGACATCCGCTTTGTCGCAGGCAATAGATATGACAATAGGAACGACATCGGCCCAAACGAATAAACCAGGTCGAATTGTTTGTCGAGGCGCATACTCAGCATTTTGGTAAGTAGCCAAAGATTGACTGAAGGATCTTTCGGATCTTCATCAACGACGATGGTCACGCCTTTGACTGACTCGAGCTCTCGCAGCAGAGGCCCCCCGCTGCTGAACAGGAAAAGCGTCACATGATAGCCGCGGGCGCTGAGCCATTTGACCATGCGGACCACCAGCATTTCCACGCCCCCTACTTTCATGTTCTTATGGATGAGCGCAATCGATTGGATCGGCTGTGTCCGTCTTTCAAAGTTGAAGAAATTGTCGCTGCTGAATGTAATCATGAAAACACCTCATCTGATGGAATGTCTACTATTGTTTTTTGGCCAAGTCTGCATATTTGTATTTTTCGGTGTACCAGTCACGCGTAATCGACAACCCGGTTTGAAACGGAATAGCTGGTTCAAATCCTGGGATCTGGCTTTGATGGGTGGAAGCTGTTGTGGATTGGATAGGCACATCCGTTTGTCCGACACCTGCTGTATCCAGGCTATTTCCCGGGAAATCTCCATTCGATAAGGCATTGACCTGCTGGACAATCGCCTTGTCCGATAAGCGTGCAATGGAGCCTGTTTCGTATCGTTTCCCCGCGTCGCCTAAATGGAAGACGGTGTCGATTGCCTCGCATAAATCGCTGACAAACAGCCAGTCCCGCTCTTTCCCATCCGTTTCCAGGATTTCCAGCTTGCCGTCCAGCGCTTGCTGGATTGAAAGAGGAACGAGTGCATCATCCTGCTGCATCGGCCCGAAGATTTCCGGACTTGCGGTCGTAACGACGTTCAACCCGTATTTTTCATGGAAGCTTTGGATCATCTCATCGGCGTTGGTTTTACTCAGGGTATACAGCGTGTTATGTCCCGAGTCCATCAAGGAAATGTGATGGAAACGCGCGGTTTTATAGGCTGGCTTCGGCTGATGCGCAGCGTCCATCCACGCACTTTGTGCGGCGTACAACAGGTTCATCGTGCCAAGCACATTGGTCTGCTCGTAGAGTCGAATTTCTCCGACGTTTTCCCTGCTGCGCGTTTCCGCTGCGAAATGGATGATATCGGTGATGTCGTAATGCTCGAACAAATGATTGATGGCATAGACATTTCGGATATCGACGCGGTGAAAGGCATAGCGGTTTTTCTGATTCGGGCAATGCATGTTTCCCGGATTAGCGGCTTCGGTGTTATAATCGATATTAACGATTTGATAATCCGGGTACTTATTTAAGTAGTAGTGGATCATATTGGAACCGATAAATCCGTGGCCACCGGTGATCAATATAGTTTTGGCGCTCATAGCTGTCCGCCTCCCTTGCTCGATTAGGTGATTCCGGGACGAGCTGAGTGGTTTTATCTACCTACTCGACACGTCTTTTGTACCAGTTATTGCTTCTATATTAGAATCTTAAAGTTAAATGTAGGTTAAAAGACGTTATTTTCTAAATATTTAATTAGTATACAATGTTATTGGATATTTTGCATCATAAATCTTAATATTTACCAGTCTTTAGATATATTTTTTGTCTAACTAGTAGTGAGTATATAGTTAAATGGAAAATATTTTATATTTTTTTGTTCTTTTACGTTTATTTCTGAAAGCTTGTATGATTCTTTAGGTCCTGAGGAGTGGTTCGTTGTGCATGTGTTTCTTCTGGGGGTAAGATGGAGGATAGTGGAGATAAATTAAGTGGGGTATTTGAAGGAAACGAGTCATGGTTGCATGAAGTTGAAGAAGTATTTTATATGAACCGATACTCCGCAAAGCAGCTGCGCTTTCGGGAGTTCTAACTGAATATTTGAGACTTTTAGCTGAACGCTTAGAGCGGCTACCTGAACTCTTCATAGGTATAGCTGAATCTTTTGCTCCTTTACATGAACAATCCCCATCCTTACCTCAATTCACCGTGCTCCACTTAGACAACCCGAATCATTTTTTCTCTCTAAGCGAAGGCGATTGCAGAACCACTCACCTTCTTCCTACACCACGCATCAGTAAGTTTGCTGTTATATTCCCCGACACCCAGCGGCAGGTGCGTTCCGGAGTGGACGGAGCGGTAAGACTGGTAGAGCGCACTTCAGCTGCTCGGCTTAGCGCGGGAGTCCATTCCAGAGCACCAATGCGACTTCTAGAACCCGAATAAGTTGTAAGTTGTGCGGTGCCAGGCACCCGCACAATTCAAAAAAAGCTGCAGAAAGCTCGTCAATCCGAGTCTTTCTGCAGCTTTTGCTTATTAGCCGACCAGCACAAATGCGCCGGTGACGATCAGCAGGACGCCCACGACTTTGCGGGTGCCGATGCGTTCTTTTAATAGGAAATACGATATGAGCATGGTCCAGATATACGTGATCGCCGTCAATGGGAAGACGACCGTATAGGGCAGGAACTTCAACGCGACGATGTTCAGGATGGCGCTGACGCCGTAGAGGAACACCCCGAACAGCAGGCGCAGCATGAAAGCTTTGCGTTCCATGTTGATATTGAAGGATGATGCTTTTTTCAGGAAGTAGCCGCCGAATGCGCCTACCCAGGTCATGATGACCAGCAATAAAATCAAGAGAATGTTAATCGCTGTCACCCCCTATAACGATGACGCCGATCAAAATCAGCAAGGTGCCGATCGAGATATTGAACGTGATGGCTTCATTCAGAAACAAGGCTCCGTAAAAGATGGCGATGACGTAGCCCAGGCTGAGCAAGGGATGCAGCACGGACAGTTTGCCGAAACGGAAAGCCGCGGTCATCAGGACTGCGCCCATACCGTACAGCATGAAGCCGCCGAGCATGTGCAAATCCAGGATGGCGTCGGACATTTTCCACAGCAATTGGCCGGTCGCCGTCGAAACGGCGGCAAGGATCATCAGCAGGATGCCGATGGGTGCCGTTTTTTCTGGCTTATTCACGAAGATGTCCACCTTTTGGACCGAAATTGATGAGGCTGATCAGGAAAGCCGCATACATGAACAGCGATGTGTTGAACAAGTAACGGAAATCCTGGGCCGGCATCGTAGCCATGACCGCTGCCGTGTTCAAGGCGATCGGCAGAAGGATCAGCCAGATGCGCCAGTTATTGCGCAGATAAGCGACATAGATGAACAGTGTGATCAGGAACAGGTAGACAGCCGGACGCCAGAGGAATTCCTCCGCTTCCGTATCGACTTTCAAATAAAGCTGGGCGCCGTACGTGACTTTTGGATAAATGACGGTATTGAGCAATTTGAATTCATTGCCATGGTAGATGTTGGTGACGAAACGGTTCATGTGGCCGTCTTCTTCCAGGCGCATCTGCCAGACCAAGGAAGTTTCATCGAGAAAGGCTTCGATGGCAAGGCCGGGATTTTGCATGACCAGCTGCGCCCAATGCTTGGCGTAGAGCTTCGGATCGTCGTAGATCACAAAGCGGTCATATTCGCCCCATGAAAACTTGATCGGATCGACGCTGGACGGATTGTATTTCTCCGGCCACAGCTCGAGCGGCATCAGGCGGTTGATGTATTCCCGCTGCTCCTCGGTCATGTCGCCGTCTTTGGTGACGATGTTGGCGATCTGCTGGGTCGGAATGCTGAGTGCTTCCTGCGGATCGGACGGCACGACGTCGAGCGACGTATACACCGGACCGGTGATGATTTGATGGATGATGATGATGCCGAGCGTCATCGGAAGCAGCTGCTTCCACATGCGGCGGTACATGATGAGCGCCGCAATCATGGTGATGACGAATACCGGGAAACCGTTGTGCCGGAAGAATACCAGCATGAACGACCCTAAAAGGAATAACAGAACGAAGGAAACTTTCTTTGTCTCCAGTCCTTTTGTTTTGACGAGCAGTAAGATCAATAATGAGAAAAATAATAAAGAAACGCTGTAGAGAACGTCTTTCCAGATGATGATCGACATGATCGAATTGACCGGAACGATGGCGGCGGCAAGCAGCACGGCCCAAATGATCCACGAATTGACCTTGAAACGTTTCATCAGGTAGCCCATATACCCCATCGTCAACGCTAAGGCGAAGATTTGGAATAAAGCGATGATGCCCGGGCTGTCCCAGATTTGTCTCAGGAACATGATGAGCCACGTGAACATCACGGGATGCCAGTTGGTGAACTCTCGGGTTTCGGATTGTTCCCATTGCGACAGGGAATCCGGCGTCATCGCGGCAGGATAGAAAGCGATGAACATTACAAGCGAAGCGCCGAGCATCGGCAGCATGTAAAGCAGCACGTAGAGCGGCGACACTTTCTGTTCGCCTTCCGGCATCCGGATGCTGAGCAGGAGTTTGATGATGGAAATGACGATCAGTGCGATGGTCAGGAATAAGCCGATATACACGGAGACTTTGATCAGCCAATGGTTATCGGCCAGGTATTCCTGGTTGCCGAGCAGACTGAGCCCTGCGAGAACGGTGAACAACGGCATGAAAATAGCCAGGCTGATTTTTTTGCCGCGCGGCCAATTTTTGACGGTTTGGACGAACGAACGGCTGTAAAAAAGCAGTCCGAACAGCACGAGCGTCACGGCACCGATCAGTACCGGATGCGCGTTTCGGATCGGTTGGAAATAAAAAATGGCTGTAAATGCAAGGAAAAGTGCTGCAACAAAATATGCAGCACCCAGTAGGTACGTTTTTTTCATAGAGTTTTATCACCTTTTATCCGGTCACTGATGCGGATCAATTCAAGTTCAAATTGTTTCCGGTGCGTGCCGGCGACTGTGTCGAGGATAAGTCCGCAGGCAAATGCCAAAGTGGACAGCATCATTAAGCCGACTGCCAGGATGGCGGATGGGATGCGCGTTACAAAGTCGATTTGAATGTATTCAACGATGACAGGAATTCCTGCAGCGAGACCCAGGATAAAGAACAGGACTGCCCAGCATGAGAAAAACAATAAAGGCTTGTAGTCTTTGAAAAGCGTGAAGATCATGCGCAACACTTTGATGCCGTCTTGGATGGTGTTGAGTTTTGATTCGCTGCCTTCCGGGCGGTCGCGGTAATCGATGGCGACTTCCTTGATGAGGAATTTATTGTCCAGCGCATGGATGCTCATCTCGGTTTCGATTTCAAAGCCCGGGCTTGTGACCGGAAGCGATTTGACGAACAAGCGGTCAAACGCGCGATAGCCGGTCATGATGTCGTTGATGTTGCTCTTGTACAGACGGTTGATCAGGTTTTTGACAAGGGTGTTGCCGAACCCGTGGAATTTCCGTTTGTTTTCATTGAAATACGTGCCGTTGGACAGGCGGTCACCGATGACCAGATTGGCTTCCCCATCGATCACGGGCTTGATGATGTTATGGACGAATTCCGCCGGGTATGTATCGTCGCCGTCGGCCATGACGTAGACGTCCGCATCGATTTCACGGAACATCGAACGCACGACGTTCCCTTTTCCTTGGCGCGGTTCCTGGCGCACGACTGCACCGTGGGCCAAAGCCACTTCGGTGGTTTTGTCTTTCGAGTTGTTGTCGTAGACGTATATTGTCGATTCTGGAAGTTCTCGTTTAAAGTCGTCGATCACTTTGCCGATCGTCATTTCTTCGTTGTAGCAAGGCAATAATACCGCAATTTTCATAGACATGTTCTCCTTTTATTCTTAAGCATTAACTAAACTATCATATCATGATTACAGGATTTAGTGAAATTGGTTTTGGGTTGGGGGTGTGTGAGAGTTTTTGAGGGTTCGATAAGTCGCGTTGGTGCTCTGGAATGGACTCCCGCGATGGTGCACGCGCCTTCGCTTGGGTGGAGGGAATTGTTCGGGAATTGTTTGGGTGCCTGGCACGCACACAATTCATCCGGGTTCTATAAGCCGCTTCGGTCGCTTAGGGCATGGCTCACGCCATGAGCCGAGAAGAACACTCGTCTCATAGCTCCGCCTAGCCCGTGGACGCGCCTCAGCTGGGTGTTGTGGGGATACTTAGCGAACTTCTTTTTGTGGGCGGAAGATAGTGAGCGGTTCTGGAGTCGCTCGGCAGCGATGGTACACGCGCCTTCGCTTGGGTGGAGGGAATTGTTCGGGAATTGTGTGGGTGCCTGGCACCCACACAATTCCCCTGTTGTACCCATGAGAGTGGTAGTGAGGGATGCTTCCTGTACTTTTGCTTTTCGTTTACGAAAAGCCGGCATCATGGAACGTGAACTGGATCGATGTAGTGACGCGTTGAATGATTTACATGAATGTTGTACGGCTGTACCTTCATCTTCGGGGTTCCTATCTCAATCTTTAGAGCGGCTACCTGAACTTACTCCATTTCTACATGGATCTCACTGGTTCTAAGGAGTTCAAGCCCTTGAATGGAAGCTGTTCGCGTGGCGAACAGCCGGGAATAGGGAATGCCGCTCTGTTGCCGGGCTTTGCCCACATAGAAAATATGATTTTTTCATGAAATTCATGTAAGAAGGAGAACGGTTCAGGTAAAGACATCAAAAGGTGAGATAGAAACGTCACCTCTTCATCTAGAGAGAGAAAAACCACCTGTAGAACCCGTCACTACTTGTCCAAGCCCAGCGAAGGCGCGTGCATTATCGCTGCCGAGCGTTTCTTGAACCCCATCCCCACTACCTCCTCTCAAAAATATAGTTTGTTGCATATTCCCGCAACACGCTAAGCTGAGGCGCGTCAATGGAGGGGGTGGAGCAAGGAGACTGGCAAGCGGAGCGCTGCCCGGCTTCTTGTGGGAATCCTCTCCTAAGCGCCGAGGCGACTTCTAGAATTCTGTCCAAATTGTGTGGGTGCCAGGCACCCGCACAACTCTCACACAATTCACTCCACGCCTACTTCTCCCTCTCACAAAAGAAATTTGTTGCATATTCCAGCAACACTCTAAGCTGAAGCGCGTCAATGGAGGGGGTGGAGCAAGAAGACTGGCAAGCGGAGCGCTGCCCGGCTTCTTGCGGGAACCCTCTCCTAAGCGCTGAAGCGACTTATAGAACTCTGTCCAAATTGTGTAGGTGCCAGGCACCCGCACAACTCCCACACAATTCACTCCACGCTCACTCCCCCCTCCCACACAAAAGAAATTTGTCGCGTATTCCAGCAACACTCTGAGCTGAAGCGCGTCAATGGAGTGGGTGGAGCAAGAAGNCCGGCTTCTTGCGGGAACCCTCTCCTAAGCGCTGAAGCGACTTATGAACCCTGCTCAAATTGTGTGGGTGCCAGGCACCCGCACAACTCCCACACAATTTACTCCATGCTCACTATCTCCCTCTCACAAAAGAAATTTGTTGCATATTCCAGCAACACGTTTAGCTGAGGCGCTTCAATGGAGGGGGTGGAGCAAGAAGACTGGCAAGCGGAGCGCGGCCCGGCTTCTTGCGGGAACCCTCTCCTAAGCGCTGAAGCGACTTATGAACCCTGCTCAAATTGTGTGGGTGCCAGGCACCCGCACAACTCCCACACAATTTACTCCATGCTCACTATCTCCCTCTCACAAAAGAAATTTGTTGCATATTCCAGCAACACGTTAAGCTGAGGCGCGTCAATGGAGGGGGTGGAGCAAGAAGACTGGCAAGCGGAGCGCTGCCCGGCTTCTTGCGGGAACCCTCTCCTAAGCGCTGAAGCGACTTATAGAACTCTGTCCAAATTGTGTAGGTGCCAGGCACCCGCACAACTCCCACACAATTCACTCCACGCTCACTCCCCCCTCCCACACAAAAGAAATTTGTCGCGTATTCCAGCAACACTCTGAGCTGAAGCGCGTCAATGGAGTGGGTGGAGCAAGAAGACTGGCAAGCGGAGCGCTGCCCGGCTTCTTGCGGGAACCCTCTCCTAAGCGCCGAAGCGACTTATGAACCCTGACCAAATTGTGTGGGTGCCAGGCACCCGCACAACTCTCACACAATTCACTATTATAGAAGAAACTCTTTGCATTCCCCTTTGGAAATTAATGCTTTTTGAGTCTTATAGACCACTAAAATTTTCATGACAACTTATGGGGCGCAAGTTATAATAAATGGGTTATGAAACTTTACTTGGTTGATATGGAATGATGATCGCTTTCCTGTTGATTTGGTTGGATGTTTTTGGTGAGATTTTGTAAGCAACTGATTTTTCAAGCGATTAATACTAGTATAGTGAAGGTGTCCGAACATGATTTTCAATTCTTTTGAATTTATCTTTTTATTCCTGCCAATTGTTTGGGTTCTCTATTACGTTCTTGGGCGCATCCATATTCCGTTTGCGAAAACTTGGTTGCTAGTGGCTTCCTTGTTTTTTTATGGCTATTGGAACCCTGCCTATCTGCCGCTGATTTTGATTTCGATGCTGCTCAATTATGCCATCGGGGTGTTTCTGGGGCGTAACCGCGGAGGAGCTTTCCGAAAAGGCATTTTGACTGTCGGCATTCTCTTTAATGTGCTGCTGCTCGGCTATTATAAGTATTATGACTTTTTTGTTGAAAACATCAATGTGGTTTTCGGTGAAGACCTGGTCCTGAAGAATATTTTATTGCCACTCGCGATCAGTTTCTACACGTTCCAGCAAATTGCGTATTTGGTGGATTCGTACCGATTGGAGACGAAAGAATACAATTTCCTGAACTACGGTTTGTTCGTATCGTTTTTCCCGCAATTGATCGCGGGGCCGATTGTCCATCACCGCCAAGTGATGTCGCAGTTTTCGGCGAAGGAATCATACCGCATCGTCTATGAGAATATTTCCAAAGGACTGCTGATTTTTGCGGTCGGCCTGTTCAAGAAAGTGGCGATTGCGGATACGTTTGCAGAATGGGCCAATCAAGGCTATGGCAATGTCGAGTCGCTGACTTTCGTCGACAGCTGGTTTACGACGATGGCCTATACGCTGCAATTGTATTTCGATTTCAGCGGCTATTCAGACATGGCGATTGGACTGGCATTACTGTTCAATATCCGCCTGCCGCTCAATTTCAATTCGCCTTATAAGGCACTCGATATCCAGGATTTCTGGAGACGCTGGCACATTACGTTATCCCATTTCCTGACGAATTATATCTACATTCCGCTCGGCGGCAACCGAAAAGGCGCCGTCCGCACCTATCTCCATATCCTGATCATCTTCTTCATCAGCGGGGTTTGGCACGGTGCCGGTTGGACGTTCCTGATCTGGGGCGCGATGCATGGCTTTGCGAGTGTCATCTGCCGCTGGTGGAAACGCGCCGGCTATCGTATGAATAAAGTCTCGGCCTGGATGCTGACGTTTTTATTCGTCCACCTATCCTGGGTGTTCTTCCGTGCGTTGACGCTGTCGGATGCGGTGATTGTCCTGAAAGCGATGTTCGGTTTTAACGGATTCTATTTGCCAAGCGGGTTTATCCAGCTCTTCCCTTCTATAGATGAGAACTGGTTGTTGACCTTGCCATTCACCACGTCGTCCTGGGAAATCGCTTTGACGATGGCAGTCGGTTTAGCATTAGTGTTCTTTGCGAAGAATTCCATTGAAATCATGGAGCAGAAACAGAACAATACACGCACGGCGATTTTTGTATCGGTCCTGCTTTTCTATAGTGTCATGCAACTGCAGCAAGTCAGTGAATTCCTGTACTTTAATTTCTAGGAGATGATCCCATGAACGATAAAAAATTCAGCATTACCGTTATGGCGATTTTCGCTGTATTGACTTTAACTGTTGCCGCTTTTAATTTTTGGATGGATCCGTTGTGGCATTACAGCCACGCCCATGGACTCAACGATGTGCAGATTGTCGCCGATGAGCGCGAACAAAAGACGGCACAGCAGCTTTACCACCCGACCCATGCAGATACCCTCCTGCTCGGCAGCAGCCGCAGCACCTATGTGCAGCCGGCGGGATTCACGGAATGGGATGTCTATAATTACGCAGTGGCCAATTTATCGATGCGTGAATATTACACGATGCTGCTGTATGCGTTTGATCAGAATCCCGATTACGAACGGGTGTTGATCGGCGTTGATTTCTTCAAATCCAGTGAGGAACAGGCAAAAAATGCCCGCGCCATCACTGGCTATGAAACGAAAGTCCAGGCGCCTTTCTACCGCGCCAAGAACTTATTGTCTTTCGATGTCTTAGGCTATGCCGCCGATAACCTGGAGTTGTCTGCAACGGACAAGGTCACTGCGGACCGGTTGTACAACCGCAACGGCGATGCGTTTGCGAAGAGGCTGTCGGAAGAAGAAATCAAAGAAGATACTGCCGCTAAGATTACGCGTTTTGAAGAAACGTTCTACGGCGACAATTATGTTTATTATCCCAAGTATAAGGAAATCATGCAGAAGGTTCGCGACAGCCATCCGGAAGCGGAAAAGATCATCTACACGACTCCGATTTCTACGGAGTTGTTCAAGTCGCTGGTCGGGACCGGCCTGTTGGATGAATACGAAACGTGGCTCCGCGATTTGGTGGAGGTCAACGGCAGTGTGTGGAATTTCATGTACCCGAATAGTGTGACGAACGAAATTACGAATTATTATGATGGCCACCATTTCTATCCGGAGATCGGCGCATTGATTTCCAAGCGTATGGAGCAAGGTGCGGATGCGGATGTGCCGGAGGATTTTGGTGTGCTGGTGACGGAAGAGAATATCGAAGCGCATCTGGAGATGGTCAGAGGTTTGGCTGCGGAGTTTGAGTGAAATTGTGTGGGTGCCTGGCACCCACACAATTTTTTTGGTTTTTTAAGTCGCTCCGGTGCTCTGGAGAGGACTCCCGCGATAAGCCGGGCATCGGTGGTACATGCGCCTTCGCTTGGGTGGAGTGAGATTATGTGGGTTCTATAAGCAGCTTCGGTCGCTTAGGGCATGGCTCACGCCATGAGCCGAGAAGAACCCTCGTCTTATCGCTCCGCCCAGCCCGTGGACGCGCCTCAGCTGGGTGTTGGGGGATACGCAACCTGTCTACTGGGTGTTGCGGGATTAGTGAGTGAGTGGTTTTGGAATCGCTCGGCAGCGGTGGTGCACGCGCCTTCGCTTGGGCAATAATTTAGCTTTAGTAGGATTCTATCAGTCGCTTCGGTCGCTTAGGGCATGGCTCACGCCATGAGCCGAGAAGAACCCTCGTCTCATAGCTCCGCCCAGCCCGTGGACGCGCCTCAGCTTGGTGTTGTGGGGATACGCAACCTGTCTACTGGGTTGTGTGGTGTGGGAAGTGAGTGAGGGGTTCTGGAGTCGCTCGGCAGCGGTGGTGCACGCGCCTTCGCTTGGGTGGAGTGAATTGTTTGGGAATTGTTTGGGTGCCAGGCACCCAAACAATTCTCAAACAATTTCCCTGTTGTACCAAAGAGAGCGGCTGTGAGGGATGTTTCCTGTACGTTTGCTTTTCGTTTACGAAAAGCCGGCATCATGGAAAGTGAACTGGATCGAGTAAGTGACGCGTTGATTGATTTACATGAACGTTGTGCGGCTGTACCTTCATCTTCAGGGTTCCTATCTCAATCTGTAGAGTGGCTACCTGAAGCATCCCACTTCTTACCTGAACTTACTCCATTTCTACATGGATCTCACTGGTTTTATGGAGTTCAAGCCCCTGAATGGAAGCTGTTCGCGTGGCGAACAGCCGGGAATAGGGAATGCCGCTCTGTTGCCGGGCTTTGCCCATATAGAAAATATGATTTTTTCATGAAATTCATGTAAGAAGGAGAACGGTTCAGGTAAAGACATCAAAAGGTGCGATAGAAACGTCACCTCTTCATCTAGAGAGAAAAAACACCTGTAGAACCCGTCACGGCTTGTCCAAGCCCAGCGAAGGCGCGTGCATTACCGCTGCCGAGCGATTTTAGAACCCCATGCCCACTATCTCCCTCTCACAAAAGTAGTTTGTTGCATATTCCAGCAATACTCTAAGCTGAGGCGCGTCAATGGAGGGGGTGGAGCAAGAAGACTGGCAAGCGGAGCGCTGCCCGGCTTCTTGCGGGAACCCTCTCCTAAGCGCTGAAGCGATTTATGGAACCCTGTCCAAATTGTGTGGGTGCCAGGCACCCGCACAACTCTCACACAATTCACTCCACGCCGACTTCTCCCTCCCACACCAATGAAATTTGTTGCGTATTCCCGCACCACTCTAAGCTGAAGCGACTTATGGAGTCATGCCCAAATTGTGTGGGTGCCAGGCCCCCGCACAACTCTCACACAATTCACTCCACGCCTACTTCTCCCTCCCACACAAAAGAAATTTGTTGCGTATTCCCGCAACACTCTAAGCTGAAGCGACTTATGGAATCATGCCCAAATTGTGTGGGTGCCAGGCACCCGCACAATTAATAAAAAAAAGCTTTCCGCAACGAGCGGAAAGCTTTCTTTGTGTTATTCGATCACGATTCGGTACTTGGCGAAATCGTTGGCAGCTGGGGCTACGTAAGTGATGCCGCTGCCTTCTGGGATCAGGCTTTGTGCGTTGGCCGAGGTTTCAAAGACGATGTTCTGGTCGCCCGCAATCGGTGCGAATTTCCAGTTGGCGTCTGCTGAAGGGTCGATGGTTCCGATTTCCAGCAGGTAGTCGATGATGACCTGGCGATTTTCATAAGCGTAATCGATGACTTCCACGGCATCGGTGACGCCTGGGAAGTTGCCGGTTGCGCGGTAGTTATTCGTTGCGACCAGGAATTCCTGGGCATCGGTTACCGGTGCACCTTCGTATGAAAGATTTTTGATGCGGTTGGAAGCTGGATTCGCCAGCACGCCTTCCGCGTCGTATTTGGCAGGGACGGTGACGTCGATTTCGTAAGTGACGCCGTCCAATACGTCAAAGTTATAGGTGCGGAAATCGTTGTTGATCAATGGCTGTTCGCCTGTCGCTGTCGGGTTGATTTGCTGGAATTGCCCTGCGGACATCTCGAGCCACTCCTTGACGTCTTTGCCTGTCAGTTTCAAGGCGAATACCGTGTTGTCGAAGACGTAAAGGTCGGCGACGTTTTTGATGGCGATTTCACCGGTTGCGATGTCTGTGTAATAGTTTCCTCCATTACGGCCGCCCGCTTTAAACGGTGCTGCTGCAGATAGGATCGGCAAGTCGGCATTGGCTGTACCCGCTACCTGCTGCTCGACATACCAGGTTTGTGCGTTGTTGACGATCTGGACAGATGGATCGTCCTGAACCAGTGAGAAGTAGCTGTTGATCGGTGCTGTGGTTTCACCGACTGGGCTGCGTACGTATTCGATGGTCGCTTCGTGTGTTTCTTTGACAGCGTCAATGACTTGCTGTGCGACGACGTCGGATTCGGCATCGATTTCACGCAATTGCGCTTTGCCCGATTCAACGTTCCATTCCTTGCCTTTTTGCGATAGCTGCAAATCAATGATGCCTAAGTGGCTGCCGAAATTGCCCGGCATAACGACGGGTGTGCCGTTGATGGTCCCCTGCTGTTGGTCGACATTTTTCAAGTCGCCGTAAGAGCCCGGGAAGACATCGTGGTTGTGGCCGGTGATGATGGCGTCGACGCCTTCCACTTCAGAAAGCTGGTAGGTGATGTCTTCTTCGCCGATTTCATGGGTTTCGTCACCCATTCCTGAGTGGGATAGGACGACGACTACGTCCGCTCCCGCTTTTTCCACTTCCGGAAGGAATTTCTCAACCGATTCGACTGCGTCTTCGGCGGTCACTTTTCCTTCAAGATGCGCACGGTCCCATTTCATGATGTGCGGAGCGACGACTCCGATGACACCTACTTGGATCGTGTGCTTCTTGCCTTTGCCATCGACCACTTCCTTGTCGATGATCGTGTAGGGTTCGTAGCGGTTTTCATTTGTTTCAGCGTCGTAGACATTGGCGTTCAGCACTGGGAACGGTGCATCGTCCAGCGCTTCGTCCAAATAATCCAAGCCGAAGTTGAATTCATGGTTGCCTAAAGTCGATGCATCGAAATTTAGTGAATCAAGTGCGGCATAGGCCGGATGCAGCTCGCCTTCTTCGATCGGATCGACGGTTGCTTTATAGCCGCCGAATGGCGTTCCCTGAATCAGGTCGCCGTTATCGAATAGGAGCGAGTTGCTGTTTTCTTGGCGCGCCTGTTCGATCAGCACCCCTGTTTTCGCTAAGCCCAGGCTGTTCGATACTTTGTCCTGGTAGTAATCGTAATTGACGAAGTTGGTGTGGAGGTCGGAGGTCCCCAGAATGCGCAAGGTGACATTCTTGCCGCCGACCGGCTGATATTCTTTCAGCAAGCGCTGGACAATCGCCCGCATCTCGCCTGGAGAAACCGGCTTCGATGGTTTTACGGTGCCGTCACCATAGCCTTTGAGCAGGCCGATGCCGACTCCTTTGGCCAGGTCCTTCAACAGGCTTTTGCTTAAGTAACGGTTATCTTTAAAATTTCTCAATAAGCCTGTCGAATAGACTTTGTCCGTCATGACTGCGCGTGAAGCGATTGAAAATGCCTGCTCACGTGACAGTTTTTCATCCGGCGCAAAGACCGTCTTGGACTTTCCGCTCGTCAACTTCAGGTTGTAAGCCGCTTCAACATATGGAGCCAGCTCCTTATCGACGTCCTTGAAGCTGATGGTCGAGCCGTCCCCTAAATCCAGTTTCAGGGACGTCACCAAATGCTTGATGAACTCGCCTCTCGTCACTTCGTCGGCTGCCGCCTGTGTTGGAACGGCTGTAAACAATCCGCTGAGAACAAGGACAACCGCTGCGAGAATCATGGAAATTTTTCTACTGATCGCCATCTTTTCATCTCCTCTTCTTTTTGACTAAATAGTCTAACAACTAAATTATATACGACAACCGAAATATTAAAAGATATTTACAAAAAGAAAATAGAGTGGAGTTGCGGCTTTCTTAGGGTTCTCTAAGTCGCTTCGGACGCTTTGGAGTGGGTTCCCACAAGAAGTCAGGCAGCTAAACACTGCCAGTCTTATTGCTCCACACTCCGGGTACGCGCCTTCGCTTGATCCGGTTAAATTGTGTGGGAATTGTGTGGGTGCCTGGCACGCACACAATTCTCTTTAGGTTTCTCGGACGTAAAGTATCCCAGCATTCCCCATCCAAATGCCTCCAATTAATCAGAATAATCAGTATTATTTATGGTTATCGGCTTCCTCCCCTGTTAAAATGCAGGTAAGGATACGAAAAAAAGTTTTAGAAAGGATGAGAGCTATGAAGAAAATGGGAAAAGTCGCGATGTTCTTTTTGGCACTTCTGCTGATTGTGCCACCTGCTTTGGCCGCTCCTGATTTGTCTGAGCAGCATTCGTTTTATGAAGAGATCAATTATCTGATGGAGCGTGATGTGATCACCGGCTATCCGGATGGCACGGTCCGGCCGGATGCTGTTGTCACCCGTGCCGAAGCGGCGATTATGATTGGCCGCCTGAAGGATTTGGATGGCACTCAACGCGAGACGAAGTTTCCGGATGTAACGGCCAACCAGCGGGCAAGCGGCTATATTGCTTCGGCTGAAGAAGCCGGCTATGTTTCCGGCTTTACGGATGGCACTTTCCGTCCGTATGCTGCGATTACGCGCGGAGATATGGCCATCATCGTCGACCGCCTCTTCAGCCTTGGCCTCACTGCACAAGTAGATTTCACAGATGTGTCGCAAAATATGAGAGCTTATGAAGCCATTTCGCGTATTTTGGCCGGCAACATCACCATCGGATATCCGGACAATACTTACCGTCCGTCTGCATCCGTGACGCGCGGACAGTTTGCAGCATTTTTAGGGCGCGGGCTTGAGCCTGCTTTCAAGAATAAAGCAGCGATTCCGGTTTCATTTATGAAAGACAAGACAAAAACCTATATCTACCAGACGCCTGAAGGAATCGAACGCCACAGCTATGCTTATGTGCCTGACCGGAGCGGCCGCGAGTACGGGTTCATGTGGTCCGTCGTTTCGGACATTGGCACCGGCGAAGCTTTGTACGGGGAAATTGAAACGCATCGCACGTTTGGCCTTCAATTCATCCCGCAGGATATTTATGTGCTGGATCTTCAGTATCCGGTGCGGCTGGGTGATTCCTTCACAGATGAAAACAATCAAGTCTTCACGGTCACAGCTGTCGGCCAAACGGTCACCACCGATTACGGAACATTTGAGGATGTTGTGGAAGTCACGGTCAATGGCTACAAGCATTATTACGCGGAAGGGCATGCGCGAATCCGCGTGGATAATCCTCAAGGGGATACAGTAAATCAACTGATTGGGATGGAATGAGGAATTGTGTGGGTTTTGGGTGGATTTCTAGTACCTATACAATTTGAGCAATAAAATCTTTAATAGGTTTCTATAAGCCGCTTCGGACGCTTTGGAGTAGGTTCCCACAATAAGCCAGGCAGCTGGAGAGCGCTGCCCGTCTTATTGCTCCACCCACTCCGGTGACGCGCCTTAACTTAATCGGGATAAATAGTATGAGAATTGTGTGGGTGCCAGGCACCCACGCAATTCTCACACAATTCCAAAAATAATATTGGTAATTATCCCATTTTTGTAACTCTTAGGGTATACTGTACATGTAGAAAGTTTCAGATACCCGAGAGGATGGATAACTTTGAAAAAGACACTGATTCTGAGTAGTGCTGTACTGGCGTTCAGTTTAATGGGCACGCCTGCTTTGGCTGCTTCCGACTTGCCTGAGAACCACCGTTTCTATGACGAGATCGATTATCTTGTCGACAAGAAAGTCATTACCGGATATGAGGATGGCACGTTCCGTCCTGACAAAACCGTCACCCGCGCAGAAGCTGCAATCATGATCGGCCAATTGAAGGATTTGGATGGCACGCAGAGAGCGACTGGCTTTAAAGACGTCAGTAAATCCAGTAAAGCGAGCGGCTATATTGCTGCTGCACAAGAAGCCGGTTATTTGAATGGTTATCCCGATAAGACCTTCCGTCCGGATGCACCCATTACCCGCGGAGACATGGCAATCCTGCTGTCGAATATTTTCACGATGCCTCTTTGGGGTGCCACTGACTTTAAGGATGTCTCTGCGAATATGAAAGCATTCGAGCCGATTAACCAACTGGTTTCCTACAATATCACCGCCGGTTATCCCGACAGAACCTATCGTCCGTTAACCAACGTGACCCGCGGCCAGTTCTCGGCATTCCTTGCCCGCGGATTGGAACCTGTATTCAAGAACGATACCCACATGGAAAATTCTTATTTGCGTGATAAAACAAAGGTTTATTCCTACCGCTCAGCTGACGGTATAGTACTGAATGCGCGATATACGGACGATTCACACCTTAATGGCGAACCACTCGGTTTCCTTTGGGAAAACTATAATGAAGACGTAGAAGATATTTTCTATACGGAAGACGAAACCTACGATATGTATAATATCGGCTTCCCTTTCTCTGAATATATAACCGAATTGGTTTATCCGATCAAAAAAGGAAAAGTGTTTAATATCGACAACCCTTTTGCACCAGTAAGTAAAATTACCGGAGTCAACGTCACTGTCAAAACACCTTATAAAACCTTTACCAATGCAGTCGAAGTTACAGTTCCATATGATTCTTCCGTTAACCACGATACGGGCTATAAATATTATATGGTCGAAGGGTTCGGCACGGTTAAAACCGTCGGCCTCGATGGTAAAATTTCGTCAGAATTGATAAAAGTACAGTAATCGGTGCCTGGCACCCGCACAATTCCCACACAATTCAATAGAAAAAGCCGGAAGCAGCTGCTTCCGGCTTTTTCTATTGAGATATTCTCACGCTCTAGATCTGTTCTTGATCTGTTCTTGATCTGTTCTTGATCTGCTCTTGATCTGCTCTTACTCCATTCCTACTCAGTGTTTAACAGGCTTACCAGGCTTATCGGGTTTGCCTTTTCCTGGTTTCTCAGGCTTGTCGGGTTTGCCCTTGCCTGGCTTGTCCGGTTTTCCTGGCTTGGTTGGAGCTGCCTTCGTGATGGTGAAGACGGCCTCTGTTACGTGGCCACCCAAATCGATGACTTTCAGCTTGATTTCGTTTGCTCCATCGGCCGGCACCGGCACAGTGGTGGTGATGTCCTGGTCGAAATTCTTCAGGTGGTAAGGGGCTGTCAGGTCTTGGGCGAAAATTTCGCTGTCAAAGTAATACGCGCGGATTTCGTCGAAATTGTCTTTGACGTTGAAAGTGATTTCCACTTCGTCCTGGTCAAGGCCGATTGTTTTCGGCACGTCTGTCAAGGTGATGACCGCTGGAGTGGTGTCGACCAGCACTTGGCGGCGAATTTCCATCTCGTTGCCGAATTCGTCGATGGCTTTGACTTTGACGTAATGGGAGCCATCCGCTAAGGTCAGCTTGTGGCTGAAGGTCTTGCCGTCAAATTCAGTTGCCGGCTCGCCGTTGACTGTCAGGGAAATGATTTTCGAATCGTCTTCCACGCGTCCAGCGACGGCCACTTCTTTGGTTTTGTGCACCGACAGGACATCCGGCTTGTCGATGTAGATGACCGGTTTGACGGTTTCAGGTGTTGCCGTCGATAGGTCGACCACTTGTTGGTTGCCGGCCGTATCGTAGAATACCGCTGTCAGTTTGTCGCCTGCTTTCAGCTCTTCCGTTACCGCAAAGCTCGTGACTGTCGGTGCCAATGACTCGTCTGCAGGCGTCGCCGCATTTTCCGTCAGTTCTTTGTCATTCAGGAAGACTTCCCAGCGATCCGGGCCAGAGCCTTCTGGGTTGTCGTTGAAGCTTGCCACTTCCACCAGCTTGGCCGCTGCGTTGAAGCTTGCTGCTGCAACGGGTGCTACGGTATCGACTTTCACTGGGAATTCAATTGTCTGCCATTCCGCATTTTCATAATCGATCACTGCGCGCAATTGAATTTGGTAATCGCCGTCCGCTACGGCTTTTTCAAGTACTTTTCCATCCCAGCCATTGGCCGGATTGAAGTTATACGACTCATCGGCTGAATAGTTCTTCACCAATTCGTCTTCTGTCCGGATGGTCCGCAAGGTGTTGCCCGCTGCGTCCAGCACGTTCACTTCAAAGTTCTTGGCATTTCGCAGCAATGAATACACTGGAATTACCTGGTCTTTCAGGCCATCGCCATTCGGGGAAAACGCGAATCGTTCCGGCACAAAGTCCGGCTGATGCGTTCCGCCTGTGATGGTCTCGCCGTTTTCATCCACCAGGAAGGTCATTCCGTAATACGTGGCTGGATCCCATGCGAAGTAATCGAAGATATTCGCATCATCCCATCCGCCGTTAAAGCCGAAGTATGGAACGACCAATTCCGTATTGCCCGTCACTTCTTCGTTGGCATCCGTCAAGGTCAGGAAGCCGTCTACGAAAAAGCCGTTGGTGAATGCTTGATAAGCCGCATCGTTTTCCAGTGCGGACACATCGACTGCGACGGTAATGTCCTGGCTGCCGTTAGCCGGAACCGTCACTGTTTTCGGCACATCAATCGCCACTTGTTCCGTGACGACATTTGATCCTGCGATGTTCGGTGCCGTCACCTGGACGCCGCTCGCCGTTAAGGCTTTATCCGTCTGGACATTGACAGCTACGTTATAATTTGCCGGCTCATCCGAGAAATTCTGTGCCGTCACTGTGAACGTGAATTTGTTGTCTTTGATTTCTTTTAATGCCACTTTCCCTTCGCCTGTCGCTTGTTCAGTCACCGTCACGTCAGTCGACAAGGCATCATGCAATTGCATCAAGCCTGCTCCCTGGCGGCGCGGTGAAACGAATTCCCCAGCGATCAATTCTACGGGATTCGCTGTATTCATCATTAGGTTTTTGGCGAATTGAACACGTTCCTTGCCGTCGAGCCCCAATTCCTCGATGCGTTGGAAAATCAAAGCCGTACCGCCTGAAACATGCGGTGCTGCCATCGACGTTCCGCTCATCAAGCCGTACTCATCGTTGTTCAATGTCGAGAAGATATTGCCGCCCGGTGCTGTGATTTCCGGTTTGAAATCCAGGTTCGGCGTTGGTCCCCATGAAGTGAAATCACTCATCTGTCCAGCTGTCGGACTTTGGGTTTCCAGGTATTCCCCGTCAAACAAAACCGTCACCCTCTGGCCGGCGTCGATCAACGCTTTCATAGCCACACCGTCCGCCTGAAGGGCTGACATATAAGGAATCGTGATGGATGGATTGGACGCCATATTGATGGTGCCTGACGTGTTGTTGTAGATGATGACACCGGTCGCTCCTGCAGTTTGTGCGTTGATCGCTTTTTCCACGAACGGATTGCCACCGCGTGAAATCAGTGCGAATTTACCGGTGAAATCTTTTCCTGCAAAGTCAGCGGCCATACCCAGTCCCGCATCCGCCACTTCATAGGAAGCTTCCGGCAAATCGCGTGGATCTTTGTCGTTCGCCAATAGGTACATGGCGCGCCCGGCTTCTTCCCCGTCCGCCTGGTACGCAAAGCTCATGGCCGTGATCATGTCGTTTTCAAAAGATGCGACACCAAACGAGTCGAATGAAACACTTGGCGAGCCGGTCAAGCCGTAATCCTGGTTTTCAGCATAGGGATAAAAATAACCCGATCCCAGCATATCCGAGTTTCCGGCTGAAATGGATACCAGGATGCCACTGTTTGTGGCGCGTTCAACCGCCTGTTGTTCAGGGTTCGAGGAATCCACAAATCCGGAAACGGAGCCCAATGACATATTGATGACATCCGCCCCCAATTTGATGGAATCATCGATGGCTTTAATGTAGATATCGCCGTAAGTCGATGGATACAACGGATCATTGCCGAACACTTTCAGCGCAAGCAATTGCGCTTCCGGAGCTACGCCCTTGATACCGCCGTTTTCTTCATTGCCGTTGGCTCCCACTGTGCCGGCTACGTGCATGCCATGCATCGAAGCTTCCGGTCCGAGGTCCAGGATTTCATTGTTGCCGTCCATGTAATTGTAGCCGAACGGCACTTTAGGCGTGAAATACTGGCCATTTTCCACTGAGCCATCGCCCAATAGCGCGCCGACATCGGCTTTGGTGATGTCACCTGAAACGTCATCGCTCAAGACCATGTCTTTGTGGCTCGGGTCGATGCCGGTATCGATGACGCCGACGACCATCCCTTCGCCTTTATAGTCGTAATCGTTCCAGACTTGTTGCGCCTGGACAAGTTCTTTGGAGTATTTCATTTCCGGTTTGATTTCCGGACGTTGGTATTCGGTTGATTCGTAGACAGCTTTGACGCCGCTTTGAGAAGCGATGTCTTTGACTTTTCCGGCTTCCACTTCAGCCGAGAAGCCATTGAAGACCGTCGTGAAATTTTCTAGGTATGTAATGCCGGGTGCCAGTTTCGAGATGGATGACTGAACTGAATTTTGTTCAGAACTGACTGCCGCTTCCAAGGTTTCTTTCTGGGACGCTGGCAGATTTTTGTAGAGCACGCCTTTGCGTGTCGCGTTTTCGATTGCCGGTTCGCTTGCGAGTTCCACGATGATCCGCACTTGTTTGTTCGGATCTTTCGGATTTTCAAGCGTTTCCGGAATCTTCACTGCCGGCTTTTTCAGCTGCAGCTCCTGGCCAGCCCCAGCTGCTTTATTCGGCGCAGCTGAAACGCCTGGCAAGCCTGCCGAAACAGTTCCAAAAGCTACCAGAAACACCAATGCCATCAATAAAATTGAACGTATCTTCCCCAATCTTTCTCCCCCTCGTCAAAATAATGGAATTTTCAAACTAAAAGACAGTTTAAATTTACCATAATTCACGGCTTAAGCGACCAAACGCTAATCAAAATAATATTACGTTTATGTTACGTTTATTACAAAATGATACATATTGAATCGATGAGAAAACCCGTCATGCCAGAGGCAGACGGGTTTCGAAAGGGGTATGCAGTTTTATGGAAATGAAAATGAAGACAGTCCGCGCTTTACATCGAAGCCAGTCGATAGATGAAGATGGCCAATTCGCCGCGTTTTACATTGTTGACGACGCCGAATTGTGTAGCGCTGATGCCGTTGGTGATTTTATTGGCGGCCAGCGCATTGACCGCTTCTTCGTAGCGGGAGGATACGTCGGTAAACGGCAATTTCTCACCGTTCGGCTGAAGCTTATAACCGTTTTTCAGAATCAAGGCGATTTCGCCCCGCGTCAGCTTTTGGGTTGCCCCGAAGGTCGTTTTCGTCTTGCCGCTGATATAGCCCGCATGTTTTAATGCGTTCACTGACGGCACGGCACGGGCCGGGACATCGGTGAATCCGGATGCTGGCGCAGCGGCCAGGTCCAAATTGAGTTCTTTTGCCAGCCAGATGGCGGCGTCTACACGAAGGATGTCGTTTTGAACGCCAAACCGTGTGGAGCTTTCACCATTGGTGACCCCTCTTTTCACCAGGTATTCGACTGAAGGAAAATAGGCAGCAGAGACATCTGTGAAAAGATCCGCAGTTTGTGGAACTGTTATTTTCAATGAAGCGGTTTTATTTCCTAAAGTTGCAGTGACGGTGGTGCTCCCAACTGCTTTCATCGTCACTTTTCCTTTAGAGACGGTGGCTACTGCCGGATTTGATGAAACCCATTGTGCGGTTTGGGCCGCATCGATGGCTTCGCCGTTCGTATAGCTCGCCGTCACAGCCAGTTGAACCGATTTGCCGACTGCGCTGGTGATCGACGCTTTATCGAAAGCCAGTGTCAGAAGTGGATTGCCCACTTCAGAAATTCGCGGTGCTTTATAGGAAGAAATCTGAATCAATCCATGGCCGTAGAGGGGATCTCTGCCAGCTTTGCCCAAGTCTTTCGCTTCCTGTGCCATCACGGCCCGCAATTCCTTGTTCGTCAATTTTGGGTACGCCTGCTTCATCAAAGCCAATTGCCCAGCGACGTACGGCGTCGCCATAGAGGTACCGGACATCAGGCTGTAGCGGTTACTTGGCAATGTGCTGTAGATGTTCAGCCCAGGGGCCACCACTTCAACCGCAGGTCCTGTCGATGAAAATGGTGCGCGAAGCAAGTTTTGCCCTAATGCACCCACCGCAATGACGGATGGATAGCGTGCCGGATACTCGACATTATCGCCTATCCCCGTATTGGTGCCGACATTGCCGGCTGCTGCTACGATCAATATTCCTCTGGCATAAGCTTTGTCGAAAACTTCCTTAAAGACGGTGGAATCTTCCGGCGAACCGCCACTCAAGTTGATGATGTCCATATTATTGGTGATCGCCCAGTTGACGCTTTCAATCAAATCGGATAAATAGGCGTCGCCTTTGCTGTCAAATGCTTTGACGGCGTACAGGCTCGCTTCGTGTGCCACACCTTTTAAGCCGATGCTGTTATTTTTGGCACCGATGATTCCGGCGACATGCGTTCCATGCCCTTGATCGTCCGCATAGGAAGTCATGCCATCGATAGCGGAATAGCCACCGGCGATGACCAAATCTTCATGTCTGGTGATCCCCGAATCGATGACGGCGACTTTCACGCCTTTTCCTGTAAATCCGGAATTCCAAGCCGCAGCTGCTTTGATCTGCGGAATTCCCCAGCCTTCCGATTGAGCACTAAGAGAAAAGACGATATCTTCTTCAATCGCTTTGACGGAAGGATCGGCCAAAAGCTTCGCAGCTTCCGCTTCTGTCATTTCCGCAGATACAATCGATACTTCCTCATAGGCCTCTACCTCAGAGCCGCCGAAATCTTCGGTCTTTTCAGCGATTGAAAAGCTCTTTTGCTCTTCCTCGTAGACGATAATCATCCGTTTTTCCGGATTGTCATCCGCTGAAGCCGTTAATTGCCCCAGACCCGTAACCAGAAGTAAAGCGCTCAACGTGCTATACAGTATTTTCAATAAAAAAAACCCCTTTGCTATTCCGAATTATTTTAGTAGAATTTTCCAAAAATATAAGAAATATTTAACAGACATATAAGTTCTATTACCAATATCAGTATATAAGATGTAGAAAGAAGCGTCAAAGCCAATTGTGTCCATTGTTTGATTACTTGTATTGTACTCACTTCCAGTTGAGATGAAAAGGGCTTTCGCTTAAATTTATACTAGAAAAGAGTAATTTATACTAATATCTGGGGGATGGCCATAACAGTGAAGGCTGGACAAAAGCTTAAGCAGGACAGCGCAGCGAGTTTGAAAAGCAAGACAAGGATGAGAACAGTAGAGTGCAATGGATTTAGGGGGAAGAAGTCGCTTCAGGTGGACGCTTTCCGGGGGGCTCGCGCCGAACTAACTCGGGCTTAGCGCCCGAGTGGATTTCGGCACTTCACTGGTTCCCCCAGGAGTCGCCACCTTCCGCTCTTTCTTCTAGTTTTTTGGGAGATAAGGAGTGAGGCGTCACTCTTTATCGGAGGAATGCGGAAAGCATAGGCATCGAGCTGATCACGAACAGGTGTGGGACTTTCGCAGAAACGTTTGTTTCTGCATCATTTTGTGTGGTGAACTTGAGATTTCTTTATTGGTGGCTGCTTGGGGTTCTACCTGAATGTTCGGGGCTTCTACATGAACGATTGGAGCGGCTACTTGAAATTTTCATATCTATAACTGAAATTTTTGCTCCTTTACATGAACAATCTTCATCCTTACCTCAATTCGATGTTTTTTACAAAGTTCAAGCCCCTGAATGGAAGCTGCTCGCGTGGCGAACAGCCGGGGATAGGGAGTGACATTTTCTGATCAGGTATTGTCCACACACAGGATGTAATTTCCCTCATGAAATTCGTGTAGGAAAGGAAATCTTTCATGTAGAGAAGTTAATAAGTGAGATAGCATCCTCACTTTCTTATAGTAGAAACTTAAAATTGTTAGGTAGAGATGCCCCACTCTTCCTCTAGAAACACAAATCCATTTATAGACTTTACCCACCCCAAGTGAAGGCGCGTGCACCATCGCTGCCGAGCGATTGCAGAACCCCTCTCCATCTATCTTCTCGACAAGAACCAGAAGATAGAATGTCATTCCCACATCCAGCTGAGGCGCGTCCAGGAGTGGGTGGAGCAATAAGACGGGCAGCGTTCTCCAGCTGCCTGGCTTATTGTGGGAACCCGCTCCAAAGCGTCCGAAGCGATTTATAGAATCCTATTAAAGATATTCCCGCAACCTCACTCCAAGCGAGAGCGTGTGCAGAACCACAAATTTGCTGCATCTTCACTGACATTCAGCGGTAGATGCGTCCAGGAGTGGACGGAGCGATAAGACTAGTAGCGTACTTCAGCTACTTGGCTTATTGCGGGAGTCCATTCCAGAGCACCAAAGCGAGTTATTGAACTCTCTGAAACTATTCTACCAATCTAAAGAAGTTCCGGCTTTCGATGGTATACTAATTTTAAAGTTGTACACATATTAAGGGGGGCTTGGCATGATTCTAAGTATTCTTCTTGCACTGGTGGCAATTGCTGGCATCGTTTATGGAATTAATAAAAAAAGCGAGAAATGGATTGTGGCCTCGACGGTTTTATTAGTGGCCATCATCGCCTTCGTACTGTTCATCAACTTTTATTACTTTTAAGCTCCGAAAGATCTACACTAATAAGCCGATCTTGAAGTTTAATCAGCAAAAGCCTTCCGCGACGGAAGGCTTTTTGTGCTTTCTCTACTAATTGTGCGAGAATTGTGTGGGTGCCTGGCACCCACACAATTTCTTTTTCTACTCACTCGGTTCTTCGTCAAACTTCAGAAAGAGTTCATCAACAAATGGAAGGATATCTGGCTCCGTGTAATAGTAAGTATCTCCAACACTTCGCACCCCAAACGTAAAAGGCTCCACATCTTCTTCCATTAAGGTTATGGCATACCTGTAACCTTCCCTTTCCTCCTGATTTTCATCCGGAATAAACGTAGCCTCTTTTATCTTTTCAATAAAAGAGTGGATGGCTTCCTGATCGGTCACAGTTACGCGAGATCCATCACTGCCGTTCAATAGTTGAATCTGAGTTACTTCTGCAAGCTCTCCAGGATAAAGATCTTCAAATTTTTGAGGTTCTGTTTTCTTCTGACTTGAATCACAACCAGCAACTAAAAGCATGAGAATGAGTATGATGAATGTAAGAAAACGGCTTTCCAAGAAATTCCCTCCTTTGTTTCATTAGACGTTGAATAAAGAGATACGTTTCCAGTAGTTTCCACTTTGTTAGTAATTATAATTGTTTGGGTGCCAGGCACCCAAACAATTCAAGCGAAGGTGTGTGCACCATCACGCCGAGCGTTTCCAGAACCACTCGCCCACTTTCCCCACCACATCCAACATGGCTTGCTGTGTATTCCCCAATACCCAGCTGAGGCGCGTCCCCGGAGTGGGTGAAGCAATAAGACGGGCAGCGCACTACAGCTGCCTGGCTTATTGTGGGAACCCACTCCAAAGCGTCGGAAGCGACTTTTAGAAACCGCTCAAACTAAGTACGCCCAGCAAAGCACTGCTCGACTTATCCCGGGAGTCCATTCCAGAGCACAGAGCACCAGAGTGACTTATAGAAACCCAAAATTGTGCGGGAATTGTTCGGGTGCCAGGCACCCGCACAATTCTCGCACAATTCAAACCAGCGCTGCCCGGCACTAGAGCGATCTGTATACCCAAATAAAAACAGCCTTCTCTATAAGAAGACTGTCCATTTTCTATGGCACCAATCGGTTGATCACCGGCAGCTTCTGCATGGCCAGGATGATGGCGAATGAGAGAGTGAATATGAGAATCCAGACGAGCGGAACGCTGAGGATCGGGTTAAAAGTGGTTTCGTTGAGCCCGAAGAATTTATTCAAATAAATCTGGATGAGCGGATGGATGACATAGATGCCAAAAGTGGCGGTGCTGATCCGTGTGATCAGGGCATTCGGCTTGATCTTGTTCGCCATGTGCTGGAATCCGATGAAGATGAACAATGTAATCAGCAAGTTGTTCGGGCGGTAATGCTCGTAGAAGAACTCATCGAACTCTCCCGCCGGCAAACCGTTGTTCAAGTAATAGGTGCCCCAAAGCGTCGCAAAATAGCTGATGACAGCGAGTACGCCCAGTGGCATCAGGTATTTTTTCGGAACCGGGTAGAGCACGAGATAGGCGCCGAGCAGGAAATAGCCGATATACGGTTGGAACAATCCGGCATCCAAGGCAATTTCGAAGCCGAGGAACTTCGGCAGAAACGGCAGGAAGCTGGCAAAGACGATCCAAAACAACAGAAAAGCCTGGAAGGTTTTCTTGTCCATGTAAGCTACCAGCAGTTTCAGAAAAGGCGCCATGATGTAGAGGCCGGTGATGGTGTAGAGAAACCACAAGTGGTAATAGATGTCGTCAGTCAGGAACTGTACGAGGATTTCATAGGCGGTATACGACTCGCCCAGCTCGTAAATATTGTACAGCGTGTAGACGAAGCTCCAGAAAATCAGCGGAATGACGACTTTCGACAGCCGCTTCTGCAGAAATTGCCAGACGCTTTCCTCTTTATCACGCGTCAGCAGCAAAGCGCCGCTGAGCATGAAGAAAATCGGCACACACCAGCGCAGACCGGCATCGAAAACATTGGCGAAATGCCAGATCCAGTCGTCCGTGGTGGTGCTGTTGATGATTTTTGAAACTACATGAATGCCGACGACTACGAAAATCGACAAGACCCGCAGCCAATCCATATAGTCATATCTTCTGGCCATGTGGGCAACTCCTTCTATGTATGTATGATGTTTTGTTGAAGATGAATAATTATTGTTATAGAAGAAAGAGCGGAAGGCGGCAGATGTTCTAAGTATAAGAGTCGCAAAGACATTGGCCGAACTCTCTTCGGCCAATGTCTTGTCCACCTGGAGCGATTTCTTCCCCCACTCCGCTTTTAAACATCCTTACTTTAAATCCCTCTATCATTTTAGCCTGTCCCACCGATTTGAACCACTACGAATTCATTACATCTATATGACAAAGGTTTTATTCCAATAATTGCTGGCATAATTTGCGGATGTCATCGCGGTTCGTATTGAGCAGCTCCTGGCCGAGCTCGACCAAGGCGTTGAGGTTCTCTTCCGAGCCATCGTCCAGTTTCTCCGTACCTGGTTCTTCCAACTCGATTTGGAAACGGTAATAGCGTTTCGCCTCTTCCCTTTCCGGCAGGACGTAATTCAGCTGGTGATGCACCACGTCGGAGCTGCCGTCCATCAGGATATACCAGAGCGGACGCGCCCAACCGAGCAGGCCCCAGTTTCGGAAGTCGCCGAATTCGATGGTCAGCTGCGGATTCCCTGTACCAAGGGAAACAATCAGCAAATCCTCGTCATCCGGAAAGATTTCCTTTGCTTCCGCATAGGCGCACATGGCTGGGTTGTTGGCGAAGACGCCGCCGTCGATAAACGTCGCGTCCGGATAGGCTTTGATCTTTTTCGGCACAAAATACGTCGGTGCTGCTGAGCCGGCGCGTGCGACATCCCGCATCAATACATCCCTTTCGATTTTCTTTTCGGTTACGTCCCGGCTCTTGAAAAAAGCCGTAAAGCGCCCATGGATTTCATAGCTGGGCACAACGACAGCTTTTATGGCTTCAGAAAGCATGGTCGGACCAAAGTATGTCTTCAATGCCTTCTCAAGCGCACGGGCATGGTAGCGCCGTGCGAAAAGGCCACGGGTGATTTTGTAGAACAGTGATTTATCGAAAATGGCATGGGATTCCTCTAAATAAAATCCGAGAAACTGCTCGGCTGAATAGCGTGGCTTTGTGGGAGCCAACCTGTCCGGCGCAACCAGTCCAAGTGCCAAAATCCCTCCGGTCGACGCGCCAACCACCAAGTCAAACAGCTCCGCAATCGGTTTTCCGGTCTGTTCTTCGATTTCTGCCAGCACCATTGCCGGAATGATGCCGCGGACACCTCCACCGTCGATGGAAAGGATTTTTTTCATCGGCTTCCCCCTCATTTCAGAATTTTCTAATTTATTTAATTGTAAGAAGTTTACGGTTTTCTGTCAAAATTGGACGAACAGATGTTATTGCAATCAAAGTTTTCACATAATTTAGATAGTATATTATTTTTTTAATAAAAAAATGAGTGTGTTTACCTTATACATTTTTTCAAGAAGCAGTCTATCATCAATTTGTCATTTTTTCACTTTGCATAGCTAAAATACAGCTGGCAGGATTTTTAATTTTGTATTTATTAGGAGATTATTTGTAACAAATACACTATTTTAAAGATTTGAAACCCGTTTTCTAAAGAAATAAACCTTTTCTCCGTATTTTATTGACCTCCAAAAGCCTTCCCTCAAAGGGTTTTGAAGGCCGAATTCTTTTTGTTATACAACTGTAATATAACTGCAATTGAATTGACGTTGTTTTTACGTTGTTCTCTCTATATAGTAAATGGCAGAGCAAAATATTATTAATTCATATTCTTGGATAATAAAAAAACTTATTGGAGGAACCACCTAACATGAAAAAACTAGTCTTTACTTTACTCGCAGCTGGATCATTGCTATTTGCTAACTCAACCACGGACGTACAAGCAGCAACAACTACACAAAATGTCGCTACTTCATCATATGAAACTTCTGAATCTACAGTGGAGCAAGTTGCCGCAAGCAAAGCAACTGCTAAATCAGGTACATTCAAAATGAAATACAACACAAATGTTCGCGCAGATGCAGGAACAAAATACAAAGTGGTTACAGTCGCTAAAAAAGGGTCAATCGCTACAGCTACTCACCAAAAGAAAGTCGGCAAATCGACTTGGTACAAAGTGAAAGTCAACGGTAAATCAGGATGGGTATTGAGCACATTGCTTTCTTCCACTACTGTCAAGAAAGCTTCCGTTTCAACTTCATCTTCATCAGTCGTTTCAGCAGCATTGTCACTTAAAGGCATCCCTTACAAATTTGGCGGCACGACACCTTCTGGATTCGATTGCAGTGGATTTGTTCAATACGCTTACAAAAAAGCAGGCAAAAACGTATCACGCACGACACTTTCACAATACGCTGAGACTTATGCAGTCAGCAGCCCGCAACCAGGCGATTTGGTATTCTTTGCTAACACGTACCGCGCTGGGATCTCACACGTTGGGATTTACATCGGCAACAACCAGTTCATCCATTCTGGCGGAGCGAAAGCAGAAGTCAAGAGCATGAATGACCCATACTGGGGCAAGAAATTCCATAGCTACAAGCGCTTCTAATCAAATAGGTATTTCCAAAGGGTGACCCGAAGACCTGCTAATAGCAGGCCTTCGCCGGTCCCCTTTTTAATTTGGGGATTTATGAAGTGACTTTGATTGGAGGGGAAGAATTCGCTCCAGGTGGACGCTTTCCGGGGGGCTCGCGCCGAACTAACTCGGGCTTAACGCCCGAGTGGATTTGGGCACTTCGTCGCTTCGCTGCTCCCCCAGGAAAGGTATTGGCCGAAGGTAGTTCGGTCAATACCTTTGCGACGAAGCTAGCGCAGCGATGCAGGAGCATATCTTTGCCCTTCGCCACCTTCCGCTCTTTCTTCTATTTTTTGAGAGATAAGGAATTAGCGTCACTCTTTATCGGAGGAGTGCGAAAAGTATAAGCAACGGACTGACTATAGAGGGCTTTCGCAGAAACGTTTGTTTCTGCATCATTTTGTGGTTTGAACTGGGGTATAGGTTTTATGGTAGCTGGTTGTGGGAATGAAGCTTGGGGAGTCGGCTTGAGTCCTAGGTGAATGTTTAAGGCTTCTACATGAATGATTGAAGCAGCTACATGAAATTTTCATATCTATACCTAAACTTTTTGCTCCTTTATCTGAACAATCTCCATACTTACCTCAACTCCACGTTTTCTACAAAGTTCAAGCCACTGGATGGAAGCTGTTCGCGTCGCGTACAGCCGGGAATAGGGAGTGACTTTTTTGATATGGCTTCCTTCACACACAAGATATGATCTTTCTTGTGAAAATTGTGTAAGGAGTTGAAAATTTCATGTAGAGAAGCATACTGGTGAGGTAGAAACCTCGATAGGTCTTGTAGAACTCCTGAAAAGGTGATTTTCAAAGCGAAGGCGCGTGCACCACCGCTGCCGAGTGATTTCAGAACCACTCTCCATCTACCTTCTCAACAAGAACCAGAAGATAGGATCCCATTCCTACACCCAGCTGAGGCGCGTCCCCGGAGTGGGTGGAGCAATAAGACTGGCAGCGTTCTCCAGCTGCCTGGCTTATTGTGGGAACCCACTCCAAAGCGTCCGAAGCGACTTGTAGAGCCTTTTAAAAACTATTCCCGTAATCTCACACTCAGCGAAGGCGCGTGCACCACCGCTGCCGAGTGATTTCAGAACCACTCTCCATCTACCTTCTCAACAAGAACCAGAAGATAGGATCCCATTCCTACACCCAGCTGAGGCGCGTCCCCGGAGTGGGTGGAGCAATAAGACTGGCAGCGTTCTCCAGCTGCCTGGCTTATTGTGGGAACCCACTCCAAAGCGTCCGAAGCGACTTGTAGAACCTTTTAAAAACTATTCCCGTAATCTCACACTCAGCGAAGGCGCGTGCACCACCGCTGCCGAGTGATTCCAGAACCACATGCTAACTTTCCACCCCCACACATCAATAAGTTTGCTCCGTATTCTCCGACACCCAGCGGCAGGTGCGTCCAGGAGTGGACGGAGCGATAAGACGAGCAGCGCACTTCAGCTGCTTGGCTTAGCGCGGGAGTCCATTCCAGAGCACCGGAGCGGCTTACAGAACCCTGAAAAATCATCACATAAAAAAGCAGACTCACATCTGAGTCTACTCTTTATTCATTCACAATATCCTCGATCTGGTAATCGCCGTACTCGTCGATCACCACCGAATAGACGCCTTCGTGGGACACAGTCGACGATTCGCCGCTCTCTATTTCGTGGTAGGCGAAGTCGGCTTCGGCCTCCACGATGGCATTGTCTTCATTGATATCAATGCTGGTGATAGTCGGCTGGACGGTATCATAAATACGACCCGATTCGCCAAACTCCTCAACCAGCTCTGTCGCTTCCTGTTCCGCTTCGCTGTCTGGCAGGATATAGGACAGGTAGTAGGAAGATTCGGCATCATTCAGCGAATACGGAATCAATTCATAATAAGCGGCAATAAAGTCTTCCAACAGTTCATCAGCAAAATAGGCATCTTTGACATCCTGCAGCACGACTTCCTCTTCCTCAGGAAGAATCGGGTTTTCGACCCATTCGGTCAGCTGATCCCAGACGGAGTAGAGCGGGATGGTGTAGCCGGTACCCTGTTTTTCCTCAAGGATGATCGAGTTGATGCCAAGGATTTTGCCGGTGTCGGCCGCGATCAGCGGTCCGCCGCTGGAGCCCTGGGTGATTTCTGCAGTCATCTCGTAGAGGCCCGTGTATTCATATTGGTCCAGAAAGTCGAGATCGGTTGCGGTGATTTCACCGGTGGTCGCTGTGTTGCTTTCGTCATTGGGGCTGCCGATGGCGACAACGGGTGTACCGATGTCCACCGGCTCCATTTCAATTTCCAAGGGCTCTTTGCCGGCCAGCTCGTCGACACGGACGATGGCCAGATCCTGGGTTTCGGACATGCCGATGATGTTGCCGTTGAATTCCTGGCCGTCGCTGTTTTTAACAGTGATATAAGACGCATCCAGCACAACGTGGGCATTGGTCAGGATGTCGCCTTCAGTGTTGATCAGAAAGCCTGAACCTTGCTCGAGGTCGGTATACAGGGTGTAGACATGGGTTTTGGCGTTGGCGATCATCGATGCCTGGCTTTGTTCATCCTCCACGGCACCTGTTTTGTTGTCTTCCGCAGCGGGCTCGATTTCCTCTTCTGCAGGCGGGTCGTCTGAACCTGAGGACTGGCAGGCACCCACTCCAAAAAGCAGTACGGCAATAACAAGCAGCATCTGCATGATCCCTTTATAGAAGCTTTGCTTTCCATCGTTGTCACGTCTGTTCATCTGTTTCACCCACTCCTGTTTTTTTCTTCGCAGTTGATTTGTGTTCATTATAACAACTTGTGTCGAAAAGGTCTTGTCGGCAAAAAGAAATTGTGTGCGTGCCAGGCACCCAAACAATTCCCAAACAATTTAACCCTTCCCAGCGAAGGCGCGTGCACCACCGCTGCCGAGCGATTCCAGAACCACACACTCCCTTCCCTCCCCATACAAAATAAGTTTGCTACGTATTCCACAACACCCAGCTGAGGCGCGTCCCCGGAGTGGGTGGAGCAATACTAGCAGCGCACTCCAGCTGCCTGGCTTATTGTGGGAACCCACTCCCAAGCGTCCGAAGCGACTTACAGAACCAAACGGAAACTATTCCCGCCCCCCTTACAACCAGCGATGGATCTATTACTCATTGAACACACTATTTCACCTCATATTTCCAAGTAATTCATGTAAGAGTACATAAACTTCATGTAGAGAAGCTAGAAGATAAGATAGGATGCTTACTTTCTATAGTAGAAACTTGAAATGGTGAGATAGAGACGCCGACTTTTGCTATAGAGCCCAAAACCCTCATATAGCCACGCCACTAGCTACTACTCCAAGCGAAGGCGCGCGCACCACCACTGCCGAGCGATTCCAGAACCACACACTCCCGTCCCGCCCCACATACAACACAAGTGTGCTCCGTATCCCCCAACACCCACGCGGTAGGTGCGCCACCGGAGTGGACGGAGCGATAAGACTGGCAAGCGAAGCGCGGCCCGGCTTATCGTGGGAGTCCTCTCCAGAGCACCAGAGCGACCTGTAAAAACCAATAAAATCTACTACGTCACTACTCTCAAGCGACCGAAGCGACTTTTAGAACCCTACTAAAGCTGGCCTTGACCGAGCGAAAGCGCGCGCACCACCACTGCCGAGCGATTCCAGAACCACACACTCCCTTCCCGCCCCACATACAAAACAAGTTTGCTCCGTATCCCCCAACACCCAAGCGGTAGGTGCGCCACCGGAGTGGACGGAGCGATAAGACTGGCAAGCGACGCGCGGCCCGGCTTATCGTGGGAGTCCTCTCCAGAGCACCAGAGCGACCTGTAAAAACCAATAAAATCTACTACGTCACTACTCTCTAGCGACCGAAGCGACTTTTAGAACCCTACTAAAGCTGGCCGTGACCGAGCGAAAGCGCGCGCCCCACCACTGCCGAGCGATTCCAGAACCACACACTCCCTTCCCTCCCCACACACAAAATAAGTTTGCTCAGTATCCCCCAACACCCAGCTGAGGCGCGTCCAAGGAGTGGGTGGAGCAATAAGACGGGCAGCGCACTCCAGCTGCCTGGCTTATTGTGGGAACCCACTCCAAAGCGTCCGAAGCGACTTATAGAATTCTACTAAAGATATTCCCCCAACACCCAAGCGGCAGGTGCGCCACCGGAGTGGACGGAGCGATAAGACTGGCAAGCGAAGCGTGGCCCGGCTTATCGTGGGAGTCTTCTCCAGAGCACCAGAGCGATTTATAGAACCGACTAAATCACCACTACACAAAAAAAGCAGCCAAACCCAATTACTTGAGTTTGGCTGCTTCTGTAGAGATTATTTTTTCTTCGCTTGGCCTTTATTCGTCACGACCGTGTAGTTCCCCAGTTCGTTGATGCTGAGGGTGAATACATTGTCGCCGAGTTGGCCCTGGATGATTTTCCATTTGCCTTTGGCGTCTTCACGCGCACCGAACTGGACTTTGATGTCGTTCGTTGTATCGAATGCCAGTGTGACCGGTGAGGTGAAGTTCAATGGCAGCTCGTTGCCCGCTGCGTCAGTCAGGGTCAGGTCGATTTGATCGGTCAAGGTTGGGCGTTTGTCGACTTCTGGTGCGTCGTCAACTGCCACTTCCAACACAAATCCTTCGCCTGCCGCTGCTGCAAGTTGCTGAAGGTTTTCGGCTGATAGCGTCAAGTCCGCTGTCGGCATATCGATCAGCAGGTCTTTTCCGCTTTCCAGCAATTCAGCTACCGTGCCTTCTGAGAACGTGATGGCAAGTTCACCGTTTTCATCTGGTTCGCCGGCTGTGATGACTGCCTGGTCTCCGGATAAATCAGGATCTGCCTGTTGCTCACCTGGTACTGGTGCTGCTTCTTCTTCAAATGCAATCTGTGCCAGCAATGGATCGTGATCCGATGCGCGGCCGTGCTCTTCCATGAACATGGCGTTGATGTGGACCATGTCCAATTCAGTGCGGTCTGCCAAATTATTGGTGACCAATAGGTGATCCAGGACCTGTGAGTTGCCCTGGTAGTAATAAGAGAATCGATCTTCAAGCGGCACATCTTCGACTTTATTCGTCAGAATATCGCCTTTCAATGCGTCCATTGCCGGTGTGAACTCAAAATCGTTCATATCGCCTGCAACGATGACGTTCAAGTCCGGATCTTGTTCCAGACCTTCCTGGATAAAGCCGTTGATGGCTGCTGCGAGTTCGATGCGCTCTTCTACAGAGCCAAGGAATGGCGGCTGGTTCTGGCCGAATAACGGCTGGTCTCCGCCTTTTGAGTTCAGATGGGCGCCGATGACCACGACTTGCTCACCTTGGAATTCGAATTGTGCAGCGATCGGTTTGCGTGTATTCGGCATCGGGATCGGCTGGACGCGTCCAGGGTTCAAGGCAAGTTCGCCGTCCACCCATGAGTTGTCTTCCGTTGCCGTGCCTTTTGTTCCTTCAGAAAGTGTAACGCGTTCAGGATTGTACAGGTAGCCGACGCGGATATTCCCGCCTGGCTGTCCGCCGTCCTGGTTGTATTCAGGTGCGATGTCTGTCCAGGCATAGGTCGGGCCGCCTGCTGTTTCGATATCATTGATCAAACGTTCGTAACTTGCCGTTGCGTCGCTGTTGTTTGATGCGATCGGGCCGTCACTGTCCTGTACTTCCACCATGACGATGACGTCCGGTGAGTTCAGGTCATTCACGAACGACTCTGCGATGCGCTGTGCTTTTGCATCAGATGTGTGGCTTGGATCTGCAGAGAAGTTCTCTACATTATAAGCCGCTACGGTCAGTTCGTCTTCTTTGTTTTCAATCCACGTTTCTTCCGGAGTGGTGCCGCCATCCACGATTGCTGGAAGCTCGCTTTCCTCCGTCCAGATCTGGTAGTTGCCGAAGCCGTAGCCCAGAACGCCAACTGGATTTTCTGCAAATGTGTCGCCTGCTTTGGCAACGATGTTTTCACCTGTGGTAACGGTGATGCGTTCAGGGTTGTAATCGTCTTCCGCAAGCAAGATCCCGCCTTGTTTGTGGAACTCGTTGTTGGTGGCCTTTTTCGATACGACAAACACTTCGCCGTAATCCTGCGGACCGACGATTTGTGCGTCAGCTACCTCAACACGCATAAGTTCAAGCGATTCCCAGAAGTCAATGCCATCTTCTTCTGGATTGAATTGAGTCAATCCATCATCGTCGATGTTCTGGGTCGGTGGGTAGACATCTTCACCGATAATCAAAGCTTCAGGAAGTTCAGCTGTTCCGTCCTTTACCACGTCCGTTGAGCGGATGCGTGTCACCGGAAGGTCGTTATCTCTCATGTCGGAATAGCCTTTATAGAAATGTTCTTCAACCGTTCCGGCTACTGTGACGACATCGCCAACTTGGAAAGAACTGCTGGCGCTTGCTCTATTGACCATAATTGCTTCTGAAGTCGTCCAGTCATCGTCTCCGTTCGGATCTTGGATGACAAAGTTCGCTCCATTGTAGAAATGTGTGATGACGCCTGTGATTTCATTCACCACTGCGCCGTCATACTCGGAGTAATGGTTTCCGCTTTGGATGTCGCGGATTTTCAGGTCTGTGGTTTTCAGGACCGTGTAGTCGAATGTAAATACCTCAGACGTTTCGTCAGCAATCGCAATGGCCTTGATCGCTGTGTCTTTTGTCAAAACGATGGGTGCTGTGTATTCGGTGCTGTCGGCAGTTGGAGCTGAGCCGTCAAGCGTATAATAAATAGTTGCATTTTCCCAGCCCGAAGCCAATGTGATTTCAGTGCCTTCAGAAACGACACCTGGGAAAACATCAGCGTATACTGCCGGTTTGTTGACTAGGTCAAAGCTTTCAAAACCAAGCGTCTTCACCTGGTAGGTATCATTGTATTTCGAAGCGATTCCAGTGACGTGGATCAAATCGCCTTCTTTATATTGTTGCGTAAATTGTTCAAAAGCCAGTCCGTTGCGGTTATCGTTGCGGATGGTCACCGCTTCGCCGTTTTCAGCAACTGCTGAAAACTCGAACGTACCGTACTCGTTTACGGATTTTAATCCTGTGATGGTAACGTTCTGCAGTTCGATGCGTTCGCTTTGCGTGTCTTCAGCGACACCGGCTGGCGTAACGGTCTGCACTGCCGGCAACTCATTGCCGGAAGAAAGAATTTCTATGGTAGTGGGCTGCAGCTGCAGTTCGCCGCTGTATTCGGAAACGGTTCCCGTCAAACGGACCGCATCGCCCGGCGCCACAGTTGCGCTCGATGTGTAGACGTAGATTCCGGCTGTCTCATCCTGGACGTAGAATGCATTGCCGCCCCAGAAGCCTGTTTCGGTTGTCACGATTGCGTCAACCTGAATCAGTTCACCTGGCATTGTGCGTGCTTCTGCCAATGTATCGACAGCAGTCGGCTCAGGTGGTGCTTCGCCTTCAGAAATGATGGTGTAAGCAGACGCTGAGCGTAGGCCAGGCACTGAGAAATAAGCGCCTAAAGTTCCCGTAATGGTAACTTCCGCTTTAAAATTGGCCGGGTTGTCGACCAAGTTCAAGCCTGCGCGAATCGATCCTGTCGGCAATTGCACCGGAAGGATTTTCGCCGGATCGGTTTCATCCGGAGAATCGGCAAGACCCAAATTTGTTGCCGATGTAAATGGCGCTTCCTGGTCGTAGTTGGTACCACTTATGGCAGTTCCCACCACAAAGCCTTTCACAGTGGCAGTACCTGTGTTGTTCGCGATCGCATCAGCAACCGTAATCGGTTCTGCGGCGTTTGCCGGAGTTGCCAAATATGGCAGCATCGCGGATAAGGCCAGTACTAAGCTCAATAAGATCTTCATGAACGTGTTTCTCGTCAAAAGCTCCACTCCCCTAAAATATTATGAGTTACGAAATAAGTATACAAGAAAATTGTAAGCGTTTTATTAAAATTTCGTAAATAATGCAAATTTTTTCTTGTTTCGTGCCTGGCACCCGCACAATTCTCGCTCAATTCACTCCGAGGGACTCGATTTCTGGATGATCCGGCTCTTCGCAGTACATCAGATACCCCGCTACACACTTGGAATAGGGTCTTGGCAAGATTGTTGGCATATAACCCAAGTCGAGAAATTCATAAGGCGAACAGGAAGCATTTGCATAGAAATGGTAAGAGCTGTGCGGATACTCTTTCATTTCCGCCACCATCGGATTCAGGGTGTTGATCGGGTTTCGGTGGATATAGCGGCTGACTGCGAGGATGCTTTTGTGGGTAATCGCTTTGCCGGCATAATACCGGCTTTCGTAGAAATAACCACTGTAGTGGTATTTCTTTTTAGCGTAATCACTATAGCGCTTGTTGATGAGGGCCATCAATTTCCCTAATGGCACTTCAGGGGACCGGATCAATAAATGATAATGATTGGTCATCAAGCAATAAGCCAGAATCGTGAATGGATATTTTTCATGGGCATACGCCAACACCCTCATAAAAGCATCCATATCCGATTCCTCCTGAAAAATCGGCTGCCGGTTATTTCCCCTCATCACCACATGTTCATAGGCATCCGGATTCCAGATGCGTCGGCTTCTCCCCATCCTGCTCACTCTCTTCTTCTAAGAACTTTCTTTCTATCGTAGAAAGAAGGTGGAGTTCCGTCAATTGTCTCAAAAAGTGAATAACTTACATTTGCCGGCGCGCAGAAGCTCAAAAATGGTTTTTCATCTTGAAAGTCATTGAACAGTTTGACTATTCAGCTCCAAAATATTTTTTTGAATTGTTTGGGTGCCAGGCACGCAAACAATTCTCACACAATTCCCACACAACAAAAAAAGCCGGGAGCGCCCGCTCCCGGCTTTTCACCATGCTTTACTGTTCTTTTGTGATGACAAAGCTTTCTTCTGTAATATGTCCGGCAGCGTCAACGACTTTCAAGGTGAATTCGTTTTCGCCTGGATTGCCGACAGGGACTGTGATGGTGATGTCTTCGTTGAAGTTACCTTCCCCGTATGGCTCACTCATGTCGTTGCTGTAGACTTCACTGTCGGTCAGGTAGACTTTGATGGCGTCCATATTGTCTGTGACATTGAACGTCACTTCGGCGCTATCCTGGCCGGCTTCCACCGTCTCCGGCACATTCAGCAGTTCAAGGACAGCCGGTTGGGTGTCGATCAGCACTTGGCTGCGCACTTCGAGTTCATTGCCGGCTTCGTCAATGGCTTTGGCGAAAATGTCGTTACGCCCGTCTTCCAATGTCAGCCTATGCTGGAAGAAGACGCCGTCAAAGCGATCCGCTTTTTCGCCATTGACCGTTACAGAGACGATGCGTGATTTGTCTTCTACCGTACCGAATACATCCACCCGCTTCGTGCTCAATACTTCAAAAAGCCCGGGTGCGATGATGGAAACAGCTGGTTTTTCCGTGTCTTCTACTGCACCGGTCAACGGAACTTCGGTTTTATTGCCGGCCGTATCGTGGAATACCGCTTTCAGCACGTCGCCGTCTTTAATGTCGACAGGCACGACATAGCTGGTGGTGCTCGGCGCCAGCGACTCGTCTTCAAAAGTCTCCTGATTCTCGGTCAGCTCCACATTGTTGAGGAATACTTCCCAGCGGTCTGCACCGCCGCCTCCTGTGTTATCTTCGAAATTCGTCACCGTTACGGTCTGGGTTTCCGCATTTAAGGCAGCGTTTGCCGTCGGTGATACCGTATCGACTAGAATCGGCATAGTCAGTGACTGCCACTCAGCATCGGGATAATCAATGACCGCGCGCATCTGAATCTGGTACTGGCCGTCTTCGACCATTTTGCCGAGCACTTCCCCGTTCCACTCATTCAGCGGATTGTAATAATAGGAGAACTGGGTAGAGAAATTCTTCACCAGATTTTCTGCGGTCTGTAAGGTCCGCAATTTTTTGCCCGCTGCATCCAGCACGTTCACTTCCAGCTGCTTGGCGTTCCGCAGCAGCGAAAACACTGGAATAATCGATTCCCGTGCACCATCGCCATTCGGTGAAAAGGCAAAGCGCTCCGGAACAAAGCCTTGCTGGTGGCTGCCGCCGTTGATGATCATTCCGAAATCATCGGTCAGGAATGTCGAAGCGAAAACCGTGCCGGGATCCCATGCCACATCATCAAAAATCGGTGCATCGTCCCATTCGCCGTTAAAGCCGAAATACGGCACGGCAAGCGGCGTGTTGCCAGTCACTTCTTCATTGCTGTCGGTCAAGGTAATAAACCCGTCAATGAAATAGCCGTTGGTGAATGCCGCAAATTCCGGACGTCCCTGCAAAGTGGAAGCATCAATCGTCACTTGGATATCCGCCGTCCCATTCGCCGGCACTGTCACTGTGTCGGGTGCGGTGATGTTGACGAGATCCGTCACGACATTGGATCCGGCGCGATTCGGATCAGTGATGTCGATCTTCCGGTTCGGATCCTTGGTGATGTAGTCGGTTTGGACGTTGACGCCCACCGCGTAGGTCGCGGCCGCATCTGAGAAGTTCTCAGCCGTCAGCGTCATGGTCATCTGGTAATTGTCGATTTCCTTCAAGGTTACTTTGGCATCGCCGCTGTTCTGATCCGTCAGCATAACATCTGTCGACAGCGCGTCATGCAATTGCATCAGGCCTGCCCCTTGTCGACGCGGCGAAACATATTGGCCCGCCACCAATTCAACCGGGTTGGCCGTGTTCATCATCAGGTTTTTCGCAAATTCCACGCGATCCCGGCCCTCTAGGCCAAGTTCTTCGATCCGCTGGAACACCAAAGCCGTACCGCCTGCCACATGCGGTGCCGCCATCGACGTTCCGCTCATCAACCCATAGTCATTGCCGTTTAATGTCGAGAAGATATTGCCGCCCGGTGCCGTGATTTCCGGCTTGAAGTCCAGGTTCGGCGTCGGTCCCCAAGAGGTGAAGTCGCTCATCTTGCCGGCATTCGGATTCGGCGTCTCCAGCTTCTCTCCGTCAAAGACGACCGTCACCTGGCTTCCTGCATCGAGTGCCGCTTTCATCGCCAGTCCGTCCGCCTGAAGCGTCGACAGGAACGGAATGGTGATGAACGGATCGGATTCCATATTGATCGGTCCGGTGGTGTTGTTGTAGATGATCACACCCGCCGCTCCCGCCGCTTCTGCCGCAAAGGCTTTTTCAGTGAATGGAATCTCACCGCGTGCAATCAAAGCGAATTTGCCGTTGACATCTTTTCCTTCAAAATCCGCCGGCAGTCCGAGTCCGACTTCCACCACTTCATAAGAATCGGCAGGCAGACTTTCCGGCTCCACATCATTCGCCAACAGGTAAAGTGCGCGTCCTGCCTGGGCGCCGTTTACCTGATAGACGAAACTGTCCGTGGTGATCATGCTGTTTTCAAACGAGGCCACACCGAGTGAATCAATTGCCAGTCCAGGCGAACCGATCAGACCGTAATCCTGGTTTTCCGCAAACGGTGCCAGGAAACCGGAACCACGCAAGTCTGAATTCCCCGCTGAAATGGCGACTAAAATACCGTTATTCGTTGCACGTTCTACGGCTTGCTGTTCAGGACTTGACGTATCCACAAACCCGGCTGTTGCGCCGAGCGACATATTGATGACGTCCGCCCCCAGTTTAATGGAGTCGTCGATCGCCTTGATGTAGATATCCCCGAAAGTCGACGCATAATAAGCATCGTTGCCGAATACTTTCAGTGCCAGCAACTGCGTTTCGGGGGCAACACCTTTGATGCCGCCATTTTCTTCATTGCCATTGGCGCCGACGGTTCCTGCGACGTGCATGCCGTGCATCGACGCGCCTGGGGCGATGTCCCGGATTTCCGTATTGGCATCCATGTAGTTATAGCCGAATGGCACTTTCGGCGTAAAATACTCGCCTTTTTCGATCGAGCTGTCGGCGACGAACGCTTCGACTTCTGCCTGCGTCAGCGCAGCTGTTGTGTTATTCGTCAGCACCATGTCCTGGTGGCCCGGGTCGATGCCCGTATCGATGACGCCGACAATCATGCCTTCCCCTTTAAAGCCGTAGTCACTCCAAGCCTGCTGCGCCTGGACCAGCTCTTTGGAATATTTCATCGTCGGTTCCACTTCGGGACGTTTGTATTCCGTCGCTTCATAGACTGCCTTGACGTTCGGCAACTCAGCGATTTTCGCTACCTGTCCTGCCTCGACTTCCGCTGAGAAGCCATTAAAGACGGCTGTAAAGGTTTGCAGGTAATCGATATTCGGCGCGATATCGGCAATCGCCGTCTGAGCGGTTTCCTGCTTGGCTATCGCTGCCTTTTCGATGCGTTCTTTCTGGCTATCGGGCAATTCTTTATAGAGAACGCCTTGTTTGCTCGCCGTTTCAATCGTCGGCTCTTCCAACAGCTCGATGATGACACGGACTTTCTCTTTCGGCGATTCCGGCTTCAACAGGGTTTTCGCCAATTTCACTTCTGGATCAGGCGCGGCCTGTACCTCTGGGCTGTTGAAACCACCCAGACTGCTGATGGTTAATAGTAAAATTGCGAGTATTGCTAATACTTTCTTCATGTATTTTCCTCCTCTTTCTGAAATCCTTGTCTAAATAATCAAATAATTGAGTCAACTTCATTTTTCCAGTTCAGCTATCAAAAGTCTATGGTTCCAAAGCTATCTTATTTGTTAGTTTTCTTCGAATTATTTAGGTATTTCGGGTTTTGGTGGGCTCTTCTTTTTTCCTTTTTTTAGGTTTTAGTTGGATGAGTTTTCGCTGAGTGTGAGATTACGGGAATAGTTTTTAAATGGTTCTATCAGTCGCTTCGGACGCTTTGGAGTGGGTTCCCACAATAAGCCAGGCAGCTGGAGTACGCTGCCCGTCTTATTGCTCCACCCACTCCGGGGACGCGCCGGCGCTTGGGTGTTGGGGGGATATGCAACGAACTTGTTGGATGTGATAGGAAGTTAGCGTGTAGTTCTGGAATCACTCGGCAGCGATGGTGCATGTGCCTTCGCTGAGAGAGAAGAAAATAATCCGGGTTACTGGGGTGAGACACAAATGTTTTTCAATTTGCGGCTCACTCGTTTCCCGTCCCTGTGTCGGACTCAAATGTCCTCCAATTTGTGGGCGACGCAGGGACGTGTTCCCTAGCTGGGATCCTTCAAGTCGCTAAGAATAAAGAGTTAAAGCAGTAGTTTTAAAGGGGATCTATAAATCGCTCTGGTGCTCTGGAGTGGACTCCCACGATAAGCCGGGCAGCGCTTCGCTTGCCAGTCTTATCGCTCCGTCCACTCCGGTGACGCACCTGCCGCTGGGTGTCGGGGAATACGCAACGAACTTGTTGGATGTGGTGGATGGTAGCGTGTGGTTCTGGAATCACTCGGCAGCGATGGTGCACGCGCCTTCGCTTGGGGTGGTGACGTGGCTACATGTGGATTTTTGGGTTCTAAAGGAAGAGCTGGTGTCTCTACCTCACCCTTTCAAGTTTCTACAGGAGAAAGTTCGGATGCTACCTGACCGGCTTGCATTTCTACATGAAGTTTCTGTGTTCTTACATGAATTCCGAGAAAAGGTGAGACGAAATTATGTGCTCAGTGGGTAAAAGCTTCAACGCTGGGTGTGAGCCATGCCTCGTTAGAAAGTATCGCTCCTTATGCCAAGCTGTTCGTGGCGCGAATAGCTTCCAATCAAAGGCTTGAACTTGGTTAGAAGCAGAAGTGGAGGAAATGCATGTAGAGGGTTAACTAGTTCATGTAGCCGTTCCTAAAGTTCAGGTAGAAATAGGGACGTCCATGTGCTCTGGTTTGGCGTGAAGAGGTGCCTATAGTTTAAGACGTCTGTTTAATTTCCAAATATCTGCATTTGCTTGCATCTCATGCTTCCTCTATACTTAAGGGTAGTCCACATTTTCCGTCTCTTTCTGGCGATCGATGCGCCTGATGTGATAAATCTTTTTGAGGTGATTTTTAATGAAAGTCAAATGGAGCTACAAACCTGTTTTGGTTATGCTAGCCACCATGTTTTACTTCTTTTTGCTTATAAATGGAATTGAAACATATTTAAATGGAAGCTATTCGGAACGTGCTGTCTGGCGCGGGGAAAACAAAGAGGCTTTTTTCTTCAATTACATGATTGCCTTGAGTTTGTTCATTGTCTTTTTAGGGATTTTCAACCGCTATTTTATCAGTTTTATCCTCACCAACGCGATTGTAGTGCTATTGGCGGTTTTCAGCTTTTATAAATTCAGCTTTTTAGGGGAATTTTTATATCCTTGGGATTTGATGCTTTATAATAATGTGCTGAATTTATTGCCGAACCTGTATGAAACCGTCAATTTAACGCAAGTCATTGTCATTTTCGGATTGATCATTGCGGTCCTTTCTGCCTTTTCCGCTTTTTTATTCATCAAGAAGCCGAAGCGCTGGATCCGCTTGAACCCATGGGTGCGACTGTTCTTCGTCATTGCGGGTGCTGCGTATTTGAGCATCTTTATCTTTTACCGGTCGATCCCGGATGTGGAATCGACTTTGGAAGATGCGGGAGTCACCAATTTAGTTTTTGACCAGAGCCGTAATTACAAAACCAACGGCTTCCTGCTGACGTTCCTCTTGAACATGCAAAGTGCCATTGTGCTGCAGCCAAGTGGCTATAATGAAGAAAACATTCTGGATATCGTTGATGGGTTGAATAGAGTCGAACCGCAATCCAACTCGACTGCGCCAAAAGATCCGAATATCATCTTCATCATGAGTGAATCTTTCTGGGATCCGACTTCTGTAGAAGGCACATCGTATAACGAAGACCCGATGCCGACCGTTAGAGAACAGCAGAACGGCCAGATTTTGGCACCTACTTTCGGCGGAGGCACCAGCAATGTGGAATTCGAGGCATTGACCGGCTTCACCAATATGTTCCTGCCACCCGGTTCTGTGCCGTACCAGCAGTATATAAAAAATGAAATTCCGGCGATGCCTAATTATTTGGCGGATCAGGGATATCAGACCACTGCGATCCACCCATATCCGAAATGGTTCTGGAACAGAGAAGAAGTCTATCAGCATGTCGGATTCGAAAAGTTCATCGATATCGACGGATTCACCGATCCGGATTATAAAGGGCCCTATGTTTCGGACCAGCAGGTGACTGATACGATCATCGAACAGACGGAAGCGAATGAAGATCCGACGTTCATCTATGCCATCACCATGCAGAACCATACCAGCTATAATGTTGATAAATACCCTGAATTCAGTGTCGAAACGCAAACGCCGCCTGGAGTGGATCCGGTCTTCAACTTATTGTTGCGGTCCTACACACAGGGAATCGCGGATGCCGACGCAGCGTTCAAGAGCCTCATCGATTACTACGAAACATCCGATGAACCCACCATCGTCGTCTTTTTTGGAGACCATTTGCCGGGCCTCGGCAACGATTATAAATTCTATAAGCAGGCTGAATACGTGCCACGCGGAGCCGGAGACATCAACTGGAGCCTCGAGGATCAGTTGAAAATGCATGCTACGCCACTGGCCATCTGGAATAACTACGGCACTGAAGTTCCGGATCTCGGAACCATCAGCCCCTCGTTCCTGGCACCGACCGTCTTTGACCTGGCAGGAATCGAACAGCCTTTGTACCATTCCGTGCTGGAAAACTTTCAAGCCGAAATGCCTGGCTACACGAACGACGTGAAAATCGATGCAAACGGCGAACTCTACAAAGTTACACCGGACAAAGTCGAACCAACTAAGCGTGAATACGAACTGATCCAATACGATCTGCTCTTCGGAGAACAGTATTCGCTGGAGAAGTTGTTCGGGAAACAAAAGTAAACAAAAACACAAACCCCCATGAACCGGATCGCCGGTTCATGGGGGTTTTGAATTGTGTGGGAATTGTGCGGGTGCCTGGCACCCACACAATTCCCTTCTATATCGTTTCAGCTTTTCAGGCAAAAAAGCCCCGCAGAGATTTCTCTCGACGAAGCTTCCTTTCCAGTTAAGGTATTACATTGAACTTATCGTTCACAAGCAATCAGATCTTTATCACGGTCACTTTTTTTATTGGCATCATACAATGCTTGAGAAACAAATGGCTTGTACTTCGTTTTCCCGCCTTTGTTTTTTACCTTTGAAGAGCGGGCAATACCGCCTGCATAAACTTTGTTGATTTCTTTACAGTTAGCGTACGTCTTCGCTTTAGTTGCCGCAGCATCTGCCGGTAATGGTGCTGCACTGAACGTAAAGCTAAGAGCCACCATTAATGACAATAGTGCATAACTAAGTTTCTTCACTTTGAGTCCCCCCCTCATTAATTTTCCCTATTGCAACAATATGTTAACGCTATTAATAAGTCAGGCATCTAATTGCACATCATCCAATTATTAGTAGCTTCCATATTATAGCAGCGTTTTTCTTTTAATCCTATATATTTGGAAAATAAATCCTATACTTTTCCCTTTAATTAGGAAATCCAATTTACAGAGAGTTACTACCATGCGCTCTTTGAAGAAGCTGTACGGGGCGCAATTAATGTTGATGAATTGTATAAGAATTGCGCAGGTGCCTGGCACCCCCACTATTCCAAATACCGGCTTACCGAATACTCCACCATCATATGACCTCTCGGGGTCCAATGGAAGCCGAGCAGGGGATCAATCAAACCGCTCTTCTTTAGGTCTGCATCTGTCGCGCTTCCTGCTTTTTGTACAGCATTCGCATAATTATCGATCAGCCCGACATTTTGCTGCTTCGCAACTTTGCGGATAATTTCGTTATAGCTGTCTTCCCATGCCCGAAGTCCGCCTTTACCCGCATACAGCTTTTGAATATCCGGATTTTGTGCCGCTTGCGATTGGTAATAAATGCTTTCGATGACCGGCAAATTGGTCATCCATACGACTTCGATATCCTTTGCCTTCAACTGCGCGGTCATATATGAAATATTCTCTTCAAACTGGACTTTGCTGACTTGCGGTTCCTTCGTATCCGGTCGGATCAAGGCATCGTTCAAACCGAACATCATGACTACAGCAGACGGGTTCCGGTCCAACACATCGGTTTCAAAGCGTTTCAAGGCGCTCGCTGTGGTATTGCCGCTGACGCCTGCGTTCGTGATTCCTGCTAGTTTCGGCCAGTTATGGTCCGGGTACGCTGAAAACTCTTTCGGCAAATACGAACCCGACGTGTTGCTGTCGCCAAACGCGATGATTTCACCCGAAGGCACCTGTTCACCCTTCCACTCCATGGCCCGGTTGGCAAATGCAGCCATTTGAGCTCTGGTGACAATCCCATCCGGCCGGTAAGTATTATCCTGTGAATATCCCACTGTGATGCCACTATCACGCAGCGCTAAAACATAGGTGAACATCCAATCTGCCGGTTTTACATCTTCGAAATAATTAGTCGAGCGCCCAACAAGGCCAAAACTTTCCGCCAGGATCTTCGCCATTTGCCCGCGCGTCAGCACCTCACTAGGACCGTACATGCCATTCCCTTTCCCATGAATAACGCCAGCTTTTTTCAAAGCTTCAATATACTCGAAAGCCCAATAATCCGGCGCAACATCCGGATAACTCGCTTTCTCCGGTTTCACCGGCTTAATGTCCGCTGCCAGCGAAATAACTTTCGCCGCCTGTGCACGGGTCACGGATTCATCCGGCTTGAACGTTCCATTCGAATAGCCATTCAAAACGTTCTTCTCCATCAGCGACTGGACATCCCCATAAGCCCAGTGGCTCTCATCCACATCAGTCAAATTCGCTGCCAGACTGGGCTGGCCACTTGATAAGAATAGGACAATGGCAAGGAATGCGATGATAGTAAGAGACGTACTACGTTTCTTTTTGTGCATGTTGTCACTCCTTTAAACAAAATGAATTGTGTGGGTGCCAGGCACCAAATATCAAAAAAGCGATACCGGGAACAATCCCGGCATCGCTTTTGATTTTATGAGTACAAGGTACTCAAGAGAAGTTCAATTATTTTACATAAACGCCATTTTTGTCAGTCAATTCAGTTTGATTAGACTTAACAGTAGCACTTACTGCACCACTTGGAACTTCACCAAATGAGAACTTAATTTGGTTAGCGTTTCCTGCGACTGCTTCTAAATTACCAGCCGTTGCTTCTTCTACTTCAGTACCACCCGCAATATCTACGTTAAATACGTTGTTAGCGTCAACTGTAGTCGGAGTTAGTGCTTCGTTGAATGTTACTACTACAACGTTACCGGCAACTTGTACAGATGTAATTTTAGCAGGAGTATTATCTTTGATTGTTACTGCTGAGTTGAATGTTTCAACTACATTCCCTGCTTTGTCAGTCGTGTTCAATACTGTCAATACAGCTGGAGTACCAGTTGTTTGATTACCGATGTTAACTGATCCTGCAGGCAATTTGATAACTACTGTATCTTTGTCAGCATCTGTGAAGTAGATGTCAGTTCCAGCAGGTAAAGCTTGTCCGTCTAGACGGTAGCTTGAAAGGCTGATTCCGTTAGCAGCAACTTCTTCGCTGTATGAAACAGTGAATTCGTTTGTGTTAGTAGTAACTACTGAAGCTGTTGGTTTCACGTTATCAACTGCTGATGGAGTTCCAGGAACAGTGATTGTTGATGATACTGCAGCAGATTTGTTGCCGTATGCATCAGTGAAGAATCCAGCTGGGAAAGTAACTGTGTACGTTCCAGCATCCAATGCTGCTGTAGTTGCTTTGAAGTCTACTAAGTAAGTAGAAGCGTCATCAGTTTTCAACATAGATTCTGCATCAACTGCTGAGAAATTAACGCCTTGTGAGTTACGGATAGTGATTTCGCTATCAGATCCTGCAACTACAAGTTTTTCATTGAAAGTGAATTCCAATTTCTCGTTTCCAGCAGAAACACGTGTAGAAGAAAGTGTTGGTGCAGTTACGTCTTTAACGAACGTTACTGAAGTGCTGTAGAATTCGTTTTTGTTTCCAGCAAGATCTGTCATAACTTTAGCTTCAGCGTACAAAGTGAAAGTTTGTGAAGTTGCTGTAGAACCTGCTGGGAATAATTCCCCTACATTCAACAAGTAAGTTTTGCCAGTTGTGTCAGTAGTATCGCGATCTAGAGTAGCAGTAGTTTGCGTTCCACCCTGTTGCAATTTAACAGATACGCTGTCTTCAACAATATCTTCGCTCAATGTAACTTTAGCAGTACTTTGGTTGACTACTTGTACACTAGTCACACGTGGTTTTTCCATATCTGCTGATGGAGCAGTTACAGAACCATTGTAGATAACCATTTCGTTTTTAGCTGCAGATTTGTCTGTAGCTCCTGCAATGTAAAGCGAAGCAGTTTGGCTAGCGTTCAATGATTTGTCGATTACTACTTTGTTGCCTGAAGTTGTGAAAGCAGTAACTGGCTCACCGTTTACACGGATTACAGTAGGAGCTGTCCCTAGATCTTCAGAGAAAGTAAGTGTGATTTTGCCGTTGTCGTATGAAGTGTTAGTGATTACTGGTTTAACAGTATCAGCATAAGTAAATACTTTAGAAGCCTTCTCAGTGTTTACCCAGTTGCCATCTTTATCTTTTGCATTAGTAGCAATCGGTTCAACTACAAGGACTTGATCTTTTCCTTCAACTGATGCAGCAAAAGTCAAGACGACTGAGCGCTTGTCAGCTGACAATTCAGCTTTAGCTGGAGTTGCTGTGCCTAATTTGTAGTTAGCAACTTCAGTTGCATCTTTAAGTACATCTGTATCAGCATTCAAAGTTGTGTTGAAGTTAACTTGAACCTGGTTAGTGTTAAGGCCAGTAACAGATGAAACAGTTGCTTCATCTTTAACTTGAGTCAATTCATATAATCTATGAAGGAAGATTGCGAAATCTCCACGTTTGATAGAAGATTCGATTCCAAATTTAGTTGGAGTTTCTCCATCAGTGATTTTGTTTTCAACTAATGATGCAACTTCTGTTGCGAAACGGTGCTTAGACCCAACATCAGTGAATTTAAGTTTAGAAACGTCGCCGTCTTCTAACTCATACGCTTGTGCAAGCATGAATGCTGCCTGGCCACGAGTGATTGACTGATCCCAGCCGAACTTAGTATCTGAAACGCCGTTAATGATTCCTGCTTCTTTAAGAGAGTTGACTGCAATAGCACCACGTTTAGGAACGTCAGAGAAACCTGAAGCTGGAGCTGTTTCGTCCATTAAACCAGCAGCAGTAGCGATCATGATCGCTGCGTCACCACGAGTGATTGAAGCGCCTACACCGAATTGTGTTTCGTTGATACCGATTGCAATTCCGTTAGTTACTACGTAATCAACTGCGTTTGTATAACGATCACCCACATCAGTGAATGCTGAAGTTGAAGCTTGGTCTGCGAATGCCGCTGGAGCGATTGCTGATGCTACTAAAGTAGCCGTTGCTGCAGTTGCTACAAATTTTTTGTAATTTTTTGGTTGGTAAGCCATTAATATAATTCCTCCTTGGTTTGGTGGTGCTATAAATATATTGAGTCATATAACTCAATTCAGTTACCCGCTTCTCCCTAATCGTTTCCACCTTCTGTAGATTAAGTACGTCTTATGAACGATACTAGAGTCCCACTTGTTATAGGTCGAACGAAAGATTTTATCAGATAACTAAACTCTTACTTAGTTTACCAAAGAATTACGTTAAATCAACCACTAATGTAATAATATATCAAAAAATTTACTAATACTTACAAAAATAATGCAGAAGAATTACATTTAATACCGATTTCTGATTTTTTCGAACAACTTATGGTATATTATCCCTATATTTTACTTCCTTTTTTATCCTATTTCACAGTAAATGAAGTTTTTTTACATTTTATAGTAATTTATTTTCTTCAACCATTAGCAAGAATATCATTTTTTTATTTTATTAATATTTTTAACTAAAAATATTGGCCTTTTAAGCCAGTAAAATCATGTCAATTTACTTATACTACTTTTTCTATATTTGTTTAAATAAATAGTTTTTAAAACGCCCTTAGTCTTTAGTCCCCTATCTCTGAACACTGAATTTGCTTCCTGTACTCCAGATTTTCTTCTCCAGTAATAGCCGATTCAACTGATTATTACTCTCCCCATTTTTTAGAATTTACGTGGCCTTAATCTTCCCAAACAGAAAAAAACCCCGAAAGGCAGCAGAATTGCAACGCTGTCTTTCGGGGCTAGATTTACTGGATTCTATTTTATTTTGATTTGAGCAGATCTTCGTTTACCGTCAGCATCGCGAGGATAGCTGCCACATAGATGGAAACGGCTGGAGCTGTCAAGACGTGGCCTGCGGTATAGGCAATTCCAATCCCTAAAAGGAAAGCAACGCCATATAAAATATAGAAGTACGTAAAATGGGTTTTGATATTGACGACAAAGTGAATCAGGAATTTACCGGTGAACCAAACAAATGGAATCATCATGTAAATGAAAGTGATCCATCCGAACGAATAGAACCAATCGTGAAAGTCCATTTCGATCATCGTTGGTGACTTGCCGGGTTCGGGAATTTCATAATTCCCCGCAAAGCCCATTCCGAATAATTGCTGAAGGATCGGCGAGTTCTGGAAGTCCTCTTTCATGAACTGCGCATAGGTTTCGCGAGAGCTGAACACCAGGTTCTGCACTTGCGCACTTGTGATTCCGGAATCTTCTTCTTCTTGCTGCTGCTCCTCGAAGCCTTCGTCCCCTTCGACTAATACTTCATCTCCGGGACGCTCGACGGCATCCCCAAAGTTGATGCCAAGCGAATCGATGTGGGCAAACATATTGCCGAATACTGGAGTTACAGGTGTGATCGCAATCAAGACGACAGTCAGGAAGGTGGAAATCAGCAAATTGATTTTGATCGTTGCTGACCGTTTCTTCATCAGCAGCATGATCAAACTGCCGAATACTACCGATAATAAAACGATGATGATTCCGCCATAGCCGACCTTCGTACCAAGTGCGAGCATGCCGATCGACAGCAGGATGAACGGAATCCATGACCAGGATTTTTTCCAGGAATCGGTTTTTTCAATGGCATAGAGAGCCATAATCGGCAAAACGATCGCCATAATTGCCCCGACTTCGTTACCGGCATAAAACCATCCTGTAAAACCGACTTTCGTATGCGAGTAATTGGAAAGGCTTGTTCCCGTCAACTGGGCAATGATAAAGATAATTCCGATGAATAAACCCGATATCCATAAGTATTTTGTTGTTTGGCTGGCAATATTGTAGTTTTTGTCTTTCAGCTGGCGATAAACCACCAGGAAACCAAACAACACAATATGGAAATAGATCGCCTTATTGAAGAACTTAAGCTCCTGGAACAGATAGTACGGATCTTTGATCTGCAGATTGCTGACGATATTGATGCCGATCAGCAATGCCAAACCGATCAAGTAAACAGTGAAAAGCCGACTGTTTTTGCTGGTTCTCGCCATCCATAGCAAAAATACCAGTGCCAATGCCATATAAGCTGTCCGTAAAAGGACACCCACCGTCAAACTGGTTTCCACCATGAAGATGGAAGCCGTCGTCAAGACATCAATGATCGGCTGAATCGCAATAAAGGCGATGAAAAGTATTAGAATTTTTTTAGAGTCCATAGTAAAATCCTCTTTCATTTAATTAGCTCAAGTTCATGAAATATAGCAGAAAGCTTCGATTGAATCTTTCCCTGATCATAATTTTGTGCAGTTTCATAGGCAGCTTCAGCGATTTGTTGCTTTTCTTCCATTGTTAATCGGTTATACAGTTCCAACTGCTTAACCAAATCTTCCCATTCACCGGCTTCAAACAACCAACTATTGGTGCCATCTTGGACATAATCCAAGATGCCGCCGATGCGGCTCGCCAAAATCGGTGTTCCGCAAGCCATTGCTTCAAGACCCACCAATCCAAGGCTTTCGCCTTTTCGGGTGGTCGGGAATATGAAAAGTTCAATGATGTTGTAGATGGCCGCTAAGTCTTGATGTTTCATTAATGGAAAGTGATGGACAACGTCATCGAGTCCAAGATCGGACTTCATTTTAAAAAATGCGGCTTCGTCTTTTCCAGAGCCGACCATGATTAAATGCGTTTTGTCTTTTTCGGCGGGATTTCGTTCAAGAAAAGCGGAAAAGCCTTTTAATAGATGATCCCACCCTTTGCCGACGTCCATCCGTCCAACATACCCAAAATAGCGCATATCGGAATTCAAGCCTAATTGTTCCAGCTGAAGTTCCCGCTCCTCTGGATTCGGATAAAATACAGACGAGTTCACACCACCTGAAGGAAAGATTTCAATCGGTGTCGTGACGCCGTATTTTTCATGGACAAGCTGTTTATAATAATTTGAAGGAGTGATAATCAAAGTGGATTGCTGCAATAGCTTTTTGACATAGGGCTGGAACTTTTCCTGGGATGCCACTTCGGGAACCACGTCACTGCCATGGACATTGGTGACAATCCGGACAGAAGGCTTCAGTTTTTTCAGGAGCAGGAGTGGAAACGCATTATGGGCAGCATAGTGCACATAGATGGCATCATACTTGCCCGTCATGCCTTTCCGGACCACATTGGCATAATGGCCCATATAAGCAGATAATTTTTTGGACTTGCTGACTGTTTTCTGAACGACAGCTTTATCTACAGTGAAACCTTCAGCTGTTAAAATGGCTTCGGTGTTTTTCACAAAAACACCGAAGCTTGGAAATTGCTCTGAAGGGTACATATTCGATACGAGCAAAATTTTCAAAGACAGGCCTTCCTTTCGAACTTTACTTGTATTCTTCTAATTTTAACCTCATAAAATCCAACAAGTCTTCACGGAGCTCCGGACGCGCCAAGGCAAAATCCAAAGTTGTCTCCACAAATCCACGCTTTTCGCCTACATCGTAACGTTTTCCTTCGAAAGCATACCCGTAAACGCTTTGCACAGCATTCAACTCTTCAATGGCATCGGTCAATTGGATTTCTCCATTGGCACCGACTTTCATATTATCCAAAAACCCGAAGATTTCCGGCGTGAAGATGTAACGGCCGATAATCGCCAAATTTGAGGGAGCTGTCCCCGCTCTTGGCTTTTCAACGAATTTATTGGCTTTATAAAGCCGGCCATCTTTTGTAGATGGATCCATGATGCCATATCTATAGGTTTCTTCTTCCGGCACTTCCATGACACCGATGATGGATGATTGTGTTTTATCGTATTGGCCCATCAACTGCTCGAGGCCAGGCACTTCCGACTGAATGATATCGTCGCCGAGCAAAACAGCAAACGGCTCATCGCCGATGAATTTCCGCGCCGTCCATACCGCATGGCCCAGACCGAGTGGAGATTTTTGGCGAATATAATGAATATCCACTTTACTCGATAACTGAACTGCATTCAACAACTCAAACTTTTCGGATTCTGCAAGACGGGATTCAAGCAAATGGGCAGAATCAAAATGATCTTCAATCGCACGTTTGTCTTTCCCGGTGACGATGATGATGTCTTCGATTCCGGAAGCGACCGCTTCTTCCACGATGTATTGAATGGTCGGCTTGTCGAGAATCGGCAGCATTTCTTTTGGCATCGCTTTCGTTGCAGGGAGAAACCGTGTACCTAATCCAGCAGCGGGAATAATCGCTTTCCTTACCTTTTTCATAGGCTTGCCTCCTAGTTTAGTTGAAGTTTTTAGTTTACCCACCGCTTCGGACGCTTAGGGCAAGGCTCCCGCAAAAAGCCAGGCAAAGGACGCCTGTCTTCTTGCTTCGCCCAGCCCGTGGACGCGCCGGCGCTAAGTGATTTGTTGAAATCGAAGCGGGCGTAATTTTTTTAAGTTTTTATAAAATCTATACTTTGCATATACTACTATGTGAATGACTCTTAGAAGAATGAGCGGAAGGCGGCGGAAAACCGGCGGCTCCTGCGAAAGGGGCATCTTGCAGTAGCTCTGCTCCTGCATCGCTTCGCTGCTTCGTCGCAAAGACACTGTCCGAACTCCCTTCGGCCAATGTCTTGTCCGCCTAGAGCGATTTCTTCCACCCTCTATCTCAGTTCTTCGAATCCCCAAGTACATATACGTCAAAACCGGCTGCTTCCCATTTGGCGCGGTCTACACAGTTTTTGGTATCGACGACAATTTTGTTTTTCATTGATGTCAACGTCGTTGGATCGAGATCTTTGAACACTTGGTGTTCTGTCAAAATGACCAAAGCGGATGCGTCTTTTAAAGCTTCTTCCGCATTTTGCGTCTGTTCGGCGATGTTGTTGACTTTGATATGCGGGTCGTACGCCGTTACGTTAAAGTTCCGGTGAGTGAACTGCTCGACCACTTCCAGTGACGGGCTTTCGCGCATGTCGTCGATATTGCCCTTGAAGGCAAGGCCAAAAATGGCGATTTTCGAATTAGTGATGCCTTTGGCTTCAAGGATACTAGCAGTCAGCTGAGCCGTATACGATGGCATGCCATCATTTGTCTTGCGCGCCAGGTGGATGATTTTTGATTTCTCGGGATCCAGTTCAACAAGGAACCATGGATCGACGGCGATGCAATGTCCGCCGACTCCCGGGCCTGGCGTATGGATATTGACGCGCGGGTGGAAATTCGCCAATTTGATGGCTTCCCAAATGTTCACGCCGATGTTTTGCGCAATCATCGCCAATTCATTGGCGAACGCGATGTTGACATCTCTGTATGTGTTTTCCATGACTTTTACAAGTTCAGCAGTCGTCGTGTCGGTTTCGTGCATAGCACCTTCTACAAACGAGCGATACAGATCCGATGTGACGCGGGCTGATTCTTCGTTAATGCCGCCGATAATGCGGTCATTCGAAACCAATTCCGCGAAAACTTTGCCTGGAATGACGCGTTCAGGTGAATGGGAAACGAATAATTCCGTTCCGATTTCCAGACCGGATTGGATCAATTCCGGAAGCATGACATTTTCGACCGTTTTTGGGGGAACTGTCGATTCGAGCACAACCAGATCTCCTTTTTTCAAAAAAGGAACAACGGAAGCTGTCGCTTGGCGGACATATTCAAGCTCCGCTGTTTTATCCGGATTGATCGGAGACGGAACGGCAATGATGAAGACATCCGCTGCCACCGGTTTGGTGCCGACTGTCATTGCACCTTTGTCGATTGCTGTTTCCAGACGTTCCAATAATCCGTTCTCTTCTATATGAAGTTCTTTATTTCCAATCATTTGAACTGCTTTTTCATTGATATCCACACCATGGACCTGATGTCCGTGATTGGCAAACATAACCGCTGTCGGCAAACCGATATAGCCCAGACCGACAACACAGATAGACTTCTTCATTTTTACATTAGCTCCTTTAGCGTGATCGCAATACTTTCATTAAAAAGATCGGCAAGTTCATCTGCCGTTTGATGCGGGATGGGCTGGAGATCAGCCGGTACAGCCACTCGATTCCGAGTTTGCGGAAAAGTGCAGGTGCCCGCTTGACGGTTCCTGAAAAGACATCAAAGCTTCCGCCGACCCCCTGGAATACTTGGACGTTTTTGAGGCGTCCCATGTTGCGTTGAATCCACAATTCCTGCTTGGGGCTGCCGAGTGCCACAAAAATAACTTTTGTTCCACTGCGGTTGATGCGTTCAATCAAAGCATCTTCATCTTTTTCATAGCCGTTGGTATAGCCTGCAATGATTATTTCCGGATGGGTCTGCTCGATGCTGCTGATTGCTTTTGTGACGACTTCTTCTTTTGCACCGTAGAAATACACAGGGTGTCCTTCATCTGTGGCAAACTCCAAAAGCTTCGCCATCATATCCACACCTGTGACGCGTGACGTGATCTGGCCGCCTTTTATTTTTGCAGCGAGCAGGATTCCGATGCCGTCAGCGATCTGGTACGTTGATGAGTTGATCAGCTCTTTGACTTTCGGATCACGTTCAGCGGCGATGACTTTTTCCGGATTCACCGCTATGATGGTGGACTGATCGCCATTCGAAATTCTTTTTCTTAAATCTTCTATTATACCTTCATATGAGAGAGGTGAAACATTCACCCCTAAATAGCTTTCTTTCATCATTCGAACCCTCTATTCACTAGCTTTCAATTTTATTAGTATAGCAGATTCTAACAGTAGTTGCATAGGCTGTTTAACAAGTGATAGAATTTAGCAAGGACAAGGCTTGCGAGCTTTAGTTTGAGGAGGAAACAGTGTGAAAATAGTACTATCCGGCTTTTATGGATTGGGCAATACAGGCGATGAAGCCATCCTGAAAGCGATTATTGATAATTTGAGAGCAGAATTGACCGACCCAGATATTACTGTATTTTCTTTATCGCCCGACCAGACAGCGAAAGAATATGGTGTCAAATCGGTGTACCGGGCATGGAGACGTGAAAACAAAGAAAAAGTGAAAGCTTTGCGGGATGCGGATTTGATGATTTCCGGAGGCGGCGGCTTGCTGCAGGATACATACCCTACGAAATTCTTATTTGGTCCCCTTCCCTATTATTTACTGATTGTCATGCTGGCTAAAATGTGCGGCACAAAAGTGATGTTCTTTTCCCAAGGAATCGGCCCTGTAACATCGACATGGGGCAAGATCCTCATGAAGCTGTTTGCGAACCGCGCAGATTTCATCACCGTACGCGATCAGTATTCGAAAGATTACTTGAAGAAGCTCGGCGTGACCCGTCCGGAAACGGTCGTGACCGCGGACATCGTCTTCGCTTTTAAAGCGGACGAAGAAGATCGCGCTTACCAATCCCTGCCGTTGACTGGAGACGAGAAGATTGTCGCCGTTACGGTCCGTCCGTGGTTCAGCCATCCGGATTATATTGAAAAAACCGCCCATTTGCTGGATCAATTGATCGAACAGCGCGGCGTTACCCCTGTCTTCGTTCCAATGGAAGGTAAATATGACGTTCCTGCTTCAAAAGATGTCATGTCCAAGATGAAGCACGCAGACAAGACCCATTTGCTGGGTTCTGATTTCACGCCGAATGAGTTCTTGAATTTCATTCGCCATGCAGAATTGACAGTTGGCCTGCGCCTTCACGCACTGATTTTCTCGGCCTTGTCAAATGTGCCCCATCTCGGGTTCAGCTACGACAAGAAAGTGGAAAGCTTCCTGAAACGTTCGGGCATGTGGGATTATTCTTTCCGTTTAGGGGAGATCGATGAAACTAAACTATTGGCCAACGCGTTATACCTATTGGACAACAAAGCACAGGCGCAGCAGGTTATGAAACCGAACGTAGCGAAGCTTCACGCTGAAGCGATGCGCAATATCGAATTGTTGCAGGAAAATTTTGTGAAATAAGCTTTTCAGGAAGGAACTGTAAAATGAAAATTCTATTGGCAACAACTTACGATTACCCCCATCTTGGTGGACTTTCTACCCATATGACGACGTTGAAGACGGGCCTTGAAAACTTAGGGCATACAGTCGAAACCCTTTCTTTTTCCGACGTGCCGAAATGGCGCCGTGACTTTATAGCCCGCGGCCCTTCGTTCTTATTAAATAAAGCTTCGCTTGGAGCCGGCTATGTTTGGACCTTGAATCGCCGCCAGGAATTCCTGGAACAGATTTTGAAGGACGACAAATACAAATCCTTCGACATCATCAATGGCCAGGATGTATTCGCGACACGCGCTTCACTTAATGTCGGTTTGCCGACGGTCACAACGACCCACGGCTATTTGACTTACGAAGGCATTTCCAAAGGCTCCGTAGCTGAAGGCAGTAAGCATGCGCAGAAACTGCTGGATGTGGAAAACAGCATGTACAAAAAAACGCGCGCCGTCATTACCGTCGATACGCGCATCAAAGAATACATCAAGCGCGAAGCCGGCGTCGAAGCGTCGATGATCAAAAACTTCATCGATGTGGAGGATTTCAAACCGGAACTTGAACGCCGCGAAGAATTCCGCAATAAATACGGCATCGCACAGGATGAATTGATTTTCTTCATCCCCCGCCGATTGACGAAGAAAAACGGCGTCATCTATCCGATCCTCTCCTTCCCTCCAGTATTGGAGAAATACCCGAATGCCCGGCTGGTATTTGCGGGAACCGGCGAAATGATGGATCAGATGAAGGCAAAAGCAAAAGAGCTGGGCATCGACAAGAATGTCACTATGCTTGGAGCCGTGGATCATAAGGACATGATCCAGTATTACGCATTAAGCGACATTGCACTGGTTCCTTCCATCTATTCTGCCGGCGTTGAAGAAGCGACATCCATTTCCGCTCTGGAAGCTATGGGATCAGGCATTCCGCTGATCGCCTGTGCAGTAGGCGGACTGAAGGAAATCGTCGACCACAACAAAGACGGCCTCTTAGTTGAAGAGAAAAATGTCGAACAGCTGTCAGATGCCATGATCTATTTATTGGCAAACCCTGAAGAAGGCGCAAAGCTGGCCAAAGCAGCACGCACAAAAATCATCGAGCAGTATTCCCATTTTGCAGCTGCCGAAAAATACGAAAAGATTTACCAAGAAGCGCTGACAAAAAACTGAGTATCCAAAGAAAAAGTGGCCGGCTCTCTATTTTGAGCCAGCCGCTTTTTGTTGAGAAAGAAGTGAATTCATGTCCAGTCTTAAAAAAGCAGCCATCTGGACCACGGGTCTGGCCCTCTTATTGAAATTATCGGGTTTGCTGCGCGAATCGATTGTCGCCCGTGAATTTGGGGCTTCTGCTGAAACAGATGCTTATTTCCTGGCTTTTTCTTTTATCACTTTAGTGGTGGCCATGATCGCCACCGGCTTCAATAATGTCTTCCTGCCGCTCTACATCAAGCGGCGCCAGAACAAGATGGACCTCACCGATGGCAACGCCAACGCCCTTTTAAATTGGACGATGCTGCTGTTTATCGGTGTTTCAGTCGTAGGCTGGTCCACTGCGGGCTGGCTTGTGCCGTTCATTTACGGCAATATGCTGCCGGCAACTGAACTGATTGCCATCGAGATGACTGAAGTCTTCTTCATCTTCATGACCTTTATCGCACTTGCGGGGCTGTTGGAATCCTATCTGCAATCACGCCGCATTTTCGTCCCGACACTTGTTTCCAAACTGCTCGCGACGTTCATGTCCGCTGTGTTCGCCCTGCTGTTCAGTGACATTTGGGGCATCTATGCACTTGCCTACGGGTTTGTGGTCGGGACCATTATCGGTGCCATTATCCAGCTGTATTATTTAGTGAAATCTAATTACAAATGGGAACCGACGTTGAAGATGGAATCTGATTTCCGGAAAGCCTTCATCATCCTGATCATCCCTTCCCTCTTGAACTCTGTGGTCGGGCAAGTGAATTTATTCGTCAACAAAGCCTTCGCTTCGGGAACCATCGAAGCCGCTGTCACTTATTTGAATAACGCTTCCTTGATCATCAGTATTCCCAACGCGATTTACGCAGCCACTTTAGCCGCCATCATTTTCACGTTGATGTCGGAACAGGCAACGGATCAAGCGAAATTTAAGGATACCTTGTTCTTGGGCATGGAAATTTCGTTCGTGACGCTTGTGCCGATTTCCGTCGGCTTGCTGGTGATCGGAGACGCCCTCATTTCCTTTATCTATGAAGGCGGCGCCTTTACGGCCCAAGATGCAGACTATACTTATATGGCCTTGCTGTTCTACTTGCCGATCATCATTTTCCAAGGCATGCAGCTAATGCTGTCGAAATCGATGTATGCGCGCGGAAAAACCGCTGTCGTGTTCCGTATCTCTGTCACCACCGTCGCATTGAACTTCCTGTTGAACTGGTTCCTGGTGGATGATTATGGCTACTTGGCTTTGGCCTTTGCTGCATCCGTCGTCTCCGTTTACTATTTCACCTTATCGACGATCGTGGTGTACAAGGATTTGGGCATGCAGGAATTCAAACGTTTTTTATCGATGGCGGTTCGCGTCATCGTTCCTGCTGCCGCGATGGGATTTGCGGTTTGGGGAGTGAAAACGGCCTTTTCAGCTACGGAATGGCCCGCACTTGTCCAACTTGCCGTCCTTGTCCCAGTTGGCGTTATCGTTTACGGTGTATTGCTGCGATTTATGCACCCAGCTGGATTCCGGCGCTTTATCGGATTGATCAAACGCAAAAAGAAAGGGTGATGATGTGTTAAAGAAAGCCATTTGGGGAGTCGGCATCTTTTTGCTGGCCGCGCTGCTGTTATTTACCGCTTTTATCCTGATGAAAGAAGACTATATGATCTACCAAGGCGACGAATTTGATGTGTTCATCGAATTGCCGGCATTATTGACCGTCACTGCTCCTGAGCAAACCGAACGGGCCCTGGAAAACACCCAGGACGTCAGCTACCGCGCAGACATCGAATTATTCGGTTTGACCATCGGTTTTATTGAAATAACCGAACGGACTTTGGGCAATGGTTCTAAATTCCTTTTCGAACGATTGGAAAATAGCAGCTGGCTGTTCTTCCCTGCTACTGTGACCATGATTGGCCTAGAAGACCACGAATTCACCAGCTGGAATCCGACTGTCGTGGAACACGAATACCATGACGTATTCGGCGTCGACGCCACGGTCAATCCGTTCGGTACATTGAAAGGCGCTGAGTTTGAGCTTCTTCAAAGCAATGTCTATCTTTCAAAGAAAATGCAAGCTTCCTATGAAGACGGCACAAGCAGCCACCTCCGGGAACTTTCCAAGGAAGTGACTAACCTGGAGGTTACAGAAAACTCTATTGTGAAAGAATTTTGGCTGCGGCCGGTCCATCTTGCCGAATCATGGGCGATGATTTCGGAAAGCCCGCTTTTTTCGTCAACGGAATCGGAAGAGGAATGGATCGATCATTCCCTGCACAATCAAACCGTCCAATTGAATTGGTTGACGACGGATGGTCCTTTCACGAAATTGCCGTTCTCCATCGAACCCAGCACGAAAATGGGGTATGGCCGTGCCATCGGCCGTTTTGAAGATGACGAGGCTATGCGCTGGAATGAGAAAGACCCTTCCGCTTTTCACGAAACGATGATTTTGAATTCACGCGTCAACCTGCTGTATTACCTGGCTGAGTTTGACGGTTCCCGTTGGCCTACCGAATACACCAGCACCTGGCTCAAAAACGCTTATGAAGTGACTGCGCCTTATGTCGATACCCGTTATAACGAATATGTCGCTTTTTACCTGGATGAAACTGCCCGGCTTTATGATGACGAAATTGAGCAGGATGGGCTGGCTGTGGAAACCTATGCTGATTATTTGTTGAGCCAGGTAGAAGAGGAGCAAATCCTTCCAACAGCTAACGGTTATTTGATCGTTGATTATTTTGATGAAGATGACGGTACGCCGCTGACCCACGCTTCTTTGAACCATGAGCTGGGCGGGCTGAAGATTTTGCTTCAGGCTTACGGCGATACTGGCGATGCCGAGTATCTGGAGGCAGCTGAGCAAGTGACTGTGGGCATTGAAGAGTTTAATCAGGAAGAAGGCGGCTGGATCCGGGAAACTGGAGACTTGTGGTACCAGGCGCGCCCTGATGGAACGTTCAGCGGTGACGATTATCCTCAACTGACGTTGTTGGATCTGCTGGAGACGCAGTTGCTGCTGGAGGAGCTTGGCATGGAACGGAATGTTTATTTTGATGAAATGATCGAGTCGAAGCTTGGGTATTTGGAGAATGAAAATATTGAGCTGATTGAGAAGGTTACTAGTTTGATGGAATAGGTTTTGTGGTTTTATAGTAGTTCTAGAAGTCGCTTCGGACGCTTTGAGAGCGGAGCAGTGGTGAATGATTCTGAGAGTGCTGATGTTTTTTGTGGGTTCTATCAGTCGCTTCGGACGCTTTGGAGAGGACTCCCGCCATAAGCCGGGCAGCGCTTTGCTTGCCAGTCTTATGGCTCCGTCCCCTCCTGTGACGCGCCGGCGCTGGGTGTTTCTTCATACGAAGCAACCTACTTTTTGTTTGGTGGTAGGTGGAGTGGGGTTCCGGAAACGCTCGGCAGCGGTGGGGCACGCGCCTTCGCTTGGTGAATGGAATAGATCTGAATGATTCTGTGAGTGGTGTTTTTTAGTGGACTCTATCAATCGCTTCGGACGCTTGGGAGAGGACTCCCGCCATAAGCCGGGCATCGCTTCGCTTGCCAGTCTTATGGCTCCGTCCCCTCCTGTGACGCGCCGGCGCTTGGTTTTTCTTCATACGCAGCAACCTGCTTTTTGTTTGATGGTAGGTGGAGTGAGGTTCTGGAAACGCTCAGCAGCGGTGGTGCACGCGCCTTCACTTGGTGATTGATGAAAGTTTCCAATGATTCTAGAGTCGCTTCGGACGCTTGGGAGAGGACTCCCGCGATAAGCCAGGCTAGCGCTTCGCTTGCCAGTCTTATCGCTCCGTCCCCTCCTGTGACGCGCCGGCGCTGGGTGTTTTTTCATACGCAGCAGCCTACTTTTCTGGTTGGTGGTAGGTGGAGTGGGGGTCTGGAAACGCTCGGCAGCGGTGGTGCACGCGCCTTCGCTTTGTAATCTTGAATTATGAAATGCTTCTATGTAAGTAAGCAAAGTTATAAGCAGAAGGGTTCACGTTTCTACGTGAGCCCTTTTTTTTCTTTGTGTAAATTCTTTTCAGTGGCGGTTCGCCTGCGAACCGCTTCCATTCGGATGGGTGCACTTTGAGAAATTCGTGAATGCAGATAGAGAATGAGAAGTTCAGGTAGGGGCGTGAAAAGTTTAGGTAGCCGCCTTAACTATTTAGCTAAGAATCCAACATTTGAAAGTTACTAGGATAGACAGCAGGCAAGCTTCCACCTGCTGCTATGTTCGCTATCTATTATGTACTTAATAGATAGCGAACAACAATGGATAGTTCAAAAAAGTGAACATTCTGCTCCCCTCATCCAGGATGCCTACTTTTTTACATGGAAAGCATAAGAATAATATTGCCCACTCTCACCCCTCTCCTCCTTGTAGAAACCTACTCCAAACACTTCACACTCCCTACTACAAGAAGACGTCTAGAAGAAAACGCGGAAGACGGCGACTCCAGCGGGACAGCGAAGTGCCGAAATCCACTCGGGCGTTTAGCACGAGTTAGTTCGGCGCAAGCCCGCAGGAAAGCGTCCTTCTGAAGCGATTTCTTCCCCCCTTCTATATCTAAACAAGCTAAAAAAAGACGTTTCGGATAAGCTCCGAAACGTCTTTTGTTTTCTTGCTATTCGTTATTAATTGATTTCATCAACCAGATCTGAACGGATCCATCCGACGCCTTTATTGGTGTCAGTGTCCGGGTTCAAGTCGGAGATGACCTGGTACCAGATGTAGCCGTCGCTTGCTTGTTGAGAGCCTAAGATGACGACCGGGTAACCGAAGGCGTTGTTGACGCCAAGTTCCGAGCGTTTGAATTGATACAGCACGGTTGGGCCGTTTGGTGCGTTTCTGACATTGGTGGAAGCGGTATTGGTGATTCCCAATTTATGCTGGCCGATGTCTTTTTTGCCTAACTCCAAGTCAGCGCGGAACATGTGCCCGGCTACTTTAGCGCCCCATGTCGGATCTGATGCATAACTGACATTAAACCCAGTGGTCTTGTTGCCTGGACTTGCGCCATTTGCGTATCCGCCAAGTGGATTCGCATAATTGCGGTTCATGTATTCACGGGCGAAAGCATCAATGCTGCCTTCAGGCTGCGAATAGACGGTGCCTTCGTGAGGCGATCCATCAAAGACTCGGATTCCAAAAAGATTATTTTTGGTTTGTGCATTGGCGCTCATGCCATAAGCACTTTCGTGCATTGCTGCCGCTAACATGAACAGGGCATTGATATTATATTTGTTCTGCATTTCGATGAAGTATTTGCCTTTGCCGATCAGTTTTGATCTCGTTACAGCATCTTTGTATGTTCCGGATGAGGTGGTCACCCCTTTTAATCTGTTCATGACGAATTGATCCAGTTGAGCAGCCGTATAATTGGTTTTGGTCCGAACCGATTGATACTGGAAATAAGGGTAATGGACAAACTGGGTGACTCCCGCTTCGTTTGCAAAATGGACGCCATCTTTACTATAGTATTTCACTCCCGTCGCCATTTCTGACGGTGCTGGCCCGATTGAATGGCTGGCACGGGTTTTGGTGACGTAATTGTATTGATGATGCTCTAAAGTGCCCCACTGATTTTTCAAGTAATAATCACGGCTCGTGATCAATTCAGAAGGAACAAAATCCACTTCGCTGTGTTTGGCAAAGCCGATTGTTCCGCCCACTTGTACTTTGACAAATTCCGCATTGGCATCGATATAGCGGAGCTCTCTGCCATGCTCGATGTATGTGGCTTGTTTGGTGAACTGGGAATCATAATAGATGGTCGTTACTTCTTTTACGCCGCTTCCTGAGACACGATTTCCATAAGCGAGTCCGCTCTTAATCCGGATAATTTCATCCCCTTTAAAGATCGCTTGGGCAGTCGGAACATTCTTGAATGATTCTGCAGCCAACTGATACTCCTTGTGGCCGTATTGCTGTTTCACCAGTACGCCATTGTCGACATAGCCTAGGTAATAGGCTGATCCGTCATTCGGTACATCCGGGAGAATCGGTGGTGCACTGGCTTCTTCATGAGCCAGAAGGAAGCGATAGATGAAAGCTGCTGCCTGTTCACGGCTGGCGATGTCTTTCGGTCCGTATTTCAATCCGCCTTTGCCATCCGGAATCCCTTCCGTAATGCCGTAGTGGACGATATTGAATACGGCACGAATTCCACCAGAAGAAACAAAGTTATCAGCATCCGAAAATTCAATGCGCTCTTCCACTAATTCCATCTCTTGGTACGCCAACACATTTTTCAAGGTTTGGGCCATTTGCTCACGTGTGATATTGGCAGTCGGACGGAATGTACTTTCTGTAACTCCGACCATTAGTCCGGCACTGTAGGCAGCACCGATTTCATTTGAAAGGCTGGAGTTTTTTGGTACGTCCTTAAACGGATGGATCCCCGCCGGCAAATTCAATGCACGGTTGATGAATGCAGCGAATTGCTCGCGTGTCACACTGGCTGTCGGTTTATACGAGCCATCCTTGTAACCCGATAAAATCCCTCTTTCCACCATTTCTTTCATTTCTTTTTCCAACGCGCTGCCGGGTACGATATCGGTCGCCTGGCTGGTTGATGCAAAACCGAAAATTCCGGAAATTAATAAAATGATAACTGCTAACCGAGTGATTGTCTTCATGTGGGCCCCCTGTAAGTTCTGATTGATTGGCTTGTGCAATATAGGTATTCTTTCTTCTCTTTATCAGCCTAAAAGTTCATTAGTTACCAATAAAATACTCTTTTATAAACAGTTTATAGTAAAAATATGTTTTAAAGAAGGTAAATATGGGAATACTTTAAAATACGCTCCTTGTGCCTAATTCTTTGTAACCGCATTTAAAAATAGACTTTCAAACCATAACTTTATACCTACGTATTGCATCAAAAAAGGACCTCCCATATGATACCGGAAGGCCCTGTTCTTCTTGATATTTATTTAACCATCATTGAACTGTATAAAGCTGCTGCAAATTCTGAACGATTTGCATTTTTCGTTTCGTAATATCTTGATGTTTGGAAGACTGTTGTCTGATCAATCGCCTTTAACGTAACGATGTGTTTGTGCGCCCAGAATGTTGATGGAATATCCAGGTATTTAACAGATGAAGTTTTAGCTTGCGCTTGAGTCGACTCAGACATTTTAAATGCCCGCTCGAGAATGACAGCTAATTGTGTTTTTGTTAAAGTATCGTCTACTCCGTATGCACCGTTTGTGTATCCGAGAATAATACCGGATTCATTCATCGCCGCTATGTCTTTAGCGAATCGATGTGATGTGGATACATCACTGAAGTTGACAGCACCTGATGGTTGCAGCTCCAGTACGCGGTTGACCATTGCAGCCGCTTGTCCGCGAGTGATGGATTCGTTTGGACGGAAATCCTGTTTTTCGAAACCGTTGATGATTCCTGAAACATTCAACGATTTAATCGCTTCATATGCTGGATGTGATGAAGCCACATCTACGAAGTTGCCATTTGTGACCGGAGGCAGTGAGGCTTGAATTGGTGCAGTAACACTTTTAACTCCACTTAACCGTTTAGCTCCTGCGTATTTCGGGCCCCAGTAAGGATTGGTGTTGATGTTTGAAATTGCCACACCTTTACTTTCCGCTGAGATCACATCGCCATCCCCCAAGTAAATTCCTGTATGGGAAATTCCTGGCTTATATGTATCGGCAAAGAATACTAAATCACCTTTTTGAAGATTGCTTTTCGAAACGCTGGTCCCGACATTAAATTGTTCGGCTGACGTTCTTGGCAATGAAATATCGAAGTTCTTGAATACGTGTAGGATGTAGCCTGAACAATCAAATCCTGCTGTAGTGGTTCCACCAAATTTGTAAGGTGTGCCTTTAAATTTAAGAGCATAACTGGCAATGTCGTCTGGTGCTGCTGCCTTAGTTTCAGTGGCTGTAAAAGGACTGATTACTGAGAATAATAGTACCATCATCATTATGAGCAATATGCGATTCTTCAATTTGTCACCTCTTATTGTTTTTTGGACCCAAAATGCTGATCAGGCACTGAATCATGTTTTTTTGTATTCTTAATCTATTTTTGATTTTAGCAGACAATTCTAACAGTTATTGTTACATTTGCATTACATTTATGTAACAAGTTTCATTTTTTTGTTTATTTATACCAATAAGAGGATATATAAGGTCTTTTAGAACCCCGTCTTACTAATCATTTTGCAGTAAATTTTTTGAAGTAAATTTATCGAGTTTAGGTTTTATTTTGCTTTGAAAACAAAAACTCCACCGCGCCACATTGGGCAGTGGAGTTTTTGGCAAGGAAAGATCGAGCTGCACGGATGGATCTGGACGATTAATGCAGTCGTTTACTTGGTGAAGAATCAGCTACGCTGTAATACTGGCCCAAATCAGTGCGGCCATGGTAATGATAGTAGAAGTCAAGGCTTGCCAGGTAAAGGGCTCTTCCCATATTCTTGCGATGCGCATCAGAACGGATGTACTTAATATCGACATCGCTGTCGATAAAGCCCATTTCAATAAGCGTTGCAGGTACAGTGTTTTGGCGAAGAACTGCCAGGTTTCCTTGTTTCACTCCACGATTAACAAGTGGCCAAGCTTCCTGCATACGTGCTTGCATATAGATGGACAACACTTTTGATTGAGTTACATAAGGATTGGTCGCAGAAGTTGAACCATAATAGAATGACTCTTGGCCATTGGCCGATTTGTTGAACGCATTGGTATGAACACTGACAAATATGTCACCACCATATTTTTTCGCAAATTCCGCACGTTGCGTCAAGCTTGGATAAGTGTCTCCAGTACGCGTCATTACGACTTGAATCGGCGTCTTATCAAAATAAGACTTCATGTGATTACTGACATTTAAAGCGACATTTTTTTCAAGGAACCCAAAACCACTGGCTCCTGGATCTGTTCCGCCATGTCCTGGATCAATGATGATTGTAAGATCTTTTCCGGCAGCTGGAGGTGGAGCTGGCAGTACTGCCGCCGGTTTTGCAGATTTCAAATAGGATTTATCGACATAGCCGATCAAGTTTCCGGCTTTAATGTATGCCCAGTTGCCCGTGTAGCTTGCAACACTGACCATTTGGCCGTGGCTAAGCTTGCCGATGACGTTAGAAGGCGAATTGACGACTTGCGGTTTTGAGCGGATGTTCAATGTACTTGAACCTACGCTTACATATTGCGTTGTTTTAAAGATGGATGTATCTCCGGTTTTGACACGAAAATCAGCATTGATGGTTCTAGCCAGGAATACGGCGAAATCAGAACGGATAATCGTTACATTGCCTCCGAAGCTTCCATCAGCCATCCCTTGTGCAATGCCTTTATCCATCAGAATTTTAGCAGAGTCTGAAGAATTCGTACCCCCTAAGTTATAAGCACGGTTGATCAAAATGGCCATTTCGCCACGATCTAGTTTTGCGTTAGGACGGAACGTACCGTCTCCATATCCGCTGATGACTTTCTTATTGACAAGTTCTACTATATAGCCTGAAGCCATATTTCCAGCTGCAACATCTTTGAAGCTAGTTGCGCGTTTTTCGCCATTCAACCCCAATGATCTGCCCAGCATGGCAGCAGCTTCTCCTCTTGTCACTTCTCTATCAGGAACAAACTGGGTGGACGTAACCCCATTGATGATGTTCTTGTTCACTAGATAAGCAATTTCCGCTGCGGCTCGGTGACTGGCACCGACATCCTTAAAACTGGTATTTGCATTCACATGGCTCATAGGAACTATCACTGAAGAAATCAATGCTATACATAGTAATATTATCCACTTTTTCAAACTTATTTGCCCCCTAAATATTATTGTTAATCCATACTTTAAACCATACCTTCAGTAAATTCTATGTAACTTTTAACCTATTTGTGATTATTTGGAATCAGATTTTTCTATAGTAATGAGTCTAAAGTCTTCCGTTTTTTCTTCACTATACGTTAGTGTTTTGGATTTTGTTAATATTTTTTCATGGATTTTTTCTTTACAAATTAATGTAAAAACTAGGTATTTCGCTTATATTTTAAGGAAAACCGCCCCCTGCTAAACACCCCATCTGTGCAGCAATAAGCGCATGTTCTATAAGATCTCAAGATTTCTTTCTCCACATAAAGACCCACGCAAAAAAGCTCCGCCCCCAAAAGAGGGCGGAGCTTTTTTTAAATTTATGAAGCTGTGAAGTTATTGAGGCGTGTTCACTTCAACGATGCGCCCTTCAACTTCCGGTGTCACTTGGCCGATCCGCTCCAGTTCTTCCTGGAAATTGATCCAATCCGAAATTCCCAAATCAATGGCACGGCCTTCAGCGTATGCCTGAGCCAGAACATCATAACCGTCTCCGCCTTTAGCGGTAAAAGCATTTGTTGCCACTTTATATGTCTCTGATTCTACTAGAGGCGTTTCAGTTCCAGCTTCATCTACAAATGTAATGGATACAATTCGCGAGCCTGCAGGTTTTGTAGCATCAAATTGAATTTCAGCTCCAGAGACGTGCAGGAAACCGCCATTTTCGTTTGGATATTGGCCGACACTGATTTCAAATGCCTGTTTAATTTCAGTACCAGTCAAGTCCATAGTCGCCAATGTGTTGCCAAACGGCAAAACAGCAATGATTTCTCCCACTGTGATTGGCCCCGCATCAATAGCTGAACGGATTCCGCCGCCATTTTGGAAAGCCATCACTGTTTCCGGGCTATAGTCTCTTGCTTTTGCAAGCATGCCATCTGTGATGATATTGCCTAATGGGGTTTCATTTTTGCGAACACTCACTCCAGTTGTGTTGCCTGTATCACCTGTACGCGGATTTAAAAGCGGCTCCACAGCAACAGCTGTTGTCTCTTCTTCTTCAATTTCCTTCACTCTTGTTGCATAAGGCTCCAGAATTTCTACAGCTTCTGCATCTTCGGCTTGCGCATCAATTTCGACCAGCTCACCCGCGTATGCGTAGACTTCCCCTTGATCATCGAATTCCACATTCAATGTTCCCAGGTTATCGCCATACTGTCCTGTTTGGACAATGATGGTCGGGGCGTCAAACTCATTTACCAAAACTGGATCAGAAAGTTCTGTATGCGTGTGGCCACCCACGATAACGTCGATGCCTTCAACCGCTTTCGCCAATTCCTGATCGTTATCGATTGCAGCATTATCATCAAAGCCGATATGGGTAAGGGCTATGACTTTATCGATTCCCATTCCTTCAAATTCAGCGACCATTTGCTTCGCTTCTGCAATATAATCAGAAAACGTGATTTCTCCAGGACTGGAAATGTCTGCAGTATCCTTCGTTGTGAGTCCGAAAATCCCAACTTTCTCGCCATCGATTTCCTTCACGATTCCTGAGTAGATATTGCCTGAGGCAGCCTCTGCCGGAATCTTCGTCTGGAACAACCCGTCAAATAGCGGATCGTTTGAGAAATCAACGTTCGCAGCTACAAACGGGAATTCTGCCGCTTGGACAAATTCTTTCAGCGCCTGATGCCCTTCTTCAGAAGAACCCAGATCAAATTCGTGATTTCCGAAGGTCATCGCATCGTACTTCATCAAATTCATCATTTTCACGTCTGGTTCTCCAGTAAATTCGTTGAAATACAATGTTCCCGAGAATACATCACCTGCATCCAGCAATAAAGCATCCGGATTTTTTTCACGGAACTCTTTTACTGCCGTCACTCTTTTAGGAGCTGAATCCAGGCGCGCATGCGTATCATTTGTATGCATCAATGACATCGAGAACAACTCATTCTTCAAATCGTCTTTAGCACGGAAAATGAATAAAGCCATTTCTCCACGTGTCAGGTTTTGTTCAGCACCAAATTGTTTTTCCGTCTTCCCGACTGTAATGCCATTTTTAAGCAACGCGTCTACATATTTTGCGAATTTCGCATTCACATCTGTAAACTGTGTTTTTGTCACTTTGTCGTCTATATCATATTTGGCCGCACTTGCCAAAAGTTTGGAAAGCTCATTCCGTGTCAGTAAATCAGTGGCACCGAAACGTTTCTCCGTCTTGCCGTGGACAATTCCAGCCTGTACCAAAGCATCTACAGCCCATTTAGCGGAAGCCGGAACATCAGTGAATCCTGAATCTTTAAAATCCTGGCTTGAATTGAATCCTATTGCGCGGGCAATCATCACAGCTGCATCCTGTCTCTTAATATTGTCAGCCGTACCGTAATGTGTTTCAGAAATACCATTCGTAATGCCGTTTTCAACCAAAAAATTAACCGCTTTCACGTAACGGTCGGAAACATCTTCAAATTTCGCCGCATCAGCAGATACGGTTGAAACTGCGGAAGCCACCATAGTTACAGCGATTGCCGAAGCGATGAATTTCTTGTTTTGCAGGACATTTGTCATGTGCTCTTTCCTCCTTAAGGATTATGTTTCTCATTGCTCCTTTACTTTACCAAATTAAACCTGGTCCTTCCATACAATTTACACAAAAAACGCATTATTCTTACAATGTATTTCTGTGCTGAATAGTTCATCTGTTTCTTTCCCATTAAACAGCGGAAATAACGCTCAAACCCACTCATTCTCCTCTTCTCCAACTGATGAAGTAAGATTGCTGGAGAAGAGAGTCTTCATTTTTTTTAGAAATTGGTGCGACTCAAGAAATGAACATAAAAAAACCCTTTTGCCGCTAAGCAAAAGGGGGTGGATACCTTATTCGTGGCGGCTTTCTTCGTCGCCCCAGCATTCAGTGTTCTTCAGGCCAGGGATATTTTTTGCAAAGAACTCCGGATTCTTTCCGGCTTTGCGCTGGCCTGTGTAATCATCCAGCACCTTGAAGGCGATTTTTCCGAGCAAGGCGATGACTACGAGGTTGAGTACAGCCATGAAGCCCATGAACAGATCGGCCATGTTCCAGACCAATTGAACCTGTGCCAATGCACCGAACATCACCATCGCCAATACGCCGAAACGGTAAGCAGTCAGCCAACCGCTGTGGGCGTTGATGAATTCGATGTTCGTTTCACCGTAGTAGTAGTTACCGATGATCGAACTGAACGCAAAGAACAGGATGGCAATCGCCAGGAAATAAGGCGCCCAGCTGCCTAAGTGAACATTCAATGATGCCTGCGTCAGCAGGATCCCTTCCTGTTCGCCGTTTGAATACAGGTCTGCCAAGATAATGATGAAAGCAGTTGCCGAACAGATGACAATGGTGTCAAAGAAAACGCCCAAACTCTGCACAAGCCCCTGCTTCGCAGGATGCGAAACGTTAGCAGAAGCTGCTGCGTTCGGTACAGAACCCATACCCGCTTCGTTGGAGAACAAGCCCCGGCGGACACCTTGCATAATGGCGGCACCAATACCGCCGCCTACCGCTTCTTCCAAACCGAATGCACTTTGGATGATCAGGGTGAAAACGGCAGGAATTTCCGTAAAGTTTATGATGACGATATACAATGCAACAAAAATGTAGATCGTTGCCATAATCGGTACGACGACTTGCGTAACACGTGCGATGCGTTTAACACCGCCGAATATGATGACAGCTGTTAATAGTACCAGCCCAAGACCAACCGACCAATCAGGAATATTGAAAACATCCTCGAACGATTGCGCAATGGTATTGGATTGGACAGAATTGAAGATAAAGCCGAACGCGAGTGTCAATAGAATCGCGAAGACAATACCAAGTTTACGGTTGCCCAGCGCTTTTTCCATGTAATAGGCCGGACCGCCGCGGAATTGCTCGCCGTCACGGACTTTATAGACCTGCGCCAATGTGCTTTCAATGAAAGCGGTAGCCATGCCGATGATAGCCACCATCCACATCCAAAAGACTGCTCCCGGACCACCGATGGCGATTGCTAATGCGACACCTGTGATATTGCCGGTTCCGACACGTGATGCGGTTGAGATCGTGAATGCCTGGAAAGCGGATACGCCGCTATCGCCGTCCTTCTTCTCCGTGATGACGCGGAACATTTCGCCGAACAAGCGAACTTGGACGAATTTGGTGCGAATAGTAAAGTACAGGCCAAGGCCCATCAAAAGTGCAATTAATATGTATGTCCAGAGCAACGTGTTGACGTTATCGACGAACCACGTAACCCCATCTAAAAAAGCATCCATTCAATTTCTCCCCTTTTTAGTAAACTTATCTACAATACCCTGTATCCATTGGAAAGAAACGTTCTTTTCAATGGATATAAAGAAAAGCTTCGCTCAGCGGGATATTCCACTGAGAAAAGGCAGAACATAGGTAAAAAGCGCCTATGTATCCGGTATCCTGCCTGCCCAGTCTAAACGTGCAGTTGCAGGCGGTCGATTTTCCGCTTAGGTAAGCGCAACCTCTATTGGCCGTTCAAGCCATATAAAAATGAGACCCTCTAGTAAAAGAGGGTCTCGGATATCGGCTCAACTTAATGATAGCATGTGTTTGGCCTATAGTAGAATTGTTAGTATTTTAAGTTATTTCCCGGGAAATTCTTTGGAAACATGCATTTCTTTGGTTATCGAATGGCGTACATATGCACCCAATAAGGAAATCCATCTGAATCTTCCATATAACCAACGCCGATCACCGTATACGATTTCAACAATAGGTTGTCTTTATGTCCTGGGGATTCCATCCAGGCCATAACTGTTTCGTCCGCGGTTATATACCCGCTCGCTAGGTTTTCCCCTACCTGGTTTGTCGGATAACCTAAATCGACAGCCATTTCCCATGGAAGCCCATACGTAGGTGAGGTATGGTCAAAATAATTATTTCGAGCCATATCTTCCGCCTTCAACTGTGCAATTTTCGACAGTTCAGGATCTTCCAGAACTTTTCCTACACCTGCCGCCTGTCTTTTTTCGTTGACTAAGGCGATGGTGTCATAGGCTACTGAAGTTACTCCCGAATAGATTTTACTGCCACTGTCATATGTGACAGTTTTTGTTTTTACCCGTTCTGCAAATTGCATGGAACGTTCGATAAATGCTGCCAGCTGAGCACGCGTCACCAATGTCTCCGGCTGAAAAGTAGAGGTCGTCACGCCTCTTGTAATATTGACTTCGGCCATCGTCACGATATAGGAATGTGCCCAATAAGTTGAAGGGACATCCTTGAAATTGATTTCATGGTTATTGTCTACGACAATATCGAAACCTTCGATGATGATTTTTGCCATCTGCGATCTTGGCAAAGGACTCGCCGGATTGAACTTTTTGACGTCCGCGAATACACCTTTCTCAGTTAAGGCCGCAATTTCCTTATAAGCATAGTGGTTGGTTGGAACATCCGTGAACTTCGGCTTGAATGCGGTATCCAAATCCAGTTTCAGCGTTTTCGCGAGGATCAAGGCTGCCTGCGCTCTCGTTACATTGTCATTAGGACCAAATTTGCCATTGCTGTAACCGTTTAAAATTCCAGCCTTGGATAAGTTATGGATCGAGTAATAGGCAAAATGGTATTTAGATAAGTCCGGGAAATGATGGGCTTGAACCGGTGATGTCGAAAATAAAAATAATAATACGATAAGTGCAGAAATAATCGGCTTTTTCATATGCCCTCCTCCCTATTCGAGAACTCTCAAATACATTTTTTCACTATATTTTTACCTATACCCTTTTTCACCCCTTTTCTATCCTTTATTTTAAAAAAACTACTACTTTTGTTTTACTTCGGTTTATTGCCTTACTATATTTGCCAAAACACGTGCGCCAATTGCAAGGGCTTCGTGGTTAAAGCGCATATCCGGATGGTGGAGCCCAGGTGTGAGATCCGCTCCGATGCCGATCATGGCTGCATGCAGTTCCGACTTTTTGATGGTGTAGAAATGAAAATCGTCCGCACCTGTCGTATGGACCGGTGGAGCTGTCGCTTCGTCCCCCAAGGTTTGCCGAATGGCAGCGTCTGCAATCTGCATCGCTGTTTCGGAAACTTCCGCAGCTGGCGTGTAATCTGTCCACTCATAGGAAATCCCGACATCGTGCAGCTTAGCGATCGCCTCCAAACCGTCAGCGATTTTTTGCTGAAGTTCTTTCATGAGTCCATTCGATTGGGAGCGGACATCCATGGCAAAATGAGCGCTTCCCGGAATGATGTTCAAACTGTCGCCGCCCGTCTGGATATGCGTGAGTTTCGCCGAGTACGATTCAAACGGTGAAAAATAAATCGATTTCACAAATTGATGAATCGCTGCAAGGACATCGATGGCATTCTTGCCTTGATGTGGTCGAGCGCCGTGTGCATCCACACCGGTGATTTTCCCTCTCAAGAAGATGCCGGATCCATGATGAAGCGCAGGCGCCACTTGGCCAAACGGCAATTCCTCGATCGGCCGCAAATGTACGCCGTATAAATGTGAGACCCCGTCGATTGCACCCCGCTCGATCATCGACAGCGAACCATTTCCGAGTTCTTCCGCCGGCTGAAAAATAAAACGGACCCGCTTCGTCAAGGTTTCGTCTTTCAAGTGCAGAAGTGCCCCAAGCACCATCGCCATATTGGCATCGTGTCCGCAAGAATGATTGGCCTGGAGTTTGCCGTCCACTTCCTGCCAAAGCGCGTCAATATCCGCTCGAATCGCCACCACTTCCGGCCCGTTGCCGATTTCCGCAATCAACCCTGTGACATCCGGAAACGTATGGTATCCTACACCCAGCTCAGTCATGATCGCCGCCAGTTTCTTGGTGGTCTCCACCTCTTTCCAGCTGACTTCAGGATGCGTATGGAAATGATTGAAGTATTCACGTATTTGCTGTTCGATATCCATGCAATTGTCTCCTTTGTATGAGAAATTCACTTTAATAGTTTGATTGTACACGAGGAATGGGGGGATTTGTGAAGAAATAGTTTGGGTGTGGGGTTTCAAGATGAAGTTATTTTTTGGCTACATGAATAGATGAAGTCCCTACATGAAGTTTTCGACTCTATACATGACTTCTTGATTCCTACGTGAAGATTTTTGTTTTCTACATGATCAATTGCGATCTCTACATGAAGTATCTAACTCTCTACATGACTTTCTGATTCTTACATGAAGCTTTTTGTTTTCTACATGACCAATTGCGATCTCTACATGAAGTTTTCGACTCTTTACATGACTTTCTGATTCTTACATGAAAATTTTTGTTTTCTACATGATCAATTGCGGTCTCTACATGAAGTATCTAACTCTCTACATGACTTTCTGATTCTTACATGAAGCTTTTTGTTTTCTACATGACCAATTGCGATCTCTACATGAAGTTTTCGACTCTTTACATGACTTTCTGATTCTTACATGAAAATTTTTGTTTTCTACATGATCAATTGCGGTCTCTACATGAAGTATCTAACTCTCTACATGACTTTCTGATTCTTACATGAAGCTTTTTGTTTTCTACATGACCAATTGCGATCTCTACATGAAGTTTTCGACTCTTTACATGACTTTCTGATTCTTACATGAAAATTTTTGTTTTCTACATGATCAATTGCGGTCTCTACATGAAGTATCTAACTCTCTACATGACTTTCTGATTCTTACGTGAAGCTTTTTGTTTTCTACATGATTAATCGAGGTCTTTACATGAAGTATCTAACTCTTTACATGACTTTCTGATTCTTACGTGAAGCTTTTTGTCGGCTACATGATCAATTGCAATCTCTACATGAAGCATCCGGTTCTCTACATGACTTTACAAGAATTCTATTATATTTCCGGTGAAAGTTTGTTTATTTTCCCTTCAACGGACGGGTATATTCGCGGTATCGCCTGCCGCCTATTGGTTGGCAACCGTTTCGGACCAGAAATCGCTTGGCTGTATCGAGTTTTTCTAGACCAATAAAATCGAGGCATTCAGCTGTATTGATTGTAGGTTTTATTAGCATGAACCAGTCCAGCAACGCATCAACAGGGGCATCTTGGCTGGTCAGTCGGCACGTTTCACATTCCCAGATACGCTTTGTTCTTGCCATCTTTCCAAATACGCAGCGTGGACAAAAGACTCCAGCTTCGATTTCAGACTGTTCGATTTGAAATTTAGGAGCCAGAGGGAAAGGGTGATACTCCCGATGAATATCCACTAAACTTTGCCCAAGCTGATGAAGTTCTTCTATAGAAATAATCGGTTTCGGCAATTTCATTTTCGATAAGTGAAAATTGAGCTCGCCCGAAGCTAAAATAAGAGCATTAGGCGGCGCGTCTTCAACAATTTGCGAAGGATGCGCGATGACAATAATAGTCGCCACCGACAGTGGACAACCGAGGGTTTTCAAAAATTTGTTCATGCGTATAGCAGTTTCATTCATTTGCGTGATGGGACTCTTATAGCTTTTAATCTCTCCATTTGTCAATATCGAATGCAGCGCACTCGGATTTTGCTTGAATTGAAGCTTTCCCGCGATATTTTTTATTTCCAGTAAAAACACACAGCTCTGGGTGAGCACCACCGTATCCACTTGAACTTTAAACGACTCTCCCAATGAAAAATCCTGGATAATCAGGTGAGGATAAGGCGGGTCAAAAAATTCCAGCGCTTCATCCAAGCGTTCTTCCCCTCCGTAGCCCGCGTTGGCATTATTTAAACTAGTTTTCACAGCCATCCGTTTTGGATGAGTTGGCGGCAGCCTTTTTAATAAAGCTTCATACCCCGCAATTTTTTTCGGCTTTTCGCGATGTTTAATGATCATAAAATCTCTCCTTTTTCTCATTAGTTTAACAGATAAAATAGGGAGTTACCATTTATATCCAAATCTAATTTTTGAACCTACTATAGCTTTCAAAAATGATTTTTGAGTATAAGTTTATGCGATAATTTGCGAGTTTTACGTGAAAGTCTCAGTTTTCTACCTGACATTTCTTCTTCTCTGTATATAGTGTTTCTTTCTATCTTACGTATTCGAACTTTTACAAGAATCTTTCATCTCCATATATCACTAAACTACGCTCCTACCTCAAGTTTTCAAGCTTCTATATGAATCAATGCCGTCTATCTCACATTTCCCGCCCTCTACATGAACTCTCCCTCTCCATACATCAACCAACTTCACTCCTACCTGAATATTCACCACCTCTACCTAAATCCACCGGATCCTAAACTATCTCTCCCCCAAAACACTCAGATGTCCAACCCCAAAACACTCTCGATCTTGAACTGACCCCACTAAAGCATCCTGCTCACCCTCTCGACCTAAACGCCAACCAAAAAAAGCCGCCTCAATGGCGGCTTTTCACGGGTATGGATAGAATCATTTCTTCTAAGAGAATGGGCATTTCTTCGAATGTGTTTTTGATGTGCAGACGCTCGGTGCGTTTGTGGGCGTCTTTGCCGTAGGGTCCAACGTTCAAAACAGGAGCGGTCAATTGTTTCATGGCTTCGAACGGGATGCTGTAGGGATCGCCATAGACGGGCGTGTTGTTTTCATAGGTGATCCAGCCCCCGTTTTGATCCGTGTAATTGACGTAGCTCAGATCAGAGATGCCGTTGAAATAATGAACTTGTTCGATGTCCAAGTTGAACTTTTCTTTGGCATTGGTTGTGACTTGTTCGACGCATAATTTGATCAGCTCGTTTTCTGATGAATTGACGGGCGGATAATAAGGCGGTGCGTACATCAGGACCATGGCAGGAGTCAGTTCCTGGCAATTGATGAGCAGGATGTCTGTGACATGCATGGACTTTTCGCGGACGTCCCATTCGGGATGCATCAGCGTGTCGCGCAACAAATCGGTGATATAGTCGTGACCGAATTTATTGAGCGCGTATTCCATCAGTTTTTCGTAGCGCATGACATTGATGCTGCCGAACGGTTCGATGTTTTCGCGTTCGCACATGGCGCGGTAATCGCGCTCGCAATGGGCAGCTGCCTCTTTCGCGACGTTTTCAAAAATCTCGAAGACTTCTTCCGCGTTGCGTTCCATCATGAAGACATTGTACATGGCCGACGTACGGTACGGAGTCTGTGCCGAATAGGACAACTTCATATCACGCTGCATCAGAGTGACCGGCAGCGGTGTCGTCTCCCCATAGACGACTTCCTTGAAACTTGGATTCCATTCCATCCGATGGGTCAGATAGGTCGAAATATAGCTTGATGTGATGCCTGACAACGGTTCGCCGACATGAGTCTCTTTGCCGTAAAACAACGCCGATGGCATGATTTTCCCGATTGAGCCAGTATACAGATAGTGAGTCTTATCGCCAGGTTTCATCGCAAATACGGGTTCGCCGTTAAGGAACAGGATGAATTCAAGCCCGTGTTCGCGCTCAAGGTCGAGCAGCTTGGCTACGCCATAGCGCATGCCTGCCGAGTTGACTTCCTCGTCCGGCACCGTCATCAGCAGCAGATTGATCGGCCATTCTTCGATAGAGGCTTTTTCAATCAATGCCATATGCAGGGCAAGGCCAGCTTTCATATCCATCGTTCCGCGTCCGAAGAGGTATTCGCCTGAATCGAGGTCGCTTAACGTGTCCGCGTCGAATTCGTCACGGATCAGCTTGAAGGCCTCCGCCAATTTATAGGGACTGCATGCCAAAGGTTCCAGATCTCCGTATTCTCCTGTGTGCACCGTGTCGAAATGGCTGAGCAGGACAATCGTGTCGACCGCTTCCGGGTGTTTATAGAGAGCCGTCACATTTTGCCGCTCCCAATTCACTTCACCCAATCCGATATATTCCGGATGTTCCTGGAAATAGGGAAGCTCCATCAGTTTGTCTTTCAGCTTAAAGGCAAACTCCACTTCTCCATCGGTCAATGTCAGGCTTTTCCAACCGACAAGTTCACACAATAACTCTTCTAATTTCTCTGGCGTTCCCCATAATGTGGCCATGGCTTTTCACTCCTCTGATTGTTCTTGGCTGTCTAACTTTCTTCTATTATAGTGAACTTCCCTGTAAATAAAAAGAGGGCGCAAAAAAAGAAAAGCAGCCACCCTGCATTGCAATTTCGGCTTTTCCAACAATAAAACCAGTTCAATGCGAGAGCCGTTTTTTTCGTTTCTTCAAGAGATCTTCGGCAGCCCCAGAACCGAACAGCACGCCGATGACAATCAGCACCAAGCCGTAGATATGGCCGGGTGTGATCTTTTCATTCAAAATGACGCTGGCACCCACAAGGGAAAATAAGGTGTTCAGGTTCATGAAGATGGCAGCTTTTGTCGGTCCTGCCTGCCCGATCGAATAATTATAGAGCATATGGCCGACCGCTGTCCCCAGCATCGCCGAGAACAGAAAAGCAATCCAGAACGATACGGGTACCGTGGCGAAAGCCCGGATTTCCCCTGGCTCCTGAATGAGCGAAATGATGAATAGGACGGTTGCGCCCACCACGAACATATAGCCCGTCAATAGACGCGGATCCAGTGAGCGCGCGGCATTGGCGATGACGATGTAGCTCAGCACCTGCGCAAGGATCGAGATGAAGACGAAAATGTCACCGACGTTCAATCCCGTGGCCGCACCGTTGCCCACCAATACTGTAGCAGCGACGCCTGCAAAGCCGACCACTACCCCGAGCCATTGCAGTTTGGACGGGAAATTGCGCATAATGAGCGATACCAATACCGCCGTCAACATCGGTCCTGTACCAAGGATCAATCCGGCATTTGAGCCGGTGGTCAAGGACAGGCCGTTCGACAGGAAATAATGATGCGCAACGACATTGAGCAGCGAACCGAGGAAGATGAACTTCCAGTCGCTTTTAGCCGGCCAACGCAGCATTCTGAAGGCAGCCAGAATTCCGATCACCGACAATCCCGCCAATAAAATACGGAATGCCGTCAAGGTCACCGGATCCACAAATGCCACCATGTATTTAACAGAGGCTAAGTTAAAGCCCCAGACAATCATCACTGCTGTCAGGATGCCGTAAATTTTCCACTGAGTCAATTGCAAAGACCTTCTTTCGCTATCCGAATATAAGCATTCATTTTACGCCTGTTTCCGGCATCTGTAAACGGACAAAAATTCACTTGTGGTTGGTTTTTTGTAATTACTTAAATTGAACTATATGAGTTGAACTAATAATTTTTAATGACCGATATTCCGCAAATCAGCTTGCTTGCCTGGGGCTCCCGCTGAGCTAGTCGCCCGAGTGGATCTCAGCACTTCGCTTCGCCCCCTGGGCGCCTGCGCTGTTTTGTTCCATCTCTGTGCTGTGAGAGTTCTCCAGCGCCGGTGTGTCTACAGGCTAGGCAAAGCAATCTCCTCAATCCCCTATTCCATCAACGTACATTATAATTATAAGCCTTCCTGCCGATCAACAAACTAAAGGCAATGAAAGCGACGAGCGACAAGAGCACCGGCAGCGTCACGGTATGGACGCCGAACAGGTTGCCGTTTTCCAGGTTGTAGAAATGCAGCCCGATATAGCTGAGGATTCCGGTCGCCATCGATGCGATTGCGCCGTATTTATTGCCCCATTTCCAATACAGACCCAAAACGATCGGCCAGATGAAAGCTGCTTCCAAGCCTCCAAAGGCGAACAGGTTCAGGAAGATCAGCAAGTCGGGCGGATCCAAGGCGAGCAAAAAGACAATGATTCCCAAGATTCCGGTGACACCGAATGATACGCGCTTGATGGTTTTGATGGTGGCGTCCGGTTTTATGTAATTCAAGTAGACGTCTTTGACGATCGACGAGCTGACCAGCAGCAATAAGGAATCGACGGTCGACATGATGGCAGCCATCGGAGCGGCGAGAACGATGCCGGCTACCCACGGCGGCAAAGTTTCCAGCGCAATGAGCGGGATGACTTTGTCGCCGATTTCAATTCCCGGAAGTACAGGACGTGCAAAAACGCCGATCAAATGCATATTGAGCATGATGAAGCCGGTGACGATCGTCCCGATGATCAAAGCTCTGTGCATCGAACGTGAATTCTTGTAGGACATCGCCCGCACGGCAATCTGCGGCAGGCCGACGACGCCGACACCGACCAGGATCCAGAATGACGACACGTAAGCGGCACTTAAATCACCGCTTGCTCCGTATGGCGTGACCAGATTCGGGTTTTCATTGATGAGATCATTGACGATGTTCGGAATGCCTCCCCCTGCGATGATGACCGCGATCAGCAGGACCAATGTTCCGATCAGCATAACTGCACCCTGTACGGCATCGGTCAATGCAACTGCACGGAACCCGCCGATGGTGACGTAAACAAGGACACTGGCGGCAAATAAAAATAAAGCCGAATTATACGATAAGCCCGTCAGTGATTCCACGAGGCGAGCGCCGCCGATCCACTGCGCCGCCATGGCAGAGAAAAGGAAGATGATGATGCTGAGTGCCGACAACAGCACGACGGCTGTACTGTCATAGCGCGATTTCAGGAAATCGATCATGGTGACGGCTTTGTAGCGGCGGGCCATGATGGCGTATTTCTTGCCGAGGATCATCAGGACGAAATAGCCGGTGACCACTTGCGACATCGCAAGCAAGACCCAACCGAAGCCCATCGTATAGGCAGTTCCGGGTCCGCCCAAGAAACTCGACGCACTGCCGTAGGTTGCCACCATGGTCATGGCCAGGACAAATCCGCCGAGTTCACGGCCGCCCAGGAAATAATCGCTGATGAAATTGGAGGACGCCGATAATTTACGGCTTGCCCAATAGCCGATAAAGAAGATGATCAACAAAAAGACGATCATCGGTACTAATACAGCGTAATTCATTGGGAATCCTCCTCTTCCTCAAATGGGACTTCTACAAAGAAGAATTTCACGATGACGATCACCAGCACCGCAATCACCAAAAAGCCGACGACGCAGCTATAGAAAAACCAATCCGGCAAACCGAAGACATAGCTGTATTCCTCTACCGGCCGTGAACCCATGCCATATGCAAATCCAAACCACCAGACAAAGTTGAACAGCGCCAAGCCCACGCCGATCCGTGCTTCCCGGTGTGCTATCTTAAATCGCCAATCTGTTTCTTCCATTTCTGTTCACTCCGTTCACTCGCTATTTTCATTTCATGTCAGCAGTGGTTCAAGATCTCCACTGAGCAGTTTTATCTCAATCCATCGTACACTATTGCACCCTGCAGATTAACCCCCATGCTCTTTTGAACAATCAAAAACCCGAAAGCTGTTGCTTCCGGGTCGGTCTAATGAATGGTTAACGAGCCAGCAGGTATTCGACGTAGGCACGCCAATACGTATTTTTGGCGTATTCGAAATCAGGCTGGTGGCTTGGGAACGGCATGAAGACCTTTGGAGGCGAAACGAAGTTCTCCAGTTTTTCCTCATGGATGACAACCGTTCCGGCTTCAGGGCCCTCAGACAGCACGGCTCTCGCACCGTCTTCAAAATTGGTTGCCACTGCCAGAGTCTTCGGCCGGCCATTGATGTTCAAGGTATGGGTTTTGCCTTCCGTACCGTCATAGTTGAAAAGCCAGGTGGTCGGAAGAGCTACCGCGTCTTCTGCGGTTTCCAAGGTAATGGATGTATTGACGTTGCTGCCATAAGGCATGGTATTTTCAATCGGCGTATCCGCAACAATCCGCACTTCGTAATAGGCGAGCGGGTTGTTCTGTTCTTTCGGATCTAACTGATGATAGGCTTCCAGCCATTTCGATTCTTCAGCCGGCATCTTGGAAACACTTTGGACCGTTCCAGTCGCGATGCCGTCTATGCCTTCACCTTCAATTTTAACCAGATCCGCCACTTCAACCAGCGGCCATTCATCCTCCAGCACATAGCTGAGGAATACTTTTTCATTTGAATAGAGTTCGATGCTCAACGGTTCTGTGTCCCGGTTGATCTTAGCGACTGTTCCATCCACTGGGCTGATGACCGATGGATTCGACAGGCTTTGCGATAATTGCGCCTCGAGCACTGCCAATTGCGATTCAATCGAAGCCAGCTGTTGTTCGGCCTGCGCAATGCCTGCGGCGTAGGAACCGTCCTGAGGAACTGCTACACCGACCGAAACATTGACATCAAACTGAATGGTCTCATCCTCGTCATTGGTGATTTCGGAATTATCGGTCGCGTCCTGTGAGACCGGTCCGCCTTGGGCAGCTCTCGCCTGCTGAAGTGTGGCAAGTGAACTTCTTACTTCTGTCCGTTGCCCTTCCAAAGCGGTTTTCTGTGTTTCCCAAACCGCACGCTGCTCTTCGGTTTCCGCTTCGTTCAATGTAGCAAGTTCGGATCCTGCTGTAACGCTGTCGCCTTCACCCACCATCCATTGCTGAAGCGCTTCATGGTCCTGTACATAGATTTTCACGGTTCCCTGCGGCGCCGTCAATGCTTCTTTGAACATCTGGGTCTCGTATGTATGCGTATAGGCCTGTTCATAGTCACTGACATAAACGCTTTTCGAAAGGATGCTTTTTTCGCCGAACATCAAAAGGGAGTTGGCTGTCAGAAAGGCGATGACCGCAACTGATAAGCCTACAAAAAAGAATCTATTCAACCGAATTGCCCCCTTCCATGAACCCGCTCAGCATATCGTCCACTGGAATCAGGCCAAACGATGCCACAATCAGGGCAGCAAAGATATGGAGCATGATCAAGCCGAATAAAATCAGCTTCGGGTTGATTTTCGTAAAGCTGCGGATAAATCGGTACTGCACCGCAATAATCAGCGAAGTGAATAAAGTCAGTTGGTTAAAGAAATAAATCAGGAAGTGGTTATCCAGGAATGTCGCGGCAATCGGTCCAAACGAAAAGATTGATACGGGCATCGTAAAACCGGTCACAGAAAACAATGCGAAAACCAAGCCCTTTTCGATGACCAGCAATGCAGTGACATAGGTCTGCATAATAATTGCTGCCCGCCATGGCATTCTGAGAATTTTGCTGAATAGAAAAGCGGCGCCATAAAGATGGAAAGCCAAATAGAAGCCTGCCCATAGCAGTGTTCCGACAAGCGATGTCCAACGTGCCAATGTATAAGCGTCCCACATGCCCGCTGCTAATAGCGGCGTCAGGGAATCGGTGTTCATGCCCCAGATTTCACTGATGGCAAAGACCAGCAAGCCGATGGCGATGATGCAGGCAATGCGTTTATTGACGTTGCGCATTTCGGTATTTTGGATATTATGTATAAGTTGCCCTTGTCTTGGGAAGAAGTGCCAGAATCTGAAGTCTGATATCATGCGCGTATGTCCTTTCAAGGCAATTGACGTTCTGCTTCACTTTACTTTACCAAAAAACCTTCCCCTTTGGAACGCATTAGCTGCCACATTTTCCAATATTTAAAAGGTTTGAGCCAAAAGGCTTAGAAGAATGGTTGAGGAGAGATTGAGAAGGTGGAAGAATTTGCTCCAGGCGGACAAGACATTGGCCGAAGGGAGTTCGGACAGTGGCTTTGCGACGAAGCTAGCGCAGCGATTGTAGGAGCATTCATATAGGGGTAAAGAAATCGCTCCAGAAGGACGCTTTCCAGGGGGCTTGCGCCGAACTAACTCGGGCTATGGCCCGAGTGGATTTCGGCACTTCGCTGCTCCCCAAGGAGTCGCCTCCTTCCGCTCTTTCTCCTAGGTTTCTTCAAATTGATAGAAAGTGAGGGGGTAAGCATCTCTGTTGTCTTCATTTGAAGAGAGAAAGAAATGATTTGCCCTTATGCTTTTCGCGTGAGAAAAAGCGGGCATGTTGGAGGAGCGAAGCGGATCGCTTTTGGTTTTAAGTTTGTGGGTAGTTGTGAGTGAGAGGTTGTATACTTCTACATAAACTTTTTATGGTTCTACCTAATTTTTGTGAACGGCTACATGACCGCTTCCCCTCTATACATGAACCTGTTGCTCCTTTATCTGCATATTTCCCTTCCTTACCTGAATTCCACCTATTCCAATAAGTTCAAGCCCCTAAATGGAAGCTGTTCGCGGGGCGAACAGCCCATCATAGGAAGCGACACTCTCTATCCTGACTTAGCTCACACCCAGTGATGGATTCCCCCACTCAACACATGATTTGTCAGTACATTTTCACGGAATTCATGTATGGATCCAAAAGGATGAGATAAAAATGCCACTTGTTCCAGTATAAGTACAAAACTCTCAGCTAGCCACTCGAAAACTTCATGTAGAATATGTCTCCGATCAACATTACAAGCGAAGGCGCGTGCACTACCGCTGCCGAGCGTTTTCAGAACCCTACAAAATATACCATCCACAAAAAAAGAAAGTTGGCTTCCTACAAAACAACACCCAGCTGAGGCGCGCCGCCGGAGGGGACGGAGCCATAAGACTGGCAAGCGGAGCGCTGTCCGGCTTATGGCGGGAGTCCTCTCCAAAGCGCCGAAGCGGCTTGCAGACCCCAGCTCAAACTACTACCACTCGCCAAACGCTCCTCTCCCTAGCCAAGCGAAGGCGCGTGCACGACCGCTGCCGAGCGTTTTCAGAACCCTACACAATATACCATCCACAAAAAAAGAACGTTGGCTTCCTACAAAACAACACCCAGCTGAGGCGCGCCGCCGGAGGGGACGGAGCCATAAGACTGGCAAGCGGAGCGCTGTCCGGCTTATGGCGGGAGTCCTCTCCAAAGCGCCGAAGCGGCTTGCAGACCCCAGCTCAAACTACTACCACTAGCCAAAAGCTCCTCTCCCTATCCAAGCGAAGGCGCGTGCACCACCGCTGCCGAGCGTTTCCAGACCCCCACTCCCCCTACCACCAACCAAAAAATCAGGCTGCTGCGTACAAGCCCCACACCCAGCTAAGGCGCGGCACCGGAGGGGACGGAGCCATAGGACTGGCAAGCGAAGCGGTGCCCGGCTTATGGCGGGAGTCCTCTCCAACGCGCCGAAGCGGCTTGCAGACCCCAGCTCAAACTACTACCACTAGCCAAAAGCTCCTCTCCCTATCCAAGCGAAGGCGCGTGCACCACCGCTGCCGAGCGTTTCCAGAACCCCACTCCCCCTACCACCAAACAAAAAATCAGGCTGCTGCGTACAAGCCCCACACCCAGCTAAGGCGCGGCACCGGAGGGGACGGAGCCATAAGACTGGCAAGCGAAGCGGTGCCCGGCTTATGGCGGGAGTCCTCTCCAAAGCGCCGAAGCGACTTTCAGAACACAGTAAAAAATACTACTGCTCACCAAACCGCTTACAGAATCATTCCAATTTACTCCACTCACTAAGCGAAAGCGCGTCTTTCCAAAGCACCGAAGCGGCTTGCAGAACACGGTAAAAAATACTCCCGCTAACTAAGAAGCTTCTTATAAAAAAGTACAAAAAAAGAAGGCTACCTTTGGCAGACAGCCTTCTTTCTAATGGAATTATGCTTCGACGATGCGGTATTTCTTATGTGAAATTACGGTCATGTTGGATGGCGCACCGATTTCTTTTGCGTCTTCTGGTGAAATCTCAACAATTACCGAGTTGTCCATAATTTTAAAGATGGTGCCGTTCACATCGACGCCGTTGCGAGTGAAGGAAATCCATTCACCGATGTAGCGCGCTGCTACGAATTCTGATACTTCTTTTTCATGGGGTTGGAATGCCATCATTACCACGCCTCTCTTTTTAAACACTATCTGTTTATTATAACACATTTCGCTGCCCATTTCATCTCTAAGCAAACGCTCCAGCTAAATGATTTTATTCACAAAGCTGTTGATAGCGGGCTGTTTGGAAAATACAGAGAGGAAGTATCCCCTTTAGTCCTGTTCTTCAGTTTCCACAAATCGGCGAACGGTGCATAACTCCGTTTCGTGTTTGGTGCCGGCCAGTTCAATGATTTCCACTGACTTTCCGGGAGTCGGGGAATGCAGCATCAAGCCGTTGCCATAATAGACCCCCACATGGTGAAGATTGCCTTTTCCTTCTTCATAGGCAAAGAACAGCAAATCACCGATATGCCAGGAATTCTGGTCATGCTGATCAATTTCGCTGCCTTCCATCGCTTGATCGACGGCATCGCGTGAAATGATGATGCCGTTTGCTTTCATTAAATTATAAGTGAACCCCGAACAATCATAACCGTAGCTCGACATGCCGCCCCATAGATAAGGCAGGTCTAAGAATCCTGCTCCCAGCTTGGCGATGTCCAGGCCGCTCCCCTGCGGACTTTGGTTATAGGCGGCAACTATTTCCACAGCATCCGCCATGACCAGCGCATCGCCATCCGGTGTTTGCAGGCGGACGAAATCGCCAAGTTCCTTGACCGGCAATAACGTATTGAAGGATACCGCTTTCAAAGGCTTGAATTCTTCTGTCCAGAGCTGGGCTTTGTTGGCCGTTACACGGGCATATCCGAGCTCAGTTAGGGCTTCGACTTCCTTCAATTGATCCTTTGGCACCCATCCCGGGTAGCCCCGCTCATCTTTGTGGCATGGCTGCCAAAGCGCGATGATTTTCGCCCAGCCATCCACTACTTCCTCGACCAATACAGGCTCGCCATAGAGAAGCTGCGTCTGGATGCGCCCACTGTCCGTCAGGTCTTTATTGTCCGCACGGCTCATTTCCTGCAGCCATTTATTGATGTTCGGATTTTCTGAAATGCCTTCCGCATCGACGGGACGCGCTTTTTCCGGCGCTGTCCAAACGGTTGCGACCGGCACACTACATACCCACGCCGTAGATTCTGTCTGCAGCAAATTCTCCACTCCATTTCTTTTTCGGATTATCCCGCTTTAACAGGCAGTGTGGGATGCCCCCCCACTGATTGAAGTTTCTCTTTATTCGACTCCTGGAAGGATGGTCAAGGTTTTCGCGTCTCCATCCAGCCGTGCAAGCGCCCCCAGCGGTACCGAGAAATGCGGTTCGCAATGGCCGATTTTAAAGCCTTTGACGACTGGAATTTTCAAGTCGTTGAAGTAATCGTTGAATACCTGGTCCAACGTCAGTGACGGCTTGCGTTTTTTCGGGCTGGCATTTTTGAAGTCGCCGACGACAATGCCTGCCGCTTCATCGAATTTGCGCGCCATCCGCAATTGGTTGAGCATTTCGTCCACTTCGTATGGCTCTTCATCAATGTCTTCAATCAATAAAATTTTGCCTTTGACATCCAAGTCGAACTTGGTGCCGATTGCACTGCGGATCAGCGACAGGTTTCCGCCGACCAGTTCACCCTGTGCGACTCCACCGACCAGTGTTTCGAGCGGTGCGACTTCTTCTGTATAATGCAGCTCAAATGGTTCGAACAATTGGCCGAACATGCGGCCGCTGCGTTCATGGAATTCCGGCTTGCCGACATCAGATGCCAGCATCGGTCCGTGGAATGTCACCATCTCGGCGTAATCGCCGATCGCTGTATGTAAAAAGGTGATGTCTGAATAGCCCCAGAACACTTTCGGGTTTTCCATGATCATGGCGTAATCGATCTTATCTGCATAACGCGCAGCACCATATCCACCGCCCGCGCAAATGATGCCGGACACTTCCGGGTCTTCGAACATGGCATGAAGATCGGCCAGACGTTCTTCATCTGTTCCCGCTAAATAGCCATGGGCAGCATCAACCGATTTGCCAAGCTTGATTTTTAAACCCAGTTCTTCCAGAAACGGCAGTGCTTTCTGCAGGTTTTCTTGATTGGGCGGACTCGAAGGCGCAATGATGCCAACGGTGTCCCCTTTTTTCAGTCGTTTCGGCAATTTCCGCAAAATGATCTACTCCTCTTTTTCTGTATTTCAGGCTTTTTTCATTATAACCTGAAATCCGCTTTAGTTAATCAACCCGCGATTCAGCAGAACTTCGCCTGCATGGCAAGTTCACTCATCACCAGCATGGCCCGGTAAGCTTCCAGAATATCTTTCGCCTGGAAATGCACGATGGTCGTGCCTTCCTCCAACTCACAACCCGGCATCATAGCGGCAAGTTCTGCTTCTCCGTAATTCGTGAACTCGATTTTCAACAGCGGTGTCTCGGGCGGCACCAGCGGCTGGACATTCGCCCGGTTTTCAATGGCGCGGATGGTTTGTTCGCGCAAAAGCTTTTGCGCTTTTTTCGGATGCAGGGTTCGAACGGCTGAACGCGTCAGCGATTGTTTGACTGCCGCTGTCGTGATGTTCGGGATCAAGGCTTCTGCTTCCCGGCATGCACAATCGTCTCCAGCGACCATTAAAACCGGTACCCCGTGATAGCCGGAAACATATGCATTAAAGCCAAGTTCCCCTACTTCCACGTCATTGATCCACATGGTCCGGACCGCAAAAATCATGGAATGGGCCATAACCCCCTTTTGGCCTGCCCGTGCATGGTAGCCGGCAAAAAAAGCACCCGTGTAACTGCTGTCCAAGCCCTCAACCATCGAAAATGCCTTTACCCCTCCGGTAATCAAGTCCGCTTCTTCATGCAACTCTTCTGCAATCAGGTTATTCATTTTTGAATGGCTGTCGTTGATCAGAAATTCTTCGGCTCCCGCATCAAATGAGCCACGGACGATGGCATTGGCATCCGCCGTCATCAGGCGGCGTCCCCGCTCGTAATTGTTTTCTTTCGAATCCACATATGTATAATCCGGCAAAGCTGTAACACCTTCCATATCCATCGATAAATAGAATTTCATAATGAATACTCCCCCTTCTGTGTCTTCGTTACGGTCCATATGACTCAATGTACCAATACCCGCTCCATAGTTCAATCCAGCTCTGATCCCTTGCTGCTTCAAAGTCGGGACGACTTAACAATTTTTTAGTTTATTTTTAGAATTTTTAGTTATTTTGTATGATGTTTATTAAGAATCATTTATTTATACTAAAAAACAAGTTAGCGAATACGGTAACTTGCCTGTAAGATCTTCCATCAACAAAACCCAATCGAAAAGGAGCGGATTATGATGAATTTTGACAAAGTACTTGAGCTCGGCTGGGGAGATCTTGCAATCGGTGTGGCTGGTTCGACGGCAGTCATGTTGTTTATCAATTTTTACACTTTGATGTAAGGGGTGACTTATGAATAGTGAAGAAACCTAAAAGCTCTTTTCCCTTTCAAGCGGAAAAGAGCTTTTGCTGTTCCATTTAATCCCATTCAAAAACGCCTCCCCTTAATGATCCGGAAAGGCGTTCTTTATCCATAGGCTGCTGATTTCACTTTACAAACCTCCATGTAGTTGTTGTGATTCCCGCTGTTGGGCCAATAATTCATCGAACATCGCTCGGTCTCCTGCACTCAATGCTTCATCAATCATGCGGCTGTAGTTTTCCTGCTCCAGAAAATAGATGGCGTCCGCCGCTTCTTTTCTCGACTGTTCGTTGACCTCGATCAATTCAGCTCGCTCTTCCTGCAGGATCGCTTGAAGATGTCTGTGAATATCCGACACGAGCAACAATTGGTATAGAGGTAAGCGAATAAAGCGATTGCCTTTCTGGAAGACGAAGACTTCCGAGAGATTTTCAACCTGGAATGTGTTGAGGTTGACGATGATCTCTTTGCCTTCCACAGGAATGAAATGGAACAGCTCGTCGTCTTTCATGATAGAGAAGTACTGATAAGCAAACACGAACTTCACCAAATGCCCTTCTTTCTTTGTATAGAACGGCTTCATGAGCTTCACATGCAACATCTGACTCACCCCCATCTTTTTTGTAATATTCTGATTACATATATCATACCATAAAAACCGCTTTTCGAACATAGAATTGCATAAGAACAGTCTTATACAATAGACGTATCAGGCTACGATTTTGTTACAAATTTGACATAATATTAGCAATTTTTAATAAATACAAGACAAAATTATTGCGTCTTCTTCAAACCTTTTTAGAAGAACCAGAAAAATATGCCACCATTCCCAACCGAAGGCGCGTGCACCACCGCTGCCAAGCGTTTTCAGAACCTTACTTTCCTTACCACCCACCCAAAAAATGCTGGCTGCGTATTAAAATACACCAAGCGCCGGCGCTCCATCGGAGGGGACGAAGCCATAAGACTGGCAAGCGGAGCGGTGCCCGGCTTATGGCGGGAGTCCTCTCCAAAGCGCCGAAGCGATTTACAGAACCCGTAAAGAATACTGCCACTTAAACCACTTACAGAATCACACAAACCTAATCCTCTCTAAAGGACGAAGCGATTTATAAAACCGTTCTAAAACTACCCCAACAGAAAAAGCCTGTCCACCATCCCAAAACTCGGATTGGCGTACAGGCTTTTCATATAGAGCTTCCTTATTTCTTGCTGCGTGTCCGCTGGTGGCGATGCCGCGGAGGACTGACCATGAAATGCATTTCATCCGGATTGATGTAAATCGAAACTTTATCCATAATATAAGTCACCAGGCTATGGAACTCTTCATCTGACATTTGCCGTTTGTAAAAAATGATTCGGTTCATTTTGAAATCGACCTGTATCTGTTCCAGGTAATCCGGAAACAGCCGCGGGTTTTGGATACTGTAACAATCACCATCTGACGAAATTTGCCAGCTGATCTTACCAAATACCAATTCAGCTTTCGCATAGATTACTTCCCAAGCCACAACGTCCTTTGGATGCAACACAGAACGCAAGTCGGGGATTTCCAAAACAAACGAATTGAGCAACGATCATTCTCCTATCTCCATTAAATTATTTAGAACTTTATTACTACTATAGTACCATTTACTTTACATAAAACAAGGACTACCGAAAAATAAACCAGCGGCTTTCCGGGAGATGGAAGAGCAAAGTATTCTTCATCGTTTACGGAGCAGTCAGAAAGACGTATAATAGAAGGAAAGTTTTATTTTGGGGCGATGCATATGGCTACGGTTCAATCCCTGGCGAAAAGATTCGAAGATACGATTCACAATTATATGGCTGCTATCGACAAATCACTTCTACCGACGCGTGCTTCGGATGAAGAAATGGTTCGAAAAGCAGTCTTTTTAGTGCGCCATGACGGCGTACAGATTCAGTCGTTCAATGAGGAACGGCTTTTACTCGAGGCAATTGTCAAAGATGCACATGCAGTTAAAGTCATTCTCAATTTCGATAAGCTCACGGCAATATGCGCTTGTCCGCAGGAGACGATGTGCCGTCACCGATTGGCGGTCATTTTTGCGCTATATCAAAAAATCGGTTCTCTTTCCGAATGGGTAGCGTCATGGCGTGAGCCTGAAAGCAAACAATTGGCTTTGTTGTCTGAAAAACGCTCTCCTGAACAATGGACAAAGCTGATCCGCAGCATCTGGCGTGATGCGATTCCAGATTACACCACCCGGAATTACTTCTATTTTGAACAGATGTACGATGGACGTCTGAAAAACGCCTTATCCTATGTGCCTTTAGAGCGGGAGTGGAAAGTGCTGTACCGCGCCTATGCGCATTTTATTTCCTTGACGGAAGTGTGGGCTACCTTCATCGCCGGCACTCAGGAAGTCCATCACTCATTCTTCAAAACATGGTTTGACGATGAACTGCATGAATTACGTGATTTGCTCGCTCAATTGCGTGTTCAACACCGAACATTTGAAGCGGATGCTTTTTTTGAATACTTGAAAACCTTGATTCGTGAATTTATGGAAGTGAAGGACAGTTCGTTTTCACAGCGTTTCTCACTTTACCAGCTGTTTTGGACCAATTTGTTCACCACCAGCAGACTTCGTGAAGAAGAACTGGCCGCATTGAAAAATCCGGATGAACGATTGAAGGCGTTTTTCGCTGTCATTTTAAAGAAAGATTTGGATATCAAAAAAATATCACCGAACGAAACGCATGATTGGGTAGAACTGGCGGTTCTTGCCGAAGGGGAAAATCATCCGCAGGCATTGACGACTATTTTGCTGGCAATCAAACCACATGTAAAGACCTTCCTTTTTGAAGGGCTTTATACACAATATCGCCATCAATACGTACGTACGCTCAGCCGCTTATTTTCACAAATCGAATTGAGCGAGTACGACTGGGAGGATCTGTTCAAGCAATTCGGCCATTACGGGCTGCCCGCCTACTCTGCTTACTTAGTCGAAAAACAATTATACAAACAATGGGCAGAATTGCATCATCTCCATAATTCGCCTTTGTATTTTGCAGAGGAATGCGGACTCAAGGAAGTCCAGACGGCAGCACCAGATTATGTACTCCCGCTGTTCCACAGGTATGCGCTGGCTCACCTTGAAGAGCGCAATCGCCCGAGCTATAAACAAGCGGTCCGTATCTGGAAAAAGATGAAGGCCGCCTGCAAGAAAAGCGGTCAAATGGAGTTCTGGACTGCATACATCAATGAAATCCGTACGCAGAATAAACGCCTGCGTGCACTCCAGGAAGAGATCGAGAAAGGAAATCTGATATGAATCAATTCCAAACTGAAGGAAGCCGCCTCTACTATCTAACCATTAATCGTGGAGAGCTTTTCCGTATTCAGGCTACCAATGAAGCCGGCAACCGGATTCCTCCGGAAATCTGGAAACCGTATTTGTATTTTTTGGACAAGGACAGCTTTTTCGGTTTGACAGCTCAGACAGATGGTTTGGACCTGGTGTTGACTCCCGCTGATTTTGTACGTCTATTTCAAAGCGAACCTCACCATTACGTGACATTCGCCGGACAGCGTGCAGAAGATGAAGGCTGGTTGAAACTTGCTGGAAAAGTCGCCGATTCTTTAAGCGATCCAATATTATGGGACCATGTTTCGGTTGAAGACGGAGACATTGTCATCAGTGATAAGTACGGAGATCAGGAAATCCGGACATTCCTCAGCGATACGATCCATCATCAATTGCGCCAGAAAGGCTTATCGGTTGCTCAGCTGCCTTATATTCAAGGTTTTGTCCAAAAAGCAGGGTGGCAGGGAATGGCGGATGCAGATGACTATGTCGTCGCCGTACAACTGAGCGAACCGGATGCGGATGAGTTTTGGTCTTTTAAAGTCGTAATGCGCTCGAAACGTGGCAGTGTCTACTGGTCGCCTTCCAAACGCCGTGCCGATGAACCGATCGATAAGGCCTTGCCTGAGAAGTGGCGCGCGTTTACCGAAGATATCAAAGAGCGCCAAGCGCTGCTGTTGAGTTTATGCCCTTCTGTTGAGCGGTTTGATGAAGACCGTTTTTACCACGCTGAGTGGACAGATGGAGAAATTCTCGAGTTTCTCCGCAATGATGCAGAAATCCTCCAGGCCTTCGGTGTTGAAGTGTCGATTCCTTCATGGTTGAAGGCCGTCCAGGAGTCGAAGATCCGTGTCAAAGCCAACGTCAACTCACCGATCAAGAAAGCATCGGTTGTCGGGCTTGACCAGATCGTCAATTTTGACTGGCAGTTTTCGCTGAATGGCCATGAATTGAGCATGCAGGATTTCCAACGCCTCGTTTCCGAAAACAAAGAATTTATCCGCATCGGCAATGAATGGGTGCGTGTCGATTCAAACCTGTTGATGCAATTGCGGAAAATGATTGAAGAAGCGGAAGATGCAGACTGGACAATCAAAGATATGCTGTTCCAGAACGTTCCCGAAATCATGTTGGAGGAGACAGCGGACGAAGAAGATCCGCTGGTTGAATTCCATTTGAACCGTTCTCTGAAAACCTTGCTGGATAAGCTGCTGGACAAACGCGACCTGCCGGAAACCGCCTTGCCGCAGAACCTGTTGACGGAGCTGCGCCCTTACCAGAAGATCGGTTTCGATTATTTGGTGTTTATGCGCGAAGAAGGCTTTGGGCTTTGCTTAGCGGATGATATGGGGCTCGGAAAGACCGTTCAGCTGATTACGTACCTCTTGCATGTGCATGGAAAGAATCCGGATCAGCCCTCACTGATTGTCTGTCCGACTTCTGTGCTCGGCAACTGGCAGAAGGAATTGGAACGTTTTGCGCCTGCTTTGAAGGTTGTCACCCATTACGGCAGCATCCGTCCGAAAGGCGAAGAATTCAATGCCTTTTTAGCGGAAGAAAAACCGGATGTCGTGTTGTCGACTTACGGCATTGCGTCTTCTGACGGCGAAGAAATGCAGAGCCTGCATTGGTCGAGCATTACGCTGGATGAAGCACAGAACATCAAGAATATGTACACCAAACAATCGCGGACGATCCGCAAGTTCAAAGGTGACCACCATATCGCCTTGACGGGAACACCGATTGAAAACCGCCTGTCTGAGTTGTGGTCGATCTTCGACTTTATCAATAAAGGCTACCTGTACCGCATCAAGCAGTTCCAGGAAAACTTCATGATTCCAATCGAACGCGACAATTCTGAAGAACATAAGGAAAAATTGCGTCAACGGATTCAGCCTTTCCTTTTGCGCCGGACGAAGAAAGATCCGGACCTGCAATTGAACCTGCCCGAAAAGCTGGAACAGTTGGAGTATTGTCCTCTGACGCCCGAACAGGCCGCTCTTTACGAAGGGTTGGTACAGGATACGGTGCAGAAAATGGAGACGCTCACAGGTTTTGAGAAAAAAGGGCTGGTATTGAAAATGCTGAGCAAATTGAAGCAGCTATGTAATCATCCGTCTCTGTACTTGAAAGAGCCGTATACGAGCGCTGCTGAAATCATGCCCCGTTCTCAAAAACTGGAGCGCATTGTGACCTTGGCCGGGGAAATTGCAGAACGCGGGGAACAATGTTTGATCTTTACGCAATACATCGGAATGGGGCATTTGCTGCAACAGGCCATAAATGAGCTGTATGGCCATGAAGTGCCATTCTTGACCGGCAGCATGCCGAAACAGCAGCGTGATTCACTTGTGGCTTCTTTCCAGGCTGGTAAATTCCCAATTTTCATCCTATCCTTGAAAGCAGGTGGCACCGGCCTTAATTTGACCGCTGCAACTCACGTTCTTCATGCGGACAGATGGTGGAATCCGGCTGTCGAAAACCAGGCGACTGACCGCGCCTACCGCATCGGACAGACGCAATTTGTCCATGTCCATAAATTTGTAACGATCGGGACGATCGAGGAGAAAATCGATGCCCTGCTGGTGCAAAAGCAATCGATGTCCGAAGAATTCATCCAATCCAGTCAGTGGATGACCGACCTATCGGATAATGACTTGAAGGAATTGTTCACGTATTCACTTTAACTATATAAGTTGAACAAATATGCCATAACAGAAATGATTTAATTATGGATATTCCACAAACCAGCTCCGCTTTCCTACGGGCTTGCGACGAGGAGGCTCAGCGCTTCGTCCGCGGAAAGCATCCGCCTGGAGCGCTTTCTTCGTTTCTTCACACTAATTTGAATTGAAAAGGTAATTTCTTTAGTTCAACTAATATAACTTAATTTGATTTCAAATAATCCGGCCAGGTCCCCACCTGGCCGGATTCCCCTNTCACACTAATTTGAATTGAAAAGGTAATTTCTTTAGTTCAACTAATATAACTTAATTTGATTTCAAATAATCCGGCCAGGTCCCCACCTGGCCGGATTCCCCTTTTAGACGTGAATATTCACCCTTTTTGAACGGAACGGAAGATCGATTTCAGTTCACTTAGTTCCCGCTCCGCCTCTGCCAATCGCTGATGGAGCAAAGCGGTTAGTTTGATCAATTGCTCCATATGCACTTCCAGTTGCAGCTGTACATCTTTCGGCATCGCTAAGTGCCTCCTTTTTTAAAATTGCTTATGCATTTACTTGCTCCGTCCCTGGTGGTTGGAAATCGAAGTCTTCATCTGACTGCGATGCTTCCGGCTGAGGGGCGGTTTCTTCTTGTGGTTTTCTTCTGTCGAGGAACCGGATCTGATCGCCAAGTACTTCCGTCACATAGATGCGCGTCCCGTCTTCTTTATCGTAAGAGCGTGACTGCAGGCGGCCGGTAACAGCGACCAGTGATCCTTTGACGCAGTATTTCGAGACATTGTGGGCAGGCTTGCCCCAAGTGGAACAAAGGACATAATCTGTTTCCGTTTCTCCTTTCTGATTTTTATAGTTTCGGGAGACCGCTACGATGAAGGAAGTATGTATCCGCCCTTCATTCATGACCCGCATGGCTGGATCTTTTGTTAAACGTCCTACAATTCCGACTTGATTCATTTTCTCACCTCCTTTCGCTTACTTGAAGCATACTAAGAAGATTGAATTCTTTGCAAAAACGAAAAAATTATTTTTTGCGGGTTTTTGCGCCTTCATATCTCATTTTTGGAAGATCCCCTGAATTTCTTTACGTATTGTTTAGTTGAAATGATTGAGTTCCAGCTAAAGGATCTGCCAAATCAAAAATGTCTTTTGGGATAGCTCACATTTTTTTACATGCCCTTTTCCGTTCGCCACCCAAATCTTCAATATGCTATACTGAAACAAAGTTAGTGTATTGGAGGCATTGCTGCATGAAAACATTCAAAATGCTGTCACTGGGTATTGAAATAGAGGATCAAGTGACCGATTATCCGGTACATGATGGCATCATCATCAACCAGGAGAACACTGAACGCTCGTGGATCCTGGAAATGCTGATCGACTTGACCCACCAGGAAACGTTTGAACACTTAAAGAACATTGAAGAAACAATAGCGGTCCAAGTCGTCATTTCCTATCCTGGAAACGAACCGGCCCCATTTGAAGTAGTGGTGTGTGCAGTAAAGGTCATGGGGGATCATATTTCTGTCCTTATGAAAGGCACCTTGAAGCGGGCTCGCCGAAAATATGCAGAAACGCTGCTGTCGGAGTTGCTTGAAGATGGACTTGAAGGACAAGAATTGCTTGAGCGCTTCGAAACGGATATGCGCACACGTCCAGGCCTGCGAAAAGATGAGGCAAAATCATAACGGTCCAGCTTTAAATTATAGGCAGACAAATAAGAAATCCGAGCAGATTTACTTTCTATGAAGTAAATCTGCTCGGATTTTTGTGCAGATAAAAAACCACCGGCATGCAGCGATGGTTTAGTGACAGCTTAGTAGTTTGATTTTGTCGAATTGAGTTTGCGTTCTACAAAGTCCGCTTCTGCTCTGCAAGCGTAATCGTAGGAGGTATGTAAAGTTTCTTGTGTGATTTCTATACGGGCTACCTGCTCTTCTGAAGGAGGTTCCTTTAAAATGCGATCGATTGTCTGGTTGATCTTTTCAGCAATGCTTTCATGGAACTCAGGGGCAGCCTTTACCTCTTCAGGTACTTGCTTGTACCACTTTGCTTCATTTTCAATATAGGCTTTCCATGTATCCATAAAATCCGTTAACTGAAAACGCTCCTCTTTCCACTCGATCTGCGCCATGTATTTTTCGAAATTCTTTGAGATTGATTTTGTTATACTGCTTTTCACACTCGGTGATAATGATTTATACATCTAAGTAACCTCCATTTCTAAAACGAGAAGCCTTTGCTGGTAAGGTTTGCTGTCTCAAGAAAGCTTATTCACTTAGCTTCAGAAACAGGTCCCAACGCAAAGAGAATATCGCATTCGCATGCTATTTCTCCGTCCACGGTGGCAATTGCATGGCCTTTGCCCATAGAACCGCGCAGTTTCGTCAACTCAACTTCCAGTCGCAATTGATCACCTGGTATAACCTGCCGTTTAAAGCGGCAGTTATCAATGCCTGTGAAGAACGCCAGACGGCCTTTATTGGCATCCAATTGCAGGACAGCTGCCGCGCCAACCTGTGCCAGCGCTTCAACAATCAAGACACCTGGCATCACCGGGTATCCTGGAAAATGTCCGTTAAAAAATTCTTCATTCGCAGATACATTCTTTAAGCCGACCGCTTTCTTTCCGGCTTCAATTTCTACTATCCGATCCACCATCAAAAATGGATATCGATGCGGTAAAATCGCTTGAATTTGTTCAGTTGTCAACAATCGATTCAACTCCTTCTATTTTTCTTCAGCAATCGCTAAAGCCTATTTTCCACTCATAATATCAAATATGTGCTGCCAAGTTTCCCATTTCAACGCATCGGCCGGTTCGCCGTCTCCGACAACGCCAAAGCCCACCATTGCGCCTAGAACAGCAGCCAGAGCAACCAAGGCAATTACAATGATGATGCGGAGCCAAATGGGAAACAGGCGGATTTGGACCCACCATGTCTTTTTCGGCTCTTCAGTTTTTACCTCATCTTTTTCAGCTTTTTTCCGAAGAGAAAAGTTTTTTTTCAGCTCAGCCATTCACTCCGTCAACCTTTCCATCTACTGAATTCCCGAATTTCGGGCAAATCCATTCGTCCTGCTTTCCCTCAGTGAAGACGCTCTTCTGCCGAGGGAAGTTTCCCTTTTGTCTAAACTCTAGTCATTATACTAGAATACTCTGTTTTTGCCACCTGCTATTTGGCTCTGTTTACTCTGGCGGAAGATATTTTCTTTTGCTTCTAGCATCAATCCTGTGCCCAGCGCTACGCATTCCATTGGATTTTCTGCGATGGAGACCGGAATTCCCAATTTCTCTGCCAACAGCTGATCGAGGCCTTCCAGCAAGGCGCCTCCGCCTGTCAGGATTGCTCCGCTTTCAATGATATCCGAAGCCAGTTCCGGCGGTGTTTTCTCCAGCACCAGACGGGTAGCCTCAACAATGGATTCCACCGATTCCTTAAGCGCAGACTCAACCTCTTTTGAAGTGATGATCAATGTTTTCGGGTAGCCGGTCAAAATATCACGGCCCCTGATTTCCATTACTTTCTCTTCAGCGTGCTTCACTGCCGTACCGATCTCCTGCTTGATTTTTTCAGCAGTTTTTTCACCGATCAGCAGCTTGTGGTGTTGTTTGACATACTTCATTATCTGCTGGTCAAATCGATCTCCCGCTATTTTAATTGTTTCACTTGTAACGATATCACCCATAGACAAAACCGCGACATCTGTTGTTCCGCCTCCGATATCGATAACCATACTGGCATTCGGTTGATAGATATCCAGGCCGGCACCGATTGCCGCAACTTTCGGTTCCACTTCCACATAAACTTTCTTGCCGCCTGCTTTTTCCGCCACTTCACGGATTGCATTCTGTTCAATGCTCGTGACATTCGTGGGACAGCAAATCAGGATGCGCGGCTTGGTCATGAAACCTTTCAATTTCAGGATGTGAATGAAATGCTTGAGCATGGCTTCCGTAACATCAAAATCGTGGATTACGCCGTCTTTCAACGGACGGACCGCCACAATATGCTTCGGCGTTCTGCCCATCATTTTGTGCGCGTCTTTTCCGACAGCCAGCACTTCATTGGTTTTTTGGTCCATGGCCACTACGGAAGGCTCGTTCAGGATGATTCCTTTGCCTTTAACGTAGATCAATACATTCGCTGTTCCAAGATCGATTCCGATATCCTTTGAAAACATCAAGCCCGCACTCCTTCTAACCCATTTATCCCATTTCTGCAACCGAAGGAAAAGTAGCCCTCCTGATTGAAGTTGTTCACCATTCCTACATATCGCTAAAAAAAAGACTCTCTTAATTGAATATTTTATCATAGTGAGGAACGCAATGACAAAAATTCGTTGATCCACCTGAATTCATAAAAAGAGCCTGCAACGCTAAGATTTAGCGCTGCAAGCCCCTTATGAAAGAATTAGACCAATTGCTCAACTTTCGTTTCAGCCTGTTCAACACTTACACGCTCAATATCAGCGCCTAGAGCTGCCAGTTTCAAATGAAAATCTACATATCCGCGATCTAAATGATAAAGTTCGTTAACACGTGTGATTCCGTCTGCAGCGAGTCCAGCCAGAATCAATGCAGCCGCAGCTCTTAAATCTGTAGCTGCCACTTCCGCTCCTTGTAGAGCTGAAGGACCTTCCATGATTACAGAGCGGCCTTCGATTTTGACCGAAGCATTCATACGGCGGAACTCTTCCACATGCATGAAGCGATTTTCAAAGACAGTTTCCGTTAAAATGCCGTTGCCCGTAGCAGTCAGCATCAAGGACATCATCTGAGATTGCATGTCCGTCGGGAATCCCGGATGAGGCATGGTTTTGATATCGATTGAACGAAGTGGTCGGCTTGCACGGATGCGCAGCCCTTCTTGCGTTTCCTGAATATCAACACCCATTTCACCCATCTTCGAGATCAAAGCTGCCATATGTTCAGGAACAGCGTTCTCGATGATGACGTCGCCTTCAGTGATTGCAGCAGCGACCATGAACGTTCCAGCTTCAACACGATCCGGAATGATGTAATGCTCAGCACCATGCAGTTCTTCCACACCTTCGATACGCATAGTATCTGTACCGGCTCCGATTACGCGGCCACCCATTTCATTGATGTAATTTGCAACATCGACGATTTCAGGCTCTTTTGCAGCGTTTTCGATCAATGTTGTACCTTCTGCCAAAGCGGCAGCCATCATAATGTTTTCAGTTGCGCCGACACTTGGGAAATCCAAATAGATTTTAGCCCCGCGTAAACGTCCTGTTGTTTTTGCTTCAACAAAACCGTTGCCAAAAGTGATTTTCGCACCCATCGCTTCAAACCCTTTAAGGTGTTGATCGATTGGACGTGAGCCTATAGCGCATCCACCCGGCAAAGCTACACGAGCAAATCCATTACGTGCAAGAACTGGTCCCATTACCAGAATCGAGGCGCGCATTTTACGCACATATTCAAACTGCGCTTCGCTTGATAATGTTGCTGAAGAATCGATCAGCATTTCATTTTTTTCCGGGAAGTATTCAACAGAAACATTCAAGCTTTTCAAAACTTCCTGAATGGTGTAGACATCCGCCAAATTTGGCACTTCTTTGATGATGCTCTTGCCTTTTGAAGCCAATAACGCTCCGGCTAATACCGGAAGAACTGCATTTTTAGCACCCTCCACACGTACTTTCCCTTTTAATTTTTGGCCGCCTTTTACAATAATTTGATCCACTAATATGCCCTCCATGTGTTTAATAGTCATCTATATGTATCCCATATACGTTTAAAGTCCAATGTCATTATTTAGAAACAAAACCTTACTCATATTACCTGCTTCTTTAGTAAAAAACAAGCAACTTTACTCTCATTTTGCGCAGTTATTTTAATCAAAATTATTCATTACGTTAAGTTATTCGAAAGATACTTCCATTTTATGTCCGTTAGGGAGAAAAGTCACGTTTTATTACCAGTCTTAATAGACCTTTTCCCCTCTGTCTTGTGCTTAAACCTTATACGCAAGATTATTTCCCGGGTAATAAAACTTTTGCCGTTTTGCCATAGCCATGAGTTTCAGAGCCATGGCAAAACGGCAATTTTAAAACAGATAAGGCAATTGCCTTGACCAAGATGAAATATTTAGGAAAAAAGTAGATACCATGGTCCCGAGTGCTATGCTGATAAAAATATAGAGAATTTGCGCTTGCAGCACATGATGCTTATGGATCCACTTTTCAAACATTACGGCGCGCATTGCGTAAAAAGCAACGCCCGAAAAGAAAATATGGCTGAAGATTGAAATTAAAGCGGTTTGGCCAATCATGGTTTCCATCTTATCCATCCTTTCCAGAATAGTAAAAGCGGGCAAAAGTCACTTGCCCTTCTGCCCGCTTTTTCTTTTGTTACTATCCAGCTTCAGCGCCCAGATTCTTAGGTCATAAGCCAACCCAGCTGCGTGGCAAAGTACGCCATACTGCTGGTTTTTCTTATGCCCGTCGAATCTACACGGGCGCGTACGCTTTTCTTATTGTCCAGCTTCAGCGCCCAGATTCTTGGGTCATAAGCCAACCCAGCTGCGTGGCAATGTACGCCACACTGCTGGTTTTTCTTATGCCCGTCGAATCTACACGGGCGCTTACGCTTTTCTTATTGTCCAGCTTCAGCGCCCAGATTCTTGGGTCATAAGCCAACCCAGCTGCGTGGCAAAGTACGCCAGACTGCTGGTTTTTCTTATGCCCGTCGACTCTACACGGGCGCTTACGCTTTTCTTATTGTCCAGCATCAGCGCCCAGATTCGTGGGTCATAATCCAACCCAGCTGCGTGGCAAAGTAAGCCACACGGCTGGTTTTTCTTATGCCCGTCGAATCTACACGGGCGCTTACGCTTTTCTTTAAATGTTACCCTCATAAACGTTGATACGATTCATTGCACGCTTTAACGCCAATTCTGCACGTTTAAAGTCGATTTCATCTTTATTTGCCTGTAAAAGTGCTTCTGCACGTTTAGCGGATTCCTGAGCACGCGCCAAATCAATTTCTGTAGCGAGTTCAGCCGATTGTGCAAGAATTGTCACTTTTTCAGGGCGGATTTCAAGAAATCCGCCGTTTACAGCTACCAATTCTGTCGAGTTCTCTTTCTTCAATCGGACTGCACCGATTCCAAGAGGAGCGACTGTCGGAATGTGGCCGGGCAGGACGCCCATTTCGCCTGTTGCTGTAACTGCAATAACCATAGATACTTCTGAATCGTATACCGGGCCGTCGGGAGTGACAATATTGACTGTAATGGTCTTCATTTTTTTCCCTCCTGGTCCCTGGTTTTAGACTTCTACGCCCATGCCTTTTGCTTTTGCAATAACATCTTCAATGCGTCCGACCAAACGGAAAGCATCTTCTGGCAAGTGGTCATATTTTCCATCAAGAATTTCTCTAAATCCTTTGATCGTTTCTTGAACAGGAACATAAGAGCCTTTTTGGCCAGTGAACTGTTCAGCCACGTGGAAGTTCTGAGAAAGGAAGTTTTGGACACGGCGTGCACGGTTAACCGTCAGCTTGTCTTCGTCGCTTAACTCATCCATACCAAGGATTGCAATGATATCTTGTAATTCTTTGTAGCGTTGAAGCGTTTCTTGAACTTCACGTGAGATGTTGTAATGTTCGGCGCCAACGATTTCAGGTGACAATGCACGTGAAGTTGAAGCCAAAGGATCTACTGCTGGGTAGATACCCATCTCAGAAAGTTTACGCTCAAGGTTTGTTGTCGCATCCAAGTGAGCGAAAGTTGTAGCCGGAGCCGGATCCGTATAGTCATCGGCTGGTACGTAGATCGCTTGAATAGACGTTACTGAACCTGTGCTTGTTGTCGTGATCCGTTCCTGTAATTGACCCATTTCAGTCGCAAGTGTCGGCTGGTAACCAACGGCAGATGGCATGCGGCCAAGAAGCGCTGATACCTCAGAACCTGCTTGCGTATAACGATAGATATTATCGATGAATAGGAGTACATCCGCGCCTTGTTCGTCACGGAAATATTCAGCCATTGTCAAAGCAGACAAAGCAACACGCATACGTGCGCCCGGCGGCTCGTTCATTTGGCCGAAGACCATTGCCGTTTTCTTGATTACGCCAGAATCGCTCATTTCGTGGAATAAGTCGTTTCCTTCACGTGTACGCTCACCAACACCGGCGAATACAGAAAGACCGCCGTGCTCTTGAGCGATGTTGTTGATCAATTCCTGGATAAGAACTGTTTTACCTACACCGGCACCACCGAAGAGACCGATTTTACCACCTTTGATGTAAGGGGCAAGCAAGTCGACAACTTTGATACCTGTTTCAAGAATTTCTACTTCTGTGGAAAGGTGTTCGAATGTAGGCGCTAAGCGGTGAATCGGATCACGGCGCTCTGTAGCAGGAATCTCTTCCCCTAAATCGATAATTTCACCAAGTACGTTGAATACGCGGCCCAATGTTGCTTCTCCAACTGGAACAGTAATAGCGCTGCCCAAATCGGTTACAACCGATCCGCGTTGCAATCCATCAGTGGATTCCATCGCAATTGTACGGACTGAATCGTCACCAAGGTGAAGAGCCACTTCAAGCGTCAAAACGACTTGAGCTTGTCCGGGACGATCAATATTTACAGTTAGGGCATTGTAGATAGCTGGAAGTTGGCCGTTAGCGAACTTGACATCTACAACCGGTCCCATAACTTGAAGAACGTGTCCTGTGTTCATGCTGTTCCCTCCTGTCTTACTTTTATTAAAACTTTATTGCAAGTCTCAACGGCCTAATCGGCCGTCTTCGCTTTAATGTTTTTTCGTTATTGTCCAGACTCCAGCAGCCCAGCTCTTCGGGTCATAAGTCGACCCAGCTGTGCGGCAAAGAACGCCA
>NZ_JAIQCL010000010.1 GCF_020023385.1 Planococcus circulans
TAATGCGATGGTCGTAGGTTCGAGTCCTACCTTCGGAGCCATACTGGGGAAGTACTCAAGTGGCTGAAGAGGCGCCCCTGCTAAGGGTGTAGGTCGGGCAACCGGCGCGAGGGTTCAAATCCCTCCTTCTCCGCCAGTATTAGGCCCCTTGGTCAAGCGGTTAAGACACCGCCCTTTCACGGCGGTAACACGGGTTCGAATCCCGTAGGGGTCATCATAAAAAAGTGTCATGCATTCAATTGCATGACACTTTTTTTCTTTTTACCGGATATATAACTGTGTGTGATCATTCCGATCATGACAAGTAAAATACCGTATAAAGACAAGGAANTCATAAAAAAGTGTCATGCATTCAATTGCATGACACTTTTTTTCTTTTTACCGGATATATAACTGTGTGTGATCATTCCGATCATGACAAGTAAAATACCGTATAAAGACAAGGAAGACGGCCAGGCAATCGATAAGAAAAGGATTTCTCCCAATAAAGCAAACAATACTTCCATCGACTGTGTCGCTTCAACTGCTGCTAATTTTTGCATATTTCCTCTGACCAGATCTGTAGCTTTAAAAAATAGAACCGTGGCAATTACCCCTGAACTTAGGGCGACAATCAGTGTTTGGAAGCTTTGTGAAGCTGTTGGACCACCGATGGTAATAAAGCCATATAATGATAGTATCAGCCAAAAAGGAAGGCTTGCTAATGTCATTCCGAGCACCCTTTGGTAAGCATCTAATCTGCCCCCGCATAGATCCATCATTTTTCTATTTCCCAGTGGATATGCAAAGGCAGCAAGAATCACAGGCATAAAGCCGAACCATACTGCTGAAGAAGAGACGGCAGCTATATGCTCCAATTGCATCAAACTGACGCCAGCCAAGATGATAACAGAAACCAATAAACCTTTTATAGGAATCTGTCCTCTTACTTGAATAGGCCCTTTGTTTGTATGTATGGTAATTAGAAATAAAGGGGCTAGCAGCGTCCCGGCGATAATGGTGACCTGCCATGTTCCTGCTATGAGCCAGCCGGGGGAATAGGCAGCCGCAAAACAAAGTGGTGCATAGAATAATCCAAACCCGACAAAGCTCCATAATGCCCAAGCCCCTTTGTTATTTTTCATTTCCAGTAACAGAGGCTTCAGGTTCTTTCTTGTAAGCACGATGATCAGCAAAAAGGGGATCATGAAGACATAACGGAGGGAAGCACTCCAGATCCAACTGCCGCCTCCTGCTTCCATAGTGGCATTCAGTACGAACGTAAATGCGAAGAAAAAAGCTGCAATAATACCGATGAAAATGGGTTTCACACTGTACCCTCCTATATTATGAAAGTCTGTAATTTATCTATCTACTATATCGCATGCTTATTGATACTTGAAAGTGTTATTTAAATAAACAAAAGGGATTTCACTGAGGAATCCCTTTTGTTTATTTTTTAATTATAGAAGATAATCGATCAATAAGCCGATTCCAAGCAGGAAAGCGACAAAGGTATTTGTTTTTCCTGTATCTTTCATTGCTGGCATTACTTTTAACGGTTCAGTGTAGCGTTTAAAGATCTGAACGACTTTAACGGGTTTCAGGACACTGAGGAAGACCAATAATGCCCAAGGCGTCAACGTGCCAGAAACCACAAGGATAACAATCCAAGCATAGGCAAGGATGAAGAAGAACATTAGGATATTGACTGCGGCTGGCCTTCTGACCAAAATCGCCAACGTTTTACGGCCGCTTTCCTCATCTCCGACAATGTCACGGATGTTATTGGACAACATGATTGCTGCTACCAATAAGGTGCTAGGTACAGCCAGCAAGGAAGCTTCCAAAGTCACCATGCCGGTTTGGATGTAGAAGGCAATGATGACGATCAAATAGCCCATAACGACTCCTGAGAAGAGTTCGCCGAAAGGAGTGTACGCAATCGGGTAGGGGCCGCCGGTATAAAGGTAGCCGATCATCATGGCAACTGCACCAACAACCAAAAGCCACCAGCTGGTTTGCGAACAAATATAGAGGCCGATGACAGCAGCGATTCCGTAGAACACCAAAGCCAAAGCCAAAACGGTTTTCGGCTTTACTCCGTTCCGTACGATTGCACCGCCGATGCCGACAGAGTTCTCATTGTCCAGGCCTCTGGCAAAATCATAGTATTCATTGAACATATTGGTGGCTGCCTGGATCAATAAACTTGCGACAAGCATCGCCAGGAATAGAAGCCAGTCAATGGAATTGTAGTGTAGCGCGATCATCGTTCCCAGGAAAACGGGAGCGAAGGAAGCAGTTAAGGTATGGGGCCGGGTCAATTGCCACCAGACGCGCCATCCGCTGTCTGCCTGTAGTGAATGTGTCATAATCTATCTCTCCTTTAATTCTTTCCACTCTTCATTGTACTTCAAAATAGACACGAATACAGCAAATGATGTGCTGATTTTAGCAGAAAAGAGTATGATAGAGGGTAGAGATTAAAAAGTAAAACAGTTACTGGAATAAACGAGACTATGGTCTTAAAACGGAGGTAATCAGGTGAATTCAGAATCGTCTTCATCGACCCAGCAATTTGCGGCAGGCCCATACGAAGGCTACCGCTTTTATACTGAAACAATTGAAGTGACACGCATGTCGGCATTGGCATTTTTTGAAGCCGGTGGAGAGGGCTATGCAGGAAAGCGCATGTTTTGGCAAAATCGTGAAAAGACTTTCACATTGGTCGGAATCGGGCATGCCCATGTTCTTTCTACAGATCAACCGACTGGACGCTTTGAAAAGATAAAAAAAGATTGGAAGAGCTTATGCAATCAAATCGTCAATGAAGAACATTCGGTTCAGCCTGTCCTATTCGGCGGATTTTCATTTGATCCGTTAAATGACAAACCGAGTGAGTGGACAAGGTTTCCGCAGGCTTATTTTGCGGTGCCGACTTTCCAGTTGATATTAAAAGGAGAGCAGGCCTTTGTCAGCATCCACTTAATTACGGAGCAGCAGGAAAGTTTTGCAGAGTTTGATGCGATGCGCAAAGAACGGGACAAATTGATCCATGCGGCCCAAGTAACCGAAGTGGATAAATATGATAAACCACGGACAATCGGCCGTGCAGAATTGAGAAAAGAAGAGTACTTGGATTCCATCCAGCGGGTTACGGATATCATTAAGGCAAAAGAAGTGGAAAAAGTTGTCATTGCCCGTGCATTGGAGTTGGAATTTGAGGACAAATTATCTCCATCTTCTGCATTGTACCAAGTATCAAACGAACAGCCTGAGAGCTTCCTGTTCGGATTAGAGGCGGAAGAGCAGTTTTTCTTTGGGGCGACTCCGGAACGGCTGGTAAAAGTCGAAAGCCAGAAAGCTTTATCCACTTGTTTAGCGGGATCTACTCCACGCGGAAAAACCGTGGAGAAGGATACGGAACTTGGTGAGGCTTTGCTGAAAGATCCGAAAAACCGGGCTGAGCACCAATACGTGGTCAAGATGATCAGTGAAGTATTTGAAAACTATTGCAGCGGGACAGTGGTGCCCAAATTGCCGAAACTACTGAAAATCAGGGATATCCAGCATTTGTATACTCCTGTTGAAGGGAAATTGAATCCAGGCGCTACTTTATTTGACCTGGTGGAAGTTCTCCACCCGACACCGGCACTTGGAGGAGAGCCGAAACTGGAAGCCTTGCATATGATCCGCAAACATGAAGCGATGAACCGGGGCTATTATGCAGCTCCTATCGGTTGGATTGACGCAAAAGGCGACGGTGAGTTTGCGGTCGCAATCCGTTCGGCTTTATTGGACGGCGAGAAAGCTTATTTATATGCAGGCGGCGGAATCGTAGCAGATTCCACGCCGGAATCAGAGTATGACGAGACATGGGTTAAATTCAGACCGATGCTTCGGGCATTGGGAGGTCAATTGAGTGACGAGTCGTGAAGCGTTAACAGAATACGTATCTGCATTTACCCATTCGCTGGTGGAACTTGGAGTGGCGGATGCCGTCATCAGTCCGGGATCCCGTTCTACACCACTTGCTTATGCCTGTATGAAGCAGCAAGGGCTGTCGGTCTACCGGCAGATCGACGAGCGCTCAGCGGCTTATTTTGCGCTGGGCATGGCGAAGGCTTCCGGCAAACCGGTGATGCTGTTATGTACATCAGGAACGGCGGCAGCCAATTATTTTCCGGCCATTGTTGAAGCGTATTATGCACGGGTGCCGCTGATCGTAGTGACGGCAGATCGTCCACATGAGCTGCGGGAAGTGGGAGCGCCGCAAGCGATCAACCAAGTGAATTTGTTCGGATCACATGTCAAGTGGGCGACGGATCTGCCGATGCCGGAAACGGAAAATCAATTGGCGTTCCTGTCCCGCCATCTGCACCGCTCTGTCCAGAGTGCCAGCAGCGAACCAAAAGGGCCGGTGCATGTCAATGTGCCATTCCGTGAACCATTGCGCATCGATTTTGAGCAGGGGTATGAATCGTTTGGGGAAATTGCTCATTTTGGCGGAGAAATGGCATTGTCATCCGCCAGCCGGAAATTTCTGCAGGATCTGTTGAAAAAAGAAAAAGGCCTGTTGATTGTCGGAGAAATGACTCTACCGATGCCAGTTGAATTCTGGGATTTTATCCAGCATCTAGATTGGCCGGTGCTGGCAGATCCTTTATCGAATCTGCGGGGCAATGTTCCACTAAAAGCGCAGCACCTGATCATCGATTCCTATGATGCTTTACTGAAAAATGAAGCATTCAAAGAAGGCATAGTGCCTGAAGCTGTCATCCGGATCGGGCCGCAGCCCGTTTCGAAGCCGTTGACTTTGTTTCTGGCTGCAGTGAAGCCGGAAGTCTATGCCGTTTTTGATGAAAGTCCGATGCTGCGGGATGCCCAGTCTTTGGCTACGCATCATATTCAGTCGTCACCAAATGCTCTATGGCAGTTGCCGTTAAAAATGAAAGCAGTGAATTCCTACCGTGAAAAATGGACAGCAGCTTCAGCCCTTTACTGGGAAGTCGTAAGCCTCCATTGCGAGGAAGAGCTGGATGAAGGCGTCCTGGCGAAAGTGTTTTTCGATAGATTGGAAAACTGCGATTTGATTGTTGGCAGCAGTATGCCGATCCGTGATGTCGATACCTTCTTTAAGGCTGCAGAGCGGGATGTGGTGATCTATGCGAATCGCGGGGCAAACGGTATTGATGGTGTGGTATCGACAGCATTCGGAGTTCAGGCGGCAAACCAGCGTCCAGCTTATCTGTTTATCGGTGATTTGTCCTTCCTGCATGATATGAACGGACTGATTGCGTCTAAGATGCAGGCGACGGATTTGACGATAGTCATCATGAATAATGATGGCGGCGGAATATTCTCCTACCTGCCTCAGTCTCAGGAAGAGCGTCATTTTGAAGACTTGTTCGCCACGCCAACAGGGCTGACGTTCGGGGATGCCGCGAAAATGTATGATGCGCAATATGCAGCGGTGGAAACGGCTGAACAATTGGTGGAAGCATTGGATCAGCCGAAAGATAAAACTGTAAAAATCATTGAAGTGTTCACGGATCGCCAGAACAATGTTACGACACACCGCAAATTATGGAGCCGTTTTAATGAGGAGCTGGCAAAGCAATGAAGTTGGATGTTGATGGAGTGCGTTACCATGTGGAAGTGTTCAACAGCGATAAAGAGGAGACGATTGTCTTTTTGCACGGTTTTACCGGCAGCACGAAAACATGGCATCCGGTCATTGAAGGATGGGATGATTCAAAAATCGTTCTTATCGATTTGATTGGCCATGGCGAAACGGATTGTCCGGAAGCGGTCGAGTGCTATTCGATGGAACGGCAGTTGAAGGATTTGGATGCGCTGTTCGGTCAAATGAATTTGGACCGGTTGACGCTTGTGGGCTATTCGATGGGCGGACGCACAGCACTTGCTTATGCCTGCCGTTTTCCGGGTCGGGTTAAAGGACTGGTGCTGGAAAGTGCTTCTCCCGGCCTTCGGAGTGAAGCGGAGCGACAGGAACGCCGTACGCGTGACGAAGGGCTGGCAGAACGGATTGTTGCAGACGGGATAAGAAATTTTGTTGATCGATGGGAAAACATCCTCTTGTTCGACAGCCAGAAATCCTTGCCGGAGCCGGTGAAACAGGCCGTTCGTGAAGAGCGGCTGTCTCAAAATCCGATCGGCCTTGCGAACAGCCTGAAAGGCATGGGGACGGGTGCGCAGGACTCCTACTGGAAGCGGCTAGAAGATCTGGACATGCCGGTTTTATTGTTGACGGGGCAGTCGGATTTGAAGTTTGAAGCGATCGCCAAAGAGATGGTGGAGCTGATACCGGACGCAGTTCACAAAACTATCGAAGGCGGACATGCGATACATGTGGAAAAACCTGTTGAATTTGCTACAATAGTAAGAGAGTATTCTAGTTTGAACTATCAAGGAGGAAAATTATGACACGCGAGTGGATTACAGAACGTACATATGAAGACATCAAGTATGAAATTTTTAACGGTATTGCCAAAATCACCATCAACCGTCCGGAAGTGCGCAACGCATTCCGTCCGAAAACGGTTCACGAATTGATCGATGCATTTTCCCGTGCACGCGATAATGCAGAGGTAGGCGTCATCGTTTTGACTGGAGAAGGCGAAAAGGCTTTCTGTTCAGGTGGAGACCAATCCGTACGCGGACATGGCGGCTATGTTGGGGAAGATGAGATTCCGCGTTTGAACGTCCTGGATCTTCAGCGTTTGATCCGCGTCATTCCAAAACCGGTCGTGGCAATGGTTGCAGGCTATGCAATCGGCGGCGGACACGTCCTTCACGTAGTATGTGACTTGACGATCGCTGCAGACAACGCACGTTTCGGCCAAACTGGCCCACGCGTCGGTTCGTTTGATGCAGGCTACGGTTCTGGTTACCTGGCACGCATCATCGGACACAAGAAAGCGCGTGAAATCTGGTACCTATGCCGTCAATACGATGCACAGGAAGCATTGGATATGGGCTTAGTCAACACAGTGGTTCCTCTTGAACAGCTGGAAGACGAGACCGTTCAATGGTGCCAGGAAATGCTTGAAATGAGCCCGACTGCACTTCGTTTCGTTAAAGCGGCAATGAATGCTGATACAGACGGCCTTGCTGGATTGCAGCAGATGGCTGGAGATGCAACGCTATTGTATTACACAACGGATGAAGCAAAGGAAGGCCGCGATGCGTTCAAAGAAAAACGCAAACCGGACTTTGGCCAATTCCCGCGTTTCCCGTGATCATCGAATAATTGAAAGCTGTCCTCTCAGGGGACAGCTTTTTTTAGAGAAAGGATTTTTTACATGACGTATCCGAACTGGTTGAGCCAGCGGAGTTATTTGAGCGGAGACCGAATGGCCTTATCGTTCGAGGAGCAGCAATGGACATTTTCAGAAATCAATGACGTGGCGCTTGTCTATGCCGGAAAGCTGAAAGCGCTTGGCGTAAAGGCGGATTCACGCGTAGCAATCCTTGCCAAATCCAATCCGGAGTCCATCTTTGTCATGTATGGCTGCCTTCATTTAGGGTGCGAGATGGTCATGCTGAACGAACGATTAGCGAAAGCTGAACTGGCGTATCAAATCGACGATTCCGAAGTGGATCATATTTTGGCGGCTGACGTACTGAAGGAAAAACTGGACTCTTCCACTATGATTCTGTTCAGTGAAATAAAAGAGGCGGTTGCTCTTGAAATCGAGCCGCAAAAGCAATGGCGGCAAGATCGCACCATTTCGATCATGTATACATCCGGGACCACAGGAAATCCGAAAGGGGTGCGGCAGACAGCGGAAAACCATTTTTCCAGTGCTGTTTCTTCGGCCCTTAATATCGGCATTTCACCGGATGATGTCTGGCTTTGTTCGGTGCCCTTGTTCCATATCAGCGGGTTTTCGATCCTGATGCGCTCGCTGATCTATGGCATGGGCGTAAGGCTCTATGAGAAATTTGACGCCGAGCGCAGTGCAGAGGAAATCTGCAGCGGGAAGGTGACGTATATGTCGATGGTCGGCGTCACGCTTGAACGCATACTGAGCCATATGGAAGGAGTGTCAATGCAGGCGTCTCCCCGGTTCAAAGCAGCTCTTGCAGGAGGCGGCCCGATTCCGGTCGCTTACATCAAGCGCGCCAAAAACCGTGGTATTCCAGTATTGCAGACATATGGCATGACGGAAACTTCTTCGCAGACTACGACCTTACAATCAGCAGACGCGGAACGGAAAATCGGTTCTTCCGGCAAGCCCTTATTTTTATACCAGGTGAAAATAGACGGAACCGAAAAAGCTGGAGAACCAGGTGAGATTCTTATCCACGGTCCTCAAGTGACGCCAGGCTATATCGGGGCATTTGCAGAGCGGAAAGTCCAGGAAGACGGCTGGCTCCATACAGGTGACGTCGGCTATTTGGATGACGAAGGATTTTTATTTGTCGTGGACCGCCGTTCAGACTTGATCGTTTCCGGTGGAGAGAATATTTACCCCGCTGAAATCGAGAAGGTATTGCTGGCCCATCCGGCAGTCCGTGAAGCGGGTGTCTGCGGTGCAGCCAGCGACAAATGGGGCGAGGTTCCCGTGGCGTTCGTGGTGTTGAACAAAGAAGCAGCCGCGGATGACTTGCTGGCGTACTGCCGCGAACAGATTGCATCCTATAAGGTGCCGAAGCGGCTGTCGTTTGTCGAGGAGCTGCCGCGCAACGCATCGAACAAGCTGTTGAGAAGAGAGCTGAGAACATGGCTGTGAAGGTCCGGGACATCCAATTGACAACGGTCCGGCAGCCGCTGAAGAATCCGTTCAAGACGGTGCTGCAGCAGGTAGAAGAACGTGAAGTGATCGTAGTTGCGGTCACGGGTGACACCGGACTTGTCGGCTACGGGGAATGTGTGGCATTCGAGACGCCGTGGTATACGGAAGAAACCATCATGGGCTGCCGTTTTGTGCTGGCACAGGTACTGGTGCCTTTGCTTGCGAATAAAACCATCGAAAATCCACAAGACGTCTGGGAGCTGTTCGGAGCTGTCAAAGGCAACCGGATGGCCAAAGCCGCTGTTGAGATGGCAGTATGGGATTTGTTTGCCAAGCAGCAAAAAGTGCCGCTATGGAAGTTTGTCGGGGGTTCAGGAGGCCCGATTCCAGCAGGCGTCGTCGTAGCGGCCGATCCTTCAAAAATTGCGGAACAAGTGGCGCAGGCTGCTGAATCCGGCTACCGGCGCGTTAAAATAAAAATACAGCCGGATATGGATATCACTTTGCTTAAATCAGTGGTGGCTGCCTATCCCGGACTGCAGTTTTTTGCAGACGCCAATTGCAGCTTCCGGGAACAGGGTGTTGAATGCTTAAAAGCATTTGATGAAGTCGGTTTCACGCTGATTGAACAGCCTTTCGGTGAGCGGCAATGGACTTTGCATGCACAGGCCAGAAAAGAGTTGAACACCAAAATCTGTTTGGATGAAAGCATCGCTTCTCTTGAGGACGTTCAACAGATGATCGACTCACGGGCAGGGAATATTATCGTGTTGAAAATGAGCCGGTTAGGCGGATGGACCGAAACCTTGAAGGTGGTTAGGTTGTGCCAGGCGCATTCCATTGGCATGTGGGTCGGCGGGATGATTGAATTCGGCGTTTCCAAAGCGCATAATCTGGCCTTGGCGTCCATGCCTGGGATTGTGTATCCGGGTGACTTCTCAGCTTCCCGGCATTTCTGGGAGAAGGACATCATTGAGCCTGAAATCACCGTGGAAAGCGGAAAAATCGTTTTGAGCGACCGACCGGGAATCGGATATGATGTGGTCTGAATCGATTGGGGTTCAGGCTTTTTTAAAAATAAAATAAAGCTGGGATTTTTGTTTTCAGTTGAGAGAAATTGTGAGACAATGAATAAAAATTAACTAAGGTGAATAACTATGAATTTTTATATAGGTTTCATTTCCATTGGATAGAGTAAAGCCGATTGCTGGTTGTCCCGATAAAATACGAACGAATGCGAAGGAAGTGAGCCGGTGTTTTTAAATCGAATCAGTTTATTGAAAGAGGATATTGAGGATTTCGGGGAGTATCCATTTTCTGTTCCTTCGATCGGCAATATGGAACAAGTGGATTTGACCAATCCGATCACTTTTTTCGTTGGGGAAAACGGCTCGGGCAAGTCTACGCTCCTTGAAGCAATCGCGGATAAATGCGGTTTCAATACAGCTGGCGGCGGCCGCAACAACACCTATGAAGTGCATGCGGCACAAGCAGTATTGGGCGATTACATCCGACTTTCCTGGATGCCGAAAGTGACGAATGGGTTCTTCATGCGGGCAGAATCGTTTTACCATTTCGCCACTCATCTCGAAGATGTCGACGAAGATGGGTTTCAGTCTTATGGAGGCCGTTCCCTGCATGAACAATCGCATGGGGAGTCGTTCTTATCCTTGTTCCTGAACCGCTTTAACGGCCGTGCTCTTTACCTGCTGGATGAGCCGGAGGCGGCATTGTCACCTCAGCGGCAATTGACGTTTCTCCGGTTATTGAAGGACTTGACCACTGAGGAGAATTGCCAGTTCATCATCGCGACCCATTCGCCTATTCTCCTGGGCTATCCGGACGCCAAAATCTTAAGTTTCGATGGAGGCTCCATCGAAGAAATCGATTATGAAATGACAGACCATTACCGGATCACCAAGTATTTTTTGGATCACCGGGAAAAGTTTTTGAAAGAGATACTGGAAGATTGACGTGAAGCTGTATACTAAAGAAAACTGAATCAGTGTATTTATTGTGACTGAATATAAGGTGGGGTGGCATGTGAAGAATTCCGAGAAGCCAATCATAAAAAACTTTGCTGTCGGGTTGCCGGAAAAGATGGCTTATGGAAACGGCAAGGAAATGGAAACAGCTATTCGAAAGCAACCGGTACAGGAAGCGTATTTAACCAAGGACGGATTTGAAGGGGACGGCGTTGCGGATTTAAAGCATCACGGAGGGCCGGAGAGAGCCGTGTGCATCTATCCTTATGAACACTATGCTTACTGGAATGACTTTTTTGAAACCGAATTGCCCCGTGCTGCTTTTGGGGAGAACCTGACGGTGACGAATATGCTGGAGCGGGATATCTGCATCGGCGACATTTTCCAAATAGGAGAGGCGGTCATTCAGGTGACGCAAGGAAGAGTGCCTTGCAATGTCATTGATAGAAGGCTTGATATGAAGCCGTTGTTGAAGGAGATGGTCAAGACCGGCTATACGGGCTATCTATGCCGGGTGTTGGAAGAAGGAATGGTCAGGGCAGATTCGACCATCCGTCCTGTGGCGAAAGATTCTCAGCAAGTATCGGTTCTTTATGCCAATGAAGTGAATTACCACCGTCCAAAAGATATCGATGGAATCGTCAAAGTATTAGAAGCGGAAGAACTGGCCGATGACTGGCGTCAGTTTTTGACCAAGCGATTAATCAAATTGACAGCCGGCGGCTAACCCGGTTGTTGTTTTTTTAAAAAATAAAAGCACTGCAGCGAACGCTCGCTGCAGTGCTTTTATCATGCTTTTCTTATTTCAAGATCGTTTCCAGCACGTGAAGGTTTTTTTCCATCAAGGTGAAGTAGGTTTCTTCGTTGTCGATGTTTTCCTGTGTTAAAACACCAAGGTTATGCATTTCAATCGCTTCAGCACCCACTTCGTTCTGGATGACTTCCGTCAGGTTCGACGAAACGTTCTGCTCAAAGACGATATACTCAATCTCTTTTTCTTTTGCCAAATCAACGATTTCCGTCAATTCTTTTTGTGAAGGCTCGTCCTGGCTGTTCAACCCTGCAATGGCCACTTGTTCAAAACCGTATGGTTCGGAAAGATAGCTGAAAGCCGCATGGGATACGAAGAACGTATCTTTGCTGACGCGTTCAGACAAGTCCTCGAACGACCGATCCAGCATTTCCAGCTCTACAACCAATTCCGTGTAATTGCTTTCGTAGGTTTCCGCATTTTCAGGATCGGCTTCCGTCAATGAAACCTTGATGGACTCTGCCAGTTTTTCGCTCAGGACCGGAGACATCCAGACATGCGGATCGGTTGAACCATGGTCATGGCCGTCGTGGCTCCCGGCTTCCTCAGCGTGTGCTTCTTCGCCATGTGCCTCTTCATCATGGGACTCTTCTTCGTGGCCGTCTTCTTTATGGCCAAGTGCCGCTTCCAACTCTTCATCTGAAATCTGATCGGCAGTGGCGATAAATTCGACATTTTCGTCCTGCAAAGTCTTTTTGGCACTGTCAATGAATCCTTCCAGGCCGAGACCGATGGAGAACATCAGGTCTGCGTCTGCCAGCTTGATCATTTCCTGCTGCGTCGGTTCAAAGGTGTGTTCATTTGAACCGGCAGGATAGATCGACTGCACATCAACCAAATCGCCGGCGATGCGTTCAGTGAAATAAGTCAAGGGATAAACCGTCGTGTAAACCTGCAATTTTTCCGGGTCTTGGTCAATACTCTGCGCTTCTTCGCTTGTTTGTCCGCAGGCGGCTAATAATAATAAGGGCATCAATAATAGAATCTTTTTCATGTTCAACCTCCAAAATGTAACGATTACGTTTTAATAACTATTAGAATACTACAGGATGCTCTTAAAAAACACAAGAAAAACCACCAATTATTTTTTTGGTGGCCATTCTTCCGGAACAAAATCGATTCCGCCTTTATGGAAAGGGTGACAGCTTAAGATACGTTTGGCTGCTAAATATCCGCCTTTCAGGGCACCATGCTTCTCGACGGCTTCGATGCCGTAATGGGAACAGGTCGGGTAGAAACGGCAGCTCGGCGGAGATAAAGGCGAGATGAACCGCTGGTAAAAGCGGAAAATCTTCAGTAAAACGGTCTTCATGATCATTCAGCTCTTTTCGGGGGAAATACTTCATATGTTTATTGTAGGGGCATTAGAGGTATAAATAAAGTATAAGTACTTATCAAACTAATTGGAGAGTGATTGGAAATGTCTAACGAATTAAACCAGGAACTAAACGTGCAAGTGGCAACATGGTCTGTAGCTTATACGAAATTACATAATTTTCATTGGTACGTAAAAGGGCCTTCATTCTTTACATTGCATGTAAAATTCGAAGAGTTGTACAACGAAGCGACCCTTCATATGGATGAAATCGCAGAGCGCTTGCTTGCACTTGGCGGAAAACCTGTCGCCACAATGAAAGAGCAGCTTGAGCTATCCGTTATAGAAGAAGCGAACAAAAAGGAAACTGCTGAAGAAATGGTGGATACCATTGTCAGTGATTACGACAAAATCATGAAATCCTTGAAAAAAGGCATGGAATTGGCTGCTAAAGACGGCGATGACATGACAGAAGATATGTTGAACGCCATTCACCAGAATCTTGAAAAACATTCTTGGATGTTATCAGCATTCTTGGGCGAAAAGAAGTAAAATAGGATTATACAAGCGTACACTGAATTCTAGTGTACGCTTTTCTTATGGCATCGAGGTGGAAAAATGCACTATCAGGATCTGAACGGTTATCCCTGTGAACTATCATTCGAAAAAAAAACATTTCCTTTTGAAAGCAGGCATGTGCTGGTGATTTGCCGGTATCAGGGGAAATGGCTTCTGACTCGGCACAATAAGCGGGGTCTTGAATTTCCAGGCGGGAAAGTGGAAGCCGGTGAAAGTTTGCAGGAGGCTGCAAAGCGGGAAGTCTATGAAGAAACAGGCGCTCACGTTAAAGAGTTGGAATGGTTCGCTGAATATGTGGTTTATTCGGAAAAGCCGTTCTGCAAAACGGTTTATATCGGGACAGTGGACAGTGTGGATCCGATTCCGCTTCTTGAAACGCAGGGAATTTTTTTGCTGAAGGAATTAGAGCTGGGGGATGGATTCAGCTTTTTAATGAAGGACGCTGGAATGCGTAAAATAATTGAGAAGGTGAAGCAGCTTGGAAAATGGGACGATTGAAACGAAAAAACGCTACCCTTCACCGAATCCTCATGTCCAATTAACGGAAATCGTTTATTGGTCGGAGGGATTGCGGGTGAAAGGCATGCTGGCGGAACCGAAAAAGCCAGGCACCTACAGCGGCATCCTGTATTTAAGGGGAGGGATCCAGTCGATCGGGATGGTGCGCCCTGCACGGATTGCCCAATTTGCAGCACAGGGCTTCGTGGTGTTTGCACCTTATTACAGGGGCAATCGAGGCGGAGAAGGCCGGGATGAATTTGCGGGAGCGGACCGCTGGGATGCAGTCAATGCGGTAGACGTACTGAGGAAGTACAGCAACGGGAAAGTGCACCTGCTGGCGTTTTCCAGAGGGGGCATCATGGCCTTATGGACGGCAATCCTGCGGAGTGATATCACGTCGCTCGTTACATGGGCAGGGGTTACGGATACGGTGCTGACCTATAAAGAGCGTCCCGATATGCGGCGCATGATGAAACGGCTCTATGGAGGCACACCGAATACAGCCTTGACGGAATATGAAGAACGCAATCCACTGCTGCGGATCGAAGAAAGCAGCGCGCCTATTCTGATCATCCATGGATTGAAAGATGAAAACGTCTATCCGGCGCAAGCTTATTTGCTGGAAGAGGCGCTGAAGCTGAATGGCCAGAGGCACGAAACGTGGTACTTCCCGGAGTATACACATTTCTTTCCACCGGCAGCCAACCGCAATGCAGTCAAAGCGGTCTGCAAATGGATGAGAGATCAGGAGGAAGCATAGCGAACTCTGAAAATCAGCATATTAGGCTGAATATAGCTGATTAAGTTTGATCAGCATATACAAAAAACCCGTTCGGATTTTACTCCGAACGGGTTTTAACGAATGCTTATTTTTGAAGCGGGCCGCCAAGTGTCGTGATTTCAGGTGCGACGGTGCCGAATTTCTCGAAGTTTTTTTGGAATTCCTGTGCCAATTCCAATGCTTTTTGGTCGTAGGCTTCTTTATCTGCCCATGCGTTGCGCGGGTTCAACACTTCTGTTGGAACTCCCGGTACCTCTACAGGAATCTCAAGGCCGAAGAATGCTTCTTTTTCAGTCGGAACGTCATTCAATTCGCCTTTGATGGCAGCGCGAACCATTGTCCGTGTGTAAGAAAGCTTCATGCGGCTTCCGACTCCGTATACGCCGCCAGTCCAACCAGTGTTGACAAGGAAGACTTGAACGCCGTGCTCATCGATTTTATTGCCGAGCATTTCAGCGTACACGGTTGCATGCAGTGGAAGGAACGGTGAACCGAAGCAAGTCGAGAATGTTGCTTCAGGAGACGTGATGCCGCGTTCCGTACCAGCCAATTTCGATGTGTAGCCACTTAGGAAGTGGTACATTGCCTGCTCTTTTGTCAGCTTGCTGATAGGAGGCAGGACGCCGAAAGCATCCGCTGTCAGGAAGACGATCGTTTTCGGGTGTCCCGCAACTGAAGGATCCACGATATTGTCGATTGCCTGCATCGGGTATGCAGCGCGTGTGTTTTCTGTCAATGAATCATCATTATAATCCGGGATGCGCGTGTCAGGATCCACTACGACGTTTTCAAGAACTGAACCGAAACGGATGGCGTCGTAGATCTGTGGTTCGTTTTCACGCGACAGGTTGATGGTTTTTGCGTAGCAGCCACCTTCAATATTGAAGACGCCGTTATCGGACCAGCCGTGCTCGTCATCACCGATCAGTTTACGGTCACCATCAGCCGACAAAGTCGTTTTGCCAGTACCGGATAAACCGAAGAACAAGGTAACATCGCCATCTTGTCCAACGTTAGCTGAACAGTGCATCGGTAGGATGCCTCTTTCAGGCAATAGGTAGTTCATGATTGAGAAGATGGATTTCTTCATCTCGCCAGCGTATTCAGTCCCCCCGATCAAAATGATGCGTTGTTCCATCGACACGATGATGAAGGTTTCAGAAGCTGTTCCGTCCACTGAAGGGTCTGCTTTGAATGTAGGTGCATAGACTACAGTGAATTCAGCATCATGCGTTTTCAATTCTTCAGCCGTCGGGCGGATGAACAATTGGTGGGCGAACAGGTTATGCCACGCGTATTCATTGATTGTTTGGATCGGCACACGAGATTCGTGGTCTGCTCCTGCAAATCCTTTGAATACGAAAAGCGCATCTTTTTCTTTTAAGTGCTTGATGACTTTAGCGTATAGTTTTTCAAACACTTCGCTGGAAATCGGACGGTTCACATTGCCCCAGTCGACTTTGTTTTTAGAACTTTCTTCTTCCACCATGTATTTGTCTTTCGGTGAGCGGCCTGTGTATTTGCCAGTCTCCGCTGTTACAGCGCCTTCCCGAGTCAATACCGCTTCGCCGCGGGATGTTGCTGCCTCCACTAATTGTGGCACTGATAATTGAACATGTACATTTTGGCCAGTTAAAAGATCCTTCAAATCGTTTGCAAAGTTCACTGAAGTCATATATATGTACCTTCCTTTTCTGTTATTCCCATAGCGATGGGGAGGATGTATATTCGTTCATTAGTATAACACATTAGGTTTATTAGTCTATACTAATCCATTGCAGAATTCAAAAAATATTAAATCAGGTTTCTATAATAGGGAAAAATCTATTAGCCATTACTTAGGGAAACGTGGGATGAGAGCTTTTGCAGTCCGGATTCCACTATTTTTTCTACAGTTTTTAATCTGTTAATCAGTAGGTCTGAATTTATATAAGTTGTACTATATAAACCTGATAGCTTCACGATTAAAGTGAGAATGACCGGGCACATGCAGGAGTTGTCATCTTTGCCAGACAAAACGCTGAATTCTTAACTACCATAAACTGCTTTAGTTTTTTTTTGATCAAAAACGTTGACATCCAGGTGCTATTTCCGTATGATGAAAAATTGAACGGATACTCTTATTCCGAGCTGGTGGAGGGGACAGGCCCTATGAAACCCGGCAACCTGCTGCAACTGCAGTGATGGTGCCAAACCTGAAACAAGGCTTACAGGCCTTGGATGATAAGAGTGAAAGGTGCTTATGATGATTCTCCTTTCCTCATGATGAATGAGTGAAGGGATTTTTTTATGGAATGCCCTTAATCCTCGTGTGAAAGGCCACAAACGGCTTGAAGTTCAATCCGGCTTTTGTCTGGAACGGACTTGACATGGGAAACGAGTACCGTATCAATTTCGAGAGCAATCTCGCAGGATATAAGGAGGAACATTTTTTGAAAAACCGTCGATTATTTACTTCAGAATCAGTAACAGAAGGACATCCGGATAAAATCTGTGACCAAATCTCAGATGCTATTTTGGACGCTATCTTAACCGAGGATCCAAATGCGCGTGTTGCGTGCGAAACGACCGTCACGACAGGACTTGTTTTAGTAGCTGGGGAGATCACCACTTCCACTTATGTGGACATCCCGAAAGTCGTTAGACAAACCGTAAGAGAAATCGGATACACACGCGCTAAATATGGTTTCGACTCAGAAACAAGTGCAGTTCTTACAGCAATTGATGAGCAATCACCGGATATCGCTGCAGGAGTCAACGTGGCACTTGAATCACGTGAAGGCCAAATGACAGATAAAGAAATGGATGATATCGGAGCAGGCGACCAAGGGTTGATGTTCGGATATGCTAACAACGAAACAGAAGAATTGATGCCGTTGCCGATTTCATTGGCACATAAATTGGCGCGCCGCTTGGCTGAAGTACGCAAGGAAGAAATTCTTCCGTATTTGCGTCCGGATGGCAAAACGCAGGTGACTGTTGAATATGATGAAAACAATCAACCCCTTCGCGTGGATACGATTGTCATCTCTACTCAGCATCACCCGGAAGTAACGCTTGAGCAGATTCAACGCAATATCAAAGAATACGTCATCAATGAAGTCGTTCCAGCAAAATGGATCGATGAAGATACTAAATACTTCATCAACCCAACTGGGCGTTTCGTAATTGGCGGACCTCAGGGAGATGCGGGCTTGACTGGCCGCAAAATCATCGTGGATACCTACGGTGGCTATGCTCGCCACGGCGGTGGAGCATTCTCCGGTAAAGACGCCACAAAAGTGGACCGTTCAGCAGCATATGCGGCCCGTTATGTAGCGAAAAACATCGTAGCGGCTGGCCTAGCAGACAAATGCGAAGTGCAATTGGCCTATGCAATTGGTGTGGCACATCCCGTCTCCATCGCTTTTGATACATTCGGTACCGGCAAAGTCGATGAAGACAAATTGGACGATTTGGTACGCGCGAACTTCGATTTGCGTCCTGCCGGAATCATCAAAATGCTTGATCTTCGCCGCCCGATCTACAAGCAGACTGCAGCCTACGGACATTTCGGCCGTACGGATGTCGATCTTCCTTGGGAGCGTACAGACAAAGCCGCTATCCTGAAAGAACAAGCTGGCGTTCAAGCCGGCATTTAAAATTGAAAAGAAAAAAGGACGACCGGGCAGCGATGCCCGGTCGTCCTTTTCTTATGAAGTGGAGCTTGTCTGCAGTTTGTCGACACGCTTTCCGATGGCTTCAATCAATTCAGCTGGCAATGGGAAGTTCATGGCTGCCGGATCTGATTGGACTGCGGCAATAGTGGTCTGCAGTGAATCCTCTGGAATCTCGAATTTCGAGAAATCTTTCGGCAAACCGACTTGCTCCTGCAGATTGCGGATTTTCTCGACCACTTCCTCGAGTAGAGCTTGTGGAGATTTATTGCGGATATCCAGATTCAGGACCTGCGCCAATTGATCGATTTTCGGCAAGTACAGCGCCGGAATCATTTCAATGACATGGGGCAGGAAAACGGCATTCGCGAGGCCGTGCGGTATACGGTAAAGTGCCCCGTAGGCATGTGCCAGATTATGGACTGGAATGGCGTTCAGCGCGAAGCTGAAGGCGGTGATGCCCATGGTACTGGCCTGCAGCATTTCCATGCGCGCTTTGACATTGCTGCCGTTTTGTACAGCTTCAACGATGTTCTTTTCGAACATCCGAATGGTCTGGAGCGCATAGGCATCGGTAAAGCCGGTTGCTGTAGGCGACATCAAAGCTTCAATGGCATGGGTCAATGCGTCAAAGCCGGTGAAGGCCGTAATGAATGGCGGCAGACCAAGGGTCAGATCCGGGTCCAGCACGGCCATATTGGCGCTGATAAAAGGGTGGATGATATTCGTCTTAATCCTTTTTTCTTCGTTGTAGATGACCGCAATCGGCGATACTTCCGAACCGGTTCCGGCTGTCGTCGGAACAGCGATATGCGGAATCGGGATGAATTGTGCTTCCGGCCAAGTATAATATGCCAATCCGCCTGGAATCGCTTTTTTGATGTCCGTCATTCCATGATGCAATGCGAATTTGACGCCTTTTACGGTATCGAGCACACTGCCGCCGCCGACGGCAAGCAAAGAGTCAGCGGCCATTTCACGGGCATATTGGATGGCGCGGTTTACGGATTCACTGCCGGCATCCTGTTGGATATCGGTGAAGATGCCGACTAATTGTGCGCCAGTGCCGTTTTGCGTCAAGCGGAAGATTTCTGCTACTTTATCGACGATGCCGGCGTCTTTTAAGCCTTGGTCGCTGAACAGGACAACACGCTTGGCTCCCAGTCCGTTGAAAAGGTCCGGAATCATGGCTCTGGTATTGGAGCCGCTATGGATGGTGGTCATCAATGCAAAATTCGAATACGTTGTAATCAATGAGAGTCCCCCCAATCTTCAAATTATTGGTCGTTCGTACCTTCCGGGAACAGCAGTCCAAATGCAATCCGGCGTTCAAGCTCGGGCACCATGGAGGTATGGACATGCTTCAATTGCGTATAAGCGTCAAGAGAATGCTTGCCCATCTCGCGGCCGATGCCGCTCTGCTTATAACCGCCAAACGGTGCATCGTTGCGCAGCATATGCCAGTCGTTGATCCAAATGACACCGGCTTTAATTTTGCGTGCAACGTCATAGGCTTTGTTGACATCCTGAGTCCAGACACCACCCGCGAGGCCATAGATCGTGTCATTGGCCATACGGATGGCTTCGTCCACATCGCTGTAGCGGATAACTGTCAGGACCGGACCGAATATCTCCTCCTGTGCAATGGCCATGTCGTTGGTGACATCCGCGAAAATCGTCGGCTCTACGAAATACCCGTTTTCGAATCCTTCGACCACCGCTTCTTTTCCTCCACACACCAGACGCGCTCCTTCGTTAATGCCGGTTTCGATATAGGAGAGGATGGTCTCTTTCTGCCGTTGAGAAATGACGGGGCCCATGGCAGTCGATTCCTCCAATTGATTTCCGATCTTCAGTGTTTTCGTCAGTTCGGCAAGCTTTTCGACCACGGCATCATAGAGCGAATCCGGAACAAACAGGCGAGTGCCCGATTCGCATAATTGGCCGGAATGGAGAAATACACCGAACAGGCTGCCCGGCAAAGCGATTTCAAGGTCCGCATCTTCCAATAAAATATTCGGCGACTTGCCGCCAAGTTCAAGGGTGATGTTCTTGATTGATTCGGCGGCGATTTTCATGATGTTGCGGCCGACTTCAGTAGAACCGGTAAAGGCGACTTTACCGACTTTCGGATGGCGCACGAGCGGTTCGCCGACTTCTGTGCCAGATCCGGCGACGACATTGATGACGCCTGGAGGAACAACCTCCGAAATGATTTCTGCGAGGCGCAGAGCAGTCACCGGTGTATGGCTGGCTGGTTTTAAAACGATGGTGTTGCCGGTAGCGAGAGCAGGCGCTATTTTCCACGCGGCAATCAGTAAAGGCATATTCCAAGGGGTGATGGCTGCGCAAACGCCGATCGGCTCCCGCCAGACGAAGTTATGGGCAGGCCCTGGAAACAGGGGGGAAGGCAAGGTTTCGTTGAACGGATAGTCCACGACGAATTTGGCCATTTGCTGAAACAGGTCGATGATGCTCATGATGTCGTTTCCTGCAATGCGGCGCACGGTGCCACCGGAAGTCAGGGATTCCAAGTAGATGAGTTCATCTTTGTTCATGGCGATGGCATCTGCAATCCGGTTTAAAGCATCGGCTCTTTCCAGTGGGGCCATTTGGCTCCAACCGGAATTCTCAAAAGCGCTATGAGCCGCTTCAACTGCCTGGTCGACTTCTGCTTCCGACCCTTTCGCAACTTTGGCGACGACTTCACCTGTCGCGGGATTATGGACGTCAAACGTTTCGCCGCTTGAAGAAGAAACCCAAGCGCCGTTGATGAAATGTGAAAAGTTCTGAACTCCAACTTGAATAGACATGGCTTTACCTCCAATTGAATTTTTCTGTCAGACAGGCTATGATGGAACTGATCTGTAAAAAGACGGAATATTCCAATAAAAATGTAAGGGCTTACAGTTGAAGCTTAGAATAGGGCAAGAGAAAAGTACATCCCTGAAAATGTAGGGGGAAAGAGGGGGACACTCATGCAAGGGTTACCGGTTTCTGTAGAGGAATATATCAATGGTCTGATAGGTGCAGAAAGTCCTGAGGAAAAAATCAGCCGGATTGTGGAAGGGTTTTTCAGTTTCTTTCCTTTTTCCAGGCTGTCCTTATTTTCTTATTCCCCCATCAATTTCGTAGGGGAATTGATTTTTTCGCTGCATGCCGATGGATCGACACTCAATCAAGATGCCATCCGGGAAGACATTCGGACGATCCAGCCTATTTACGACGCAATTCTGGACAAAAAAGCAAGATACATAACGGTCGGCGAAAATAAATCTGAGCTGCCTGCAAAGTATGTCGAAAAATATAAATTGTCTTCTGTTCTTGTAGTCCCCATCAAAAAAGGGGCGTTGGTCATCGGCTGTGTGTTGATCGACGGCTACAAAGGGGAAGACAGTGTAAAGGAAACGCTGGTCCAACTGGTGGAGAACTATTTTGGAAAAGCCTTCAACAAATTGTCTTTCATCAATGAGGAACAGGTGGAGCATAAGTTGAGCAAACGGGAAATTGAAGTTCTTGAACAGCTGTCGCTCGGATGGAGCACGAAAGAGATGGCGTCGAATATGGGGATCAGTGAATTTACGGCAAGGGATTATATTGCCTCTGCCATGAAAAAATTGAACGTCAGGCACCGGGCACAAGCTATCGGAGAAGCGATCAGGAGCGGATTGATCTCATAGGTGAATTCACTGAAAAAAGAAGAAGCGGTGGACTGGGTCCATCGCTTCTTCTTTCTAACAGGGTTCATTGCTTTTGAAGAGATTTGTAATAAGCTCCTTTTTCCGCATATTCGCGGACGATCCGTTCCATGTCGATCTTATCGTCTTCGCGGAGTTCACGAACGACTTTCGCCGGGCGTCCAAGAGCAAGCATGCCCGGAGGGATAACTTTACCGGGCGGCACCAGGCTGCCGGCTCCGACGAATGCGCCTTCACCGACTTCTGCGCCATCCAGGATGACGGACCCCATCCCAACTAAGGCACCTTTACGGATCGTGCAACTGTGAAGGGTCACCTGATGGCCGATGGTCACTTCGTCTTCCAGAAGCAATGTCTTGCCAGGGCTTTGGTGCAGCATGCAAAGATCTTGGATATTGACTTTATTGCCAATGACAGTTGGAGATACATCGCCACGGATGACGGTGTTGAACCAAACCGATGATTCAGCACCGATGGTTACATCGCCAGAAATGGTCGTGTAGTCTGCGATGAAAACAGTTGGATCGATTTGGGGGAATTTGTCTTTATATGGATAAATCATGGCAAAGCTCCTTTAAAAAAGATAAGATATTCTATAATCGTAACAAATCAAATCGAAACGTCAAATAGGAAATCAGCAATAAGAGTCGATTGGCGAAGAAAGGAAGTCGGACTATGTGGAAATGGCAGGCGGAAGGAACAGCAAAAGCAGTAGTGGTATTGATCCATAATGCGTACGAACAGCATATGCGCTATGCGTGGCAAATTGAGAAATGGCGATCGGCAGGGTTTCATGTCTATACGGCTGATCTGCCGGGCCATGGCAAGAACGCCGGAGCGGATCATGTACACCGGGAATCGTTTGAGGATTATGAACGGGCAGTGAGCGAAATGCTGAAGCTATCATCGGAAAACGATTTGCCGGTGTTTGTCATCGCGCACGGCCTTGGAGCTACAATCGCCATGAATGTCCTCGGCAACCGAAAATTTAATGTAGCCGGAGCCATCTTTACGTCGCCGTGGCTTCAATTGAAAAAATTGCCCCCTAAAGCACCCAATGCTTTTCCCGGCGTTGCACAATTGACGGGCCGCAGAAAAATGGATCATGGAATCGAGCTTCGGCATCTGACCAGAGACCAATTTTCCTTTGACCAGGAAACGGAAAACAAGTTGTATCATTCGGTCATCACGGCAGGGTGGTATAAGGAATTGCAGGGCTATATGAAAGAAACTGCGGCCGCTGTCGAGCTGTATCCACAGATTCCCACCTATCTGCATACAGCAGAACGGGATATGATCACAGAAGTGGAAGCTTCCCGGCAGTGGCTAATGAAGCAGCAGCTGACCGAATTCAGTTACAAGGAATGGAAATTCTGCTATCATGATATTTTTCAGGAACCCGAAAAAGAAGAAGTCTTTCTGGCTACGCAGGCTTTTATCCACACCGTTCTGCGTTCTGTCGGTTACCTGATCGAAGAAAACGTATAAATTATTGCCAGGGGGTTTTTCTTTATCTACTGGTCGTATACGCGGGACAAAGGAGTAGATCAAAATGGCTTTAAATTACAGCATACTGGACCAATCCCCGATTTCAGAAGGCAGTTCCCCCCAGGAAGCCCTGAAGCAGACGGCGATCCTTGCACAAAAAGCCGAGCAATGGGGCTATACCCGGTTTTGGGTGTCAGAGCACCACGATGCAACGACTCTGGCCGGCTCTTCTCCGGAAGTGTTGATTGCACATCTTGGAGCCGTGACCAAAACCATCCGGCTCGGTTCGGGGGGCGTTATGCTGCCGCATTATGCGCCTTTTAAAATTGCGGAAAACTTTAAGCTGTTGGAAGCTTTGTATCCAGATAGAATTGATGCAGGAGTCGGAAGAGCGCCAGGAGGCATGCCGCGTGCTTCCTATGCTTTAAACGAAGGCAAAAAGCGGGACACCAGCCAATTCCCGAGGCAAATCGACGATCTTCGCATGTACCTGACGGATTCCATACCGGAAGAACATCCATATTACGGCATGAAAGCGACACCGGTAACCAAGCACAGCCCACCAATTTGGGTGCTGGGTTCGAGTGAAAACTCAGCGCAGCTGGCAGCGGAAAAAGGGCTGCCTTATATGTTCGCCCATTTCATCAACGGCGAAGGCGGACAGCAGTTTGCCAAAGAATACCGTGATCGCTTCAAGCCTTATAAGGACAGTAAACCTTATGTCGGCTTTGCTATTTTTGTGGTCTGCCAGGAAACACCGGAACAAGCGGAACGAGTCGCTTCGTCAATGGATCTTTCATTGTGCATGGGAGCGCAGGGGATGCCTTCAAAAGGTACGCCACCGCCTGAAAAAGCAATGGACTACCCCTATTCCAAATTCGAAAAACTGCTGGTCGCCGAAAACCGCCGCCGGATGGTCGTCGGGACACCGGAACAGGTAGTGGACAGGTTGGAAGACTTTGCAGACGAGTATGGAGCAGACGAAGTGATGCTGGTTTCCTCTGCCTACAATTTTACCGACAAACTAAGAACCTTCCAGCTCGTAGCGGAAGAAATGAAGAAGCGCCGGTAGGAGAGTTCCTATCGGCGTTTTTGGGGGAGTATTGGACATCCCGGAATGGCCAATGATCCTGTTGTAGCTTAGTGCATTTCAAACTAGTTGCTAAAAGAGGCACAAGGAGCCTGAACATATAAATAATGAAGGTCATAGCCGATCTTTTATTCAGTATTTTTATTTCGTGAATCCATCCCATTACTTTGGTGAACTAACCACTCTCTCAAAGTACGGTTAAATTGCTGTGCTTTTTGCACGGGCCAAGCATGCTGGGCATCAGAGATCAACCTGGTTACCGCGGTCGGTATGAACTGCGGGGCTATCTCGATGGATTCCAGAATGCCTCGCGATTCCTGATCTCCCGCAACTATCAGACACGGACTATCGATATGCCCATATGATTCATCCAGACGAAACTGCATGATTTCTTGCCAGATGGTTTCGTATGTTTCTTTAGTCAGTAGCTGATAGTCCGCTATGAACTCAGCCGATTTATTGGGAGGCAAATGGTAGTAGCCATGAGCCAGTTTGTTGAGATATCGGTCATTCCTGATGCCTCGTTGAACTATTCGGGATTGTATTTTAAGCAAGAACTGGAACTGCATGGGTTGGACGGTAATACCGCTGATGAATGTGCTGAGAATCTTTTCAGGGTAATGTTTTGCTAATTCTAAAGCAACATGGCCTCCCAATGAAATCCCTACAACATGGATCTTTCGACTTTTTATCACGTGTTGTGCAATCAGATTTGTAGTATCCGCCAAACTTAACCAAGGAGTGGAGACGCTTTTTCCATGTCCGGGTAAATCTGCCAGAATAACTTGATAATCCGAGAATGCTGGTTCTTGTTGCCACCACATCCAACGGCTCGCACCAAGTCCATGAATAAAGAGAATGGATTCGTTTCCGTTGAAGGAGGTCTCCGTATAATCAATCATGTTTAAAATCCCCTAACATTTAGATTTACCACTTTTCCAGCAAAAGCAATGTTTGATAAAATTCTGCTCATTAAACTTATTGGATTATATTCACTGTATAAAGACTGGATTCTCAGTTTAAGTCATTTCTAAACCTCTGAAGCTCATTTTGAGGTTACAGTGGCCAGAATAGTTGCGGCAGCAGGTTAACGTCGTGATTGGATTTTAGCAGTTCGCCTGAAATTTGATCTGTATGAATAGTTGAAACGGCTGTATTGAAGAGAAATGTTCCAGTCGGGAAAAAGTCGTAAACGACGATTGAAGCGTAAACTTCTAGAGGGAAATGTTAAAATAAATACTAAATTAATGAGGGGAGGAAAAACAATGAACAGTAACTCAGGTACTCCTGCTGAATTGATGAAAGCCGCTGTCTTACATGAATTCGGATCTGAAGGACAGCTGGTCACTGAAACCATTCGGTTACCTGATGTGGGTGATTCCGAAGTATTGATCAGAGTAGAATTTGCAGGGATCGGGCAATGGGACATCTTTGAAAGAGAAGGCGGTTACGCGGAGATGCTGGAAATGAATGTGAAATTCCCTTATGTGCTGGGATCTGAAGGTTCAGGAACAATCGTTTCGATAGGCAAGGAGGTAAAAGGGCTTGCAGTAGGTGATAAAGTAATGGCGACAGGATTTCTGAATCCTAAAGGCGGTTTCTATGCGGAGTTTGCCGCAATCGACCAAAAGTACGTAACGCATCTCCCACCGTCTATCAGTATTCAAGAAGCGGGTGTTATTTCAGGAGTAGGAATAACGGCTTTGCGTGGTTTGGAAGATGTCCTGCAGCTGAAAAAAGATGAGTCGATCGTTGTGTTTGGAGCGAGTGGTGGAGTTGGCCATTTGGCCGTTCAGCTCGCTAAGCAGATCGGTGCGAGGGTCTTTGCTATTGCATCAGGAGCTGATGGTGTTGAGATGCTCCAGAAGCTTGGCATTGAGAATGCAGTGGATGGCTATAAGGATGATCTGCTGTCTGCAGCGAAAGCGGTTGAACCGGAAGGGTTTGATGCAGCTTTATTGACTGCAGGCGGGGAAGCCGTTAAAACGATTGCCCAGATGATGAAAGCGGATGGGCGAATCGCCTATCCGAACGGTATTTTTCCACTGCCGGAAAGTGATGAAGTTAAGGCCGTTGCTTACAATGGGGATCCCGATGCGGATATACTAAGCCGGTTTACCCATTACGTGAAGAGTGGAAATATCAGAGCGCATATCGATCATTCCTTCCCATTGGAACAAGCGTCTACAGCTCATTTTGCTTTAAAGAAACATTATGTAGGGAAACTGGGATTGAAAATAAGTTGAAATTTTGCAAAGCATTATATTCACTAAAGTAAGCGGAAAACATAGAGTTATGTTTTCCGCTTACTTTAGTGAATAGATGGAATTAGACCTAAGAAACCAGCTTCAATCCCACTGCCGCACCTAGCACCATCGCAATAAAGAAAATCCGCTTCCAGTCTTTGGATTCATTGTAAAATAGCATGCCGATTATTGCTCCGCCAGAAGCGCCGATGCCGGTCCAAATCGCATAGGCTGTTCCCATGGCCAATGTTTCCATAGCGTAAGCCAAAAAGACAAAGCTCGACCCGAATCCGAAAATCAGCCACACAAGAGATTGCCAATTGCGGTCTTGGTGCAACTTGTTGATCATGGCCACACCGAACATTTCAAATAGCCCAGCTAACACTAATGCTGCCCACGCCATTACGCTTCCCCTCCTTCAGAAACCGGATCTTTGGTGACCAGTTTCAACCCGATGACCCCTGCCAACAGCACGCCGACCAGCAGCAGTTTTGCGCCACTGAAGGCTTCGTTGAAAATAATGATTTCAGACAGCACCGTACCGGCTGTCCCCAGACCGACAAAAACCGAATAGACGGTTCCGACCGGTAACTTTCGACCCGCCATGATCATGACGATAAAACTGATGACAATTGCTATAACGGTAATCATCCAATCCCAGAATCCATCGGCATGTTTCAGGCCGATGACCCAAACCACTTCAAACATCGCCGCCATTACGACTTTCAACCAATTCGAATTCATCTTATCCACCTCCTTATGGTGTTCACAGAAACTAAAAAAAGCCTGGGAGAACTGTAAAAACAGTTTCTCCCAGGCTTTTGTCCTTCCGTGGCACAGCAGAGCTGTGAGTTTTCTCTCGGACCAGGCCAGCTTGTTTGCTGCGGAACCCTAGAAAACATTTCAGATATGCAATTAGTCTATAGTGTATCTGCTTTGCAGGAATCTTTCAATGAAACAGCTTTTGATACCTGTGCAGATGAACAGCTGGGGATTCAAAGAGAGTCTTTCGATTTCGTGCGCATGACGCTAGCCAGTTGTTTTGAGTTCGGATCCTCTTCCTGCTGCAAGCGGTCGATGATATTCTGGTAATCCGATTCGTTGCGGTTCTGGCTCATTTTATAGGCAGCTTGAACTTCCCTCACTGGAATTTTGAATCCAACGATTCCTTTCAGTTCTTTTTCCAGCAATGAAGAGGAGAGTGTATCCCATAGGACAGGATTTTCACGATGGCCTTCATGTTTTTCCATCAAGCTTGTCAGGTCCTGTTTCAGTTCGTCTTCCGTTAAAAGTTGAGCGGTTCCATAGATATGGACAGCCTGATAATTCCATGTCGGAACGTTTTCCTGTTCGTACCAGGAAGAAGAGATGTAGGCGTGTGGTCCCTGGAACATGACCAGAACATCTTCACAGGCCTCAAACGTCCGCCACTGTGGATTTCCGTAAGCCATATGCCCGGTTATGAAGAACTCTTTGCCTTCTTTTATCAGCTGCAAAGGAAGATGGGTGGCAATCGGCTTTCCTTTTTTGGTAGTGATGAGCGTTCCAAAGGAATTCTGTTGAACAAACTCGCGGATTTCCTCAAAATCGCTGACTTTAAAATGTTTTGGAGTATACATGTCATTCCGCCTTTCAGGATAGAGTTAATGGAGCGGCTTAACCAGGATCAAATCGACTTGTTCATCATCCCCCATGAAGAAGGAATGGGATCCTGTCTGCACAAACCCTTTTTTCCGGTAAAATGCAATCGCGTTGTCGTTTTCTTCCCAAACGCCGAGCCAGATGTTCTTTTTGTTCTGTTCCCTTGCCAGTTCAATCGCTTTGTTCATCAAAATTTTCCCGAAACCATATTTCTGGAAAGCTTTCTTTATATAAATCCGTTCGATTTCGAGGGAGTCATTTCCCATGGACTCTGTCTGTGCATTTTCTGTATTGAGCTTCAGGTATCCGGCCACTTCCTGATCTGAATAAATGAAAAAGAAAGAGGAAGAAGGGATGGCGAGTTCCTGTTCGAGTTTGCCCAGGTCATAGGCCTTGTCCAAATAAGCCTGAAGGTCTTCAGGCGAGTTCTGGTCCTTGAATGTCTCGGTGAATGTCTCAATACTGATGGCTTGAAGTTCATGAAGATCGTCGCGTGTACATTTTTTAATCATCGTTGTCATATGGGTTGCCGCTCCTTCAGTCGATTAATAGTCCCGCTTGCTGCCTTTTTTTACAGATTCCCAATCCTTTTCAACGTTCTTGCGGATGCGCTGGAGAAGATCGAAAGCAGTTTCGGCTTCTTTTTCCGACAAGCCGCTTAAAGCAATATCGTTGGAATGGGCATTTTCTCTTTTGATGATTGGATAGACCGCCTGCGCTTTTTCCGTTGGATAAAGATGTTTGTTTTTTTTATTATGCGGATCGTCTTTCTTTTCAATAAAACCATTCATTTCAAGTTTCTGGAGTGCACGTGTTGCAGTGGATTTATCCACTTTGATCAATTCCAATAGCTGTGCCTGGATGATTCCGGGATTTTCACAGATTCGAACGACGTATAAATATTGTCCCTTGGTCAGGTTGAACTCTTTAAATTCGATATTGCTGATGGAATCCAATGCCCTTGCTATCATGCCGATTTCACGCAAAATCTCTTTCATAACAATCTCCTCATTCAATAAATTTGCCGGTAAATGCGCTGGAAAACGGGATGAATAGAATATATCATCAATTAGTTGCATTTGCAACAAAAATATAGAGCGAGCAAATGAAAAGCTGTTTGCTGTTTGACAGAGGTCTCTGGCTCCTTTTCAACCTTCCTCTCGGATGCTGCAATTACTCCTGGGGAAAGACATATGTTACTCTGAAAATAGACAGACTTTGATATGAATAGGAGGAAATAAAATGGCGAAAGAATATCAGGAACTGGTAGAAAACCGCATCTTCATTGGCGGTGCAGCCGATGCAAAAGGGGCGGCAGAAGCCGAAAAGATTGATGTAGTCGTCGACTTGCGTGCAGAAGCGGCAGAAGGGGATTACGACTATGTCCGGATCCACAGTCCGATAGTTGATGATTCCGACGAACAGCAGGATGAATCGATTAAGAAAGCGATTGACCAAGTAGTGGATGCCTATAATGATGGAAAGAAAGTCTATTTCCACTGTGCAGGCGGAAGCAACCGGGCGGGTACTGTAGCGATCGGGACACTTCTGGCACTCGGCAAAGCGGATACAGTCGAGGAAGCAGAAGCCCAAGCAACTGCTATACGACCGGTCATCATGGTGAAGCCACAATTGAAAGAGTCTCTCGAACGCATTTTTTACAAAGACTAGCCTGATTGCATTGGGGTAAAGAATGTAAAAGACTGCAGAAATTTTTCTTCAAGTGGACAGCCAAAGGAGGATATTCAATGGACAAATCCATCAAAGCTTTTGTATTCGATGTCTATGGCACTTTGTTTGATGTAACGGCGATCAAAAAAGAATGTGAGGATCTCTATCCGGGGTACGGTGAAAAAATCAGCCAATCCTGGAGGGCCAAACAAGTCGAGTATTTCATGCTGCGGCAGCTCATGGGCAATTACGCTACCCTCCAGACCATTACACATCAGGCATTAAAGTATGTGCTAAAGGAAAATGACCTGCAATCCAATGAACAAACCGAGCAGAAATTGATGGTTGCTTATCTACATCTGCCGCTTTACGAAGAAGTGGAGGGAGTTCTAAGCCAACTGAAAGACAAAAATTTGGTGATCTTTTCAAACGGTTCCCATGATATGCTGGATCCATTGATCGAAAACGCGGGATTGACCGGTGTTTTTGAGCATATCCTCAGCGTCGATGAGATTAAGGAGTTCAAGCCGGCACCGGCATCCTATCAATACGCATTGGATAAGCTTGGCCTGGCAAACAGTGAAGTCCTGTTTATGTCCTCAAATGGATGGGACATTTCAGGAGCTAAAAGTTTCGGCTTTCAAACGGCTTGGATTAACCGAAAGAACCTATCGGTGGAAGAACTCGATTTAGAGCCGGACTATATGTTTGATGATTTAAACAGCTTATTAAAGTGGAAGTGAGTGTTTCTTGATTGGAGTTGATACCACTTCGACGAAAGAGTAAAATAATTCGCAATTCCGACAAAAATGCTCTTCCCAAAACAACTGGGCCATGCTATTGTATTTATACAACGAAATATACTTTTGACTTCACGTCAAAGGGGAGTAGCTTTAGGGAAACCTATTTCACAATCGTCATTACATGGTTCAACGCCATCGGTTGTGATAGCAGAAATTTGCTTAGCGAGACCTTTGCCTTTAATTAGGCAAGGGTCTTTTTTGTTGGCAAAAATTAGGGGGATGATGGAAGATGGAAGCGATTTTATTGGAGTATGTATGGGTACTGCTGGTTTTAATAGCATTAGAAGGGTTGCTTGCTGCAGATAATGCAGTGGTCATGGCGGTTATGGTGAAGCACTTGCCGAAAGAGCAACAGAAAAAAGCGTTATTTTACGGATTGGTCGGGGCGTTTGTTTTCCGATTTGCTGCATTGTTTATGATCACCTTGCTGGTCGATGTATGGCAGATCCAAGCTTTGGGAGCCGCGTACTTATTGTTTATCGCTTTCAAGCACATTTATGATCAGCGAAAAGGAAAAGAACATTCCATCGAACCGGAAACGACAAAAGGCTCAGGATTCTGGATGACGGTATTGAAAGTGGAACTGGCGGATATAGCTTTTGCAGTTGACTCGATGCTGGCTGCCGTTGCCTTAGCGATTACCCTGCCGCATCTGGGAAGTATGGAAATCGGAGGAATTAATGGCGGGCAATTCGGCGTCATGCTTGCTGGTGGAATCGTTGGTCTCATCGTCATGCGTTTTGCAGCCCATAAATTCGTCAAGCTGCTGGCAAACTATCCGCAATTGGAAACGACTGCTTTTGTGATTGTCGGGTGGGTAGGCGTCAAGTTGACCGTCCTTACGTTGTCACACGAAAAGCTAGGTTATCTTCCATATGACTTTGCGCATTCAACAGAATGGAAACTGATTTTCTGGGCAGTGCTGCTGGGAATTGTGCTGGTAGGCGCTTTAATCAGCATCAAGAAAAAAAGAGAACAGGAAGCTTAAGGACTTGTTCAGTTAATATACTCAGTAAAAAAAGGAAGGTCGGTTGCCGAATGGCATCCGATCTTCCTTTTTTCTTATTGTTCTGTACCCAGCAATTGACCGGTTTCTTCATCGTAAAACCTGAGCAGATCGCCATTGATCACTTTTTCTGAATATCCAAGTTCTTCAAATGCACGCTCTGCGAACGGTGCGCATAATTCCTGGTCAATTGCTGCACCAGTTCCATTTTCGTAGCACGTATTGCCGGCATAGACATATTCTTCAGTGATAAATCGTCCGTCACGGAAAATAGCAAATTCTTCATGTTCTTCAGAAAACAGGTCACTGCCGAACTGCATATCCGTATTGGATTCTACACCCATCAAATTGAGGATGGTCGGGCGCATATCGATTTGTCCGCCAATCTCTTCGTTTACATGTCCTTGTCCTGAACCGGGAATATGCACGAAGAAGGGAACCCGTTGAAGCTGTGCGGATTCATAAGGTGTGATTTCTTTACCAAGGTATTGGGTCATGGCTTCGTTATGGTTTTCTGAAATGCCGTAATGGTCACCGTACATGACGATAATCGAATTTTCGTAAAGGCCTTGTTCTTTCAGATCATCAAATAATTCCTTTACAGCTTCGTCCAGGTAACGCGTCGTCTGGAAAAAACGGTTGAGTGTACCTGAATTGGAATCGAACTCATCGATCAGTTTGTCTTGTGGGTCCAAAGTGAAAGGATAGTGATTGGTCAATGTGATCAACCGGCTGTAAAAAGGCTGCGGCATCTCTGCCATATGGGCAACAGACTGTTCGAAAAAGGGGATGTCTTTCATTCCCCAATTGACTGCCTCGCCTTCTCCGACCGTATAATTTTGGATATCGAGGAATTCGTCCACACCCAACGACTCATACATCATGTCGCGATTCCAAAAACTTTTGCTATTGGCATGCTGGACATTGGTTGCATATCCATGCTTGCCAAGCTTTTCTGCCATCGAGTTATAGGTATTGCCGCCGTGCGTAAAGAATACGGCTCCTCCGCTTAACGGATAAAGGGAGTTTTCAAGCAGAAATTCGGAATCGGATGTTTTGCCGAGACCCGTCTGATGATAGAAATTAGGGAAGTAAACCGTGTCCTCGTCTTTCGTCAACTCATTCAGAAACGGCGTGATAGTTTGGCCGTTCATTTCCTCATTCATAGTGAAAGTCTGCATGGATTCCAATGTCACAACGATCAAGTTCTTGCCTTTCGCAATCCCAAACATGTCTTCAGACGGTTCGACTTTATTGGCTCGAACGTAGTTTTGGACATCCGTCAATTCTGAACCATCCGCAAAAGCCCGTTGTGCCTGGGACTTGGACTGCACGTAAATATCATACAAATGATAATTGTAGATCCCCAGATTCTTCACCAGCATTTCCCGGTCGAAACTGCGGGTCAATAATTGAGGACGTTCGGCTTCAGCTAATCCAAGATTCAAAAATAAAATAGCTGCAGAAAGAACAAAGTAGGCTTTCCGCGCAGTGGTCTGGGATTTTGTGTTTTCTTCTTTGATCTTTAGTAATTTTACGGCAAGCAACAACAGGATGAAATCACTGAAATAAAGGATGTCTGTCGGATAGATGCTTGCGGCGGCACTAGTGCCGAGGTCTCCAAAGTTGTCGGTCTGAAACAGCACCGGCAACGTGATGAAATCGTTGAAGAAACGGTAAAAAGCGATATTGCCATACAAAATAATGGAAGTGACGAGGGTCATCGCCAGCAAATACCGGTTTTTATTTTTGGGCTTCTTGAAGAACAAGGATAACCCGTACAGGAAGAGAAGCAAGCTCAGCGGACTGAGAAACAGGATGGCTTCCTGCATGCCGTTATCAAGCGTAATCGAAAACCCTGTTTGGTAGGCGATATAAGTTTTCAGCCAGGTAGCGATGATAGCGATTGCGAGTATCGTGTGTTTTGGCCATTTTTTAGTTAACATCTAAATTCTCCTTTTAAATGAGCGCCAAGCTTTAATTTTCCAAGTAACGGTATAAAGTGGATTTGCTGATGCCGGTCTTTTCCTTGATTTCTACTAAACTGTATTTTTTGCTGTTATACATTTCAATTGCCTTTTTGACATTTTCATCTGCTTTTCGAGGCCGGCCAGAGACGGCGCCTTTGTCTTTAGCCACAGACAAGCCGGCTTTGGTTTTCTCACTGATGGCATCACTTTGAAAATCAGCCAGGCAGTGAAGTATTTTAGTGAAAGGATATGCCATATCGTTTTTGGTTTCAATATTTTCCTGAATGGAAAGAAGAGACAGGCCTTTTGTTTCAAGCTTATCCAAAAGTTCCACTAAGTGGCGCGTTGAGTCCGCAAATGTATAAAGTTTTGAAACGACTATTTGGGTACCGAATTCCGCGTCTTCCAACATTTTGTTAAGTTGTTCACGGTTTTTAGGAGAGGCATGTTCTTCTGTATATAGTTCAGTGCAGCCTGAATTTTTCAGGAGCAGCAATTGGTTTCGGCAATCCGAATCTTCGGCGCTGGGTCTTGCATATCCGATTAACACGTTAAAATCCCCTCACATTACAGTTTCTATCCATCATAACATAAGTACAATAAAAAAATTCCCAAAAAGGTACTATTTTGGGGAATTTGATGATACACTAATCCCATTCCTGAAAAAAGCACGGCTTTTATGAGAGTTAAAAGCCATCAACATAAATAGTAGGAGGGTAAAATATTGTGTGGAAAAAAATTAAAACGGAATGGTTCGGGAATGTCCGGGGAGATGTCCTTGCGGGGATAGTCGTCGCTTTGGCATTGATTCCGGAAGCCATCGCCTTTTCCATCATCGCCGGTGTCGACCCAATGGTGGGATTATATGCATCCTTCAGCATCGCGGTGATCATCGCGTTCGTAGGTGGCCGTCCAGGTATGATTTCGGCCGCAACTGGAGCCATGGCTTTGTTGATGGTGCCGCTCGTGCGGGAACACGGCCTGGAATACTTGTTGGCAGCCACCATCCTAACAGGCGTCATCCAGATTTTGTTCGGCGTCTTTAAAGTGGCGAAAGTGATGAAATTCATCCCTCGGGCTGTCATGATCGGCTTCGTCAATGCACTTGCCATCCTGATCTTCATGGCGCAGGTGCCGCATTTCATCGGCATCAATATGCTGACCTATGTCTTTGTCGCAGTGACGTTGGCAATCGTCTACATTGTTCCACGGTTTTCCAAAGCGATACCAGCGCCGCTCATTGCCTTGGTCCTTTTAACCGCTGTCGCCATCTATTCAGGTTTCAATCTCCGGACAGTAGGGGATTTAGGAACCATCAGCCAGACCTTACCGACTTTCCTATTGCCGGATGTGCCGGTTAACCTGGAAACCTTGATGATCATCCTACCGTACTCACTGGCTTTGGCAGTGGTCGGCTTGCTGGAATCGTTATTGACCGCCAATATTGTCGATGATATGACAGGCACGACCAGTGACAAAAACAAAGAATCCAGAGGGCAGGGGATAGCCAATTTCATCACCGGATTTTTCGGCGGAATGGCCGGTTGTGCTATGATCGGACAATCCATCATCAACGTCAAGTCAGGTGGCCGGGGAAGATTATCAGCGCTGGTTGCCGGTGCTTTCCTGATGTTTCTCATCCTTGTCTTAGGGAACGTGGTTGTCCAGATTCCGATGCCGGTTTTGGTTGGTATCATGATCATGGTTTCCATCGGCACCTTTGATTGGTCGTCATTTACGTATTTGAAAAAAGCACCGAAAGCCGATTCGATCGTCATGGTCGCAACCGTTGCAATCGTTGTTTATACACATGACCTTTCCATCGGTGTATTGGCCGGCGTGCTCTTGAGCGCCATCTTCTTTGTCGCCAAGATCTCGAAAATTAAAGTGAAGAAGAAATTACTCGAAGCTACGCATTATGAGGTGAGCGGCCAATTGTTCTTCGCCTCGGTTGAAGATTTCCTTGAGAAATTCGATTATGACGCAGAAGGTCAGAAAGTCATCATTGATTTCACCGAAGCGCATATTTGGGATGATTCCGGTGTCGGTGCCGTTGACCGCGTCGTCTTGAAGTTCAGGGAAAACCGCAATGAAGTGGGAATTATCGGCTTGGATACAGGCAGCCAAAAGCTGATCGATCAGCTGGCGATCTTTAACAGCGAGAATGCCAAATTACCAAGCCATTAAAACCTTAAGGAGTGTTGAGGATGTATAATCGAATATTGCTGGCAGTGGACGGTTCGGAGCACGCAGAACGTGCGGCAAAAGAGGCCGTAAAGTTAGCCTCAGGTTCACCAGAGTCTGAAGTGACCATCGTGTTTGTGGCAGACTATGACAACGCCAAATACGAAGTGCTGCACAGCGGCAGTTCTGTCGAGCTGGATTTGAAGCGCAGAAAGAAACTTCAACCAATCGAAGAGGCATTGGCAATCGGAAACATCAATTACAAGCTGGAAATCCTACACGGCACACCGGGGCCGACAATCGTCGCATATGCCAATAAAGAAAAATTCGATGTCCTGGTCATCGGCAGCCGCGGGTTGAACTCACTGCAGGAAATGGTTCTTGGCAGTGTCAGCCATAAAGTTGTAAAGCGCGCAAATTGTCCGGTTTTGATTGTGAAATAACAGCAGTATGGAAAGGAGCTCTAAATGGGCTCTTTTTTTCTTTGGAAAAAGCAGGGATGCGAAGAAAATCTGCTAGAGGGGAGTAACTCTGCACACATTCTCGACAACTCGATTTTATACTAGCAGCATGAGCAGTTTACAAGACGAATATTGATTGAGAGGTGGATTCCGTTGGCAAAAAACCAAGAAAATCAACACAGTCATGCAGAACATTCACATTCCACTGAAAAACCTAGTCATCATCCAGATAGGAGACAGGACGAATCGACCATCCAAGAAGAACAGGGTCAGTCAACTCCTGAAAAACATGGCAATCACGGACATCACGGACATGAAGAGATGGTAGAGGATTTCAAGAAGAGGTTCTTTGTATCTTTGGTCCTCACCATTCCAATAGTGGCATTGTCCCCGATGATTCAGCATTTTATGGGAGTCGACTGGCGTTTTGAAAACGATCTGTACATCTTATTTGCCCTATCGTCTATCGTTTTCTTTTATGGTGGTTGGCCATTTTTAACCGGCGGCATCAGCGAACTGAAAGAAAAAAATCCAGGCATGATGACTTTGATCGCTTTAGCCATCAGTATTGCTTACAGCTACAGTACCTTGGTCGTTTTTGGGTGGGATGGCAATCAGCTTTATTGGGAACTGGCGACACTTGTGGTCATTATGCTGCTCGGCCACTGGATTGAAATGCGGTCAATTATGGGAGCATCGAATGCATTGGAGCAGCTGGTGAAATTAATGCCGAGTGAAGCGCATAAATTGGATGAACACAACCAAGTACAAGATATACCGTTATCCGAAATCCGCCATAAGGACCGGGTATTGGTGAAGCCGGGGGAAAAAGTTCCGGTGGATGGGTTAATTCTTGAAGGGAAATCAACAATTGATGAATCGATGCTGACTGGGGAATCTGTTCCTATCGATAAAACAGAAGGCGATGGCGTCATTGGGGGATCGGTGAACAAAGAAGGTTCCTTGATTATTGAAGTGGAGAAAACAGGGGAAGAATCGTATTTGTCCCAAGTCATCATAATGGTGAAAGAAGCGCAGGAGTCTAAATCCAGAACGCAAGACCTCACGAATCGTGCGGCCAAGTGGCTGTTTTATTTAGCTTTGGTTGCTGGCTTCGTCACGTTATTCGCCTGGTTGGCGTTCGGATATGCGTTTGATACCGCCATTGAACGGATGGTTACGGTGATGGTCATTACCTGTCCGCATGCTTTGGGTCTGGCAGCGCCGCTGGTGGTTGCTGTCTCTACATCCATTTCCGCTAAACAGGGGCTGCTGATCCGAAACCGTGCAAATTTTGAAGGAGCACGAAATCTGGATGCAGTGGTATTTGATAAAACCGGCACATTGACAAAAGGTGAATTCGGTGTGACGGACATCGTCACTGAAAGCAACTATACTGATGAACACCTGCTGCAGTTAGCAGCAGTAATCGAACAAAATTCGGAGCATCCGATTGCTGCAGGCATTGTTGCATCCGCCAAGGAAAAAGAGATACGGATCGGCCGAGTGAGCGATTTTGAATCGATTACCGGCAAAGGCATCCAAGGGACAGTAGATGGAAAGAAAGTCAATGTTGTCAGTCCCGGATATATGAACAGCAATGACTTAAGCTATAGCAAGAAGGATTTTAATGAGCTATCAGAAGAAGGGAAGACCGTTGTCTTCGTCCTTGTGGAAGATCAGCTTGCCGGTATGATTGCTTTAGCTGATATTATTCGGGAAACCGCGAAAGAAGCTGTAGCGGCCCTTAAGGAAAAAGGCATCCATTCCATCATGCTGACTGGAGATAACCAAAAGGTGGCGGATTGGGTAGCGAAACAACTGGGCATTGATGAAGTCTATGCAGAAGTGCTGCCGGATGACAAAGCCAACCAAATCAAAAAGATAAAAGATAAAGGTTGGAAAGTGGCGATGACCGGAGATGGAGTGAATGATGCGCCTGCACTCGCAACCGCTGACCTTGGAATTGCGATTGGAGCTGGAACGGACGTAGCCATGGAAACGGCTGATGTTGTGCTTGTAAGGAGCAATCCGAACGATGTAGTGGCGCTGATTGAACTTTCCAAAAAAACCTATCGGAAATTGGTGCAGAACTTATGGTGGGCGACTGGCTATAATATTTTCGCGATTCCACTAGCTGCAGGTGTTCTGGCGCCTTGGGGAATTGTCATCAGCCCGGCAATCGGGGCGGTTTTCATGAGCCTAAGTACCGTTATTGTCGCCATCAATGCCAAGTTGTTAAAAGTGTGAAGTGTCTAGCTGGATTAAAATGAAAAAAGCTGATTTCCTTTTGCCAAGAGGGAATCGGCTTTTGTCTGTCATTTACATTTTCCTTTAAACAGGAAAACTGAACTAATAGAGATTTGTTTTAGTACTGGTGCGTGTCAGCCGAAAGTGGAACCCTATCTTTTGCAAAAGGGCAGTTCATTCTCTTTCGTGCACGGAATGTTTGGATTCGGTGTTTTAAAAAAGGGAAAAGATGGTATTGATAAACTAATCAAGTGATGATAAAAATTCAACCTCTATAACAAAGTACATAGAAAAGCTGCTCTGTTCCATGTTATGGGCAGAAAGACCTTGCGCTGATGTCATAGGGAATCTAATTCACAACAACCTATGGAGGAAGGTTGAGTTTTATGAATACACAAAGCAGAGTCGGTGTTCGGTTGTTACGGGCAAGTCATTTTCTTGTGGTTTGTCTTCTGTTAGGGAGCTGCAGTGAAATGAATGAACAAACGACGCAAGAAAAAGAAGCGCAGGAAAAGTCGGCGGAAGAACTGGAGATTTCTCATGAGGTCGGTCAACAAGAAGAAAAGGCAGTTGGAGAAATGGAAATCGTAAAGGTAGAAACGATAGTTATAAGCCATGAAATCGGCGGCGAGCTCCTCAGGCGTTTACAAAAAGAAGGATGGGAGATGGTGGTTCTTTCATTGAAAGATCCAACCGAAATCAATGTGCCATCGGATGACTTTAACGAGCCGCATGTTGCACATGCCGTATTAAGCAAATATGATTTTTCTATGAATTCTGCCTGGCTGGAAATCAATGAAGTGAACAGCAGATTCAATGAAATCTGGCAAAGCCATTGGGGAGTTTTGGTCACAGATCCGGAATCGCTGGATGAAGATGCATTGTACAATCATTTGACGAGCATACAACGAAAATATGAATCGTTGCTGAACCGAATAAGGGTGATGGAATTTAAAAGCTCGACAGCCCATGCCCAGCATCTGCACGATTATAAATTATATTTGGAAGGAGCTATTCTTTACCGAATAGAGGCAGCTTCGCTTCTTTTGGAGGCAGTGGAAACAGGTCAACGGACGAATGCTCTCATGGATAAAGCTGCAGCTGCAGCGGTTGATTCCGAAGTTTATGCAAAGATGTCTGATTCAGAGTTGACGAATTATGAACGGAGTTTTCGAACAGACTCAAAATGGAATCCCGAATGATCAATTGTTCGTCTAACAGAAAAACGCCGAAAGGGACGAGGTCTCTTTCGGCATTTTCTATTATTTTTTCTCGATCGCCAATAGAAAGGGCGGAGAATGCTGCTGGTTGATGAATTCATACTTTAGGACATCGAATGATTTTTGCGGAAGTGCTGAAACGAATTCCATGACAGCATCTCTCTCTTCGCTGCCGCCTTCATGCCCGCTGTACACGACCACCAGCAACAAGCCATGGACTGACAAGAGCTCCAAGCATTGTTCGAGGGCTGTCAAGGTGCTTTGTGCTTTCGTGATGATGCTGTGGTCGCCTTTCGGCAAATAGCCGAGATTGAAGACAGCTGCTGAAATCGGGCTTGTGACGTACTCCTTGATTTTGGCATGGCTGTCATGGACAAGCTCGACATGATGGAAATCCTTGACCCGTTCGCCAGTGGCCAGGATCGCTTCTGCCTGGATATCGAAAGCAAAGACTTTTCCTGTGGCTCCGGTCAATCCGGCGAGGAAATGCGTATCATGGCCGTTGCCGGCAGTGCCGTCGATTACCCAGTCTCCCGGGGAGATGGCCTGCTCGAGAAGGAATTTGGTGTAAGGCAAAACACGCTGCAATGTCATAACGTGACACTTCCCGCAGCCAATTTTCCTTGCCAGCTTCCGCGGCGCTCCAGTTCAGCATCTATGCCATTCAGGACTTCCCATTTATTGGCGCTCCACATCGGCCCGATCATCAAATCGATAGGGCCGTCGCCGGTGATGCGCTGGACCACCATCTCAGACGGCAGCACTTCGAGCTGGTCGGCCACTAAATTGATGTATTCCTGTTTTTCCAGAAATTCGACCATGCCTTTTTCGTATTGTTTTACCATTGGCGTGCCTTTCAACAAATGCAGCAGGTGGATTTTAATGCCTTGCACATCAAGTTTTGCGACTTCACGTGCAGTCTCCATCATCATGTCCCGGTCTTCCAGCGGCAGGCCATTGATGATATGGGTGCAGACCCGGATGCCGCGCTTGCGCAATTTCGTGACGCCTTCGACATATGCCTCGAAGTTATGGGCGCGGTTGACCAATAGCGCCGTCCGTTCGTGAACTGTCTGAAGTCCGAGCTCGACCCACAGGTATGTCCGTCCGTTCAGTTCCGCGAGGTAATCGACAACGTCATCCGGCAGGCAGTCGGGGCGTGTCGCGATGCTTAAACCGATGACATTGTCCTGTTCCAGCGCCGCTTCAAATTTTTCCTTGATGACCGGAAGTGGCGCATGTGTATTGGTGTAGGCTTGAAAATAAGCCATATAGTTGGCATCTTTCCATTTGCGGTGCATTTTTACTTTGATTTTATCGAACTGTTCGGGAATCGAATCCACCCGGTCGCCCGCAAAATCCCCGGACCCTGCAACGCTGCAGAATGTACAGCCGCCATGGGCGACTGTACCGTCGCGATTTGGGCAGTCAAAGCCCGCATCCAAAGCGATTTTCATGACTTTAAAACCAAAATGATCGCGCAGATGGCGATTCCATGTATAGTAGCGTTTTCCATCAGATGAAAAAGGAAATTCTGTATTCACTCAAAAACAACTCCTCTTCTGACATTGTAGCATGTCGGTAAAACAGGCAACAATACTTCAATATAGGCTGGCGGATTTTATGATTATTGCGTTTACTTCAATAGTTTGTTTAAATTGGGTATGTAAGCGTTTTATTGATGGGTATTCAGACAATGGACAGAGGGGGCACAATGGGATGAAACCGATTTACAGTTCTGCGAAGGAAGCAGTTGAACAGATTCAGGATGGCGCCACAATCATGGTGGGCGGATTTGGATTAGTGGGGATACCTGAACAATTGATTTTGGCACTTGTCGATAAAGGGGTTACCGACCTCACTGTCATTTCCAATAATTGCGGAGTAGATGAGTGGGGCCTTGGGTTATTATTGAAAAACAAACAGATAAAAAAAATGATCGGTTCTTATGTAGGCGAAAACAAAGAGTTCGAGCGCCAGGTATTATCGGGTGAAATCGAAGTTGAATTGACGCCGCAGGGAACACTTGCTGAAAAGATGCGGGCAGGCGGAGCCGGGATTCCAGCTTTCTTTACACCGGCGGGCGTTGGCACAACAGTTGCTGAAGGCAAGGAAATCCGTGAATTTGATGGCAAAGAATACGTACTTGAGCACGCATTGCGAGCAGACTTTTCACTTGTAAGAGCTTATCAAGCAGATAAAATGGGCAATCTCGTTTATAACAAGACAGCCCAGAACTTCAATCCATTGGCTGCAGCCGCTGGAAAGATTACGATTGCAGAAGTCGAAGAAATCGTGGAAATCGGAGCGATCGATCCGAATCATGTCCAAACGCCAAGCATCTATGTGCAAGGCTTGCTTCAGGCCAAACAGGAAAAACGCATCGAACGTCTAACAACGCGCACTGTCTAGGAAAGGGTGGAGAAAATCGTGGATAAACAATTAGTCAGAGAACGTATTGCAAAGCGAGCCGAAAAAGAAATCAATGACGGCGATTACGTAAACCTGGGAATCGGCATGCCAACTCTGGTCGCAAATTTCATTTCTGAAAACAAGAGTGTGGTTCTTCAATCAGAAAATGGTCTATTGGGAATCGGACCTTATCCGACAGAAGATCAGGTGGATCCGGATCTGATCAATGCCGGAAAAGAAACGGTCACCACCATTCCGGGTTCCGCGTTCTTTACAAGTGCCGAGTCTTTCGCAATGATCCGTGGGGGCCATATCGATGTGGCGATACTCGGTGGCATGGAAGTCGCTGAAAACGGCGATTTGGCGAACTGGATGATTCCCGGCAAGATGATCAAAGGCATGGGTGGAGCGATGGATCTGGTCCATGGCGCCAAAAAGGTCATTGTCATCATGGATCATGTCTCAAAAGACGGTTCTTCCAAAATCAAGAAGCAATGCGACTTGCCGCTGACAGGCAAAGGCGTGGTCAACAAAATCATCACAGAACGCGCGGTTATCGAAGTGACAGAAGCTGGATTGGTGCTGTCAGAGGTGTTCGAGGGCTTTACGGTCCAGGATATCATCGACTCGACCGATGCACCGCTGAATACCGATAACGTTAAAGTCTCGTAGGCTATTGCCAAAAAACGGCCGTTCGTCTAAAATGAAGACAATAGCCAATGACAGCGAAGAGGACTAGTAGTTTGTGTGTTTTCCACAGAGAGCCGGCGGATGGTGCAAGCCGGTAAAACGCGCAACCGAACTCACCTTGGAGTCAGTGTATGTGAAACCAAGTAAGATACACCGTTTTCCGCGTTAAGGAGTCAAGTTGAGCGAGCGATCGCTAATTTGGGTGGTACCGCGGGAAAACTCCCGTCCCTTATTTATGAGGGACGGGAGTTTTTATTTTGAGGAGGAACAGGAAATGACATTCAAGCACAAGACAGTTGAAAAGAAATGGCAAAAATATTGGCAGGACAACAAAACATTCAAAATGGTGGACGATCCGTCCAAACCAAAATTCTACGCATTGGATATGTTTCCGTATCCATCAGGCGCCGGGCTTCACGTAGGCCATCCGGAAGGCTACACGGCAACGGATATTTTGAGCCGCGTAAAACGTATGCAGGGCTATAATGTCCTTCATCCGATGGGCTGGGATGCATTCGGCCTTCCAGCAGAGCAGTATGCATTGGATACCGGCAACGATCCGGCGGAATTCACAGCCAAAAATATCGCAACATTCAAGCGCCAAATTCAGGAACTTGGATTTTCCTATGACTGGGACCGTGAAATCAACACAACGGACCCTTCCTACTATAAATGGACGCAATGGATTTTTATCCAATTGTACAATAAAGGCCTTGCTTATGTAGATGAAGTGGCTGTCAACTGGTGTCCGGAACTTCGCACAGTTCTGGCCAATGAAGAAGTGATCGACGGCAAATCAGAGCGTGGGGGCCATCCGGTCGAGCGCCGTCCGATGCGCCAATGGGTGCTTCGCATCACTGAGTATGCGGACCGTTTGCTTGAAGACCTGGATGAACTGGACTGGCCGGAAAGCCTGAAAGACATGCAGCGCAACTGGATCGGCAAATCCGAAGGGGCAGAGCTGGAATTCCAGGTTGCCGACACCGATTATTCCTTCCGTGCGTTCACGACACGTCCGGACACGATTTTCGGGGCGACTTATGCAGTATTGGCACCTGAACATAAATTGGTGGCGGCCATCACCACAGCCGATCAAAAACAGGCTGTGGAAAAATACATCGATGACGTCAAGACGAAAAGTGATTTGGAGCGCACGGATTTGGCGAAAGACAAGTCAGGTGTCTTCACAGGCGCTTATGCGACCAATCCGGCAAGCGGCGAAAAAATGCCGATCTGGATTGCCGATTATGTATTGGCTACTTATGGGACAGGCGCCATCATGGCCGTTCCGGCTCACGACGAGCGCGATTACGAGTTTGCCAAGCAATTCGATTTGCCGATCGTCGAAGTTGTTTCAGGCGGCAATATTGAAGAAGAAGCATACGCTGGCGACGGCGAATTGATCAATTCCGACTTCCTTAATGGATTGAATAAAAAAGAAGCTATTGAAAAAGCCATCAACTGGCTGGTCGACAAGCAGGTCGGCGAAAAGAAAATTACGTACCGTCTGCGCGACTGGCTGTTCAGCCGCCAGCGTTACTGGGGCGAGCCGATTCCAATTATCCACTGGGAAGACGGCACAATGACGCCGGTCGAAGAAAAAGACCTGCCATTGATGCTGCCGGTGACAACGGACATCAAGCCGAGCGGCACCGGTGAATCACCGCTTGCCAATATCGATGAGTGGGTCAATGTTGTCCATCCGGAAACCGGCATGAAAGGGCGCCGTGAAACCAATACGATGCCACAATGGGCAGGAAGCTGCTGGTATTACCTGCGCTTTATCGATCCGGACAATGATGAAATGCTCGCTGATCCGGAACTCTTGAAACGCTGGCTGCCAGTAGACGTTTACATCGGTGGTGCCGAACACGCCGTACTTCATCTATTGTATGCGCGCTTCTGGCATAAAGTACTTTACGATATCGGTGTGGTATCAACGAAAGAACCGTTCCAGAAATTGTTTAACCAAGGCATGATCCTGGGTGAAGGCAACGAGAAAATGTCGAAATCCAAAGGGAATGTCGTCAATCCGGATCAAATCATCGAAAGCCATGGAGCAGACACTTTGCGCATGTACGAAATGTTCATGGGTCCACTGGAAGCGTCAATCGCCTGGTCGACAAACGGCTTGGACGGTTCCCGCCGATTCCTTGACCGCGTTTGGCGCCTGTTGATGGACGATGAGCAATTGAGTGCGAAAGTCACCGATGCCAATGACGGCAAGCTGGACAAAATCTATCACCAAACCGTCAAAAAAGTGACCGACGACTTTGAAGGACTGCGTTTCAATACAGCCATTTCGCAAATGATGGTCTTCGTCAATGAAGGCTATAAAGTGGATTCCATTCCGAAAGAATACGTGGAAGGCTTCGTGAAATTGCTGTCACCGATTGCGCCTCACGTAGCAGAGGAGCTATGGGAGAAATTGGGCCACGAAGGATCGGTCTCTTACGAAAACTGGCCGCAGTACGACGAGACGAAAATGGTCGATGATGAAGTCGAAGTCGTGGTGCAGGTCAATGGTAAAGTGAAAACCAAGTTGACCATCGCTAAAGACAGTACGAAAGAACAGCTGGAAACGGCGGCGCTCGCGGACGAGCAAGTCCAAAAAGCGGCAGATGGCAAACAAGTACGCAAAGTCATCGTCATTCCAGGGAAATTGGTCAATATTGTAGTTGGGTAAAAAGAACAGCGGAGTCTGGACAAAAGAAAAATAGAATATGAAACATAAAAAGAGTCAGACTGGAGAATTTCCAGTCTGACTCTTTTTATATTATCGATGTCGTTGTTCTTAAACTCCGCTTTCTACCTGGCTTTCCTTAGCGAACCGTGCTGCACTTTGGCCGGCGACATTGCCGGTCACGAGTGCAGATGTGATGTTGTAGCCACCGGTATAACCATGGATATCCAAAATTTCACCGCAGAAATACAAGCCCGGTTTCTTTTTGGAAGCCATCGTCTTCGGTTCAATTTCCTTGATGGACACACCGCCGCCGGTAACAAAAGCTTTCTCAATCGGCTGAGTGCCGTTGACAAACATGCTGAAAGCAGTCAATTGCTGCGCAAATGCACGCACTTTATCGCTGGCAAGTTCCGCGCCGGTCAATTGAGGATCTATCTCTGCACGCGCAAGAAGGAATAGCAGCCAGCGCTCCTGTGCTAGGCTCTTCCAGACATTTTTCAGCGATTTTTTCGGTTCGTCCTTCATCATCTTAAAGAGCAACTGGAAAGCGGACTCCGCATTTTCATCCGGAAGGGTATTGATGCGCATTTCAACAGGCTGGCCGCCGTTTTTCTTCATTTCCTTGACGACATACTGGCTGCAGCGCAACACTGCAGGTCCACTCAATCCGAAATGGGTAAACAGCATATCCATTTGATGTGTCACGAGAACTTTGCCTTTTTTATTCAAGACGGTTACAGCTGCATCACGCAGCGCAAGGCCTTGAAGTTCCTTGCTGACGATAAACGGTTCTTTCGACAGCAGCGGCACCTCGGTCGGGTAAAGGTCGGTGACAGTATGCCCCGCTTTTTCCGCCCAAGGGTAGCCGTCTCCCGTAGAGCCCGTTTGAGGGACCGCTTTTCCGCCTACCGCTACGACGATTGCTTTAGAGGTATACTCTTCGCCGGTGTGCAGGCGGACACCTGTTACTTTGTCATCCGTCATCAACAGCTTCTTGACAGGCGAGTCGAGCAGCACGGTGACATTCAGCCGGTCCATTTCCTTGAACATGGCATCAGCCACATCCTGTGCGCGGTTGGATACCGGGAACATCCGGCCGTGATCTTCTTCCTTTAAAGCGACGCCGAGTCCTTCGAAAAAAGAAATGATGTCTTCATTATTGAATACGGAAAACGGACTGTGCAGAAAACGGCCGTTCCCTGGAATATGTTTCACAATTTCGTCAAGAGGCAGGCGATTGGTCACATTGCAGCGCCCACCGCCGGAAATGATTAATTTTTTCCCTAATTTTTTACCCTTTTCGATCAATAAAACCTTTTGGTTATTGGAAGCTGCGGCAATCGATGCCATTAAACCGGAGGGACCCCCGCCGATGATTATAACGTCATACATAAAATAAGAACTCGCTTTCGTTTTTCTTTCAGTATACACGATGATGCGAAACTCGTTGAGTAATTTCTTCTATAGGTGTAAACTATCGTGTAGATTGCTTTTATCATGAACAAGTCAGGAAGTGCAAAATGTCGTCATTAATTAAAGGTACAGCCATCTTAACCTTGGGTTTGTTTTTATCAAAAATCCTTGGCGTTATTTATATCATCCCGTTCTACAGCATGGTGGGAGAAGACAATATCGGTCTTTATCAATACGCATACATACCGTATAACCTGATGCTGGCACTGGCCATTTCAGGAGCCCCGATCGCTTTCTCGAAATTCACCGCCAAATACAATTCCCTCGGAGATTATGAAACCGGAAGGAGATTATTGAAGTCAGGCCTCTTGACCATGATGGTCACCGGCTTTGTTGCTTTCCTCCTGCTTTACCTCTTTGCAGAACCGCTTGCCCGCATCACCATTTCCGAAGATGAAAGAATCTATTCAGTCGGGGATGTTACGGAAGCGATCCGTTGGGTCAGTTTTGCGTTGATCGTCGTTCCATTCATGAGTCTATGGAGAGGGTTTTTCCAAGGCTATAACTACATGATGCCAACGGCGGTTTCGCAGCTGGTCGAGCAGATTGTCCGCATCATTTTCCTATTGGGCGGAGCGTTTGCGGTCATCTATATTTTTGGCGGCACACCGAAAACAGCCATTCAATTTGCTGTATTGTCTGCGGCCGTTGGAGCACTTGGCGGAATCGTCACATTGGCTTATTTCTGGAAAAAGAAAAAGCCGGAATACAATCGCCTCTTGGCCAATTCAGTTGAATCCTACGATGTTAAATTGCGGGATATGTACAAAGAAATCGTCATCTATGCGATTCCTGTCATTTTCCTCGGCATCGCCAATCCTTTGTTCCAATTTGTCGATCTGATGACTTTCAACCGGGCGATGAGTTCCGGCGGCAATTTCTCAGAAATCGACCTGCTTGGAATTTTGAACTTGACGGCCCATAAGCTGGTCATGATTCCGGTCATGCTGGCCACTGGATTTTCAATGGCCTTGATTCCGTTGATCACCAAGCATTTTACCCGCAATGAACATCTTCAAGTGTCGCGGACACTGGACCAGTCAATACAGGTCCTGCTGTTCCTGACTTTGCCTGCCGTTATCGGCATGACGATGTTATCCGACGAACTGTATCATGTCTTCTATGAAGTCAGTGATGTAGGTTCTGAAATCCTGGCTCATTACTTGCCGGTGGCTATTCTGTTTGCGGCCTTCCCGGTAACGGCCTCAATCCTCCAGGGCATCAACAAACAAAAATGGATCATCATCAACTTAACTCTCGGCTTATTGTTGAAATGGATTTTGAACACTCCGCTCATCGAACGTTTTGAAACAGATGGCGCCATCGCAGCGACGATTATCGGCTATCTGGTGGCCATCGGCATGAATATGCTGGTCATCGTCAAAACGATGAACTATCGCTCGCAGATGGTCGGAAGACGTGTCATCTTGATCGTTATCCTGAATCTGATCATGGCCGGTGCGGTTTACCTGGTGATGTCAGGTTTGGATCTATTCATCGGGCTGGACAATAAATTCCTGTCAATGCTGCGCATTATCCTGATCGGTGGCGTGGGTGCCATCGTTTACGGTTATCTCGGTTTGAAAACCGGCTTGGCGCAAAAATTGCTTGGCTCGAAAATAACAAGAATTTCCCGGAAATTAGGCTTTTAGGAGTGACAGCATGCGTATAGACAAATACCTATCCAATATGGGCTTCGGTTCCAGAAAAGAAGTCAAGATCCTGCTGAAGACAAAAGCGGTGGAAGTGAACGGCGAAGTCGTCCGTGACCCGAAAGTCCATGTCGATGAACACGCTGACCAAGTGCTGGTCGACGGAGAGCCGGTTGCCTATACCGAGTTCATCTATCTGCTGATGAACAAACCACAGGACGTCATTTCGGCGACAGAAGATAAATACGATCAGACAGTCATAGATCTGTTGGCGGAAGAAGACCGGCATTTCGAACCGTTTCCGGTCGGACGTCTGGATAAGGATACCGAAGGGTTCCTGTTGCTGACCAATGATGGTAAATTGGCACATGAATTACTGTCGCCCAAAAAGCATGTGGACAAAACCTATTATGCGAAGATCGAAGGAATTGTTACAGAAGAAGATACAAAAGCATTCGAGGAGGGCGTCACGCTGGACGACGGTTATGTAACGAAGCCCGCCAGCCTCAACATTCTCGAAAGCGGTGCTTTTTCCAAAATCGAATTGACCATCACAGAAGGCAAGTTCCACCAGGTTAAGCGGATGTTCGAGAGTGTCGGCAAACAGGTGGTTTACTTGAAGCGTTTATCGATGGGACCGTTAAGCCTTGATCCGGAGCTTGATCTCGGGGAATACCGGCATTTGACGGAAGAAGAAGTAAACAGTTTAAAACAAAGAAAATGACCGCATAGCTGCGGTCATTTTCTTTGTTTAGGAAATCTTTTCAGGACGTCATTTTCACTTTCCGTTGCGTCGTTGTCCATTTGCCTCGAGTTGGGCTGGTCACCAAGTCGTTAAAGGCTAACACATTCAAATCTCTTTGAATGGTGCGAGGAGTGATGCCGAATTCGTCGACAAGATCTTGCGTCGTTACAGTCCCATTTTCGAGAATGTACTTATACATATCTTTAATTCGAATGAGCATGCGATCGGTTGTAGGTTTCATAGTAATAGAACCACTCCTTCATCTTTTTTCCCATTGGCAAAGACTAGCGGACGATGTGCTGAGGTTTATACAGCAGGTTTATGATAGATGCCAAAGACAGCCCCTTTTCCTAAAAAGATGTGTCATTCTTACTAGTCTGACAATTAGATTATAGCGGAAAAACATCTCGAATTCTAGGATTTTCCTTTATTTTTACACAAAAATAACATTAGAAAGACAGAATTTTTTATGCAAATTAGAGACAAATTCTTTAAATTACTGAAAAAAGGTGTACAATAGCCATAACAAAAAGGAGTGTGAAACATGGATTGGCTGCTAGAAGCAACAAAACGCAAAGAAACCATGCTGCGTGAATTACAGGAATTAGTGGCAATTCCCAGCGTGTTGAGTGACGAAACAACGCCAACAGCTCCTTTTGGAAAAGAAGTTAAGCAGGCATTGGATTGGTTTTTGGAAAAAGGAAGAGAGCAAGGCTATTCGGTAAAAAATGTAGCGGATGTCGCAGGACATCTGGAAATTGGACAAGGTGAAGAATTACTCGGAATTTTAGGGCATGTCGATGTCGTGCCGGTTGGCGAAGGGTGGACCAAAGACCCGTTCGGTGGAGAAATTCAGGACGGTCGTCTTTATGGCCGCGGTGCCATCGATGATAAAGGACCGACAATTGCCGCCTGGACAGCATTGAATATGCTGAAAGATGCGGATGTGGAATTTACCAAACGGATCCGGTTGATCATCGGGACCGACGAAGAAAGCGGCTTCCGTTGTGTAGAAGGCTATTTCGAGACGGAAGAAATGCCGACGATGGCGTTTGCGCCAGACGCTGATTTCCCCATTATCAATGCGGAAAAAGGCATCGCCAATCTGGTTTTTTCGACTTTTTCGATGTATGAAGATGCCATCCTGGAATCATTTATTGCTGGGTACCGGACCAATATGGTGCCCGATAAGGCGACAGCCATTTTAAATGGCCAGCTGGAGGAGTGGCAGGAAGAATTCAAGGAGTTTTGCAGAGAGCATCAGGTGACAGGGGTGGTCGAACAGCATAACGGCTCAACCGAGTTGACCCTTAACGGAAAAGCAGCGCATGCGATGGAACCGGATAACGGCATCAATGCCGGCATTCTTTTGGCACTGTTTTTGAAGGACCGGTTGGAAGGCGACGGCCAGAAATTTGTTGCATTCGTTGCAGACACGTTCTATCAGGATTCACGGGGCCGCAAGCTCGGCCTCGATTTTACGGATGAACAGTCAGGGGATACGACATTCAATGCCGGAATTATCCGTTTTGAGAAACACAAAACCGCCATGATCAATGTCAGCATGCGGTATTCCGTCAGTTACCCATTTGAAGAGAAGATGGCTGCCTACCAGTTAAAGGATTTCGTAGTGGACATTGCGTCCAATTCTCCGCCTCATTATGTGGACGAAAACGATCCGTTCATTAAGACGCTTCAAAACGCGTATGAAAAGCAGACCGGCAGCAAAGCAGAACTAATCGCTATTGGTGGAGGCACCTATGCGCGTGTTTTGGATAAAGGAGTGGCTTTCGGTATGCTGTTCCCAGGCGAACCGGATGTTGCCCATCAAGCGGATGAATTTGTCGACATCGACAACTTAATTAAAGCGACTGCGATCTACGCGGAAGCGATTTACCAATTAGCTTGTAAAAAATGAGGAAAGAGGGAATGGATATGGATATGATATTGCATAATGGAGAGTTTATTCGTGAAGAGGATTTGGTGATTTCGAAGGAAGATCGCGGCTATCAATTTGGAGACGGGATCTATGAAGTGATTCGCGTTTACGACGGCAATCTGTTTACAGCGAAAGAGCATATTGACCGCTTTTATGAAAGCGCCGATAAAATCAAAATCGTCATTCCGCATACAAAAGACGTATTCCATAAAATGATGTATGATTTTGTTGAAATGAACAATATCGATAATGGCCAGGTTTATGTGCAGATCACCCGTGGTGCCGCAGAACGCCAGCACCAGTTCCCGACTCAGGCAACTCCGGTCATCACCGGCAATACCAAAACGGTGGAACGCCCGATTGCAAGCATGAAATCCGGCGTAACAGCTAAATTCATCGAAGATATCCGCTGGTTGCGCTGCGACATCAAGAGCCTGAATCTGCTCGGCAATGTGCTGGCCAAACAGGAAGCTACCGAAGAAGGGTTTTTTGAAGCCATTCTGCATCGTGGTGAAACCGTGACAGAAGGCTGTTCATCGAATATGTATGGTTTTAAAGATGGCATTCTATATACCCATCCTGCCAATAACCTTATTTTGAATGGCATTACGAGAAGAGTCATTCTTGAGCTGTGCAAAGAGCTGGACATTCCAGTGGAAGAAATAGCTTTCACGAAAACGCAAGCACTCGAAATGGACGAATTCTTCATGTCTTCCACAACCTCTGAAGTGATGCCGATCGTTGAAATCGGCGACCAAAAAGTCGGTCAAGGTGTACCCGGGGAATTGACCCGTAAACTGCAGACCGCTTTTGAAGCACGCGTTGGAGTGGGCGTAAAATCGTAAACAGATACAGTTCTTGAGAAAAGTGATTGGCCCCGGCCAATCACTATTTTTTTGTGTCTCGTGGCATGGTAAACTGAAGCCAGGTGATGACAATGAAACCACATTATTTTATTGGGATAAAAATTCCGTCAGCTATTGCGGAGAAGTTGGATGAAGAGCGGCGCTCCTGGAATTTACAGAGCCATAAAAGGCAAACGCCGCCGGAGGATATGCATATCACGCTCTTGTTCATCGGCGAAGATGTGCACGATGAAATCGATCAGGTGGAAAAACTGCTTGCAGGGATTGATCAGCAGCCATTCAGCCTGACCATTGATGGCATTAAGAAATTCGGCAATCCTGCAACTCCCCGAGTGATTTATGCCTCTCTTGAAGACAGCAAGGAATTGGAGGAACTGCAGCAGCAGGTGCTCGAAAATCTGAAATCGCTGCAGATCCGCCCTGATTCAAAGAAGTTTGTGCCGCATATTACGTTGGCCAGCAAATGGGCTGGCGGCGATCCGGCAGAAATGCATTTTTCAGTCGACAAAATGCTATTCGAAGTGACGGAGTTTTCACTGTTTCGAATTGCACCAATGGAAAATCCGCGTTATCAAAAGATCGCGAATTATCCGTTGAGCACCGGCATTTAATACGTCCAAAGGCGAGTGTTTATGAAAACAGTATTTATCATCAATCCGGTCGCGGGTAATGGCAGAGCGCTAAAGAAATGGCGTCACTTTGAAAAAACCATCCAGTTTCCATTCGAACAGCTCATTACCCGGTTTCCTGGACATGCCACCGAGATAGCGGCCGGCTTCCGGGAACTGCAGCAGCCAGTCTTGTTGATCGGCTTCGGTGGAGATGGAACCTTGCGTGAAATCGTCGTGGGGGCAGCAGGAGCGAAAGAGCTGATGATCGGCTCTGTAGCGGCAGGCTCCGGCAATGATTTTGCGAGAGCTTATGGAACGTTCAAAGATGCACAGGAAATTGAACAGTTTCTCAATCAGCCTTTTTCCCGTAAGGAAGACCTCGGCGAATTTCGCGATGGCGAGGGTTATCAGTTCGTCAGCAGCTCAGGAATCGGCTTTGATGCGGCAATCTCCATTGCGGTCAACCGGTCGATCATCAAGAAAAAGCTCAACCAGGTCGGCCTCGGGAAACTGATCTATCTGCTTTATGTAGTCAGGACGTTCCTGAAGTTCGAGAAATTCACTTTAACCGTGGAAAACGGCGGGACTCCAGTTGTCTATAAAGATGTCTGGCTGGCGACCGTCAGCAACCAACCCTATTTCGGCGGAGGTATGAAAATATCCCCGACATCGAAAACAGATGACGGATTGCTTGAATTGACGGTCGTCCACCACATTTCGCGTTTGAAACTCTTGCTGGTTTTTGGTACGGTATTCAGCGGAGCACATACACGTTTCAAGGAGCTCAGCCAAATGAGCGGCCCGGAATTCCGTCTTTCTACCGACAGACCGATTTGCCGCCATGTGGATGGCGATGATGCTGGTATGAGCCCACAAAACGAAACGGTTGTTTATACGGTCGGCCATAAAAAATGGAATTCAATAAATTAATGGAATAGAAAGAGGATGAAACATGAGATCACGATTTAAACCATGGGCAGCAGATTTAATCGATACACATCCGGAGATCGTCATTCCGGACCCGGAGCAGCAAAAAGGGAAATGGCAGGAAGTATTCGGCAACAAAAATCCACTTCACATTGAAGCAGGAACCGGCAAAGGCCGTTTTATCATCGGTATGGCAAAAGCCAATCCCGCTATCAATTATATCGGCATCGAGCTATTCGACAGTGTCATCGTTACGGCGCTCGAGACCATCTTAGAAGAGGAGAAGGGTGTTCCCAACTTGCGCTTATTGAAAGTCAACGCGAAAAACGTCGCCGATTATTTCGAAAAAGGGGAAGTGGACAGGCTCTACCTGAACTTCTCGGATCCATGGCCGAAAAAGCGTCATGCCAAGCGCAGATTGACACACGAATCTTTTTTGAAACTCTATGAAGCGGTATTGCCTAAAAAGGGAGAAGTCCATTTTAAGACCGATAACCGAAAACTTTTTGAATATTCACTTACGAGCATTTCTGAATATGGTATGTTATTAAAGGATGTCTCATTGGATCTTCACGACAATGAACCTGAATGGAATATCATGACGGAGTACGAAGAGAAGTTTTCGAAAAAAGGCCAGCCGATTTACCGGTTGGAAGCACAGTTTTCAGTTAGTTGATCATGACAAGGGGGATTAGGGAATGCAGAAATTTCAATTTCACGAAATGAATCTGACCTGGCTTGATGGGGGAACGACTTTTTTGGATGGCGGCGCGATGTTTGGGGTAGTGCCGAAAGTAGTTTGGTCAAAACGTTATCCGGTCAATGAAAAAAACCAAATCGAATTGCCGACACATCCGATCCTGGTCCAATACGATGGCCACAATATCCTGATTGACAGCGGCCTTGGCGCCGGGAAATTGACGGAACGCCAAATGCGCAACTTAGGGGTTTCTGAACAGTCGCGTGTTGAAGAGGATTTGGCGGAGCTTGGCTTGACGGCTGAAGATATTGATACGGTCCTGATGACCCATCTGCACGGAGACCATGCAGCGGGTTTGACGAAATGGCAGGGGGAAGAGTTGGTTTCCGCTTTTCCGAATGCTAAAATCCATGTCTCTGCAGTGGAATGGAATGAAATGCAGCATCCGAATATCCGTTCACGCAACACCTACTGGAAAGAAAATTGGGAGCCGATCGTCGATCAGGTCGAAACCTTTGAAGGCGAAAAAACCTTATTTGGTGCCATTACACTGATCCATACCGGAGGCCATTCCGATGGGCACAGTGTCATCAAGATGACCAGCGGCAATAAAGCCATCCTTCATATGGCGGATATCATGCCGACGCACGCCCATCAAAATCCATTATGGGTATTGGCATTCGATGATTATCCAATGGATTCGATTTATGCCAAAGAAAAGCTCATGAAAGAAGCGCTGGAAAACGGCTATTATTTCAGCTTTTACCATGATGCCTATTACCGCATCCTGAAATGGAGTGCGGACGGCAAAGAAATTGTCGAATCACTTGAGCGCAAAGAAAAAGTCCTATAAAAAAGGAGCCGATTCGGCTCCTTTTTTTATACCTGTTTGACTTCGATTACTGCGCCTGTAAAAGCATCAGCCAAAAACTCGAACTGCTGGAGTTCGTCTTCTTTATGGCGGGTGATGCCGCCTTTATAGACTTCAGTCGTCAACGCATGTTGCTTGTAAGGCTCGGTTTTCATGAAGATCCAAGAACCGTCGATTGGGCCTTCTTCTTTAAATGCAGATTTGACTTCTTTCAGTACATCATCTGCCGGGTATAGTTTTTCCTTGCGGTCAACCACTTCTTTTACCAAATAAGCTGCTGCTACGCCTGTAGCGAATCCAATAAGTAAATCACGATTGTTCACTAAAATCCCTCCTCTGCTTACTGGATAAATTGTACCATAAATATTTTGAAGGGCGAAATGAAAGCTTGAATGTCGCTAATCTTTCGAAAAACGAATTATATAACTGGAAATTGTCAGACAGAAGCTCTAAACTTAATAGAGGTAATTTATTTAGGAGGAACTTTGATATGAATGCTGAAACTCGTGAAATGTTTAAAACTTTGACCGAACTGCCGGGAGCCCCCGGAAATGAACATGCAGTCCGGAAGTTTATGCGGCAGGAACTGGAACAAGTATCCGATCGATTGATCCAGGACAATCTTGGCAGTATCTTTGGCGTAAAAGATGGACAGCAGGATGGGCCACGGATCATGGTTGCAGGCCATATGGACGAAGTCGGATTTATGGTGACGCAAATCACCGACAATGGCATGATCCGGTTCCAGACTCTGGGCGGCTGGTGGAACCAGGTGATGCTGGCAACGCGCGTGGATATCATTGCTGGAGAGCGTACAATTCCAGGCGTCATCGGTTCGATTCCTCCACATCTTTTGAGCGAGGAACTTCGGAGCAAGCCGATGGACATCAAGAACATGCTGATCGACATCGGGGCAGACGATAAAGAGGATGCCCTGTCGCTGGGGATTCGACCTGGCCAGCAAATTGTTCCATTCAGTCCGTTCACACCAATGGCCAATGATAAGAAAATTATGGCGAAAGCTTGGGATAACCGCTATGGCTGTGGTCTTGCGATTGAACTTCTAAAAGAATTGAAAGACGAAAAACTTCCGAACCAATTATTTTCCGGCGCGACAGTGATGGAAGAAGTGGGTCTGCGCGGAGCACAAACAGCAGCAGCTATGATCAAACCGGATCTGTTCTTCGCATTGGATGCCAGTCCGGCGAACGACGCGACAGGCGATAAAAACGAATTTGGCCAGCTGGGCAAAGGAACGTTATTGCGCATCCTGGACAAGAGCATGGTGACGCACCGTGGCATGCGCGAATTTATCCTGGACACTGCTGAAACGCATAATATCCCTTATCAATACTTCGTTTCACAAGGGGGGACGGATGCAGGACGTGTGCATACAGCCAATGAAGGGATTCCAAGTTCTGTTATCGGCATCTGCTCACGCTATATCCATACCTCGTCGTCCATCATTCATACGGATGATTATGCAGCGGCGAAAGAACTCTTGACGAAACTTGTTAAAGCGTCCGACCGTACAACACTTGAAACCATCAAAGAAAATGTCTGAAAAGTGCCTTCGGGCTCTTTTTTTTTGAAAGGACTAATGGAAATGAAAAAAATTCGTGCAGCAATAGCCTCAAAAAATCCAGCAAAAATCAATGCCGTGTCCAGCGTTCTTGCTAGTTTGGACTGGTCCGTCGATTTATCGGCGATAGATGCAGAATCGGATGTTTCAGCGCAGCCTTTTTCCCAGCAGGAAACACGGCAGGGAGCAATGAATAGGGCAAACAACGCGTTAGGTGACAATGATTTCGCCATTGGCCTGGAAGGCGGTGTCTACGAGATGGAAGGCGCGCTCTATTTATGCAACTGGGGTGCCTTAGCAGCTAAAGACGGGCGTCTGTTTACAGCAGCCGGAGCCCAGATTCCATTGCCGGAAGAAATTGCGGCCAAGCTCCACACGGGGATTGAGCTTGGACCGGTCATGGACGACTATGCCAATGAAAGCGGAATCCGCCAGCATAAAGGCGCCATTGGCATCTTAACGGATGGCCTCGTCAATCGAGGGGAAATGTTCAGCCATGTAGTCAAATTATTGATTGGACAGTACCAGAGGGACAGCGATTAAGTTGCATGTGCCTGTAAACACCTTTAAAATAAATAGCAGTAACGTTAGGGGGAATGAGCGTGCCTCGATATAGATTGATTTTTGGAACGCTTTTGCTGTCGGGTATGTTGGCCGGCTGCATGGCAACACCGGAAGAACGGGTTGTACAAGGGGTATCGAACGCACGTGAAGCGTTTGAAGAACAGCCGGAAAGTGCAAATGAGACGGTAGGGGAAATCGATTTGTATATGCCTAGCGGCTATGAAATTGAAGAACCTGCGGACGATTTTAACCGGTTGATTACAAAAGGCAGCGAGTCTTTTGCTTTATTCATTAATCCGAATGAAAAAGCCACGAGCACCCTGTTCTATGATCTGCAAAAAGCTGATCCTGAACAGCAATGGGTAGCCGATGAAACTTTCCAGCAAAACGGGCGTTTCGGGTTTGCTACAGTCAAGGAAATCGCGGAAGACCAGCTGGAACTTGTAGTCAGTGCTGGCGGCGTTAAATTGACGACTATTACAAAAGAAAGTGATATTCCGAAAAATATGGACTGGATGATGAAAACCGTCCGTTCCATAGATACCGATGAATAGGAGATTACCTAAATGAGAAACTTACAATCAACTGAGGAATTTCAAGAATTGACCAAAAAACCTGCGGCTATTTTTATGTTTACAGCAGGGTGGTGCCCGGATTGCCGCGTCATCGATCCGATAATGCCTGATGTTGAAAAAGCGTTTCCGGACCAAACTTTTGTATCAGTGGATCGCGACCAGTTTATCGACTTGTGCATCGAACAGGATGTCTATGGAATCCCAAGTTTCCTTGCTTATTCAAATGGGCAGGAAACCGGGCGCTTTGTCAGCAAAGACCGTAAAACACAAGCAGAAATCGAAGGGTTTATTTCGAATCTGCCAAAATAACATTACAGACGGTTCGCCTAGACTTTGGCTGAACCGTTTATTTATGAAAGTGAGGCCAAACAACGATGAAATCTACTGAACTTTTTAATATACTTAGAGAGCGGATGCCGAGTCCTCAATTGGAATGGCGCTTTGACCGTGAAAAAGAAACTGCACATATCCGCCACAAGGAACTTGGCAAAGGCATGAGCATTTCTTTGCCACAGGTGATCAACCGATTTGAATCGAAAGGCGATGCGGCCATCCAGGAAATCGTCTATACGATAACAGAAACCTTCGACGCAATGGAACGGGAAGCGAAAGGCGAAATGAAATCGACCGAACACATTTTTCCGGTTATCCGCTCAACTTCTTTTCCAACAGAATCCAATGAAGGCCATAAGTTCATAACGTCTGAACACACAGCGGAAACACGCATTTATTTTGCTTTGGACGTGGGGACTACCTATCGCTTAATTGACGAAAATGTGGTAAATTCATTAAGTCTGACAGAAGAGCAGATAAAGGAAATTGCGAAGTTTCAAGTGAGAAAATTGAAAACCGCTGTAAAAGAAGACCATGTTGCAGGAAATGTCTTTTATTTTCTGAATGAAAATGATGGCTATGATGCATCAAGAATCCTGAATGAATCTTTCCTAAAAGAAATGAAAACAAAAATCACCGGCGATATGACCGTGTCAGTGCCCCATCAGGATGTATTGATCATCGGTGATATCCAAAATGAAACGGGATACGACGTGCTCGCGCAAATGGCCATGCACTTCTTCACCAATGGCAAAGTGCCGATCACTTCCTTATCGTTCATTTATGAAAATGACGAACTGGAGCCAATTTTCATCATGGCGAAAAATAGACCTAACGAGGAGAACGATAAAAAATGAATGTATTTTATAATAAACAGGGAATTGGCGACGTACTGCTGGTTCAACTGCAAACAGAAACTCCAGAAAAAATCCATCCTGAGCAGTCAGGGGATGTAACATTGATCAAAGATGAGGCCGGCAAAATCGCCGGGTTCAACTTGTTCAATGCTTCAAGTTATGCAGAATTGGCAGAAGGCGAGCAAGTGGAGCTATCGGAAGCGCTTGTTACTTCTTTGCAGAATGCTTTAGCGAAAAACGAGATCGATTTCACTTTGGAAGTGGATTTTTCACCGAAATTTGTGGTCGGCTTTGTAGAGGCTAAGGACAAGCATCCAAATGCCGATAAATTGAATGTATGCCAGGTTGCTGTCGGCGACGAGCAATTGCAGATCGTCTGCGGAGCTCCGAACGTTGAACAGGGGCAAAAAGTAGTAGTGGCAAAAGTGGGGGCTGTCATGCCTTCAGGTATGGTCATCCGTGATGCGGAACTTCGGGGAGTGGCGTCGTCCGGAATGATCTGTTCAGCAAAAGAACTGGCTTTGCCGGATGCACCTCAGGAAAAAGGGATTCTTGTGCTTCCTGAAGATGCAGAAATCGGTTCAGCTTTTGAAGTAAAGGCGTGACGCATTATGAGCTGGTTTAAAAATGTATGGAACCGCATGTTTACTGATGACACTGATGAAATCGAAGAAGAGGCAGTTTATGAAGCACCCCCGGCTGAAAAGAAGGAAAAAGCGCCTTTTCGTTTCCCCTTGATTCCGGATGAAGAAAAAGACGATTTTATCCATGACGTAAAACGGGCAGAAAACCGTCCGAAAATGCCTATTTTTGATGAGCAGGAAAGAGAGATTCTTCGAAAAGAATCTATGCCGGCTGCAGAGAAGCCAATTATGGGGCCTAAAGAAGCGCCAGTCCGCCCAACGGCAGCGAAGCGAAAAGCTAAAACACCCGAACTTCCTGCTGCTGCGCGCCGTTTCGAACCAAGCCGCTCCGTTTCATCGGTCTATGGCTATAATACGGCACGTCCTGCGCCTACCCAAAAAATGACGGAAGAAAGAGAAAGCAAGTATAACCGCGAATTGCATGATGAAGCGATTCAGGAAAGAGCAAGAGCCGGCTGGCATAAGCCAAGACCGGTAGTGGAACATGAAATTGCACCGATCTTCGAGGAAGAACGGACACAGCAGACGGTTCGTGAAACGATAGAAGAAACACCGAAAGCTGAAAGGGAAGCACCAACGGATCTACGTGCATCCAAAGCTTCTGAAGACACGGAAGTTGTAACATCGGAATTTGTCGAAGAGCAGGCTGTACCCGATACTGGCCATGTACATAGGGAGCCATCGATTGACACAACAGAAGTCAAAGAATCGGCTCCTATTGGTGAAACAGTGCTGGAACTGGAGTCAGGAGCAATCCCAGAACCTGAAGTATATCAAGAGCCGGAACCGGAACTGGAACCGGAAATTCACCAAGAACCAGAATCATATCAAGATCCACAACCTGAACCGGAGAATGAGTTAGTGACAGAATCGAACCCGGAATTAGATTCGGCTACAGAAGCAGAGGCGGCTCCGGAATTAAAGCAAGATACAGAAACAAAACCATCAGCGGCGCCAAAGCGTGAAAAAACCGTGCCATTCAATGTGCTGATGCTCAAATCTGATAAAGAACTATTGAAAAATAAGGCGCAATCGCGTCCTATCGTCACACCAAAACTTAAAAATTCAGTTGTGCAAGCGGAAAAAAAAACGGCAGATTCAGTTGAAGAGCCGAAGCAAGCACTGAATTCAGTATCTGAAGCTGAATCGAAAGCCTATGAATTTCCGTTGCCGGAATATTTAATGCCTCCTGAAAATGACCGGAAAGACGAAGAGTGGATGGAGGAGCAGGGTGAGCGCCTGATTGAAGCTTTATCTTATTTCCAGATCAAAGCTGAAATTTTGAGCACTGTCCAAGGACCTGCCGTCACACAATTCGAGCTGAAGGTCGCTCAAGGGATTAAAGTCAGCAAAATCCGCAACTTAGCGGATGATTTGAAATTGGCATTGGCTGCCAGGGATATCCGGATTCAGGCACCGATTCCCGGCAAGAGCTCCATCGGCATCGAAATACCGAACCGGACAAGCCGTGCAGTACGCATTTCGGAGATTATCGGCAGCCCGGTTTTCGAAGAGTCGGATTCTCCGCTGGAAGCGGCACTAGGATTGGATTTGACAGGCAAGCCGGTCACATTGGATTTGCGAAAAATGCCGCACGGCCTGATTGCTGGGGCTACAGGCTCCGGTAAATCCGTCTGCATTAATTCACTGTTGGTCAGCTTGCTCTATAAATCCTCGCCAAGAGATCTGAAGCTGCTGTTGATCGATCCGAAGATGGTCGAGCTGGCACCTTATAATCATATCCCGCATCTTGTCAGCCCAGTCATTACAGATGTCAAAGCGGCAACCGCTTCGCTCAAATGGGCAGTGGAAGAAATGGAGCGCCGCTACCAATTGTTTGCCCACAGTGGCGTCCGCGATATCAGCCGTTACAATAAGCTGGTGAAAGAAAAAGGGGATCATGCGCAGCATCTGCCCTATATCCTGATAGTGATCGACGAGTTGGCAGACTTGATGATGATGTCTCCATCAGACGTCGAGGATTCAATTTGCCGGATTGCGCAGAAAGCGCGTGCCTGCGGAATCCATTTGGTGATTGCGACGCAAAGGCCGTCTGTTGACGTTATTACCGGGTTGATCAAATCCAATATCCCGACACGCATTGCTTTCTCAGTTTCTTCACAGGTGGACAGCCGCACGATCCTCGATTCCCAGGGAGCGGAGCGTCTTCTCGGAAGAGGGGACATGCTGTATCTTGGAAATGGCATGTCGGCACCCAGCCGTCTGCAAGGAACGTTCGTCACCGACGACGAGATTGAAAAAGTCATCGAGCATGTGAGGTTGCAGGGGAAACCCGAATACTTCTTTAAAGAAGAGGAATTAATCAAGCGAAGCGAGTCCCCGGCTGAGCAGGATGATCTCTTTGAAGAGGCCTGCCGTTTTATCATGGCACAGGGGAGTGCTTCGACGTCCCTTCTGCAGCGGAAATTCCATATCGGTTATAATCGTGCAGCCCGATTGATGGATCTGATCGAACAGCATGGCTTTATATCCGAGCAGAATGGCAGCAAAGCCCGTTCGGTTTTGATTACTGAAAATGATATTGAAGAAGTATTCCATTAAACCGTATATCTGCTTTCCGCAAATACTTTGCCAACTAAAGAAATAGAAAGAATACTGGCTCATTTCAGCGAATGATAAATTTGTGATATAATTTTGTATTGTGTTTATCCACATCAGCTATAGAATTCGCTATGCGATTTATGTAGACTAATTTTCAACTCCCACAGGAGGTTCATTTATGACAGTTTTACATTTTACCGGAATCAAAGGTTCCGGTATGAGTCCACTTGCACAAATCATGCATGATATGGGCGAACAAGTACAAGGTTCTGATATCGAGCAGCACTTCTTTACTGAAGACCGTCTTCGTGAAAGAGGCATAACCATTCTGCCGTTCGACGCAAATAATATTGAAAAAGACATGACAATCATTGCAGGCAATGCTTTTGGTGATGATCATGCTGAATTGGTCAAAGCACGTGAATTGGGTGCGACGATTATCCGGTACCATCAGTTCCTTGGTGACCTGATGAAGCAATATGTATCAGTCGCCATCACAGGTGCACACGGCAAAACTTCGACAACCGGTTTGATGGCCCACGTATTGGGCGGATATAAACCTGTCTCTTATTTAATTGGAGACGGAACAGGCGTAGGCCAGGCAGACTCCCATTTCTTTGTGGCAGAAGCCTGTGAATACCGCCGCCATTTCCTGGCCTATCACCCTGATTACGCTATCATGACGAATATCGACTATGACCATCCTGATTATTTTACGGGTGTTGATGATGTTTTCAAAGCGTTCGAGGAAATGGCCCAACAAGTAAAGAAATGCATCATTGCCTGCGGAGATGATGAATTTCTTCAACAGATCCAGGCACCCGTTCCGGTCGTCTACTACGGATTTGGGGAAGAAAATGATTTCCAGGCGAGAAACATCGTGAAAACTGTGGAAGGGACTACTTTCGATGTAGTGATTCGTAACGAATTTTTCCATACTTTCACGATTCCGATGTTTGGCGACCATGCCATTCTGAATGCATTGGCGGTCATTTCTCTGTGCCATTATGAAAGCATACCAGCTGATATCATCCAGCAGCAGTTTGAGGATTTTGAAGGCGTCAAGCGACGTTTTACACAAACCGCAATCGGTGATCGGATTTTGATTGACGACTATGCGCATCATCCAACGGAAATTCGTGCGACTTTGCAATCTGCGCGCCAGAAGTACCCGGAGCGGGAGCTCATCGCGATTTTCCAGCCGCATACATTTACGCGGACCCAGACATTCCTGCAGGAGTTTGCCGACTGTCTGCTTGAAGCGGATCATGTGTATCTATGTGATATTTTCGGTTCTGCACGCGAAAAAGCAGGTACATTGAAAATCCAGGATCTAGCGGAAAAAATCGAAAATAGCCAGTTGCTTCAATTGGATGAGGTAGGTTCCTTAGCAGCGCACGGCAATGCCGTTTATCTGTTCATGGGAGCAGGAGACGTCACCAAATTCCAGGAAGCTTTCGAAACGACATTAAATACAGGAGAAACGGTTTAACTTTCGGGTTAAACTGTTTTTTTTATGCAGGTATGCAATAGTTTTTGTCGAATAATAATAGAGACCGTGTTTAATCCAAACTCATCAAGGGTAGAAAAAGGATATAACATAATTCGCTTAAAGGAGGAAACAGGATGGATTGGCAAATCTTGCTTTACATTGCCGCGATCGTAGCCGCTATTGGATTCTTAATTCTATGCGTAGCGTTGGCAATGACATTAAATTCGCTGAAAAACACATTAAAAGAAGTTTCAGGCACCGTAGCTGGTCTTGAAAATCAATTGCAGGGGGTAACGTTGGAGACGACGAATCTATTGCATAAGACAAATGAACTAGCTGAAGACATTCAAGTAAAATCAGAAAAATTGAATGGTGTAGTTGACGCGGTAAAAGGCGTCGGCAACTCTGTTACTGATTTGAACTCTACTGTCCGCCATATCACTTCACGTGTAGGTGTGCAGGTTGAACAGAATGAAGACAAGATTGCTCAAGTTGTTCAATGGGGTAATGTGGTCATGGGCATCCGTGATAAATGGAATGAGCGCAAGATCTATGAAGCTCGCGCAAATTCAACTTATACACCAGTACCCGGACAAAAAAAGTTGCCTCATAACGAACAATACTAAAAATTGTTTTACCACTAACTAATTGGAGGGAATATCAATGAGCAGAAACAAAGACTTTAACAATCAATCCAACTTCAACGATTCACAGTACAATAAGGACTACTATACACAGGGTGGACAGTACAGCCAGAACAGCGGCCAAAAATACCAGCAAAGTGATTATGTACCTCAATCTTATGGAGCTTCCAACCGTTATGACGACCTGTACGATTACGAAGAATCAGGTGGGGGCTCAAGTTTCCTAGTTGGTATTTTAGTCGGTGGAATCGTCGGGGCTGCTGCAGCATTATTCCTGGCGCCTAAATCCGGGAAAGAATTCCAAGCTGACCTTAAAACTCAGGCGACCACTTTAAAAGAAAAAGCATCGCAGCAGTCAGATTCAAGCGATGATGGTTCAGGCGGCTTTGCCCAACAATTGAAAGACCAGTCGACCAAAGTGGTCGATAAAGTGAAAAATATAAAAGGCGGAAGTTCGCCTATGGACGATGGAACGGCTTCGTCAGAAGGTGAAGAATCCATCGACATCCATTCAACTGTGCAAAATACAGCAAATAAATCAGACAGCAACGGTTCTGATGCTTTCACTTCCACTGCCAATGCATTAAAAGAAGCAGTTGAAGAGGTGAAAGAAGAAAAGAAATCGGGTTCAAGTTCGTCAGTAGCCGGCAATACAGGCAGCAGTACCAACAGCAACACAGCAAACACGAGCAAAGGTCCAAATACGACCAGCAGCAACAACAACAGCAATAAATCGTCGAATCCAAGCAATAAATCAACAAACAATTCATCAAGCAACAACCAAAACAAAAAGAATTAATCTGGGAGCGGTTTAGATGAAAAATTTAGTGCATGTAGACAATCTGGACAGTCTGAAACAGGCAGTGGGGCATAATCAGCATTACTGGCTATTTAAACACAGCAGTACATGTCCGGTATCCGCTAAGGCGTGGAATGAGTATAACGAGTATTGCTCACTGCACCCAAACCAAATCTTCCTTTATCTAGTCGTACAGGAAGATCGGGAATTCTCTCAAGCGATTGAAGAGATTACGGGAGTTAAGCACGAATCGCCCCAATTGTTCCATTTCACTAGTCAAAAAGTGGATTGGCACGCTTCCCACAATGATATCAAAAGAGAATCCATGCAGGAATTTATAGCTTAAAAAAGAGCCGAAGCCTTGATGCTTCGGCTTTTTCATGCCAAAAATACTTTAGCGCGTTGAATCGCTAAAATAAATTCCGTGACTTTACCGAATAGTTTGCTTATAATAGTCCTATCATGTTAATATGAGTCACCTGATAAAGGTTATTCGCGAAAGGGGAAGTTATAGAATGAGTAATTTAGAGTTAGAGCAACTAAGAGAAAAAGTGGACGCAGTCAACCTGCAGATTCTGTCTCTTATCAATGAGAGAGCTTCCGTAATTCAAGACATCGGTAAATTGAAAGAGAAGCAAGGAGTTGACCGTTACGATCCATTGCGGGAACGCCATATGCTGAACTTGCTGAAAGATAATAATAACGGTCCGTTAGAACAGAAGACCGTTGATCATATTTTCAAGGAAATCTTCAAATCAGCCTTGAATATGCAAGAAGAAGATACACGCAAAGCATTGTTGGTTTCGCGTAAAAAGAAAGCAGAAGACACGGTTATTACGATCAACGGCGAACAAGTGGGCGCTGGAGAACCTTCTTTCATCTTTGGCCCATGTGCAGTAGAATCGCAGGAACAAGTATCGAAAGTTGCTGAAGCCATCGGAGCAAAAGGCTTGAAGATGATTCGTGGTGGAGCTTACAAGCCGCGTACATCGCCTTACGATTTCCAGGGACTTGGCTTAGAAGGATTGAAGATGCTGAAAAAAGCGGCTGATCAATACAATTTAGCTGTTGTTTCAGAAATCGTAACTCCAGGACATTTGGAAGCTGCACTTGATTACGTGGATGTTGTCCAAGTTGGCGCACGCAACATGCAGAACTTCGAACTATTGAAAGCGGTCGGCTCGATCAATAAGCCGGTTCTCTTGAAACGCGGAATGTCAGCGACTATTGAAGAATTCATCAACGCAGCTGAATACATCATCGCTTCAGGAAACGAAAACATCATCTTATGTGAACGCGGTATCCGCACATACGAAAAAGCGACACGCAACACACTCGATATCTCAGCAGTGCCAATCCTGAAACAGGAAACGCACCTGCCAGTATTTGTTGACGTGACTCACTCGACAGGTCGCCGTGACTTATTGCTTCCAGCCGCTAAAGCTGCAATCGCAATCGGAGCGGACGGCGTGATGGCTGAAGTTCACCCAGATCCAGCAGTAGCATTATCAGATGCTCAACAGCAAATGGATTTAGGCCAGTTTGACGAATACTACGATGCTTTGATGAAGTTCATGAAACAATATGAAATGAAAGTGTGAAGCTGAAAAGCCGGTTAACTCCGGCTTTTCTTTTTTTTAGTTGATATTATTGAAGATTTTGTCGTATGATTAGAGAAAGACTGGAAAAGGAGGGCGCACAATGACCGTTACGATATACGATGTGGCAAGAGAAGCGAACGTTTCCATGGCTACTGTGTCACGTGTAGTAAATGCCAATCAAAACGTTAAACCTGCCACAAGAAAGAAAGTACTGAAAGTGATAGAAGAATTGGGCTATCGTCCAAATGCTGTCGCTCGTGGACTTGCAAGTAAGAAGACAACGACGGTCGGCGTCATCATACCCGATATTTCCAATAGCCTATATGCTGAACTAGCCCGTGGAATTGAAGATATCGCTACAATGTACCGCTACAATATTATCTTGTCCAACTCAGACCAGAACGAAAATAAGGAACTTCAGTTGTTGGAGACTATGCTTGGAAAACAGGTGGATGGAATAGTCTTTATGAGTGATGTAATTTCAACAGAACTTCTTTACGAAATGAAACGTTCTCCGACGCCAATCGTCTTGGCTGGTTCAATCGATGAATCTGCGGCGATTGCCTCAGTGAACATCGATTATTACGGAGCTGCCTTTGAAGCAGTTAAGAAATTTACAGACAATGGCCATAAGAAAATCGCCTTTATCTCAGGCCCGATGACTTCGATGATCAATAAAGAGTACAAGTTGAAAGCCTATATAGAAGCCTTGGCAGAAGCAGGCATCGACTATGATGAGAATCTGGTCATTGAATGCAATAATTCGTATGATGAGGGGATTGAAGCCGTCCAAACATTGGCTCCTTTCGAACCGACTGCTTATTTTGTCAGCAACGACGAAATGTCTATTGGGGTCATTCATGGATTGGAAGAGCAAGGGAAGAAAATTCCAGCGGATGCAGAAATCATCAGCTATGAGAATTCCAAGCTGGCCCGTATGGCTCGTCCGATGCTGACATCAGTAGCTTTCCCGCTTTATGATATTGGGGCTGTTTCTATGCGTTTACTGACCAAATATATGAACAATGAAGAAATCGAAGAAAAACAAGTAATTCTTCCATACCGGATCGAAGAAAGACAATCGACCAAAAACGATTAACAGCCGATTCCATTGTAAGAAAAAATGGGATCAGAACCAGGAAAACCTGTCCGGATAGAGCCTATCCAGGCAGGTTTTCTTTTTCATTCAGCTGACTTATGTAGGTGGTGGTTAAAGTTCAATCGCCTGAAATTAAAAGAGCCAGCGGGATTAATCCCGCTGGCTCTTTTACTTTGTCGATAACCCTGGTTAGTTATTGCGGATCATATAAAGAGCCTTGTTCAGCATTTGAAGGTTCTTATCCGTAATTTCCGCTTTGCGCGGAATGGCTTTGTACATATTGGGCGGATCTTCCCAGGTATCGATCAACTTGACTGGAGATTCCGGTTGCCATTTCTCCATCCACGATTCGGGTAATTTGCCTGAAGGGAGGGGAAGATTGTTCATCTCCATCCAGATTAATGACCAGGCACGGGGAACAACGCGCCAAATATCGTAACCGCCGCCTCCGACAGCTATCCAGCGGCCCTCACAATACTCGTGAGCGAGTTCATGGGCGATCTTGGGTATTTCCTTGTAAATATTCATTGTACCGTATAAATGGGTCAGAGGGTCCAAATAATGGGCGTCTGCTCCGTTCTGAGTCAAAATGACATCTGGCTTAAAGAATTCAATGATTTCCTTCATGGAAGTACGATAGATTTCAAGAAAAGACTCATCTTCCGTAAAGGCATCTATCGGAAAATTAAAAGAAGTGCCATATCCTTGGCCACTGCCACGCTCATTGATGTTGCCGGTTCCGGGGAACAAATAGCGGCCCGTTTCATGGATGGAGACAGTGCAGACATCGGGATCATCATAAAAGCTCCATTGAACGCCGTCTCCATGATGGGCATCTGTATCAATATACAAGACACGGGCATTGTATTTGCTTTTCAGGTAATTGATGGCCACCGAGCTGTCATTGTAGATGCAAAATCCGGAAGCTTTTCCTCGGAAGCCATGATGGAGGCCACCGCCTAAATTCAAAGCATGTTGTGCCTTGCCTTCCATGACATAATCGACGGCAGTCAATGTCCCGCCGACTAAGCGGGCACTGGCTTCGTGCATGTTTTCAAAAATGGGTGTATCATCCGTACCGATTCCGTAGCTTTCACCGGCTTCCGGAGTTACTTGACCAATACTTGCTTTTTTAACGATATCGATATACCGCTCGTCGTGTGCCAATAATAATTCTTCATCAGTCGCAATACGCGCAGGAACGATTAAATCATCTGGAAGCGCATTCATTTTTTTTAATAAATCAATCGTTAAAACCAGTCTTTTCTGGTTGAATGGATGTGTTTCAGAAAATTTATACCCCAATTGATCTTCTGAAAAGATGAATACTGCATGTTTCATTCGTTCACTTGAGGCATGCTTGGCCATAAGACATCGAATCCTTCTTTTTTCAGATCGCTGATAATGGCGAGTGGATTCATCGTTTGAACTCGGAAAACAAGGATCTTATTGTTTTTGTTTTCTCTGTCGGGGTAAACGAGGACACTCAGCACATTAACATTCTGTTCATGAAATACTTTCGAAACTTCATAAAGGATACCGGACCGGTTCTTCACCCGAACTTCAATTTGGGATCCGGGTTGGTGTGCGCCCGTCAATTCAATGAAGGTATACAAAAGATCCGTCTCTGTCAGGAAACCGACAAGCACCTGGTTGCTGACGACCGGAATACAGCCGATTTTGTGCTCGTAAAATATCATCGCCACTTCTTCCACGAAGTCGAGGGGATGGGCTGTCACCGGATTGGGTGTCATGATTTCTTCGACTTTCTTTTTGTAAGGTTCACCTTTTGGAGACACCGTAAATCTTGAAGGGACAGCGTCTTTGAGGTCGCGGTCGGTCACAATGCCGACCACTTTGCCATCCTTCAAAACTGGAGCATGACGGATCCGCTTGTCTTTGAATAAGTCCATGATGTCCTGTACAGTCTGATCGGAACGTAATGTATAGACATCGGTTTTCATAATTTCTTCCACTAACATATGAACACCCCTTTTGAGTTAAATCAATACATATAGCGATTCATGAACCGCAGCTGATCAAATTTTTGGATCGATTCATTATCGACCCGGCTGCCGATTTTGGCCATTAGGCAATTGGCAGGATGGGAACTGATTTCGGGATCATCGGTGGCGTAATATTCCAAGCCGCCAGCCTGCATCATTTTCTCCATGATCTTTCGGTATTCCCAAACATTCAACCCGGTCCCTTTTAAATCCCAATGCCAATAGTACTCGGTCGTAATGACGATGAAGTCTTCAAAAGCGTCATCTTCCATCGAAATTTTCAATAATGATTTCCCAACCCCGCTGCCCCTATATTTCGGGATGACTTCAATCGCCCCTAGCTCGATCAGGTTGTCCATTTTGCCTTCTGACCAGCGTTCTAAAGGATCAGGATATAAGAAGGTGACATAACCGACAATCATCTTCTCTTCTCGTGCGATGAGAATCCGCCCTTCCGGCAAATCAGCAATTTCCACAATAGCTTGATGCTGTTGAGCCGGTGGCCTGAAAGCGACCAGGTCTTCATGAAAATCAAGTTTGCTCAATTCTTTTCCGGGAAGAGGCCCTTCAATGATCAGAAGACCATGTTTGGTTTCCAGTTCCATGGAATTATACGTTTTTTTATGTTCCATCATTTCACCGCCTGTAGGATGCAATTAGCTACATTATACATGAACAAAAGTGGATTTGGAAAAAGTCTGGCGAAATAAACTATAATTTTCTAAAAAGTTAAAATAATTCGCATTCAATTGTGACAATGTTGTAGAATATAAGGTAATCGATAATGAAAGGGTGATCAGGATGAAAGTGGAAGCGTTACCAGCAAGAGCAGGGGTGCATCAATTACATAATTATGAAGAGATAGCTGCAAACTTCGATTGGGCTGAAGTCGAGAAAGAATTCAGTTGGTATGAAAGTGGAAAAGTGAATATGGCTCATGAAGCGATTGACCGCCATGCCGATTCCGATCGAAAAAATAAAGTAGCGCTGTATTACAAAGATCAGAACAGAAATGAGTCGTATACATTCTATGAGATGAAACGTATGACAAACCGTGCAGCCAATTTGTTGAAGGAGAATTCGACATTGCAAAAAGGAGACCGGATCTTTATTTTTATGCCGCGTTCTCCGGAATTGTATTTCCTTATGTTCGGGGCATTGAAAATGGGCCTTATTGTAGGGCCGTTGTTTGAGGCATTCATGGAAGGCGCCATCTATGACCGATTGGATGACAGTGAAGCTAAGTCGATCATCACGACGCCAGATCTGCTGGAGCGGGTGCCTTATGACCGGTTGCCGAATCTTGAAACCATTTTCCTTGTTGGAGATGATATCACGGAACAGGAAGGGCAGATCGATGTGTTGAAGCATCTGCGTTCCCGTTCAGATAAATTCGAACTTGAATGGTTGGATAAAGAGGATGGCTTGGTCCTTCACTATACTTCGGGTTCTACCGGTAAACCAAAAGGTGTGCTGCATGCACAGTATGCCATGGTGCAGCAATACCAGACCGGGAAATGGGTATTGGACTTCAACGAAACCGATATTTACTGGTGTACGGCGGATCCGGGCTGGGTGACAGGGACAGCGTACGGCGTGTTCTCTCCATGGCTGAACGGGGTAACGACTGTTATTCTGGGAGGCCGCTTCTCCCCGGACGGCTGGTATCAAGCCATCGAGGATTATGGCGTCACTGTCTGGTACAGTGCACCGACGGCGTTCCGTATGCTCATGGGCGCGGGGGACGCGTTAGTGGAAGAATATGATTTATCGACACTTCGCCATGTGTTGTCAGTAGGTGAACCATTGAATCCTGAAGTGGTCAGATGGGGAGCACAGGTATTCGATCGACGCATCCATGATACTTGGTGGATGACGGAAACGGGTGCACAGACAATCTGTAATTATCCAGCGATGGACATAAAGCCTGGATCTATGGGTAAACCGGTACCGGGCATCAAAGTCGCAATCGTGGATGACCAGGGCAATGAATTGCCGCCTAACCAAATGGGCAATTTGGCGATTGAAAAAGGCTGGCCAGCGATGATGCGCCAGATTTGGAACAATCCTGCCAAATACGATTCCTATTTCCTGAAGGATAAATGGTATGTGTCAGGAGATTCAGCTTATATGGACGAAGAAGGTTATTTCTGGTTCCAGGGACGTGTGGATGACGTCATCATGACGTCAGGTGAGCGTGTCGGACCGTTCGAAGTGGAAAGCAAGTTGCTGGAACATCCGGCGATTGCAGAAGCTGGGGTTATCGGCAAGCCGGATCCGGTCCGTGGAGAAATCATCAAAGCCTTTGTCGCTTTGGTTGACGGCTACGAACCCTCTGACGAATTGACAGAGGATATCCGCCAATTCGTCAAAAAAGGCTTGGCTGCGCATGCAGCACCACGTGAAATCGAATTTAAGGATAAACTACCGAAAACACGCAGCGGTAAGATTATGCGCCGGGTGCTGAAGGCTTGGGAGTTGGACTTGCCGACAGGTGACTTGTCTACAATGGAAGATTGAAAGCAAAAAGAGCAGCATGCGAAATTTCGCTTGCTGCTCTTTTTTGTAGAGAAAAAGACCGACTCGCGGGTTATGCGAGTCGGTCTTAATGTGTTAGGCCGCATCATCTTCAGCTGGCTCTTCTGGTTCTTCTGGCTCTTCAGGAGCCGGTTCTTCTTCTTTTGGTTCTTCAGGTTCTTCTTCGGGAGAAGTTTCTTCTTCCTCTGCTGGAGGCGTTTCAACTTCTTCTTCAGCAGGTGTTTCAACTTCCGGTTCCGGCTCTTTCTCTTCCGGTGGCGGGGTTGGTTCCGGCTTCGGTTCAGGTTTTGGTACAGGCTTTGACTTCGGTGCAGCGATGTTGACACTGTTTGAAGCAGCCGACTGCTTGCCTGTAATATCCACTGCTACTACGGTGTAACTTCCTGCGCCAGAAGCGGTATATGAATTGCTGCTCGACTCTGAGATGGAAGCGACACGTGAACCGTTTTTGTAAACACGGTATCCGACTACGTCATTTGAACCGGAATTGGTCCAAGTAATTGTATTTCCGCTGATGGAAGCTCCGACACTTCCAGGAGCGACACTGTCAGCTTCGAAACTTGCACCTGAGACAACTGAAGAGAATCTGGAGTTGCCCGGGAACAATTTGCCGGCGTCTCCACCGAATGGTGCCATCATGCGATCAATGTATTTCTGTGAAACAGCAATTCCTCCGCCTGAAGTGAATTCACTTGGCGTGCTGGACAAAGCAGCGTAACGTTTTCCATTGATTGTGGTAAACGAACCACTTGTTAAACTGTCATCCGCTTTTGTAGGAACCATGGCATCCGCATTGAACAAATCAGATGTCACGAGACCAGCGGTTGAACAGGCGCCGCCTGGAGCAAGACCTGAAATGCTGCAGAACGACCGGGTTACGACGCCTTTCGGAGTTTTGAATGTTTCATTGGCTCCAATTAAATCCGGTGTAGTTTGGTATGTCGAATTCATCAGGCTCGCCCATAACTGATTAACGCGTAGGGAAGGAGGCAAATTGACATTTTGGAAATTGTCGAGTGAATACTTTTCACGGTCATATCCAAGCCATAGGCCCATTGTGATGTTCGGATTATATCCCACTAGCCAAACATCTCTTGTTTCTTGTGTAGTTCCTGTTTTACCGGCAAAATCAGCGCTGAAATTCAGCATGTCATTGGCACGGTTGGCTGTACCTCTATCTGTTTTGAAGACATCCCGCAGCATGTCTGTCAGAACGTAGGCTGTTTGGGGTGTATAGATTTCCTGTTCTTCGGTTTGGTGTTCAAAAACGATATTGCCATCCGCATCTTCAATGCGTTGGATCATATACGGTTCAATTCTTTTGCCGCCGTTGGCGATGGTAGCATATCCACTGGTAAGTTCTTCAACAGAGCCTTCGATTCCGCCGCCTAAGGCCGTTGAAGGATAGTAATTTTCTTTTTCTTCAACTTGGGAGAAGCCGGCATTGATCAAATAATTGATCGGCATTTTTTCTCTGATTTGGCCGAACAGGCGAAGGGCAGGCAAGTTCTGTGACTGTGCCAATGCATCGCGTGCAGGCATGATGCCTTGTTCACTTGAGGCGATGAAGTTGGCCGGAGTCCAAGGTGTGCCGTTATCATTTAAGGTGAACTGTACATCGACAACTGGACTTCCGGCACCGATGTTTCCATATTCAATGGCTGGTCCGTAAACGAGTAGAGGTTTTACGGTAGAACCGATTGAACGGTATGCTTGAGTTGCATGGTTCAATTCTTCTATTTCGTGGTCACGGCCGCCTACAAAACTTAAAATGCGCCCAGTTTTATTTTCGAGCATCATGCTTCCGACCTGGACGGGAAGTTCTTTCATTTCCTCTTCGCCGTCTTCGTTGGTTGATGGTACGGTTAATGTTGTGCCGTAGCGCGTGTAGGCGTCTTTTGCTTCTTCGTGTGCATCGAATAGCTCTTTATTGATGGTCGAGTGTATGCGGTAACCGTTCGATCGGACGGCCCGATCGGCTAGAATTGCGTATTCTTCATAAAGCTTGTCATTTTCTTCAAGCGTTGTCGGGTCGACACCATCTTTTTCAGCAAGAATGTCCATGATGATCCGAGCCGCCCGTTTTTCGACTTCTACGGTGACAAACTTGTAGTTCTCACGTGCACGGGATTCTCGTGGACGAAAATCCTTTACGATATCGTAGGCAAGGGCTTCATTGTATTCTTCTTCAGTAATGTACTCGGTTTCTTTCATCCGATACAACACTGTTTTCATCCGGTCGATTCCGGGTTGTAATCCTTCAGCTTCTTTTGGTTCACCACTTGAAGTGTAAGGGGTGTAGCGGAAAGGGGCTTTTGGAATTCCTGCGATGAAAGCTGCTTGCGGCAGGTTCAATTCACTTGCTGACACATTGAAAATGCCGTTGGCCGCAGTTTCAATCCCGGCGATGTTAGCACCGGTATAGTTTCTGCCGTAAGGGATGATGTTGAGATACGCTTCCATGATTTCGTCTTTTGTCATGAATTTTTCAAGGCGCATGGCAAGCAGGATCTCTTTTGCTTTTCGTTCATAGGAAACTTCGTTCGTCAAAATCTGATTTTTGATCAATTGCTGCGTCAGCGTCGATCCACCTGTTTGGCTGTCGGAATTCGAGACATCTTGCAGCAAACCGCGAAGAATGGCTTTCGGCACAATTCCTTCGTGTTCCATGAAGTATTCGTCCTCGGTCGCAAGGACAGCATCAACGGCTACATCGGAGATTTTATCAAGTGATGTCTCTTTTCGTTCCAGATCTGTCTGGATTTTCCCGATATACACTTCATTATCGAAAAACATTTCGGAGGTTTCTTCATAGCTGTAGATTTCCCCACGCATTTCATCGGGAGTCCGAAGCTTTTCTTCATCCACCAGCGAAGCGAAATAGCCCGCCCCGACTGATGCGGCGAAAACTCCGCCTGTCACCAGCACAATCGCCAGGATCAATGCAAGATTCCAGATGACTCCTGATGTGATGCTCAGTCGTTTGAACCACTTTGTCGAGGTCCATCTATCGGTTGTTTCCTCAGCTTTACTTATCCAATTTTTCATTTTATCACGCACGTTATCGCCCTCCTAAAATCCATTATATTATATCATATTCTCATAACTGTACCTAAACTTATTGACAATGCCATATAATAAAGTAAACTACTAGTATATTTCATATTAAAACGATGAAGAGTCCGAAGTAGAACGTGTGATTTTGTTTAGAGAGCCGGTGGGTGGTGTGAACCGGTCAAAATGCATGGATCGAATTACAGGCCTGGAGTTTACGGAAGTGCCCCGTTCGGCACATGATGAGAGGGAGAATCTATTCTCCAAGCTGGGTGGTACCGCGCAATTGCGCCCCTGCATGATTTTTCATGCAGGGGCTTTTTATGTGGATGTTTATCGCTCCCATCGTTTCAAACTAGTAAGGAGGAATTGGAATGACTAACAAATTAATTCAGGATTTACAATGGCGGGGGCTTTTATACCAGCAAACCGACGAAGAAGGCATGGAGAAATTGCTCGACGACCAGAAGATTTCTTTATACTGTGGAGTGGACCCGACTGCGGACAGCATGCACATCGGGCATATTGTTCCATTGTTGACGCTGCGCCGCTTTCAGATGCACGGCCATCAGCCGATTTTATTGGTTGGCGGCGCGACCGGCATGATTGGAGATCCTTCAGGACGGAACGAAGAGCGCCAACTGCAGACGACAGAACAGATCGACCGCAATGTTGAAGGCATCAAAGTTCAAATGGAACAGATTTTCGACTTCCAATCGGAAAACGGAGCGAAAATGGTCAACAACCGCGATTGGGTCGGCAAGATGAGTGTCATCGAATTCCTTCGCGATTACGGTAAACTGATTTCGGTCAATTACATGCTGGCTAAAGATTCAGTGGCCACACGCTTGGAAACTGGAATTTCTTTCACGGAGTTCTCCTACACGCTGATCCAGGCAATCGACTTTAACCATTTGTACAACGAGCACAATTGCCGCATCCAGATCGGCGGGTCCGATCAATGGGGCAATATCACTTCCGGCCTTGAAATGATCCGCAAAACGCATGATGAGGAAGCTAAAGCATTCGGTATCACCATTCCGCTTGTCACAAAAGCGGATGGCACAAAATTCGGCAAATCAGCCGGCGGTGCTGTCTGGCTGGATCCGAAAAAAACAACGCCTTATGAGTTTTACCAGTTCTGGATCAACGCAGCAGATGCGGATGTCATCAAATACTTGAAGATCTTCACCTTCATCAGCCGTGAAGAAATTGAAGCATTGGAAGTTACAGTGGAAACGGAAGCGCATTTGCGGAAAGCGCAAAAAACGCTGGCCGAAGAAATGACCAAATTGATCCATGGGGAAGACGCATTGGCTGATGCACAGCGCATCACAAAAGCTCTTTTCAGTGGAGATTTGAAAGCATTGTCGTCTTCTGAGATGAAAGCGGCATTTAAGGATGTTCCGTCAGTGGAAATGGCAAAAGAAAGCAAATCCATCGTCGACTTGATCGTAGAAGCCGGAATTTCTTCATCGAAAAGACAGGCGCGTGAAGACGTTACAAATGGAGCGATTTCTGTAAATGGGGAAAAAGTGACGGATTTGGAATATGTCGTTGATGAAAAAGATCGGTTGGAAGATGCCTTTGCCATTATCCGTCGGGGCAAAAAGAAATACCATATGGTGCAATTCCAGTAAGAAGCATTCAAACAGGACAGCCGGATTTTTTCTGGGGTGTCCTGTTTTTTAGTTAACTGAAAAATGTGGAATCGGGGTTTATTCGGCAAGTCAGCGGGTAACATGGGAAATGAACGACGATTGACTTTACTAAAACTTCAGGGAGGCGTTAGAAATGTCAAGAGTAGTTGGATCTTATGAAACAGAAGACCAAGCCATCCGTGCGATTGAAGAGTTGCAGCGGGAAGGCCACAACAGTGAGGAAATATCAGTTTTGAGTAAAGATAAGCGCGAAACCGAAGCTGTTGCGGAAGAAACCGGAACACAGGCAGGAGAAGGCGCTGCTGCAGGTGCAGCGACAGGCGGCGTGTTGGGCGGCCTCGGCGGAGTGCTGGCAGGTATCGGTGCTTTGGCCATTCCTGGGATTGGACCTATTGTTGCAGCTGGTCCGATAGCTGCTGGCTTGACAGGTGCTGCTGCAGGCGCTGGAGTAGGTGGGCTTGCCGGTGCTCTCATCGGCATGGGAATACCGGACGATGAAGCGGAACGGTACGAAACGCATTTTAATGAAGGAAAAATACTGGTGCTGGTCGAGGATGACAGAAGTTCGATACCCGACCGCAATGACCGCGATACATTCACAGGAGAGCGCGATCCGCTTATCGGCAATGACAGTACGACGACGATAAGAGGCGACCGGAGCCGGGTGGATAATGATCCGTTGGACGGTGGACGTCGCGGGCAAGCTGGATTGTAAAGTGAAGCGATAGAAAAAAAGGCCATCCTCGATTGGATGGCCTTTTCGATTGGGAACCGGTCACTCTAGCGGCCGGCTCCGTCAATCAACTTATAAATTTAAATCTGCTTTTCTTTTATGAAGCGCGGCAGTTCCATATCATGGAATTCCTCAGGATGAATTAATTTACCCAGGCGGATAGCGCCTTCAATCAGTCTTGGAGAAGGGCGGCAATAGAGTTCTTCCTCCATGACATGAATGTGGTCGATTGCCTTCATTTCATTCCATCCGGGACGTTTTTTGACAAGTTCCGGTTTGACTTTCGAGCTCAAGACGCCGACCCAGGCAAGCAGGATGTAATCAGGTTGGCGTTCGCGTACATCAGCCCAATCTGTTTGGATATTGGCGGAATCGGTCCCATCGAATAGGTTGCGGGCACCGGTCATGCTGCTGATCTCCGTCAGCCAATTGATGTTGCCGGGAGTGAAGACAGGCTTTGGCCACCATTCCCAGTAAAGGGAAGGGCGGGACCCTGCTTTTTGTCCCCGTGATTTGATGTCTTCAATAACGTGCAGGTATTCAGCATGTACAGCATTGGCGTCTATTCCACAGGCATCAGCCACCGTCAACAGATCTTGCCCGATTTCCTCCAGTGTTTGGGGATCGAGTACAAGGTGGGGGATTTTTCTTCGAACCAGTTCGTCGACGTTCTTTTCCATACCTGGAACACTCAGGGACGCCAAAACCAGGTCAGGTTCCAATGCCTCGAGTTCATCCATCCGGATTGACAGGTCAGGCCCCAACCGCGGCAATGCCGTGATTTCTTTTGGCCAGTCAGAAAAATCATCGATGCCGACCAGCAGGTGTTCAGCATCCAAAAACGCCAGTAATTCTGTATTGCTCGGACAAATTGAAATAATTCGCATCCGGCTCCACCTCCATTTTTCATTAGTTTAACATGTCTCAAGAAAAAGTTTCTTCTCAATTGATGAAATTATACAAACAAAGTATGATAAAGGAGACGGTGAATTAACCGGTGCCGATACATATCCTGTTTTTAAAGCGGAGGAGACCGTGATTTTGAGTGTTTAACTTACCGGCAGATGGGTAGGCATAATGAGTGGAAGAAAATGCAATTCATGTTGATTAAATAAATAACTGAAGTGAAATTTTAAGTGAGAGCGGGGTGAAGCTATTGCCGGAGGGGCAGAAGAGTCTGGAGGATTGAGTCATCTCAGTTTCTTCTGTCGATTTATTGCAATAGCTGTTAAATGTTGAAAGATCAAGACTTATTTGAACACTTAAGCAACCGAACCTGGGAAATGACAGAGGAGTGGTATAGCTCTTTGGACAAAAGCAAAGCCGGAGTTTACGGTTCGACCGATCCTGAGAAAGTCGCTTTGCTGAAAAAACAGAATCACGAATTCCATCTGCGGTTTTGTGCCATGTTCGAAAAGGAAAACCATGAATTTGTAGCAGATTTTCAGGATTGGATAGAAACGATTGCAAAAGATGAAGCGCATTTGGATACACCGATTGTAGAGGTCATCGAGGAGTTTTTCCGAACACAGCAGCAGTACCTCGAGGAAATTGGAGCCTATGCTTTAAGCCATAAAGATAAGGTGAGCCACGAAAGGTTGGTGGAATGGACGAAAGCAGTCGTTCAAACCATCGGTAAAGTCATCGTTGAGTTCACCGACAAGAATTCAAAAGCTGCAGAAAAACGGATGAATTCCCAGCAGCAGATGATCGTGGAAATGAGTGCACCTGTCATTCTGCTGGCTAAAAAGACCGGCATGCTGCCGTTGATCGGTGAAATCACACCGCACCGCGCAGAAATCATGTTCGAAAAAGCGCTGGCGCAAAGCTCCAAGCACAACCTGGAAAAGCTGTTCATCGATTTATCCGGCGTCCCACTAATCGATACGATGGTGGCCCAGCAGGTATTCCAACTGATCAAAGGGCTGGAAATCATCGGAGTGCAAGTGGCATTGTCAGGCATCAGTCCAGTCATCGCCCAAACGGCGGTGCAATTGGGCATTAAGTTCATCGATATCGAAGTCTACAACACACTTGCTCAAGCATTAAAACAAAATAGAGTCCATTTAGTCTAAATACAGTGGAAATCCCCAGAGCGGTCGGCGGCTCCGGGGATTTTTTTATGCGTTTTGTGTTGTTGTTTGCGCAATACGCTGGTTTGCTTGCGGAATCGGGCTTGTTGTTTGCGGAATAAGGAATTTGTTTGCAGTAAACCGGAGTTTGTTTGCAGTAAAGAAAAAAATGCCTCCCGGACGAGGCCCGTACAAAGAATCCGGAAAAACAAAAAAACCCTCGAAACCATTGAATTAACAAGGTTTCGAGGGTTTTCAACACTACCATTACGTAATTTTTCAATTAACGTGAGTAGTACTCAACGATCAACTGTTCGTTGATTTCAGCAGACAATTCGCTGCGCTCTGGAAGGCGTACGAAAGTTCCTGTTTTGCTATCAGTATCGATAGTTACGTATTCAGGAACAAAGTTGTTTACTTCGATTGCTTCGTTTACTACATCAAGGTTGCTTGATTTTTCACGGAAAGCAATTGTTTGTCCTGGTTTCACGCTGAATGACGGAATGTCAACGCGTTTGCCATCAACAAGGATGTGACCGTGGTTTACGATTTGGCGAGCTTGGCGACGAGTGCGCGCAAGGCCTAAACGATAAACAACGTTATCAAGGCGAGCTTCAAGAAGGATCATGAAGTTTTCACCGTGCTTACCAGGCATTTTGCCGGCTTTGTTGAACAAAGTTTTGAACTGACGTTCGTTGACTCCGTACATGAACCGTAGTTTTTGTTTTTCTTGTAGTTGCAAACCATATTCAGAAACTTTTCTGCGTTGGTTAGCACCGTGTTGACCTGGTGCGTAAGGGCGTTTTTCTAATTCTTTACCTGTACCTGTAAGGGAAATTCCCAAACGGCGTGACAGTTTCCATGATGGACCTGTATAACGAGACATAGTAGTCTCCTCCTCTGTTTTTGGTTTTTAGAGTAAAATAAAAACCAGATGCATTCATGCTGCAAGCCATTTTATATTCTTGTACCTTCGCTCAGCAGCCAAAGAGTTACGCGATACACCTACAATGAGGAATAAAATGGACGAACACGCACATACAACTGCTGCGATTATTTTACACAAAGCATAGTATAACCGATTTTGGATCCTTAAGTCAACCGGAAGCCGGGAGATAGTTGGAAGTGCCGGCTTCCTTTTTTAAATCGTTCCATGTAGAATGAAATCAAGGTAGTATGTAAGCGCTTTCTATTTCAGCTAAGGGGTGGATTTTGATGAGAGAAAAAGAAATGAATATCGAGACGGCGGTTATCCATAAGGGCTATGACAGCTCGAAGCACCATGACAGTTTAGTGACACCGCTTTATCAGACCTCCACGTATTCTTTTGAAAATGCAGAGCAGGGGGAAGACCGGTTTGCAGGGAATTGTGAAGGCAATATCTATTCGCGGCTCGGCAATCCGACAGTCCGCGTACTGGAGGAACGGATGACGGAAATCGAAGGGGGCGAGGGAGCACTCGCTTTCGGTTCAGGGATGGCTGCTGTCAGTGCCACTCTGATTTATTTGACCAAAGCGGGCGATCACGTCCTTTGCTCGAGGGGGATTTATGGCTGTACTTTCGGTTTGCTGGAAATCATGGAAGAAAAATATGGGATTACGCATGATTTGGTGTCCATGACAACCGAGCAGGAAGTGGAACAGGCAATCCGACCGGAAACTGTGTGCATCTATGTGGAAACACCGATCAATCCGACGATGGAACTGGTGGATCTGCAAGCGGTCATGGCAGTAGCGAAAAGACATGGCATCCGCGTCGTAGTGGACAACACCTTCAGTTCGCCTTACCTGCAGAATCCATTGCGGATGGGGGCGGATTTCGTTTTGCACAGCGCAACCAAATACTTGAACGGCCATGGGGATGTAGTCGGAGGAGTGTTGGTGGGGCGTGACGCAGATGAAATGCAGCATATCCGGATGACGGTCCAAAAAGATGTCGGCGGCATCATGTCACCGTTTGATGCCTGGCTATTGCTCAGAGGAATAAAAACCCTGCATGTGCGGATGGATCGGCATGTCGCCAATGCCCAAGCCGTATTGCACTTTCTGAAACAACAGGACATAGTGAAGAAAATCTATTATCCTTTCGACGATCAGCATCCGCAGGTTGAAATTGCCAAACGGCAGATGCGGCAAGGCGGCGGGTTGATTTCGTTTGAAATCGAAGGCGGCAAAAAAGAAGCACAAGCTTTCCTGAATGCGCTATCACTCATTAAGATTGCAGTCAGCCTGGGTGATGCAGAGACGCTGATCCAGCACCCGGCATCGATGACGCATGCCGTCGTGCCACCTGAAAACAGACTGGCGATGGGCATCAGCGATTCTTTATTGCGGCTGTCGGTCGGATTGGAGCACACGGATGACTTGATCGAAGATCTGGAGAAGGCAGTTGAAAAAGTAAAACCAAAACTCCAGGAAATTTAGAAACGGACGGAAACAGCTTTTAGCCTCTAAAAAAGACCCTGGACTCAGGTATCCGAGTCCAGGGTCTTGCTATTAAAGATGCTTCGCTAAAACCTCAGCGAAAAGTTCCAGACCTTGCCGATCTTCTTCCGTAAAGCGGCTCAGTTCCGGGCTGTCGATATCAAGGACGCCAATCACTTGGTCTTCTTTCATCAACGGAATGACAATTTCCGAACGGGACGCAGCGTCACAGGCGATATGGCCGGGGAATGATTGGACATCGTCTACCAGTATCGTCTTCTTGTCGGAAACCGCAGTGCCGCATACCCCTTTGCCGACGGGAATACGGACGCATGCCGGAAGCCCCTGGAAAGGACCCAGTACCAGCTCGCCATCTTCCATCAAATAAAACCCAACCCAGTTGGTGCGTTCTAGAAATTGGTTAAGCAAAGCAGAAGCGTTGCTCAAATTGGCGATGCTGTTGTTTTCGCCTTCCAATAAAGCTTGCAATTGCTTTGAAAGCATCGTGTATTGTTCTAAACTGCTGCCGCTGTAATCGGTTTGTGTAAACATGGATGATTGCCTCATTTCGTTTTGAGTTTGATGTGATCTTAGTATTCAAAACCACCTGTTCATATTAGGAAGAAAATCCGGAGGCGGTTGCGTAACGCAAATGCAATTCTATAGATAACCGGTTCAACTTAAATAAGTATAAATTTTCTCATGATGCTTATGCAAGCCATTGACATTATGGGCGTCTGATCCGAAGACCAAGGGAATACCGAGTGATTTTGCATATTCGATAAAAGGGAGGGGTGGGTAGGCTTCCTGGCAATCGGGTTTTGAGAAGCCGGCGCCGTTGACGTCGAGCTCGCAGCCAGCTTTCTTCATTAACTGCAGGATATGGCGAATCTGTGCGCTGTCGTTGATCTTCTCCCCATGTGCCAATTGGAATTTATGGATCAATGTCGGGTGGCCGATCCGTTTGGGTTTGAATGGCCCCAAATCTGCCTGAATGGATGCTTCCACAGTATCATAATAAAGCTGGTAGGCAGCCTCAACAGAACCGCTTGCCGCTGCCAATTCCGCAAACACTTCCTTGCTGAAGTCAGCGCAAAAATAACGCTTGCCCACTTGGAGAAAGTGGACGGATAAAATGGAATCGTCAAGGCTCGGACCGATATCGTTCAAAAAGGAGCGGATTTCTTTTTCATATCCTGCGATAAAGTCGACTTCCAATCCTATACGGATGCGGATATCCTTTTGATAAACATTCTTCAGGTGGGTAATTTCCTCCACATAAGGCATTAGGTGTTCCATGCTTATACTGCTGTCCTGATCAGGCGTAGGATCTGTAAAATTAACTGGCAGCGGTGCATGTTCAGTAAAAGAAATATCTGTAAACCCGGACTTTATCGCTTTTTCAATATAGGATTTGGTTGAGTCTTTTGTCCCGTGAGGACAAAAATGTGTATGAATATGACCGTCTCGTTTCATCTAAAACATCCTCTTTTCCGTCTATTAAAAAATATAATCGCTTTTCTTCTAATTTGGCAAACAAAAGAGTAGAATACATGTTAAAATAAAAGAATCATGAATACATTTACGTATAACTGGTAATGTGATTTTGGAACAGGGGGCTATATGACTTATGATGGAGTATATCATCATTGCGGTCATCATTCTATTAGCGATAATGATCATCGGCTTTATGTTTCGCAAAAAACATTTGGCTGAAATTGAGCGCTTGGAACAGTTAAAACTGCAAATACAAAATAAACCGATACTTGAAGAACTGACAAAAGTGAAACAATTGAACATGAACGGCCAGACGGAAGAAATGTTTGAACGCTGGCGCAACGTATGGACAGAAATCATGGATGTGCATATTCCGAAAATTGATGCTTCCTTATATGATGCTGAAGAGGCGATCAACCGTTTCAGATTCAATAAAGCGACAAAGCTTGAACAGGAAACTGAAATCAAGATCGACAATGTCGATCAACAGATGAATGGCATTTTGGTGGAACTGGAAGAATTGATCGGCAGCGAAGAAAAAAACCGCAGCGAAATCGACCTCATCCAGGAAAAATATCGCCGCGCACGCAAAAATTTGCTGGCTCACCAGCATTCATACGGTGCTGCAGCTGCCCCGCTCGAGAAGAAACTCGAGTCATTCATTCCATTATTCGATGAATATGAAAAGTTGACCAACGAAGGCAATTACTTGAAAGCCCGTGAAATTGTCATCAGCCTATCAACTGAAGGCGAAGAAGCATTTCTGTTGGTTGACGACATTCCACCGTTATTGGCGGATGTCCAAACAAAAATTCCTTCTTATATCGCGGAATTGCGTCAAGGCAAGAGCGAAATGGAAGAACAGTCCTATTACCTTGGGCATTTGGAATTGACGCTTCAATTGGATGAGATGGAAGAAGAGCTGGAAGTGCTGAAAGAGAACATCGCACAACTGGAAATTGCCCAAACGAAAATTGCAGTGGAAAAAATGAAGGACCGGATCGATTCGTTTTATGAACTTCTTGAAAAAGAAGTGGAAGCGAAACATTACGTCGACGAATATCGAGTGGATACAGAACGCCATCTGGAAGTTGTGGCACGCGATACAAAAGAGATGGAAGAAGAATGCCGATACGTTCAGCACAGCTATAAAATCAGCGAAAGCGAAGCGGCCATTCCGAAGTCCTGTATGGAGAAGATGGAGCAATTAGCGAAACGGTATGATCTGCTCCGTTCACGTCTGGAAGAAGATCAATCGGCGTATTCAAGCCTTCAGGAAGAATTGGTTCATATACGTGAGGATCTGTCGATTGTCGATTCGACGCAAATTGATTTCATGACGGCATTGAAGAGTCTCCGTATCGAAGAGAACAATGCACGCGCTAAAGTGGAACAGCTGAAACGCAAATTGCAGGAAACGGATCGCATTCTGCACAAAGCCAATATCCCAGGCATTCCTGAAGATATGGATGTGCGTCTCGAAGAAGCTGAAGAACAACTTTTTGTCGTGATTCAGTCCTTGCGTGAAGTGCCATTGAATATTAAATTGGTCCATAATTATATGGAGCAAGCTGAGAAAAGCATTGATGATGTCCATGCAAAAGCGGTCGAAATGGTTGAAAATGTATTGTTGATCGAACGCATCATCCAATACGGCAACCGTTACCGTAAATCCAATCTGCAATTGGATGCCAAGCTGGAAGAAGCCGAAGAATCATTCCGCCAGCTTCGTTACACCAAAGCATTGGAAGAAGCGGCTACTGCAGTCGAAAACTTTGAACCCGGTTCGATGAAACGCATCGAAGTGCTGGTCAAAGAAGACGCGTGGCGCATCTAAAAACAACATGTAAAACCACCAGCATATGAGCTGGTGGTTTTCTTTTCGGAGGTGGAAAAATGATTTATCTGGATAACAGCGCAACAACACAGCCAAAAAAAGAAGTGCTCGATGCATTCGTCAAAGCAAGTGAGCAGTTCTACGCCAATCCGGCATCTTTGCACATGATGGGCAATCAGGCAGAAGACCTGCTGGAATCTGCGCGCAGCCAACTAAAAGAATTATTGAACATGGATCGTATCGTTTTCACTTCCGGTGGAACAGAAGCAAATAATCTGGCATTGATCGGCACAGCCAAAAGCTACCAGCACCGGGGCAAGCATATTGTCACGGCTGCAACAGAGCATCCATCCGTCTTGTACAGCCTGGCTGCTCTTGAACAGCAAGGCTTTGAAGTGACGCGTCTGCCTGTTGGCCATTACGGGGAAATCGATGTGGATGAGTTGAAGAATTCATTGCGAAGCGATACGATTCTGGTATCGCTGATGCACATCAATAACGAAATCGGGACCCTTCATCCGATTTCTGAAATTGCCCGTCTGCTGAAAAAACGCCGGATCATCTTTCATGTGGATGCTGTCCAAAGCATCGGAAAGTTGGCGTTCGATTCAACGAGCATGCCGGATCTATTGTCCGTATCGGGGCACAAGGTCCATGGACTGAAAGGCAGCGGGCTACTGGCATATTCCGGCGTCGAATTGCAGGCCATCCAATACGGTGGAGGGCAGGAGTCGGGAATTCGCAGCGGGACCGTTTCCGTTCCGCATGCAGTCGCTTTGGCAAAAGCCTTAAGACTGGCAAAGCCGAATCCGCTGCATCTGCAATGGAATAAAACCTTGCGCCAGTTTTTTTCGGAGTTCGATGGCGTGAAGATCGTCAGTCCTGAAGGAGCGGCTCCGCATATTTTGGCGGTGGCGGTTAAAGGGATTAAAGGGGAGATTCTTGTATCGGGGCTGCAGAAAGAGTCCATCATCGTCTCCACTTCAAGCGCCTGTTCATCTAAAAGCCGGGATACGAGCCATGTGATTCAGTCGATCGGCCTGCCGCGTGAATTCAAAGACGGCGTCATGCGCATCAGTTTTGGCGCGTTTACAACTGAAGAAGATATCAACGCGCTGCAGAGCGCATTTAAGCGGGTCTACCGCATAATTAAAGGAGTTTAACCTGTTATGAAAACCAATCAAATTCTTGTGCGTTATGGTGAATTATCAACTAAAGGGAAAAACCGGAGTTCATTTATCGGAAGACTGCGCGACAATGTCAGACAGACCTTTTCCGATTTAGAAAACCTCCACATCAAAGCAGAACGCGATCGGATGTTCATCACTTCAGACGATGAACAGGAACTGGCACAAGTCATTGAGCGTCTGCCGCATGTGTTCGGCATTCGATCATTCAGTCCGGTGACTGCCTGTGAATTGGATCTGGAAGCCATGAAGCGAACAGCGGAAGCGGTGATTGCGAAAATCACGGATACCGACAAAAGCTTTAAGGTATCCGTGAAACGGCCATTCAAGGAGTTTCCGCATGAAAAGCCGGAAATCATGAAAGAACTCAGTTCCCATGTGCTTAGGATTTTTCCGGACTTGAAAGTCCAGATGAAGGATCCTGAAATCGACTTGAAAGTTGAAGTGCGTGAAGAAGCGGTCTATATGATGGCGGAAGTCATTCAAGGCGCAGGCGGTTTGCCGGTGGGCGCAGGAGGCAAAGCTTTATTGATGCTGTCAGGCGGCTTGGACAGTCCGGTTGCCGCCTACCATATGTTGAAACGCGGCGTCCGGCTTGAGCTGATCCATTTCTTCAGTCCGCCGTTCACCAATGAGCGTGCCAAAGAAAAGGTATTCGATTTGGCTGAAAAACTTTCGCAGTTCGGATCGTCCATCAATCTTCACATCATTCCGTTCACCCGGCTTCAACAGGAAGTGCATAAGCAGGTGCCGGACAATATCACCATGACGTCTACGCGCCGCATGATGATGCGCGTCGCTGATCTGGTATTGGCTGAGACCAATTGCCGTGCCATCATTACGGGGGAGAGCCTGGGGCAGGTCGCCAGCCAGACATTGGAGAGTCTGCAGGCCATCAACGCTGTAACCAATACGCCGGTTCTGCGCCCGTTGATTGCGACGGATAAACTGGAGATCATCGATACAGCACAGCAGATCGGAACTTATGATATTTCCATCCGCCCGTTCGAGGATTGCTGCACCATCTTCACGCCGGCTAATCCGAAAACGAAACCGAAGCTTGAAAAAGTGGAGTACTACGAAAATTTCGTATCATTCGATGGATTAATCGAGGAAGCAGTAGCAGAGAGGGAAGTCATCAAGTTTCCGCGTGTTAAAGTAAATCAATTTGAAGATCTATTGTAAGTGTTGAGCCGCCTATCTATCATAGGCGGTTCTTTTTTTGTTGATTTTATTGCGACCGCACCTCGAACGGCGATAACCGCACCTCGCGGATCATTTTTCGCACCTCAAACGGGTAAAACCGCACCTCACGGGCCATTTTCCGCACCTCAGACACCAAAAACCGCACCTCATCCCGGAATCACCCGCAATTTCACGCGCCTGTGCTTTGAACAGTGGCAACTATGGACGGGCTAAATAAACCGCCGCACCTCACCTCACCTCATAGTCCAACTATATGAAATAATATGAATACTTAAAAACTTCCTGTATAATGATAGGAGTATAATAATTACACCATCTGCAGGGAGGAAATCATCGTGGGACGAGAAGAATTGATAGCGCCGGATTCGTATAACCTGGTGGAAGAGATTGAGCGCTACGCCAAAGGGGACGGCAAGCTGGCCGTCCTCTGGGAAAGTGACAAAGGTGAAAAACTACAAGTTACATATGATGAGTTGATGCAACGGGCGAATCGTGCAGCGAATAGCTTTGAAAAAGCGGGACTGGTGAAAGGCGATGTGGTGCTGGTGATGGTGCCGCGTCTGATCGAGGCGTATGTTGCATATATCGGCGCATTGAAGGCCGGGTTGGCAGTAATACCAAGCTCTGAGATGCTCCGGGCGAAAGATATTGCTTACCGGTTGAATCATAGTGATGCAAAAGCAGTCATCGCTTATGAACCATTTATGGATCAATTTGAAGGCGTAAAGGAAATGGATAATGTGGTCAAGTTTGTCATCGGCCAATCCGACCAAAGCTGGATTTCCCTTTTGGATGAAATGGCAGCAGCGTCTACAGAATACATAGCAGCACCGACTAAAAAAGACGATATGGCGTTTCTTTCCTATACGTCGGGAACTACCGGCAATCCGAAAGGTGCAGTCCACAGCCATGGCTGGGCATATGCGCATCTTCGCACATCCGCTGAACATTGGCTTGGCGCGAAGGAAGGGGATATCGTGTGGGCGACGGCAAGCCCAGGATGGCAAAAATGGATCTGGAGTCCGTTCCTGGCAACTCTGGGAAGCGGGGCTACCGGCTTTGTCTACAACGGAAAATTCGACCCGGCTGTTTATTTGGAACTTCTGGAAACACGCAAGATCAATGTGCTGTGCTGTACGCCGACAGAGTATCGTTTGATGGCGAAGCAAAAAGAGTTGTCGAAATACGACTTGTCCGCATTGCATAGTGCCGTGTCTGCAGGAGAGCCGCTCAATGCAGAAGTGATCAATGTCTTTAAAGAGAACTTCGGGTTGGAAGTACGGGACGGCTATGGCCAAACTGAAAACACGTTGCTGGTCGGCGTGATGAAGGGGATGGAATCCCGCATCGGCTCCATGGGAAAACCGACACCTGGCAACCGTGTGGAAATCATCGATGATTTTGGCGAGCCATGCCCTGTCGGCGAAGTCGGGGATATTGCCGTCCATGTGGAGACGCCAGCCCTGTTCAAAGAATACTTCAAAGATCCGGAACGCACCAGCATGCAATTCCGTGGAGACTATTACGTGACCGGCGATAAAGCGTCGAAAGACGATGATGGCTATTTCTGGTTTGAAGGGCGTGGAGATGACATCATCATTTCGTCCGGCTATACAATCGGGCCGTTCGAAGTGGAGGACGCGCTGGTGAAGCATCCGGCTGTCCAGGAATGTGCTGTCATCGGCGCACCGGATGAAATCCGCGGCACTATCGTCAAAGCCTTTGTGGTGCTGGTAGAGGACCATACAGCTTCAGACGAGTTGGTGAAAGAACTGCAGGATTATGTGAAAGGGTTGACCGCCCCATATAAATATCCGCGATCCATCGATTTCCGCACGGAATTGCCGAAAACCGCATCCGGAAAAATCCGTCGTGTCGAGTTGCGCCAACAGGAAAATGTGAAGAAATAACAACAGCTGGAAAATGAACTGTATCTTTTTTTGCCAGGATTCACTGATAAGGAAGGTGCGGTTCAAGGACCGGCTATTTTTTTGGAGTCTTTCATTTTTTACATGGGGCAAATTCCTTTAATGATGGGAGTTTGTCTTTATTTACATTCTGCGTAAAGCCAGCCTATAATGAGACTATTATTTCGAAATACAAAATATAAATAGATTGGTGCGCGATGCAGGATGACAGATTCTAAAAAAGGTGTTTTGGTCATTATTTTAACTTATACATTATGGGGATTCATGCCGATTTTCTGGAAACAGATCGACCATGTTCCGGCGGATGAAATCCTGGCAGGTCGAATCATTTGGTCGTTCTTGATGACACTCGGTTTTATTCTTCTGCTGAATGGCGGTCGCCAACTTTGGCTGGATCTGAAAATGTTGTGGACATCCAAGAAAAAATTCTTCTTATTAATGCTGGCATCGTTCCTGATTTCTGCCAATTGGTTTCTATACGTTTATGCGGTTTCCCATGACCGGATTGTCGAGACCAGTTTGGGCTATTACATCAACCCGTTGATTTCCATGTTATTGGGCGCCCTGTTCCTGAAAGAAAAATTGTCTCCGGCCATTAAAGTCGCTTTTCTTCTGGCTGCAGCCGGTGTTTTGATCTTAACTTTCTCATTTGGTTCCTTGCCGTGGCTGGCTCTTGGAATGGCTTTCAGTTTTGCATTTTATGGTTTGATCAAGAAAACCATAAAATTGGATGCCCTGCGCGGGTTGGCCATCGAAACCCTGTTCGTTTTTCCGATTGCGATTGCCTACTATGTCTATTTGATGTCGATCGATCGAGTCGCCTTTTTGCAAACGGGACTGACGACGGATGTCCTGTTGATCGCCAGTGGATTGGTTACAGCTCTGCCTTTATTGCTGTTTGCCATCGGTGCTCCGTTGATCCCGCTTTACATGATCGGATTCCTTCAATACATCGCTCCTTCCTTGATGCTGCTGATCGGGGTTTGGATTTACGGAGAGGCTTTTGATGCTGTTGACATGATTTCCTTCTCGTTGATTTGGAGCGCTTTGATTTTGTTCACTTCCTCTAAGTTTATGGAGGCACGCGGAATTCGAAAAGCAAACCGAAAAATTTCGGTTTAAATTTCCTTTTCCAGTGAAACATTTGCCAGTGTTTCCCGTATAGTAAGAGGTAGAAACTAAGGAGGGAATTGCATAAATGAATACGAAACGATGGATCGCTTTAGTGGTGGCCGCAGCCGTATTAGGAATCTCATTGGTCATCAACTCAGCCTTCGCTTTTCTTCAAAGCGGATTTGGCGAAGGTGTCGATGAGTTGATGGCGACCACGCAATCAAGTATCTCGGAAGTTGTCCTAGAAGATGGAGATTTTGATAACCGTGTAGCCGTTTTGAATGTTGACGGCGTCATTCAAGATACGGGAGAGGCGTCGCCTCTGTTCGGAGCAGCGGGCTATAATCACTCTTTCTTTATGGAACAATTGGAAAACGTCAAGGAAGATCCCACCGTTAAAGCTGTAGTGCTTACCGTAAATTCCCCGGGCGGCGGAGTTGTTGAGTCAGCGGAGATTTACGACAAGATCACGGAAATCCAGGAAGAAACGGAAAAACCGTTCTACGTTTCAATGGGAGCGACAGCTGCATCGGGCGGTTATTACATTGCTGCACCCGCAGAAAAGATTTTTGTGAATGAAGAAACCTTGACCGGTTCGATCGGTGTCATCATGCAGAGCGTCAACTATGGTGAACTGGCAGAACGTTATGGTGTGGATTTTGTGACCATCAAATCGGGTCCGTACAAAGATATCATGAGTGCAACGCGTGACATGACAGAGGATGAACGTGCACTTCTACAAGAAATGCTGGATGATTCGTATGAATCATTCGTTGATGTGATCGAAGAAGGCAGAGGTATGACTGAGGATGAAGTCAGAGCTGTTGCTGACGGGCGTGTCATGAATGGCCGCCAGGCAGTAGAAGTAAACTTAGCAGATGATTTTGGTTTTGAAGAAGATGTCATTGAACAAGTAAAAGCTGATTTTGACCTGGGCAATGCGGAAGTGTTCCAATATGGTGCTTCAGAAGGATGGGGCTCCCTGTTGTCGATGAAAATGAATTCGTTCTTCGGCAATGATATTGAAACGCAGATGATCACGAAAATGCTCACTGAATACAGTTCTCCTCGTATGATGTATCTATACGGTGATAAATAAGGAGGGACCATGATGACTGACCACGAAACGAATGAAACAGCAGCAGAAGTGAAAGTCGACAGACAGCGTCCTGAAACACCGAGCTACGAGGAAGTTCTCTTTTACGAACGGAAACCAGCAGGGTTTTGGGTGCGTTTCTGGGCCTATTTGATCGACCTGTTGGTTGTTACGGCTCTCACTTCGATATTGGTTAAACCGGTATTCGCTTTAGTCGGACTGGAGACGAGCGGTGTTCCTTGGTATGCCCCATATGCCATTCTTTCCGCCCTCATCTTCTATGGCTACTTTGTCCTGATGACCAAATTCTTCAGACAAACTGTCGGCAAGATGATAATGGGCATCCGTGTGGTATCCTTGAAGACTGATGATTTGTCATGGATGACGCTCCTGTTCCGCGAGTGGATCGGCCGCTTTATTTCAGTGACCATCTGGCCGCTCTACTGGATTGTCGGATTTACTCCGTTAAAACAGGGCGTCCATGATTACATCGCGGACACAACAGTAGTCCACGAAGAATCTTTCAGAAAAAATAAGCTGTTGCAGAAAAAAACCCCGGATGGGTCTGGGTTGCATGAGACCAGCGCGTTTTAGTATGATGGGGATATGATGAAAGGGAGGCGTTTGGATTGGTACAAATTACATTCAAGAAAAACCCTGTTACCTTGCCCAATAAAGAAGTGAAGGTTGGAGATCAGGCTCCTGGATTTACGGTTTTATCCAACGACTTAAAACCGGTCACATTGCAGGATACAGCTGGGAAAATCAGGTTGGTCAGCGTGGTTCCTTCATTGGACACCGGCGTCTGCTCGGACCAAACAAAGCGTTTCAGTGATGAAGCCGCTTCGTTGGGCGACAATGTAGAGGTGTTGGCTGTTTCAGCCGATTTGCCGTTTGCGCAAAAGCGCTGGACGGAAATCAACAAAGTCGATGCAATCACCACGTTGTCGGATCATCGGGATTTGTCATTCGGTGAAGCTTACGGTGTGACGATGCAAGAGCTCCGGCTGCTTGCCCGATCGATTTTTGTCATTGATGAAAACGACAAAATCACCTACGTCGAATATGTTCTTGAAGGTACGGACCACCCCGATTATGAAAAAGCATTGAACGCAGTAAGAGAATTAACAAACTAATACAAGAAACCCACTCTCCTGAGTGGGTTTCCTTATTGAGGACGGCGAAAGTATGAATTCTGCAATGGAAAAGACCTTTTATTTTATTGATAACCACACGACAAAAATCCAAAAAGAGCAGGAAAACGCGTATTTGGAAAGTCTGTTGACGACAACTGAGAATTGGCTGGATGGCATCATCAAGCCGGAAGCAGGGGCCAGCAAGGAAGATATTCGAAAAGCGCTTCAGCTGGCTGTACTGAAAGGCATGAAAGAGCATATTCAACCGCATCACCAAATGACACCGGACGCACTTGGGCTTTTGGTCGGCTACCTGGTGGAGTTGTTCGTGAAAAAAGAGCAAGCCGTCATTCTGGATCCGGCTGTCGGAACCGGCAACCTGTTGCTTACGGTCATGAATTATCTGGATGGCCGTTTGACAGGTGCAGGGGTGGAACTGGATGATCTGCTGATCCGTCTGGCTTCAAATGCCGGCAATCTCGTGGAACAGCCCGTCACTTTTTATCTGCAGGACGCCTTGCAGCCTTTATTGATCGATCCGGTGGACGTGGTGGTTTCAGATTTGCCTGTAGGTTACTATCCTGATGAGGAGACAGCTGCCACTTACGAATTGAAGGCAGATGAAGGCATGTCTTTTGCCCATCATCTGTTTATCGAGCAATCGCTGAAGCATACGGCTGAAGGCGGTTACCTGTTTTTCATCGTCCCGAAAGCTTTGTTTGAATCTGCCCAGGCGAGCCAATTGCACAGCTTTTTGAAAAAGCATGCCCATATCCAATCTGTGATGGAATTGCCGGAAAGCCTGTTCAAGAACTCAGCTCACGCAAAAGGGATCCTGGTCCTGCAGAAAAAGCAGGAAGGCCTCAAAGCACCGAAAGAAGTCTTATTGGCGCGCGTTCCGAATATGTCGAAGCCGGAATCCATGTCTAAGTTCTTTTCTCAAGTGACGGGTTGGTTTAAAGAAAACAAAGAATAGACGGGTTGATTTATGCTATAATTGAGCTAAAACATCCATAGGTACTATTTTTTGATGAAAAGAGGAATGCGCAATGACCGAGTCAAACGAAGCACCGAAAAAAGTCAGTTTGCAGGAAGCTGTAAAACGTCAATTGGAAGCCAAGAAAAATCAAGCTTCAGATAAACAGTCTGGGGGCAATGGTTCACTGTCAACTAAAAAGATGAAGAGCCAGCAAACCAAGAAAGTCAGCAATAACCGCCGGAAAATGGGAACATAACGAACTACAGCCCATACAAAGTGGTTGGCGAAAAGGCAGGGAGATTCATCCCCTGCCTTTTTTCTTTGCGTAAAAAAGAGTGGAATTTTTTTAGGCTATTTGTATAATGGGGTTAATTGAGTACTCAAAACTTAAAAGGGAGAATGAACGATATGCATGCAAATCAGAAAGGTGCGTATGACTCGACCATTTTTCAAGCCGATTGTGCAAATTGTTTTGGTCTTTGCTGTGTGGCGCTGGCGTTTTCAGCTTCTGCCGATTTTCCTGTAGACAAAGCGGGAGGAGTTCCCTGCAGAAACCTGAATGAGGATTTCCGTTGCAGTATCCATCGAAATTTAAGGCTCTCGGGCTACAGCGGTTGTACAGTATTCGATTGCCTCGGAGCAGGACAAAAAGTTTCGCAGCAAACATTCGGCGGCATCAGTTGGAGAGGTGATCCGGAGTCAGCCCAAAAGATGTTCCAGCTCTTGCCGGTCATGCAGCAATTGCAGGAAATGCTGCTGTATTTGACACAGGCGATAGAACGCTGTGAAAACCTGGAATTGCAGAATGCGCTGCTTAAAAGCAGGGATGCGGTTGATGAACTGACGTTTGCATCAGCAGAAGAATTAGTGGCTGTGGATTTGCCTGAGTACCGCATGGATATCAATCACTTGCTGAGTCAGGTCAGCGAAGAAGTCCGGCTTGCGTCCGGACGCTTCAACAAAAGGAATAACCGCAAAAAAGGACCGCATTACCAGGGAGCGGATTTGATTGGGGCAAAATTTCAAAGGAGAAATCTGAAAGGCTCGACATTCAGAGGCGCTTACCTGATCGGAGCGGATTTTAAAAATGCAGATATGAGGAACTCGGATTTCATCGGAGCGGATATGCGGGGAGCCGATTTGTCTGGAGCCGATTTGACAGGCAGTATCTATTTAACTCAAATGCAAGTGAATTCCGCAAAAGGAGATGACCAGACGAAGGTTCCTGCTTTACTGTCGAAGCCGGCTCATTGGAAAGCGGGATAACGATCCAAACGGTGACATGAACTGTCTGTGAGGAGGGCTCTGATGTATGCAGGATTCTGGCTTCGCCTTAAGGCTTTTGCTGTTGATTATCTGCTGATTTTTGGGTATCTGCTGTTGGTGATGATTGTTTCGCTGTTTTTGATTCCGTCACTTGAGGAATTGTTTCAAGCTTCTCGGCCCATCGCTCAGCTGACGGGATTCCTGTTGGTCACTTTTCCGGTGTCGCTGTATTTCATCTTGACGAAAAACAAACAATCACTTTATGACCGGTTAGCAAAATCCCAGATGGTGAAATCAAATTTTTCTTGAAAAGTATTGACTTGTGGGAGGGAACTGGTAGAATCTATTTCAATATACTTTTAAAAACGATTAGGCAAGTGAGTTTTTAAAAAACGATTTTCCAGCTATTTAGTTCATATATAATTCGATCGATGATTTAGTAGGCAATTTGTGCGCAGCAGCAAGAGACTGGATGGCAGGTGTGAATTCAGGCAGCAAATTGGATGAAATACACCATCAGTTTGATCGTCACGTAAAGAAGTGGATGTTTTGTTCAGTCGAAGCATCAAATTGGGTGGTAACGCGGAGAAAACCTTCGTCCCTTTATGGGGATGGGCGGTTTTCTCTTTTTTTATAGATAGAAAAGGAGAGATTGTCATGCACAACATCAAATCAGTCATCACGCCAAGGTTTTCAGAAGCCATCCTTCTAACTGGCATTATCTTTCTAATGATCAGTGTCAGCATCATCAAATATGAATCGGTTCCGCATATCCCCATCCTGATTTCGATTCTGCTGCTGTTCGGCTATGGTTTATCGAAAAAAGTCTCGTACCGTACGCTGGAAAAAGGACTGGTGGAAGGAGCAGGAGCAGGCATGAGCGCTGTTTTCCTGTTTTTCTTCATCGGAATCCTGATCAGCAGCTGGATGATCAGCGGCACCATTCCAACGTTGATCTTTACAGGATTCACACTGATTTCCATGACCTTCTTCTATGCGATCGTCTTCATCGTGACCTCGTTGATCGGTTTGTCCATCGGCAGTTCCCTGACGACTGTCGCAACGATTGGTGTAGCCTTTATCGGCATGGCGACAGCGATGGATCTATCGCTTGCCATCACGGCAGGTGCGATTGTTTCCGGTGCTTTCTTTGGAGATAAAATGTCGCCGTTGTCGGATACAACAAATTTATCTTCGACGATTGTCGGAGTGGACCTGTTCGAACATATCCGTAATATGGGGTGGACGACGATTCCCGCTTTTGTGATCACCTTGATCTTGTTTGCTTTTCTGTCACCTGAAACTGGAGGTGCCAGTGTCCAGGACGTAGCCATCTTTAAGGAAGGGCTCTTGGCCACTGGGATGATTCATTGGTATACGATCATTCCGCTTGTTGTGCTGATCTTCTTGACGCTTATGAAAATACCGGCTTTGATGACGCTGGCCTTGAGCTCGGCGTCGGCAATCCTTATTTCTTTTTTTCATCAGACTTCTACAGCTTCTGAACTTTTTACAGTTCTGTTCAGTGGATACGCATCAACCACCGGCATAGCGGAAATCGATTCCCTCCTGTCCCGTGGCGGAATGGAAAGCATGATGTTCACCGTAGCTTTAGTGCTGCTGGCGCTCAGCATGGGCGGTTTGCTGTTTACGCTGGGGATCGTCCAGTGTTTGTTGGCCAAAGTGGAAAGTTTGCTGAAAAAAGTATCGTCTGTCATCGCTGCTTCTGCCTTGACGGCAATCGGTATCAATATTCTGATCGGTGAGCAATACCTGTCGATTCTGCTGACAGGGCAGGCCTTTAAAGAACCTTATGACAAAGTGGGGCTGGCCGGTAAAAACTTGAGCCGTGTCATGGAAGACGCCGGCACCGTGGTCAATCCGCTTGTCCCATGGAGTGTTTGCGGAATTTTCATTACAGGAGTCATCGGCGTTTCGACGCTCGACTATCTGCCGTTCGCATTCTTTTGCCTGCTGTCGCCGATACTGACAGTGTTGTTCGGATTTACCGGTAAAACCTTGACTTATAAGCAGGTAAAATAAAATTTTAAAGCAAAAACAGGTGATGCTCATGATCACCTGTTTTTATTTGTGTGAAAAAAATTATTACACATCCCTTTTCCCTTAGCTGCACCGCAAAGACTTGGCTATCGAACTTCGGGAGGGAAAGATCAATAGTCCGGCTTATTTAGATAAAGGGTAATTGACAGAAAAGTCGAATAGTATTAAGTATGGAAGACTTTTCGCCATGGAGCGGAAAAAACAGTCGAAGGAGTGGATCATATGTATCGAAAGATTTTAGTGGCCGTAGACGGTTCAGAGAATTCGATGCGGGCAGGCAAACAAGCCGCACAACTGGCGTCTTTGATAAAAGGCGTGGAAGTGACCGTTCTTTACGTTTCCGATTTCGATGAAGACAGCAATGAAAAATTTCATGACGGGGGCTCGATAGAGTTTGAATTATCCCGGAAGAAAAAAACCCAACCTGTCAGAGAAGCTTTAGACCGCGAAAAAGTCTTTTACGAAACAAAGGTTATGCATGGGCGGCCGGCGCCGGTCATCATTGAAGTGGCGAACGACGGGAATTTTGATTTGGTGGTCATCGGCAGCAGAGGGTTGAATCCAATATCTGAAATGGTGTTGGGCAGTGTCAGCCATAAAGTCGTCAATCAGGTCCGTTGCCCAGTGCTGATCGTCAAATAATGACTGCCGGACAACAGCTGGTTCTGGTATACTGGAAAAAAAGACCGGTCTGCCGATTGCTCAATAGAGCATAAGATCTGCTGGAGGAAAACAAATGAAAACTTTGCCGAATTGTCCTGAGTGCAATTCTGAATATACTTATGAAGATGGCAGTCTGCTGGTGTGTCCGGAATGTGCCCACGAGTGGAGCCTGATTGCTGACAAGGAAAATACTGAAGAAAAACAGCTTGTCAAAGATGCAAATGGCACGCCTTTGAAGGATGGAGATGCCGTCACTGTCAGCAAAGACTTGAAAGTCAAAGGCAGTTCCTCGACATTGAAGATCGGCACGAAAGTGAAAAGCATCCGATTGGTTGAAGGCGACCATAACATCGACTGCAAGATTGATGGCTTTGGCGCAATGAAACTGAAGTCTGAATTTGTCAAAAAAGCGTAGCATGAAAAGACCCCACCAAAACTTAGTGAAAAGTTTGGATGGGGTCTTTCCATTTATCCTGACTGGCTCAATTTGAAACGTGGATGTATAGTTCTTCTTTCAACAGATGAAAGAAGAAGCAATCAACTATTGGATTAAACGCCGCGTTTATTGCCCCAAACGAGGGTGTGCAATTGCGGCAACACTTTCGCATCGTTCATAATCGGCGAGCGCACATGGTACTCGATCAATTGTTCGTACCGCTGCAGCAAATCAGTGACCAATTGTGCATCATCCGTTGTCGCGGTGTCTTCGTTGCCGGTCTGCAGGAAGAATGGGACAGCTGGATAACGTTGATGGAGACTTTCTGCATAGGCGAAATCATTCTGGTCGAAAATAACGACTTTCAGGCTGACATTGGCATTTTGCAGATTCTCTATATAGAAATCAAGCTTCGAGAAATCCGTCTCCATGCCAGAGCTGGGTGGCTTCGGCGATAAAGTAATGTCGTCGATGTCGATCAGCCAATCCTGCCAAATGGACGCTTGTGTTTCAACAGCAACTTTCCAGCCCTGCTCGTGGCACAGCTCGACCAATTCACCGATGCCTTTATGGAGAGCGGGATTGCCGCCGGAGATGGTGACGTGGGAAAACGCCTCGCCGCCGATTTGGATCAATTCTTCGACAATTTCTGCGGGCTGTTTGGAGATGCTGGTGCCTGTCCCGTCCCAGGTGAATTTCGAATCACACCAGGAACAGGAATAATCGCATCCGGCAGTGCGCACGAACATGGTTTTTTGGCCCATGACCATGCCTTCTCCTTGAATAGTGGGACCGAAGATTTCCATTACGGGAATTTTCATCATAAGTCCCCCTTGCGCGGACGGTAGACCACATAGCTTGTCGGTGTTTCGCGAACGATGACCTGCAGGCAATTTGGCTGATTGCTTCTCGTTTTCAATACTTCTTGGATCGACAGCCAAACCTGTTGGGCAAGAAGCTCCGTGGTCGGAAATTTAGTCCTGAACTCCGGATGGTCGTTCAGGACACTATGGTCGTATTTCTTATGGATCAATTCTTTCACTAATTTGAAATCAATCAGGAATCCGGTCGCATCGAGCTCATTTCCGGCAATGGTGATGTTGAGATGGTAGGTGTGGCCGTGCATCATCCGGCATTTTCCGGCATCCTCGCTTGGAATAAAGTGAGCTGCAGAAAAATGCAGGTCTTTATTGAGCTCGAATTGGTAATCATGGCTGGCTTGTGGATAAAATTGCTGCATCACTTAACAGCACCTGCCATTTTTTTCGTTTGGTAGCGGGCTAGTCCTTCATTGCGTAAGATGCAGGCGGGACATTCACCGCATCCAGTACTCGGAATGCCATTATAGCAAGTCAAGGTTTTTTCCTGGACGAAATCGAGGGCATCCAAGGTATCAGAAAGCTCCCAAACATCGGACTTGTCCAGCCACATCAACGGCGTGTGGATGATGAATTGCTTATCCATCGCCAAGTTCAAAGTAACATTCAATGACCGGATAAAGGTGTCGCGGCAATCGGGATAGCCACTGAAATCCGTTTGGCTGACACCGGTGATCAAATGCCGCGAACCGATGGCATCTGCATAAACGGCCGCAAAAGACAGAAACAGATGATTTCTGCCAGGCACAAACGTGGAAGGCAATTCGCCTTCTTCTGCTGTGACTTCGATGTCATTGCGCGTTAAAGCGTTAGCGGATAATTGATTGATCAAAGTCATATCCAATACTTTGAAGGAAACGCCAAGTTCGTCAGCGATTTTCCGGGCACATTCGATTTCAGCTAAATGGCGCTGGCCATAATCGAACGTTACGGTTGCAACTTCCTTGAAGTTCTTGATTGCCCAAAACAGGCAAGTGGTACTGTCTTGGCCGCCACTGAAGACGACAACTGCTTTTTCATTTTTCATCTGAAACACTCCTTAGTTTTTTAGAGAGGGAGTTTGCGAACCTCTTTTAGCGAACAGCATTAATGATAACATATTGGACCGTAAAGGGAGCACTTGGCTTCCGCAAGACTGAAGAACCAGGGCACCGAGCAACGGGCATTCTGTAATCTTTCTACGACAAAAGCGTCTAATCTGCAACGGGAGGTGTGGAGATGAAAAAAATCCTGGCAGTACTGGTATCGATGTTGCTGTTGATGGGAGTTGCATGCGACCGGAAATCCTTTGATGAAGCGGACATTATTGAAAACACACATGGAGATGTGACAAATGGAGATCGCTTATACCAGTTCTATGAAAATACGGTAAGTGGAGAAGAGGATGCGGTTAGGGTGATTACCTACACAACAGAAGGGGATCCGATCTATCAGGATCTGACATACAATGGCAATGAGATTGAATCAGTGGAGGATTCCAGAGAAGACGAATTCGGTTCAGGAGAAGTAATAACCAGACAATGCAATTCAATCATCCTATTAACTTCTGAAACGGAACTGGTTTATGTGCTGGAAGGCTGTGATCCTGAAGATGGAATGAATACCATCTTAATGAAAACGGAATAAATTGTTTTATTCTCCAGACATCTCCAGTTTTTTTGATGAGTACTATTTGGAGATAAGGGTATATTTGATAATAACGGAAGGGGAGATGTCAGATGAAAGCGATAGTCATCGATAATTACGGAGGCAGTGAACAATTGAAAGAACGGGAAGTGGAAAAGCCGACCATCAATGAAAATCAGGTGCTGGTTGAAATCCACGCGACTTCCATAAACCCGATCGACTGGAAATTGCGTGAAGGCTACCTGAAAGAGATGCTGCCATGGGAATTCCCGATTATTTTAGGATGGGATGCAGCAGGGGTCATTGCCGAAGTCGGCGCCAAGGTGAAGAACTTCAGTGTAGGAGACCGGGTCTTTACAAGACCGGCTACAACACGGCAAGGAACGTATGCTGAATTTGTTCCGGTTGAAGAAAACCTGCTTGCCCATATGCCGGAGAGCATGTCTTACGAAGAAGGCGCAGCAATTCCACTGACTGGGTTGACTGCTTATCAATGCCTTGTTGACTTTGCAGAATTGAAAAAAGGCGACAAAGTGTTGATTCACGCCGGAGCAGGTGGAGTCGGCAGTATGGCCATACAGATTGCGAACAGCATTGGAGCTTATGTAGCAACCACGGCGAGCGATAAAAATGATGAACTGGTGAAATCTCTCGGAGCCAACCGGGTCATCAATTACCGGGAAGAGGAATTCAGCGAATTGCTGGAGGATTTTGATGCGGTATTGGATACCATGGGTGGAGAAATTCTGGAAAAAAGTTTTAAAGTCCTGAAAAAAGGCGGGAAATTGATTTCGATTGCCGGTCAGCCTTCTGCTGAAAAGGCTGAAGAGCATGGCGTGACGGCCAGTGATTTTTGGCTCGAGCCCAGCGGTGAACAATTGCAAAAGCTGGCTAATCTCTATGTATCAGGTGAATTTAAGCCTTCAATCGGCCATGTTTTTGATTTTACCGAACAGGGGTTGAAAGATGCCCACGAACTAAGTGAATCCCATCATGCACGTGGAAAAATCGTCATTAAAGTAAAATCTTCCTGATATGTAAAAAAGCCTTTCACGAATGTGAAGGGCTTTTGTTTAGTTGGTTTAGAAATTTTCAGGTTTGCCTGATTTGTCTTCAGAATAATATTCTTTCGGTGCATCGTTCTGAGCTTCTTCAGTACGTACCACCAACACATCACATTTTGCGGAACGGACGATGTGCTCGGAAACACTGCCGATCAAGAAACGTTCAACAGCATTCAATCCAGTAGCACCACAGATAATAAGGTCAGCTTCCACTTTTTGAGCTAAATCTCTTGAAATCATCGTTTTTGGAGAACCGTAATCGACTACGATGTTCACTTTTTCAACACCGCCGGCTAAAGCTTCTTTTTTGTATTCATCCAATAAATCTTCTGCGAATTTCTGAGCGCGGTCAGCAATGGAGCGATCATAAGCTTCGATTGCTGCAAATGAACGGGTATCGATTACATTTACCAAGTTTAATGTTGCGTTGTTCCGTTGGGCAATGCCGACTGATTTTTTGAATGCCCATTCTGCTTCTTTTGATCCATCTACTGCAACAAGAATTTGACTGTACTTTAATGTCATCTTAAATTCCTCCTTTTGTCTCTCACTGTAACCATTCGCTATAAGTTTTGAAGTTCCTGCTGAATTGAAGTTAATTTCAAGAATTTTTTGTCTAATTAATGGCGACTATTCTCCCGTCAAACTAGACTGAGAAGAGGAGAAAAGTATGAAATGAGGGCAGAAACTAGTCCAGTCTGTTAAAATGATAGTAATTTCAGAAAACTTCAATTCCCAGAACATGATTCCAACCAACACAAAATGGAGGGTTTCGAGATGCGAATTGGTATACCGACAGAAGTGAAAAACAACGAAAACCGAATAGCGATGACTCCAGCTGGAGTGGTCAACTTAAAGCTTTATGGACATGAGGTATTTATACAATCGGGAGCCGGGCTGGGTTCAGGATTTACAGATGAAGATTTCAGTGCTGCTGGAGCAGTCATCGTTGAGTCCGCCGATGAGGCGTGGGCGCAGGAAATGGTCATGAAGGTCAAAGAACCCGAAGCAGATGAATATCGTTACTTCCGGGAAGGGCTGATCCTGTTCACCTATCTGCATTTAGCTCCTGAAAAGGAATTGACGCAGGCGCTGTTGGATGCGAAAGTGACAGGAATCGCATACGAAACTGTGCAATTGCCTAATAGTTCCTTGCCACTCCTGACGCCAATGAGCGAAGTGGCCGGTCGGATGTCGACACAGATCGGAGCCCAATTCCTTGAGAAGATACACGGTGGAGCAGGGGTTCTGCTTGGTGGAATTCCAGGGGTCGGACGCGGAAATGTGACCATTATCGGAGCTGGAGTGGCGGGCACCAATGCTGCAAAAGTGGCAATTGGCATGGGTGCCAATGTGACGATTCTGGATTTGAATCCGGATCGGCTGCGCCAATTGGATGACCAGTTCGGGCAGGATGTCCAAACGTTGATGTCCAATCCCTTGAATATCGCAGAATCTGTAAAGAATGCGGATCTGGTCATTGGAGCGGTTTTAATTCCCGGAGCTAAAGCACCGAAGTTGGTGACGGAAGACATGATCAAATCCATGAAGCCGGGCTCTGTCGTAGTGGATATCGCGATTGACCAAGGCGGGATTTTTGAAACCAGCGACCGCATCACGACGCATGATGAGCCGACATACGTGAAGCATGGAGTTGTCCATTACGCCGTAGCGAATATGCCGGGAGCGGTTCCGCGGACATCCACTATCGGTTTGACGAATGTGACTGTGCCTTATGCCGTGCAGATTGCCAATAAAGGATTTGCACAGGCAGTCCTTGCCAATGAAGCTTTGAAAAAAGGAGTCAATACCTTAAGCGGCCATGTCACCTATCAGGCAGTGGCCGTCGACCAGGGACTGGAATACAAATCAGTCGACGACATATTGGGCTGATAAACAAAAAAGCGGCATCGGAAAAATCCGATGCCGCTTTTGCTATTAATTGTTGATGATCTGAAGTTCTTTCGGGAACTTCGTCAAAACTTCATAGCCGTTGTCAGTTACTGCTACGTCATCCTCGATGCGGACGCCGACTTTTCCGGGAACATAAATGCCGGGCTCCAAAGTGAAGACCATTCCTTTTTCCATCTTCATCGGATTGGCGCCATGGATTGAAGGGAACTCATGCACGGAAATACCGAGACCATGACCTAGGCGGTGTGTGAAGTACTCGCCATATCCTGCATCGGCAATGACTTTGCGTGAAATCTGATCGAGTTCAGCTGCCGTAACGCCCGGCTTGACTGCTTCGAGTGCTGCCGTTTCAGCCTGTAAGACGATATCGTAGACGGCTTTCTGTTCTTCGCCGGGTTCGCCGAGCGCCAATGTGCGGGTGATGTCTGAGCAATAGCCCTTATGGACAACGCCGAGGTCGAATAAAACCAAATCGCCATTCTGCAATTTGCGGTCCCCGGTTTTGCCATGCGGTGAGGCAGCTTTATCTCCTGTCAACACGGTCGTATCGAACGACATATGGGTGACGCCGCGTTTTTTCAAGGCCAATTCGATTTCCGTCATCACTTCAATTTCCGTGATGCCTTCTTTGATTGTTTTGGCCGCAACTTCAATGGCGTAATCAGCCAATGCCGCCGCTTCACGCAAAATCTCCAATTCGGCATCGTCCTTGATGACGCGCATCGCATTCAGCTGATCATCCAACTGGACAATTTTCAGTGAGCTGAACAATGATAGGATGGCGTCGTAACGGTCCACCGTCATATGCGCTTTTTCGATTGCCATGGTGCTCAATTCAATTCCGCGGGACTGGGCAGTGTTGTATAAGATCTCCATGGAATTTTGCGTGTCTTCATGGCCGACGATTTCGCCGGTCCATCCGGCATTCTTCGCATCCGGCATTTCCATTTTCGGACAGATCAGGAACGGCTCAGCTTCAGCGAAAACCATGACACCCAACAGGCGCTCATGCGGATTGCTCTGGAAACCGCTCACGTAAAAGACGTTAAAGGGATCTGTGATGAACGCTGCATCAATCGATTGTTCCTTTAAATAATTCTGTAATTGCTTGATTTTGGTCATATGTATTCCTCCTCTACATGTGTAGCATATCAAAAATCAGGGTATAAAACAGCTATGTGAGTTGAATTAGTAAGCTTCATCACTTCCAGTGGATAAAGGAAATTGCGCTGACACCGTCATTTCATAGCTGAAGCATGTTTCTAACGGTATTCAGCCAAACTCTTGCCTGCAGTGATTTCTTCAAGCTTGCTATTATAGAGATAGGAAGGAATAATTCATTTTCTTCATCGATCGTTAAAAAAATCATTGGAGGGATTTCATGCACATCTCGTATCACGGACATTCAATTGTAAAAATCAAAACTGGAGAACACACGATTCTCATTGATCCGTTCATCAACGGCAACGAATTGACAGATTTAAAAGTTGCCGATGAAAAGCCTACTGCCATTCTATTGACACATGCCCATAACGACCATGTCGGTGACACGGTTGAATTGGCAAAGAGCAATAATGCACAAGTAGTGGCTCCGGTCGAACTTGCCAATTATTTGGGCAGCCAGGGATTGAATGCAACCGGTATGAATCTGGGCGGGGCCCATGAATTCGATTTTGGTGTAGTGAAGTTCACAAAAGCTTTCCATAGTTCTTCTTATACGACTGAAGAAGACGAAGTGGTATATGGCGGCATGCCAGCAGGAATCCTCTTTAAAGCGGAAGGCAAAACGATTTACCATGCCGGTGACACTGAAGTCTTCGGTGACATGCAGCTCATCGGGGAACGCAACGATATCGATGTGGCATTTGTGCCAATCGGCGACTTTTTCACAATGGGACCGGAAGATGCGGCTTACGCGGTGGAATTATTGAAGCCGAAAGTGGTTGTGCCGATCCATTACAATACCTTCCCGCCGATCAAGCAGGATCCTGAGCATTTCAAATCAATGATTAAAGGCGCAGAAGTGAACATCCTGCAGCCAGGTGGCAGCATCGAATTATAATAGGCAGAAAACCCGAAGAGTCGAGGCTTTTCGGGTTTTGTGTTTTCTAGAGTGAGTTTTTATTGTGCGTCTCCACATTTCTAGTTGTCCAGTTGCGACGGGCTGTTCCTCGGGACGTAAGCCACTCGGGCTGTGCGACTGAAAACACGCCGCTTCGCCAAAGTGGCTTACGCCTGTCGGACCAGAACGCCCGTCTCCACATTTCTAGTTGTCCAGTTGCGACGGGCTGTTCCTCGGGACGTAAGCCACTCTGGCTGTGCGACTGAAAAAACGCCGCTTCGCCAAAGTGGCTTACGCCTGTCGGACCAGAACGCCCGTCTCCACTTTTCGTCTTGTCCAGTTGCGGTGGCCAAGTCCTCGGGACATAAGTCAACTCGGCTGTGTGGCAAAGAGCGCCACTTCGCCGATTCGCCTTATGCCTGTCGGAACTGAACGGCCACCTCCACATTTCTACTTGTCCAGTTGCGACGGGCTGTTCCTCGGGACGTAAGCCACTCTGGCTGTGCGACTGAAAAAACGCCGCTTCGCCAAAGTGGCTTACGCCTGTCGGACCAGAACGCCCGTCTCCACTTTTCGTATTGTCCAGTTGCGGTGGCCAATTCCTCGGGACATAAGTCAACTCGGCTGTGTGGCAAAGAGCGCCACTTCGCCGATTCGCCTTATGCCTGTCGGAACTGAACGGCCACCTCCACATTTCTAATTGTCCAGTTGCGACGGGCTGTTCCTCGGGACGTAAGCCACTCTGTCTGTGCGTCTGAAGAAACGCCGCTTCGCCAGAGCGACTTACGCCTGTCGGACCAGACCGCCCGTCTCCACATTTCTAGTTGTCCAGTTGCGACGGGCTGGTCCTCGGGACGTAAGCCACTCTGACTGTGCGGCTGAAGAAACGCCGCTTCGCCAGAGCGTCTTACGCCTGTCGGACCAGAACGCCCGTCTCCACATTTCTAGTTGTCCAGTTGCGACGGGCTGGTCCTCGGGACGTAAGCCACTCGGACTGTGCGGCTGAAGAAACGCCGCTTCGCCAGAGCGTCTTACGCCTGTCGGACCAGAACGCCCGTCTCCACATTTCTTGTAATTATGCTACACTATAATGTACAGGAACGTAGAAAGAATGGGTGAAATCATGGCGACTAAACATGAACAGATATTGGATTATATTGAGACTTTGGCAGTGGGCGAGAAAATTTCGGTGCGGCGCATTGCGAAAGATCTGCAGGTGAGTGAAGGTACTGCTTACCGGGCGATTAAAGAAGCGGAAACCAAACGCTTGGTGTCGACGATTGAACGTGTCGGGACGATCCGGATTGAACGTAAGAAAAAAGAGAATATCGAACGTCTGACGTACGCGGAAATCGTCAATATCGTCGATGGTCAGGTATTGGGCGGCAGAGCCGGGTTGCATAAATCCCTCAACAAATTCGTTATCGGAGCCATGCAGCTGGAAGATATGATGCGCTATACAGAGGCGGGCAATCTGCTGATTGTCGGCAACCGCTATAAAGCACATGAGTACGCGCTTCGTGCCGGAGCAGCTGTGTTGGTGACGGGTGGATTTGAAGCGTCCGAACAGGTCAAAAAACTGGCGGACGAATTTGAGTTGCCGGTCATTTCGACGAGCTACGATACTTTTACAGTAGCGACGATGATCAATCGTGCGATTTATGATCAGTTGATCAAGAAAGAGATTCTTTTGATTGAAGATATTTTAATTCCATTGGAAGTGACGGCGCATTTGAATCTGAAAGATCCGATCAGCCGCTATCATGACCTGAATGAAGAAACGACGCATGGTGGATTCCCTGTGGTCGATCAAGCCAATAAACTTGTAGGCATCATCACGTCTCGGGATGTGATTGGCCATCCGCCTACTGAATTGGTGGAAAAGGCGATGACCAAAGATCCGATTACCGTTTCTATGCAAACAAGTGTGGCGGCGGCGGGGCATCGTATGATCTGGGAAGGCATCGACTTAATGCCGGTAGCGGATGATCACGGCAAACTGAAAGGCGTCATCAGCAGGCAGGATGTGCTGAAGGCGATACAAACTGCACAACGGCAGCCCCAACAAGGTGAAACAATCGATGATATTATCAAAAGCCAGCTTCACCAACAGGCAAGCGATAAGCTGATCCTGGAGTTCCGTGTCACGCCTCAAATGACCAATGCCTATGGATCGATTTCCCATGGCGCATATACAATGATTCTGACAGAGGCGGCAGGAGCGGCCTTAAAAACAAGAAACCGGAAGGATAGTGTATTGGAAAATATTGCAATCTATTTCCTGAAACCGGTTCAATTGGATGCACTGGTGTTCGTCAGGCCCAATATTTTGGACATAAGCCGAAAATCCGCAAAAGTCGAAGTGGACGTTTCCTTGGAAAACGAAATCGTTGGCAAGGCGATGCTGACTTTCCAACTATTGGATCGTTAATCTAAATCAAGCGGAATCAATAGATAACATTAAAAAGGCAGGAGCCGGACTCGGTAAACGAGTCCAGCTCCTGCTTGAGCATTCTTATGTGCAAAGAAAGGCGTTTAAGGGTTCAAGTCTGCTTCTTCTTCAAGGAATACGTGGTAATGCCTTGCTGCTTTGTAGTTGTAGTATACCAACGCCAAGCCGAGTACGATGAAAATGGCTGAAACGATGTACGTAATTGTTGATTGGAAAACGAACAGCTGGTTGATTCCAAAAAAGGTGACAAAACTTCCTAGAGCCATGGACGCACGTGCGGCATACCATTTCTTTCGGATTGGCAAGACGCTGCGTGTCCGGAATTGCTTTGTTTTGTTATAAAAATAAATGACAAATGATACAATGATTAAAACAACGAATATTAACATAAGGACCTCCTGAATTCCAAAACTCATTATCATTGTACTGAGAACTGAGCAAAATTGCGAATGGATTTCCTTATAAATGGAGGAACTCGGAAATGAACAGTCAAATCGTCGACACAATTAAGCAATACAGCACCATCATTATTCACCGTCATGTACGGCCAGACCCGGATGCTTATGGTTCCCAGTTGGGATTGAAATATCTATTGGAACAGAATTATCCGGATAAGCGTATTTTGGGTGCCGGCGCACATGATTACACGATGGACTTTCTGGATTTTCCTGATACCGTAACGGATCAGGACTTTGAAGGGGCATTGGTGATTGTGACCGATACCGCAAACACCGAGCGAATCGACGATCAGCGTTATAAGAGAGGCGCTAAACTCATCAAAATCGACCACCATCCCAATGACGATGTCTACGGTGATATTGTATCCGTCGACACGACAGCCAGCTCCGCTTCTGAATTGATCTATGATCTCTATACATATGGCCGGGAAAACGAGGGATGGACCTTATCTGCAAAAGCGGCGCGTTTATTGTATGCAGGAATTATCGGTGACACCGGTCGCTTCCTATTCCCAAGCACAACGCAAAAGACCTTTGCGATTGCCGGCGAACTCATCAAATACGATTTCGATCGCGATGCATTGCATAATGGCATGTATGAAATGAACCGTAACTTATTGCATTTGCAGGGATACATGTACCAGAATTTCAAAATGGATGAAAATGGCGCTGCCCACGTCAAAATCACCAAAGACATTTTAAAGGAATTTGATGTTACGGCGACCGATACCTCTTTACTTGTGGGCTCACTCGGTAATGTCAAAGGCATGAAAGCCTGGGTCATTTTAATAGAAGAAGATACGGAAATTCGTGTGCGTCTGCGTTCGAAAGGCCCAATCATCAATACATTGGCGAAGGAATTCGGCGGCGGTGGCCATCCGATGGCTTCCGGGGCAACGGCTTATTCCTGGCAGGAAGCTGACCGGGTAATCGAGCGCCTCGCTGAAATCTGTGCTGCTGCAAACTAAGAAGGGAGTAGTGTGTCAATGGTTTATCCGCATATAAGCACATCGGCTGATTTGCTAAAAAGCACGGTGCGCCTTGACGAACTTTTCCCGTATTTGAAAGAGCAGGGAGCCGCTTCAGCCGCAATCGTCAACACCAAACTATATGGCATTCTCCCATTTTGGGAAGCGTGCCGCCGTGCCGGCATCCATGGGGTGATCGGCCTTTCGGCATTTATCGAGTTTGAAGAACAGCAGTATCCGGTGGTTTTCTATGCTCAGTCGAATAGCGGCTACGGGAATCTGTTGAAGATTTCCAGCGCCCTTTCGACAAGAGATAAAGAGGCGATACCGGAACAATGGCTGAAAGCCTATCGGAACGGCTTGATTTGCGTGGTTCCAAACAAACCCGAATGGCTGCTGACAGATCGCAGTCCTGTATTCCGATACATAAAAGAGTTGTTCGGTTCAGCAGCATTCGGAAGTTTAGAGCGGCCTGGTGGGATTTCATCTGAACAGGAACAGGCATTTGCCGAACTCTGTGATCAGGCAGAACTGCCGATCATCGCATCGCATGAAAGCCGTTATCTGCATCAGCAGGATGCCTTTGCCTATGAAGTGGCATCCGCAATCGGCCAAGGCCTGAAGATGAATGATCCGGAAAGGAAAAAGCCTGAGCACACCCATGCATATGTCCCAAGCCGCCAGGAGTTCGAAACCTGGTTTGCCGATCAACCGGAATGGCTGGAGCGTACGGCCCAAATGCTGAAGAGCTGCCAGGTGACGATTCCCATGGACCGCCAACTGCTTCCGGTGTTTCCGTTGCCGGCAGAAACCGATAAAGCAATTTTTATTTCAGAACTCTGCAAATCAGGGTTGGAAGAGCGGGTTCCAGGCTATTCACAAAGCTACCAGGAACGACTGGATTATGAACTGTCGGTGATCGGGACGATGGGCTTTATCGATTATTTCCTGATTGTTGCAGATTTCATGAAGTATGCGAGAGACCAGGATATTCTGACAGGTCCGGGCCGTGGATCTTCTGCCAGTTCGCTGGTTGCCTACTCATTGAAGATCACGGATGTAGATCCAATTGAACATGGGTTGCTGTTTGAACGGTTCCTGAATCCGGAGCGGATTACACTGCCGGATATCGACATTGATTTTGCCGATTACAGACGTCATGAAGTGGTGGACTACGTAGCGAAAAAATACGGTGCAGTCCGAACGGCGCAGATTATTACATTCGGCACCTTATCAGCCAAAGCAGTTGCCCGGGATACTGCCCGTGTTTTCGGCTTCGAAGCAGAAGAACTTGAAGCCATTTCAAAAATGATTCCGAACCGGCCAGGCACGACGCTGCGCTCTGCCTTAAAAGAGTCTCCAGCTTTGAACGATTGGATCATTGAGCGGGAAGAACGCAAATCCTGGTTCAAGACAGCTTTGAAATTGGAGGGCCTGCCGCGCCATGCCTCCACCCATGCAGCAGGCGTGATTTTAAGTCCGTCGCCGTTAGTTGACCATGTACCGATCGAAAAAGGCCATGAAGGCATTTATTTGACGCAATGGCCCATGCAGGAACTGGAAGCGATCGGTCTGCTGAAGATGGACTTTCTGGGGTTGCGTAATTTGACGATCCTGGAGCAGATCCGCGGTCTGGTGTATTGGGATACTAAAAAACGCGTCGACTACCGGAGCATTCCGCTCCAGGATGCAGACACCTATAAGTTGTTGGCTTTGGGTGATACGACCGGGGTTTTCCAATTGGAGTCCGACGGCATGCGGCGTGCGCTCCAGCAGATCAAACCAACAGCCTTTGGGGACATTGTCGCGGTCAACGCGCTGTTCCGGCCAGGCCCGATGGAATTCATTCCTTTATACGCAAGACGGAAACATAAACAGGAAGCTGTAAAATATGTCCATCCGATTCTCGAGCCGATTTTAAGTGAAACTTATGGCGTCATTGTCTACCAGGAGCAGATCATGCACATTGCGGCGAAGATGGCCGGTTTTTCGCTTGGGGAAGCCGATCTGTTGCGCCGTGCTGTCAGCAAGAAGAAACGTGAAATTCTGGATGAAGAACGGGCGCATTTCACCCGCGGAGCCAAAGCCAAAGGATTTACTGAAGCCGAGGCATCGGAAGTCTATGATTTGATCGTCCGTTTTGCCGATTACGGCTTTCCGAAAAGCCATGCTGTCGCTTACAGCCTCATTTCATATCAGTTGAGCTATATGAAGACCCATTATCCGGTCTACTTCTATACAGGCCTATTGACCAATAGCTCAGGCAATGCCGAAAAGACCAAACAGCTGTTGCAGGAGATAAAAGAAAAGAAAATTCCGCTGCTGCCGCCTTCTGTCCAAAGGAGCCGCCATTCGTTTTCAGTTGAAGATGGCCAGATCCGGATTGGCTTGAACGCGGTAAAAGGCGTGCCGGGAACGACCGTGAAAGCTTTGATGGGTGCCCGGGAAGATGGTCCGTTCACCAGCCTGTTCAATATTGCCGAGAGGATTTCGGCTTTGCATTTTAACCGGAAATCGTTTGAACCGCTGATCAAAGCAGGAGCGCTTGATGATTTCGGCTATGACCGGGGAGTTTTATTGGCTTCGCTGGATAGCGCCATCAAGCATGCAGAGCTCGTCAAGCCGAATGAAGATCCCGGATTGTTTGATGATATGGGATCGAGCTTCATGAAACCGAAATACACAAAAGCAGCAGAGCTACCTGAAAGCCTGAAACTCGATTTCGAAAAAGAGGTCTTTGGGTTTTATTTGTCCAAGCATCCGATTGAACGCGAGAAAGAAGAGCGCCAAAAATCCTTCGTTGAGCTGAAACTGCTGAAGACGAAAAAGGACCGGGAATCTGTGAGGGTACTGGGCATGGTGGAAGACATCAAACGGATCCGGACGAAGAAAGGGGACGCGATGGCCTTTCTGACGTTGATGGATGAAACAGGTCCGGCTTCCATTACTTTGTTTCCGGTGGAGTATGCCAAATACAACCTTCTTCTGGAACCGCATGCCATCCTTGAAATCCAGGGCGTAGTCGAAAATCGCAACCAAAAAACAGCTATTATCTGCAAAAATATCGAAACCTGACTGCTTTTCTAAAAGAAAAGCAGTTTTTTCTTTACGTGGCACTGTTTTTTTTGTAAGGTATAGGATATGAGTGGCCAGACCACTTTCAAAAAAATGGGAACTGAGGAACTGTCATGAATCAATCGAAACGATATTTGGATATAGTACGGGACATTCGTGATATGATTCGGCAGGAAAAAATCAAGCCGGGTGACCGGATTCCATCTGAAAGGGAACTGGCTGAAACCATGCAAGTCGGCCGCTCGACTTTACGGGAAGCGCTGCGCAGTTTGGAGTTATTAGGGTTGATTGAAACCCGCAGAGGCGAAGGAACTTTCCTGTCTGACCACAGAAACCAAAAATTAGTTGAAGTCCTGTCAACTTTCGTTCTACAGGACAATCAGTCACATGAGGATGTTTGGGAAACGCGCCTGCTCCATGAGGTCGCGGCCATCCAGGCAATCTGCCGAAACGAAGCAGCCAGCCAAATGAAAGTTTGGGAGAGTTTGCGGCTTCGTCTTGAAGATGAAAGTTTTCTGCGGGAAGACTTTGTCCGGGAACTGATGGTATTGTCCGGCAACCGTTTATCATTGAAAATCTGGTTCTTGCTGAAGCAATACAGCGGAAATCCATACGACGGGACCGTTTCATCCGAGGAAATTGGCAGTATGAACGATATATTGGCAGCAATTGAACGACAAGACGCAGATACAGCCATTCATGGGTTCAAGGCTTGGAGTGAATGGCTGCAAAAGGAGAGAATACGCAATGGCAATGATTCGTGATATTTTTAAACGCAATAAAGACAGCAAAGAAGCAACTATTCCTTCGAAATCTGCCAAAGATGTTCCGGAGGGATTGATGACCAAATGTCCTTCCTGCAAGGAAATCACTTTGACAAAAGAGTTGAAGAAAAACAATAAAGTTTGCCCGAAATGTGATCATCATTTCAAGATGACCGCTTATGAGCGCATAGACAGTCTGCTGGATGAGGGAAGCTTCGAGTCGATGGATGACCATTTAAAATCGGAGAATCCGCTCGGTTTTCCTGGCTATACGGAAAAAGTTCAAGCAGACAGCGAAAAAACCGGTTTGAACGAAGCTGTTTTGACGGGATCCGGTAAATTGCAGGGGCAGGATATCGTTCTCGCTGTGATGGATTCCCATTTCCGGATGGGGTCAATGGGATCAGTTGTGGGGGAGAAGATTACGCGTGCAATTGAGGCGGCTACTGACCGCAAATTGCCGTTCATCATTTTTACAGCAAGTGGCGGAGCACGTATGCAAGAAGGTGTCCTGTCTTTGATGCAGATGGCGAAAACCAGCGTAGCCCTTAAGCGCCATAGCAATGAAGGCCTGCTTTTCGTATCGGTCCTGACACATCCGACAACAGGTGGGGTGTCGGCAAGTTTCGCATCAGTAGGAGACATCAATATCGCTGAACCGAAAGCATTGATCGGTTTCGCAGGTCGACGCGTCATTGAACAAACGGTCCGCGAGAAATTACCGGAAGACTTCCAGACAGCGGAATTCCTGTTGGCTCATGGCCAATTGGATGCAGTCGTCCATCGTGCTTCCATGCAGAAGACATTAGCGACGATTGTGCATCTCCATACGAAAGGGGCTGTTGCAAATGGCTAAGAAGAATGGAAAGAAATCGATGCCTTTTGAAGAACCGCTCATCCAGCTGAGAACAAAGATTTCAGAGCTGAAAGAATATACAGCAACTGCAGAAGTGGATTTGAATTCCGAAATCAAGTCGTTGGAAGACCGGTTCTCCAAACTTGAAGAAGAAATATACGAGAACATGAAGCCTTGGGATCGCGTACAAGTAGCCCGCCACCCGGAGCGGCCGACAACGCTCGATTACATTCCGATGATTTTCAATGATTTCATTGAATTGCACGGAGATCGCCTATACGGGGATGACGCCGCGATTGTCAGCGGAATCGGCTCTTTCCATGGCCAGCCGGTCACGATCATTGGCCATCAGCGTGGCAAGGATACGAAAGAAAATGTCAGACGGAATTTCGGCATGCCGCATCCCGAAGGTTACAGAAAAGCATTGCGGCTCATGAAGCAGGCAGAGAAATTCAAGCGCCCGATCATTTGCCTCATTGATACAAAAGGCGCCTACCCGGGTAAAGCAGCCGAAGAGCGCGGCCAAAGTGAAGCGATTGCGCGGAATCTCGTGGAAATGGCTGGGCTGGAAGTTCCTGTCCTGTCCATCGTCATCGGAGAAGGCGGAAGCGGCGGCGCGTTGGCGCTGGGTCTCGGCAATCAGATCTTGATGCTGGAGAATTCGACATTCTCTGTCATCTCTCCTGAAGGAGCAGCTTCGATTCTATGGAAGGATTCGGCTCTTGCCCAAACAGCGGCGGAAGCAATGAAGATCACGGCTCCAGATTTGCTGGAGATGAAAATAATTGAACACATGATTCCAGAAGTTCGCGGCGGTGCCCACCATGATCCAAAAAGACAGGCTTCCATCATTTCAGAAGCGATCAGACGCTCTCTCGAGGAATTGAATGGCATGACCGGTCAGGAACTGATCGACCAGCGGTACCGGAAATTCAAATCAATCGGTGTATTCAGTGAGTGAAGGAGGACCGCCTCGGCGGTTCTTTTTGTTTTCAAAAAATAATGGAGTGGACTGAATCATTGAAACCACCCTGGTGTGTGCAACAAAATCTTAACATAGTTAGGGTCTATTCAGGACTGACAGTAGCGCTTTGGCGTGGTAAGGTAAACAGAGTAAATGGACTGCAGGAGGGGTATTATGAAGAAAATTGGAGTATTGACAAGCGGAGGGGATTCACCGGGCATGAACGCTGCTGTCCGGGCAGTTGTCCGTAAAGGGATTTTTCATGGCGTAGAAGTGGCTGGCGTTTATTCCGGGTATCAGGGATTGATCGAAGGCAATATCAAAACGCTGGAAGCAGGCGATGTCGGCGACATCATCCAGCGTGGAGGCACGAAGCTTTACTCTGCGCGCTGCGAAGAATTCCGCACCAACGAAGGCCAATTAAAGGCGATTGAAAACATGAAAAGAGAAGGTCTTGAAGGACTGGTGGTCATCGGTGGAGACGGATCTTACCGCGGAGCGATGGCTTTGACGGAAAAAGGGTTTCCATGTGTCGGCGTTCCAGGAACCATCGACAACGATATTCCGGGGACTGATTACACCATCGGTTTTGATACGGCATTGAATACAGTCATCGAAGCGATCGATAAAATTCGCGATACGGCGACAAGCCATGAGCGGACATTCATTGTGGAAGTGATGGGACGGGACGCTGGCGATCTGGCATTATGGGCTGGCCTTGCCGGTGGAGCAGAAACCATTCTGATTCCGGAAGACACCTATGATATCGATGACATTATTGACCGTCTGCAAAAAGGCCGCAACCGCGGAAAGCGCCATAGCATCATCATCGTGGCTGAAGGGGTCATGGGCGGCAACGAACTTGCCGACCTGATCAAAGAAAAAGCGGATATTGAAACGCGTGTTTCAGTACTTGGCCATATCCAGCGTGGCGGTTCACCGACAGCGCGAGACCGTGTTCTGGGCAGCTTATTTGGTGCCCGAGCGGTGGAAGTTCTGCTTGAGGGTGTCGGAGGGCGAGCTATTGGCATGAAGAATCATCAGGTGGTAGACTATGGTATGACAGAAGCATTCACTGCTGAGCACAATGCTGATATGAGTTTATATACCCTATCCAAAGAACTATCAATTTAAAACGGTAAATGGAGTGAGCCTATTGAGAAAAACAAAAATTGTCTGCACAATTGGACCGGCAAGTGAATCACCGGAACTATTAGAACGTTTAATCGAAGCGGGGATGAACGTCGCCCGTTTAAACTTTTCACACGGTAATCATGAAGAACACGCTTTGCGCATCAAACGCATCCGTGAAGCGGCTGAAAAAGCCGATAAGATTGTCGGAATCCTGCTGGATACGAAAGGGCCGGAAATCCGGACCCATCAAATGGAGAACGATTCGATTGAATTGGTGACTGGCCAGAAAATCGAAGTTTCCATGACTGAAGTATTGGGAACTGCTGAACGGTTCTCGATCACTTATGAACAATTGATCGAAGATGTTGATACGGGATCAATCATTCTGTTGGATGACGGATTGATTGAGTTGCGTGTTGAGAGCCTGGACAAAGAGAATGGCATTATCCATACAATCGTTGAAAACGCTGGAACACTAAAAACTAAAAAAGGCGTCAACGTACCAGGGGTTTCGGTTCAATTGCCGGGAATCACTGAAAAAGACGCACAGGATATTTTATTCGGCATTGAGCAGAACGTCGACTTTGTAGCGGCTTCCTTTGTCAGAAGAAGTTCGGATGTCATGGAAATCCGCGGCCTGCTTGAAAAGAACGGCGGCTCGCATATCCAAATCATCCCGAAAATCGAAAACCAGGAAGGCGTCGACAATATTGATGAAATCATCATGGTTTCCGATGGCTTAATGGTTGCACGTGGAGATTTGGGTGTGGAAATTCCAGCGGAAGAAGTGCCGTTGGTTCAGAAATCATTGATCGATAAATGCAATAGCGCCGGAAAACCGGTCATTACCGCTACACAGATGCTCGATTCCATGCAGCGCAACCCGCGTCCGACACGTGCAGAAGCAAGTGACGTCGCCAACGCGATTTTTGACGGAACTGATGCGATCATGCTTTCCGGTGAAACGGCAGCCGGCCTCTATCCAATCGAATCGGTTGAAACGATGCACCGCATCGCAGAAACGACGGAAGCTGCTTTGAACTACAAGCAGATCGTCTCGACCAGAAGAAAAGAAAAAGAATCGAATATGACAGAAGCCATTGGCCAAGCTGTTGCTTATACAGCTTTGAACTTAAAAGTTCAAGCCATCATTGCTCCGACTGAAAGCGGCACAACTGCCAAGATGATTTCCAAATATCGTCCGGGAGCACCGATAATTGCGGTGACCTCTTCAGATCGGCCAGCACGGAAGCTATCTTTGGTATGGGGCGTTCAACCAATCGTCGGAACTTCAGTGGAGTCGACGGATGAGCTGCTTGAAAAAGCGGTGGATGAAAGCTTGAAGCATGGCTATGTGAAACACGGAGACCTTGTTGTCATCACTGCAGGCGTCCCGGTTGGCCAAGCGGGTACGACCAACCTGATGAAAGTGCACGTAATCGGAGACATCCTTGCAAAAGGCCAGGGAATCGGCAAAACTGTCGCTTTCGGTGAAACGGTAGTTGTCAGAAATGCAGAAGAAGCATTGGCAGTCGATGTAGAGGGCAAGATCATCGTCACCATCGGCACAGACCGTGAGATGATGCCAGCCATCAATAAATGCGCGGGAATCATCACTGAAGAAGGCGGATTGACAAGCCATGCCGCAGTTGTCGGCTTGAGTCTTGGGATTCCGGTCATCGTCGGTGTCAAAGAAGCAACTTCACTGATCAAGAACAGCTACGATATTACGATGGATGCGGAATCAGGCATTGTTTACCATGGCCATGCCAGTGTCCTATAATCAGAAGTCTGGACAATGAAGAAAGAACTGGAAGTTATACTTTCTTAAGTTATAACAAACAGTAAGGAGGCCGGTTAAAATGATGAAGTGGATTTTTCTGGCGTTAATTATTGTACCGTCTCTTGAATTGGCCCTGTTGATTTGGGCAGGAGGCAAGCTTGGATTCTTTGTTACGATGGCAATCATTGTATTGACCGGTTTAATCGGGGCTTTTCTTGCCAAGAAACAAGGCATAAAAGCATTAAAAGACATTCAAGAAGGTATGAACAGTTTTCAGGCTCCTGGAGATCAATTATTGAATGCGGCATTCATTCTGGTGGGCGGTGTTTTGCTGCTGACACCTGGATTTATCTCTGATGCAGTAGGGTTCACCATGCTTTTTAGCCCGACCCAGAAGATGTATAAGCCATTCATTTATCGATTGATCCATAAAAAGATGAAAAATACCCGGGTTATCGTAGGATAATCCCGGGTTTTTCTATCATTTTTCAAAGGAAATTTAAATTCTATAAGCGTTTCCATTCACAAATTCTACAAAGTTGATTATAATGGCTAAGTAAGGAAATAAAAACAGAAGTTCATACACGCAGATGAGACATCATTCTGCATTTTTTTTTGGAATGATGAATTAGACTGAAGAAGGAGCGATTTAAATGACATCGTCAAAAGGTTTAGAAGGTGTAGTAGCAACCCAATCCGCCATCAGCTCGATCATTGATGACACACTTAC
>NZ_JAIQCL010000011.1 GCF_020023385.1 Planococcus circulans
AAGCAGAGGGTCGGCGGTTCGATCCCGTCATCCTCCACCATGTTTTTTCGTAAGTTTATACGGTGGGGTAGCGAAGTGGCTAAACGCGGCGGACTGTAAATCCGCTCCTTCGGGTTCGGCAGTTCGAATCTGCCCCCCACCACCAGTTTCTTATAGCTATGGGGTATAGCCAAGCGGTAAGGCAACGGGTTTTGATCCCGTCATGCCCTGGTTCGAATCCAGGTACCCCAGCCATTTTTTTACTATGAGCCATTAGCTCAGCTGGTAGAGCATCTGACTTTTAATCAGAGGGTCGAAGGTTCGAATCCTTCATGGCTCATTTTCAAATTCCTTGCGCCTGTTCAGCGCGGGGCCTTAGCTCAGCTGGGAGAGCGCGTCGCTGGCAGTGACGAGGTCAGGGGTTCGAGCCCCCTAGGCTCCATTGTTCCATGTGTATTTGTACTATCCATGTGTAAAAAAGCCGTATCCATTAACTTGGATACGGCTTTTTTTTAGTTTCCGATGTATTCGGACTGTGGCCGGAAAATCACGTTGTTTTCTTGTTGTTCCAGTGAATGCGCGGTCCAGCCGACAATGCGCGCCACACTGAATGTCGGTGTAAACAGCCCTGTCGGCATGGCAATCGACCGCATGATGGCTGCGGCATAAAATTCTACATTGGTATACAGAGCACGCCCCGGCTTGCGCTCGTTCAGCAGCTCGATGATGCGGGTCTCGGCAGCCGCCGCCAAGTCGAGCCATGGATCTTTCCCCTGCAACTCCAGACATTTTTTGCGGAGAACAATCGACCGGGGATCTTCTGTCCGGTAGACCCGGTGGCCGAATCCCATGATCTTTTCGCCGCGGTCCAGCTTTTCTGAAATCACGGCATCGATGTGGTCTTCGGTCTTCATTTCATCGAGCAGGTCGATGACACCGGATGGAGCGCCTCCGTGAAGGGGACCTTTCATAGCACCGAGAGCAGAGGTGATGGCTGATACGAGATCGGATTCCGTAGAGATGGTGACGCGTGCTGCAAAGGTCGAGGCGTTCATGCCATGCTCCATGGTCAGCTTCAAATAGGTCTCGAGTGCTTCCGTTTGTGCGCCGGTCGGTTCCTGGCCGTTGATCATCCACAGGTAGTTGGCAGTGTGCCCCAAATCACTTCGGGGTGCAATCGGCTCCTGACCGTTTTGAATGCGGTAAAATGAAGCCGTCATCACCGGCAGGACAGCTGTCAGTGCAATGGCTTGTTCTGCGGAAGAGAGAGATTGGAATTCGCTATGCGAATAAGCAGATACCAATGTCCGAACGGCGTCCATCAAAGAGGTTTCTTTTGGCAGCAGCTGTGCAATGTCAGCAATATGCGCCGGAAGTTTACGGTGGGCAGCCAATTGTTGCTGAAGCTGTTTCAACTGCTCAGCATCGGGCCACTGACCGTGCCAGAGAAAATAAGCGGTTTCTTCGAATGACCTGCCTTCTATAGCGTTTTCCACCAATTGTCCCCGGTAACGCAGTTCTCCCCGGTCCCCATCTACAGAAGCAATGGCTGTTTGGACGGCTACTACACCTTTCAATCCTTGCTGAAACATGTGGAATTCCTCCTTTTTCTTTTAGTTTACTCTTCGGATTTGATAAAAAAAATTAAAGATATATAATTGAGACAATTAAGAATAGTAATCGAGATGGGGGATGTCATGGAAGTCCAGTGGTTAAGAACCTTTGTGGACGCTGCAGAAACCTTGAATTTCAGAATGAGCTCGGAACGCCTGATGATGTCACAACCTAGTGTCACCGTCCATATCCGCTTATTGGAGGAAAGCTTAGGCCTCTCCTTATTCAAACGCAGCCATAACCGGGTGTCATTGACCGAGGAAGGGCGCTATTTTAAGGGAAAAGCAGAAAAGGTGCTTGAACAGCTGGATGATAGTGTGGAAGAGCTGCATTCATTCGCCCAGGGCTACCGCAAAAAATGGACCTTGGCGATTTCTCCTTTGATGGCAGAGACGATTTTGCCTTATATTTTGAAATCATTCACAGGGCAGCATCCGGAAGTGGAGCTGGTGATCCGGGTGGAAGAATCCGAACAGATCGAAGCGTTGGTTGAGTCGGAGCAGGTATCAGCCGGAATCTCTGCCTTGCCGCCGAGTAGGGGCGGCATTGCACAGCTTGTAGTCTACGACGATCCACTGCTGTTCATCCTTCCAAGAGATGCCTATGATGATGAGACGGGGCCTGCGGTTTCAGTAGAGAAGGCCTTACGGACATCTGTATTGTTTACGCACCATCACCCCGTTTTTTGGGAAGAGCTGTTGGGGCAGCTGCGTCTGTATGTTCCTGGTATCCGCACCATGAAAGTGACGCAGGCGTATATTGCCAAACGGTTTATCCAGGAAGGTTTAGGTGCTTCTTTTTTGCCCAAATCGATGGTCCGTCGGGAGCTGGTCGAAGGGCGCTTGATGGAAGCGCATTTCGACTTGTTTCCTCTACCCGTCGTCTCCACTTATTTTTTGACGAAACACATGGGTGCGCTTGAACAGGATTTCTTGCAGCGCATCCAATCGGTATATTTTACTTAAAAGGAGAGATCGGGATGATTATTGAATCGGATGGTGTTCGTTTACGTTTATTGAAGAGAGACGATTTTGAAGCGCTATGGGCATTGTATACGCCAAAAATCTTTGAGCATATGCTCAATAAAGTCGAGGTTTTCGAAGATATGGTGGCGTGGCTGGAAGCGGGTCTGAACCAATCGAATGTTCTTATTTTTGCGGTGGAAAACCCGGGAACGGGTGATATTCTGGGGACGACACGCATATATGCAATTGATGAGGCCAATAAAAGCTGTGAAATCGGCGCCACTTTTTATGCGCAGTCCGCTCAGCGAACGCATGTCAATACGGCAGTCAAGCGTGCATTGCTGAGTTATTGCTTTGAAGAGCGCGGCATGATCCGGGTCCAATTCAAAACAGATGCCGCAAATGTCCCTTCACAAAAGGCCATTGAACGCATCGGCGCTGTAAAAGAAGGCGTCCTGCGCAATGAACGCATCCGCTCGACGGGCAAGCCAAGAGACGCCGTGGTTTATTCTATTATTGATCGGGACTGGCCGAAAGTGAAAAAAGATCTCGCAAAAAAAGTGAATAAATATACCTGATTTTGTACGGTTGAGCCAAAGAGACCTTAGCGGTTACAATGAGTCTATCTTGCTAAGGGGGTATAAAATAATGAATAAATTAAATATATCTATTATCGGAGTTCCAATGGACCATGGGCAAAATCGCCGTGGCGTCGACATGGGACCAAGCGCGATCCGTTATGCGGGTGTCGTGGACCGCATTGAAAACCTGGGCCATATCGTTTCGGATGAAGGGGATATCCAAATCGGCAAAGCAGACGGCAGCGTCGATACATCAACGAACTTGCGTAATTTGAAAGCGATTACGGAAGCGACGGAAGCACTTGGAGACAAAGTGTTTGAAGTGGCAGAATCCGGCAATTTCCCATTGGTGCTCGGCGGAGACCACAGCATTGCCATCGGTACTCTTTCCGGAATTTCCGAACGCCATGAAAACCTAGGCGTCATCTGGTATGATGCGCATGCGGATATGAATACCAGTGATACGTCGCCATCCGGCAATATCCACGGCATGCCGCTTGCAGCAAGCTTTGGGCTCGGCCATGAAAAACTGACGAACATCCGCGGCTACTCACCAAAAGTGAAGCCTGAAAATATCGTCATCATCGGCGCGCGTTCCGTTGACCCTGGTGAACGCCAGTTGATCAAAGAACGCGGCATCCGTGTCTACAGCATGCACGAAATTGATAAAATGGGCATGAATGCGGTTATCGAAGATGCGATCCATTATTTAAAAGAGGAACGCAAAACGGATGCTGTCCACTTGTCATTGGACCTTGACGGCATCGATCCAATCTACACACCGGGTGTCGGCACACCGGTTCCGGGCGGCATCAGCTACCGGGAAAGCCACTTGGCGATGGAAATGCTGTTTGATGCAAACATCATCACTTCTGCTGAGTTTGTGGAAGTCAATCCGATCCTGGATGAGAAGAATCGGACAGCTGATGTAGCTGTTGCGTTGATCGGTTCGCTGTTCGGCGAAAAATTATTATAATCAAAAACAGGCACAAGCCTTTTCAAGCTGCAGACACTCGATCCGTTCGAGCTGTCTGCAGTTTTTTTATGCTGCAAACAGGAAACTTTTTCATTTTAAAAACGTTACAAAATTAGTTGGATTTATTTGGGTATTGTCTGATACGATAGAATAAGAAAAAATAAATGAAACTTTTCATGTTAAGGGACGTATATAAAGTACAGCCGCATAGGCGGAGGGAAATGAGATCATGGATGCGTTAGTCAATAAACGAATAGCTAAAGTATTAAAAGGCGATCAGAACGCATTCGCCGAAATCGTGGAGCTTTACCAGCACCAGCTGTATCAGATCTGCTACCGGATGCTTGGCAACAAGCAGGAAGCGGAAGATATTGCTCAGGAAGCTTTTATGCGGGCTTATGTCAACATCCACACGTTTGACCAGAAGCGGAAATTTTCGACCTGGCTGTACCGCATCGCCACCAATCTGTGCATCGACCGGATCCGCAAGAAAAAGCCGGATTACCACTTGGATGCAGAAGTGCGCGGAACGGAAGGCTTGAACATGTATTCGAAAATCGCCAATGATGACGAGCTTCCGGAAGAAGAGTTAATGCGGATGGAAGTGCAGGAGCGGGTACAGTATGAAATTAGCCGCTTGCCAGATAAGTACCGTGCCGCTATTGTATTAAAGTATATTGAAGAATTGCCGCTGGCGGAAATCAGTGAAATTTTGGATTTGCCGTTGGGTACGGTGAAGACGCGTATACATCGTGGGCGAGAAGCTCTTCGCAAGCAATTGAGCAATTTGTAGGAGGCGAGCATTATGAATGCGTGTCCGGAAAATGTGCTTCATCTAATGGATGATTACCTTGATGGAGATATCAATCCAACTGATGAACAGCAATTGAGAGACCACCTGGAGAGCTGCAGCGATTGCAGAAAGCAGTACCAGGAATTAAGCAGAACCATTGCATTTGTCCAAAGTGCCTCACATATAAAAGCACCATCCGATTTTGTCCAGAAGACAATGGGAAGGCTGCCGAAAGAAAGACAGCGTGCAGGCGTCCAGCGTTGGTTCAGAAGACATCCGATGCTGGCAGCTGCAGCGCTGTTCTGCGTGTTGATGAGCGCAGTATTATTTACAAACTTCAATGACGACCAGCAGTTTGCGTTTACCAAACAGCCGAATCTGGTGGTCGAGGGACAGACTGTCATCGTCCCTGAAGGGCAGACCGTAGTTGGTGACTTGACGGTGCGCAACGGTGATTTGCGCGTCGAGGGCGAGCTTCAAGGGGACGTGACGATCGTCAATGGCCAATACATGGCATCGAGCGGCGTCATCACCGGTGAAATCGAGGAAATCGACAAAGCTTTTGAATGGCTGTGGTACACCATCAAAAACGGTTTTAAAGATGCAGCCGCTATTTTTGGTGGAGATGACAGCCAAATAGAAGAGTAAAACCCATCCTCTCCTAAAGGATGGGTTTTTTCTATGAAGGCAAGCCCAATTCACTTATGATATACTTAATGCATATGCAGATGTAGAAAAGCGAGGGTTGCAGATGCCTTTTTTGGAGAATTTAACAGACCAAACACCACTCGAACTTCTAGGGAATATTATTGATATTTTATTAGTTTGGTTCGTTATCTATAAATTGATCACCGTCATCAAAGGAACGAAGGCTGTTCAATTGCTGAAAGGGATCTTTGTCATTATTATTGCACGCCTCGTGACACAGGCACTCAACCTGGAAACGCTCGGCTGGATCATGCAGCAGGTGCTCGAATGGGGCTTCCTGGCCATCATCATCATTTTCCAGCCGGAGCTGCGCCGTGCGCTCGAACAACTGGGCCGCGGCAAGCTGTTCTCCAGCAGTACGCTGAATGAAGAGTCTGAGCGCAACCGCTTGATCGAAGCAATGTCCAAATCCGTCAGCTATATGGCGAAACGGCGAATTGGGGCATTGATATCGATTGAACGCGAAACGGGTTTGAGCGAGTACATTGAAACCGGCATTCCGATGAACTCGGACATTACCTCTGAGTTGATCATCAATTTGTTCATCCCGAATACACCGTTGCATGACGGAGCGGTGATTGTACAAAAAAACCGGATTGCCGCCGCGGCCTGCTATTTGCCGCTCTCAGAAAGTCCGTTCATTTCGAAAGAGCTGGGAACGCGTCACCGTGCCGCTCTCGGCATCAGCGAAGTAACCGATGCGATTACGATTGTCGTATCGGAAGAGACAGGCGCCATCAGCCTGACGGCGAATGGCGATTTGCACCGCAATTTGTCACTTGAAGACTTCGAAGTGAAGCTGCGCCGGATCTGGTTCGGGGCAGAACAGCAGGAAGTCGCTCTTTCCTGGTGGAATTGGAGGGGGAAAAAGAATGGATAAGATGATGGACAATCGCTGGTTTTTACGAAGCACGGCGCTGCTGTTAGCCTTCCTTTTATTCTTTTCGGTGCAGGCGGAAGATAACTCTACGGGGACGACGGACAATAGCCGGACCTCGGAAGTGATTGAAGATGTGGAACTTGAGGTATACCATGATAATAGCCTGATGGTCAGCGGTGTACCGAAAACAGCTGATCTGCATCTCAATGGCCCTGTCAGTATTGTACAGACAGCGCGCCAATTGGAAGACTTTACGTTGTTTGTGGATTTGCGCAATTTGCCGATGGGGGAGCATCAAGTCCCAATCCAAACCGAAAATCTCTCTGAACAATTAAATATCCGAGTCGACCCCGCTTTTGTCAATGTAGTGATCGAAGAGCGGGTGTCACAGGAATTCCGTATCGATCCGGAAATAAATGAACGGATGCTGGCAGAAGGCTTTATTTTGGAAAGTGTGGCTGTCAATCCGGAAACCGTTACTGTGACCGGCCCGAAAAGCATGATTGACGCCATCAGCTTTGTGAAAGCGACGGTCTCGGGCGAGCAGGGAGTGAAGGAATCCTTTACGACTGGTGCACGTGTCCGCGTATTGGCAGAAGATCTGACGAAACTCGAAAATGCGGAAATCGAACCGCAGGAAGTCGAAGTGGATGTCAATGTCGTCGAATACAGTAAATTAGTGCCGGTAAGGCTTGAGCCGATAGGCGAAGCCCGTCCAGGCATCACCATCAATGACTGGAACACGACCACAGAAGAAGTTCGGATTTTCGGTCCGAAAACGGTGGTGGATGAAATCACTGAATATGTCATTGAAGTGGAAGCGTCAAGCGTCACGGCTGAAGATGATACCGTGGAAGTGGAGCTGGAAATTCCTTCTGGAGCTTCCGGCGTTTCACCGGGCCAAGTCTCGGTGGAAGCGGAAACAGTGATCGATGAGGCGGCGCTGATCCCGGAAGATCCTGAAGCGACGGACGATACAACGCCATAAGGGCTTTGAGGAACATAAAAAAGCGAAAGCTTAACTAAAACAATCAGAAGCAAATGATTGAAGGAGCGAAAAGTAGAATGGGAAAATATTTTGGAACAGATGGAGTACGGGGAGTCGCCAACAGCGAATTGACACCTGAACTGGCCTTTAAATTAGGGCGCATTGGCGGATATATCTTAACGAAAAGTGCGAAAGACAAACCGAAAGTACTGATTGGCCGCGACACACGGATTTCAGGCGAAATGCTGGAAGGCGCATTGGCTGCCGGACTGCTTTCTGTAGGAGCGGAAGTTATGCGCCTCGGCGTCATCAGTACACCAGGCGTCTCTTATTTGACGCGTGTCATGAGCGCTGAAGCAGGTGTCATGATTTCTGCTTCCCATAATCCTGTGGAAGACAACGGCATCAAATTCTTCGGTTCTGACGGCTTTAAATTGTCGGATGCCCAGGAAGCGGAAATTGAAGCGTTGCTTGACAGCGAAGAGGATCTATTGCCGCGCCCGACAGGCGGCGACCTTGGCAGCATCACGGATTATTTCGAAGGCGGCCAGAAATACCTTCAGTACCTGAAGCAGACAGTCGATGAGGAGTTTGATGGCGTCCATGTAGCGCTTGATTGTGCACATGGTGCGACTTCTACACTGGCGACGCATGTATTTGCGGATCTGGATGCAGACATCACCTCTATGGGAGCTTCACCAAACGGCTTGAACATCAATGCCGGAGTAGGCTCTACACACCCTGAGAAATTAGCGGAGCTGGTTCTTGCCAAAGGCGCCGATATCGGACTTGCATTCGATGGGGACGGAGATCGCTTGATTGCCGTGGATGAAAAAGGCCAAATCGTCGATGGCGATCAGATCATGTATATTTGTGCCAAGCACCTGCATTCAGAAGGACGCTTGAAGAAAGATACCGTAGTTTCGACTGTCATGAGCAATATGGGCTTCTATAAAGCATTGGAAAGCCATGGCATGAAGAGCAACAAAACGGCTGTCGGCGACCGCTATGTAGTGGAAGAAATGAAGAAAAATGACTACAACCTGGGCGGCGAGCAATCTGGCCATATTATTTTCCTGGATTACAACACAACGGGTGACGGTTTATTGACGGGCTTGCAGCTGGTCAATATCATGAAGATCACCGGCAAGAAATTGTCTGAGCTGGCTTCTGAAATGACCATCTTCCCGCAAAAACTCGTGAATATTCGTGTGACGGACAAGCACGCTGTGACGGACAACGCCAAAGTGGCAGCTGTCATTGGAGACGTCGAGACTGAGATGAACGGCAACGGCCGCGTACTTGTGCGTCCATCCGGTACGGAGCCATTGGTGCGTGTCATGGTGGAAGCAGCTTCTGCGGAAGACTGTGAAAACTATGTGGAACGCATTGCGGAAGTTGTCCGCAGCGAAATGGGCTTGAATTAATCGAATAAGGGATTCTGGGGGCCGTAAGCATTCTTGCTTACGGTCTTTTTTATAAGTGAATCTCCTAACGGATATTCTGCCAAGCGACTGAAGCATCCCTGGAAATGGATTCTTTGTTCTTTATGTAGATGAGATGAAATATAAAAAGTAAAAGGAAAAAGAACCAGTTAACGGAAAAAAATGATGAGATAGACCTAAGTAACTATATGCTTTAATTGACGGGATTGTGTGGAGACTGTATGATGATAGAGTCGGTTTACGACCGCAGAAAAAGGGGGATAGAAGTTAGTGCGAGGAAAACAATTATAGCGCCTGTACTGAAGAAATCGGACGGACCTGTCATCTTCAGTAGACGAGGAGAAGGAGTATCGAGATTTCGGCGGATCCCTTCCGGCCGTGAAGCCCGGTCGTTATGTCCACTCTTAAAACAGTCGAGTGATCGATTGGACAACAAGATGGATGGGCTCAAGCAGAAGTGTTTGGAGAAACAGACAAACACTCATTTTGATTTTCAGAAAAACGGAGGAATTAGACTATGTGTGGAATTGTTGGGTATATTGGAGAAAATGATTCAAAGGAAATTTTATTGAAAGGCTTGGAGCGCTTGGAATACCGCGGTTATGATTCAGCAGGAATTGCTGTCCGCAACGGCAAAGGCGTAACGGTCTTTAAAGAAAAAGGACGCATTGCTGATTTGCGCGGCGTTGTTGAAGAAGAAGTAATGGGCACGACGGGAATCGGGCATACACGTTGGGCAACCCATGGTAAGCCGAACCGCATCAACGCTCACCCGCACCAGAATACATCTGACCGCTTCACAATCGTCCATAACGGCGTGATCGAAAATTATCACCACATCCAACGCGATTATTTGGCTGGAGTGGCGATGGAATCGGATACGGATACGGAAATCATCGTTCAATTGATCGGTAAATTCGTAGAAGAAGGCCAGACGACACAGGAAGCTTTCAGCAAAGCTCTTACCTTACTGAAGGGTTCATATGCGATTGCGCTATTGGACGCGGAAGAAGAGCAGACAATTTTTGTAGCAAAAAACAAAAGCCCATTGCTTGTAGGACTTGGCGAAGATTTCAATGTCGTGGCATCTGATGCAATGGCGATGCTTCAATTGACGGACCAGTTTGTTGAATTGATGGATAAGGAAATCGTCATCGTCCGCAAAGACAGCGTGGAGATTTTGACGTTGGACGGCGAGGCGGTAAGCCGCTTGCCATTCACTGCAGAAATCGACATGAGCGATATTGAAAAAGGAACTTACCCTCACTATATGCTGAAGGAAATTGACGAGCAGCCGGCGGTTGTCCGTAAAATCGTTCAAGCGTACCAAAACGAAAATGATAAATTGACCATCAAACCTGAAATTTTGGAAGCCATGCAGGCTGCTGACCGCATCCACATCATCGCGGCGGGGACGAGCTACCACGCAGGATTGATCGGCAAGGAATACATCGAGAAATTAGCGGGCATTCCGGTTGAAGTGCATGTTTCAAGTGAATTTGGCTACAACATGCCGTTGCTTTCTGAAAAACCCTTGTTCATCTTCATCTCCCAATCAGGGGAAACAGCGGACAGCCGCCAAGTATTGGTGAAGATCAAAGAGATGGGCCATGCTTCATTGACCATCACGAACGTTGCGGGATCTACCTTGTCGCGTGAGTCTGACCATACGTTACTATTGTATGCAGGTCCTGAAATTGCGGTAGCTTCAACGAAAGCCTATACAGCACAATTGGCTGTATTGTCGATCCTCGGTGCAGTGACAGCGGAAGCGCGGGGCATCGATATCGGCTTTGACTTGGTTCAGGAACTTGGAATCGTCGCTAACGCCATCCAAGCACAGGTTGATTCGAAAGAAGAAATGGAACAGATTGCTGCAGACTACCTGTCTACAACACGCAATTGCTTCTTTATCGGCCGCGTCATGGATTATTTCGTTGGACTTGAAGGTTCATTGAAATTGAAAGAGATTTCATACATCCAGGCAGAAGGCTTTGCTGGAGGCGAACTGAAGCACGGCACGATTGCGTTGATCGAAGAAGGCACACCGGTTATCGCGCTTGCTACACAAGAAGCGGTCAACTTGAATATCCGCGGCAACGTCAAGGAAGTGGCGGCACGCGGCGCACACACATGCATCATTTCCATGGAAGGCTTGCAGGAAGAAGGCGACAGCCTGGTGCTTCCGAAAGTCAACGAATTGCTGTCTCCGCTTGTATCGGTCATCCCGATGCAGCTGATCAGCTATTACGCAGCGCTTCACCGCGACTGTGACGTGGATAAGCCGCGTAACCTTGCGAAATCTGTAACAGTTGAATAATAGTGTCAGCTTCACCCCTTTGGATATAAGATCCGAAGGGGTGTTTTGTTTTTACAGAATAATTTATAAGGAAAGAAAAACTGAACTTCAGAAGCTATTTAGCAATATTCTTTTACGAAGTGGTCAAAGAATAACCGTGGATTTTCCATTTTCTCCTGTGCCAAATGGTATACTTAATGCAACAAAAGAAAAAAGGTGTGAACTGAATGTCTTCGTTTAAGGACTTTTCCCAATACATAAGTGAGAATGCTGAATCGTTGTCAGTGGAAGTGGTTGAATCAGTTGTGCAGGAGATGAATCTGGAAATTCCCGACTGGGAAAAAGAGCAGGCTGCAAGCATGTACGTTGAGCTTCTCGGGTTTTTCGGACAGTCTCTTCCAGAAGGGGAGCGCATTGAAGTTCCGGATTCACTGATTGAGTGGAGCAAAAAGAATGCCGAAATGCAGGTGGCTTCCGGCGGCAAGATTTCAGAGATCGTCGTTCGTTATCCACCGACGCGGCAGGTGTTCTCGGAGATTTTTACACGGCTCAGCCTGGATTTCGGATTGACGGTCGTGGAAAGTGCCAAAGCGACCAGGGGCATTGATGCGATACTGGATGTCAGTTTAAATGAAACTTTCTATGCGTTTGAGCGGTTGTCGGAAAGATACCAGGCGGAAAAGCAGGTGGAGCTGCTCAATCTGTCGGCGCCGATTGTCCCAGTGCTTGACGACGTGGTGGTGTTGCCTTTGATCGGGGTGATCGACAGCTACCGGATCGCCCATATCATGAACAACGTCATTCCAAGAATCGCGGAGATGGACGTCAACCATGTCATCACTGATTTCTCGGGTGTCCTGACCATCGACGACCATATTGCCCAGTCTCTCCAGCAGATCGGTGGAACTCTCCAATTGATGGGGATTCATGTGGTCATCGCCGGATTGCGCCCGGATCTTGTCCAAACCATCGTCCACAGTGGAATTGATATGCTGGATACGGATTCCTATGCAACAGTGAAACAAGCGTTGGAAAGCGTCAGATAAGGAAAGAAGCCACTACGAGCCTTCTGCAGGTTGTTCTGCGGAGGCTTTTTTGATGCGTGCGGCAATCGATGTTCCGAGTGGGGCTTAAGTGCTAAGAACAGGAACCAGTAAATGGCTGCAAGCCGAGGCTAAGGAACGACTCTGAGGCGGCGCGCAACTATGGAGTCTAATGCTATGCTAAAATAAGAAAGCACGGAATTTATTCGTTTCAGCTCTAAGCCTGGACGGAGAAAGTCCGCTATTTTTTTGTCTTTTGTGAATGAAGTTTAAGCTTTCCTCCTCTTCCAACCTCAGCACGACTCACTCATAGCCACCCACGCAAGCGAACGGGAATAGGCCAAGCCTACCTGCATTCCCAAAGGACAATGAAAACTGAATAGGAAAGGAATTGATAAGATGAGATCTGAGATTACTGCAGATCAAGAGTTAGTCAAAAAGAAACAAAGCCATGGAGACGAAACAACAGGCGACTACACGTTTGACCGTGTTCCACGGGAAGAACGCAAAATGGGTTGGCTGAGCATCACCAATATCACCTTCGGCATCGCGACCGCCATCTTCTATTTCCAGATGGGAAGCGTCATGGCCCTGCAATTCGGAGCCGCCAATGCCATCATTTCCGCCATCTACGCGATCATCGTCGCAGGCATCCTCGGAACCATCATCGTTTATCTATCGGCCAAATCCGGTATGAACGTCAATTTACTATCCCGCGGAGGATTCGGTTACATCGGAGCCTCATTAACTTCCTTAATCTACGCATCGAACTTTATCATGTATTGTGCATTTGAAGGCATGATCCTGGTCGCTGCCGTCCATGCTTATTTCTCCGCCGTCCCCGTATGGCTCTTAATTGTCGGATTCGGTTCAGTGGTCATCCCCTTAAACTGGTTCGGCATCAAACAATTGGATAAATTACAAAAATGGTCCCTGCCGGTTTTTGCGATTTTCCTGGTTGCGGCCATTGTCGTTGCTTTCAATACCACATCGAAATTTGATGGCAGTTTCTGGACCTATATGCCCGAAGGCGTCCAGATCGGCGGAACCGCCTTGCTGTTGTGCATCGGTATGCAGCACGGCATCATGGGACTGACTGCATTGATCGCTTCTGATTACGCGCGTTTCCTGAAACCGAAAGACTTGAAAATCGGCTCGATCGCCATCGGATTCATTCCCCAGATTTTCTGCTTTGGCGTCATGGGCGGACTCGGCATCTGGTTCGGCGTCACACTCGGCGAATCCAATCCGGGCGTCTACATCGTCGTCCTGCTTGGGCTTGGCGGTGTGCTGTTTACGATGCTGACGCAAATCCGCATCAACATCACCAATATCTACAGCAGCTCCCTGTCCTTGTCGAGCTTTTTTGAGAATATGTTCGGCTTTTCCCCGGGACGCCGTTTCTGGGTAGTGGTGTCCGGTGTCGTTGCCATCATCTTAATGCTAGGTGGCATCGTCGAACATTTGGATGTCGCGATGACCTTCCAGGGAGTTGCGCTGATGAGCTGGGCGTCGATTCTCGTGACGGATGCACTTGTCGTCAAGAAATGGCTGAAGATCGGCCCGGGTTATTACGAATCCAGGCAGCGAAACTTGTATAAATGGAATCCGGTCGGCGTTGTGGCGTTGATTGTGCCGACCGCGCTCGGAACCATCGCAGCACTCGGCTACATGGGCACATTCCTGCAAAGTACCGCAGCGTTCTTCGCATTGATTTTGGCTTCAATCTTGACTGTTGTCCTGGCAGTGGCAACAAAAGGCCGTTATTACGCCAAAAGAAAAGCTTTCGATATTCCGAAAGAGGATTATATTGCCTGAGAAAAAATTCTGCGTTACACTGGTGGCAATAAAGAGAAACTTCAATCAGTGGGAGTTCTCTCCCTACTGATTGTTAGTTGATCCAATCGGACTTTTATGGTCAGTAGATCTCTCGCTTGTAGAAGCGGGAGTCTTACTGACCGTTAAAGCGGGATAAAGTTTACGGCTATCTAATCCAATTCGGAAAGGATGATCTAGATGACGACTTCTACAGTAACCTTATCGATGGCGCGCCGTTTCAATGCCAGCGACAAAGTAGTGTACGAAGCCTGGGCCAACCCGGATTTGATGAAGAAATGGCTCTTCACGACTGAATCCACCAACCAGGTAACGAATAATTCCTTACGCGCAGGCGGCAGCTGGGAAATCGTCGACCGCCGGGAAGGTGTGGATTACCGCGCAGTCGGTGAATACCTCGAATTGAAGCCGCCGCATAAACTGATGTTCAGCTTCAAGATGCCGCAGTTCAACGACTTGGAGGACCGCATCACGGTATGGATTTCGATGGTACAAAACAGCTGTGAAATGGCGTTTGTCCAAGAAATTACTGTGCCGCATGAAGAAGGTTGGACAGAAGAAGACGTCAAGCGGACCGGCACGGAATTCAGCGAAGAAAGCCGGAAAGGCTGGAGCTTGATGTTCGAAAATTTGAAGCAATTGGTTGAAACAGAATAACTGGAAAAACCGCAATCTCCCGTAAATTGAGGAGATTGCGGTTTTTTGTGCTGAAAATAAAAAATATGGGTAATATTGCATAATCGTTTGTTAAAGGATATGATCGACAAGAAACAATAAAACTAGCATAAAAATAAATCATTTTTGGTTATTATAAGCTATCGGAGGAAGTTCATGACGCAACTTAAGGATTTGGAATTCAAGATTCAAGAGCTGGTGACCTTGCTGGAAGCCTCAAAGCAATTGAATTCTAATTTAGAAATGGAAGAGGTTCTTGAAAGCATTCTGCTGCAGATGGTACAGGTCGTGGGTGCGGAAGCGGGAACCTTATGGGTACTGAACAACGAACAGCAAAAGATCAAGGCATCAGCGGCGTACGGGCCTTCTGCGTCCGATATCCTCAACATCGAGCTGGAGCTGGGCGAAGGCATCGTCGGCAAAGTGATCGGAACAGGAGAAGCCGAGCTGATCGAGAATGTAGCCGTCAATCCTGACTGGGCCCATCGCGTGGACCATTCCAGCGGTTTTGTGACCAAGTCGATGATCACCGTTCCTTTGGCGGTCAAAGGCAAAGTGCTGGGGGCGTTGCAGCTACTCAATAAAAAAGACATCGCCTTTTTCTCCGAACAGGACATCAGCCTGGCAGTCGCGCTCGCCAATCAATCCGCACTGGCGCTCCACAACAGCCAGATGTACGCTGAACTGCAGCGTATGCTCCTGAGCATGATCCGCACGCTGGCGAAGGTGCTGGATGCGCGTGATCCCTATACAGCGGGCCATTCGGAGCGGGTAGCGAAATACTCATTATGGATTGCCCAAAAGCTCGGATTCGGTGCACATGCCTGTGAAGAATTGTATAAAGCGGCTTTATTGCACGACATCGGGAAGATCGGCATACCGGACGACATCCTCAGAAAGCCTGGACGATTGACGGGGGATGAATACGCAGCCATCAAGCAGCATACAGTCATCGGGGCAGACATCCTGTCCAATATGGAACCGAAAGACGCCATGGAGCACGCGATTGAAACCGCATTGTCCCATCACGAGCGGCTCGATGGCACCGGCTATCCACACGGCTTGGCCGGAGAAGACATCCCGTTGTTTGCGCGGATTGTCGGAGTGGCGGATGCGTTTGATGCTATGACCACTGCGCGTTCCTACAGTAAAGGGTTGTCGTTCCGTTTAGGGGCAGAAGAGCTGCTTCGCTGCCGTGATACTTTATTTGATCGCCAAGTAGTGGACGCATTCGCCGAAATTTTGGCGGGCTGCGATTATCGATTGGAAACATACGAAGAGCAACAGGGAAGAGGCTACCGGCTATGAGCCAATTTGACGTATTATTGATCGGCCATCTGATCGGCGATTTTCTGCTGCAGACAAGCTGGATGGCTAAACACAAAGCCGTTAAATGGCTGCCGCTATTAACGCATGTCTCTATTTACACAGCCGTCATCGCGGTGTTTGGCCTCCTCTCAGGGGGCCTGTCCCTGCCGGCTCTAGCCATCATTTTCTTCGGCCACATCATCCTGGACCGCAAAACCTTCGTGCTGTTTTGGGTCCAGCGGGTCCAGACGGCTAAAGGTCCCGAGAAGGTCTGGCTGTCGATTGTGGCGGACCAGATTTTCCATCTCATTTTGCTTGCCATTGCCATCGTGATTTCCTAGGAGTGAACAACATGAAGCCCAAAACCTATGTGCTTGAAAAAGAATATGCGGTAGACCGCAAAACCGCCTGGCAGCTGCTCGCAGACAATAATCGCATGAACTTGTATATCGGCTTGTTCCCAGTAAGTTTCAGTCCGGCGAAGCAAGACGGAGCGGAAGTGTTTTACCGGGAAGCCCATGCCAAAGTACTGGGGCTCGTCCCCATCTCTTGGCAGGAGTTTCCGTTCCAGTGGCAGGAAAACGACAGCTATACGGTCGAACGCCGCTACCTGAGTGGGCCACTCAAACGTTACACGCTGAAAGTGGAACTGTTCGACAGCGGACAGAGTGGAACACGCGTAAAATTGACGGCTGACTTTGTGCCGCTCAATCCATTGGGCTATGCAGCGATTTGGGCAACCGGGCTGCCGGCTGTCAAAAAGATCATGCGCTATTTGGATGATTACTTGGAATCCGGAGCAACGGATGCTTTCGAAGCACCGCAAAAACCGGCAACCGCTAAAGTCAATCTGTCAGAGCTTGATCGGCTATCTGATTTGCTTGGCAAATCCCCGGTCAATGGAGACTATGTGGAAAAGCTGCATCGTTATTTAGCTGATAAAGGCGACCACGACGTCGCGCAAATCGAGCCGGTGCAGGTGGCCAAGTTATGGAACGCAGATCTGGATGACACCCTGCGCGTGTTGTTGTACGCTACAAAAGCGGGCTTGCTGAACCTCAGCTGGAATGTCATCTGCCCGAACTGTCGGGTTTCAAAAATCGAGCACAGCTCCCTGTCGCAGCTCGAGCAGCAGTTTCATTGCGACCTGTGCGGCGTCAACTACGATGCCAACTTCGATCAATATGTCGAGCTGAACTTCTCGGTCCATCCCGCAGTGCGCCAAGCCTACGCTGAAGTGTATTGCATCGGCGGCCCGATGATCACGCCCCATGTCAAAGCCCAGCAAGTCATCGAAAAAGGCAAGACCGCGCGCTTTGTGATTCCTGAGGGAGAAGATGCACTGCGTTTTCGGGTGCTTCAAGCAAACCACAGAGTAGCCGTGGATAAAAATGCGGACGCGGCTTCCCTGCTTTACAACGATTCGGGTTGGTCACAGGATTTGGTGTCTGGCTCTGGTGATGTGATCATCACAAATTCCAGTTCTGCAGACATCGTTGTCGCTTTGGAATATTCCGACTGGAACAAACAGGCAGTGACAGCCGCCAAGGTAACGGCGATGCAGGAGTTCAGGGACCTGTTTTCTTCTGAAGTGCTGTCGCCCGGACAGAAAATCGGCATCGACCACGTGACGATCCTGTTTACGGATTTAAAAGGCTCGACTTTAATGTATGAAACAATTGGCGACTCCAGTGCTTACGGCCAGGTGCGTAATCATTTCGAATTCCTGACCGGACACATCACCCGAAATTCCGGCAGCGTTGTAAAAACGATCGGTGACGCCGTCATGGCAGTCTTCCATAAACCGGAGGACGGGTTGAAGGCGGCCTTGGCCATCCAGAAAAACCTGAAAGCGTTCAATGACACCGCGAATGAAGACCTGGTGCTGCGGCTTGGCTTGTACAGCGGAGCGGCCATCGCCGTCAATTCCAACGACCGCCTCGATTATTTCGGCCGGACCGTCAATATCGCTGCGCGCATCCAGGGACAAGGTGAAGGCGATGATGTCATCATCAGCCGCGAAGTATTGGCGCAGCCGATGTCAGCAGAAGTGTTGTCGAGGGCTGACGTGGAGCTGGAAGAGTTTTCGGCTGTACTGAAAGGGATTGATGGGGCAGTGGAATTGGTGCGGATTCGGTTAAGAGAAGAGTTGGAGATTGAAGAGCAGGCAGGTTAAGTGGCTTCCAGTAGATGGAGTTAATTAAAAATTGATTGTTAATAAATGCCTGTTGAGATATGTTTATCTTAAGAGGCATTTTTTTGTTAAGGAAAGGGAGTTGGGCATGAAAATTCAAACAGAGCAATTCGGTGAAGTGGAACTGGCTGAAGAACGTGTCATCACGTTTGATAGAGGGATTCCGGGATTTGATGAATATAAGAAATATGTATTGCTACCGGCGGATGCAGAAGGGGAATCGCCATTCTTTTTCCTGCAGTCAGTGGAAATGGTGAAAGTCAGTTTCTTCCTGGTCGATCCGTTTACGTTTTTCAAGGACTATGACATCAAACTGGAAGAGCAGATGGTGGAGCGGCTGCAGTTGGAAGATCCGTCTGATGCTATTGTGCTGACGACAGTTTCTGTTAAAGGCGACATCAGCGGAGCAACAACTAACTTGAAGGCACCGCTGGTTATCAACAATAAAAAACAGCTGGGCATGCAGGTTGTCTTGAACAATAAAGACTACCAGATCAAGCAGGCTTTATTCCAGAGCGGCGACACCGCTGCAAGGCAGGTGTAAGGCGATGTTAGTACTGGGACGTAAAAAAGGCGAAACGATCATCATCAACGACGACATTGAAATTACGGTCACTTCTATAGAAGGGGACATGGTGCGGATCGGCATCAACGCGCCAAAACAAGTGACCATCCACCGGAAAGAAGTGTACCTGGAGATTCAGGAAGAGAACAAGCAAGCAATGTCGAATGTCATCAATTTGAGTGACTTCTTAAGCATGCGGAAGAAATAGAACGTGAGCCTGCAGAATTTGCAGGCTTTTTATGTGGATCGAAAATAAAAAAGAAAAACTTTCAAAAAACACTAAACATTTGTTAAACCCCTCCGATATAACTACTGTAAGGCAGTTCAAAAGGATTTGGGCGCTTACAAAAAACAAAAAAACATTACACGGAGGTAATACACAATGATTATCAATCACAATATCGCAGCACTTAACACACACCGCCAAATGGGCTCAGCTCAAAGCGCACAAATGAACAGCATGGAGAAATTGTCATCTGGACTTCGCATCAACAGCGCGAAAGACGATGCAGCTGGACTTTCAATTTCTGAGAAAATGCGTGGACAGATTCGCGGACTTGAACAAGGTTCTCGAAATGCGCAAGATGGTATTTCTTTAATTCAAACAGCAGAAGGTGCATTGAATGAAACTCAAGACATTCTTCAGCGCATGCGTGAATTAGCTGTACAAGCTTCAAACGATACAAACACAACTGAAGATCGTGAAGCAATTCAGAATGAAGCTGATCAGTTGGCAAAGGATGTTAACCGCATTGCTAAAGATACTCAGTTTAACGGTCAAGATCTCTTGACTGGCGTAGGCGGACCGAATGGAGATGGTTCATTTACCTTCCAAGTTGGAGCGAATGAAAATCAACAAATTACGGTTAACTTCGCTGATATGAGAGGTTCAACTGGTTTATCTATCGCTACAACTGATGATGAAGCAACTGAGGCTATTGATATTTCTTCAACTTCTGCAGTAGCAACAGCAGCAATTACAACTATTAATGATGCTATAAAAGCAGTTTCAGCTGAGCGTTCTAACTTAGGAGCTAACCAAAATCGCTTAGAGTACGCAACAAATAATTTGAACACGTCTGCAGAAAACCTTACTGCTGCGGAATCACGAGTTCGTGACGTCGATATGGCGAAAGAAATGATGGAACAAACAAAGAATTCAATTCTTGCCCAAGCATCACAAGCAATGCTAGCTCAAGCCAACCAGGCTCCACAGCAAGTGCTTCAATTGCTACGTTAATATTAAGAATCAGCAGGAGCCTAATTTTAGGCTCCTTTTTTTTATAAGGAGGCAGTCTAATGGATATTGGTGCGTTATCAATGGCAATCAGTCAGATAAATGTTCGAACAGAAGTAAACGTTTCTATTATGAAAAAGACAATCAACCAAGCTGAAACAAATGGTCAGAGTGTTGTAAAAATGCTGGGACAGTTTGTACAGCCTCATATTGGTGGCAAGTTGGACATTAGAGGGTAAATGAGTGAGAAAGTCTATGACTGTAAAAGGTCACAGGCTTTTTTTCTTTTTACTGGATAAAGATTTTATTTACTACCACAATTATCCTATTCTTTTTTCACCCGTTATCTTGTACACTAAACAAGATTAACTCAAGCAAAGGGTGTGAGAACCAATTGACCAGTCCGATATTTTCTAATCTGTTTTTATATAATACGATTGCCACGATGGCGAAGTCGATGCCTGCTTTAGGACAGACCGACAGTACCACTAGCTCTGTCAGCAACTCGACAAGTCCCAGCACGTTTTTCGCGATGCTAATGAATGCCATGATGGAAAGCATGGAACAGACAAATACGGAAACAACACCGCAAACGGGTGTTCAAGCTGAGTTGCCGTCTTTAACTACGCCATTAACGGCCCCGCTAGCCAATTCCTATAATCCGGCTGTTACGATTCCGCCACTCAACACAAAAGAAGTGCCAACCGCTGCAACAGATAAGAGCGATCTGAAGTTCCGGCCGACGCAATTTGTTAAATTGGACAATACATTAGAAGGCAAGTTAAGCGGAACGGCTGCCCACTTTATCAATGCGGGGAAAAAATACGATCTCGATCCGAATTTATTGTCAGCCATTGCCATCCATGAAACCGGAAATGGCTCATCGAAAGCGGTCAACGACAAAAACAATGTCGCTGGCATGATGGGCAAAAACGGCTTGCGGAGTTATGGTTCGGTAGAAGACAGTATTTTCGATATGGCCCGCAATTTGCGCCAGAACTACTTGAATCAAGGCAAAGACACCATTGCGAAAATCGGAGCGAAATACGCGCCGGTTGGAGCCGCTAACGATCCAACCGGGTTAAACAACCATTGGACACAAGGCGTCAGCAATTATTATTCCAAGCTCACATAAAATAAGACAAGTCTTTTCATAGGCCTGTCTTATTTTTTTTGATTTATTGCTAAAAAAACCACATATTCTGCCGATAACTAATATAGAGCCTTTTAAACAAACTAGAAGATTGGGAGAGTGGCAATCATAGAGGTAGTAAATCAGTCAATTCCTCATTTTTCAAAAATCAACGAACCGAATCCAGGAGCTTTCAAAGAAACGCCAGTTCCTGAAGAAAATAAATTGTTGGATATTAATAAATCCGTTATGAAAGAAATGATCAGCGATAAAGTAGAGGACATGAACAAGTTTTTAGAACCGAGCTCGACAAATGTGAAATTCCAACTGCATGAAAAGCTGGAGGTCTATTATGTTCAAGTAATTGATTCGAAAACAGATGAGGTCCTGCGGGAAATTCCCAATAAAAAATTTTTAGATATGTATGCATCGATGGCCGAATTGGCGGGCCTGATTGTGGATGAGAAATTATAAGAACGGAGTGAACAGAATATGCGCGTTGGCGGATTAGCATCAGGCATGGATACAGAATCAATCGTCAAAGACATGATGAAGATCCAAAAGATGCCTTTAGATAAATTAATGCAGCAAAAAACCTTTACAGAATGGCAGCAGGAAGCATTCCGCAATACTAATTTGTCCATGTCGACTCTTCGGACAAGTGCCAGTAATTTGCGGCTTCAGTCATCATTCAACTCGTATAGCGTCACTTCACCAAATCCGACAAGTTTCACGGTAGCGACAACGGCTACTGCAATGAGCGGCTCTTACAAGGTGCAGGTGACAAGTGTAGCGAGTGCAGCGAAATTGAACTCAACTGCTGGTATTACGACAACAGTAGCAGACGGAAGCACTAAGGCTGCCAATTCGACAGATCAAATTGGTGTGGCAGGCCAAATAAAGATAGGAACTGTAAGCGTTAATGTAGCGAGCACGGATACGTTTGCGGACGTAGCTAAGAATCTTCAGGATGCCACTGCAGCTTCAATTCCAGCTCTGCGGGCCAGCTTTGATAACACGACGTCCCGCTTTTTCATTGCAACAAAAGGAATGGGAGCCGAACAGGCTTTTACCATGAATTTCACAGCAGCAGACGGAACAACGGCAAATGCAGATTTGGCTAATAAAATTATCAACAATGGCGCAACCACAGCCACCGCTGCCGGAGCTGCAGACGGCTCCATTAAATTTGATGACATTGAAATTACGGGATTAAAAACTAACCAAACGACCGTTAACGGATTGACGATCAATCTTTTGCAGGCTGGCACAGAAGCAACCATAAACGTCCAGTCTAACCCTGAAAAGCCGTTGTCCATGATCAAAGACTTTGTTGATAAATACAATGAAACAATTGAAACTCTGCAGAAGCAGCTGGTCGAAAAGCGCTACCCGGATTTCCAACCTTTATCCGATGAACAAAAGAAAGACATGACTGAAAAAGAAGTTGAATTATGGGAAGAAAAAGCGCGGAGCGGTTTATTGCGTAACGATCCGGTATTGAAAGCGGCTATGCAAGACTTGCGTAGAGCCTTCATGGACAAGGTATCAAGTGTTGCAGATGGTAACCTTAATCATTTGTCTCAAATAGGCATAAACACCGGTGCATATACTGAAGGTGGCAAATTATTCATAGATGAAACGAAATTGAGTGAAGCACTAAAGAACAAACCGGATGAAGTGATGGCATTGTTCACCACTAGAGATGCTGCGGGTAATGGAGTCGGGGCAAGAGTATATGACACGTTGAATAATATCGTCAAAAATCTCAGCACAAAAGCTGGCAGTTCTTCGAGCTCTGTAGACAACAGTACACTTTCCAAAAAAATAAGGCAGATGAATGATGAAATCAGCCGCTGGCAAGACCGTCTATTGCGCGTCGAAGACCGCTATTGGAAACAGTTCACAGCAATGGAGAAAGCGTTAAGCCAGATGAACTCGCAAAGCGCTTGGATGCAGCAGAACATGTTTGGTGGCGCGTAATGAGCTCAAAAACAATTATGTATGCATTTCTGGAACAGACACAGGAGCTTTACAAAAAAGCCAAGCACATCAATTCACGGATGGAAGCAAACGACGAAGGCAGCGTTGAATCACTTGAGACTATATTTTATCGCCGGCAGCAATCTATTAAACAGTTAGAGACTTTTATGAAGCAAAAAAACTTTCAATGGACAGCCGAAGAGCAGTCTATCATTGAGCAAGTAAAGGAAATCGATCAACAGCTTCATCTCTTGCTCAACGACTTGCACCACTCCTTTTTTGCACAGATCAATCGCATCGCTCAAACAAAAGAAATATCAAAAAAATACAGCAACGCTTATCAAACCGTATCCACTGAAGGTTCATTCATAGATAAACGGAATTAAGATCGAGGGGGAAAACAACACGTGGCAACAATTAATCCTTACCAGGCCTACCAGCAGAATTCAGTAATGACAGCATCTCCACAAGAACTGACTTTGATGCTCTACAATGGCAGCCTCAAATTTATAAAAATGGCAAAACGTGCGATGGCAGATAAACATTTTGAAGAAAAGAATACTAACATCATCAAAGCACAAAACATTGTTCAAGAACTCCGCATTACGCTGGACTTGAATATTGAAATGTCAGCTGCTTTAGCTCAGATGTATGAATACATGTACAGCCGCCTGCTGGATGCTAATATGAAAAACGATCCAGAAGCACTCGAAGAAGTGGAGACGCTGATGAAAGATATGCGCAACACTTGGAAAGAAGCAATGGCATTAGCTAAAAATAATTAATGCGGTCTTATAAGCTGAGTGAAGCAAGAATATAGGTATTCACTGGCTGATCTCTTGTAAAAACTATGCTCTAAATGGTGTATAGCAAGTATGTATAAAGATGAAATGAGGTATGAACGTGGATAAGACATCATGGGTGGGCATAATACTTGGATTTGCCGTTTTGATCGGCGGAATGATCTTAAAAGGATCCAGTCCAATCGCTTTATATAACCCGGCAGCATTAGTCATCATTTTTGCCGGCACGGTTGCCTGTATCCTCATCGCGTTTCCAATGGAAGAAGTTAAGCAGATTCCGAGTTTTTTCAAAGTCATTTTCAGTGAATCAAAAATGGCCACAGTCAAAGAAATGATTCCCATGTTTACAGGGTGGGCCATGCTGGCTAGAAAAGAAGGTTTACTGGCTTTGGAAGAAAAAGCGGATGAAGTGGAAGATCCATTCTTGCAGCGGGGCTTGAAGATGGTCGTTGACGGCCAGTCTCAGGAATATATCCGTGAAATGATGGAAGAGGAAATTGCAGCGATGGAAGAACGCCATGAATTGGGCGCAAAAATCTTTGCTCAGGCCGGCACCTACGCACCGACTTTAGGTGTGCTTGGTGCAGTTATCGGTTTGGTTGCGGCACTCGGGCACTTGGATGATGTGGCATTGCTTGGAAAATCGATTTCCGCTGCCTTTATCGCGACATTGTTTGGGATTTTCTCGGGCTATGTACTGTGGCATCCTTTTGCTAACAAGCTCAAACGGAAATCCGAAAAAGAAGCAAAAATGAAAATGATCATGCTGGAAGGGATATTAGCCGTACAAAGTGGTCTGCCAGTCCGTACAGTGGAAGAAAAGTTGCTGACGTATTTACCGGTAAAAGATCGAGTCCTTGAAGCGGAAGCAAGAGGAAAAGACAAAGAAGGTGTTCGTGTTGAAGCGTAAAAAAAAACACGAAGAACATGTAGATGAAGCCTGGCTATTGCCTTACGCGGATATTTTAACATTGCTGCTTGCCTTATTTATCGTGCTTTTTGCTGCCAGTGAAGTAGATTCCCAAAAATTCCAGGCGATTTCCAGTTCTTTCAATAGTGAGCTGCAAGGCGGGACCGGTGTTCTGGAAAAGGAAGCACCCACTGAAAGTATGGAAGTAACTCCTCCGATTGAAGAATTGAAGACCGAGGCCTCGACAACTGAAGGGCAAGAAGAAATGTCATGGGCGGAAGATCAGAAAGAACTGAAAGAATTCAAAGCGAAAATTGATGGGTATATTGACGAAAAAGGTTTGTCTCCGAGACTCCAAACAAAGCTTACCTCAAAAGGGCTGATGCTGACGATAACGGAAGGTGTTCTTTTTCAATCAGGTCAGGCTGAAATTTTTGAAGATTCCAGAACAGTGGCAAAAGAAATTTCGAATTTATTGATTACCGATACACCACGTATGATTTATATAGAGGGACATACGGATAATGTTCCAACAGGCACCCGGGAATTCCCAAGCAATTGGGAGCTAAGCTCAGCGAGAGCCATCACTTTTATGAAAATTCTTCTTGAAAATGAAAAGTTGGATCCACGGAAATTTAGTGCCACCGGCTATAGCGAGTATCAGCCTATTGCTTCAAACGATACCGAAGCGGGACGAGAGGAAAACCGCCGCGTGGAAGTACTAATCTCCCCTTATCAAAAAGAAAATATAGATTAAGAGGTGTGTACAGCATGGGGAAATTTAAAAATATTATTATTATCATTATTTTAGCGTCAGTTATTGGGGTAGGAGCTGCATTTTTGTTCTCACAAAAAACAGCAAGCTCTGAAGACAAACCTTTAACTGCAGAAGAATTAGTGGAATTGAGTATCGATACCGATATCATCACCACAAACCTTGCTTCTGCTAGCAATTTTGCTGTTGTTCAATTCAATATTGCATTAGACAATAAAAAAACAAAAGAAGAAACAGAAAATCGCACATCTGAAGTCCGTGCAGCAATTATTTCAACAGTTGCTGGTTTTACCAAAGAAGAGCTCGTCAGCAAGGATGGAATAGCAACACTTGAAGAGCAGCTCACGGCAAAGTTAAATGACATGCTGGACAAGGGGCATGTTGAACGTGTGCTGGTAACAGAATTTAAAGTACAATAATCATTGATTTTACTAAACATTTAACGGAAGCTGCCGATATAAATCTATAGAAGAGATAAGGTGAAGTGAATGCAGGCAAGCCGGTTAGAAAATTGCAGTATTTGCGGCAGGCTATTCAATAAAAGCTATTCAGATTACTGCCTGGATTGCTACAAGGATATCGAGCAGCAATTTAAACTCGTAGCAGAGTTTTTGAAAGCCGAGGAGAATCGTAGGGCTACGATTGCTGAAGTCAGTGAAGCCGTCGATGTTTCGAAAAAGCGGATTAAAGAATTCATTCGCGATGGGCGCCTGTATGCAGCGGATTATCCAAATCTGGGTTACCCGTGTTCCCAGTGTGGTAAGGTAATTAAAAGAGATAGCTTATGTACCGAATGTGCCACTAAATTTTCAACAGAGCTCAACAAGTCTCTTCAAGCCGATCAATTTAGAGAGCAAATGGCTAAGAACCCTGTAGGTGTTTCTGCAAACGCACAATACTGGAAGCTAAGAAAATAAAAAAAGTTAGGGCGGTGAAGGAATGAATATCGATAAAACAAACGGTTCTTCCTTTATTCAAGCTTATCAAAAGCTGCAGGTTACTCCCGCAGCTAAGGCGAGACCGATACAAAAAGAAGACGAACTGCAAATTTCACATCAGGCAAAAGCAATGTTTGAAAAAAATGCAACAGCAGATATCGAAAGACAGGAAAAGATAAACTTTTTAAAAGCCCAGGTCGCAGCGGGTGAATACCAAGTCGACGTTGATAAGGTAGCTGATAAAGTCCATCAATTCTGGTTTGATAAATAGAATGAAGCTCTTAAAAGAGGAGGGTGTCGGATGCTGGATTTAGTCGTCACGACGCTGGACGAATTGATCAGTCTGCAGAAACAGTTGATTCGCTATGCTGAACGGAAACAGACTGTACTCATCGAACGTAAAGTGGATGAATTAACTGAGTTAGTAAAAGAAGAGTCCAAGCTTATTAAACAATTGGGCGAACTAGAGGACGAGCGCCAGCAGTTAATGGCAGATGTCCTCAACGAACACCCGGGCCTGACATTCAGTGAATTTACTGAACAGATTTCAGATGAAAAAGTAAAAAAAGAGCTTCACTCCCAATTGAAAACTTTACAAATGCTTTTAACTGAGTTGCAGGCAAAAAACAAGGTTAATGAAAAAATCCTTGAAGACTCGATGAGCTTTGTTCAACATATGATCACTCAAGTAACGAAATCAAAGCAACAGCATTTTAATTATCAATCACCAGTCGGACAGCAAAAAGCACAGGTAAATAATCAGGGCTTTTTCGATACAAGAGCTTAAGAACTTTTAGAAAGCAGGGGAAATAATGGTCTCATCTTTTCACGGTCTAGAGTTAGGGAAACGTGGGTTATCCGTTGGACAGGCAAGCATTGCCACAACTGGACAAAATATTGCCAACGTCAATACAAAAGGCTATTCGCGGCAACAAGTAAACGCCAGTGCATCAGCATCTGTCGATATTTGGACGAATAGCGGAGCAAACTCCGGACAGTTGGGAACGGGTGTCAACCTTGACTCGATTACACGTGTAAGAGATCAATTCCTTGATCAGCAGCATCGCGATCAATCGGGAACCTTAAGTCAGTGGGAAGCAAAACAGGCGACTTTGGATCGGCTCGAGACGGTAATTAACGAACCTAGCGACACGGGCTTGAACTCAGCCATGGATCAATTATGGAATGCTTGGCAGGACCTTGGAAACGAACCTACAAGTTTATCAGCGCAGGCGGTTGTTAAAGAGCGTGCTCAGGCTTTTGTAGAAGTTGCTCATTCGATGAATGCATCAATGGAAAATTTAAAAAGCGATTTGGTTCAACAATCGCAGTCGACAGTCGCAGAAGCCAATGCATATTTAAAGCAAATAGCTGATTTAAATAGCAGTATTGTCCGCAGCGACAGCCAAGCAAACGATTTGCGCGACAAACGCGACGCAGCAGTTGAAGGGCTGTCAAAACTGATGTCAGTCAAAGTCGAAGAAAAAACAGACGGCTCTTACAGCATCAAACTCAAATCCACGGATGCTTCACTAGTGGCAGGAACTCAAGTAACTAATATTGATTATAAAACCGGTGCTGGTGAAAATGAAATCTACGGCGGTAAGCTTGCCGGTCTCAGCCAGTCGATGGAAATCGCTGATGACTACCACAAGGAAATGAACAAAGTGGTTGAAGGATTCGTTACAGCGAATGGTGTTTCAGCAGCAGGCGGCAAAGAAAGCCAATTATTTATTGGCAATACCACTGATTTTAATATTTCAACCTTAAAGGTTAATTACAATATGGAAAATTCAAAGATTCCTGCATCAATGGAAAGTGGCTCACAATCAGCCAAGTCGGACTTTCGTGTATTGGTCAGCAAGCTTGGGGCTCAAAGCCAAGCTGCTGTAAATACCGTCGTTAATCACGAAACAGCATTGCTGGCCACAGAAAACCGAAGACAGTCAGTAACCGGTGTTTCACTAGATGAAGAAATGGCCAATCTTATTAAATACCAACATTCGTATAATGCGGCAGCACGGTTAGTATCGATGACAGACCAGATGCTAGATACCATCATTAACCGTATGGCCGCCCGGTAAGTAGAGGGGGAAGCAGGATGAGAGTCACACAACAAATGCTCAATCAAAATTCAGTAAGAAATATGCATCAAAACTTGAGTCGTTTTGAAAAAGTTAATAATCAGGTCTCGACTGGCAAACTGCTTAACCGGCCATCGGACGATCCGAATGGTGTCAGTAAATCCATGAGCTTAAAAAGTTCATTGGCTGCCAATCAGCAATTTGAACGAAATGCTGGCGAAGCAAAGTTATGGATGGAAGAAACCGATCAAAATATTAATGCGATGGTCAATGTCATGCAGCGTGTGAGGGAATTGGGCGTTCAAAGCAATACCGACACCTTGTCCGATTCAGACAGGAAAGCGATTGCTGCAGAAGTTAAACAATTAACAGAACAAGTAAGAGAGTTTGCTAATACAAAAGTAAATGGAAACTTTTTATTTAACGGAAAAAATACTGATCAAGCCCCGTATCCGAAATCCGATTCCTATCTGACGACAACTTTCGAAGTGGCTGCAAAAACAATTGTTATCGGCGATAACGTCACTATAGAAGCGAGCGTCACACCAGATAAAATATTTGGGAATGCTGATGACGAAACCAACTTGTTTCAGGCATTAAATAAAATGGTGAATAGCTTGAAAGCTGATGAAAAAGTGGACTTGGGTATGATCGATGGGGGAATTGAACGGCTTCTAACGGTATCAGCAGAAAATGGGGGCCGTCAAAATCGTTTAGAAGCAGTGGAGAATCGCTTGCTCGACAGCAACTTGGAGCTCAAATCCATGCTGTCAAAACTACAGGATACGGATTATGCCGAAGCCATCATCAAGCTAAAAAGCGAAGAAAGTGTCTACCAAGCAAGCCTCGCTGCAACATCAAAAATAATTCAACCGAGTTTAATGGATTTCTTAAGATAAGTGAATTAAAGTGCGAAAGAGCAGATGCCCCGCGGGGAATCTGCTCTTTTTTCGTTATCCTTTTATTGTATTGACCAAGCCCATCATGTCATCTGCGTAGGAAATGGCTCTTCCTTGTGATTGAAACAATCGCTGAGTGGAAATCAATTCAGCCATTTCATCGGTAAGGTCAACATTGGAGGCTTCTAAAGCGCCTTGCTTAATAGAGATAGATCCGTCATTTTGCTGTGACAGATCAACCAGCTGCAAATTGCCGTTGGCGAGTTGGTCTGCTTCGGTACCCGTTAGGCTGAAACGGTTGCCGCCAATTTTTTCGAGAGAATTAGGCCGGTTTATTTGTGCGATGCCCAATTGGATTTCAGCTGGTTGTTTAGCAGGATCTTTATAGGAGACTTCCAAAGCCCCATTTCCATTTAACTGGATGGAATCATAATCAGCGTCAAAAGTGATCGGCTGATTATTGGCTCCAAGAACGGCATCTCCGTTCGCAGTAACAAGGCTTACTTGATTTGAATTCAAGATTGGTTGTACCTGAAAAGAGCCGTCTTTTGTATAAAAGGTATTGTCTTCTGATGCAACACGAAAATATGCGGATTCGCCCTGGATCATAAAATCAAGCGGGCGATCTGTTTGGAAGATGGAGCCTTGTTCGTTGCGAGTGGCTGTCTGAGATAAAATCGCGCCGGCGCCAATTCGCAAACCGTAAGGCGTAATTCGTCCAACTTCATTTTGCGGGCCGACTTGTTTCTCGATTGACTGAACGAGCGCATCAGAAAAACTCGCTTCTTGGCGTTTATAGCCATTGGTATTTACATTGGCAATGTTATTGCCGATCAAGTCGATCTTTTTTTGCAGTTCAGCCATGGTATTGCTTGCTGTATTCATTTGGATATTCACTGGAAACTAATTCCTCCTTATACGCGACCGATTTCATTGACGGCTTTTTCCATGCTGCGATCGTAGGCTTGTATCACTTTTTGGTTTGATTCAAAACCTCGGTAAGTCGTCATCATGTCTGTCATCGTTTGGGTCAAGTCAACATTCGATTGTTCGAGAAAGCCTTGTTTTACAAGGCTTTCTGTATTATTAAGCAAAGCAACATTATCAACAAATTGCGGAGTGCCTTCCGGATTTCCGGCCCACCGCAACAGATTCTGTCCCTCTTTTACAAACTGCTCCGGATTTTCAGTGTGGCCCATCCATAGACGGCCACCTTGCGTGCCATCCGCTAACACAATCTGGCCATTGTCCTGCACTGTAAAGTTAGTCGATCCCACTTGGATCGGCTGCTGGTTTTCACCTAATACAGGAAATCCATCGCTGGTCATCAACGCACCTTCGGCATTTACTGCGAAAGTTCCGTTTTTCGTATAGCGGACTTCATTGTTATCTGCAGCTACTGCAAAAACCATTGTGCCTTTTTGCTGAGTTTCTGGATTTATGGGCAATAACTCATCCATGAGCACTAAATCTGTCGTATTTCCGGTTTCTTTTAGAGGTCCTTGCAAAAAAGAAGGAATCCCTTCCTGAGCATATACTCCCGTGGTTAAAGTCCCGATATTTTGGGGGACTATTGTACCTTTTTTGCCAGCCTCCATCGCTTTAATCAACTGATTGGGAAAAGCGCGCATAACCGTTTGGTCCTCTTTGAAACCAGGAGTATTGGCATTTGATAGGTTATTCGTTAAGACTTGTTGCATCCTATTATTGGCCATCATCCCTGATGTAGCGGTATATAATCCACGAAACATATGAGTTCTTCCTCTCAAAACCAATTTCATTATTTCTCGCGTAGCATAACATTTAAAATAGAATATAAATAGAGACTTTTAGATTAATATGGAAAATTTAACATTAAAAAAATATTTAAAAGAAAAATATACAAAATTATATAAACATGATACTATCACGTTGTTATTATTTTTTGAAAATAGTACGAAATGACGAGTTTAAAAATAAAATAGATAAAATCATTGTGATAATGGCAAACTTATTCGAAAGATAAAGACGCAAAGCCACGGGCCTAACTACATGACGTATAAGGCAGCCGGGTTACCAAAAATGGTAGATTTAATTAAATCCATCTTTTTTAAGGTGGTTTTTTATTTAAAATTAATTGTAAAAAAAAGGAGTTTATTAATGAATATATTCCCTAAATCTCTTGAAACTATGGAGCAAGCGCTGTCGGCTTCAACCCTAAGACAACGAGTCCACTCAGCAAATATCGCCAATGTGGATACAGCTAATTACAAAAGCAAAAAAGTCGATTTTCAAGCAGCGTTGGATACAGCGATGAACCAGCAAAGCCTTTCAAGTTATAAAACAAACGAGCGGCATCTGTCGTTCAGCAACGAACGATCGGTGACTAAAACTGAAGTTTTGACGAACAACTCCACAAAATACAATAACAACGGCAATAATGTTGACATGGACGTCGAAATGGCTGAACTGGCAAAAAACCAATTATGGTATAACGCTGTTACCGAACGGGTAAACAGCAAACTCAACAGTTTAAGCTCTGTTATTAATGGAGGGAGATAAAAAAGATGAGTTTATTTAACGGATTTAACATCAGTTCTTCCGGCCTCACAGCCAACCGACTCCGGATGGACGTTGTATCTGCCAATATCGCAAATGCCAACACAAATCGTGCCGAGCTGGTGGATGGGGAATGGATGCCTTATCGCCGAAAAACAGTGGAATTATCTCAAAGCGGCGGATCGCCTTTTGCTAATCAATTGCAGTCGGTGATCAATAAAGGCAATGCTGCAGTGACAGGAGTCAAAGTTTCTGAAATCAAAGAAGATGAGACGCCATTTACGATGACTTATGATCCGGAGCATCCGGATGCCGGAGAAGACGGTTATGTCCGTTCATCTAATGTCGATCCATTGAAAGAAATGGTGGATTTGATGTCTGCAACCCGCTCCTACGAAGCCAACGTCACAGCGTTGAATGCTTCGAAAAGCATGTTCATGAAAGCGTTGGAGATTGGGAAATAACTAGTGGTTTTCACTTTTGGATATTCCGCAAAACAACTCCGCTTTCCTACGGGCTTGCGCTGAACTAACTCGGGCTATGCGCCCGAGTGGATTTCAGCACTTCGCTATCCCGCGGGAGTCTCCGTTGTTTTGCTCCATATCTTATATCTAAACAGTAGAAAATTTAGTGTTGCTTAAACTTAATAAAAACCTAAGCGCCGGCGCGTCCAAGGGCTAAGCGAAACAAGAAGACAGGCGTTCTTTGCCTGGCTTCTTGTGGGAGCTATGCCCAAAGCGACCGAAGCGCTAATTAGAAGTGAATACATCAATATCAAATTATATAGATCATTAAGGAGGCACTATGGAAAAAATTAGCCAGATTCAGACGCCTTTCATCCAAAATCAATTGTTCGATAAAGTGAAACCCGAAACCAAAGTGGAAGGGTTCGGGGAAATATTCAAGGATGCGTTAAAAGAAGTAAGCAAAGCACAAAATGAATCAGATAAATTGACCAACCAATTGGTGACAGGAGAAGTTCAGGATGTACATGAAGTCATGATCGCTTCGCAAAAAGCCAGCTTGTCTTTGCAGATGACGATGCAGGTCCGCAACAAGGTTGTCGAGGCTTATCAAGAAGTGATGAGAATGCAAGTATGATAGGGACCGGCGGGATGATGACTAAATGAAAGAGAAGTTTTCGACATATAAAACGAAATTGAGTGAATCGTGGACCAGTTTTTCTCCTGTAACGAAATGGTCTGTTATTGGCTCCTTTTTTATCACCTTGATAATCTTGATTGTCTTTGTTTTTCTGAGTAATCGCTCCGAGTTTTCAGTACTGTATTCTAATTTGACAGCAGCTGAAGCAGGTGAAATCAAAACAGCGATTGAAGAGCAAGCCATTCCGGTGCAAGTTTCGGCAGATGGAAAAACCATCAGCGTGCCGGAAGAGCATTTGGCTAATTTGAAAGTCAGCTTGGCTGCGGAAGGCATTCCGAAAAATGGAAATGTGAATTACGGCATATTTAGTGAAAATATGGGTCTTGGAATGACGGATCGCCATTTTGATGTTGTGGAACGAGATGCCATGCAAAACGAATTGGCATATTTGATTCAACAGATTGATGGAGTAACGGAAGCGAATGTCATGATCACGCTGCCGAAGGAAAATATTTGGATTACGGATGATGAGCAGACATCAACAGCATCTATCGTCATTAAAGGCGATCCAACATTCCAGTTGGATCAGAAACAAATAAATGGCTTGTATCATCTGATCAGCAAATCGGTTCCAAGTTTACCGGCTGAGCAGATTGTCATTATGGATCAGAACGGCCAAGTGTTCGAAGTGCAGGATGCCAATCAGGCAGATACCAATTTGTCGGTTTACCAGCAGCACCGCGAAATCCAAAAAGGCATCGAACAGGATATTCAGCGCGAGCTGCAGCAAATGCTGGGCTTGTTATTAGGGCAGGACAAAGTGGTTGTTTCTGTTATGACGAACATCGATTTCACGAAAGAAAAGCGGGAAGAGCAATTGGTTGAACCCGTCGATATTGAAAACAATGAAGGTTTGGATATCAGTGTGGAACGGATTGTCGAAACTTATTCAAGTGAAGGCACAGTCATTGAAGATGCAGCGGGAACCGGTGAAACAGAAGTAGCTAATTATCCGGGTGTGGATGGTGCCGGCAACAGTGAATCCGAACGAACAGAAGAGCGAATCAATAGCGAAGTCAATCGGATCAATCGGCAAATCGAGATGAGTCCATACGTCATCGATGATATTACGATCAACGTAGGTGTGGAACCGCCAGTTCCTGAGAATCCAGCCAGCTTAACACAAGAAAACGTTACGGATATCAGCAATCTATTGAAGAATGCGGTCAGTACTTCATTGAGTATGAATGAATTCCCTGCAACTGAGGCAGAGCTGGAAGATCGGATTTCTGTTTTTGCAACCGAGTTTCAGGGACGTCCAGCAGTTGAAGAAGAAGAGCCGGAAACAACATTCCTGGCAGGGATACCGAATAACCTTCTGCTTGTAATCGGCGCAGCGGTTGTTTTACTCCTTATTATTGTTGTAGTACTAATTTTGCTTCGCAGAAGGAAGAAAGAAGAGATTTTTGAAGAAGAGTATGAGTTTGGTGGATTTGAACAGGCTTTGGCTAAGTCAAATCAAGTAGAACTTGAAGAAGAGATCGATTTATCTGCATTTGGTTCAAAATCAAATCCAAAGCAAAAGACAATTGAGAAACTTGCTAAAGGGAGACCTGAAGATTTTGCTAAATTGCTGCGAACGTGGATGGCGGATGACTAGGAGAGTAATCAATGGTTAATATAACAAAAGAATTAACGGGTGTGCAGAAAGTAGCGGTTTTACTTGTAGGGCTTGGACCGGATGTTTCGGTTGATTTGTTTAAGCAATTGACAGAAGCCGAAATTGACTTGTTGACGATGGAGATTGCGAACGTTCGTCAATTGCCAAACAGTCAGACAGAGGCGATTATTGATGAATTCTATGAAATGATGGTGGGGCAAGATTACCTGAACGAAGGCGGTTTAGGCTATGCTCGGAGCATTTTGGAAAAAGCATTGGGTAAAGAAAAAGCGATGGAAACCATCGGGCGCTTGTCGAATCGCCTGCAAGTGAAACCTTTTCATTTCGCGAGAAAAGCAGATCCAAACCAGATATTGAATATTCTGCAGCATGAGCATGCGCAAACGATTGCATTGGTTCTATCCTATTTAGATGCTAAGCAATCTTCCGAAATCCTATCCCAGCTCCCTAGCGAAAAACAAGCAGAGGTTGCGCGGAGAATTGCACAGATGGAAAGCACATCCCCTGAAGTTATCTTTCAAATAGAACAGATTTTGGAGCGGAAGCTTTCGGCTTCCGGAACTCAGGATTACACTGCAACTGGCGGAGTGGAGTCGATTGTCCGTGTATTGAATAAGATTGACCTTGGAACAGAGAGAGCAATCCTTTCAGCGCTGGAAAAAGAGAATCCGGATTTGGTTGCGGAAATCAAGAAGCGTTTGTTCGTTTTTGAAGATATTATCAATTTGGATTCCCGATCCATTCAACGGGTTATTCGTGACGTTAACGATACGAATTTAACTTTTGCATTGAAAGTGGCAAGTGATGAAGTAAAAGATGCAATATATGCAAATATGTCAACGCGTCGTGCAGATCTCATCCGTGATGAAATTGATGTGATGGGGCCAGTGAAACTGAAAGATGTAGAAAATGCTCAAACCAGCATCGTTTCGTTAATGAGAAGTCTCGAAGAAAAAGGTGAAATCGCAGTTTCTCGTGGCAAAGGGGATGAGTTGATTGTCTAATATTATCCGCAACCACTCCCAGGCAACTTCTTTAATAAGTGAAAAAAAAATAATTGGCACAAAAAAAATTGAAACAAAAAAACTAGATTTTATTGAAAGAGCAGTTGACTCGCAACAACAAAGAAGAAGTTTACGGGAAGACATTGAACATTTGGATGCTCAAGCAAAGTTATTAAAGGATCAATTAGAAATACAGAAACAAGAAGCGCAGCAAACCATTGAACAGTGGTGGGTGGAAAAGCGGGAAGAAGCAGAGCTAGAAGCAAAAAGACTGGCCGAAGAATCGGCTCTACAAGGATTTCAAGCTGGATATGACAAAGGGCTTGCAACAATAGAAGAACAATTTCAACAAAAACGCCAAGAGATGAATAGCTTAATCGAAACAGCGTACTTAGAAAAGGCTCAAATAATTCAACAATCGGAACCGTTCTTGTTATCACTAAGTGTAAAGATTGCTGAAAAAGTAATTAAACAAGAATTAAAGCAAAACGAAGACCAGTTGTTGAATATCATTAAGCAGGCACTTCGGCAAGTTGAAGAAGCAGAAGATGTCATGCTGCAAGTAGCTCTCGAAGATTACCCGCTGGTTCTGCCTTTTATGGAAGAGTTGAGAACCTACGTTAAAGCAGATTCTGAATTAAAGTTGGTTCCCACGGCAAGTTTGACGATAGGCGGATGCATGATTCAAACAGCAAGCGGCTCATATGATGCAACTGTGGATAGCCAATTAGAAGAAATCAGAAGACAAATGCTCGCTTATTGTGAGGAGAAAATAAACGATGAACCTATGGGAAGATGAATATGTGTCTTTGCTGGATGAGATGGAACCAGTAAAAAAGCATGGCAAAGTGGTTCAAGTGATTGGACTAACTATCGAGTCCAAAGGCCCTAATGCTAAAATCGGCGAATTGTGTCTGTTGTACCCCAAGCGCAATGAACCGCCAATTGAAGCGGAGGTGGTGGGCTTTAAGGAAAATCGCATTATGCTCATGCCGTTGCAGGATCTTTCGCAGGTCGGTCCCGGATGTCTCGTCGTTGCAACTGGTGGACCGCTTCAAATTAAAGTCGGTCCCACTATTTTAGGTAAAGTGCTTGATGGAACCGGGATGCCTCTTGATGAGAGCTTGCTGCCGCGCGGACTGAAAAAGTATTCGACCAATAATACACCGCCTAATCCGTTGAAGCGGCCACGAATTGATAAACCGCTGGAAGTGGGTGTCCGAGCGATTGACGGCTTGCTGACTGTTGGACAAGGACAGCGCGTTGGCGTGTTCGCCGGAAGCGGCGTCGGAAAGAGTACATTGATGGGCATGATTGCCCGCAATACAGAAGCTGATATCAATGTCATTGCATTAGTTGGTGAGCGTGGCCGCGAAGTACGTGATTTCATTGAGCGGGATCTCGGTCCTGAGGGATTGAAGAAATCAGTAGTCGTAGCAGCAACTTCCGATCAGACACCCATGCAGCGAATCAAAGCGGCGTTGACCGCAACCGCGATTGCCGAATATTTCCGTGATCAAGGAAAAAACGTCATGCTAATGATGGATTCGGTTACCCGGTTTGCCATGGCACAGCGGGAAGTTGGACTGGCGGTGGGTGAACCGCCTACAAGTAAGGGTTACACACCGAGCGTTTTCGCCTTGCTGCCTAAGCTTTTGGAGCGTTCAGGCACTTCCAGTAAAGGTTCGATTACTGCTTTCTATACTGTTTTAGTAGATGGTGATGATATGAACGAACCAATTGCAGATGCGGTGCGGGGAATTTTAGATGGCCATATCGTCTTGGACCGCAAAATTGCCCAAAAAGGACAATTCCCTGCGATCAATGTCATGGCAAGCGTCAGCCGGGTCATGCACGAAGTCGTCTCGGCGGAACACCAGCAGGCGTCGCGTGAATTCAAGCGCTTGCTGGCGGCCTATGAAACATCAGAAGATCTGATCAATATCGGTGCATATAAGAGCGGCGCCAATAAAGAAATCGATGATGCAATCCGGTCGCATCCACTGATCAAGGAATACCTGCAGCAGGATATCTATGAAAAAGCCAAACTGGAACAAAGTATAGAACGGTTATCAGCACAATTTGGAGGCGTTTAAACTGACACAATTTAATTTTAGATTTCAAAAGATATTGGATTTAAAGGAAAATGAAAAGGGCTTTGCGCAGATCCAAATGGCCGAAGCCATTAAACAGCATGAAGTAGGCCATCAGCGCAACAGAGCTATTGAAAACAAAATCAGCGATGTGGAGCAATTGAAAAATGCCAAGCAGGAAAAAGGCGTCAATATTTCAGAGTTGAGAATGTTGGAGGAGTATATCCACCAGCTTCAGGATCAGTCACTTTCTTCTAAGCGAGAACTTGAATACTTGCAGAAAAACGTTTCGACATCCCAAGGAGTGCTTCTAAAGAAAACCCAGGAAGAAAAAACGTGGGAAAATTTGAAGCAGCAGAAGCTGAATAGCTTTCAGGAAGCAACTAAAGCTGCCGAACAAAGCTTTTTTGATGAAATGGCGAGCACACGATTTTACCGCTTAACTAAAGCCAGTAACTTAGCGGAAGGAATTTAAACAGATGGAAGCATTAAAACTGTCATTACCGAAAACAATTGGTTTTCCAGCAAGTGCGGCTGTTTCTTTACCTGCTGAAGATCAAGGCGTCTTTGCTTCGTTGCTTGCTTCATTAAACATGGAGATGGAGCTTCCAAGTGAAGAGCAGGCACCTGCAGAAAAGTTATTGGCAAGCCTGGAGAATCTCCTGAGCTTTTTGCAGGAAGTGCCTGTTGAAGAACAAACGACGGAACAACAGGAACTTCAATACGCTATTCTTCAGCTGCAGAAGCTTCAAAGTGGAAGTGAAGAAAGTGATTTTTCGAAGCTGAACGTGATGGGTGGAATTAAAGAGAATGCAACAGAAACAGCGGACAAACTGTTTACGCTGCTTGAGAACATCCAGCAGAAACTGAAAATACTCTCCGACAAATTTACTACAGAATTCGCCGATCTTCCTGTTTTTAAGGGGGTTGAAGAAAAAAAGACTGGCTCTAATTTGATTAGTCTGCCTCAAATCTCTAAACAGCTGGATGAGCTGATTGATAGTCTCCAAAAAGAACAGCAAGCTGCTTTGCCCATTCAGCAAAGAAAATTGATCGTTCAAGAATTGCCGCCTTTACCGCAATCGGAGGGTGTAAAGCCTGTAAAAGATAGTCCAAGATTTATGCATGAAGAGCTAAAATCAATCAACGAACTTCAAAAAGTTTCTGTTGAAACGCAAGGGAATCAACAAAAAGCCGAGGCGGTGGAAGTTTCGTCTGCTGCCAAATCTCAAAATGTAGAAGAGCTTCAAACTATTAAAGCGCTTGAAACTAAAGTGCCTCAAGAAACAACGGTGCATTCACCTGCGACCACGGTACCTGAGGCTGTTAAAACCATGAGCAACACTGTTCGGACAGAAACCAACTCGTCGCCTGCACCAGTTGTTCGACTATCGAATCTGCTGGAAGATTTGGGTGGGATGCTGAAAAGCTCAATGCGTTTGGCAGACAGCTCTGAAGGCATGAAGATGCGGGTTAACATTTTTCCAGAGCATCTCGGCCATCTTGAAATCCTGTTGACTTCGACCAACGGAAAACTGGCCGCTCAAATCATGGCAAGTACTCCGATGGCGAAAGAGGCACTTGAACTTCAACTAAATCAACTGAGAATTTCATTGGTTCAGCAAGGAGTCATAGTAGAAAAAATTGAAGTGCTGCAGCAGGATCCTCAGTCGCCATTTGGACAGACTGGCAATCAAGCCGAACAACGCTTTTCTCAGCAGCAACAGCGAAATGGTACTGCTGGACGAAATAAAAACAGTTATTTGCAGCCGGAAGAAGAAAAGGCAGCCGAACGGCAGCCTTCAGTGGGTCAATTAATGAAAGTGGATTATACAGTATAAAAGAAAGGGTGTTTGAATGAATATCTCGACAGCGATTACCGGATCGGCTGCTACATCAACATCGGCTGCTAAGACGGAAGCAACAAATGCATTAGGACAAGATGCTTTCTTGAAAATCCTGGTGACTCAAATGAAGCACCAAGATCCAATGGAGCCGTTGAAAGACACCGAATTTATTGGCCAGATGGCACAGTTTACGAGCTTAGAGCAATTGACCAACTTAAATAAAACGATGACGCAATTTGTCAGCAATCAAGGAACTTCTTCGTTAGCGGATTATGCGCATTTAATTGGTACTTCGGTTAAATGGGAATCAGAAACGGGCTCAGGAGAAGGCGTTGTCAAAGCCTTGTCGAGCAAGAATGGCGAATTGATGGCCGAAATTGAAGGCACGGATGTAAAAGTCCAAATTGAATCGATTCAACGGATTGAAAAACAACCAGCAAGCACAAATGGACAAGAAATCGTCTGACCCCGCGTGGTCAAAAGAGGATTCTTGAAAGGGGAAAATTAAATGTTACGTTCAATGTATTCAGGTGTATCAGGCATGAAGAACTTCCAAACAAAATTAGATGTTATCGGGAACAATATCTCTAACGTCAATACGATCGGCTATAAGAAAAGTACAATCAACTTTCAGGATTTGCTGAGCCAAAACATGTCGAACAGCGGCGCTAATCCAATGCAAGTAGGTCTGGGATCGGCTTCAGCTTCAATCAATGTAAATCATAACGCAGGTTCTGCCATGACTACAGGGGTCGGCACAGATTTGGCAATTATGGGTGACGGATTTTTTGTAGTCCAGGATCCAGAAGCAGCTGCTGGAGGACAATACTTAACTCGTTCTGGTAATTTTACAGTTACTGCGGCTGGAAATCTGGTTACAGCTCAAGGATATAATGTTTTAAATAGTAACGGACAGGCCATTAATGTAGCAGGTTACGATTCTTTCAGCATCAATCGCGCGGGTGAAGTAATTGGAAGGCAAGCGAATGGAGCAGAAACTACCATTGGTTCTGTTGGTATTTCAACTCCGCCAAATCCAGAAGGGCTCCGGAAAGTTGGAGGATCTCTATACGAAATGACAGGAGCTGCAGGTGGCGCTCTCGCTATAGGCACAGCAACTGCTGGAAACACTGAAATTAGTTCAGGGATGTTGGAAATGTCAAATGTGGATCTTACCGAAGAATTTACGGAAATGATTATTGCGCAGCGTGGATTCCAAGCCAATTCTCGTACAATCACCACTTCTGATGAAGTTCTGCAAGAAGTTATTAACTTGAAACGATAAAGGAGGGACGGTTAAGGTAAAGGAGTTTTCCTGACCTTGATATTCTAAATGATTAATTTGACTAGATTAAATCAATCCTCAATCACTTTGAATGCTATATACATTGAAAGATTGGAAGCAATTCCTGATACCGTAGTAACGTTGACTTCGGGCAAAAAATTACATGTTTTGGAATCCATAGACGAAGTGACTGGAAAAGTGACTGATTATTATCGAGAAATTAACATTTTACCTCGTTTACAAGAACCAAACTTGATGGAATGAGGAGAGAAAAGCTGTGACAGAGGGTTTATCCGATAAAAATATCGAGAAGCTGCTTTCGACGTTAGACACAGAGAAACTAGCTCCAAAAACAAAAAATCGAAATGTTCGAACTTATGACTTCAAAAAAGCCTTACGTTTTTCACAGGATCAAACACGTACCTTGACTCGTATTCATGAAAACTTTGCACGTTTATTAACTTCTTATTTTTCGATTCAATTGCGTGCATTTGTACAAATTTCCGTTTCAGCGGTTGAACAGATTTCATACGAGGAATTTATTCAGAATGTGCAGCAAAAATCAATTTTAGGTGTGTTTGAAGCTGCGCCGCTTCAAGGCAGTATGGCTATGGAATTTTCTCCAAATGTCGCAAATGTGATGTTCGACCGACTGCTTGGAGGCCAAGGCAAAGTGCTGCTGAAGAGCAGTGATTTGACGGAAATTGAAGTAAGTATTATTGAAAGAGTGTTTATAAAAGCGTTAGAAAACTTTCAGGAAGTTTGGGCCTCAGTCATTGAATTGTCTCCTGAATTAAAAGAAATAGAAATAAATCCACAATTTTTAACAATCTCTCCTCCAAACGAAACAGTGATTCTCGTTTCTTTGCAGACAAAAATTGGAGATGTAGAAGGCATTATTAATATTTGCCTTCCCCACGTGGTGCTGGAGCAAGTATTGCCTAAATTATCTGCCCGCCATTGGCTAGCTAATCAGAAAAAAGAAATTGAGAATCATGAACTGGAAGCCTTAGAGAAAAAATTGCAAAGTACCAAATTAGAGATTAAAGCTATTTTAGGCAGATCAAAAATTGATATCGGGGACTTCTTGAAACTAAAAGAAGGCGATGTCATTCGATTAAACGAACCCTATGATTCTTCGGTTACAGTTCTCGTCGATGGAAAACAAAAGTTTTTTGCGCAGCCTGGGGTTTCTAAAGGCCGATTAGCCATTCAAGTAACAGACGTGTTTGCAGAAGGAGACGTATTCGATGACAACTGATAAATTATCTCCAGATGAAGTTAAGGGATTGTTAGGTCAACAAACTAAAAGTACGAAATTGAAAAACCAAAGTTCATTGTCTAAATCGGAAACTGAAGTTTTAACAGAGTTATTAACCGTATCACTTGGCGGCTCTGCTACTGTCTTATCTCCTATTTTGGGGGAAGGAGTAACCGTTTCGGCTCCTATACTGTCTGTGATCGAAAGGGATCATTTATTATCCGATACAGTGGCTCCATTTTTTATTGTCCTAGGTGAATATGCAGGAGGAATCAAAGGCATTCAGATTCTTTCAATCAATAAAGAAGAAGTTTCAGCTGCAGCAGAATTAGTCGATTCGAGTAGTAATGAAGATGCAGATAAACAGTTTCAAGTTATACAAGACTTTATCCAAGAAATGTTTAACTCAGTTTCAAGTTCCTTATCAAAAGTGCTGGAATGTGAAATTGTTCATTCGTTATCGGGAATGGATACAGTTGAACGTCATGAAGATTTTCGAGTGGGAAATTTTACGAATGAAGAGTGGTTTGTAGAAGCCGCCTTTGAAATTAAGATTAGCAACCTCCATAAATTGAACCTTCATTTATGCATCCCGATTCGATTAGCAAAACAGATGGTTGGAATTTTGGCAGATTCCTTTGAAGAGGAAGAGGAAGAAGCAGCAGAGGAGACTCAAATAATGCCCTATCAAACAGATAAAAACTCAATAGAATCAGAATCAATAACACAAAAAAGCCACGTGACGGATCAAGCCGCATCACCTCAAATCCAGAATGTCCAATTTTCCAGTTTTGATGAACCGGAGTCTACTGATTCTGAACCGAATAACCTGAATATGCTCTTGGATATTCCGCTTCAAGTAACCGTAGAACTGGGGCGTACAAAACGCATGGTCAAAGAAATACTGGAAATCTCACAAGGTTCCATCATTGAGCTGGATAAATTGGCTGGTGAACCCGTCGATATCCTAATCAATAACAAGCTCATCGCTGTCGGGGAAGTGGTCGTCATTGACGAGAACTTTGGAGTCCGCGTAACAGATGTGCTAAGTACAGCCGAGCGCATCTCAAAACTGCGTTAATGCCTGATAGAAGGAGTCTGCCAAGATTGAACAAATCATATTTTTTAACCATTCCCCTAATCCTGGCGGCTCTGTTTTTCAGTGCACTGTTGCCGGCACCGTCTGTACAGGCCAGTCCGAATGTGGTGGAGTGGCTGAACAACGAAGAGCCTACAGAAGAAATACCGGAGGAAAGTATCGATGTGGTGCCGGTAGAGGAAAAAAGCCTTGCCGGCATCATCGTGCAATTGGTGCTCTACACACTCCTGATTGTTGCAATGATTTACGGTTTGATTAAGTTTCTTGCAGCTCGCCAGAAAAACTTCCAGCCCAATCAGGCAGTCAAACTGATGGGCGGTACGCCGCTCGGCAACAACAAGTCGCTGCAATTAGTGAAAGTTGGCGGCCAGATGTATTTGATTGGTGTCGGGGATGAAGTGACTTTGATCAAGGAATTCTCGGATGCTGCAGAAATCAGCGGCATCGAAAAAGACTTTGAACAACAGCAGCCTGCGATGTCGAAAAGCCTAATCGACTTTACGAAAAAGAAAATTGGTCATATTTCAAAAAAACCACAAAAGAAGGGCTTTGATCAGTTGTTTAAGCAAAGCCTGAACAAACAGCAAGCTAAACAAGAAGCATTGCAGCAAGATCTTGAACAAAAAAGACAAGACAAGGAAGGACGTCCGCTATGATTCCGGAAATATTATCATCCATTAATATTCCGGGCATCGATTTTGGCGGAGAATCACCTGAAGATGTTTCAACGACGCTTCAATTGTTTTTCTTGTTGACTATTTTGTCGCTGGCACCGGGGATTCTGATTATGATGACCAGTTTTACACGGATCATCATTGTTTTGTCTTTTGTTCGAACTGGGCTCGGAACCCAATCAATGCCGCCGAACCAAGTATTGGTCGGTTTAGCCCTGTTCTTAACGTTTTTCATTATGTCGCCGATCGCGATGGAGATGAATGAAACTGCTCTTCAGCCTTACTTGGATGGGGACATGGAGCAGCAAGAAGCACTCGATACTGCCATCATCCCGTTGAAGGAATTCATGGCTCAAAACACACGGGAAAAAGATTTGGCTTTGTTCTTCAAATATGCAGAATTAGAAAAGCCCGACAGCATTGAAGAGATTCCGTTGACTTCATTAATACCCGCGTTTGCCATCAGTGAGCTGAAAACAGCTTTCCAGATTGGCTTTGTCATTTTTATTCCTTTTTTGATCATTGATATGGTCGTCGCCAGTACGCTGATGGCGATGGGAATGATGATGCTGCCGCCGGTCATGATTTCATTGCCATTTAAGATTTTGCTGTTCGTCCTAGTGGATGGCTGGTATTTAATAATCGAATCGCTGCTTGTCAGCTTTTGACGAAGGGAAGAAAACGATGACTCCAGATATGGTGATCAAACTAGCTGAACAATCGATTTTTACCATTATTCTTATATCCGCTCCCATGCTGCTGATTGCACTGGCTGTTGGATTATTGGTTAGTGTCTTCCAAGCGATGACGCAAATCCAGGAACAGACGCTGGCGTTCATTCCGAAAATACTAGCGGTCTTCATTTCACTGGTAGTTTTTGGGCCATGGATGCTCACTTTGCTTCTGGATTACACTCGAAACTTGTTTCAGCAGCTGCCAAGAATCATCGGGTAAGCGGCGATGGAAACGATTTTTGACATACTGCCTTATTTTTTATTGATGCTTATTCGCTTAACTAGTTTTTTTCTGATTGCTCCAATTTTCTCGATGCGCGGAGTACCGACGCAATTTAAAATTGGCATCGCCGCTTTTCTGGCATATGTCGCCGTTTCGACTTTGCCAATGGGGGATACTATCCCGCTTGACTCTTCTTACCTTTTATTAATCATAAAAGAACTTGGAACAGGATTGGCACTTGGCTTTACAGCAGCACTGCTGTTATATGCAGTCCAAATTGCAGGAGCTTTCATCGATTTTCAGATGGGTTTTTCAATGGCCAATGTTCTAGACCCACAGACGGGCGCACAGGTGCCGATTATGGGCCATTTCAAGTACATGATGGCGCTGTTGTTCCTGTTGACTGCCAACGGCCACCATTTGATGCTGGATGGCGTCATGCAGAGCTTACGTGTGTTTCCGGTGGAACGGCTGGCGATTACAGTGAAAGCGGAAGACATTGCCCAGTTCATGACAGGCTTGTTTACGGATATGTTTCTGATTGCGCTGCAAATCGCGCTGCCCATTGTGGGTGCCTTGTTTTTGGTCGATATCGCACTTGGCATTTTAGCAAAAACTGTTCCTCAGTTGAATATTTTCGCTGTTGGTCTGCCGCTGAAAATCTTTGTCGGTTTTATCATGGTTTTTTTGACCTTGCCTGTATTCTTTTATATTTTACAAATTCTCTTCGAGAAAATTTTAGTGAGCATGGCTCAGCTGATCAGTTTATTAGGAGGAACGTAAGTAGTGAAAAGGTATCCCCTGGACCTGCAGTTTTTTGCCGGTGAAAAAACTGAAAAAGCCACACCGCAAAAACGCCAGGAATCCAAGCGGAAAGGCCAAGTAGCCAAAAGCCCCGAAGTTGCAGCCGCCATGATCATCCTCGGCGGAATCATGTTGCTGAATTCACTTGGCGGCTGGATGCTCGACCGGATCTTAGCTATTTACCGCATCCATTTTACGCAATATATTTCCTGGGAAATAACGCCCGCGACGATCCGGACCTTATTTGAGCAGATGGCCATGAATGCATTTTTGCTGATGTTGCCCATCATGCTGATTGGTGTAATTTTCGGCTTTCTCGGAAACTTCATTCAAGTAGGCGCCATCTTTTCAACCGATCCCATTATGGCCAAGCTGGAAAGGCTGGATCCGGTCAAAGGAGCGAAACGGATCTTCTCGGTTCGCGCCTTGGTCGAATTGGGGAAATCCTTGCTGAAGATTGCCATTATCGGAGGCGCTGCTTTCGGTGTGTTGTGGCTTGGCAAGGAAGAACTGTTTTCCCTATCTCAAAAAAGCATCAGTTATTCTTTATCTTTCATCGGTTCTTTAGTGGTTCAGATGGGGCTCGTGGCAGGCATCATCTTGTTGTGTCTATCCATTCTGGATTATATCTACCAGAAATATGAGTTTGAAAAAGGCATACGGATGTCCAAGCAGGACATCAAAGATGAATACAAAAAAGCGGAAGGCGATCCGCTGATCAAATCAAAAATAAAAGACAAGCAGCGGCAAATGAGCATGAATCGAATGATTCAGGATTTGCCGGGCGCGGATGTGCTGATCACCAATCCGACGCATTATGCAATCGCCATCAAATACGATGCCGAAACGATGGCTGCTCCGGTCATTATCGCGATGGGCAAAGATCACTTGGCTTTAAAGATCAAAGAAAAAGCAAAAGAACTTGGAATTGTGACGATGGAAAATAAGCCTCTCGCACGTGCATTGTATGCCCAAGTTGAAATTGGGGATACCGTGCCGGAAGAACTGTTCCTGGCCGTGGCAGAGGTTTTAGCATATATTTACCGACTAAAAGGAAAAATCCGATGAACTGGAAAGAGGAGGGAACCGCGTGAAATTTAGAGATTATGCCATCATGGTAGCCGTCATAATGATTGTTGTTATGATGGTCATCCCTCTTCCGCCGCTCTTATTAGATGTAATGATCATGATTAATATCAGCCTCGCATTAACCATCTTATTAGTGGCGATGAACACAAAAGAACCATTGCAATTTTCTATTTTCCCTACTTTATTATTACTGACTACTTTATTCCGTCTGGGCTTGAACGTTTCGACCACACGTTCGATCTTGACCAACCAAACCGGTGGACAGGTTATTGAGACATTCGGTTCGTTTGTGGTCGGAGGAAGTGCCATAATCGGGATTTTGGTGTTCTTAATCCTCGTCATCATTCAGTTCTTGGTTATCACAAAAGGTTCGGAACGAGTAGCAGAAGTCGCTGCACGGTTTACGCTCGATTCGATGCCTGGTAAGCAAATGAGCATTGACGCCGATCTTGGTGCCGGAATGATTTCTGATCAGGAAGCCAAGAGCCGCCGCGAGAAAGTCAGCTCGGAAGCGGATTTCTACGGAGCTATGGATGGTGCCAGCAAATTCGTTAAAGGGGACGCCATAGCCGGTATCATCATCACAATCATCAATATTATTGGCGGTTTGCTGATCGGTGTTATGGTCCACCAATTACCGTTTGGAGAAGCAGCCCAGCTGTTTGCCTTGCTGTCGATTGGAGATGGCTTGGTTTCCCAGATTCCAGCTCTGTTGATCTCCACTGCTATGGGTATCGTCGTGACACGTGCGGTATCGGATGGCAATTTAGGATCGGATATCACGAGACAGTTGTTCGCTTATCCGAAAATGCTGTATATTGTCGCAGCTACATTGGTAATGTTTGCAGTCTTTACGCCAATCAGTCCGATGCTGGTCGTACCGATTGCAGGCGTCATCGCTTATGGGGCTTTCCAAATGCAAAAAACCTTGAAGTCTGAGGAAAAGCAGGAAGTGGAAGTAGGCAAGGACGAGAAAGAGCTGGAAGGGATGAAAAGCCCGGAAAGCGTCATCGACTTATTGCATGTTGATGCGATTGAATTTGAGTTTGGGTATGGCCTGATTCCAATTGCCGATAAAAACCAAGGCGGCGATTTGCTGGACCGCGTCATCATGATTCGCCGGCAGTGCGCAATGGAACTCGGCATTGTCGTCCCAGTTATCCGGATTCGCGACAACATTCAACTGCAGCCCAATGAATACGTCATCAAGATTAAAGGCAACCGGGTAGCGTCAGGCGAAATTATGCTCGACCATTATTTGGCCATGAGCCCAGGAATTGAGGACGAAGCGGTAGAAGGCATCGAAACGATTGAACCTGCTTTCGGTATGCCAGCGCTTTGGGTCGATGAAGACATGAAAGAAGAAGCGGAAATGGCGGGCTACGCCATTGTGGATCCTCCATCTGTCGTCTCTACTCATTTGACGGAAGTCATCAAGCGCCATGCCCATGAATTGATTGGCAGGCAGGAAGTCAAATCGTTGATTGAAAACGTACGGGAAACCTCACCTGCAGTGGTGGAGGAATTGGTGCCGCAGCTGATGACCATCGGTGAAGTGCAGAAAGTGCTGATGAAGTTGTTGAAAGAGAAAGTATCGATCCGTAATTTACTCGTTATTTTGGAAACATTGGCTGATTATTCTTCACAGACCAAAGATACGGATTTGCTGACAGAATACGTCCGTCAGGCCCTATCAAGGCAAATCACGTTGCAATATGCTACTCAGAAAGAACCTTTGCAAGTTATTACAGCGGGAGCGAGCTTAGAGAAGAAGTTCGCCGATTCCGTACACCGGACAGAACAGGGCAATTACTTGTCCATCGATCCGGAATCATCCCAGGCGATTTTCCAGAAGATAACCGAACAGGCTGGGCAGCTTCAGCAAACTGGTGTACAGCCGATTCTGCTGACGTCTCCTGCTATCCGAATTTATATGAGGCAGTTTGTGGAACGTTTTGCACCTGACCTGCCAGTGCTGTCCTATAACGAATTGGAACCAGAGATCGAAATTCAAAGTGTTGGAGTGGTTAACATCTCATGAGGCTGAAAACATATTTCGTCGGCACGATGACTGAAGCGATTCCAATGATTAAACGGGATCTGGGCGCAGATGCCTTGATCCTGAACACAAAAAAAATTAAGACCGGCGGCTTTCTAGGCTTTTTCCAGAAAGATAAATTGGAAGTTACTGCTGCCGTTGATACGGTAGTGAAGCAGGAGGTTCAGCCGGAAACGAAGGAAATGGAATTGCAGAAAACCAAGCCATTGGTAAATACAACACCGGAGACAGAATCGGCAGCTGAACTGATTAACGAATTGAAAAACATTAAACAGTTTATGGTCCAGCGATTGGCGGAAGAAGCTTTGCCGGAGGCGCTTCAGTTGTTAAAGCAACGACTGGCAACTCAGGAAGTGGCGGCGGATATCCAAACGGAATTGCTGGCGACGCTGATAGCCCGGATCGAAGGAGAAGCTAACCATACGTCAGAGTATTTAGAGCGGCTGGCTCGTGAAGAACTGGTTGAAATGATTGCTCATCATCAACCGCAAACCACTCTTCAAGATCCTGAAATCATTTGTTTTATTGGTCCGACAGGTGTAGGAAAAACAACTTCCATTGCCAAAATCGCTGCAGATTATATGCTGACAAAAGATAAAAAAGTTGGATTGATCACTGCCGATACATACCGGATTGCAGCTGTCGAACAATTGAAGACTTACGGCAGCATTTTGAATATCCCTGTCAAAGTGGTCGAATCGGCGGGAGATTTAAAGAAAGCCATCAGCGAATTTGCGGGCTGTGACATCATTTTGATGGATACAGCTGGACGCAATTATCAGCAGAAACACTATATTGATGAACTCGAACGGTTATTGCCGGACAATCATAAAGTGCAAATCAATCTGGTGTTAAGCTTGACTGCGAAATATGAAGACATGAAAAAGATTATTGATAATTTCCAATCAATCGCTATGGATGAACTGCTTCTGACAAAGAAGGACGAAACGAGTTCTTCTGGTGCGATCCTAAACCTGATCCATCATTATGGTATTCCTGTTCGCCATATTGCCAACGGACAAAATGTACCAAACGATATATTGGCAGTTACTCCTGAATTAGTGGCAGATTTTATATTGGGGGAAGAAAATCATGCGTGATCAGGCAAATGGATTAAGGGAAAAAATGAGAATGAAGCAATCCGAAAAACCTGAACGTAAATCTATTAAAAAAACCAGGGTATTGGCAATCACCAGCGGCAAAGGGGGAGTAGGGAAATCCAATTTCGCTCTGAACTTTGCACTAAGTCTGGTGGAGCAAAATAAGAAAGTGCTGATTTTCGATGTCGACCTTGGATTTGCCAATATTGACGTACTGCTCGGACGAACGCCACAGGAAACTATAGCTACGATGATTGAAAAAGATTTGGCTGCACAAGACATCATTGAAGAAGGTCCCAATGGCCTGCTATTCATATCTGGAGGCAATGGTTTTAGTGACCTATTCAGCATGGATGATCTAAAATTGGAAAAGTTTTTTAAAGAATTGAGCGCGCTGCAGGGAAAAGTGGACTATATTATCCTCGATACTGGAGCAGGTTTGTCCTACGAAAACCTTCGTTTTATCCTTGCTGCAGATGATGTGATCTTGGTCACGACTCCTGAGCCAACGTCAATCACCGATGCTTATTCGGTGGTTAAGATGGTCCAGGGCAGAGATCCGAATGTTCATATGAAACTCGTAGTCAATCAATGCATCAGCGTACGAGAAGGACAACGGACAGCCGATAATTTTAAACAGGTAGCTCAACAGTTTCTGGGTAAAGATATTGAGGCATTGGGTTTTATTCCAAGCGATGTGCATATTCCAGAAGCAGTGAAAAAGCAGCATCCCTTACTGTTGGCTTATCCAAGCAGTGAAGCGGCAACAGCAATTCGTAAAATGGCTAGTGAATTTTTAGAATTGCCGGCACCGTATAAATTAGGACTTAAAGGATTTATTATGAAAATTCTTTTCAAATAAAAGCGGTGTTGCCGCTTGGAAATGGTGGTGAAGATCTTGCTGAATCATAACTTATCAAAAGAAGAGCTTGCCTATTGGGGTGATTGGCAACAACATCAGAATCCGGAGGCTGGCGACTACCTGGTTGAACAGTATCTTCCTTTGGTTGATTACGTGATTCAACGGTTCATGATCAGTCTGCCAAAAACTGTGGAAAAAGACGATGTCCGCAGCTATGCTTACGAAGGTTTACTTGATGCCTTGAGTAAATTCAACATTGAACGGGATTTGAAATTTGAAACTTACGCTTCCTGGCGGATTAAAGGGGCAATCATTGATGGTTTGCGCCATAGTGACTGGCTTCCCCGGTCTGTACGGGATAAAGTGAAAAAAATTGAAAAAGCCTATCTTCTGCTAGAGCAGGAAAATGAAGCCGCCGTATCCGACGAACAGGTCAGCTCGTATTTAGGAATCACCAAAGCCGAACTCAATAAAACCGTTTCTGAAGCGGCATTATCGACCATGATTTCAATGGACGACGAGAACTTTGAAGAACAAGGGGCACTGGGGCAGTATCATGTCGATTCACCCGAGCGCCACTTGTCAGATCAGATGACCAAAGAATCACTTGTCCGAGCCATTGAACGACTTCCGGAAAAAGAAAAAATTACCGTTTCCTTGTGTTATTTTGAAGAAATGAAATTAACCGAAATCGCAGAAATCCTCAACGTTAGTGTATCGAGAGTATCGCAGCTTCATTCTAAGGCAATGCTTCGATTGCATGCTTCAATTTTATCTGTGCATGACAACTTTTAAAATTTAAATTACGAAACAGAAGGTCCGGGTGATGACTACTATGATGTGGCTATTGATTGCGGTAATCATCTTATTGATGCTAATGAATATAAAACTGATGCTATCCGTTAAAAAGCAGCAGATAGACGAAGAAGAACCAGCTGAAATTCACGAAAGTATGGCAGAGTTTGTGGCGCAGCTTGAAAAAGAAAATGATGAACTTTACGATAAATTAATTGCCTATATTAAGGACAACGAATTGCAGCTGGCAGAACGAATCGAACGCTTGGAAGAAAACCTTGCTTCTGATTTCGAAGAAGCACCCCAACTGGCTTCTATAGAAACGGAAAAGATGCTTCAGCTTTCCAAGCAAGGATTTTCTTCCAAGCAAATCGCCAAAGTACTCCAAGTCGACTACGGGAAAGTCGAGCTCGTTGTCAATATGAATAACAAGCAACAAGGGAACTTTAAAGAAGATGAGGTGCTGTAATTGCGCATTGACAGCCAAAGTAATATCCAGAAAGAAAGGTTACCGGTACAAGCAACGGGAAATAAAAATGGCGATCTTTTTTTGAATGCCATGAAAAAATCCCAGTCAAAGCTTCACAATGATTCGCTGAACCAATTAATGGAGCGCGTAGACGTACAAGGACAAAAACTTTCCAACCAGCGGACACTTGAAAATTTGATAAATTACAAGCAGGCGGTCAAACAATTTGTCAGCGAGTCCACCCGCCATGGTCTGCATTTATCTGACGAACAAAGCCAAATGCCGGGCGGCGGAATGAAGTCTCATCAAATCATTAAAGTAATTGATAAGAAATTGATTGAAATCCAAGACCAAGTATTGAATAATGAAGAAGCAGGTATTGGTACTTTAGATCTAGTAGGGGAAGTTAAAGGTCTGCTTATCAATTTATATATGTGAATACGATTATCTAGTAATAGGAGGGCAGAGATGGACAATAACCGCCGTGAGTTTTTTCGATTATGGTTCGATGATTCAATTGAAGGTTACGTTTCAGTTAAAGGGGCAGAACTTGTTCCTGTAAAAATTTACAACATAAGTGCGGGCGGACTAGGATTTTATTCTAAGGTTAGCAATGCTTTGAATGAATCGATCATTTGTCATTTTAAAGTTCTAGAAGGATCTTTTGCATTAGCAGGTTCTATTGTCCGGAAAATTCCTCAAAAAGATAAGGGAATAATTGAATACGGTGTTGAGTTTTCTGTAGACCAGGGAACGTCTTCCGAGCTATTCAAGCAACTGAACTACTATCAGATCCGCCAACGTAAAGGATTACTGGCCGAATAAAATCACATGTTAATAAAAAAAGAACAGGCCCTTGAGGTCTGTTTTTTTGTGTGTGAAATTCCAACAGGTGAAGTTCTTCTTTTGATAGAAGGAATTTCTATGGAAAAAAGAGAAGTAATAGCCATACGAGAAAAGAGAAGGTGGAGAACATGCAGGCACCGACAGAGATTCTTTCCGTTTGGCGGCAGTTTGATGGCTTTCCGATGGAGACTTTAACCAAAGTCTGGTACTACCAGCGGTCAGGCGAACAGAAACAGCGCAGCGTGGAATTGATGGAAGAGCATCGTGTACAATACGGCATCACCGGTAATTGTTTTGATTTGGCGATTTGGTTGTTGGACGCTTTTGATCGGGCGGGTGTAAAAGCCTATCCGGCAGGCAGTGGACTGGGGACAGAACAGGCGCATGCAGCCATCGTGGCAGAGGACGCGGATGGCCGCAGATTTCTCTGCGATTTAGGGGACCAATGGATTCAGCCAATTCTGGTGGATGTAGACAGCCCGGAATTCAACGGCGACAGGTTGTGGGGATTTTTTCCGGGAGCGGAAGTTCAGGTGAAACCCACTGATAATGGGATTGAGGTTATTTATTTCCGGCCGAACGGCAAACAGTCCAATCAGGTCTATACCATAAAGCCAGTTGAACGGACAGAATTTCTGGCTGCGGCCGAGTATTCTCAGCACCATATTCATCCGGAACCGTTGGTCGAAGTTCGCTTGCAGGAAAAAGGCGAGACCGTCCACTGGGAGTTCGATAATTGGAAAAGCTTTTTAAGCACGAGCACCGGCCTGTATCCTGACGATCAGATTGAGACTTTGGAGGAATGGGTAGAAAGAATACATGGTAAAACGCATTATGATAAGGAATTTCTTACAGAAACTTTAGGGTTTTACCGGCGGCTGAATTTGGGCAGCAGTGAATGAAGGGATAGGGGAGTTGGCATGATCAGAGCCGTTATTTTTGATTTGGATGGGACCTTATTGGATCGGGACCGTTCGCTCGAAGCGTTTATAGACGAACAGCACAACTGCTTAGCTGAACACCTGCAGCATATACCGAAGGATCAGTTCGCCAAGCGCTTTATCGAATTGGATGCCAAAGGGTATGTCTGGAAAGACCGCGTCTATCAGCAATTGATCGAGGAGTTTGAGATTAAAGGGATTGGCTGGGAGACACTGCTGGATGATTACGTGAAAAATTTCCACGTTCACTGCATCCCGTTTCCGAATTTACTCTCCATGCTGGAAGACTTGGCCGGGAAATCAATTCGGTTAGGGATAATCACCAACGGCAGAGGGCAATTTCAGCTCGACAATATCCTGGCATTGGGAATTCAAGAATATTTTGAAGAGATTCTGATCTCGGAATGGGAAGGCGTGTCCAAACCCGATCCGGCTATTTTCCAAAAAGCGTTAGCCCGTTTGGGAATTTCTCCGGATGAGGCGGTTTATATCGGAGATCATCCCCAAAATGACATTCAGGCCGCACAGGCAATCGGCATGAAAGCCATTTGGAAGAAAGATCCCCATTGGAGTTGCCTGGATGCAGATGGAGAAATTGAGGATTTAAATGAAATCGGCAGATTGGTTGGGCAGTTTAACACCCAAGAATTAAAAGCGCAGCTGTAGTCAAAAAAGTTGTATGATAAAAAGTGACAGGGAGAAAAGGGGCAGGTGAAGTACAGCATGGAACTTAAAACGCAATTACAGTTTGAACTGACCGAATTTGCAGCTGGCCGGGAAACAGAGCGCATACCGGCAATCGGGAACTATGAGTACTGGCTCCTGCTGATGGAATACTTTCTGGCGAAATCCGATCTCTTTGAAATCCATTGTTTTGATGAAGAAGCGGCGATAATTGAAGAGCTCAATTCAAATTTACCCGGATTGTTCGAGGTCGATAAAAAGCAGGGGATGACCATTTTTTCCGGTCTTCTGACATTGGAAAACGCAGAATACCTCATGACCCGCCATGTCAGCGCGGAGAAAAAGCTGAAGTGGTTTTCAGTTTTTTTGAGTAGAGGCGAGCAGCATATTTTCTCATCGGAGCATTGGGGCACTGAATTTTTCGTTCCGGATGTCACAGAAGATGACCTGCTGTTCATCAAACATGTCGCACCGGACGATACTCATTTCAACCAGTACACGTAAACGGGCTTAGTGGAAAATAGGAAATTCAGGAGCATGAACAAGAACCGGCCATCTACTTGACCGGTTTTTTGATATGCTAAAGGAAAAAAGGGGCATGAGAATGGAAACAGAAAAAATACGCGTATACGACGAAGAGGGAAATCCAAAAGGAATAACTACTCGGCAGGATGTGCACGAAAAAGGCGATTGGCACGACACCTTTCATTGTTGGCTGGCAGGCCGCCAAGGTGATCGAGATGTTGTTTATCTCCAGTTGCGCAGCGAAACTAAAAAAGACTTCCCAGGACTTTTCGACATTACGGCAGCCGGCCATCTATTGGCGGAGGAGACGGTTGAAGATGGCGTCCGGGAAGTACGGGAAGAGCTTGGCGTGCCAGTGGATTTTGGCGACTTGTGCTCGCTTGGTATGGTCAAGGATCAAATTGCCTTGCCGGGGTTTACGGATAATGAGCGCTGCCATTGCTTCTTATACAAAGAGTTGGAGAACATTGACCTTAGGTTTGAGTTGCAGCTGGAAGAAGTGTCGGGTGTAGCGAAATTGGACTTCGGGGAATTAGCGGCATTATTCAGGAGGGAAAAAGAAAGAGTAGTCATTGAAGGCTTTGAAGTAGTACCCGATGGCAGCAAGAGGACGTTTGTAAGGGAAATCGGTTTACAGGACTTAGTGCCGCATAGCGCAGGCTATTTGGAAAAAATCATTGAGTCCATTGCTCAGGAATTAAATAGGTGATTTTTTTGCTTAACCAAGTTAATTTTTGAATGGCTTAAGTTAATTACAGCAAAACGGCAATGGCTGGGAACAGGCATTGCCGTTTTATCTAATTCTTTCTACTTCAAGTAATACAAAGCAATGGAAACCAGCAGACTGCTTAGGCAAAAGAGCAGTCCGATTTGTAGAAAAGAGATTCGGTTCGGGAATTCCTTTCGGTAATCCGCTGACTCAAAAGAACGTTTTTCACTTTCCCGGATCAGCTGGTCTTTTTTATTTACTTTTGCAAAAAAGTTTCGGGTGCTTTTGAAAAAAGCTGTAAAAAATTGCCCCTCGATCAATACCATGATGAAATAGATCATGACCAGCAAAAGCCCGACCAAAAATAACGCATCAAACCAGGTCAGGATTGTCCACTGCCTATATAGGAAGAAAGGCAACACGAGTGAGCTGCCCAGGGAAACCAAAAACAAAAATCCTTTAAAATTCATGCATGTCGACCCTTTCTTTACATAATAGAAGATTACCATGTTATTTATATATTTGAAAATTTAAACATCTTGTTGCCATTTTTTGCAATAACAATTATGATTAAAGAGAATAATCAAAAAACTGGGGGTAGGAAAATGGGGAGAAAGAGAAAAACACAGATTTTCATGATCATGATTGCATTCGTTTTATTTTTATCGGGATGTAACTTCAATTCTTCCGAAAGTTCGAATGAGGAGAACGCAGCAGCAGAAGGGGAAGCTGGGCAAGTATTGAACATCTCGACTACGGCAGACATTCCTACTTTAGATTCGACAAAAGCACATGACGGCATTGCGTTTACGGTGCTGAATAATGTCAATGAAGGACTTTACCGCCAAGATGAAAACCACGAACCGATTGAAGCATTAGTAACGGAACATACAGAAAACGAGGATCAAAGTGTACATACTTTCACATTGCGCGACTCGAACTGGAGCAATGGGGATCCGGTTACAGCACAGGATTTCGAATATGCCTGGAAACGCGTCATGAAAGACGCAAGCCCGTATAACTTTATGTTCGTAACCGCAGGGATCAAAAATGCTGAAGCGATCATGAACGAAGAAATGGATGCAGAAGAATTAGGCGTTAAAGCAATTGATGAGAAGACATTGGAAGTTACCTTAGAGGCAGCAAATCCATTGTTCCAGTCATTGATGACATTCCCGACTTTCCTGCCTCAAAACCAGAAGTTTGTTGAAGAGCAAGGGGACCAATACGCATTGGAAGCGGAAAACATCCTGTTCAACGGACCATTTACATTGGTTGATTGGACACATGAGCAAGGTTGGAAGTACGAAAAGAACGAAGATTACTGGGATGCAGATACAGTTCAGCTTGATGCAGTGAATGCCTATGTCGTCAAAGACCCGGCAGCTGGTGTCAACTTGTACGAAACAAACAAAGTGGATCGCATTGTCTTAAGTTCAGAGGCCGTTGACCAGAACAAAGACGACGAAAACTTTGACACAATCCTGGAACCGGAAATCATTTTCCTTCGCTTCAATCATAACCATCCGGTACTGGGCAATAAAAACATCCGCCAAGCAGTCAATATGGCGATTGATAAAGAAAGTTTAACAGATGTTATTTTGAAGAACGGTTCTACAGCATTAAACGGTGTGGTTCCGGAAGGGTTCTTTAAATCTCCGTCAGGCGAAGATTTCCGTGACTTGAACGGGGACTTTAACACAGGCACGGTTGAAGAAGCTCAAGCACTTTGGGAAAAGGGCTTGAAAGAAACCGGCGCAACAGAAGTCACAGTCTCCATTAACATCGCGGATTCTGAAGACCATAAAAAAGTGGCTGAGTACATCCAGGCACAATTGGAAGACAATCTTCCAGGATTCAAATTGGATATCAAAGCAGTTCCTTTCGCACAGCGTCTGGAAATCGAAAAGGCAGTCGAGTACGACTTGTCCCTTTCCTCATGGGGACCGGATTACAGCGACCCGATGACGTATTTGGATATGTGGCTGGAAGGCGGATCCGCTAACCGCATGGATTATTCAAATGCCAAGTTGGAAGAATTGGTATCAGCAGCAAGAACGGAAACAGATCTTGAAGCCCGCTACCAAATGCTGTTGGACATTGAGAAAATCCTGTTGGAAGAAGATGCAGCAATCGTGCCGCTTTACCAAGAAGGCGCAGCTGTCTTGATGAGAAGCAAAATCAAAAATCTATTGGTGCATCCAACTGGGGCTTCATTCTCCTACAAATGGGTGACGATCGAAGAATAAAGACAGGTTTACAGCTTATAGATACGAGGGTGTAGCCGATTGACGGGCGCCCTCGTATTTTTTGATGACTTGCGCATTTCGGGTTGTCGGGGCTTAACAGGCGCTTGCGCTTTTCTTCCTTGTCCAGGCTTCAGCGCCCAGCTCTTTGGGTCATAAGCCAACTCAGCTGTGCGGCTGAAAACATGCCACTTCGCTGATTCGTCTTATGCCCGGCAGAGCTACACGGGCGCTTGCGCTTTTCTTCCTTGTCCAGGCTTCAGCGCCCAGCTCTTTGGGTCATAAGCCAACTCAGCTGTGCGGCTGAAAACATGCCACTTCGCTGATTCGTCTTATGCCCGGCAGAGCTACACGGGCGCTTGCGCTTTTCTTATTACCCTACAGAACTGAGGTGTTCGCATGAAACGTTATTTACTGCAGCGAATCGGCTTTATGCTCATTACGCTTTTCATCATTGTGACAGCGACCTTTTTCCTGATGCAGCTGTTGCCGGGTACGCCATTCACCAATCCGGAGAAATTGACCGATAGCCAGCTGGCTATTTTGAACGCTAAATATGGGCTGGATCAGCCGGTCGCCATCCAATACATCCAGTACATCGGCAACCTGGTACAAGGTGACTTGGGTTATTCGTTTCAGCATGAAGGACGGACGGTCACCAGCATGATCAGTGATCGGATCGGCCCTTCAGCATTTATCGGGTTGCAGGCGTTGGTTATTGGAGCAATTATCGGGCTTGTATTAGGAATTGTTTCCGCCTTGAAGCATAATTCCGTTCTGGATTATGGCTCAGTGACATTAGCCGTCTTGGGAATGTCAATTCCGTCATTCGTCTTCGCAGCATTGCTGCAATACTATGTGGGCGTTAAATTGGAATGGCTGCCTGTCGCTTTATGGGAAGGCTATTCTAGTACGCTGCTGCCCTCGATTGCTTTGTCAGTGACCGTGACGGCTACAGTTGCAAGATTTATCCGCAGTGAAATGCTCGAAGTGATCGGCCAGGATTACATCATCACAGCGAGAGCAAAGGGTTTGAAAGAAAATCAGGTCATTGTGAAGCACGTCATCCGCAATGCACTGATTCCGGTGGTCACGATGCTTGGGCCGCTTGCGGTGTCGATTATGACGGGAACCTTGGTCATCGAAAAGATATTCGCAGTGCCCGGACTTGGTGAACAATTCACCTTGTCGATTCTGGTATTGGATTATAGCGTAATCATGGGAATCACCATTTTCTATAGCGCTTTGTTCATTTTTGTGGTCTTTGTTGTAGACATTATCTACAGCTTCCTGGATCCACGCATTAATTATAAGGGGGAATCAGCATGACGAAAAACACACCACACCTTCCCCCGCATCAGGACCTGCAGGCACAAAATCAATATGCCTACGATGACATTCCATCAGACTTATTTGTGAAAGCGCCGCTGGATCAGCGAAAAAGCGAAGAAATCGGAACGCCGTCGGTATCTTTCTGGAAAGAAGCTTTTCAGCGTCTCGTCAAAAATAAAGGGGCCATGATTTCGCTCGTACTGCTCATTTTCTTGATTGTGCTGGCGTTGATTGGGCCAAGCATGAATGAGTTTTCCTACCGCGAACAAAATCTGGTGCATTCCAACATGCCACCGAAAGTTCAAGGCTTGGAATGGCTGGGCTTCAATGGTCAAAATTCCCAGGGCGTGGATGAGTACGCTGAGCGGGAAGTCCAGATCAATTACTGGTTCGGAACAGATGAATTCGGCCGCGATCTTTGGACGCGGGTATGGAAAGGGACGCAAATTTCCTTGTTCATCGCTTTAGTGGCCGCCTTTCTCGATTTGGTGATCGGCGTCATTTATGGCGGCATCTCTTCATTTTATGGAGGGCGCATCGATAATGTCATGCAGCGGATCATCGAAATCCTGATGGGAATTCCGAACTTGATTGTCATCATCCTCTTCATCCTGGTCCTGGAGCCGGGCATTACCTCTATTATTCTCGCGATGGTCATCACTGGCTGGGTCGGCATGGCACGTGTGGTGCGTGGCCAGGTGCTGCAGTTGAAAGGGCAGGAATTTGTACTGGCGTCACGGACGCTTGGTGCCTCGAATCCACGGCTGATTTCAAAGCATCTTCTGCCGAATGTCATGGGACCGATCATCGTAACAGTCATGTTCACGATTCCGACCGCTATTTTCTTTGAAGCGTTTTTGAGTTTTATCGGCCTTGGGCTGCAGGCGCCTCTCGCATCGCTTGGTGTATTGATTGAAGACGGCTACAAATCAATGCGGTATTTTCCGTATAAATTGATTTTCCCGGCTTTGGTCATCAGCATCATCATGATTTCATTCAACTTGCTTGGCGACGGTCTGCGTGATGCATTAGATCCGAAAATGAGAAAATAGGGGAGGGTTCACCATGAGCAATACTATTCTGACAGTCGATAACCTGCACGTGGCATTTAAAACCCAAACCGGTAAACTGACAGCGGTGCGGGGAGTCAACTTTGAATTGAAAAAAGGCGAGACGCTGGCGATTGTCGGCGAATCCGGTTCAGGCAAGTCGGTCACCGCCAAATCCATTATGCAGCTGTTGCCGGCAGCCACTACCGAAGTGACCAAAGGCGACATTGTCTATAATGGCAACAGTTTGTTGAAGATGTCCAAACGACAAATCACCGACTTGCGTGGCTCTGAAATTTCGATGGTTTTCCAGGATCCGATGACTTCGCTGAATCCGACAATGAAAGTCGGCAAACAGATCATGGAAGGCGTTCAACGTCATGAGCAGCTGACAAAAGCGCAGGCGCGTGAGCGGGCGCTGGAAATGCTCAAGCTGGTCGGGATTCCGCAAGCGGAAAGCCGGCTCGACAATTACCCGCATCAATTTTCGGGCGGTATGAGGCAGCGCGTGGTCATTGCATTGGCGCTTGCCTGCAACCCGAAAGTGCTGATTGCGGACGAACCGACAACGGCACTTGATGTCACCATTCAGGCGCAGATTCTGGATTTGATGAAGGATCTGCAAAAGAAAACGGAAACTGCCATCATTTTGATCACCCATGATTTGGGCGTGGTCGCCAATATGGCCGATCGGGTCGCTGTCATGTATGGCGGCAAAATTGTGGAGCAGGGAACGCTGGATGAAATCTTTTACAATCCGCAGCATCCCTATACATTGGGCCTGCTGCAATCCATGCCGAAGCTCAATGAAGACCGATCGCAGCCGCTTATGCCGATCGCAGGCTCACCGCCCAATCTGGCAACGCTTGGAGAAGGCTGTGCATTTGCTGCACGGTGTCCGCATACGATGTCGGTATGCCATACCTATACACCGCGCGATACGGTGACGGAAACAGGCCATTCTGTGGCTTGCTGGCTACAGGATGATCGGGTATCGGCATCACGTGATCTTGTAGAGACAGGCAGTTCTTCTTCGTAAACTAGACAGTCAAAAAACCAGTAAGGCCAATTGGCCTTACTGGTTTTTTTTGCTGTGGGCAAGAGGCTTAAAAAAGTCTGTTGTTGCCGTTATTAAACGAATTCGCCTACTTTTGCGATGTCGATCCCGGCTTCTTTCAAGGATTTTGAAATCCGGATGGCAAAATCTAGTGCGTGGATACCGTCACCGTGAATGCAGATGGTATCCGCCTGTAGCTCAGTATCGGTCTGGTCAACGGTCGCCACTTTGTTTTCCTTGACCATCCGAATGACTTGGTCGATGGCAACCTGCGAATCGGTGATCAACGCGTTGCTTTGTGTCCTCGGTGTCAACGAGCCGTCCCTTTGATAAGTTCGGTCGGAAAACACTTCATTGGCCGTCCGCAATCCTATTTTCTCTCCGGCTTTGATGATTTCACTGCCGGATAATCCGAACAGCACCAGCTCCGGATCGATTTTGTAGACAGCTTCCGCAATGGCTTCAGACAAGGCAGCATCTTTAACTGCCATATTGTATAAGGCGCCATGCGCTTTGACATGCTGCAGCTGTCCGCCTTCGGCTTTGACAAAGCCCGACAAGGCACCAATCTGATACACGGTCAAATCGTAGGCTTCCTGAGGCGACAAGGCGATGTTCCGGCGGCCAAAGCCAACCAGGTCCTGCAAACCGGGATGGGCACCAATCCCGACGTTCTTATCGAGAGCCAGTTGAACTGTTTTTCGCATCGTCGACGGATCGCCGGCGTGGAAGCCGCAGGCGATATTCGCTGATGTTATGTAATCGAGTATTTCTTCATCATTGCCCATCCGGTAGGCTCCGAAACTTTCTCCCATATCGCAATTCAAATCCACTTTATTGATCATGTCCATTCCTCCCATTTTAATTGGATGGCGGCTTTCAATTCCCGGATCGATTGTTCCTGCTCGATCAACCGCTGCTGGGCATTGGCCAGGGAAATCTCCTTGAAGCGCAACTGCTGGCCAGGCTTTAATTGGCTGATGAGCGGCAAATCGACAGAAGCGGCCTGTCCGATTTTTGGATAGCCTCCTGTCGTTTGGCGGTCTGCCAGCAATACAATCGGATTGCCGTCTGCTGGTACTTGGACAGAGCCGAAAGCCACCGCTTCCGAAATCAGTTCTGCAGGAGTTTCGAGTGACAGGCGAGGACCTTCCAACCGGTAGCCCATGCGGTCTGAGTTGGAAGAAACGGCAAAAGCTTCATTGAAAATCCGCTTTTTGCTGTCTGCATCGAATACATCGAATTGTCGTCCCGTCATCATGCGAATCACCGGTTCATCAAAATAACGGACAGGCGGCACAAGCCAATCAAACTCGTTTTCGGTGTTCTGTTGTAATGCTTTTTGCTGCTGAGGTGTCATTTGGCCAACTGCAAGCAAGTCTCCTTTTTCCAGCGCGCGCCCTTGAAAACCACCAATTCCAGCACGCAGGTAAGTGGATCTGCTGCCCATAACTAGCGGAACATCGATGCCGCCCGCAATTGCCAAGTAACAGCGGGCGCCTATTCGAGGCTCACCAAACGTTAGGGTGCTGCCTTTGGCGACAGTGAGCATCCGCCACATTTTAACGGCCACGCCATCTATCTCAGGTTCCAGGTCTCCACCGCATAAAGCGATGTTGGCATCTTCGGCGAATTCGATCACCGGCCCCATCAAGGTGATTTCAAGTGTGGCAGCCTGTTCCTCATTGCCGACCAACAAATTGGCTAGCCGGTGTGCAATAGGATCCATAGCGCCGCTGGCAATGACGCCATATTTCTGGAAGCCGGTCCGACCCAGATCCTGTACAGTGGTCTGCAGGCCGCTTTTACGGATTTTCAGCATCTGGATCTTCCCCCCCCCACGTATGATAGTCTTCTTCTGAAATTTCCCGGAAAATAACTTTGTCTCCTGCCCGAAGCAGGCTGGGAATTTCGTTTTCAGGCCGAAACAGGCGAAGCGGCGTTCTGCCGATCAATTGCCAGCCGCCCGGTGTTTCGATCGGATAGACGCCGGTCTGCATACCGGCAATGCCTACTGTCCGTTCGGGAATGCGGAGACGCGGCGAATCGCGCCTTGGTGCTGAAATTTGTTCGGACATCCCGCTGAGAAAAGGAAAACCGGGGGCGAAACCGATCATGTTGACCGAATAAGTGCCTGCGGTATGGATGTCGATGACTTCGCGTGGAGTCAGTCCATTATGCTGCGCTACGAACTCCAGATCAGGACCGAACTCACCGCCATAACAGACGGGAATTTCAACGGTGCTAAATTCGACAGCCAGATCATCGCCGGGATGCATCAGTAGTTCCGCCAGTTCCATTTGGACATTCTCGTATAGAGCCACGCAAGGATTATAGAAGACTGTAACGGTCACGAATGCGGGAATAAATTCAATCATCCATTCCGGCTGCCGGCTTTCCAGCAGAGCCGAGACTTTTCTGACCAGCTGTTCTGTGTGTGCATTGATGTCATTGCCGAGTTCAATGACAATCGCCTGATCACCGAGCGGCGAAAAAGAAGGGTTCATCTACTCATCTCCATTTACAGACTATTCGTGCTTATTCCATTTAGTATAAAGCTTTTGGGAGAACAGGGAAAGATGGGGCAGGTGCAGCTTTCCTGTCGACTGAAAGTATCTGGGCGGTATTGGTAAGTATTCCGGCTCAATTGAAAAGTATGTTGGGTGAAATGGAAAGTATTTTTGCCCAATCAGAAAGTATCTCCAATTAATTGGAAGAAGCCACCCGGCAACAGAAAAAGAAGCCACTCCATCAAGAGCGGCTTCTTTTGTCTCATTCTTCAATATCAACTTGTTCTGTCACATCAGCGCCGTTAAAGAACTCTGCTGAAATTTCGGCGATTGTGCCGTCTTCCAGCATTTCTTCGATTACGCGATTAACGTTTTCGGCCAGCTCTTCGTTGTTTTCATTCATAACAACGCCAACCTCGGATGGACTGTACTTCAAATCCGGATGGATAGTGATCTCCAGTTCCGGAAATGCAGCAATCGCTAATGTCTGCAGGTAATAATCGTTCAAGATGACATCCGTGCGGCCGATGGCAACATCACGCAAATAGGTTTCATTGGTCGCATTGTCGTAGACCACTTCTTCAGCGCCATATTCACGTGCGGTCTCCATATAGACGGAAGTTGAAGCACCAGCAGCTTTTTTGCCTTCCAGGTCCTCCAATGTCTCGATGCCGGACAAGTCACCTGAACGGACGATTGCCGTGCCGTAAGAATATTTGAACGGTGTAGAGAAAATAAAGTTATCTTGGCGGTCTTCCGTAATTTCAATATCGTTGGCCGCAATGTCCACTTGGCCAGTTTGGACGGACGTCAGCATTTCATCAAATCCGAGTTCCGTGAATTCGACTTCCAATTCAAGGCGTTCCCCGATTGCGCGAACCACTTCCACTTCGAAGCCGGTCAATTCGTCCGATCCTTCTTCGCGGTAGGAGGTAGGGTACAAGGTACCTGATGTCGCGACAGTCAGGCTCCCTTCTTCCTGGATTTCATCCCAGGCGGTTGTTGTTTCTTCAGAAGCTGTATCGTCGTTGTTTCCACAAGCACCCACGAGCAATAACGTCATCAGGCCGGCAACTGCTGCAGCATTTTTACGGGAAAATAATGTTTTCAATGAGTCTTCCTCCTCTAATATGATTGCACCTAAAAGATAGCATTCTATGAGAGCGGGAGCAACGGTTTAATCTGCAAATTAAGAAATCAGATTATTTAGATGAATGTATTGACCCGTATGGTCGAAAGGTGTATTCTGTAGTCGACCACGTTGGTCTAAAGTTCAGAAAGAGGGCATGGATATGGAGAAATTTGAGAATCTCGATCCTCAAAAGCAGCAGAAAATCCTTGAATCGGCATTGATGGAATTTGCCGAAAATGGTTATGGGAAAGCTTCGACCAATCGCATCGTCAAACAGGCGGGTATTGGGAAAGGGATGCTGTTCTACTACTTTAAAAATAAAAAAGACTTATATGAATACCTCATTGAATACAGTTTGAATTTCATCATCGATGAATACTTGAGTTTGGTGGATATCAATGAAACCGATTTTATCAAGCGGCTGAAAGGAGCAGCTCAAATAAAAATGAAAGCGCAGTTGGAAAACGAGCAAGTCTTCAACTTTATGGTGACCTTCATGCTGACGAAAGATCTGGATCTGCCTCCACATCTGCAGAAGCGCTATGAACAATTGCAACAGCAGGGATATGCATTGCTGTACGAAGGCATCGATAAAAAGCTTTTTAGAAAAGACGTGGACGTGGACAAGGCGTTCAATTTAATCCGTTGGGGAGTTGATGGCTATCAGCGAGATCTCCTGCAAAGGTTGCAGGGGAAAAAGATGACCGAACTGGATTTCGCACCGTACTGGGATGAATTTTATGAATACCTCGATATTTTGAAGAAAAGTTTCTATACGAATTGAGGAGGGTTAGCCATGACAGTTTTGAGAACGATCGATCTGACGAAGAAGTTTGGGGATTTTGCGGCGTTGGACGGAGTGAACATTGAAGTGGGCGAAGGAGAGATCTACGGCTTCATCGGACCGAACGGGGCAGGAAAGTCAACGACGCTGCGTGTTCTTCTCGGTATTTTGAAAGCTACTGACGGCCGTGCTGAAATTTTCGGAAAGGATTCCTGGAAAGACGCCGTGGAAATCCACAAACGGGTGGCTTATGTGCCGGGGGATATCAGTCTATGGCCAAACCTCACAGGGGGAGAGGTCATTGACCTGTTCGTCAAATTGCGTGGGGGCAATAATTTGGACCGGCGGCAGGAATTGATCCAGAAATTCGATTTGGATCCGACAAAGAAATGCCGCACCTATTCCAAAGGAAATCGGCAGAAAGTGGCTTTGATTGCAGCATTCTCGTCCGATGTGGATCTGTATGTCCTGGACGAGCCGACTTCTGGACTCGATCCCCTCATGGAACGGGTTTTCCAGGAATATGCGATGGAAGCGAAAAAACAAGGGAAAAGTATTTTGTTATCCAGCCACATCTTGTCGGAAGTTGAAAAGCTCTGTGACAAAGTGGCGATTATCCGCGAAGGGAAAATCATTGAAACGGGCACGCTGAAAGAACTTCGGCATTTGACGGGAACGATTCTGCTGGTCGAAACCAAAGAGCCGATTGCCGGTCTGGAAGAACTCAAAGGAGTCAGTGGCATCCAGCAGAAAGGTTCGGCCCTGTCCTTTCAGGTCGAAACAAGCGAAGTGGATCATGTCATCCGCTACATCAGCCGGTTTGGCGTGAGCCGAATCGAAAGCTCGCCGCCAACTCTGGAAGAGCTGTTCATGCGCCATTATGAGGGAACCGGCAAAGCGGTGGAATCAGGAGCAGGAGGCGAATCATAATGACCAGACATCTTTTTGATGGCACCGGAACACTGATTCGTTTTGTCTTGCGCCGCGACCGTCTGCGCTTGCCGATCTGGCTGGTGTCGTTTGCGGCTGTTTCTGCAATCATCGCCTTAGCTTTTGTTGGACTGTATCAGAACCAGGAAGAACGGCAGGCGATGGCTGAAACGATGCGCAATCCAGCCATGACTGCGATGGTGGGGCCAGGCTATGGGCTTGATAATTATACGGTCGGAGCCATGACAGCCCACGAGATGCTGTTGATGACTGCAGTGGTGGTCGGCTTGATGAGCATTTTGCTGGTGACCCGCCATACGCGGACAGACGAAGAAGATGGGCGCATTGAAATGGTCCGTTCGTTGCCTGTAGGGCGCTTGTCGAATCTCCTGTCGATTTTGCTGGTATTGACTGGCGCCAATATTGTTCTGGCGCTGTTGACTGCTTTTTCCTTAACCGCTTTAGGCATTGACAGTGTAGATTTGGAGGGGTCTCTTGTGTACGGTGCTGCTTTGGGAGCCACCGGAATGGTCTTTGCCGGCATTGCGGCTGTCTGTGCACAGCTGTCGCCGAATGCCAGAACTGCGCTTGGCTTGTCGATTACCGTTTTGCTGCTGGCCTATATGATCCGGGCCATCGGGGACGTAACAAACGAAACCTTGTCCTGGTTTTCACCGCTTGGCTGGATTTTACGGTCTGAAGCGTATGTGAATAATTATTGGTGGCCGATTTTATTGACGGTGGCGGGAGCGGTGCTGTTGATGGCACTGGCTTTGTATCTCAATTCCATTCGTGATCTCGGCTCCGGTTTTCTACCTTCACGGGCTGGAAAGGCAAATGCCTCCAGGTCACTGTTAAGCCCATTCGGACTTGTCTTCCGGCTACAGCGGACCGGACTGATCGCCTGGGCAGTGGGATTGCTGCTGATCGGTGCTTCGTATGGTTCGGTTCTTGGAGACCTGGAGTTGTTTTTTGAAGACATTGACCTGATGCAGCAAATGATTGTTCAAGCAGAAGGATTTTCACTGACAGAACAATTTATTCCGGTGCTGATGGCTGTCATGGCTATTTTAGGGACCATTCCTGTGTTGTTGGCTGTTCTTAAACTGAAGACTGAGGAAAAGAACGACCGGCTTGAACATGTCGTAAGCCGATCGGTTTCCAGAAACCACGTGATGGGCAGTTACCTTGGGATGTCTGTGTTGACCGGGTTCATCATGCTGTCTTTAGCAGCGCTTGGCCTTGGATTGGTGGGGAATGCCATGATGGATGAGCAGCTGTCGCTGGGCATGTACTACGGCTCCGCAATGGCTTACTTGCCTGCGATGCTTGCCATGATCGGCTTGGCGGTGGTGCTTCTTGGCTGGGCTCCGAATCTGGCCAGTGCCATGTGGCTGTATCTGGCTTTCTCATTTTTCGTCATTTACTTGGGCGGCCTGTTCCAGTTTCCGGAATGGGTAGGGAAATTGACGCCTTTCGGCTATGTATCTGAAATACCGATTGAAGAAATGAATTATCTCAACGCGGTCATGCTGACGGTAGTGGCAGTGATTCTGACGGCAATTGGCTTCGTTGGTTTCAATCGCCGGGATATTGGAAGGTGATGATAGGTTTGAACAACATGAAAAGGATATTTATATTAATTAAGTAATGAAGATTCATTTCATCATTTTTAAACCGGATGCTGCGCTTCAGGCGGACGCTTTCCGCGGGTTCGCGCCGAACTAACTCGGACTGGCGCCCGAGTGGATTTCGGCACTTCACTGTTCCCGCAGGAGTCGCCGCCTGGCGCTCCGGATCCTTGAGTGAAGGATTTACCAGGTTTGTAGAGACTACATTTCCTGATATTGACTAGCAAGCTTCTCTCTTTGATTGAAGCAGCATGCCCCCAACCGGGCTGGCCACGAAGACTCCTGTGGGAGCAGCGCAGCGACGAAAGCTGAAGACCCCGCAGGAAAGGCAATGGCCGAAACTTGTGAGGCCAAGCCTTTGCGACGAAGCTAGCGCAGCGATGCAGGAGCATGGTTTTCAGTGACGAGGAGGCTGAAGCTGAGCCCACGGAAAGCGAAGTGGCTGGACCGGTTGGGAATTGTGTACCGCTGTTTATTTTGGATAAATTTTGTCTACAGTAAAAGAGCCCTCTTTCCAATTTGGAAAGAGGGCTCTTTTAGGTTTTACAAAAGCAGCAGCCAAGCAGCTACTGGGCCTAATAAGGCGCCGAATACTGCACTCAAGGTCATCGCAACCGAGCTCATCGAGGCTTCCTGTTGGCCATATTCAAATGCTTTTGCAGTTCCCATGCCATGTGCCGAAGTACCAAGGCCGATGCCGCGGCCGATCGCCGAGTCAATATGCAGCCAGTTGAGCAGGGCAGGCCCGACGATATAGCCCGTGAATCCCGCCACCATCACGAAAACTGCGGCTAGTGAAGGGATGCCGCCAAGGTTGCCGGCAACCTGCATGGCGACTGGTGTCGTTAGTGATTTCGGCAATACCGTCAGAATCAGCTCTTCTGAAAAGCGGAACAGCTGAGTAAACAGAATACCGCTTGCCATCCCAACAACTACGCCTGTCGCAATACCCGAAACAATGGGCAGCAGGTTAGTGAAAAGCAACTTCCTTTGTTTGTAGAGCGGTACCGCCAAGGCGACAACTGCAGGGCCGAGGAGTGTGCCGATCCAGCTTCCGCCCATCATATAAGTATCGTAAGGAATGTTTCCCACTACTAAAATAACGGCGATGATCGCTGTAGAAGCAAGTACCGGATTCAGTAAGGTCTTTCTGTACTTTAGATACAAGGAGTTGGTCAGCAAGTAAATCGCAACGGTCAGAACTGCGAAAAAAGCGGCCAGCAGATTGAATTCCATAATCAGGATCGCTCCTTTCGTTCGGGACTTGCTTTCGCTGTATATTGGCTGACCCACCCCGCAGCCGCCATTGTGAGGAATGTACTGATTATCACAATCGGAATCAGCAGCATGCCTTTCCCTGAAAACAACTCCCCGTATTCAACAACGCCAACGGTAGCCGGGATAAAGTAAAGGGAAAGGAATGCCAGCAGGAAATGCGCTCCGGAGTCGATCCATTGGAGTGGATAGATTTTCAGCATAAGTGCAGCAAACAACAAAAGGAACCCGACGATGCTTCCTGGCAACGGAATGTTGAAAAAGTCCTGTACCCCTTCTCCGATCAAATAAAATCCGGTGATGGCGAGAAGCTGAAGAATGATGTGAATGATTTTCAAAGGGAACGCCACCTTCCGGTTAGTTATGAAATGAAAGCCAAATTGTTTCCATAATGAGTTATTTTACAGCATTTCATTTGAAAAGCGAGGACAGATTCCATGCTTCTTCAATTGAATCAGAAATTTCAATGAAAAGTCGGTGAATGTATTTTTAGTGGATAGCTGCATGTCTAGGAGAGTCTTGCAACCTTATGGAATGCTGTCTTAAACTGCATCAGTTTATCTCCCGCAATCGAGTTTTTATGCAGCTCAAAGTATATATACTATATTAAAAAAATGAAGATAAAATTCCGATTCCCGAAATAGACAGAATTTAAGAAAACTTTGAATTATAAAGCTTGCTTTTTAAACGATTTGTTGTATTATTACTTTATGCAATATATCGCATACATTTTTTAAAACGAAAATGTATTATTTCAAGATTATGGATAAGATGATTCAAGCCATCGGCTTTAAATTTAGGAGGAAATGGAAATGGATAGTAAGTTGTCATTTAAATCGTATGCAATAGTAGGGATGATGTTGTTTGCATTGTTCTTTGGAGCAGGAAACTTAATTTTCCCCGCTCAGCTAGGGCAATACGCAGGAACGAATGTCTGGATAGCGATATTCGGATTCTTGATTACCGGTGTCGGTTTGCCTTTGCTTGGAATATTGGCAATCGGTTATTCGAAAAGCAACGACTTGCAAGATTTATCGAGCCGTGTACATCCGGTATATGGACTGATCTTTACAGCCATGCTGTATTTGACAATCGGACCCTTCTTCGCATTGCCAAGAACAGGCGCAGTTTCATATGAAGTGGGGATTGCACCATTTGTTGGGGAAGGGAATGCCGTAATCGGTCTTCTTGTATTCTCCCTCATCTTCTTTGCAGTGTCGTTGGTTGTATCACTGAATCCATCAAAAATGGTGGACAGCATCGGGAAGATTCTTTCACCGGCAATTCTTCTTACGTTGGGAGCATTACTGGTTACAGCCTTTGTCAATCCAATGGGCAAGCAGGAAGCACCACAGCCTGCTTATGCAAATGATGCGTTCTTTACGGGCTTCACGGAAGGCTATAACACGATGGATGCACTCGCTTCATTGGTTTTCGGGATTATCGTCATTTCAGCCGTCCGCAAACTGGGTGTGAATTCGCCTAAAGGCGTCTTAGCTGCTACGTTGAAAAGTGGAGTGGTGGCAGCGGCAATTTTAGCAATCGTCTACACGGGAATTGCTTTACTCGGATCAACAAGTACAGGAACTTTGGGCCTTTTGGACACAGGCGGACCTGTTTTAAGTGGAGCTTCCAATCATTACTTTGGAACTTTCGGTGCCACTTTATTGGCGGTCATCATCATCTTGGCTTGTTTAACAACTGCAATCGGCTTAACAGTGGCCAATGCTGAATTTTTCCATAAACTGACGCCGAAAATCAGTTACAAGACTTATGTGGTCATTTTCTCTGTCTTTTCGCTGGTTGTCACCAATGCCGGCCTTTCGAATATCATTACGTATTCGATTCCTGTCCTGATGTTCCTTTACCCATTGGCGATCGTGCTGATCATTTTGGCTTTCTTGTCGCCATTGTTCAGACACGCTCAGTTGGTTTACGTATCGACAATCGTCGTTACGTTCTTCATCAGCATCATCGACGGATTGAAGACCTTGACTTCTTCGCTGGGTGTCGCTAATCCGACTTGGCTGCAGGCAGTTGTCGATTTTTACACAGCTTCCTTGCCACTCTACAACAACGGTCTTGGATGGCTCTTGCCTGCATTGATCGTCATTGCAATTACGACTGTCATTGCCCGCAGCAAGAAACATGTGAAGGTCCAAACGGCTCAACACAACGCTTAATCATCGGCAACAATGGCTGGTCCGGAAAACCGGATCAGCTGCAAAATAAAAAGCTGTATCAAAAGCCCCCTCGCTTTTGATACAGCTTTTTCAATTGTTTAAACACTTATACAGCCGTAAGCTCTTCTATGGTGCGTACCCAATTGGATTTCATGATCTGTGACACTTTTTCCGGATCTCTTTCCTTCAGCGTTTGAATGATCTGGACATGCTCGTCGTAGGAGCTTTTGGTCAACATCAGTGAATGATGGAAAAATTGTCTTCTGACATGGGATTGAAGGCTGCCGAGCATTGAATGGATATAAGAATTATTTGCAGCATCAACGATGATCTGATGGAACTCCTGATCAATTTTTAAAGCTGAAAAACCGTCCTGGCTATCAATCGCTTTGATGAACCGCTCATTGGTTTCATGCATTAATTGGAACGTCTGATCATCGAGATTGGGAATGGCCAGCTCCGCTGCAAGTGCCTGCAGAACAGCAAGTGGCGGCAGAAGATTCTTGAGATCATCTTTTTTTATGTTCGTGACACGAGTGGCTTTGCCAGGAAACATCTCGACAAATCCCTGAACTTCCAATAATTGAAGTGCTTCACGGATAGGGGTTCTGCTTAAGCTCAAAGCTTGTGCCAGTTCCGTATCGATTAATTTTTCTTCTGGTTGCAGAGTGCCGTCAATGATCCATTGCTGCAATTGAAGATAAGCGCTTTCTTTTGCTGAGACACGAACGGGCTTCGAATGATCGACTGGAATAGGCATTGAAAGCTCTCCTTTTTTACTGCTTTTTTTATCAAGCTCCGAGGAACAGCGGGATTGAAAAGTTCCTGCTAAATTGAAGTTGTTGTTTGTCCCATTATACACCAATTCAGACTACCAATGAAATATTTTATGCAATATATCAGTGAATAGCATCAATATGTCTATAGGCTGCCGTTTGCTGACTGCCAAATAGGGAATAGGAAAAGTAACATCAGACCTATAACGGATGGAGAGGAATAGAAATGCTGTCATTTATTCCGAGTCAGGATCCACAGACCCTCGCTTTTGAAGTGAGTGGGACGGTGACAAAAGAAGACCTGCAAAAGCTGGAGCAGTCGATTGAAGAGAACTTTTCAAAAGATCAGCCGTTTAATGCCTATGCCATTATGCAGGAAGTGAAGATGCCGACAGCCAAAGCACTTATGGAAGAAGCCAAAATCGATATGAAGCGCTGGAGCCAATACAATAAGCTAGCTGTCGTCAGCGAAAAGAAATCACTTGAAACGATGACCACTATCAGTGATTTTCTCCCAGGCATCAAAGCCAAACATTTCAATATGGATGAAATGGAGCAGGCATGGAGCTGGATTAAAGAATGAGCAGTTTAGACAATGAACCGGAGGAGGGGACATATGCTATCTTTTGTGCCAAGTAAAGACACAGAAACCATCGCGATTGAATTTGAAGGAACAGCGACGCGTGAAGATGCATTGAAGATCGACAAGATTATCCAGGAGAAGTTTGAAGACAAAGGAAAGTTCAATATTTATGCCGTGATAAATGGCGTTGAAGACGCTGTTTTTACGGGTCTTGGAGAAAGCATGCAGGTGAATATGGATGCATGGAACCAATTCCATAAATTCGCCGTCATCAGCTCCACTCATTTGAATGAGCAGCTGACGGAAATGGAAAGCCTGCTGCCGAAGCTTGAAGTCAAGCATTTCCAAATGGATGAAATGAATGAAGCCTGGGAATGGATCCAGGAGTAGGAAAAGCGCAAGCGCCCGTGTAGATTCGACGGGCATAAGACGCGCTGGCGAAGCGGCGTTTTTTCAGCCGCCCAGCCAGAGTGGCTTATGACCCCAGAATCTGGGTGCTGGAGCCTGGCCACTAAATGGAAAAGCTGAAAAGTTTATTTCATAAGCATTGAAAAAGCGTTTCGCAGATAGCATGCGAAACGCTTCTTTTTTTTGCAGATAAAGGATTTACCCCTCCACTTTAATCAAATCCGCTTTGACGATATGAAAAATGCTCAGGACAATCGTTTTTCCTTCCATATCCTCGACAGGGAACAGACTTACCGCGACACCGGAGAAATGGTCTTCCAAAGGCCCTTCAATCCGGATATTCTCCAGGTGTTCCCCGGTCGTCAAGAGAATGTTGTAGACATGGAACTTCTGCTTCATGGCAATTCCTCCTATGGGCAGTCTTGGAAAATTCACATGGCCAGGGTGGGAATAAGGACAGCTATCGTATACACTAATTATAAAGCAAAATGGTGTTTTACAGATAGGATGAGAAACGATGAAATCGGAAATTTCAATTAAACTAACAGATAAATTCAAGGCGGAATATGCCAAGGGCTACCCGTTGATCACCAAAGAGGCGTTGGACAATCCGGAGGTTCTGCAAACCGAGGGCAGCATCCTGAAGCTGACAGACAAGCAGGGACGGTTCTTGGCAAAAGGCTATTATGGCCAGCAAAACAAAGGCTTTGGTTGGATTTTGACGCGCGATGAACAGGAAGCCATTGATCAGGCGTTTATTGAGCGCAAGCTGGCAACAGCTATTGCCCATAGAAAATCGTTTTTCAACAACCCAGAAACGACGGCCTTCCGCGTCTTTAACGGGGAAGGCGATGGTTTCGGAGGATTGATCATCGACTATTACGACGGCTTCTATCTGCTCAGCTGGTACAGTGAAGGGGTATATACCTTTAAAGACCAGGTGATTGCGGCGCTTCAGAATGTTGCTGAATGCAAAGGCATCTACCAGAAAAAACGATTTGATACAAAAGGGCAGTATATTGAAGAAGACGATTTCGTTACAGGCGAGCGCGGTGAATTCCCATTGATCGTCAAAGAAAACGGTGTGAATTTTGCTGTTTACTTAAACGACGGAGCCATGACGGGGATTTTCCTGGATCAGCGGGATGTCCGTAATGCCATTAAACAGAAGTATGCCAAAGACAAAACCGTACTCAACACCTTCTCGTATACAGGTGCTTTTTCAGTAGCGGCAGCACTTGGTGGAGCGGTGAAGACGACGAGTGTCGACCTGGCGAAAAGAAGCTCCAGCAAGACAATCGAGCAATTCAGCGTCAATGGCATCGATTTCGAGACCCAGGATATCCTGGTGATGGACGTCTTCAATTATTTTAAATACGCCAAACGGAAAGAATTGAAGTTCGACGTGGTCATTTTAGATCCGCCAAGCTTTGCGCGTTCAAAAAAATACACCTTCAGCACTTCCAAGGACTATACAAATCTGATGAAAGAAGCGATTGCCATTACGGAAAAAAATGGCGTCATTGTCGCTTCGACCAACAGTGCCTCTTTTGGCATGAAAAAGTTTAAAGGGTTTATTGATAAAGCCTTTAAAGATCTTGGCGGCAAATACAGCATTGTTGAGGAATTCACGTTGCCGAGTGATTTTCGCGTACAAAAGGAATTTAAAGAAGGCGATTACCTGAAAGTTCTTTTCGTGAAATTGAGCTGAGGGAGTAAGTGGTGGATCGGCGTTTGTGACGAAAAATTGCAGAGGGAGCCAAATGCTGCTTCTTTTCTTCCGCTAATCCCTGTACAGCAATCTGCTGTGCTTCTATAATGGAAGCAGATTGTGAGGGATAGTGGATGTTTAAGAATGCATTGGGAACATTTCGTTTCATGGGCTTGCTCGAAGGCGGTTCGTTATTGATCCTGCTTTTTGTTGCAATGCCGTTAAAATACTTTGTTGGATTTCCGGAGGCGGTCAGCGTGATCGGACCGATTCACGGAGCCCTGTTCACCGTCTATATCTTAGTGACTGTCTACATGACATTCATCTTCAGATGGCCGTTCCGTTTCTCCATCGGAGCCGTTGCTTCGGCCTTCCTGCCGTTCGGCAATTTCGTTTTAGATAAACGGCTTGAAAATTGGCAGCAGCTGAAAACTTCTGCTGCATAAATGCCTCAAAAGTGATGAATCAGACACCTGCAGGCTTTCCTGCAGGTGTTTTTATTTGGGGTTATCGAAAGGTGCCGAACTCCTCTATAATGGAACTATTGTAATTTACAGATTTGTATTGGGGGTAACGCCATGGCGAAAGCGATAAGTTCTTCTTCTTTAGCCGGAAATCCAGTTTATCCGGTAATGTTTGCGATTGGCGGCTGCCATTTGCTGAATGATTCTTTACAGGCAGTAATTCCGGCGATGTTCCCGATACTTGAAGCGGATCTCGGATTAACGTTCACTCAGTTGGGCTTGATCGCTTTTGTGCTGAATATCGTAGCATCTTTGCTGCAGCCGGTTGTGGGATTCATCAGTGATAAAAAGCCGATGCCTTATGCACTTCCGCTCGGCATGACAAGCTCATTTTTTGGCATTGCAGGATTGGCGTTTGCCCCTGAATATTGGATGATTCTCGTTTCGGTCATATTCCTGGGTCTGGGTTCTGCTGTTTTCCATCCGGAAGGCTCGCGTGTCTCCTATATGGCGGCTGGGTCCAAGCGAGGCTTATCCCAGTCGATTTACCAGGTAGGGGGGAACTCGGGCCAGGCGCTTGCTCCACTGATCAGTGCTTTCATCCTCGTGCCGCTCGGCCAGATAGGCGCTGCCTTGTTCCTGTTTGTCGCTGCGCTCGGTATTTTTATCCTGACGAAAATCTCCATCTGGTACAAGCGGCAGCTGGAGCAGGAAAAGCTTCAGAAAGTGAAGAAAGTGTTATTGTCTTCTCTGCCGGAAATGACGAAAAAACAAGTGGGTATCGCATTGGCTCTCCTGATGATCATTATTTTTGCCCGTTCTTTCTACGTCACCAATATGACAAGCTTTTATATTTTTCATCTGATTGAATCTTATGGTCTGACGATTCAGCAGGGACAACTGTATGTGTTCCTGTTTCTTGGTGTCGGAGCGGCCGGTACCTTTTTCGGAGGGCCAATGGCGGATAAAATCGGCCGGAAGAACGTTATTCTTCTTTCCATCATCGTCCCGATTCCGCTTGCCGCTTTATTGCCGTACCTGCCGCTTTACGCTGTGCTGATTTTCCTGGCATTGATCGGATTTTTCATTATGCTGAGTTTTTCCGTCACGGTCGTCTATGCCCAGGAACTCGTGCCAAGCAAAATCGGCACGATGGCTGGATTGACCGTTGGCCTGGCTTTTGGTATGGGTGCGATCGGTGCTGTTGTCATCGGTATTTTAATGGATGCCATCGGTGTCTACGAAACGATGGTGGTTGTATCCTTCCTGCCGATTATCGGCTTGGTCGGCCTGTGGCTGCCGCGTGACCGGAAAATAGTCGCCGCTTCTTAAAGGGGAGTGTGGCCGTTGGAATGAGTTAAACGAGTAAAGGAGAATGCTGGATGACGAAAAATTTGCCCGAAGTGCCAACAGAAATAAGAACGGAGCGTTTGCTGCTGCGGATGCCGATGCCTGGAGATGGAAAGGCAGTGAATGCAGCGATTCAGGCTTCACTCGACGACCTGAAGCCGTGGCTCGGATTTGCGCAGGAGGAGCCGTCTCCAGAGGAAACGGAAATCAATCAACTGGAATCGCATTTGAATTTCCTGAAAAGGGAATCCCTTCGTTACCTGGTTTTTGATAAAGAGACAGGAAGCTTTATCGGCTCTACTGGCTTCCACGCCATTGAATGGGATGTGCCAAAGATGGAAATTGGGTATTGGCTGGATTCCAGAGCGACCGGAAAAGGGTATATGGCAGAGGCTGTTTCGGCATTGACTGAACTGGCTTTCACGACACTGAAATGCAATCGCCTAGAAATTCAATGCGACGCTGAAAACCTCAAAAGCCGCGCCATTCCTGAGAAGCTCGGCTATGTCCTGGAAGGGACGCTGAAGAATGACGAGCGCTCTGTGGACGGAAAACGCTTGACCGATACATGCATTTACGCAAAATTCGCTTGATGCGACCCAAAGAACAGGGGCTTTTATTATGAAGAAGCAAGACAAAGACAAAGATGCAGGTCTGAAGCCGTTCATTTCGCTGTTATTGACACTGAAGATTCCGAAGCTCGCACTTGCAGTGGGGTTGTTTGCCAGTTTAATTACGACGCTCGTCGGCTTGGTGGTCCCATTGTTGACGAAAAACCTGGTCGATGGTTTTTCACTCGACTCGCTCAGTGTTCCGTTGATTGCTGGAATCGGCGTTGCTTTTATCGTGCAGGCCATCATCAACGGGGTTTCGATTTACTTGCTGAGCATGGTGGGGCAGCGGGTAGTAGCAGGCTTACGGGAACGGATGTGGGCTCAGTTGATCCGGCTGCGCGTCAGCTATTTCGATCAGCACTCCAGCGGTGAAACGGTGAGCCGGGTCGTCAACGACACGGGCATTGTCCGGAATCTGATTACGGACCATTTTCCATCCTTTGTCACAGGCATCATCTCCATTATCGGAGCCGTGATCATTTTGGTCATTCTGGACTGGAAGATGACACTGGTCATGATGCTGGCAGTACCGCTGACGATTGCGGTGATGATCCCTTTAGGGCGCCAAATGGCCAAGATTTCCCGGAATCTGCAGGATGAGACTGCGCATTTTACGGGCCATGTCCAACAGACGTTAGGGGAAATCCGTCTGATGAAATCCTCGACAGCTGAAGATACGGAAGAAACCAAAGGCGTACAAGGCATCCATAAATTGTTTGCACTCGGCATGAAAGAGGCGAAAATCTATGCCTTGATTGCTCCGCTGATGTACTTGGTGGTCATGGTCGTCATCGTGTCGATCATCGGCTACGGCGGGATCCGCGTGGCGAATGGGGAAATGTCCACAGGATCGCTGGTCGCTTTTCTCTTATACCTATTCCAGATTATCGTGCCGATGGCGACTTTTGCCCGATTTTTTACAGAACTTCAAAAAGCCAAAGGCGCAACAGAACGCATCATCGGTATTTTGGAACTGCCCTTGGAAGAACGGGAGCAGAAGCCGGACATGGATATTGCCGGTAAGGTGCTGAGAGTAAGAGGATTGAGCTTCGCCTATGAAAAAGGGGAGCAAGTCCTTGAAGATGTAAGTTTTGAAGCGCAGCCTGGCGAAATGATTGCATTTGCGGGACCGAGTGGCGGCGGGAAAACGACGGTTTTCGGCTTGATCGAGCGATTTTATGAGTCATCATCCGGTGAAATCTCGATTGGCAATATCCCGATCAATGAAATTTCAATCGCTTCCTGGCGCGATCAGATCGGTTATGTCTCCCAGGAAAGTGCCATGATGGGCGGTACGATCCGTGCCAATCTGACCTATGGCTTGCCGGATCCGGAAACGATTTCATCCGAAGAGCTTTGGCGCGTGGCACGTATGGCTTATGCGGAAGATTTTATCCGCGGCTTTGCCGATGGGTTGGATACGGAAGTAGGAGAGCGCGGCGTCAAATTGTCAGGCGGCCAGCGTCAGCGGATCGCAATTGCCCGAGCTTTTCTGCGCGATCCCAAAATCCTGATGATGGACGAAGCGACTGCAAGCTTGGACAGCCAGTCAGAAGGCATTGTTCAGCAGGCGTTAAGCCGCTTGATGGAAGGGCGAACCACTTTGGTGATCGCTCATCGATTGTCGACGATTGTGGATGCGGATAAAATCGTCTTTATTGAAAAAGGGCGCGTCACGGGCATTGGCACACACCGGGAACTGACAGCTTCCCACTCCCTTTACCGTGAGTTTGCTGAACAGCAATTAACTTGACTGGATCACTTGACCTTGACGCAACGTCAAGGTGTAAGCTGGGTTTATCAGGAGGTGGAGAGATGGAATACACCGTACAAAAACTAGGGAATTTGGCTGGAATCAGTACAAGGACATTGCGCTATTACGATGAGATCGGGCTCTTGAAGCCGGCAAGAAAGAGCTCGTCGGGGTATCGGATCTATGGCCAGCAGGAAGTAGACAAGCTGCAGCAAATCCTTTTCTATCGTGAACTAGGCCTGGATTTGGAACACATAAAGAACATCGTCAATGATCCCGGTTTCAGCAGCTCCCAAGCTTTAGAAGAGCACCGGGAAAAACTTCTCGCCAAACGACTGCAATTGGACCTCTTGATAAGCAATGTGGAAAAAACCATTTCTGCAACAGAAGGAGAGAGCATCATGGCTGATAAAGAGAAATTCCAGGGCTTTAAACAACAGCTGGTGGAGGATAACGAAAAGCAATATGGAGATGAAATTCGCGGCAAATACGGCGATGATCTAGTCGACCGATCCAACGCGAAAATGCTGAACATGAGCGAAGAGAAATACCAGGAGTTCATACGCCTGGAGCAGCAGGTACTGGACCAGTTGGAAGAGGCCCTCAGAACAGGCGACCCATCGAGCGAAGCGGCGCAGCAAACGGCTGATCTGCATCGCCGGTGGCTGGGCTTTACGTGGCCGACCTATAGCAAGGACGCGCATATGGGGCTTGCCGAGATGTATGTGGCAGACGATCGCTTTGCTGCCTACTATGACAAAGTAGAGCCGGGAGCTGCACAATTCCTGCGGGATGCGATTGAGGTCTATACGGCACAGCAATAACAGAAGGGAATTTTAACTGCGGACAACTCCGAAAACGGGTTGTCTGCATTTTTTTATGTCTGGATTGATTGTGGGTGGAGGTGTACTGAATTTAGATTTCAATGAACGTACATAAATTTTTTTGAACGTGCATAAATTCTAATAAGCGTGCGTAAACTTTCCGGAACGTGCATAAGCTGAAATCAGCCACAGAAATAGACTGTTGTATGGATCAAAGATGAAGTTATTGCAGCGGGAAGCCTCGTTTTTAGCTTATCCGTCTCCACTTTTCGTGTTGTCCAGTTGCAAGTGCCTAGCTCTTCGGGTCATAAGCCAGCCCGGCTGCGTGGCAAAGAGCGCCACACAGCCGGTCTGTCTTATGCCTTTCAGAGCTGACCAGGCACTTTCACTTTTCGTGTTGTCCAGTTGCAAGTGCCTAGCTCTTCGGGTCATAAGCCAACCCGGCTGCGTGGCAAAGAGCGCCACACTGCCGGTCTGTCTTATGCCTTTCAGAGCTGACCAGGCACTTTCACTTTTCGTGTTGTCCAGCTCCACCGGCCAACTCCTTGGGATGTAAGCCACGCTGGCTGTGCGGCTGAAAACATGCCGCTTCGCCAGAGCGTCTTACACCTGTCGGAGCGGAACGGCCGTCTCCGCTTTTCGTGGTGTCCAGCTCCACCGGCCAACTCCTTGGGATGTAAGCCACGCTGGCTGTGCGGCTGAAAACATGCCGCTTCGCCAGAGCGTCTTACACCTGTCGGAGCTGAACGGCCGTCTCCGCTTTTCGTGTTGTCCAGCTCCAGCAGCCAGCCTCTCGAGTCGCTTCAGCCTGACCAGCAATGGCAAAGAGCGCCATTACCGGTCAGGCTTCCAGCGCTTGTCGAGGCTTAACGGCCGCTTCCGCTTTTCGTGTTTACAAATTCATAACAATCATTTACACCCTTGTTATAGCAATTTTTTTTCAACTTGGTATACTGAAACCAATTAAAGCAGCTGCCAACGATTCGTTTTATTCGAAAAGGAGAGGTTTGCATGCACGGGAAGAAAAAGAAGGCGCCAATTGTAAAAGTCATGTCGTTCAATATTGCTCATGGTCTTGGGATGGATGGAATAGTTGATTTGGAGAAGACAGCTGAAGTCGTGGAAGATTCCTGTGCCACAATTATCGCCCTGCAGGAGGTTGACCGTTATTTTTCTGCCCGCAGTTCATTTGTCGACCAGGTGGAATGGCTGAGCCAAAGACTTGGCATGTATGCGGCTTATGGCGCCAACATGAATTTTGTGCCTGAGGATTCAGAGCGGCCGAATCGGCAGTACGGCAATGTGGTGCTAAGTAAATACCCGATCAAGTACGTAGAGAATCATTTGTTGACCCAGGTCTATTGCCCTTTCGGCAATAACGAGCAACGTGGAATTTTGGAAACCGTCATTGAAGTGGATGGCAATTACTTAAGCGTCTTCAATACGCATTTGGCGCTGAAGGATAGCGAACTCGCCGTCAGCATCGATGAAATTCTGGGGATTACAGGGAAAAGCCGTTTCCCGCGCATCATTGCAGGTGATTTCAATGCTTCTTCTTCAAACGTTCACATGCAAAAACTGACAAGCCATTTTGAAGATGCCTTCCTGCAAATGAAAAGAGGAGATGCCTATACGTATCCTTCTCCTTATGTGAACAACGAAACGGAAGAAGTTTTTTGGCCGGCGACCCGGATCGACTATATTTTTTCAGACAGTGAAGTTGAAGTTGTTCAGACAGCGGTTATTGAAACATCGGTTTCCGATCATTTGCCGATTGTGGCAGATCTGGTACTTGCTGGTGTTAAAGCGGGCAGTAAAGAGCGCGCACAGAAAGCACGCGCGAGAGTATAAGCAATTGCTCTTATAATCTACTATAACCATAAAAAACCGGAAGCTCTATTGGAGAGCTTCCGGTTTTTGGTGTCCGAAAATTTGTTTGCCGGATCGCATTTCACGTCTGCATACTTTGACCAACAAATAAACCAGCGGTGTATCCGCAGCAGCGACCAGTAATTTAAACAGGTATTGTGTGAAAATCATCCCGAGTAATGCGCTGGCGGGCATGGTTCCGTAAAAAGCAATGGAGATGAAAATGCTGGTATCGACCAATTGGCTGGTCATTGTAGAAGCATTATTGCGTACCCACAGCTTGGAATTGCCATGGCGCTGTTTCAGCTTGTGGAAAATGCTGACGTCCAGGTTCTGGCTGATGAAATAAGAGACAAGGCTGGCCAACGTCACCCGGAAGCCTGCGGAAAAAATCGTTTCAAAAGACTGCTGATCTGCAAAGAAGGGTGCAGACGGCAGATGGATAGCGAAGAAAATGAAAGCCAATGCGCAAAGCTGGGTGACAAATCCTGCTGTAACAGTTTGTCGCGCAGCTTCTTTGCCGTATACTTCCGCAATTGTATCTGTAATGGGGAAGGTAAAGACATAGACGATGACAGCCGCCGGCAAAACAGCCCATTCACCGATGCTGAACAACTTGACTGCTAAAATATTCGATAGGATCAATAGGCCGACAAATGCGCCGTTCAAGTAAAGTAACATTTGTTCGGCCCCTTAGCGATTGGTGATCGTTTCCGGATTCATGTCGTGGTTCATCATCCGGTACGATGCCATTTCTTCGTATTTTGTGCCTGGTTTGCCGTAATTTGTATAAGGGTCGATGGACAATCCGCCGCGCGGCGTGAATTTCCCCCATACTTCGATATAACGCGGGTCCATCAACTTGATCAAATCATTCATAATGATATTGACTACATCTTCATGGAAGTCTCCATGATTTCGGAAGCTGAACAGATAAAGTTTCAACGATTTGCTTTCCACCAGTTTTTTGTCTGGAATAAAGCTCAAGTAAATGGTTGCGAAGTCAGGCTGTCCTGTCTGCGGACAAAGCGATGTGAATTCAGGACAATTGAATTTCACGAAGTAGTCCCGGCTGTGCAGATTGTCGATCGGCTCCAAAATCTCCGGATTGTATTCAAATTTATACTTGGTGTTCTGATTGCCGAGCAATGATAAATGATCGAGTGTATCTTCGTTTCTTCCTGCCATGAAAAACGGCCTCCTTTAGATGGCCGGCTTGAAAGAGGGCTATAAAAAACGGACAAAAGAAAAAGCCAAATCGCATGTGGATTTGGCTGAGTTTCGACAATCCATAGTTTTTTATAGAGGGTGAAATGCTATGAACCTCTCCCGTTGCCGGGTTATTTACTTTTCCTCATCTATCGTATAAGACTTGCTATTCGTTGTCAATCGTCCAATTTTGGTAAAATAACAGCAAGAAGATGGAGGCGATTGCGGCATGGGACATCATCATGAACATAATCATTTTGAAGCGGCAAGGGCCGGCAATAAAAAAGCATTGGTTCTGGCGCTCGCCATAACCGCCGGCATCATGGTGCTGGAATTTTTCGGCGGCCTATTTACGAATAGCCTTGCCTTGATTGCGGACAGCGGCCATATGTTATCGGATACCGTTTCACTTGCACTCAGCCTATCAGCGATCTGGTTTGCTGGAAAAGCAGCTTCTGCGAAAAAAACCTATGGCTATTTCCGCTTTGAAATCATAACCGCCTTCATCAATGGCGCGACCTTATTTGTCATTGCGGGCTTTATTGTTTATGAAGCCATCGAACGCTTTTATGAACCGCCGGAAGTACAAGGTGGCTGGATGCTGATGATTGCGGCAATCGGTCTCGCAGCTAATGGTTTAAGTGCGTGGGTGCTCAACCGCAACGCAGATGTCCAGGGCAACTTGAATATGAAAAGTGCCTATATGCATGTTATTGGGGATGCGCTTGGTTCAGTCGGTGCCATAGTGGCTGGTCTGTTAATTCTCTTATTTGACTGGACGCTGGCCGATCCCATCATTTCCGTATTGGTTGCTTTGCTGATTTTGCGGAGTGCCTGGGGGATTCTCAGAAATAGCCTCCATATATTGATGGAAGGCACGCCCCATACAATCGATGCACCAGAAGTGAAGAAACGGCTTCTTGAAATTGAAGGGGTATTGGATGTCCACGATCTTCACATTTGGACCATTACGTCCGGACTCAACCTGTTTACCTGCCATATCGATGTGACAGTCGAAGCAGATGAGCAAATAGTTCTTCAGGATGCGTTAAAGCTGGTTCATGACTATTGTGGAATCGAACATGCGACCATTCAGATTGAAAAGCCGGAAACTGTGCACCACTCACTGGAAGTGTAACTTCGTGTACTCCAAAGCAACTGGATTTCGGCTATTCTATAGAAGAACAACCAGTATGTTTACCAGCAGTCAAACACGTTACTAAATTATAGAATCCTTATTTGTTCATGGTACACTAAAGCTAAAAGATAGGCAGAAAGGAGTGTCCAGGATGGCAGGAAATGAACAGCCCGGCTTGCAGGCGCAATCACTGAAATGGATAAAAGCACAGCTTGGAGAAACGGCAGAAATAACAAGCGTTAAGCCATTGAAAGGCGGAACGTCCTCCACCTTGTTTGAATTAGCTGTTCAAGAGAATGGAAATGTCCTCTCGTACGTTCTCCGATTTTTCCATAAAGCTGATTGGTTGGAAAAAGAACCTGATCTGGCAAAACACGAAGCAGATAGTCTTCAGTTCGCTGAACAAGCCGGCTTCCCTGTTCCTCACTTAATTGCTTATGATGAAACAGGAGAGGAGAGCGGGATGCCTGCCGTCTTGATGACGAAGGTGCCTGGTTCTGTGGTACTTCAGCCAGCAAATGATGAAAAGTGGCTGGAAGGCTTGGCAGCTGCTTTGGCTGAATTGCATCAAACACAGGCAGAAGGCTTTCCTTACGAATACTTTTCCTACAATAATGCGTTTTTATTGGAAAAACCCAAATGGTCGAAAAGACAGAACGATTGGATGCGTGCTTTTTACATTGTAGCCGGCAGCCGTCCCGCAGCTGAGGAATGTTTCATTCATCGTGATTTCCATCCAGCTAATGTGTTGTGGGAAAATGGGGAAATCAGTGCCATCGTGGACTGGGTGAATGCTTGTCGGGGGCCTGCAGGAATTGATGTCGGACATTGCCGGGTCAATTTGGCCCAGATATACGGAATTTCTGTAGCCAATGATTTTTTGGCAGCTTATCAGCGCCATGCCGGCAGTCTATTCACATATGATCCTTACTGGGATCTGGTTTCGCTGACGGATATATTGGATGGTTCGCCAGTAGTGTATCCGGGATGGGAAGCTTTTGGCATGAAAGGCTTGTCTGATGAGTTGATGCGCCACCGTTTGGATGATTATTTATTGAGTTTGCTGGACCGTTTTGACGATTTTTGAGCGGTGCACTACGATACTTTCAGGTTTGATTTCCCCGATAAAGGTAATATATAGGATAAGTGAGTTTTTTGAGGAGGAAATCGGATGAAAGATCAACAACTGAAACAATTGAAAAAGCAATTGGAAGAACAAGTGGAATCTCTGGAAGAGCGTGTGGAGAATACAGAAGAGTTCGAGACTACTGAGCTTTCAAATTATGATAACCATCCTGCTGACAATGCCACCGATTTATACGACCAGGAGCGCGGCATGGCGTTGACACAGTTTAAAGAAGAAGAACTGCAGGAAGCGAAAGCAGCTTTGGCAGCAATCGAAGACGGCACATACGGCAAGTGCTCAGTTTGCGGAAAAGACATTCCGTTTGAGCGGCTGGAAGCGTTGCCGACTGCATTGACTTGCATCGATCACGCGGATCAAGTACCTGATCTGGAAAGCCGGCCGCCAGAAGAAGATGTGCTCCAAGCTTCCACAGCTCAGCCGGTTGAGAAGGAAGACAGTGCTGTTCGCGATTACCAGGACAGCTTTGAAGACGTCGAAGATTTCGGGTCATCTGATACGCCTCAAGATCAGCCAAATGAAGATCCAGAGGATTTCTTTAAAGATGATAAATGATATGGCCCCCTGCCGTTAGGCAAGGGGTTATTTACATACTGAGTTCATTTCCCGGGAAATAATAGGTGAGGAGAATAGGAATGGATAAATTGACAGAAGAGATTTATGAGTTGGAATGCAGTCACTTGAAGCCTGAGTTCCGAGTTTCAACAGAAAAGCTGGGCCAAGTGCTGGACGATGAGTTTTACGAATTTGGCAGTTCGGGCGGCATCATCAAGCGCTCGCATTATAATGGGAATCATCCGTTGAATCCGGATTCTATGGAAATAAAGTCTTTCGTTATGCACGAATTGGGTCCGGATGCGGTCCTGACCACCTATCAAGTCCATAATCACAAGACTGGAAAATTAACGAATCGAAGTTCAATTTGGAAAAAAAGACAACATGGCTGGAAATTATTTTTTCACCAAGGAACAGTTTCAACCGGTAAGGTGTTTCAATAAAGGCGAAAGAGGATATTTAGATAACAGAACTATTTTTGGCAAAGGAGGAAACCGATATGGAACACGCCATTGTTTTATTTGATGGAGATTGTAATTTTTGCGATTCAAGCGTTCAATTCATTATAAATCATGATCCGGCCGGCTATTATCAATTTGCTTCGCTGCAAAGTGAAGTCGGACAGGAACTTTCAAAAAAATATAAGGTGCCTGAGGATGTCGACAGTGTGGTTTTGATAAAAGATGGACAGGCATATGTGAAATCTGAAGGTGCTTTAATGATTTCAAATCATTTAACCGGTCTTTGGAAGCTGGCCTATTACCTGAAACCATTCCCACGCGCGATCCGTGACGGAGCGTATGATATAGTAGCCAAAAACCGTTACAAGGTATTTGGCAAGCTGGACAGCTGCATGCTGCCGCCGCCTCATATCCGTAAACGTTTTTTAGATAAGTAAGAGAGTAAAGGTGGAAGCGCCTCTGTAGATTTGAGAGATATTAAACAAACTAGTGAAGTTTGAATAACTAAAATAAACAAAGCCCGAATCCGGAGTCAGTTCCGGTTCGGGCTTTGTTTAATGAATGAAACAGTGCTCAATAGAAATTAGAGATCCGCCAATACTGGCTGGCAATCGGTCCGGCCATATAGGCCAAGCCTTCACTTTCGGTCTGATGAATTTCCATCCATTCACCATCATCGAGCTTTAAGTACACTTCATGATTTGGTGATTGGTCATGTATTCCGATAATGTCATAACTGCCGTCCCGGTAAAAGGCAGCAGATACTTCATAATCGATATTCGGCGAAGTGGTGATCGGGTTTCCGATACTGTGCTTTAATGTGACGGAAACTTTATGGCCTGTTTCTTCAATCTTTTCCAATTCGATTCCTTCAGAAGAAGCTACGTCCGCCTTACTGAATTTTTTTCGCCAATTGTATCCGATGGTGGGACCGACATCCTTATCGTACTCGAATGACGACTCTTCTTCTTTCAAGTCAACAGTGAAACTCACTTGTGTACGGTAATGCAGTGAGTCCGGATCGAACTCCCGGCCGTCACCTTGGAAATAAGGGAAAGGCGATAAGAGATTCGGATTTTTTAATATCAGCTCAGGCAAGAAGGTGTTGTAGCGGAACTGCCAGACTGGATAGATTTTTGGTTTTTCCTCATCAGACAATAATGAATCCAAAGGAGCGATTTTTTTAGTCAGCCAAAACTCTTCCATGGCCGCTTTCTCCTTTGACGAATTCCAATTCAGCGTGCCAAAAATTTTGGCCAGAGTGAATTTTTCTTCACTGAAACGCTCTTCGGATTTTGCTACAGGACGTTTTCCGCGAATCCAGTAGGTGAATTCTTCATTCATGGGCACTTGGCGGTCGGTGTATTGATTTCTTTCGACAGTTTCAATAAATTTTCCGTTGCAGTAAATATCGAATTGGCTAATGCCTTCAATTTCTCCCCATGCTAAAGAAATCCGGCTTTTAGAAACGATGGTTGTCAGCACAATTTCTTCCAAGCGGTTAATGCTGTCTTTTTTTCGGTTTTCCGTTCCCGTATGCAGCTTGATCTTATCTGTCCAACTTCCTGAAGCGTCCAACCGTTCAAGGGTATAGGTATACAATTCGCCTTTTTTTAATCCTTCATCTTTAAACAGATTTTGAGTGCCGGTATAAACAATCTGTTCATCTCTTTTTACCCGGCAGACATCTTCTGTATCAGTCCATCTAAAATAAATCATTGTTTCGGATTGTTCCAATACCAAAATATCCATTTCGTTTGCCATTTCCCCACCTCCACATGCTATTGTTATGCATATACCCTTTTTAACAAAAGAATGAACCCGTTATTGAAGGAGCGAAATATTTGTTACACAAATTAAATGTAGATTTAAGTATTTTAACTGTATAATTAAGGTAGTAATATAGGCATATTCGGTTTTTATTTATTTTCCAAGCGGATAACATGCAGCTTACATACCTTTTTTTCTATTGCGTATCTTTACATAATAATTATTTACTCATCGATTTGAATCTTATCAAGAAAATATAGAGAACAAAGAGATTGAACAAAAGGGATGGGGGAATGGCAATGGATACTATTCAGAAGGCAAGAGCTTTCAGCAACTTTGATGAGGCGGCGGCTTATATTCTACAGCTGCTGAGTAAGCAAATTGGGATCAATTCCTTATTTATCGCCAGAAATGATGGGACAACAAACCACATTATTAAAGTTCGCAACTCAGAAAAAGAATTGGTCGAAGAAGGCAGTTCCATGCCTCTTCCTCACTCCTTTTGCAGCTTGAGCATCAACCATGGTCCGAAAGCATTGGTTATTGAGGATGTCTCTAAAAATGAGATGACCCGTTCTATGGACATTGCAGCAGATTATGGACAAGGCACCTTTGTCGGCGTTCCGGTTTATTATAACGATGGCACTGTTTACGGCACTATTTGCGGATTGGATGATCAATACTATCGGCTTTCTGAAGATCAGCTCTACACATTTGAAATGATGTCGACATTATTGACTTATGTGCTGGAACTCGAGAAAGCCAATCATCAGATTCAAACATTGACTGCTCCGATTGTCCCCGTCACTAAAGGGGTGGCCATCGTTCCGGTAATCGGAGAAATTACGGCACCGCGTGCACAGGTGATCATCGAGCACGTTCTGGAACAATGCGGCAAAGAGCCGATGGAGTATTTGATCATCGATGTTTCAGGGGTTTTGCAGATCAACACTGTCGTTGGGGAATACTTGCTGAAGCTCGTGAATATCCTTAAAATAATTGGCGTAACACCGGTCATCACAGGAATTCAGCCTTTTATGGCGTTGAAGGTTCCTCATTTTGCGGCTGCACTGAAAGGTGTATTAATTGAAGCCAATTTGGAATCGGCATTAAAGCAGCTGGGCTTTGTATTAATAAAAGACTGCAAAGAAAAATCAGACTCCCTGTGAAGGGAGTCTGATTTTTTATTGGATAAGATTAGTAGTCCAATTTATTGTGGCTTTACCCTTCGGGGCGACTAGCTTTCCTTATCAAAAAAGACATGCTTGAGTTCCCAGGAATCGCCGATTTCGAGTAAACCGAAGGAATACTGTTCCTGCCTGCGCTTGTCGGTTGGGGAGCCGGGATTGAACAGGGTGACCCCTTCGACTTCCCGCATAACCGGGGTATGGGAATGTCCGAATACGATGATGTCGACATCATCATTACTGAAGCTGTCAAAAGCCTGCTTCTCAGTAGGTTTTCGGTCACTGTCGCCATGGACCACACCGATGGTTAAATCTCCGAACGTGAGAATCTTTTTCCGGCCAAACTTTTCGAGGATATCCCATGGATCGACATTGCCGGTGACGCCATCAATTTCTGCATATGCCGCCAGTTCATGGTAAACATCCATCGTCTGCCAATCGCCGGCATGGATGATGAAGTCAGCTTCCTGACATGCATCCACTAGCTGTTGGGGCAATTTCTTGGCGCGGAATGGAATATGTGTATCTGAAACAATAACAATCTTCTTCATCTGAACGCCTCCAGTCAAATTCTTTCTTTCACTTTACCAAATAAACCCTCTGACGTCGAAAGCCAACTGTCAGGATTACATTTCCAATAAACAGGGAAGTAAAGAGTATAGGACGACGAAGATAATCGGAGGGATATTCATGAAAAAGAATACTACCAAAAAATTTGTTTATACAGGAGCCACAATGGCGGGCAGCCTTCTTTTGTTGACTGCCTATAAAAAGAACCAAGCAAAAAAGGTCTGGGTTTATGAAGATAATGATATGAGAAACAGTGTAACGGTCGATCAGGAAGAAAGCGTCAATGCTGATATGGATGAAGCGGAAATCGGGTTGACCCAATTGGATTCTGCTTATCGCTCTGAATGGCAGGCAAATGGCTTTCCTCAAACCCATAAAGCAATGAAAGAACTGGAAAGCAAATAAAAACAAGGTCTCAGTTTTGATGCTGGGGCCATTTTTTTGATAGCTTCATTGAAAAAATCGTTAAGGAGGAAGTCGTATGGTGAATGAAAGAAAAATTGTTTGTTACATTGCGGCTAGCTTGGACGGGTATATCGCAACTGAAGACGATTCCCTCGAATGGCTTTTCAAGACAGCGGGGGAAGAAGAAGGAGGCGCTGGATACGACGAATTCATGGAGACCATCGATACAGTGGTTATGGGACGCAGAACCTATGATTGGGTAATGGAAGCTGAAAAAGGGAAATTCCCTTATCAAGACATGGAAAGTTATGTCTTTACTTCTTCTTTCGCAGAAGAAAACCCTTATGTGAATTTCACGAATCAGGACATCTCCAGCTTCGTAAAAGATCTCAGAGAGAAACCTGGAAAGGATATTTGGGTGATTGGTGGGAGCAAGCTGCTTCATAGTTTTTTGAAAGAAGATTTGATTGATGAATGGATCATTTCGCTCGCTCCCGTCCTTATCGGAAAAGGAATACCATTGTTTCAAGAGCAGGACGTTGAGCGCCGCTTGAAGCTTAAGTCGGTAAAATCATATGGGCAATTTGCGCAGCTGCATTACGGAAGATTATAGGGAAAGACAACAGGCGGTCGAGGATTTCTCGGCCGTCTTTTGCTTTGCTTCAATCAGGACATTCACCTCTTTTTATAATAATAAGAGAAAGTACCTAATTTCTAGAAATAAAAAACCCTTATTTTTTGCATAAAGACAATAAACTATTACTTTTGGTCATTTTATCGACAGAATTTGAGTAGTTACGAGGGATTGAATTCTTATAATTCCAATTATATACTATTAAGAAGAATCATTTGTAGATTCTTGGAATAGAAGGGAGAGAAAGCATGAAGAAATTAAAAGTATTGGTATTCGCTTTATTTACAGTTCTATTCTTAGGTTTTTCTCAAACCTCCGCAGAAGCACATTCTCCAGATTTGCATGAAGGGGTGGCTGGACAGGATGTTTCAGAACTTCAAGCAACCTTGAAAAAACTGGGCTACTTCCAGACGGCACCTACAGGTTATTATGGATCTATCACTAAAAATGCAGTCATTCAGTTCCAGCGTGATTTCAATGTTCCGGCTACTGGTTTTACAGGTCCGTTGACACGAGCGAAACTTTCGGATGTTGATATGATGGCACGTGTCGTACACGGAGAAGCACGTGGAGAAAACCATACAGGTCAAGTAGCGGTAGCAGCTGTTATCCTGAATCGTATCGATTCCTCCCTATTTCCAAACAGTACATACAATGTCATTTTTCAGCGTAACGCGTTTACTGCTGTAAATGACGGGCAGTACAAATTCAAGCCGAACGCTTCAGCTTATCAGGCTGTGAAAGCAGCTGTGAAGGGCTCAGATCCATCACTTGGTGCAACGTATTATTACAATCCAAGCGGCGTGACGGATACGTGGATCTTCTCGCGTACAACCATCACGAAAATCGGCAAACATATATTTGCAAAATGATTTTAAGCATCGCCCTGAAAAAACAGGGCGATTTTTTATGGAATGAAACAGAGTGCTGAAAAGAGTTATACTGAGAAGGAATAAAGAGAGGTGGAGTAGAAATGTCAGAAAATAATGCGCAGCAAATGCCGCCGAAAACCTGCAGTGTCGAAAAACTGGTGACCAATAAGCAGGACGTAGAAAAAGTTTTGGCTGGCACGAAGTCGGCAACTCGAAGAAATGGACGCTATGCAGACATAGGGGAAATCATGGTACTCAAAGACAAGAAATTTGTGGTGGATCAGGTATATCAGCAAACACTTGGTGAATTAACAGATGAAAACATCACTCGGGAAGGTTACGCGTCTGTAGAAGATTATAAACAATCGATCTTGTCGTTTCATCCAGGTATGCCCTGGTTGCCTGAGATGACTGTTTGGGTCCATGAATTCCACTTGGCAACAGAGTAAGTAAACAATGTATATATTTATTCTATACGCCCATATTTTAAGCGCTGTGTTATCCATCGGTCCTTTTTTTGTGCTGCTTCCTTTAATCAAACGAATGGAAACGGCAGCCGGCATTCTATTGGACTCGCATATCACGACGTTCAGATCGGCGACACGTCTTGTAAAACATGCAGGGCACGTGCTGGTAACGACAGGCATCCTGTTGATTTGGCAGGGACCGTGGGAATGGGGCACTTCTTGGATAGTTTGTACGCTGGCCGTGATGGTCGCTTCTGTCTTTTTCTTAGCGCGTGCATTTACACCGACTCTCCGCCAATTTGGGGAAGAAGGAGCCGACCAATTGAGGTTGGTTAAGAAGTTAAACCGTTCTTTATGGATTTATATTTTATTATTATTGCTCATGCTATGGTTCATGGTCGATAAACCGATGTTTTGGTGATGAAAAAGGACGACACCCCTCTGTAATGAGCGGTGTCGTCCTTTTGCTTATCCTTTGACAGCGCCTGCTGTCATACCGGCAACAAAATAGCGCTGCAGGAAAATATAGGCGATGACCATTGGCGCTGAGGCAATGATGACGCCTGTAAAGAGCATTGGGTAGTTCGTTGAATATTCACCCTGGAACTCCAGCAAAGCGAGAGGCAGGGTCTTGTAGGCATTATCCGTAATGAACAGCAAAGGATACAGCAAATCATTCCAATGCATCACAAACAGGAAAATGGCTGTAGCTGATAGAGAAGGAAGCGACAGCGGAATAGCCACTTTGGTGTAAATCTTCCAATTGCCTGCCCCGTCTATTGTAGAAGCTTCAAACAATTCTTTCGGCAAGGTCTTCATGAAACCGGTCAGAATAAAAACAGCAATCGGCATGGTTGTAGAGATGTTGACGAGAATGAGCCCCACTAAGCTATTGGTCAGGTTGAGATCGAGCATCAGCGAATAGAGGGGAATCATGCTGACTTGCGCCGGCACCATCATGCCGAGTGTGAACAGGATGAATAAGGAATTGCCGACCCAATTGTTGAGACGGGTGATGCCATAGGCAATCAACGAAGCAAAGAACAATGTCAACGACACGGAAAACAAAGTGACGATTGTGCTGTTAACAAAATAGCCGGCCATCGTCTGCTCCTGGAAAATCGCCGTATAGTTCTCAAATTGAAGACCAGCTTCCGGAAAACCGAGTGGGTTTCTGAACGTTTCCTGAATGGTTTTCATGGAAGTCAAAACCACAATCAATAACGGAACCAAAATCAGCAGCGCATAGGTGATAAGGGAAAATCTGCGGAAGAACAAGCTGTTGTCCTCCTTTCCTTAGGCTTGAAAAATCAAAATTTCCTCGGTTTGTTTTCTGTTGTCCAGCTCCAGCGCCCAGCTCTTCGGGGTCATAAGCCACTCTGTTGTCCAGTTGCAAGTGCCTAGCTCTTCGGGTCATAAGCCAACCCAGCTGTGCGGCAAAGAACGCCACTCTGCTGGTCTGCCTTATGCCGGTCAGAGCTGACCAGGCACTTTCACTTTTCGTGCTGAACGGCCGTTTCCGCTTTTCTATTGTCCAGCTCTTCGGGGTCATAAGCCCGCCCAGCTATGTGGCTGAAAACATGCCNGGTCAGAGCTGACCAGGCACTTTCACTTTTCGTGCTGAACGGCCGTTTCCGCTTTTCTATTGTCCAGCTCTTCGGGGTCATAAGCCCGCCCAGCTATGTGGCTGAAAACATGCCACTTCGCCGATCTGTCTTATGTCCGTCAGAGCTACATGGGCGCTTGCGCTTTTCTAGTGATCCAGACTCCGGCAGCCAGCCCCTCGAGTCGCTTCAGCTTTACCAAGAATGGCAAAGAACGCCATTCCCGGTAAAGCTTCCAGCGCTTGTCGGGACTAAACGGCTGCCTTTGCTTTTCTAATAAGAAATTCTATCAGAACGCAAAGCTTTGAATTGCAGGAATGTAATAATCGCGATGATGATCATGAAAATAACGGAAATGGCGCTGGCATAGCCGAATTGGTAGCTTCTGAAAGCGATGTCGAAAATATAAGTAGCCACAATCTGCGTTGAATTATTGGGTCCGCCGCCAGTCATTGCAAAGACCAGATCGAATGCTTTGAACGATTGGATTGTGGTATACGCAACGACGATCGTAGCGGAAGGTGCCAGCAGCGGCCACGTTACACGGCGGAAGGTCTGCCATTTGTTGGCTCCTTCTATTTTTGCAACTTCATAGAGTTCATCCGGAATGGCCTGCAATCCTGCAACGAATATGATGAGCATTTGTCCGGCATGGAACCAGATTTGGGTTACAGCTAACGAATAGATGGCAATGTTCGCATTGCCAAGCCAGTTTTGCGTCAGGAATCCAAGTCCGACCAGCTCCAATACCTGATTCAGGATACCAAGTGACGGATCGTAGATGAATGACCAAATAAAGGCTACTGATACAGATGACAAGATGGTCGGGAAAAAATAAAGCGCGCGCAAAAAAATCGTGGTCTTTGTGTTTTTTAAGACAATCATCGCAAAAGCAAGGGCGACGAGTGTCTGGAAGACAACAACGACAAGCATGAATTTCAGGTTATTGCCGATTGTCTTACGGAAAATTGTGTCCCCGGTAAAGGCACGTTCGTAATTGGCGATTCCCACAAACTGAAAACTTGAGCTGAGGCCGTCCCAATCCGTAAACGAATAAAACAGGGCGCTGATTGTCGGGTAAACAAAGAAAATCGCGTACAATAGCAACCCAGGCAAAAAGAATAAGTAGATGGATTTAGAAACTCTCATCCCGTTATTCCCTGTTTTCTTCTACGAGCTGCTGAGCTTCTTCAGCAGCTGTCATCGGATCTGCTCCGCCCAACACGTTTTCGATGGAGCTAAGGACTGCGGCCTCGATTTGAGCATTTGTAATCAGGAAACGCGGCTGGAACCGGGTTTTTCTTTCATCGATCCAATAAGCTGTATTCTGCAATACTTCTGATTCATATTCAACATCATTGACCGTTAGATGCTGACCAGTTTCATTAGCGTATTGGGAAGCGATTTCAGGCTGGCTCAGAAACGTGATGAATTCTTTTGCCTGTTCTTTTTTCTCGGACTGGCTATTGACTGCCAGCATGAAGGTGGCTGTATTGATGCCTTCATAGATAGCTTCGCTTTCTTCAACAGTGATCGGGGCCATTAAATCCAGCTGAAGATCAGGATTCAGATCCAGCAAAGCAGACATATGGTAGGATCCTGTCGCCAGCATAGCGGCTTCTTCATTGGCCACCATCGCCATTGCGGAATCTTGGGAAGTCCCCAGAGCATCAGCCTGGATATAGCCTTTTTGCTCAAGCAATTGGAAATCTTCCAAGGTCTTAACCCACCATTCGTTGGTCAGGGATTCTTCACCGTTCTGAAGTTTCTCGAAAACGTCTTCATCCGGCGCATTGTTCATCATCATGCTGTTCATGAATTGGTTAGGGCCGATGTCTGCCCCAGGAAAGGCGATGGGTGTAATGCCATTCTCAAGGAGTGTATCTGCCATTTCCTGGAATCCACTCCAACTCTTCGGCACTTCCAGTCCAAGCTCTTCGAACATGCCTTTATTATAGACAGGCATATTGAAGACCAGCTGATAAGGAAGTGCAAGCTGAGTTCCATCTTTTTGTCCGACGCTGATGAGTTCCTGATCAAAATTGGAGACAAAATCCTCGCCGCTCAGATCTTCAAACAGACCGGCACTGGCGATGGCTTCGAATTGTGCGCCCGGGAAGGATGTAAAGACGTCGCCCGTCGACCCGTCCTGCAGCAGACGTTGTCCGGTAGCCTGGTATTGCTCAGATGGATAAATGGTCATTTCTACGGAAATGTCAGGATTTTCATCTTCAAACTGGGCAATGATATCATCCAGTACTGCTTTGTCTTCGCCTCTCCAATGGATAAAGCTGATCTGGGTGCTGTCTTCTGCACCTTCATTGCCTGTATCGCTTGGGCTGTCACCTGCGCATCCGGCAAGCAGTAAACTTGAGGCCAAAACTCCTGATGATAAATATGCAAACTTTTTCATCCTCTGTCTCCTCCCTCTATTTAAAAAATTGAAATGCTTACTTTATTTATACCCCAATCTTTCTCTTAAATACAGAATTATCTAAATAAGTCATGTTATCAGTTGACAAATGGGCGGAAATTGAATAAGATTGGCACAACCTTTTTTGTACGGATTGCGGTTGAAGGGGTCGAAAGCGACACCGCCGAATTCCAGTTGAGCAGAGCATAGCAGAGCTAAATCGATGAATAAGAAGAGTAGCGCAGATCAACCTCTCAAAGAGAGCCAGTGGCAGGTGGAAACTGGTGGGGTATCTGAGTGAATGGGCTTATGAGTGGTTCTTTGAACAAGCAGTAGAAGAATCCGTTTTTCCCTACGTTATCGGGGTTCAAGTGAAAGCTGTTTCAGCTTTAACACGAGGTGGTACCGCGGTCAATCCGTCCTCTGCAAGGAACAATTCTGTTCCTGCAGGGGGCTTTTTTGTTTTCAAATAAGGTAAATACATTAAAAAGCATAAGCCGGATAATTTCATTTGCATGTGGTATCCAGCTTTGGCGATCAGACTCTCGAAGGCACCAAACCATGCCGCTTCGCCGGACTGTTTTGTGCCTGTCGAGTCTGGCTGATCGCTTCCGCTTTTAAGAATAGGAGATGAGCCGAGATGAGCAAGGAAATGAAGATGAGAAAAATTGATGGGGATTCTTTGACGCCGATTGCGGTGTTTAATCGATTGACTGGAGAACGCAAATGCCTGCTCGAAAGTTCATTGAAGACCAGTGTGACAGGCCGCTATTCCTTTATTGGAGCGGACCCCTCAACGGGTTATATAGGCCACGGCCAACAATTACAGGAAATCGATTACCGGACAGGCGCCGAAAGAACACATGAAGGCAAACCGTTGGAGCTGATTAAAAAACTGATGCCCCGTTATGAAGCGGAAGTGGAAGGCCTGCCTTTTACAGGCGGTGCACTTGGGTATATCGGTTACGACGCGATCCAGGCCTATGAACCGATCAAGGCTCCGAAAAAAGACAGCCTCCAGATGCCTGATATCCACCTGCAGGTTTATGAAACCATCGTGGTTTTCGACCATGTGAAAAACGACGTGACGATTTTATCGTTTGAAGACAAGTTGGATGACATTGAACAGCAATTGTCGGTGCCGGAAAACCCAGCCGCAGCAGTGGGGCAGGAATCGCTGCAATTCGCTTCCAAAACCACTGATGCTTTTTTTCGGAAACAGGTCGAGCAGGCAAAAGACCATATCCGCAAAGGAGATGTCTTCCAGTTGGTGCTGTCGCAGCGCTTGTCTGCCAGCTATCAAGGAGATGCTTTCGCATTGTACCGGAAATTACGCAAGCAAAATCCGTCTCCTTATCAATTCTTCATCGATTTTGACGGCTATGCCATCGTAGGCGCTTCACCGGAGAGCTTGTTGACGATCCGGGACAGCCATATGGTGACCAATCCGATTGCTGGAACACGCAAGCGCGGCAGAACAGTTGCCGAAGACAATCAGTTGGCCGAAGAATTGGCGGGTGATGAGAAGGAGCAGGCGGAACATAAGATGCTGGTCGACCTCAGCCGCAACGATGTGGGGCGCGTAGCGCAAATTGGCACCGTGGAAGTGCCGAAGTATATGGTCATCGAAAAATACCAGCACGTTATGCACCTGGTTTCGGAAGTGACTGGTGAGCTTGATGGGGAAATGCATCCACTCGATGCATTGGTGTCCTGCTTGCCTGCTGGAACTGTCTCAGGAGCTCCCAAAGTGCGGGCCATGCAATTGATACAGGAATTTGAAGAAGAGCGCAGAGGCGTCTATGGAGGAGCTATCGGGTACTTGGGGTTCAATGGCAATCTGGATGTCGCACTGGCCATCCGCACTTTTGTCGTCAAAGACGGCATGGTTCATGTCCAGGCGGGCGCCGGTATCGTCTTCGATTCGGATCCACAGGCAGAATACGAAGAAACGCTGCATAAAGCGCGTTCACTAACGGAGGTGTTCGGATGATTCTTTTAATCGATCATTACGATTCGTTTACCTATAATATTTACCAGGCCATCGCCGCGATGGACGTTGAAGTTGAAGTGGTCCGGTACGGCGTTTTGACACTTGATGAAATCAAAGCGAAAAATCCGCAGGCCATCATCCTTTCGCCAGGGCCCGGTCATCCCTTGGAATTGCCTGAATCGATCGAGCTGATTCAGGAGCTGTATCAATCCATTCCAATTCTGGGTATTTGTCTGGGGCAGCAATTGATTGGAGCGGCGTTCGGCGGAAATATTGTTCAAGCGCCCTTTATCCGACACGGCAAGGTCTCGCAAGTTTCGCATGATCAGCAAGGTTTGTTCCAAAACATGCCGATGCCACTGCCGGTCATGCGTTATCACTCGCTGGTATTGGAACCGGAGACCTTGGCTGATTGTCTGGAAGTCCAATCCCGGGCACTTGACGATGACACAATTATGGCCGTAAAGCATCGGCAATATCCCGTTTACGGAATCCAATTCCATCCTGAGTCCATCGGTACTCCAGATGGTGTGGAATTGATGAAGGAATTCATTGTGCAGGTACAGCAGGAAAAAGCTGGAATACGATAGACAGAAAGAAAATCCCAAGCCATATCGGCTTGGGATTTTTAGGGTGTTAAAAAAGTTATCATACTTTCATTTCGCAGGGAAATCTATTCACGGATCAATGGCATCGTGCAGCAGCGGAAAGCTCCGCCTGATTTGATGATTTCGGAATAATCAACTTCAATCACATGGAATCCGCGAGACGTCAATTGCTTATTGACCTGCCGGTTCTGTGGTTGGCTGAAGACTTTCCGGTCGCCGATGGACAGTACATTGGTGCCGAGCGCAAACTGCTCTTTTTCGTTGACGCGAATTAAGGTATAGCGTTCTGCGAGCATCTTGACCGTCTCCATATCGAGTGCTTCAGGGAAGATGAGGGCTTCCGTGGGCGACAGGATATTGAAGACACAATCAAGGTGCAGGTATTTCTCGTTAAATGAAACAGGGATGACTTCGAAATCCGGTAATTCCAGCTGCAGATCACGGATGGCTTTTTTGGAAGTCCGGCTGCTGACTCCGACAAAGACAGTATCGCGGTCGATGATGACATCGCCGCCTTCTATGCGATGGCCGGCCAATTCCTTAACGTTCACATCATGTGCCTCCATCCATTTTTGGAGTTCCTGTTCCTCTCCCTGACGGATTTCAGAAGCCATTTCGCTGATGAAAACTGTGTCTCCGATAGTGAATCCGATATCGCGTGTAAAAACCTGTTCAGGATAGTTTTCAGAGGGCTCGATCAAATCGGTTTGAACACCTTGCTCTATCAATGCCTGGACGAATTCATTGTGCTGGTGAAGTGCTTTGTCCACATTGATATTTTCATCTTTGTATCTTTTCTGGACATCGTTGATGACATCTTTTATTTCCATATAGCGTGGCGGGCAAAGCAGGACGCGCCGGAGTGGATCGTATTCGCTTTGGCAACGGGCAGATGGGCTTTCTTTGATATATGACGACATATGGCTTCCTCCAAAAAACATAGTTATTAATTGTATATTCCTTTTAGATGGAAACTTAAAACATTGCAAGAGAAGAAGATGCACAAAATATCCAAAGAGTGAGAAGATGGAGGAAGACTATGAAATCAATTGAAAAAGGGGATTCCAATGAAAATCATTCAACAGGAAGTAGCGGAGGACCGTGACTTTATCCGTAAAAAGGTTATTGAACACAATAATGCGAGTTTACCCAGAGAAAAAACATCTCCATTTGAACAAATGAGCTTTATCGTCCGCAATGAGGAGGGAGAAATCGTAGGGGGATTGACGGCCACCGGTTTTTGGCGGCATCTGCACATTGATTTCCTCTGGGTGGACCCGGCAGCCAGAGGCCAACGGATTGCCGCAAAGCTGATGGCTCAAGCGGAAGTTTATGCGCGCGGCAAAGGTCATCGATTGATGATTGTCGATACGTTAAGCTTTCAAGCTCCTGAGTTTTATAAAAAGCAGGGCTTCTCGGAATTTGGCAGAGTCAATGATTTTCCGGAAGGCCATAGTCACTATTACTTTGAAAAAAGGCTGACGAATCTATCTGAAGATGGAAACTGAACCAATAAAAAAACGGAAGCCTTTTGGGCTTCCGTTTTTTTGATTATTGCTCTTGGTAGAATACTTTATCTACATTGTATTTAGCTTTTTGCGTATTGATCAAATATGTTTCGTAGATATCGCGCTCCATTGGATCTTCCACAATGGAAATGGTGATGCGGTATACTTCTTCGCGGTGATTTTTCAATGGTGATACCGAATCTTCGAAATGCTTTTTCACACGTTGGCGAAGCTTGCGGGCTTTTCCGACAAACAGCAATTCTCCACTATGGTTGAAAAACTGGATGATGCCGCCTTTATCGCGTGGAATTTCATGCAGATCGATAAAGCCGTATAGTGGTTTGATGACGGCTTCGTCACCTGTAATTTCCTGTTTGCGTTGTGTAATCGTCACGTCCGCTTTTGGTGGTTGGATATTAATCATGCTTATCACGTCCTCAAATTATCGTATTGCCTATTTTAACATAAAAAAGAGCGGAAATCCATCCGCTCTTTTTTGCTCGCTCTTCCAGTCTTTTCTATAAGGTCTTCAATTGTTCACTTGCCGGCTGATCGCCTTGCAGCACTTCAAATACTTTGTTATAGGTATTGCTGCGGTCAAGCACATCGACCAGGACATGTGCGACGTCCGCTCTTGGAATGGATCTTCCTTCCATAGAAGAAAAGCCTTCGAGCGATACTTCGATCTTCTCGGACTTGTCTTCGTCTGAAAGTGCACCGGGACGGACAATCGTATAATCCAAATTGGTTGCCTGCAGCAATTCGTCTGCTGTCCGTTTGGCGACAAGATAAGGCTTCATCGCCTCACCGCCGGCATCCGGATCATTCGATCCCATCGAACCTAATTGGACAAAGCGTTTAATGCCTTTATCCTGCGCGTATTGAGCCGCTTTGACAGAGCCCCATAAATCGATGGTCAAGGTCTTGTCAGCTCCTGTCGACGGGCCGGAACCTGCTGCGAAAATAACAGCATCGACCCCTTCAAAGGCATCACTGAAGTCTTTTTCCAGGTCTGCAAGTACGACCTTGGACGCGCCAAGTTCTTTCAACTTATCTATTTGTTCCTCTTTACGGACCATAGCGGTCGCTTCATGTTTTGATTCGGCTAATTCTTTGACAACGTTGCGGCCGACTTGACCGTTTGCTCCAATAACTAATACGTTCATTCGATTTCCACTCCTTTAATTGTCTTCACCTTCCTTATCTTCCCTTTTGTGAATGCATTAAACGTTTTATTTCGCCGTGCAACTGTCCAAAAAGGCACAGACAAGCTAGAATAGAAGAACGGAGGTGTTACAATGCAAATTACAGATTACGTGTTTCACAAAATCAACGACCCTACAGGCATCATGGTGGGCGATCGTTACGAATTCTTGTTGAATGTCGAAGTTGATGAAGATGATGAACTATATACCGATGGTGGCCTGGAACTGCGCGTCATTATTGCTGCAGAAGAAACCGGCGCCCGCATAGCGCATTACAATTTTATCGATAAGCAGACAAGAGGCGCACTTGAGTTTGGACTTGAAGAAGAGGAAGAAGAAGAAATCCTCGCTTACTGTTCAGAAAAACTGGCATAACAAAAAACATCCTGCTCATTGTGAGCAGGATGTTTCTCTTTGTTTACAGTTTAATGTCAATTTCCGCGTTTTCTTTCAGCTCTTCGATGCGGGCAAATACCGCTTCCTGGGTTTTTTGCTCTTCCAGTGACTTCCGTATAGTCGGTTCCATTTCTTCAAAGGCGGGTGCTTCCTCTTCGGAACTCTCGACAAAACCATCATAAGCTTCTTTCACGTCTTCATCCGTGACTTCGCCACGTTGGACTTCCTCTGCAATATACTGTTCATAGATTAACTGTTCACGAAGCTGGTTTTCCATATCATCCAGTGTAAAGCCGGTTTCCTTCAATGCTTTGTCCATTGCTTCTTCCGTCTCAAACTGGCCTTTCAACTCTTCCAAACGTTCTTCGACTGCTGGTTCATCAGCTTCATAGCCTTTTTCTTTAGCATCCTGCATAATGACCTTATTTCCGATCAATACAGACATCGCCTGCTCTTTTACAAGTTCGTTCGTTTCAACCGATGTCGTGTGGCCTTGTGCAGCTAATGTGGTTTCCAATTGGCGTGCCACGCTATTATAGACATTCCCTAAAATTTCATCTCCATTGACTACGACGACAACCTCTTCTTGATCCGGCAATTCCATAGAAGATTCTGCAGGAGTAGCATCTGCTGCCGCTTCTTCCGTGGTTTCAGGTTCTGCGCTTTCTTCAGGTGCAGTTTCTTCATTATCAGAGCACGCGCCCAAGGTCAGCAATAAAAGTAAAGGGACGAATGCGAACTTCATTTTCTTGATCATGTTAAAACTCCTCTTTCAATCTGTCTCTTAAAAGTAAACCATATTTTATTATCCGATACAAATAGTTGGTTAAACGTGTTTAAATAATGTCGCAATTCTGTATAATGAAAGAAGCAGAACTTGTTTTTTCCCTCAGCTCTTACGGCAACCCCAATCGCTACTTTGTACATAAGCTCCACAGCCTTGGAATGAAATCAAAAAAGTTCATGACAAGCCAGGCCATCTGGTTAGTTTGTTCGATTGAACGATAGGAGTTAGATGGTATAATTATAAGAATATATTAATGATGATACAACACTTACATCTTTTGGAGGAATCACTATGACGAGTTCAAACCATATTCAAGCACGTAAAACCCTGGATAAAATTCAACCCTATTCGCCTGGAAAGCCGATTTGGGAAGTACAAAAGGAATTGGGATTGGACCGCGTCATTAAATTGGCATCCAACGAAAATCCACTTGGCCCATCACCTAAAGCCGTAGCTGCCATCCAACAGGGACTGGCGGAATTGAACCGTTATCCCGATGCAGATGCCAGCGCATTGAAAAAAGCCATTGCCGCGGAATTCAATGTAAGCCCGCAGCAGGTCATTCCGACAAACGGCGCGGATGAGCTGATCACGCTGATTTCCGAAGCTTTCCTTGAAGAGGGGGACGAAGTGATCGTTCCTTCGCCATCGTTCAGTGAATATGATTTTGGTGCACATATCATGGGTGCCACAGTCGTACCGGTCAAGTTCATCGAAGGCTTTGAGTTTGATGTGGACGCAATGATTGCGGCTGTGACCGACAAAACCAAGATCATTTACATCTGTACACCGAACAACCCGACAGGCACCTATATGTCCAAACCGGATTTGGACAAATTAGTGGAAGCGATTGATGGGGTATTAGTGGTTATCGACGCTGCCTATAGCCATTTCGCAGATGCCGCTGATTACACCCATGGCATCGAATACATCAATGCCGGCTATCCGGTGCTGACCCTGCAGACCTTCTCGAAGATCTACGGCATTGCCGGAGTGCGGGTCGGATTCGGCATTGCTTCCGAGCCGATCATCCAGTCGATCCTAAAAGTGAAGGAACCGTTCAACGTCAATACCTTAGCGCAGATTGCTGCAACGGCTGCCATTGAAGATATTGAACACGTGAAGACCTCTCAAGATGCCAATAAAGCCGGCCGGGAACAATTGTACAAGGCTTTTGAGGAGCTGGGATTAGCGTATATCGAAAGTATGGCCAATTTCGTATTGGTGCAGATCGGTGAAGATGGTGAAAAGCTGTACAAGGAATTAATGGCGAAAGGTGTCATTGTCCGCTACGGAAAAATCTGGGGCTTGCCTGATTACGTACGGGTTTCTGTTGGAACGCCGGAAGAAAATCAATTCTTCATCGATACATTAAAAGCATTATTAGTGAAACAAGCTTAGAAGAGAGGCTCCTGAAACTGGGAGTCTCTTTTTTTATTGTGATACTCACAGTAAGCCAAACGGCTTTCCATCATTCCATAAGCAAAGATTATCAGGACAACAAAATATAAATGAAACATTTGTTTAGTAAAGGGAAAAAACGGGAATTTTCGGGGAAATGACATTAATGAGGGATGGATGCTATGATTTATGATTGCGCAATAATAGGAGGCGGACCTGCGGGCCTCAATGCTGCATTGGTACTGGGCAGATCCAGAAGGAATACATTGCTTTTTGACGACGACAACGGACGCAATTTAGTGACGAGGGAATCGCATGGCTTCATTACACGGGATGGCATTGAACCGGAGGAACTCAAACGCCTGGGCCGTGAAGATATCGCAAAGTACGGTTGCGTGGAGATTAAAGAGCAGCGGATCACCAGTGTCAACCGGATCTCTAAAACCCATTATGAATTGGTGACAGAAGATGGAGATGTATTCCACAGCATTAAAATCATCATCGCGGCAGGCCTGAAAGAAGAGCAGCCGAACATTCCCGATATTGAGAGGTTTTATGGCACCAGTTTATTCAGTTGTCCCTACTGCGATGGCTGGGAATTGCGTGATCAGCCGCTGGCAGTGATTGCGGATAAACAGGTATTCGAACTGGCAAAGAAAATCTATACATGGAGCCATGACTTGATTGTCTTTACAAACGGTGAAGGCCGTTTGGAGGAAGAGGAAAAGCAAAAACTGCTTCGGAAAGGTATAAACGTAGTGGAGGATCTCATTGGCGGCTTGGAAGGTGAAAACGGACAGTTACGCAGCGTGAGGCTTGAAGATGGTACATTAATCGATCGGACAGGTGGCTTTGTAACCCCTTTATGGAGTCATGCGACTCCATTTGCGGAGCAACTTGGCTGCAAGCAAAACGAACATGGCGGAATTTTGACGGACGATTACGGACGGACGAATGTCTGGAACGTCTATGCAGCGGGCGATGCTTCATTGATTGTACCTTCCCAGCTGGTCATTGCAGCCGGCGAAGGCAGTGCGGCAGCCATCGGCGTCAATGGGGATTTGATCAACGAATACTTCGATACGGAGTAGCAGGTCACGGGTTTTTAATGAATTTTTGAAACAGCAGGTATTGGACAAAAAACAAAGCCAAAGTTGTCAGGCACAAATTGAAGTAATACCACAGCCCATCGCCGAAGAAGTCAAGCGGAGAGGCAGTATTCGGGCGCTGCCTCAAATAAAGAAAATTGGAATCTGTCATTGGGTTGACGAAAAAACCGATGACGGCGGCATAAGCAAGCAGCAAGGCGTAGACTGAAAAAACTGAGTGCATCGTAAGGGCTTTCGGCTGGCATAAAGCTAAAAATAGGCAGGCCCAGGAAATTGCCGTGTGATGGACAAAGAATTTCCAGAAGCGGAAATGGTGATAATCATAGGGCAGTTCAGGGGTGATCAAAGCAAGGAAAGCTGGAAGTATGCCGATATAAAAAGAAAGTTGGATCCAGAAAGGCCGCATCGTCAACAAACCAATCATAGCAGTGATCGATGCCACTCCGCATAGGTGAAGCGGCATTTGTCCATTAAAGCTCCAGACGTCATTCGTGATGGCCCAGTAATGATAGGAGAACTCTGAAGTGAAAAGGATAGCCAGCAATGGCCAGCGCAGCCATTGAAAAAGATGTTTGCTTTCCTTCAATCGCCTCTTTGCTGAGATTAGGGCAATAATTCCAGCCACAGCAATCGCGAGTGCCAGCAGATGGCTTGGAGAAAAAGGAGTGAAAGAATAAGTGGATGTCGCAGCAAACCAGTTTTCCATGACAGCCCTCCTGATCGAGAAGTTATTTTGTGTGTAGTTTATCATTTATTCAGTCAACTGGTCCATTTACTTGAAAACGGCTATTTTACCCTGACATAAACGTATGCTTTGCGTAAAACCCTCTCTATACGATAAACTTCTAGAAAAGGATCCGTAGGAGGAATGCCCGCGTGGACCAACTGAATTTACTGTCGTCCATCACTTACATCGACACGGAGCGTTCCATCGAGGCTGGTGAAATGAAAATCGTTGAAACTGAATGTAATATTCAGCTATACGAAGATACATTGGTGACTTCTGCGACAAAGTTCCATGTAGCGAATGTCTGGGATATCTCCTATAAATCATTTTCTTCTGAAGCCAGCTTATTATATCTTCACACACATCGCGGAGTATTGACTTATAAAGTCTATACAGATCCCGATAAATTTGTGGAGACGTTTAAAAAATTGAAAAACGAGAATTACTAAAGAAGATAGGTTTTTTTCCTATCTTCTTTTTTCAACCTTATAGAGCTGCAGCAAAAGCAGGGCTACGTCTGGAGGAAGGGAGATAAGAAAATGGAGGACAATATCAAAATTGCGGATCAGTGGACAAAGAAAGTAAACGAGCGGGATATCAAAGGCGTTTTGGAAGTGTCAGATCCCCATATTGAATTGGTAGGCCCAAGGGGGATGGCAGAAGGTCATGATATCCTGGAGCAATGGATCAAAGAGTCAGGCGTCAAACTGGAAACGCAGAGCTACTACGCCAAAGGCGACGAAGTGATTTGCGTCCAACAAGCTACATGGGAAAACCAAAACGGCCATGTAACGATTTACACTTTCATGGAAATCAAAAACGGGAAAGTCCACCGCTTGGGCAGGTATGATACCCTGGATGATGCTTTAGGGCAGTGCCAGTTAAATGAAGAAGATAAAGTTGAATAAGAAAGGGGGGCGGGGAAAATTTTCTCGTCCCTTTTTGGAATTGCCTTTCATTTATTAGACGGCGGCTGACCGTCTTCCGAAAGTATAAGACTTTCGAAGTGTTTTGAGAGGTAAACCAAATTTTCTGAAAAAAAGTATTGATTTTAAAAAATCTTTCAATTATACTTTCCTAAAATGACTTACTAAACCGGTTTAGTGCAAGGAGAAAAAAATGAAGAAAATCACAATGCAAGATGTAGCATCGAAAGCGGGAGTTTCCAAAAGCACGGTTTCCCAGTATATAAATAATCGTTTTGAATTTATGGGAGCCTCGACAAAACTGAGAGTAGAAGCAGCTATCAAAGAATTGGGCTATATTCCAAACCAGGTAGCCAAAAGTCTGAAACAGAAAAAGACTGGAACAATCGGAGTGATCGTAGCAAATATTCTGCACGCATTTTCTACAGAGATTATTCGGGCGATTGAAGACGAGTGCGAAAGAAACGGCTTTCATTTATTTGTTTGCAATGCAGACGATCAGCCGGAAAAAGAGCGTTCCTATATTGATATGCTAGTGGCCAAACAAGTTGACGGGTTAGTCATTTTCCCGACAAACGGCAATAACGATTACTACAAGCAATTGAAGAATGCAGAATTTCCGATTGTCTTTGTGGACCGGATGATCAATGAACCAATTTTCCCGACACTTTTGCTCGACAATGAAAGCGCTTCACGGATTGCAGTAGAACAACTGGCGAAAAAAGGACGGAAAAAAATAGGTTTGGTGTCGACTTCCATTGCCCAAAACGTGACGCCAAGAATCGAGCGCATCAGGGGTTACAAAAAGGCATTGGCATCCCACGGACTGTCAGTCGAAGAAGATTGGATTGTGGCAGAGGAGCGTCAGGAAATCGGGAAGAAGCTTCAAAATATATGGGATACCGGCAGTCGCCCAGAGGCATTTTTTGCCACGAATGATTTGGCTTTGATTGAATTGTTGAAGTTCATCAAAAAAAACAAACTGGCTATTCCAGAGGATATTGGTGTGATTGCAATCGACGATTCACCATTTCTTGAGACGGCTACCACACCGATTTCCGTCATTAAGCAACCGACTTTTGAGATCGGGCAAAACGCGGCGGAGACCTTGCTGAAATTGATTGTCAGCAAAGATTTCAAGGAAGTATATGAAGAGCGACGGTATCCACCGATTTTGGTGGAACGGGAATCCATCTGAAGCAAATGAGTTGGAGTCGAAAATTTTCTCGGCGATAAAAAAGCCGTTGAACGAGAGGAGAAACGCCATGGCAACTGTTACTGCAGCTTTTATGGAAGTTCAAACATTAATCGCAGAGAAATTGGAAAGTGCTGGCGTCAACAAAGAACATGCAGCAAAAGTGGCTGAAATTCTTATCCATGCCGATCTGCGCGGAGTGAATTCCCATGGGGCCCTTCGTACGGAACATTATATGAACCGGCTCGAAGCTGGAGGCATTAACCCGGCACCTGAGATTTCATTCACTCAAACCGGTCCGGTGACTGGCGTGGTTGATGGGGATGATGGCTTTGGCCATGTCGTAGCGGATATCGCCATGAATCACGCCATCGGGATGGCTAAGGAAAATGGAGTCGGCATGGTGACAGCTATGAACAGCAGTCATTGTGGAGCACTCAGCTATTTTGTTGAAACCGCAACAAAACACAATTTGATTGGCATCGGAATGACCCACACTGATAAAATCGTTGTTCCTTTCGGCGGGAGAGAATCTTTCCTCGGGACGAACCCTATCGCTTATGGAATCCCTGCTAAATCTGAGAAGCCCTTCATTTTGGATATGGCAACGTCGAATGTGGCGCTGGGTAAGATTCTTCAACACAAAGAAGAAGGCAAAGGGATTCCTGAAGGCTGGGGAGTGGATCGTGACGGATCCCCAGTGACTGACCCCGCGGAAGTGGTGTCTTTAATGCCATTCGGCGGCCCGAAAGGATCTGGGTTATCGATGATTGTCGATATTTTCTCAGGTTTGCTTGCAGGTATGGCGTTTGGTCCTCACATCAATCCCATGTATGAGGACTTGGACAAAAAACGGAAGTTGGGACATTATTTCTGCGCCATTAACCCATCTTACTTTACTGATACCGAAAACTTTCTGGAACAGATGGATCGAATGATCAAGGAGATCCATGAGGTTCCGGCAGCTGAAGGGTTCAGCCGTGTCCTGGTTCCGGGAGAAATCGAACAGGAAAACGAAGAGCGCAATCGAAAAGAAGGCGTCCAGATTGCAGCAACTACCTATGAATATTTGAAAACACCAATAAAAAACAAAGGGGAGAATAAAAAATGAAAAAGAAATGGTTAACAGGTATTTTTGCATCCGTATTGGTATTGGGAGCTTGTGGTTCAAATGGAGGAACAGAAGAAGGCGGTTCAGAGTCAGGCGAAACAATTGAATGGAGATTCGGCCATTTAGCTGATGAAAACCATATCTGGCACCAGACAGCCATGAAATTTGAAGAACTGGTGGAAGAAAACTCAGATGGGCAAATGGAAATCACCATCTATCCGAATAACTCACTGGGCGGAGAAACCGATACCATCAACTCGATTCAAGCAGGAACAGCCGACATGGTTATTTCAGGGGAAACTTTGCAAAACTGGGCTCCGAATGCTGCACTGATGGCAGTTCCTTACGCTTTCCGTGATTTGGATCATGTGAAGTCAGTGGTTGAAGGTGAAATTGGTGAACAGATCAAGCAGGAAGTCAGCGATCAAGCAGGCTTAACGGCTCTTTACTACCATACACGAGCTCCACGTAACTTAACGTCAAACGAGCCGATTACATCTCCAGATGACTTGAGCGGATTCAGTATGCGTGTACCGAACGTACCATTATTCCTGGACGTATGGCAGGCTGCCGGCGCATCTCCACAAGTAATGGATTTCAATGAAGTATTTACAGGCTTGCAGCAAGGCGTAATCGATGGCCAGGAAAACCCGGTTGACTTGATTCAAAGCGGTGGATTGGCTGAAGTACAGGATTACGTAAACCGCACTGAGCATGTCTATTCATGGATCTACATTCTAGTCGGCAACGATCAATACAATGAACTTTCTGATGACTTGAAACAAGTTGTCCAAGATGCAGCAGCAGAAGCACAAACTTTCGGTGATGAGCTTTATGAAACGGAAATTGCTGAAATCGAACAGGAATTGATGGATGCTGGAATGGAATTTGTAGACGTTGACCAGGATGCATTCCGTGAAGCGATGACACCGGCTGTCGAAGCTTCGTTATCCCCGGAGCAATTGGAATTGTACGAACAGATCCTTGCAGTTGAATAATATGTGAGTAGGGCATATTTGGCTGTCATGGTCAAATGTGCCTTTCCATTGGGAAGGGAATGAATTCGGATGTCAAAGTTCCGGAAATTGATTGATAGTACACTCGCTTTTTTGACAGTCCTTAGCTTTGCCGGCGTTATCCTTATCGTCACGGTTCAGATTGTTTCACGTTTTGCTCCATTTTCCTTCATATGGACTGAAGAATTGACACGCTATCTTTTCTTGTACGGCATTGCTTTCGGAGCTCCGCTTGCTTTGATGCGCAATGAATTTATCAACGTGGACATGCTTCTTAATCGAATGTCCAATAATTTCAGAAGATATTACGAAGTGATCATTTACCTGGCCATCATCGTGTTAAGTTTGGTGATGGTTATTGAAGGATACAATTTCACTTTGCTCGGTGATAATCAACGATCGGCAACGATGCCTTTCCAAATGTCAGTTGTCCATGCTTCTTTATTGATCATGAGTGTTTTCCTGGTATTTTACGCAGTCATCAAAATTGTCGACCTCATCAAACACAAACAAGATTACAGTCAGACTTACGGAGGTGACGATCACTGATGGCTACTCTTCTCTTTGTATCCTTTATCGTATTGATTTTCCTGGGCGTTCCGGTTGCCTTCAGTTTGGGGCTGGCTTCCTTTATCTACCTGATGTTGGCTGGAATTCCGCTCAACATCATCCCGCAGCGGATGTTCGGAGGATTAAACTCATTTGTGCTGCTTTGTATTCCGGGCTTTATCCTTGCTGGAAACTTAATGAATGCAGGCGGAATCACCGGGCGGATCATCCAGTTTGCCAATGATCTTTTTGGACATATCCGCGGCGGGCTGGGGCTTGCAAACGTTGGTGCTTCAATGGGCTTCGCGGGAATTTCAGGGACCGCGCTTGCTGATACCGCAAGTATTGGCTCTATTTTGATACCGGCCATGAAAAAAGAAGGATACGGCGCAGGGTTCTCAGCTGCTGTAACAGCATCTTCTTCTACAGTTGGGCCGATCATTCCACCTTCTTTGCCGATGATCATTGTAGGTACGTTGGCCTCTCTCTCTATTGGAGATCTCTTTTTAGCCGGAGCACTTCCAGGTATTCTTCTGGGAGTCGGCTTAATGATCCCTGTGTACATCATTTCGGTCAAACGGAACTACCCGAAAGGTGAACGTCAACCGATAAAGGCCATATGGAAAAGCTTCACGGGTGCTTTTTGGGCATTGTTGATGACATTCATCATTCTTTACGGAATTTTAGGTGGGTTCTTTACGCCGACGGAAGCGTCAATTATTGCCGTTCTTTATGCCTTTGTCATCGGTATTTTTGTTTACAAAGAATTGCCGGTTAAAAAAATACCGGAAATTATGCTGTCTTCGATGACAGCTACTGCATCCATTATGTTGCTTGTCGGGTTTGCCAACCTATTTGGCTGGATTATGGTGCGTGAACAGATTCCACAGCTGGTTGCAGAATCAATTCTTGGCATTTCGACCAATACCATTATCGTTATTTTGTTGATCAACCTACTTTTGCTTTTTGTCGGGACCTTTATGGAAACGATTGCGGCATTGGTTATCCTGTTTCCTGTACTATTGCCGGTTGCCTTGACAGTCGGAATGGATCCTATCCAATTCGGAGTCATGATGGTCTTGAATCTGGTAATCGGATTGGTCACTCCACCGGTGGGCGTCTGTCTCTTTGTGGCTTCCCAAATCGGGAAAGTCTCCATTGGAAAAACAGCAAGAGAGTTGTTGCCGTTTTTAGGTGTCAGTTTAGTGGTGCTTATGCTGGTTGCATTTGTTCCTCAGATTACATTGTTCTTACCAAGTCTATTTGAATAGGTGGTTGTAAAAATGAAAGCAGTTCAAGTTCCAAAAGCGCATGATATGCAAATTATCGAGCAGGAAACTCCGGAAATTCAACAAGGGGATGGAGTCTTAGTTAAAGTGAAGCGTGTCGGCATTTGCGGTTCAGATATGCACATTTACCACGGTACAAACCCTTTAGCTACCTATCCCCGCGTAGTCGGGCATGAAGTGGCTGGAGAAGTGGTGGAAGTGGGAAGCTCCGTAAAGCAACTGAAGGTCGGTGACCATGTGGTTGTAGAACCCATCAATTATTGCGGCGAATGCTATGCATGCCGAAAAGGCCGCCCGAATGTCTGTGAAAAATTATCGGTCTTCGGTGTCCATGAAGATGGAGGCATGCGTGAGTTTATTGTATTACCCGAAAAGCAGCTTCACGCTGTTGATAAAAAGTTGAGCTGGGACGAAGTCGTTTTGGCTGAACCATACACAATCGGTGCACAGGCGGTCTGGCGTGGAAATGTTGAAAAAGGGGATACGGTTCTGATACAGGGATGTGGTCCTATCGGCATCTGTATTCTGAAGTTGGCCAAAGTTGCAGGAGCCACCGTTTATATGACTGATCTCAATGAAGAACGGCTTGCCTTTGCAAAAGAAAGTGGAGCCGACGAAGTGATCAATGCAGGCAATGAATCCGTAAAAGAACGCATATTGGAGCTGACTTCAAACGAAGGGGCGAATGTGGTCATTGATGCGGTCTGCCTTCCTGCTACGGTAGAGCTGAGCATTGATGTGGTTTCACCAGCAGGCAGTGTTGTCGTTCTTGGATTTGACGAGCGGCCATCAGCGATTCCGCAATTGCCGATCACCAAAAAAGAAATCACCATTGTCGGTTCAAGGCTGCAAACCAATCAATTTGGAAAAGTAGTGAGCCTGTTGGACAGTGGAGAGCTGAAATCAGCTGGACTGATTACGCATAAGTTCTCACTAGACGAAGTAAAGGAAGCATTTACATTTGTTGAAAACAATCCCGATAAAGTGAGAAAAGCATTAATTGTCTTTGAATGAGGAGAGATGCAGATGATTCCTAAAATGGAAGTATACCAACAGATCCTGGATGCCCGAATTGTTGCGGTCATACGCGGGAAAGATGCGGATGAAGCAATAGCCGTTGCAGAAGCTGCGGTGGCAGGTGGCTTGAAGGCCATCGAATTGACCTATACGACGCCGAATATTTCGCGGGTTTTCGATAAATTGGCTGATTCGAAGGCATTGATCGGCGCTGGAACAGTTCTTGATGCAGAGACTGCCCGGCACGCCTTATTGCATGGCGCTGAATTTGTTGTCAGCCCAAATTTCAATCCAGAAATCGCCAAGGTTTGTAATCGCTATAATGTCCCTTATTTGCCGGGCTGTATGACGATCAAAGAAATGGTCGAAGCGACGGAATGGGGTTGCGATATCTTGAAGTTGTTTCCTGCCAATGGATTTGAGCCTTCTTTTATCGGTTCGGTCAATGGTCCGTTGCCGAAAGTACGCATCATGCCGACAGGCGGCATCAATATCAAAAACATGAACGTATGGCTGGCTGCAGGAGCTGTAGCAGTCGGGATCGGCAGTGATTTGACTAAAGCTTACCGGTCAGCTGGAGAACAAGGTGTTACTGAATTGGTTAAGGATTATCTTGAAGAACTAGTTTGAAGAGGAGGACTTTCATGAATATCACATTTCGCTGGTATGGCCGCGGCAATGATAGCGTGCAATTAGAACAAATCAAACAGATTCCAGGAACCAAAGGGATTGTCTGGGCGCTCCATCAGAAACCGGCAGGAGAAGTTTGGACGAAGGAAGAAATCGGTTCTGAAGTGGACTACATCAAATCTCACGGGTTCCACGCCGACGTAGTGGAAAGCGTCAATGTCCATGAATCCATTAAGCTGGGCAACAAAGAGCGCGACCAGTATATTGAAAATTACAAGGAGACCATCCGTAACTTAGGTGAAGCCGGTGTCAAAGTGATCTGCTACAATTTCATGCCGATCTTCGATTGGACCCGCACCTCCCTGTATCACCCACTTCCGGATGGCTCGACTGCTTTGTTCTTTGAAAAGGAAAAGATTGAAGCCCTGGAGCCTGCTGAACTGATCGAAACGGTTGCTTCTGCTTCTGATTTGACACTTCCGGGATGGGAGCCGGAGAAGATGGCACGCATTCAAGAACTTTTTGCAGAATACGAAGGAATGGACGAAGAACAGCTATGGGAAAACCTCACTTACTTCTTGAAGGCGATTTTGCCGACAGCTGAAGCGAGCGGTATTCAAATGGCCATCCATCCGGATGATCCACCATGGTCAATTTTCGGCCTGCCGCGCATCATGACGGGCGAGAAGAGCTGGGAACGGTTGATTTCCATATCGGATTCACCTGCCAACGGCATTACCTTCTGTACCGGATCCATGGGTGCCAATCCGGAAAACGACATGGTGGATCTGGCTTCAAAATACGCCAAGCATTCACCTTTCGCTCACTTGCGCAATGTTAAGATTTTCGACAACGGCGACTTTATCGAAACGTCCCATTACACACAGGACGGCTCTATCGACTTGAATGGTGTGGTCCGTGAATTGTCGAACCAAAACTACACAGGGTATGCCCGTCCAGATCATGGCCGCCATATTTGGAACGAGGAATGCAGACCTGGATATGGTCTATACGACCGGGCGCTTGGAATCATGTATCTCCTCGGATTATGGGATGCACATCAAACAAAGTAAAGGAGGATCCTATGTTTTCAACTCATGAAACTATTGCAGGACGGACCGCCGTCATCACTGGCGGAAGCGGCGTCCTTTGTTCAGAAATGGCTCGACAGCTGGCTGCTCAGAAAGTAAACGTAGCCATCTTGAATCGGACAGCCGAAAAAGGGCAAGGCGTGGCAGATGAAATCAATGGATCAGGCGGCAAAGCAATTGCCGTGGCTGCCGATGTGTTGGACCGGGTATCTTTGGAAAAAGCCAAAGAGCAGATTCTTGAAGCATACGGACGGATTGATATTCTGATCAACGGTGCGGGAGGCAATCACCCTGATGCCATTACAGATATTGAACTCCATGAAGAAGGCGCAACCGGAAAGTCCTTTTTCGAATTAGGAGAAGACGGATTTTCCCGCGTTTTCGCGAGCAACTTCACCGGTTCTTTCTTAGCCAGCCAAGTATTCGGCAAAGAATTGCTGAAACAAGAATCACCGGTTATTTTGAATATCTCTTCTATGAGCGCTTATTCACCGATGACCAAAGTGCCGGCGTACAGTGCGGCCAAAGCAGCCATCAACAACTTTACGATGTGGATGGCAGTCCATTTTGCAGAGGAAAATCTGCGTGTCAATGCAATTGCACCAGGATTTTTCCTGACAGCGCAGAACAAGGATCTGCTGACCAATGCAGATGGTTCGCTGACTCCCCGTTCAGGCAAAATCATGGCCAGCACGCCGATGAAGCGTTTTGGCAAACCGGCAGATTTAGTGGGAACCATGCTGTGGCTCCTTGATGAAAACTATTCCGGCTTTGTCACAGGCATTACGGTTCCTGTAGATGGCGGCTTTCTGGCTTACTCAGGCGTATAGAACAAAAAACCACATTCCTTGGAATGTGGTTTGAGCTTGTAGACAAAAGAATATTGATGTCATTTAAA
>NZ_JAIQCL010000012.1 GCF_020023385.1 Planococcus circulans
GACGTTTTGCTGTTCAGTTTTCAAGGTTCAAGTTTGTTTCGCCCTGTAAAAGCAACTTCTCTAATTTAACATCGTTCGTTGGAAGAGTCAAGCTTTTTTATTATTGTAAAAAACTTAATTTCCCTTAGCGACGTGTATTATCATAATACATTCCATTCAAGTATGTCAATGATTAAAGAGAAAAAAGTTAATAAAACTTTAATTCATTGAGTAACTTACTCTTAAATCATTATTCATCCCTTACTTTCTGAACGAATTCCCTAAAAGAAAAGCAGTCACCGAAACTCCGGAGAACCGGATTCCCGATGACCATCCCTAGTTTACGGTAGACTAAGAACTTCCTACTGCAAGACAAGCTTTCTTCATGCTTGAAAGCTAACTACTAATCCCCTCATCAGCGAAGCATGTTTTCCTTACAGAAACAACATGCTACATCCTATACCAAATCAGTTCTTTACATAATAGTATCTGTGGAAGATTCCTTCGCTCTTCGTCGTAACTCCGTTGATAAAAATCAGTTCCTTATCCACGAGGTATTCGATGAACACTTCGAGGTTGGAAGAGTAATTTTTTAATTCTTCCTGCTCATGCAATTCCTGAATCGTCCAGCTTCTTTGTTTCTCCATAACCTCTGTTATATGAAGAGCTCCGTCTTGTGTTCGTGAATGAATGTAGAATTCACTGGCCAGAAACAACAATTCCAACCGTTTGTCGATCGGCTCATCGCTGGAAATCAATTCTTCATATAGCTTATAGATAGCCGGCTCCATTTGTTTCACCTGTGACCAGACAGTGACCTCAGGCGGCAGCCCATTCTCAAGCACTGCAAGTCGTGCCAAATGATGCAACGATTCCACCATATGGTGATACGCATCCATGTAGTTCTTTTCTTCAAAGAATACCTTCCCTTCCATATAACGGCGAATCAGTTTGGCAAACTCCATACCCATTTTGATTTTGCGGCCATAGAATGGATAATCTTTCAGTTCTGTTTTTAACTTCTCCATGAATTCATTGCGATCATAGATCACACGGCCATAGAAGAGCCAATCAACGATCTTCCGGTTTGTGCCAAGCAGGAGCCATTTATGTAATTGCTTTTCGGTAACGATATGCATCGCAGCCTTTTTATCCAAATAGGTGTAATGCTTCGTAAACACCGGAGTCTCGTTTTCCTTGGTGACAATCAATAGAATCGAATCAAAGGTGTCTGTAATTTGGCTGACCTTTTCTCTTTTTTCCACTAGAATCACTCCCAGCGTACTTTCCTGGCTGGCGCGTTCCTGATAAATAGGTCGTAGGATTTGTTCCATCAACTTTCACTCCTTGCTGTCTCTAACCTATTCCATTCTGAAGTTGAACAGAGTTGGCTAGTAATGAACTGCAGCGTTTTTTACATTGTCCCTATGGTCTTATCGGGTCTTCCCGTTCTCTCTGTCTCGTACGTAGCATCCAAACTCATTTGCTTCTGCTTTTCTTTATTTCGACATATTTATTGCGGATTCCTTCATTTGAAAATCGATATCACTTTTTAAGGGCATTTATGATATAGTATGATGGATGCAAGGAGGAAATAAATCATGAAACCTTATAAAAATAAAATCAATCGCATTCGGACGTTTGCGTTAGCGTTGATCTTCATCGGAATCGTCATTATGTACGTCGGCATTTATTTCAGAAATCATCCTGTTGTAATGGTGATTTTCATGCTGCTGGGCGTCGTGGCGATTATTGGTAGTACAGCTGTCTACGCCTGGATCGGATTGCTTTCCATGAAAACCGTTCCGGTCGAATGTCCTAATTGCGGAAAACATACAAAAATGTTGGGCCGTGTTGATATCTGCATGCACTGCAACGAGCCATTGACAATGGACCCTTCTCTTGAAGGAAAAGAGTTTAATCAGGACTACAATAAGAAAAGCTCACAACAATAAAAACATCCAGCGAATGAGAATTTCGCTGGATGTTTTTTTATGCTGTGAAAAAAAGAAGCCTACCGTTTTGCGCAGTAGGCTTCTTCCGTCTTGAACCTTTACTGGGCTTTTGCCGTTTTGCCTGAGCATACTTGGCATGTTCCATAAATTTCAAGGCGATGATAATCCACTTGGAAGCCAGTGACGTGGGAAGCTAAGTGTTCTACTTCATCAAGTCCTGGATAATGGAAATCAACGATTTTTCCACAGTCGTTACAGATAATATGGTAATGGTCATGTGTGACAAAATCGAATCGGCTTGAAGAATCTCCGTAAGTCAATTCTTTTACCAGCCCCGCTTTTCTGAACACCCGTAAATTATTATAAACAGTTGCAACACTCATATTAGGAAACGTTTTTTCAAGCGCGCGATAAATGTCATCCGCTGTTGGGTGCGTTGTTGAATGAATCATATACTCCAAAATCGCGTGGCGCTGGGGTGTGATTCTTACACCTGTTGACTTCAAAGCATCAAGCGCGTCTTTTAGTTGTACTTCAGACATCGCCGTGCACCTCACTTCATAGATATTCTTACATTGTAATCGTTATAAACAGTGTACCTAATCAGAGTGGGGAATGTCAAGAAATCACTATATTACCGCCGTTTGCCACGCGCAATCCATTTTCATTTCTCGTGCAGCCCTTTCTCTCTCCGTCCAAGGCGCTGATTGACTAAACGCGCTGCGACGAATAAAAAGTCTGACAAGCGATTCAAATAAGCCAAAACATTCGGCGGCACGTCTTCACCGATCGACAACGTTGTCCGCTCAGCTCGTCTGACAACGGTACGGGCCACGTGTAGAGCCGCTCCCGAAGGGTGCCCTCCTGGCAAAATGAAGTTTTTGAGTGGCGGGACTTCAACATCGTACTGATCGATCCATTGCTCCAGCTTAAAGACATCTTCTTCCGTCAATTTCCATTTTACTTCTTTGCCTTTCGGAGTAGCCAGTTCAGCTCCTACGTGGAACAAAGTCGTCTGAATTTCGTGGAACGCTTCACAAAGGGCATCTTTTTCTTCAAAAAACTCCGCATTCATATGTCCCACTGCCAGACCGATCAATGAATTCGCTTCGTCGCATGTTCCATAAGCTTCAACCACTGCATCGTTTTTGGCGACCCGCGTCCCGTAGACAAGTGAAGTAGTGCCTTTATCGCCTGTTTTCGTGTAAATCTTCATGCTTAATACCCCTTTTCCATATTAACCAGATTTGCCGGGACAGTTTGATCAGCCAGCCATTTCTTAAGATTGGGAATAAAGACATCTAACGCGCGCTCCACATACTTCCCAGAATGGCTGGATACATGAGGTGACACAATAACATTATTCATTGACCAGTAAGGATGGTCCTTTGGAAGCGGTTCCTCTTCAAAAACATCCAGAACAGCAAAAGCAATTTCTTCGTTTTGCAATGCTTCAAGCAGCACCTCATCCGAAACGAGGTCCCCTCTCCCAAGGTTCATAAAAATCGCGGTCTTTTTCATTGCCTGAAAATGCGCTCTCTTCAATAGATAGTTGGTTTCTTGTGTACTTGGCAAAATTGAAATGACGTAATCTGCATCTGGAAGTTTTTCAAGAATGTTTTCGAAAGAGACCATTTCCTCCATGTAGAGAGCCTGTGTTCCAGAGCGGTTGCAGCCGATTGTTTTGACACCGAAAGCCTGCAGCAATCGGCCGATCTCTGAACCGATGGCGCCTGGTCCCAAAATCAGCGCGGTAGAGTTATGCAGCTCTGATGACCGGGTCCTTCTATTCCACTCCTGATTGCGCTGGTTTTCATAAATTAACGGAAGTGAGCGCTTTAACGATAAAAGATGGGCCAAAGCCGATTCTGCCATCGGTATCTTATGGATGCCTTTAACATTGGATACAGTAATGCCCCGCTCTGCGATGGCTTGATGCGGAAGCTTTTCGATGCCGGCACTGGCAACCATGATCCACTGCACATTTTGAGCAGCTGCAATATCTTCCGCCATGAGATCTTCTCCATATGTGACAATGATGTCAGCAGACGGCAAACGTGTCTTGTCTTTATAAAGGAAATGGAAATCGACTTCCGGGAACTCGGTACTTAACCTCTGCTGTTGATCTTCTTTTGGAATGAATGTAAACAGGATTTCCATGAATGTCTCCTTTCTTACTGATTGCTGATTGTCTTCAAGGTTTCCAGAACGTCCTGGATGTGGTTTGGAACTTTCACTTTGCGCCATTCTTTTACGACTGTCCCAGTTGGATCGATCAGATACGTTGCGCGTTCAATGCCCATGGATTTTTTGCCGTATACATTCTTCTCCACCCAGACACCATAGTCTTCGGATACCTGATGGTTTTCGTCCACCAAAAGCGAAAACGGCAAGCCATGTTTTTCGATGAATTTATTGTGCTGGTCTTCCGAATCAGCGCTGACACCCAAAATCACTGCGTTGAGTGCAGAGAAGTCAGCTTCGGCATCGCGGAAATCACAGGCTTGAGTCGTGCAGCCCGGAGTCATGTCTTTCGGATAGAAATAAAGGACCACATATTTACTGCCGGCAAAATCTTTCAAGGAAACCGTTTCCCCCGCTTCGTTCTTCAATGAAAATTCAGGTGCTTGTGTACCTTCCAATGCAGCCATCTCCATCACTCCTTTTCTTCTCTCTATCGTACCGAACCACAGCTTCAGTTTCAATTTCTTTGGCGTTCAACGGTAAATTTGTCTACAATAAGGAATAGATTAATCAATAGGAGGCATTCATTCAATGGATCATTCAACTTCAGAAAAGCTTCACCAAGAAGCGTTAGAACATATTGTGGGCGGCGTCAACAGTCCATCCAGATCTTTTAAAGCGGTAGGCGGAGGATCTCCAATCGCCATGGAGCGTGGCCAAGGCGCTTACTTTTGGGACGTCGACGGCAATAAATACATAGACTATCTCGCTGCATACGGCCCCATCATCACTGGCCATGCACACCCACACATCACGCAGGCGATTACGCACGCAGCGGAAACCGGCCTTCTTTACGGGACTCCGACCCGCCACGAAATCACATTCGCCAAAATGTTGAAGGAAGCGATGCCGAACATGGACAGAGTCCGTTTCGTCAATAGTGGGACAGAAGCGGTCATGACGACGATCCGTGTTTCGCGCGCTTATACCGGACGTACTAAAATCATGAAGTTTGCGGGTTGCTATCATGGCCATTCCGATTTGGTTCTGGTTGCTGCGGGTTCCGGCCCTGCAACACTCGGTACCCCCGATTCAGCAGGCGTGCCAAAATCCATCGCCGAAGAAGTGATCACCATCCCATTTAATGATCCGCAGGCATTTGCAGAAGCGATGGATCGTTGGGGCGAAGAAATTGCCTGCATCCTGGTCGAACCAATCGTCGGCAATTTTGGAATCGTCGAACCACATGAAGGTTACCTACAGGAAGTTCATCGCATCGCCCGCGAAAAAGGTGCTTTGATTGTCTATGACGAAGTAATTACCGCATTCCGTTTCCATTACGGCGGCGCACAGGATATGCTTGGATTAGTGCCGGACCTTACAGCGCTTGGAAAGATTATCGGCGGAGGATTGCCGATTGGTGCATATGGCGGAAAAAAAGAGATTATGGAAACTGTGGCTCCTTTAGGGCCAGCCTATCAAGCTGGCACGATGGCTGGAAACCCAGCTTCTATACAAGCTGGAATCGCTTGTCTGGAAGTGCTTCGTGAAGATGGTGTTTACGAGAAAATGGATAAATTAGGTGCACAACTTGAAAAAGGGATTTTAGCTGCCGCCAAAGAATTTGGCGTGACCATCACTGTCAATCGCTTAAAAGGTGCTTTAACCATCTATTTTACCGATGTAAAAGTCGAAAACTACGAACAGGCTGAAGCAACTGACGGTGAAATTTTCGGCCGTTTCTTTAAACTGATGCTGGAACAGGGCATTAATCTTGCCCCTTCAAAATATGAAGCATGGTTTTTAACAACTGAGCATACTGAAGAAGATGTGGAAGTTTCTATTCAAGCCGTACGCCAAGCATTTAAACAGTTATAATTAGTATAAAACTATATGTATGGGAAGGAGTCCTTAAGTAAATGAAGTTAGGTGCACGTATATTAAAAACTGGCGTGGCCATTTCTATGGCCTTGTTCCTGGCCAACTTACTGGAATTGCCTTCCCCTGTATTTGCAGGTGTCGCAGCGATTTTCGCTATCCAGCCGTCTATTTATCGATCCTATCTGACCTTGCTTGATCAGATATACGGAAACCTGATTGGTGCAGCCATTGCCATTATTTTTGTTTTGACACTTGGAAGCAACTATTTAACGATCGGTACAGCAGCCATTTTGGCCATTGTGGTGATGCTGAAACTAAAGCTGGAAAATACTGTCCCGTTGACTTTGGTCACCATTATCATCATCATGGATTCCCATTCCGCTGACTTCCTGACCTTTGCTTCCTTGAGAATCAGTACAGTCATGCTTGGGATTTTATCAGCGTTTGCTGTAAACATGATTTTCCTTCCACCCAAATACGAAACGCGTCTGTTCACTTCAATCCATGAGGTCAGCGAAGAAGTGATTCGCTGGATCCGCGTCTCTATTCGTCATGCGTCCGATCATGCATCGGTCAAAGAAGACATCGATAAATTGACGGAAAAGCTGATAAAAGTGGATCAATGGTACTCATTTTACAAAGAAGAGCGCAGCTACACTAAAAAACAACAGTATGTAAAAGCGCGGAAATTGGTGCTATACCGCCAGATGATCGCGACTTCCAAGAAAAGCCTTGAAGTTTTGAAGCGACTGAACCGATTTGAAAACGAGTTGATGGAACTACCGGAACATTTCCACATGATGGTCCAGGAGCGATTGGAAAGTTTGGCCAGCTACCACGAGCAGTTGTATATGAAGTATGTCGGCAAAATGCGGCCGGAACATAGTGAAGGTTCTGGAGCAGATGCCATCATGAAACGCAATGAAGTAATGACAATTTTTGTAAAAGAAATAAATTTAGCTCATGAAGAGAATGAGGATGAATTTTCGGTCTATCATTTAATGCATGTGCTTTCGGCAATCCTTGATTATGAAGAACAACTGGAACATTTGGATTTACTCATCATCGCTTACTTGAATTACCACTCAGAAGAAGTAGACAATGATCTGGAGAATGCCATATAAAAAAACGTGCGGGGCAAATTGCCCTGCACGTTTTTTGACCTTAAGAATTTATAAGTTTTCACCTTTTTATTTAATGTCCAGATTTCAAGGCGTTTTCGCTTTTCCTACGACTTCATCCGCGGATCCAAGGCATCGCGCAAACCATCGCCCATCAGGTTAAACCCGAGAACTGTCAGCATGATGGCAACGCCTGGGAAAATCATGGTCCAAGGTGCATTCGTCAAATACGAACGCGAGTCTGCCAGCATCTTGCCCCATTCCGGAGACGGAGCTTGAGCTCCTAAGCCAAGGAATCCGAGAGCTGCAGCTTCGATGATGGCCGTCGCAATAGCAAGTGTTCCTTGAACAATGACCGGCGCCATGGAATTCGGCAAAATATGCGATACCAGAATCCGGTTATCCTTCATGCCGATTGCTTTAGCCGACATGATATATTCGTCTTCTTTAATGCTTAACACTTTCGAACGGATCAAACGCCCAAAGTTCGGAACGTTGATGATCGCAATGGCAATGAGCGCATTACGTAATGATGGCCCAAGAACCGATACAACCGCAATCGCCAGTAAAATACTCGGGAATGCCAGCATGATATCAAAGATACGCGAGATGATGGTATCCACCCAGCGACCGTAATATCCGGCTAAAATCCCTAAAATACTACCGACTACCACTGATCCGATAACTGCTAAAAAGCCGACCCATAACGAAATGCGGGCACCGTATACAACCCGCGACAGGATATCCCGGCCAAAATCGTCCGTTCCCATCCAATGTGAGGAAGAAGGAGGCATAAGCCGTTGAGACAGATTTTGTTCATTGATGCCCTGCGGTGTAATGAGTGGACCGAAAATCGCCAGCAGAACAAAGAAAATGACGATTCCCATTCCGACTACCGCTACTTTGCTTTTTCGGAAACCGCGCCAAGCCTCTTTCCAGGGACCGGCGACTTTCTGCATTTCCGCTTGATCTTGTTTGATTGCTGTTTCAGCCAATGTACGTCTCCTCCTTCCTAGTCATATTTGATGCGTGGATCGACCAAGCCGTAGAGCAGATCGACAAACAGATTGATCATGACAAAAATAAACGCGACAATCAGAATTCCGGATTGAATGACCGGATAATCACGGAAACCAATCGCTTCATAGATATAACGTCCAATTCCAGGCCAACCGAAAATGGTTTCTGTCAAAATAGCGCCGCCAAGAAGCAGCCCCATCTGGAGACCGATAATCGTCAATACTGGAATGATCGCGTTTTTAAGGGCGTGTTTGTAAACCACCCAAAACATCGACAAGCCTTTAGATCGAGCTGTTCTGACATAATCCGAACGCATGACTTCCAGCATGCTTGAACGTGTCATTCTGGCAATAATCGCCATCGGTATGGTCGCTAGAGCTGTCCCCGGCAGTACCAAGTGCCTCAGAACTGTCGACAGTTGGTTGAAATCGCCTGCAACCAATGTATCGATGACATAGAATCCGGTAATGACATCGACCGGATCCCGGACATTTTCACGTCCGGTTGTCGGGAGGATCCCCAATTCAATCGAGAAAATCCATTGGTTCATTAAGCCCAACCAGAAGATCGGCATTGATACCCCAATCAATGCGATGATCATAGCCAAGTAATCAAACCATGAATTTTGGAACCAGGCTGAAATGATGCCGGCGTTGATTCCGATGACTACTGCAATAATGATTGCAAATAAAGAAAGTTCGATTGTTGCAGCCAGATATGGCCATACTTCATCCACTACTGGAGTTCTCGTACGAAGGGACTCTCCCAGATCTCCTGTCACCAGCCCTTTCAAATAATCAAAGTACTGGATGTACCAGGGATTATCCAACCCCAGATTTGTTCGTAATGCTTTTATCGCTTCTTCGGATGCTTGTTGACCAAGGATGACTTGTGCAGGATCACCGGGAATCGCGCGGATGATCATAAATACGATAAATGTCATACCGAGTAAAACCGGGATTAACTGTAGAAGCCGCCTTCCGATATAGTGAAGCATCTTCTTCACCTCTCCATCTCTTGCAATATGTATAACTGGAAGAAAAAAAGGGAGGAAATCATCCGACTTCCTCCCCATGAATTGCCTACTCTAAATCTACTGAAGCCAATTTGTCAGAACCTGTTGGATGTGCTTTGAAATTGATTACATTATTTCCACCAGCCAAAAGCGGTGTAGAGTGTGCAAGCGGTACCCAAGGAGCATCTTCATGGATGATTTCCTGAGCCTGCATGTACAAGTCGTTTCTTACTTCTTCTTCAACTTCTGATTGTGCTTGGATCAGGATATCGTGCAATTCCTGATTTTCGTAATACGTGTAGTTATTTGTCCCAACATTGTCCTGATCAAGCAAAGCATAAAGGAAGTTATCGGCATCGCCGTTATCGCCTGTCCATCCAAGTAGGAATGCATCGGCTTCTCCGTTTGCAGCTTTTTCAAGATAAGTTGCCCATTCAAATGACACGATTTCAGCAGTTACGCCGACATCAGCCAAGTTCTTTTGAATGGCTTCTGCTACTTTTTGGCCGTCCGGCATATACGGACGTGGAACCGGCATTGCATAAAGTTCCATTTCAAAGCCGTCTTCAAGACCAGCTTCAGCTAGCAACTCTTTCGCACGTTCTGGGTTATAATCATACCCCTCGATGCTGTCGTTATATCCACTGATTACCGGCGGAATCGGGTTTTTCGCTACTTCAGCACGCCCTTCGAAAAACGCATCTACAAGCGCCTGTTTATCAATAGCGTGGTTTACTGCCTGACGTACTTTTGGATCGTCAAATGGTTCACGGGTAACTGTCATACCAAGGTAGCCGACGTTCATAGACGGACGTTCAAACAATTGAAGATTTTCATCTGCTTCGATTGTCGCACCGTCAGAAGGCGTGATGCCGTCTGCCAAGTCAATTTCACCTGATAACAAAGCGTTCAAACGAGCTGAGTTATCTGGAATCGCGCGGAATACCACTTGATCCAATTTTGGCTCGTCTTCCACCCAATAATCATCGAACTTCTCAATTGTAATCGTATCGTTGCGTTTCCATTCAACAAATTTAAATGGTCCTGTTCCAACCGGGTTGTCGCCAAAAGCGTCGCCAGCAGATTCAAATGCAGTTGGTGAGGCAATTGCAAATGGGCTCATAGCCAGGTTTTTAAGGAATGGAGCCTGCGGACGCTTCAATGTGAAGACCACTTCGTAATCGCCTGTCGCTTCAACAGATTCGATAACATGTCCTTCTTCATCGCCATATCCACCGAACATAGAACCATAATAAGGGAATTGCTCTCCGTCACCGGCTGCCCAACGTTCAAAGTTCTTAACGACTGCTTCTGCATTAAAATCAGTATCATCATGGAACTTGACGCCTTCTTCCAATGTGAAGGTATACGTCAAGCCATCTTCAGAAGCTGTCCATTCGGTAGCTAATGCTGATTCAATTTCTGTATCCTGTTCACCAAAGTTTACTAACGTATCAAAAATGTTTTTCGTTACTTTAAAAGATTCACCATCCGTGACTGTAATTGGATCAAGAGAAACCGAGTCGCCTCCGCGCCCAAAGATCAATGTTTTCTCTTCAGTGGATTCCCCTTCGTTTCCACCTTCGCCTTCGCCGCCTTCTGACGCATTATCAGAACTACAGCCATAAAGAGCTGTCGACACTAATAAAAGCAGCAGAAATGCCCACGTTAAAAACTTTTTCTTTCCCAAATTAACCCCTCCGTTTTTTCTATTTATTATCATTGCGGCCTGGACTCTTCGTAAAGATGGCAGGCAACAGAATGACCTTTCTCAACCTCCGCAAAAATCGGTACGGCTTTCGAACATATGTCCATTTTGAAAGGACAGCGTGTATGGAACCTGCAGCCGCTCGGAGGATTCGCCGGGCTTGGAACATCTCCAGTAATAGTGACTTCTTCCCGTACAAATTCCGGGTCCGGCACCGGGACAGCAGCCAATAATGCCTGCGTATACGGATGCAGCGGTTTTTCATACAAATCTTCAGTGTCGGCAAGTTCCGCCATTTGTCCGAGATACATAACTCCCACGCGGTCGCTGATATGGCGAACCACCCCTAAATCATGGGCAATGAAAATATAAGTCAGCTTCAGCTCTTTTTGAAGATCCTGCATCAGATTCAATACCTGTGCCTGAATCGAAACATCAAGCGCTGAGACGGGTTCATCTGCGATAATCAATTTCGGGTTTGTCATCAATGCACGTGCAATGCCGATGCGTTGCCTTTGGCCGCCGCTGAATTGATGTGGATAGCGCTTCGCATGGTAACTGCTCAATCCGACAATCTCCAGAAACTCATGCACTTTCTTTTTACGCTCTTTCGGATCGCCTATATCATGGACATTAAGCGGTTCCATTAAAATCTTTTCGATCGTGTGGCGTGGATTCAATGACGCATATGGATCCTGAAAGACCATCTGAATATCACGGCGCGCTTTTCGCATATCGTTACTCGACAGACTGGTCAATTCCTGGCCGTCAAATGTGACGGTGCCTTCCGTCGGTTCCAGAAGGCGCATCAACATGCGCCCTGTCGTGGATTTTCCACAGCCCGATTCGCCGACGATCCCTAAAGTCTCGCCTTCTTGGACAGTAAACGATACGTCATCCACCGCCTTGACATGATTGCTGACTCTGCCCAAAATTCCGGACTTAATGGGGAAATACTTTTTCAGCCCTTCAACTTTTAATAACGGTTCTGTCATGAGACTGTACCTCCTTCGGATCAAATAGGAAACAGCGGGTTTGATGATTGTCCGCAGTTTGGTACAGTTCCGGGTTTTCCTCTATGCAGCGGCCGAAAGCAAATTCACAACGCTCTGCAAATTTACAGCCGGTTTTGATCGTCCCCGGTTTTGGAACGTTTCCGGGAATCGAGTACAGACGCTCTTTTTTAAAGCGCATATCCGGAACCGATTCCAGCAGCCCCCTTGTATAAGGATGCTGCGGATCATTGAAAATCGTATGGACCGGCCCTTCTTCGACCACTTTTCCTGCATACATGACAACTACACGTTCGCAGGTTTCAGCTACCACACCTAAATCGTGGGTGATCAGCAGAACGGCTGTATTCAAACGCTCGTTAAGATTTTTAATCAGCTTTAAAATCTGGGCCTGGATGGTTACATCCAAGGCTGTCGTAGGTTCGTCGGCAATCAATACTTTGGGATCGCACAACAGTGCCATGGCAATCATGACGCGTTGGCGCATTCCGCCTGACAGTTGATGCGGATACTCCTTCATGAGACCCTCTGGACGTGGTAAGCCCACCAGTTTCATCATTTCGATGGCGCGTTCCTGAATCTGTTTTTTCGACCAATCCCGTTTGTGTATCTTAATTGCTTCGCGAAGCTGATCGCCGATTGTAAAAAGTGGATTCAACGAAGTCATCGGTTCCTGGAAGATCATCGCAATATCGTTGCCTCTGATTCCTCTCATTTCTTTTTCGGATAGCTTGGTTAAATCTTTATCCTGAAATAAAATTTCGCCTCCGGTAATTTTCCCTGGAGGGCTGGGAACCAATCCCATTATAGATAGGGAAGTGACACTTTTACCGCATCCGGATTCACCGACGATGCCCAGTACTTCACCTTCCCGTATGTGAAAATTTACATTATCTACTGCTGGTATCTCTCCATCATCTGTGAAAAAGGATGTTTTCAAACCTTTAACGTCTAAGATGGTTTTGCGTTCATTCATGATGCTCCCCCTTTTGCACAAAAAAATGATTCAGACTATTCTCCTTCTTTTAATTATACGTAATATTATTATTAATGCAATATCTCTTTTTGAATTTGCTGGAAGTTCTGTAACCATAAAAAGAGCCTCCAAAATTTTGGAGGCCCTTACTATAATCAGTTAAAATGTTGTACTTGGAACAAGTTATAATACACACCTTGTTGCTCCATCAATTCATTGTGTGTTCCACTTTCAGCGAGTTTGCCGTGGTCAATGACAAGAATCTGGTCTGCGTGGGTGATGGTGGAAAGGCGATGCGCCACAATGAGAGTCGTGCGATCATGGGCCAGACGTTCCAGTGAATCCTGGATCAGTGCTTCGCTTTCAAGATCAAGAGCAGAAGTCGCTTCGTCCAATATAAGAATCGGCGGATTCTTCAAGAACACCCGCGCAATCGCTACACGCTGTTTTTGTCCTCCCGATAATTTCACTCCGCGTTCCCCGACTTTCGTATCATAGCCTTCCGGTAGTTGAGTAATGAATTCATCAGCATTTGCAGCTTTGGCAGCCGCAATCACTTCCTCATCTGTTGCATCCGGTTTCCCCATCAGGATATTCGCTTTTACAGAATCACTGAAGAGAATCGAATCCTGCAGCACCAAGCCGATCTGGTCACGCAACGTATGGGTCGTCACATCACGCAGGTCGTGATCGTCCATGTAGATGCCACCGCTGGTAACGTCATAAAAACGAGGAATCAGCGAGATGATGGTCGATTTCCCGCCACCGCTCATCCCGACAAAAGCGACAGTCTCTCCAGGTTTCACTGTGAAGTTCAGATCCGTCAACACTTCCGTTCCGCCATCATTGTAATGGAAACCGACATCGCGGAATTCCAGTTTGCCGTCGACAACTTTCAAGTCATGCGCTTTTTCTTTGTCCGTGACATCGTAATCCTCATCAATCAACTCGAACACCCGGTCCATGGATGCCAGTGACTGCACCAAGGTCGTCGAAGAATTGACCAATCGGCGCAGTGGATTGTAAAGGCGTTCGATATAGGCGATAAACGCCACCATCGTACCAAGCGTCAAGTTCCCCTGGATGACCTGGTAACCGGCATACCCGATCACCAGCAGCGGTGCGACATCCGTGATGGTGTTCACTACCGCAAACGCTTTGGCGTTCCATTTGGTATGGTCGATCGCCTTTTCCAGAAATTGATCATTGGTATCGTTGAAAATTTTCTGTTCATGTTTTTCCAACGCAAAACTTTTGATGATGCTCATCCCCTGCACCCGCTCGTGCAGGTAACTCTGGACATTGGCCAAAGCTTGTGAGCGTTCACGCGTCAGGTCGCGCAACCTGCCAAAGAAGTATTTGACGCTGAAGGCGTAGAACGGGAATGCCAGCAACGCGACAATGGTCAATGAAACATCCATTGTCAGCATGATGATGATGGCGATGACTATCGTCGCCAAATCGAGCCAAACGTTCATCAAGCCGATCATCACAAAGTTTTTGGTCTGCTCAACGTCATTAATGATTCGCGAGATGATTTCACCCGCACGTGTATTAGCGTAATAGCGCAAACTTAAACGCTGGAGATGGCCATATAGAAAACCACGGATATCATAAAGGATTTTATTGCTGACATACTGTGCGTAATACTGGCGGTAATATTCAATCGGTGGGCGCAGTAAGAAAAATACGATCGCCGTTCCTCCAAGCCATAAGTACAGCTGCTCCAGCTTTTCTGCATTCGACAATGCATCCGCCCCGATAATATCATCAATGACGATTTTGATCAGCAACGGGATAAAAAGCGGAATCGCGAATTTGAATATCCCGATGACAATCGTCAACGCAATCTGCCAATAATACGGTTTGACAAACTGCATATAGCGTTTCATACTGCTCAAAACTTTCACTCCATTCTATTCAAAACGAAAAACCTGTTGGCTGGCAACAGGTTTTCATTTTAATCACGAATCCGGTTTAGTCTATGAAATTCATAGCGGTTCGTCCATACTTCGATAAAGTCCTGGGCAAACGGTCCTCGGCGCTGTTTAATCCAGCTGATCAATTTTTCCACATTCCGGTGAAGAATCTGATCAATCACTTCCGGATAACCCATTTGCCGCTTATGGTCTTCATATTCGTCTTCATCCAACAGCGTGTAAGACATGTCTGGAAACACTTTTACATCCAAGTCATAATCGATGTATTTCAACGAGCCATTATTATAGACGAATGGAGAACTGACATTGCAATAATAATAAACACCGTCGTCTCGGAGCATACAGATGATGTTGAACCAATGCTCTGCGTGAAAATAACAGATTGACGGTTCGCGCGTCAACCAGGTTCGGCCATCGGATTCTGTCACCAGCGTCCGTTCGTTTGCACCAATTACAATATTATTCGTACCTTTCAGTACAGTTGTTTCCTGCCAGACACGGTGGATTCGGCCGTTGTGTTTATAACTGTGGATTTGGATAGTTTCACCCTCCGCAGGAATCGCCATGTAGCATCCCACCTTCTTGTCTAAGCCTTTGTTTATCTGCTATTTCAGTATTATATCAATCAATTCTGAAAACATACAGCAATAAGGCGGAAGGACCAAAGGATTACATCACGACCGAACGGCCGCCGTCCACGATAATCGTCTGTCCGCGGATCATATCCGAGTCGGAGGAAATCAGGAATAATGCCGCTTTGACCATATCCTCGATTTCAACCATACGACCCGCCGGCGTATTCACACGGGCATCATTCAATAGATCTTCACGATTCGGGAAATGCTTCAACGCCTCCGTATCCAGTGCTCCACCGGATACTGTATTGACGGCAATTCCAAGCGGTGCCAGCTCTACAGCTAGGTAGCGTGTAATCGACTCTACCGCCGCTTTTGAAACTCCTATCGTCGTATAATTTTCTAAATAACGAATCGATCCGAGTGAGCTGATGCCGACGATTTTGCCGCCTTTATCCATCAATTTCGCCGCTTCCTGAGCGCCGAACAACATCGCTTTTGCATTGATGTTCATTGTCCAGTCCCAATGCGATTCTTCCAGTTCCATGATTGGGCGCAGAACGCCGGAAGCTGCGTTGGATACGAAAACATCCAGGCGTCCAAACTCTTCTTTGATGGTCTCAAACATGCCGCGAAGCTTCTCGACATCTCCTACATTTGCACGGACCAATAAGGCTTTTTGCCCTCTTGCTTCAATTTCCTTAACGGTATCGAGTGCAGCGGTTTTGCTGCGCGCGTAATTGACGACGATATCGTATCCTTGATCTGCAAGGGCGATCGCCATCGCTTTTCCGAGGCCTCTGCTGCTGCCTGTCACCAGCGCTACTTTTTGTTCTGCCATGGTTAAACATCTCCTCTTTGCTGTAATGCTGTTTTCATTTTTTGGACCGGTCCTGCGATCGGCAATAAATCCAGCTCTTCTGCCGTCACCCATTTCATATGGGCCGGGGCATCTATATTTTCACTGTCGGCAATAAAGCCATCCACGTTCCATGTTAAATGAGAAAAGACATGTTTGAAAGAAGTAATTTTTTCAACTTTGTCCACAACGCCTTTCAAACTCTCCGACAGCCGCTCTTCTATTTCAAGCGGCAGAATATCCGCTGTAGTTTCCAGCATCGGAAACTGCCACATGTTCGCCAGCAGACCCGTGGCTGGACGCTGTTCCATCAACAGTTTATCTTGATGGCGAAGAGCTATCATTGCATATTGCAGCGATTTCGATTTTTTTGCTTTGGATTTAATTGGCAAATCATGCTGTTTACCTTCATGGAATGCGGCACAATGCTCACGAACTGGGCACAGCAGGCATTTCGGTGAGGTCGGTGTACAAATCAAGGCTCCCAACTCCATCAAGCCCTGATTGAACGAAGAAGGATCTTCATGGCTGATGATTTCAGTCACTGCTTCTTCAAAGATTTTCCGCGTTTTAGGTTTAGCAATGTCTTCTTCAATTAACAGGATCCGTGACAATACACGCATGACATTGCCATCCACTGCATGCTCCGGAACCCCGTAGGCAATACTTAGGATAGCCCCAGCTGTATAAGGGCCAACACCTTTCAATGATGAGATTTCCTTGCGGTTACTCGGGACGATGCCTCCGTAATTTTCAGCCACTTCTTTGACGCCCGCCTGCAGGTTGCGTGCACGGGAGTAATACCCCAATCCTTCCCATTGTTTAAGCAGAATTTGTTCATCGGCTTGTGCCAGGTCATCCAAAGTGGGAAATTTCTCGATAAAGCGTTTATAATAAGGAATGACAGTATCCACACGTGTTTGCTGCAGCATGATTTCTGAAATCCAGATTTGATAAGGGTCTGCTGTCCGTCTCCAGGGCAAATCTCTTTTCTCCGCCGCAAACCAATTGATCAGGTCATTTTGAAAGTGCAATTTCTCTAGTTTAATGGATTTAGCCTCCGTTCAGCTTGATTATTCCAGCCTTTTTTCGGGTATATGAGAAAGTAAGGAATAAGTTTATCTTAACAAAACTTTTTTGTTCCCCATACCAATCAACATTTTTATAGAAAGGGGATGAGGCAATGGATACAGGAACACATATTGTCATGGGCATTGCCCTTGGCGGCCTCGCAATGGCCGATCCGGCTGTCGTCAGCCACCCCGCAACCATGACCGCTGTAGTATCTGGTGTCATTATTGGATCCTTGGCACCGGACGTCGATACTGTTTTGAAGCTTCGTGACAACGCCGTCTATATTCGGCATCACCGGGGCGCTACCCACTCCATTCCTGCAGTGTTGCTTTGGCCTCTATTGATAGCAGGTGCATTATCTCTCATTTTTCCTGAAGCTAATCTGCTCCATTTATGGCTCTGGTCATTCCTGGCCGTTTTTATGCACGTTTTTGTTGATATCTTTAACTCATATGGCACACAAGCGCTCAGGCCGATTTCAAACCGGTGGGTAGCTCTTGGCGTTATCAACACTTTTGACCCCATCATTTTCGGTGCGCATGTGTTGGCCCTGATGCTTTGGGCATTTGGTGCTGATCCCGTTTTGACGATCGGCATCCTCTATATTGCCATGTTTTTCTACTATCTCGCAAGATTTGCAGTGCAGTCGGCTATTAAAAAGGCTGTCCGAAATACAATCCCAGGAGCCACTGAGGTTTTTGTGGCACCAACCATGCGCTTTTTCCACTGGCGCGTAGCTGCTGATACAGATCGACACCATTACGTCGGACGTGCATATGGCCGCACCATTAATATCTATGATAAATTCATGAAAAAAGAGATGCCTGAAAACAATTTGATCCAGGCGGCTATGAAAGATAAAAATATTGCCGCCTTCATTTCCTTCTCTCCACTGTATCGTTGGGAAATCAACGAATACGGAGATGTCTTCGAAGTTCGATTGATCGACTTGCGCTACCGCAGCAATGACTATTACCCATTCGTTGCAGTTGCCCATCTGGATAAGGAGTGCAAAATCATCAACTCTTATACCGGATGGATTTTCAGCGAAGACAAGTTAAGGAAAAAATTAGACTTCAGCCATAACTAGAAAACGCACACCTATGGGTGCGCGTTTTTTTATTGGAGTTAAAGAGAGTGTATGGGCTAAACGGCTGCTTCCGCTTTTCTTCACTGTCTAGACTCCAGCAGCCAGATTCTAGAGTCATAAGCCAACTCAGCTGTCTAGTTCAGTGCCTAGCTCTTCGGGATGTAAGCCGATCTGGCTGTGCGGCTGACGAAATGCCACTTCGCCAGCTCATCTTACACCTGTCAGAGCTGAACAGGCACTTCTACTTTTCATTCTGTGCGGCTGAAAGATGCCGCTTCGCCAGCGCGGCTTATGCCCGTCGAATCTACACGGCTACTTCCGCTTTTCTATTAATCCTTCAGCAAATGTGCATATTTCGGATTGGTGCTGGCAAACTCATGGATCTTGTCGCCATAGCTGTCAATCCATTGGCGCATCACTTTCTCGACTACCGCCGTTCCTTGGTAATCGTATCCCGCTTTTGCATAGGAGGATTCAAAATCAGAAGCCAGCAATTCGATCCACGTACGTGCTTTTTCTTCCGACAGATTTGGATTTTTTTCCAATAGCTCGATTGTCAGTTGCTCAATAATCTCTTTCATCCGTTTACTTCCCTTCCTTCAACGGGCGCAGCATGGAAATCGGCAACGCTTCCGTATGTTTTTCGCCGCCCATCCGGTACCCCCAGGCAAATCGGCCTTTTAAATAATCGATTTGAAAATAGACGTTCGGATCTCCTTCGATGCGGTACACTTCGCCTTTTTTGAAATCGGCGGGATCCAATAGATAAGCTGCAGCCATCATGGCTTTCCGTTCCAGCACCGCAAATTCATTGACGATGCCCAGTTGCTCAGCTTTTCTGGCTTTTTCTTTTAAACGCGCGATTTCTCCGCGAAGCTCATGTTCAGTCATGTCGCTGTAACGTTTTTCTTCAGTCATCTTCAAACTCCTTCTTTTCCAAGTATTCACTGATTACTTCATTTGGAAAACCTTTTTGGTATAGCCCTTGTTTAACTTTTGACTTTAGATCGTAGCCTGTCAGTTTTGAGCTATGTTTACGCCACAATTTATCGCCTTGCTCCGTGATCATCTCTAACCATTGATCGTCATCTTTTTCAAGATCCAGCTCTGCAATCGCCAATTTGATCAGTGAATAATTATAGCCTTTTCTCATCAAAGTATCACTGATCTTCTGATGGATTTGGCTAGGCGTCTTCATCTTCTCCTTATCGGCAATTTTCTCTGCAAGGCCTTTGGCAACTTCAAGTTGTTCTTCTTCAGAATAGGAATCCAAAACATCTTTTTGCATCTGTTTGTCAATTCCTCTCTTTTGCATATCCTGCTGGATTGCACGAGGCCCTTTTTTGCCCGAGTTGATTTGTGTCCGCATCAGCGCCTCTGAAAATTGCTGATCATCCAGAAATTTGTGGGTATACAATTTCTTAATAGCTTCATCTATTACAGCATCGCCGTATTCTTTTTCTTTCAGTTTCTGGCGTACTTCGCCTTCACTTCTCATCCGAAATCCAAGGTAATAAAGAGCTTTGTTATAGGCTTTTCGGACTTCGTCCTCGAAGTTGATTTCTTCGATCGTCCATTGGTCGAGCTCTTTCCCTTTGGTGAGCTGATACCTGATAAGCACCGCTTCATCCACGCTAAAAGCATATTTATCTTCAAAAAAGATATTATACCTTTCAGGGTTTTTCTTCCCCTGTGTGATTTTCGAAATAATCGGCATTTACTGGCACCCCTCTTCTTCTCATATTATACACCTTTCATGCTGACATTGGCATAGCCAGACGCCAAAAAGGGTATGCTAAGAAGAAATGGAGGCGATGAAAATGAAAATTGCAATTACTGGTGGAACTGGATTTGTCGGTGAAGAATTGACGCGTCTTTTGCTCGATAGAGGCGATGAAGTATATATTTTGACGAGAAAACAGAAAAATGCTGCCGATAAGATTACATATGTAAAATGGCTGTCAAAAGATGCCGTTCCTGAAAGGCAGCTGGAAAGCATCGATGCTTTCGTCAATTTAGCTGGAGCTTCCATAAACGATGGACGCTGGAGTGAAGAACAGAAAAAACTGATTTACACAAGCCGTATGGATGCCACCAATGAATTATTGCGGATCATCCACAAACTCGAGAAAAAACCGAAAGTGCTTGTGAACGCCAGCGCGATTGGAATTTACCCGCCATCGGAAACTGTTACTTATACAGAAGCTTCCGCCGATCAAGCCTCTGATTTTCTTGCACAAACGCTACGGGATTGGGAAATCTTAGCCAGCCGCGCCGAAGAAGATGGGTTACGCGTAGCATGTGGCCGTTTCGGAATTGTTCTCGGGAAAGACGAAGGAGCATTGCCGCTGATGGCGTTGCCTTATAAATTGTTTGCCGGAGGCACCGTGGGTTCCGGCAAGCAATGGTTGTCTTGGATCCATGTGAAGGACGTGGCGCGGGCCATCGCTTTTGCACTGGATAACGACCAGTTGAGCGGAACATTTAATGTCACAGCCCCTAATCCTAAGCAGATGAAGGATTTCGGCAAAGAAATTGCACATGCACTCAAGCGTCCTCATTGGATTCCGGTTCCTTCCTTCGCATTGAAGACGGCTTTGGGTGATAAAAGCCAATTGGTTCTTGAAGGTCAGCGAGTCCTTCCGACTGTTCTCGAACAGCATGGATTTCAATTCAAGTATCCCAATTTACGATCGGCACTGGCTGATATCTATAAATAAGGCTATAATGAAGGGATGATTAATTGAAGGACGTGATATCCATGAACGAACAACCCATTATTGAAGAAGGCCAAATGTTTCCATTGACCATTAAGCGGCTCGGCATCAACGGCGAAGGCATTGGCTATTTCAAACGCAATGTGGTATTTGTACCGGGAGCTTTGCCAGGTGAAGAAATCACCGCGCAAGTAACTGTAGTCAAGCGGAATTTTGCCCAGGCCCGCATCGTTAAAATGCGCACAGCTTCTCCACACCGCCAGACGCCGCCCTGCCCGATCTATGAAGCATGCGGCGGCTGCCAATTGCAGCACATGAGCTATGACCAGCAATTGGTCGAAAAGCGTGATCTTGTCGTACAGGCATTGGAACGGTATTTGAAAGGCACCAAAGTCCATGTGGAGAATACCATTGGCATGGAAGACCCTTGGCATTACCGGAACAAGAGCCAGTTTCAGACACGCCTGAAAGGCACAAAAGTCATTGCAGGATTATTTGCGGAAGGTTCCCATCAATTATTGGATATCGAGCAATGCATCGTCCAGCATCCCGACACGACAGTCATCACCAATGCCGTCAAACGGATTCTGGAAGAATTGAAAATGCCGATTTATGATGGCAAGACGATGAAAGGCATTATCCGTACCATCGTTGTCCGCACCGGTGTAAAAACAGGTGAAATTCAATTGGTGCTGGTCACGACACGTTCTAAGATTCCACAAAAGGAATTATTGCTGGAACGTTTGAAAAAAATTGATACTAACCTGGTATCAATCGTCCAGAACATCAACAAAGAAAAAACCTCCCTTATTTTTGGGGATGAAACGGTTACTCTATTCGGCAAAGACACCATCCATGAAGAGCTCGGTGAATTGGCATTCGATTTATCGGCTCGCGCCTTTTTCCAGCTCAACCCGACTCAAACTGTCAAACTATACAATGAAATCAAACGCGCAGCTGAATTGACCGGCCAGGAAAAAGTCGTTGATGCCTATTGCGGCGTCGGCACAATCGGATTGTGGCTGGCGGACGGTGCGAAAGAAATACGTGGCATGGACGTCATCCACGAAAGTGTCGTCAATGCCAAAGCCAACGCTAAAAAACAAGGCATCACTGCAAAATACGTTACGGGTACAGCCGAAAAATGGCTGGAGCTGTGGAGCAACGAGGACTTTGTACCTGATGTACTAACGGTCGATCCACCGCGTACCGGTTTAGACGACTCATTGTTGAAAACCATTTTGAAAGTAAAGCCGAAACGATTCATCTACACATCCTGCAACCCTTCCACCTTGGCAAAGGATTTGCAGCAACTAACGAAAATCTACCGCATCGAATACATTCAACCGGTCGATATGTTTCCGCAAACCGCGCAAGTCGAGTCAGTAACGAAATTGGTATTGAAATAAGAAAAGCGAAAGTGCCCGTGTAGCTCTGCCGGGCATAAGACAGACCGGCGAAGCGGCATATTTTCAGCCGCACAGAATGAAAAGTAGAAGTGCCTGTTCAGCTCTGACAGGTGTAAGATGAGCTGGCGAAGTGGCATCTCGTCAGCCGCACAGCCAGATCGGCTTACATCCCGAAGAGCTAGGCACTGAACTAGACAGCTGGGCTGGCTTATGACCCGAAGAGCTGGCTGCTGGAGTCTGGACAATAAAGAAAAGCGAAAGCAATCCAACAACTTATGCTGAACAATAAAAAACTGGACCAGAGAAATTCTCTGGTCCAGTTTTTTAGATTAAATTATATAGTACGCACCTTTTTTGCATTGCCATTCAAAGCAATGAGCGCTGCAATCAGCATCAAAATCCCTGCGATTAACAACAGGAAGCTGAGGCCACCGGAGTATTCGATAAACAGTCCACCCATGGAAGGCCCTGCAAGGCTTCCGATACTGAAGGCGATACCGCATAGGAGATTGCCGGTTGGCAAAAGATCTTTCGGCATCAAATCGGCCATATAGGAAATGCCCAGCGAAAATGTAGAACCGACAAACATACCGGCCAGCGCAAAAAATCCGACGGTCAGCCAAGCATTGGATTCATAAAAGCTGGCAGCCGCAAACACAGCCGCTCCCCCGATCAATGCCAGCAGCAGAACTTTCCTTCTGCCAATCCGGTCGCTCAGATTCCCCAAAGGCAGTTGTGTCGCAATGGCTCCTACTGAAAATGCTGCCAACATAATCGACACCATGCCCACTTCTATCGACTGTCGCAAAGCATAGACCGGATAGATGGCATTGAGAGAGGCTTCCAAAAAACCGTAGCCGAGGGGCGGCAAAAATGCCACCCACGCAATAATTAGAGCCGCTTTGAAACGTCCGGCTGTTCCTTTCGTTGTGATGGAACTTCCGGATACTTCAGGAAAATCATTCTTCAGCGAGAAAACCAATGACCAGGCCAATAGACAAAGGAGTCCCGATACGATGAATGGCAAAGCTTCAAATATTTCCACCATAGGAACAAAAAGGGGTCCCGCGCCGAAGCCCACACTGAAAGACATGCCGTAAATGGCAATATTGCGCCCCAACCTGTGCTGAGGAGAGGTACTGGTGATCCAGGTTTGCGTCGAAAAATGCAAAGCCTGGTCGCCGACACCGATCAGAATGCGCAGCACAAACCAGAACAGGACCGATTTCCAAAGAGGAAACAGCAGCAAAGACAGAATGACCAGTCCCCCACCCACCAAAATCAAGGGCTTATAGCCGAATTTCCGCAGTTGTGGTTCCATAAATGGTGCAATCAAAAGAGTTCCCACATACAAACCTGTGGCACTCAGGCCATTTAAAGCAGAGGAGACACCATCCTGTTCAAAAATAACTGCAATCAATGGCAGCAGCATGCCTTGTGAAAATCCAGAAATCGAGACGATGGCCACGAGAATCCAAAATCGGCCACGCTCACTTTTTAAAAAACCTTTCATGATGCCTCCCCGAACAAGCACGTTCTTTTGTATTTATTAGGAATTCAGATACAATTCTAACATAGGAGGCGTTTACAGATGAATTATTCAATGAATAAAAATGGCTTCACGGGGCATATGCCTTTTGGAGAGCTTCAAATCTCGAGCAACGAGGAATACGGCTTCCGGCCATATCAATTATTGGTTTCTTCACTTGCAGTCTGCAGTGGAGGCGTCATGAGAAAAGTGCTTGATAAGATGCGGATGCCTGCTGAAGACATTCAGATCGAGGTTAAAGAGCTTGTGCGCAATGAAGAAGAGGCGGACCGGGTTGATAAAGTCCACCTGCACTTTATAGTCACCGGGGATATCAACGAAGAAAAAATGCCTCGAGTTATGGAATTGACCCGTAAAAACTGTTCGATGGTGCAGTCGGTCAAGGATTCCATTGAAATCATCGAAAGCTTCGAAATACGATAAGCATCACAAAAGGCTCATTCCGTATCTGATTTCAGATTGCGGATGAGCCTTTTATGGTTTATATACAGTTAAATTATTTATCATAATCTCATTCTCGTCTCAGATGCCGACGAAATGTGCGAACCCCCTCCTTCGATATTCCTGATGTTGTGGTCTGGTTTCGCTGATTCCCTTCGGCCTCCCCTCTCGTTTAATTAAACTTAATTTAACACAAACTTATCATTAAGTAAATATTCAAAATACATAAAAGAGCAAAATAATTAGTTCTACCTATACATTATTGAAATCTGCGTCAGTTTCCGTTACGATTAACATGCGAAATGAGGTGTATCAATTGGGGAAATCCATTACAAACAAAGAACAGCAAGTTTCTTACATGAAACAGCGCTTGAGCATGTTTTTGGAAGTATTAGATGCTATTGAACCGGAAAACACGGAACTTGAAGATATTGATCGCTTGATTGCGATGGTCGATGATTTAGATGACAAGATGAAACAATTCCAAGGCCGTCCAACTGAAGAACAGTAAACAGTAATCCGTTGCCCCATGTGGCAGCGGATTTTCCTTTTGTCTTCTACTGATAATTGTGCACTCTTTTGCCGGCATAGAATGTGATACTATAAAGAATAATCGGATTTTAAATATTCTATTCTCTTACATTGACTTCATGAAAAGCTTTTATTCACCGCGTCCAGTAAATTTGCTTTCAGGAGAAAGAGGGTACCATCATGGCATTTTTTAAAACTCATATCGAATTGATCGCATCGATTCTTTCAGGAATTTTAATCATCATCGCCTTTACATTTGAACTCCAGAATTACATCACGTACTCAGTCATCACCTATTTGCTGGCCTTCGGGATTGGCGGTTATGCCAAAGCCAAGTACGGTATACTGAAAACCTTGGAGGACGGGCAGCTGAATGTTGAAATTTTAATGATTTTGGCAGCTGTTGGTTCTTCCATCATCGGCTATTGGACAGAAGGAGCCATTCTGATTTTCATCTTTTCCTTAAGCGGAGCGCTGGAAACCTATACCATGAACAAAAGCCGAAAAGAAATCACATCCCTGATGGAAATTCAGCCAGAAGCCGCTTGGTTGATGAAGGAAGGGCAAACGGTCCGTGTCCCTTTGAAAGAACTGGCTCTTGGAGACTTTATTGTTGTCAAACCAGGTGAACGGATACCAGTTGATGGCATTTTGCAGACTGGCCAAACAGCTGTCGATGAATCAGCGATCAGCGGCGAAGCATACCCTGTCTCTAAGTATGAAGAGGACGAGCTGTTCGCTGGAACCGTCAACTTGTCTGGTGCCATCACGATGGAAATGACCAAGCCGAGTTCTGAAACCATGTTTCAGAAAATCATCGACCTGGTTCAATCTGCACAAAGCGAAAAGTCCCCTTCCCAGCAGTTTATCGAACGCTTTGAAGGCCGTTATGTAAAAGTTGTGCTTTTACTATTTGTACTCATGCTGTTCTTGCCGCATTATATTTTCGGCTGGGATTGGAACACGACCTTTTATCGAGCCATGGTCTTGCTGGTTGTGGCTTCACCTTGCGCGCTTGTCGCTTCCATTATGCCCGCCACTCTCGCAGCGATTTCCAATGGTGCTAAAAGCGGCATCATTTTCAAAGGCGGGATGCACCTCGAAAATTTGAGTGTGGTCAGGGCCATCGCTTTTGACAAAACCGGCACCTTGACTCGCGGTCAACCCGAAGTCACAGACTTTGTCATTCGACAAGGAGCGGACCCCCAGATTGTCATGGCCAATATTGCAGGAATCGAATCCCAATCCAATCACCCGCTGGCGAAAGCCATCAGTGATTACGTAATGTCAAAAGGAATCGATCCGCTATCGAATCTGGCAATCGAAGATGTCCCAGGAAATGGCTTGAAAGCAACTATCGGCAATGAAGACTATCTCGTCGGCAAGCCGAAGTTTGTCGGTGAAGAGCTGGCAGAAGCTTTTGAAGATGGCTTATTGGAAAAACTGGCCAATCAGGGGAAAACGGTCACTTTTGTCCGAGACAAAGAAGGTATCCTTGCCGCTATGGCTTTGAAAGACACAGTGAGGGACATCACCAAATCAACGATTGAAGAATTGAAAAAAGCAGGCATCTACTGCATCATGCTGACGGGAGATAACCGGAAAACAGCAGCAGTCATCGCCAAAGAAACCGGAGTCGACGATTACATTGCAGAATGCTTACCGTCCGATAAAGTAGAAGAATTGAAAGTACTGCTGAAAAAGTACAAGTATGTAGCGATGACAGGTGATGGCATAAATGATGCCCCTGCTTTGGCAACGGCAACGACTGGAATTGCGATGGGCGCCGGAACTGATATTGCTTTGGAAACTGCTGATGTCATTTTGATGAAAAATGATTTATCGCGGATTGCCTACTCCATCCGTCTTTCCCGAAAAATGCAGCGCATTGTCAAACAGAATATCTTCTTTTCAGTTTCTGTCATCATCCTGCTGATCATCTCAAACTTTTTTCAGACCATCACTTTGCCGATCGGCGTTATTGGACATGAAGGCAGCACCATTCTGGTCATCTTAAATGGCTTGCGGATGCTCAACCGCAATGTATGAGTGTGGGCCAGGCAGCCGGGAGGAACAAGAAAGTGAAAGATCGTTTAGTAGTTGATTTCAAAACAAAAAAAGGCAGCCTGAGATGCATCTCAAGCTGTCCTTTTCTTAAGTAAATGCCGCCGTTCTTTCATCACTGCGTTGATTTGCCCGCCCACGATCAATAACATGGCTGAGATATAAAGCCACAGCATCAAAATGATAACTCCACCGATACTGCCGTAGGTAGCTGAAAAATTTCCAAAATTGCTGACATAAAGTGAAAACAAGTAAGAAGTCAGCAGCCAGCCGCTTGCTGCAAAGGCGGCGCCTCCCAAAACACTCAGTATACTCATCTTCACATTAGGAGCCAGCCAATAGATGATGGCACAGGCTACAAAAGTGATGATCCCCGGAATGGTAAAACGGATGGAGTTCCATAATGCCAGAAACCCTTCTTCCAATCCAAGAAATGAGAAAATAAGCAAGCCCAGCTGCTCTCCAAAGATGGGCAACGCCAATGCCACGATTAGTATAAAAATCAGCAGCACCGTCATGATAATCGACATTCCCCTCGCTAAAAGAATTGGGCGATCTTCCGCAACTTTATAGGAGAGGTTCAGCGATTTAATCAAAGCATTCATTCCGAGGCTTGCCGACCAGATGGTTGCCAAAATACCAAAAGACAGCAAACCTGTATTTTGATTAGTTAAGATTTCCACAAGTGTGCTTTCAATCAGTGTATATACTTCTGCCGGAACTACTTCTTCCAAGAAACTATAAATTTCATCTTCAGAGATAGCCAAATACGGCAACAAAGTTACCAGGAAAATCAGCAAAGGAAAAATTGATAAGAGGAAAAAAAACGCCAGCTGCGCTCCAAGTCCTGGCACATCGACGTCTTTAATCCTCTGAAGCAATTCTTTTAGAAACCCAGACCCAGTGGTCACATCGAAAGTTACCGAGTGAACCGGAGCCTGATTTGCATCCTCTTGCTGTCCTGCAGTTTTCATGTCGCTAATCGGATTATGACCGATTCCCAAAATTTGAATTGTTTCCGGACTGGTTGCCTGATGTTGATTTAGTATCGGATTGGGGCGACTTGTTATCAGATCCTGATGATTTATTGCTAGATCCTGAAGAAGAATTTGTATCATCCGTCAAAGAAGAAGTCGGAGATGGATTGTCTTCTTTAACTGCCGAAATTACATCGTCTTTTGTTTCTACAACTGCATTTTTCGTATCCATAAACGCTTCTTTTGTTTCAAGCGCCATTTCTTTCACTTGCGGAGACATTTCTTTCAATTCATTTACCTTGCTTCCCACGTAAGAAGCATCTTCCGAAATGCGTGAATACAGATTTTGCGCTCTTTCAGCCTGTTGCTGGAAAGCCTGCACCAATTCATCTCTATTGGAAGCATAGTATTTTGCACTGCTGCTAGCTTTTTTCGATTTGTTCACAACATCGTTTCTCGTATTTTTATCAAGTAGTGAGACAATAATCCCCACTGCTGCTCCTACTAATAAACCTGTCATCAATTTGTTTTGGCTCATCCTAAATTCCTCCCAATATAAATATGTTTTTTCACATCTGTTAGGAATTTTCCCTAATCTTTGAAAACTTAAACACTTATACTGAAACTATTTTTTAAAAATAACTTGACTATATTGAAAAACTTTCGGAATATTATGTTTACAGGAGGTTTTCAGATAGAAATAGAATTTTAAAAGGGGGAGAAATAATGGCACAGTTTGAAGAACTATTGGGCACGATCAGCGGGTTTGTATGGGGACCGCCTTTATTGATTTTATTAGTAGGAACAGGAATTTTCTTAACGGTCCGTCTCGGCGTGCTGCAGCTCCGCTTATTGCCTTACGCTTTAAAATTGGTTTTCACTAAGAACACGGATACGACCTCTAAAGGAGATATCAGCCATTTCCAGGCATTGTCGACCGCCATGGCTGCAACGGTGGGTACCGGTAATATCGTCGGTGTCGCAACAGCTGTCATTTTGGGTGGACCGGGTGCTGTTTTCTGGATGTGGTTTTCTGCCTTTTTCGGTATGGCCACCAAATACGGCGAAGCTGTCCTGGCAGTCAAATACCGTGTAGTCGATGCTAAAGGCCAAATGGCTGGCGGACCCATGTATTATCTTGAGCACGGATTAAAACAAAAATGGCTGGCCGTCTTATTTGCTATCTTCGGCGCTATTGCCGCTTTCGGAATCGGAAACGGTACACAATCGAACTCAGTAGCTTCTGTTGTTCGCGATACATTTAGTGTTCCCACATGGATTACAGGAATCATTCTAACTATCTTTACAGCCTTGGTTCTGCTTGGCGGAATCAAGAGCATAGGGCGCGTGACTTCATTCTTCGTTCCTTTTATGGCATTATTCTACATAATTGCAGGAATAATTATCATGATTTTCAATATGGAACTCATACCCGCTGCTTTTGGTACAATTTTCAGCGCTGCCTTCACGGGTGAAGCGGCAGCCGGTGGTGCAATCGGCGCCGCTATCCGCTATGGTGTAGCTCGAGGCGTCTTCTCCAACGAAGCAGGGCTTGGTTCTGCTCCGATTGCTGCAGCTGCAGCCATCACAGACCTTCCTGGGCGCCAGGCACTGGTTTCCATGACACAGGTGTTTTTCGATACGATCATCATCTGTTCAATTACAGGTGTCACAATTGTTATGTCCGGCCTTTACACCGACAAATCACTCGAAGGTGCTGCATTGACGACTGCTGCCTTTGAACAGTTTCTGGGTGGTGCTGGTCCGATCATCGTCGCGATCGGTTTGATTTTCTTTGCTTCTTCTACGATTATCGGCTGGTCTTATTACGGCGAGAAATGTTTCCAATACCTATTCAAGAATCCGGCATTGCTGGTCGTTTACCGCATCGCTTTCGTGTTGATGGTTTTCGTCGGCGCAACTGTGTCACTTGACGTCGTCTGGACTTTCTCCGATGTCATGAACGGTTTGATGGCATTCCCGAACTTAATCGGACTTCTTGGCTTGTCCGGAGTCATTGTCTACGAAACAAAACGCATCATCGCCAAAATCAAAGAAGAAAAAGAAGCGGAACGAGCTGGCAATTGACATTACATTTGAATAATGAAATGATTAAGCATATCCACCTGAAAGGCAGGAACTTATCATGGACTTATCAAACCCATCTCCAGAAAACGTCAGCTTTATGATCGAAGAAATAAAATCGAAATTGCGCATGGTCAATGTAGATGCAATGAAAGCCGAACATTTCAACGCTTCGCAATACGAAGATTTGCGTGAACTGTACGAAATGGTCGCAACTCGCGACAAGTTCAGTACAAGTGAAATGCAGGCCATTGCTACAGAGCTTGGTTCTTTGCGAAAATAAGAGATTTTAAAATCCCCTGAAGGATCTTCTCCTTCAGGGGATTTTTGTTTTGATGAAAATTCATGCGTTGCTTTGAAAGGTTAATGTCTGTCGGAGCAAAACGGTCGCTTCAGCTTTTCTTTGTCCAGCTTCGGCGACCTGCTCCTCGGATCATAAGCTGCCCTTCCTGTGCGGCAAAAAAACGCCGCTTCGGAAGTTCATCTTATGTCTGTCGGAGCAAAACGGTCGCCTCAACTTTTCTCATTGTCCAGCTTCGGAAGCCAGGTTCTCGGGTCATAAGCCAACCCGGCTATGCGGCTGAAAACATGCCGCTTCGCCGGTCTGTCTTATGCCTGTCGAACCTTAACGGCTTCCTCAGCTTTTCTTTTCATACTGCACAATATACCAGCCGCCTTCTTTTATGACGGTTTGGATGCTGAGCAATTCGAGTCCTGCCTGTTCCCCCCATTGGGCCAATTCTTCGCGTGTCGGCAATCGGTAGAGGTTATCGAACGATGAGAAGAAGCTGTTGAAGACATTGGCGAATGGCGGACTGTCGCTGCCACCGGCAATTGGGGTCACTACTGACAGAAATCCTTCTTTTTTGATCCAGCTGGCCAGTTCGGTGAATAGCTCCTGGCGTTTTTCGAGGTCGATATAGTGGATGACATTGTTCATCATGACCATTCCTTGTTTTTCGGAAGGCTTATATTGCCACAGGTCGGCATTTTCAATTGTAATATTTTCATTTTCTTTAGTGAGGGTTTTTGCAACTTCCGTGACAGAGGGGCTTATTTCAATTCCTGTGAAATGCGTCCTTGGAAAGCGTTCAGCTAATTGTTTGATGTAGCCGCCTTCTCCACAGCCGATATCCAATACGGTTTCAATATCAGTTCCTTTTAGGCGTCTGGACATTTTCGGCAGAGCGAGGACTTCGAGCAATCGGCTCGTTTCAGCTACTGTAGGCGCATGTTTTTCTTCATCAAAGTGAAGGCGTTCCTGCTTGCGCATCATCTCTGGATAATTCAACAATGTCGGAATATGCAATTCCATCATTTCCTTCAACAGGACACCCGAGGAATTATTGCCTTTGGGTTTTGGCAGTTTCCAGGCGTTCCAGGTTTTATAACGGTTTCTTCCCGCTTCTTTCAGATGGCCGATCGATACCCCAACACTCACCCATTGATTCAGCAGGTCTTCATCCAATTGCAGGGCATCCGCCACATCAAATTTTGTGACCGGGCGTTCGAAAGCTTTGAACAAATCCAGTTCATAGCCGACATAGGCATGCCAGCTGTAGAGAAAAGGTTCATTGCGTTTCATGTACATTCTGGCTTTAAACATCTTCATGACATCAATCATTGGAGTCCCTCCGCTTTCCATGGATAATCTTCTTCCGGTGTATAATACTTCAATTCTTTGGTGCCTTTTGTTAAATCTTTCATGCGAACAGGCATGATGCCTCCTTGAATAAATCGGTCGCGGAAGTTTTCTTTCCACATCCCAAGCCCGGAAACGTTCAGCATCTGTTTAAAGTGGAGAATCGGGTCTTCCTCCATGCGCTCGAATGTCCGCTGGCGGATATAACTTACCGGTTTGAACGGAAATGAATAAGCGAGTGCTGCCAGATGGCTGAGCTGGATCACATGGTCTGCCCGTTTGTAGCGGACAGCTTCATACCATTTCAAGTTATCGTTGTCCTTTTTTTCCTGCTCGAACATATCTGCTGTCAGCTCACCCAGGATATCGGCATCCTGGATTGCCATATTCATCCCTTCCCCCGCCATCGGATGAACAGCGTGGCTGGCATCTCCAATGATGGCTTTATTGCCTTTTACATAGGAATCGGCATGGTACATGACTGGAATCATCAATTGAATCTTTTTCCAATCCGTCAACTTCTGCACATAGCCGTCCACTGCAGGAGCCAAATCCGTATATAATTTATGGAAATGGCTGATTGGTTTTTCTTTTAATTGCTTATAGTCTCCTGGAGGAATCAAATAAACACTTCGGACCTGATCGTCCGGCAGCGGGAACAGGCCGAGGAAACGATTGTACGTGGAGATGATTTTGCCGTCCGTGAAATCCTCAGCACGCGGAAACGTGACTGTCAGAAAATGATGGTTATAGGTGGTTTGCTTTACCTGGATTTCCATCGCTTTTCGCGTAACAGAGGAACGTCCTTCTGCGCCGAAGAAAAAAGCTGCTTCCACTTCAAGTTTCTCTGTTCCTTTCTGAAGCAAAGCCGTTTTTTCTCCATAGCCTTTGCAGGCAGTCCCTTTCAAGTAATGGAAATTTTCATATTCGCAAGCTGCTTTTAGAATGACGGACTTCAGTTCTTCGTGGTGCATCATATAAGCCGCATTGTATTTGCCCGGCAGTACGCTGTAATCCATGAACGATTGGTCTTTCACTTGCAGCGAGCTCGAAAGTTCAAGCATATCCAAAACTTTAATTTCATTTGAGCGATCACATACTTTTTTATATAGGCCAAGACCATCAAATATCTGCATACTTTTTGGCTGCAGGAGTTCACCCTTATAGGTAGGTGCTTTGACAGCCATCCGTTCGGCGAGGACCACATCGATTCCACGCTGTACCAATTTCAACGCCAGCGTCAATCCACCGATTCCACCCCCGCCGATGAATACATCAGTTTTCATCTGCTTCATCCCCTTGTTTCTCCTTACCCTACCTTTAGGAGACTGAAAACCCATTAAACCTCCCCAACAAAAAAAAGAAGCCCACGAATGGACTTCTTTCACAATTTATCCTTAAAGTTTGTTATAAGCTGCAGCGAGCTCGGCTCCTATTTTCGCGTTGTGCTTAACGAGTTCGATATTGGCGACCAAGCTTTTTCCTTCTGTCAACTCTTTAACTTTTCCTAATAGGAAAGGAGTAACTTCTTTGCCGGAAATGTCGTTTTCCTTTGCTTCAGCCATCGCCTGTGCAATGATGCCGTTGATGAATGATTCTTCCAGTGCATGCTCTTCAGGAATTGGATTGGCGATGACTGCCCCGCCTTTGATCCCTAAATCCCATTTCGCTTTCAGAACTTGAGCCAGTTCATCTGCCCCGTCGCTGCGGAACGTCAGGTCAAAACCGCTTGAGCGGGTATAGAATGCAGGCATTACATCTGTTTGGTAGCCAATGACCGGAACACCTTTGGTCTCTAGATACTCCAATGTCAGGCCGATATCCAGAATCGACTTTGCCCCAGCGCAAACGACAGCGACTCCAGTGTTCGACAGTTCTTCCAAATCTGCCGAAATGTCCATCGTCGTCTCAGCGCCTCTGTGCACCCCGCCGATGCCGCCTGTAGCGAAAACGCGGATGCCTGCAAGTTCCGCACAGATCATCGTTGCTGCGACGGTTGTCGCGCCGATTTTTTTGGTTGCGATCAATTGGCCGATATCTCTTCTTGATACTTTGGAAACCCCTGGAGTATTGCCGAGCATTTCCAATTCTTCCTCGGACAAGCCGATTTTGATCTTGCCATCCATAATTGCGATGGTTGCAGGAACTGCTCCATTATCGCGAATAATCTGCTCTACCACACGGGCTGTCTCAACATTCTGTGGATATGGCATGCCATGGGAGATAATTGTGGATTCGAGTGCCACAATCGGTTTTTTGTCCTCTAGTGCTTGTTGTACTTCAGTTGAATAGGAAATCATTGATGTCATTGTAATTCCTCCAGTTCTTTTTGTAATAGTATGGCTGTCAGTTCATGGCGGACAGTGGCATTGCTTTCCAGGGTCTTTGCTGCATTGACCATGCCTGAATGGATGACGGATTCAAATTCCTTGCCATCCATGACGCTGTGGACGATGGCACTGGAAAATGCATCTCCTGCTCCTGTCACATCGGCAACATGATCGACTTGCATGGCATGGTAATGGCGGATGCCCTCAGAATTGCCGGCTATCGCTCCATCTTTTCCTCCTGTGATGACCACAGCTTCCGCTCCTTGATCCAAAAGCTGCTGCGCTGCCTTATGCCAGTCATCCATTGATTCGATAGGTATTTGTAGAAACTTGCTTGCTTCGTCGCGGTTCAAGATCAGCCAGCTGATGCCTGCCAAATCTTTGCCCAGCCGATCCATTTTTGGAGCGGATACCGGGATGACAGCGAGCGGAATTTTATTGGCCAGTGCCAACTGCCGAACATATTCCACTGTTTCAAGTGGACAGTTCAAATCGATGACAAGAAAAGCAGCTGACAATAACGTGCTGTCATTTTTAGAGATATGGTCCGGTGTCAGGGAATCGTAGATTTTCATATCAGCCATCGCCAGCAGCATCTCACCATCCGGTTCCAAAATCGCTGTATAGGTTCCTGTCGAAAGCCCGTCCATGGCTTTTGTCAATTCAGTCGACATGAAAGGGCTCGAAGCCGCTTCAATCAAATTCCACTCAGGATCATTGCCGACAATCGACAGCAGCTTGACGGAATGGCCGAGGCGTCCCAAGTTTTCTGCAACGTTCCTTGCAACTCCACCGACACTTCCGGAAACGGAAGCTGGATTTGAGGTCCCCATCTGCGCCGGCCGATCCATGAGAAACTTTCTGTCGACATTGGCACCTCCGATGCTAATAACCGTTTTTTCTTCCGGCAATACGTAAGCCCGCCCCAAAATTTTTCCTTGCCGCATGAGATTCGAGATGAAATTGGCCAATGAAGGCCTGGACATATTCAAGCGTTCCGCCATTTCCTGCTGGGACAAATACGGATTGCGGCGGATCAATTCCAACACTTCCACTTCTTTCTGGTTCATTTCAACACCTCCGTCCAAACATTTGTTTAAATCATAAACTTTTATAATAAAAAATGCAAGTGAAAATATTATTTCGAATATCGTTATAAATGATTGCAGGGTGTGATTGAAAATTGCTACTATAAGAAGTGATGAGAGGAGAGATTTATTTGACATCTTTTAATGAGAAATTAGCCCGCTATGCGGAATTGGCTGTAAAAGTGGGAGTAAATATTCAACCCGGCCAGCAACTTTATATCGCTGCTGCCATTGAGGCGGCACCTTTGGTTCGTTTAATTACGCAAAAGGCTTATGAATCAGGGGCCAAACAAGTCTATGTCGACTGGAATGACGACGCTGTTTCGCGCCTGCGTTTTGAATTAGCTCCGGAAGATTCGTTTTCTGATTATCCTGCATGGAAAGTACAGGAACGTGAACAATTGGCTGAACAAGGCGCCGCTTTCATCAGTGTTGTGTCCCAAAGCCCGGATCTATTGTCGGGAATCGACTCGAAACGCATCGCTGCTTCACAAAAAGCGACGGGACAGGCATTGAGCAAATATCGCCAATACGTCCAATCAGATAAAATCAGCTGGACTGTCATTGCCGCGCCTTCTGAGAAATGGGCAGCTAAAGTCTTTCCGGATGTACCGGCAGACCAACAGATCGATACCTTATGGGATGCTATTTTTAAAGCAGTCCGCGCAGATCTTGATCAGCCGATTGAAGCATGGACGGAGCATGACCGTTTGCTTCACACGAAAGTCGATTACCTGAACGGCAAAAAGTATGCGAAACTGCATTACACGTCACCAAAGACTGACTTGGAAGTCGCTCTTCCTGATGGCCACTTATGGTGTGGAGCCGGATCCATCAATGAAAAAGGCGATCCTTTCATGGCCAATATGCCGACAGAAGAAGTTTTCACTGTCCCACATAAAACGGGTGTCAACGGCTATGTTTCCAGTACAAAACCACTGAGCTATGGCGGAAACATCATCGACGATTTTAAAGTGACATTCGAGAACGGGAAAATCGTTGAAGTGACAGCTGCTCAAGGTGAAGAAGTCCTAAAGCAACTTGTTGCAACAGATGAAGGTTCACATTTCCTGGGCGAAGTGGCATTGGTGCCTCATCAGTCGCCGATTTCCGATTCAAACATTTTATTCTACAATACGCTGTTCGATGAAAATGCTTCAAACCATTTCGCTATCGGAAGCGCTTACGCCTTTTGTATCGAAGGCGGAAAAACCATGTCTCAGGATGAGCTATTGAAAAACGGCTTGAACCAAAGCATCACGCATGTCGACTTCATGGTAGGGTCTTCCGAAATGGACATCGACGGCGTCTTGGAAGACGGCACCCGTGAACCGATTTTCCGCGGCGGCAACTGGGCATTCTAAGTATCGATAATTCGACACTTATTTTTTCCGGCAGAATCATGTATACTAAATATTGATAATTACAGTTTAGAGAGGAGTTATCATTATGTTTTATGGTGTTACTGTCGTACTCGGCTTCATGGCCGTAATTTTCATGTTTTTCTTCACGCTTCTTCATTTCCTTGGAAAAGAGCTTCACACGCACGATGCAGAGCATGTAGATCCAATGCCTGAAAAAAAATACTGAGCGATAAAAAACGGCTTCTTCACTGAAGCCGTTTTTTTCAGCTCCATAAGCCATACCATAATTAATTTTTTTATCCATTTCCCTTGTACTTTAGGTCCCTTCGGCTCTTTCGCTTGACCTTCTATAATGTTAGAATCCAAACTAGTCAGCGTCTTTATTCATAGGAGGAATTCACGTATGTTTTCTGCAATAGATATTGGTATCGATTTAGGAACTGCAAATATATTGGTTTACACGAAATCAAAAGGCATCATTATAAACGAGCCCTCGGTGGTTGCCCTGGATGCGAAAACACGGGCTGTTCTGGCCATCGGCGACGAGGCAAAAGCGATGCTCGGCAAAGCTCCCGATTCCATCCTCGTCATCCGCCCCTTGAAAGATGGCGTCATTGCAGATTTCGATGTTACACGGGACCTGTTGAAAATCATTATGCAAAGAGCCGCAAAACAGCTCGGAAGTGCTTTTCGCAAGCCCAATGTCATGGTTTGTACGCCTTCTGGAGCGACTACGGTTGAACGCCGCGCTATTCACGATGCCGTGAAGCAAAGCGGAGCCAAAACCGTCCACTTGATTGAAGAAACAGTGGCTGCCGCAATTGGAGCCGAACTGCCGATCAGTGAACCGGTCGCAAGCGTTATCGTGGATATCGGCGGCGGCACAACGGAAGTCGGCATCATCTCTTTTGGTGGAGTCGTTTCATCCAACACTGTCAAAGTTGCAGGTGACCGCATGGATGAAGACATTATTCATTACGTCCGGAAACAGTATAATGTCCTGATCGGTGAACGCACCGCTGAAAATATTAAAAAGGAAATTGGCTATGCACCCGTTCCCCACGAAGCCGAAAACATGGAAATCCGGGGCCGCGACATCATGACGGGCTTGCCGAAAACCATCAACTTGAGCTCGCTTGAAACGCAGGAAGCACTGAAAGAATCCTTATCCGCTATTTTGGAATGCATCCGCGCGACTTTGGAAAATTGCCCGGCAGAACTATCCGGCGATATGGTCGACCAGGGTGTCGTCATTTCAGGAGGAGGCGCCTTACTGAAAGGCATGCAGGAATGGCTGTCGAAAGAAATCTCAGTTCCCGTCCACATCGCACCTCAGCCGCTCGAGTCTGTCGCTATCGGAACAGGATTGTCCCTCGGCATGATCAAACAGCTGGAGAAAATGTCGAGGTGATAAGAAAAGCGGAAGCGCCCGTGTAGATTCGACGGGCATAAGACAGACCAGCAGTGAGGCGCTTTTTGCCACGCGGCTGGGTTGGCTTATGACCCGAGAATCTGCGCGCTGGAGCTGGACAACACCGAAAAGAGGAAGCGCCCGTGTAGATTCGACGGGCATAAGACAGACCAGCAGTGTGGCGCTTTTTGCCACGCGGCTGGGTTGGCTTATGACCCTAGAATCTGCGCGCTGGAGCTGGACAATAAGAAAAGCGCAAGCAACCGTTAAGCCCCGACAAGCGCTGGAAGCCTGACCGGTAATGGCGTTCGTTGCCATTGCCGGTTAGGCTGAAGCGACTCGAGGGGCTGGCTGCTGGAGCTGGACAATAAGAAAAGCGCAAGCACCCGTTAAGCCCCGACATGCGCTGTAAGCCTGACCGGTAATGGCGTTCGTTGCCTTGGCCGGTTAGGCTGAAGCGACTCGAGGGGCTGGCTGCTGGAGCTGGACAACACCGAAAAGTGGAAGCGCCCAACCACACAAGAACTGAAATTCCACCAAAGCATCTGGGTCACCATGCCCACCCCTTGTTCTATAAAAGACAAGCGCTTATTATCTAGGAAACGATGTGGGATGACTTTTTTCCTTATTTTCTTTATATGGCCTATTTCAATTCGTATTTTTCAGAAATTTGGATTAAACTTAAAAGGTACTAGTCGATAAGGAGGAAACAACATGGCTTTATTGGATGAAATTTTGGAGTATAACGAAGAGTTTGTGAAAGAAAAGCGGTACGAGGAATTTATGACCACCAAATTCCCTGACAAAAAAGTCGTTATTTTGACATGCATGGATACGCGTCTTTTTGAGATGCTGCCAAAAGCGATGAATTTTAAAAATGGTGATATAAAAATAGTCAAAAGTGCAGGAGCTGTCATCAACCACCCGTTTGGCGGCATTATGCGGAGTTTACTTGTCGCTGTATATGAGTTGAATGCAGACGAAATCTACATTATCGGACACCATGATTGTGGGATGTCCTCCATTAAACCTCATGAAATGCTTGAGAAGATGAAAAAACGCGGTGTAGAAGAGAAGACCATTGAGATGATGGAGTATTCCGGAGTTGATCTCGAAGGCTGGCTACGCGGTTTCGATAATGTTTCGGAAAGCGTTGCACACAGTGTCAATATGGTGCGACACCACCCATTGCTAGACCCTACAGTTCCAGTCCACGGACTGGTGATCGACCCAACTACAGGTAAGCTTGATGTTGTCGTCAATGGAAACGAAAACCGCTGAGAAACTCTCAGCGGTTTTGTTTTTGATAATAGATATAATCGAGCGGTATTCCCTCTTTGCCGAACTGGCGGAGGAAAGATGTGATTTGTCCTCGATGGTAGCTTGCGTGATTGATGACGGTGAACAGCATCTCTTCACGGGACGTTGAAAAATCATCGCCCCGCATGTTCTGATAATGGAGAACCTCCTGCCATTGCTGCTCTGATAAAGAAGCAAAATACAATTCCATTTCAGCATGCAGCAACATAAAAGCTTCAATCGCTAGTTCAGTTATCGCTACATCAAAATGTTCAAACACTGGCTTCTTTACACCATTCATCCGAAGAAGCCACAGCTTTTCCACTCCAATGACATGCGCAATCGTCGCTTCGATGGAAGCAAATGAATTTGCGCCTTCTTTTTGGTAGATTTCTTCGCCAATCGTTTGAACATGCTCCAAGCAGGCCAGTGTCGCCCATTTATGATAAGAGAACAACTTGTCTTTATTCATATTCTACGCACCTTCCTCCGCTTTTATTCATGTTTCAAACCAGCGCTGCATTTCTTTCCACCATTTTTTATAGGTGGCCTTGCCCTTTCAAAATTCGTCTTCAACCATGGCATAGTAATAATGATCTTTCCATTCGCCATTGATGTAAAGAAACTCTTTCAGCAAACCTTCCTGACGAAAGCCGGTCTTCTCCAATACCCGGATGGATCCAACATTCTCCGGAGAGACGTAAGCCTCGATCCGATGGAGCCGAAGCTGTTCAAATCCGAATGTAATCATCAACCTTACCGCTTCTGTGGCAATACCTTTGCCGACATAGGCCTCATCGATCGAGTAACCGACTAAAGCGCTTAAAAACGGCATGCGTTTGACGCTATAGATGGAAATGTGGCCAATCAGCTTATTGGTATCATGCTCGAAGATTCCAACACTGTATTCGCGATTTTCTCTTGCCTGGTAAATCGATTCCCGAATTTTTTCACGCTGAACGGCTGCTGAAAAATAACTGTCCCGGTGACGCGGTTCGTACACAGACCAATAATCCCGGTTTCGCAGTAGCAACTGCACCATTTCTTCTGCATCTTCAATCGTCAAACTGCGCAGGTAACAGGTCTGTCCCTCGAAAAGCAAGTTCATATCAGGCCTCAGCAGATGTCAGCGAAATGAATTCCTTGGCATCTTGGACACATAAAGCGATTCCTTTTTCCCAGAACGCCTGTTGTGTAATGTCTTCACCCAAATGCTTCATTGCCAAGTCTTCTGCTGACATCACTGCTGTATCGCGAAGCAAAGCCATGTATTTCTCTTCAAAGCCGGTTCCTTCTTCCAACGCTTTTGCATAAACGCTCAAGGAGAACAGATAGCCAAACGTATACGGAAAATTATAGAACGGCACATACGTAATATAGAAATGCAGTTTGGATGCCCAGAAATGCGGATGCGTTGAAGCCAGCCCGCCTGCAAATCCTTCTGTTTGCGCCTGTTCCATTAATTCATTTAATCGGCTTGCCGGAACGACCCCTTTTTTGCGTTCTTCATAGAAACGGGTTTCAAAAAGGAAACGGGAATGGATATTCATAAAGAACGCGACGCTGCGCTGGACTTTATCTTCCAATAAAGCAATTTTCTCGTCTTTGGACTGCGCATTTTTCACCGCTGCATCCGCCACAATCATTTCGGCGAATGTAGATGCTGTTTCCGCTACATTCATCGCATAGGAACGGTTCAATGAATGGACTGGACGAAGGGCATAGGTATGAAAGGCGTGCCCGAGTTCGTGTGCCAGCGTCGCCACATTGGACATCGATCCGCTGTAAGTCATGAAAATACGCGACTCCTCACTTAACGGCAAGCCGGTGCAAAATCCTCCTGGGCGTTTATTCGGACGGTCTTCTGCTTCAATCCAGCCTTTTTCGAATGCCTGCTGGGCGAATTGCTCTAATTCCGGACCGAATTTACCGAATTGCTGGAGGATGAATTCAGCTCCTTCCTGATAGGAAAACTGCTGCGTGCTCTCTGTCACCGGTGCATCGACGTCATACCAATCCAATCCGTCTTTCCCGAGCAGCTTGCCTTTTTGGTTTAAATAGTCGACGAAAGGCTGCTTATTTTTGCTGATTGCCCCCCACATGGCGTCCAATGTTTCCTGCTTCATCCGGTTGATATGCAGCGGTTCCTGCAGCGGGCTATCCCAACCGCGTTTTTTATAGGTTTCCAGACGGAATCCAGCTATAGAGTTCAAGGTTTTCGCAAAGAACTCTTCTTTATCTGCCCATGCCTCTTCCAACTTTTCATAGGATTCCTTCCGTACTGCAGCATCTTTATGGGAGCTTAAGTTATTCGCTTGTCCAACCGACAGCACTTTCGACTCGCCGTCTACAGTGACCGTCACGCTGATTTCTCCCACCAGCATATCGTACAATTGGCTCCAGCTATGATAACCATCGATGCTTAACGCAGTGATCAGGTTTTCCTCTTTTTCAGAAAGCAGCATCTTTGCTTCTTCACGCCATTCATTCAAGACAAATGTAAATTCGCGCAAAGCCTCTTCGTTCAGCAGCTCTGCCCAAACTCCCTCTTCAGTCTTCGATAGATCCTGCTGGATTTTCTGAAAAGAGTTTTGGAAACGTGCAGAGAGTGAAGAAGCTTCGCTTTCCAAAACACCAGCTTTTTTATCCTGAGTGTTCTGGGCCATCAGACAGCCGATGAATGCACCAGACTGGCTTAAATGCCGCATCACATGACTCATCTGTTCAAGCACCTCAGCCATTTTTGGAGCATCCTCTTTTGCAGCCGGCACTTCGAACTTCTGGACAAACTCTTCAAATCCAGAAAGCTTCGTTCCCGCTTCGTTCATATGCAGCCGCAATTCCTTTGATTCGCTGCCCCCTGGAAATAGCGTATCCAAATCCCATACTTCCGGATAGTTAACTGTCATGATATGGCCCCCTGGTAAACTTAATTTTCTAAAAACACTTATAAGTATATCATTTTTCCTTCCTGAACCGGAACAATATTCCACATATGCCCCCTGCACTTCACCTAATCGCCATTTTTAGGGAATTTTTTGGAAAAGGATAATTGTTGATTGAAACGGCGACAGGTATACTGAAAAGAAGGAGGGATTTCGCATGATTCGTATTTTGCTTATGACAATTGCTTTCATCGCTGTAATTGTCATGAATACTTTAGCAAACACCTTGCCGCTGAATGATCAGACCACCGGAGAAATATCTAATCGGCTTCTGGTCTTGTTTACGCCAGCCGGTTACGTATTTTCAATTTGGTCCATCATCTATCTTTTATTGGCTGTTTGGATCATCGCTTTCTGGGTGCGGTTAAGAAAGGGAGAAACTCCCTCATCCAAGATTGCCTTATTTTTCATCTTAAGCTGCATTTTCAATATCACCTGGCTGCTTTTGTGGCATTATGAATTCTTCGCCTGGTCAATCATTGCAATGCTCGGCTACTTGGTGGCATTGATCGCCCTTTATCTGCAATACAGCAATTCAGAAAGAAAGATTACTGAACGGCTGCCGATTTCAATCAACATGGGTTGGATCAGTGTCGCAACCATCGCCAATATCAGTTTTGTCCTGACGTACTATAATTGGAGTGGCTGGGGACTCAGTGACCAGCTATGGACGGTGATCATGCTGACGGTCGCCACGGCACTTGCTTTGCACATCCGTTTCCATCATGCGGATATCCCCTTTGCTTTGGTCTTCATTTGGGCGTTCATCGGAATTGCCGTAAAGCATGGGACAGATGAAATGCTGGTGACAACGGCCGCCCTTTTCCTGAGCGGCGTCATTTTGACCGGTATTCTGCTAATAAAAAAAAGAACTGCCCCAGCAGTTCAGTAAAACTGTGGGCAACCCGATTCTAAAGGGTGTCCACAGTTTTTCGTTTCCAGACTTTGATAATAAATCGAAAAACAAAAGGGATCCGGCATTTGCTCCGGATCCCTTGATTTTTTTACAATTCTTATTTATCCAGTTTGGTCAGCAGGATCGGCTCGCCTTTTGTAACGAGCACAGTATGCTCGATTTGCGCCACCAATGACTGATCCGGTGTGATGAATGTCCAGCCATCGCCTGATTCCACAATGTGCTCGGCCTTTTGCGAGATAAACGGCTCTACAGCCAGCACCATGCCTTCTTTCAGGATGGTCGTCTCCCACGCATCGTAATAATTCAGGATGTGCTGTGGAGCTTCATGCAGCGATTTGCCGATGCCATGGCCGGTCAAATTCTTGATAACGAACAAGCCCTGCTCTTTCGCCTCACGTTCCACTGCTTTACCAATTTGGTTAAGCTTTGCACCGGCTTTGACTTTTGTCATCGCGCGATCGAAAGCTGAAGCTGCAGCTTCACAGATTTTTTCCTTGTCCGCATGCCCTTCGCCTACAACAAAGGAAATGCCGGTATCGGAGAAGAATCCTTCGTATGAGCCAGAAACGTCGATATTGACGATATCGCCGTCTTGGATCACGCGGTCACCCGGAATTCCGTGTGCCACTTCTTCGTTGACACTGATGCAGGTGAATCCAGGAAAATCATACTCTGATTTAGGTCCGGAAACGCCGCCCAGCTCTTCGAACAATTTGCCGCCCAATTCGTCAATTTCCTTCGTAGTGACTCCAGCTTTAGTAGCCGCCTTCATCGCTTCACGAATTTCAGCCACCATTTGGCCGGCTTTTTTCAACATTTCAATATCTTTTTCATTAGTTGCTATCATCAATGACCCTTCTTTCAAGCTTTTCTATTCAAGAATTATACCACAAAATTAAATCAGAGGCTCCTGACCCGTTTCAATAAATCCGGGAAAATCGACATAAAAAAGAAGGCTGTCCGAGGACAGCCTTCCATATTTCAAGCTTCAGCATCCACCAGTCTCGGAGCTGCTGCAAAAAGCGCAGCACAGACAAAGGCGGCAAGCAAAAATACCGGGATCATATACGTTGCATTATAAATCACCGAGTAAATGACCACATTGCCTTCAGCAAACATGCCGAAGAACAGGATGCCGGTAATGACATGGACGAGGTAGCGCAGCGCAGAAGCAAGTAACACACCGGCAACAACAGCCGTCAGCATCTTCCCTGTTTGCTTGGCATGTGCATGCTGCAGATACTTCCCACGCATGACACCCGCCAGCCCCACGACTCCGTAGGCGAGAAGATAATCCAATATGACCTGCATGACGACGAATCCGAAAGACAAGGGCGCCACAGAGATAAACCCTGAGACAATCTGCAGCAGCCCGACCAGGAATCCTGTCAGCACTCCGGCACCGACGCCTCTTCTGAAAGCGATCAATACAATTGGAATCATCACCAGGCTGACTGAACCCCCCTGTGGCATCCGGAAAGAAACGAAATCCAACACAAATCCAAGAGCTGCGAAAATGGCAATTTCCATCATCAACAATACTTTTTTATTTCTCATGACTTCCTCCTTTAATGTGTTATGCACATCACCAGAAGGGCCGTGAATAAAACCATATTAAAAACGGCGACAGGACAGAGCCTGTCGCCGTTGTAAGGGCCGGTTTCCATCCACATCCCTGCGCAAGTGTTAACTTACAGGTTCAAAGGGTAAGAACAAATGTTCACTCTCAGCAAAAGCTCCCCTTGTGGTGTATACAGATATTTAGCATTCACCTGTATTGTACACAAGGGTTTCATTTTGTGCAAGGCTGTTTTAAGATAGCCTGATAGGGTAAAGAATTACATGATGAAGATAGTTGAAAGGTGGTGAAGGCAGCCGGGATTCTGGGCTTGCCGAAAATATGATTGAATTGTTGAAGGAACTGATTAAAATTCAAAGCGATACTAAAGATGGAGCCAATGAAGCTCTTCTTTTTTGTGCAGATTGGCTGAAATCCAAAGGAGAAACCGTTACTGTCCATGACAATAAAGGTTATCTGATGCTGACTGCCGCTAAAGGGCAAGGCACCGAGACCATCGTTTGGAATGGCCACGTCGACGTCGTTCCTGGCCATAAAGAACAGTTTGTCCCAGTCGAAGAGCAGGACCGCATCTATGGCCGCGGCGCCGCTGACATGAAAGCCGGAGTTGCCGCGATGATGCAGGCCTTTATCGAGCTGGACAGTTCCGGCCTAGAGCGCACGGTGCAGCTGCATATTGTAACGGACGAAGAGATTGGCGGCCGAAACACTTCCAAGTGGCTGGTCGAACAAGGCTTCCATGGTGACTTCGTCATTTGCGGTGAACCTACGGGATTGAAAGTTGGCCTGCAATCCAAAGGTATCCTGCGGATGGATATGACGTTCAAAGGCAAACCGGCCCACGGGAGCCGTCCTTGGGAAGGCATCAACGCCATTGAATCTGCGATGAAATTCCACATGGCTATCTCTGAGCTTCCTTTCAGAAAAGAATCAACGGAATATTACGAGCAGCCTTCCGTCAATTTGCCGATCATCAAAGCAGGAGACCGTTACAATGTGGTTCCTGAAACGTGCGAAATGTCCTATGATATCCGCTTCATGCCCGGACAGGACAAAGACGAGATCGTTCGCCAATTGGCAGACTTGGCTGAAACCTTGGATCTCGATATGGACTACAAAGCGTCAGGATCTACCCCAGCCCTGACAACAACAAAAGAAAATCCCTATATCCAGAGCCTGCAAAAGGCGATTCTGGATACTACAGATCAGGAACCTGTTTTATTCGGCCAGCATGGCGCTGCAGATACGCGTTATTATGCAGCGGTGACCGGCGGCGAAGGGGCAATAGAATTCGGTCCAAGCGGCGATGATTGGCATGGCAATGCTGAATACGTAACGATTTCAAGCGTCCATGCGTACAAGGATATCCTCTTGGCTCATGCCCAATCTGCTTAAATAGGTTTGCATTCTGCAAAATTCGGGAAAATAACAATAACTAACCCCATGAATGGAGAGATTTAAATGGCAATTGGAAGACTAGTGAAATCTGCGATAAAATACGGTCCCATCGCTTACCCGATCATCCGTAAAGTATTAAATAAAAGAAAACAAGGAAAAGCTGGACAACCAGCTTCCAAACAATCTACATCGCGTGATAAAAAACGCTAAACCAAAAAACGTTCCGGCATAAAATATGCCGGAACGTTTTTTTAGTTTTATAGAGAATCGGAAGTCAGCAGGTTGCGGAACATAACGGGCGCTTCCGCTTTTCTTCATTGTCCAGCTCCAGCGCCCAGAACCTCGGGGTCTTAAGTCCGCTAGCCTAAGCCGCTGAAAACACGCCGCTTCAGCCAACTGCCATAAGCCTGTCGGTTCTAGATGGGCGCGTCCGCTTTTCTTCAGTGTCCAGCTCCAGCGCCCAGAACCTCGGGGTCTTAAGTCCGCTTGCCTATGCGGCTGAAAACACGCCGCTTCAGCAAACTGCCTTAAGCCTGTCGGTTCTAGATGGGCGCTTCCGCTTTTCTTCATTGTCCCGCTCCAGCGCCCAGAACCTCGGGGTCTTAAGTCCGCTTGCCTAGGCGGCTGAAAACACGCCGCTTCAGCAAACTGCCTGTAGCCTGTCGGTTCTAGATGGGCGCTTCCGCTTTTCTTTATCCAGCTCCAGCAGCCAACTCCTCGGGTCATAAGTCAACCCAGCTATGTGGCAAAGAACGCCACTCTGCTGGGCTGGCTTATGCCCGGCAGAGCTAAACGGGCGCTTACGCTTTTCTTTGTCCAGCTCCAGCAGCCAGCCCCTCGAGTCGCTTCAGCCTTTCCAGCAATGGCTGAAGAACGCCATTACCGGCAAGGCTTCCAGCGCTTGTCGGGGCTTGACGGCTGCTTACGCTTTTCTAGATATAAGGCATTGCTTCGCGCAATGCAAAGTAGCCGGTTGGGCTGCTTTCAGATGGGCGCTGTGCTGTTTCTTCCGAATCATTAGCCTCTTGGTCTTGGCCATCTTGCTCTTCTTGATCCTGTGCTTCCATTATCTGCTCGAAAGACAATGGGTTCGGCGGTGGCAATTCCAAGTCCTCGACTGTCCAAGCTGCCTGGTATTCATCGAAGAACGCATTGGCCATCGTCTGGTAGCCGACTGCGTTCGGATGGACGTCGGCTGCATTCGGAACTTTATCTACGCCATTTTCACCAAATGGCTTGTCTACTGATACAAAAACGGCTCCCGCTTTTTCAGCAGATTCCTGAAGAATTTTATTGAGACGGTCAAGCTGCTTGGCCGTTCCGCTCTTTTGGCTGTCACGCACATGCGGATAGGCAAAATAATAACCCATTACATAAACCGCTGCGTCCGGAGATTGCTCCGTAAGCTCAGCCAAAATCAGCTCCATGTTCTTGCGTGCATCATTGAGTGCAAAATCCGCCTGCACCTGCTGGAACGTCAGCGATCCCTGTACAGGATCATTCTGTACGAGACGCAGCAGATCATTCGCCCCTGCTGATACGGTAATCAGATTGGCGGATGCCAGTACTTCCTTTGCTTCATCCGTTTGGATGCTGTCTAACACATCAGCCGTTGTAAAACCGGGAAATGCCAGGTTTTTCGAATAGAATGCGACAGGTTGGTTTCGTGATAGCTCTTGGGCAATCAAATCTGCATAGCCCGCATCAATTTGGCGCTCAGGGGTCTGCCCAGCTGCCAACGAATCACCGATGGCTACATAAGCTGCTGGTAGTTTAATCTCTGCCTGCGCATTAGCCGATCCGCTGAACAGGAAAAGTCCGGCCATGGCCGCAATCCAAAATTTTTTCATTTCACTCACCTCTTAGAATGCCCAGTTTCCATTTCGGAAGATAGGCTCTTTTGAACCATCTGCTGTGATGCCATCAATATCCATTCCGTCACTGCCAATCATAAAATCTTCATGGACAATCGATGTATTCAAGCCAATGGCAGCCAATTGATTACGCTCCAGGTCACGTGCCCCTTCATAACAGGTCGGATAAGAATCGCCGATCGCTAAATGGTTCGAAGCATTTTCATCAAACAAGGTATTGTAGAACAAGATGTTCGAGTCGGAAATCGGTGAATGGTACGGCACCAATGCCACTTCTCCCAAATAAGCCGCACCTTCATCTGCATTGATCATTTCGTCGAGAAGTTCTTGCCCTACTTCCGCTTTGGCAGAAACAATTTTGCCTTTTTTAAAAGTTAGTGTGAAACCGTCGATGACATTGCCCTGATAAACCAGTGGCTTTGTATTGCGGACCGTTCCATCCACTCCATGCTTTAAGGGAACGGTATAAACTTCCTCTGTCGGCATATTAGCAATGAACGGATTGCCTTGAGGCGTTTTTGACGCTCCGGACATCCAGATATGTTTGTCGGGAAGTTCGATTGTCAGTTCTGTACCAGGTGCGCTGTATTGCAGTTTCACGTATCGTTTATCGTTCAACTGGGAAGCGCGCTGTTCCAGTAAAGCGATGTGGTTTTTCCATGCTTCCACGGCATCACCTTCACCGATGCGAACCGTTTTGAAGATGGCCTGCCATAAGGCATCCACTTGTTTTTCAGCCGGTAGGTCAGGAAATACTTTTTGCGCCCATTTTGGTGACGGCATCGCGACGATCGACCAAGCCACTTTGTCTGTTCCGACCGCCTGTCGATAACGCTCCAGTGCTTTTCCGGCAGATTTTTGCGAATCAGCCAGACGTTTCGCGGGAATTCCCGTCAAAAGATCCGGATCTTCTGCATCAATCCACAAAAAAGAACCGCCTGTATTGATCACTTCATCACGCTGGACGACGGACCATTCAGGATATTCCGCAAAAGCTTCATCAGGTGCCAGTTCAAAATGCGTCCGCGTCAACACGGGATCCTCATAATTGACCTGCACCCGCTTAGCGCCTGCTTCGTAAGCTTTTTTAACAACAATTCGTGTGAATTCAAGTGTATCAATTGTCGTATTGATAACAATAAACTGTCCTTTTTGAACATTTAAGCCTACATGGACCGTCAAATCGGCATATTGTTCGAGCTTCTGCTGAAAATTCATCGTTTATTCCCCTTTGCAGCGATGGTTTTACTGGAACCTTCAATCAGTTTCCCGCCATGGATCACTTTTTGGACAGGTTTAGACGGCAATTCCTTAGTGAATTTCTTATAATGCCGTTCATCGGAATAGGCCAACAAGGTCAACACTTCACCATCCGCTCCAGCTCTTCCGGTTCTTCCTGAACGATGCAGGTACTGCTCAACCGTTTGGGGAACATCCACATGGATCACATGCGTCACTAAGTCGATATCCAGTCCGCGTGCTGCCACTTCTGTCGCTATCAATATGGCGACTTCCCCTTTTCGAAAAGCATCCAAAGCTTTTTTGCGTTCATCTTTCTTCATTTCGGAATGCAGGGTCACGATTTTCGCATCACGGAACTTCAGTTTATTTTCCTTCATCAGCAATTGATCCAGGTTATTGACGAACGCCAACCCTTTCATGCCTGGAATATGCGAAAGGCTGCGCAACATTTCGGTCTTGTCCCGCTCATCCACTTTAATGAATGAGTGCGTCACTTTCCCGAACATCGGCAGATCTTCTGCGGTTACTTGCAGACGTGTCGGGTGCTGCATCAAACGTTCTGCTACCAGCTCTATTTCTTCAGTGATGGTTGCAGATACCAGCACCAATTGGCGTTCATGCTGGGTTTTTTCAATCAAATCCTTCATGATGCCGCGGTGTTCGCGCGCCATCAGCTGGTCGCCTTCATCCAACACCAAAATCCGGATTTCATGCATTTTCAGCTTTTTGGTTTTCACCAACTCATTTAGACGTCCTGGCGTCCCCACCACAATCGTCGGCTTTTTCTTCAATTTCTCCAATTGGCGCTGGATATTTGCCCCGCCAATCAATTGAGTGACTGTTACGTCTGTTCCTTCTGTCCACTCACGCAGTACATTGACGATCTGCATCGACAATTCCTGCGATGGAGCGACGATCATTGCCTGGATTGCTTGTTTCTCAGGGTTGACCCGTTCTAATATCGGAAGTACATAAGCCAAAGTCTTACCGGAACCTGTTGGAGATTCTGCAACGATATCATTGCCGGCCAACATCTCCGGAATCATCTGCTCCTGGATCGGCATTGCCGTTTCAAACCCAGCCTTTTCCCATTTTTCCTGCCATATCGGACTCAATTCATTTATAAAAGTCATTTGCGATTCCACCTTCTTTTCAATGCTATAAGTGTATCATATTTGGTGTTTTAACGCCTTGCTGAAACAAGAAAAGCGCAAGCAGCCGTTAAGCCCCGACAAGCGCTGGAAGCCTTGCCGGTAATGGCGTTCGCTGCAAAGGCTGAAGCGACTCGAGGGGCTGGCTGCGGGAGTCTGGACATGAAGAAAAGCGCAAGCCGCCGTTAAGCCCCGACCAGCGCTGGAAGCCTTGCCGGTAATGGCGTTCGCTGGAAAGGCTGAAGCGACTCGAGGGGCTGGCTGCGGGAGTCTGGACATGAAGAAAAGCGCAAGCGCCCGTGTAGCTCTGCCGGGCATAAGACAGACCGGCGAAGCGGCATATTTTCAGCCGCACAAAATGAAAAGTAGAAGTGCCTGTTCAGCTCTGACAGGTGTAAGATGAGCTGGCGAAGTGGCATCTCGTCAGCCGCACAGCCAGATCGGCTTACATCCCGAAGAGCTAGGCACTGAACTAGACAGCCGGGCTGGCTTATGACCCAAAGAGCTGGGCGCTGGAGTCTGGACACAGAAAAACGGAAGCGCCCATCTAGAACCGACAGGCTTAAGGCAGTTTGCCGAAGCGGCGTGTTTTCAGCTGCATAGGCAAGCGGACTTAAGACCCCGAGGTTCTGGGCGCTGGAGCTGGACAATAAAAAAAAGCCCAAGCCCCGATGCTTACAAAAACCAAAAAACCAGACCCATAAATGGGCCTGGCTTCACGAATCATTCAGTTACTTCTTTTTGTTTATAGACAATCTCNAAAAAAAAGCCCAAGCCCCGATGCTTACAAAAACCAAAAAACCAGACCCATAAATGGGCCTGGCTTCACGAATCATTCAGTTACTTCTTTTTGTTTATAGACAATCTCTTTTTCCGCTTCAGTGACCGGACGCACAGGTTTTTTAATGAAGAACGCCAGAATCAGCGACACTAGGGCGATAAAAGTCGATACGAAAAACGAAAAGTTGATGCCATCAAGCATTGCCAAATTCATGATGCTCTCAGGATTAGTCCCACTTGCCGCCAGTTCTTTCGCTGTAGACTCAGTGCGCGTATTCATGATGGTGATCAGGAAAGCAGAGCCGACAGCACCCGCTACTTGCTGCAACGTATTATTGATGGCTGTTCCGTGCGGATAAGATTTCACCGGCAAGGTGTTAAGGCCGTTCGTCATAACCGGCATCATCACCATTGAAATGCCAAGCATCCGCAAAGTATAGATCAACATGATATTGATATAGCTGGAATCCAAGCTTAATTGGCTGAATAGATACGTGGTGAAAACGACGATTGCCAATCCAGGGATCGCCAGCACTTTTGCACCGAATCGGTCGAAAAGCCGGCCGGTAACCGGCGACATGAAGCCCATCACTAAAGCACCCGGCAACATCAACAAACCGGAGTCGATCGGTGAAATGCCTTTGATGGTCTGGATGTAGATCGGCATCAGGATCATCGCTGAAAACATGGACATGGATAGAGCGATTGAAATAGCGGATGACAAAGCGAACATCGGATATTTATAGATTCTGATTTCAAGCAAGGGTTCATCCAATTTCAATTGGCGCAAACCGAAGGCAATCAGCGAAACGATGCCGATCGCAATCGTCACCATAACAATCGGATCGCTCCAGCCCATCGTTCCTGCTGAACTGAACCCGTATAAAACACCTCCGAAACCTAAACTTGAAAGGGCCAACGAAGCCTTATCAAGCGAAATTTCTCGGTTCTGGAAGGTCAAGTTCTTCAATTTGAATATCCCTAAAGCCAGTGGAATCAAAGCCACCGGCAGGACGATCCAGAAAAGTACGCGCCATGAGTAATTCTCGACGATAAATCCGGAAAGTGTCGGTCCGATTGCAGGTGCAACGACCATGACGAGTCCAAACACCCCCATTGCCGATCCACGTTTTTCAACAGGAAATGCTGCAAGCATCACATTCATCAGCAATGGCATCATCAAAGCTGCACCGGAAGCTTGAATCATTCTTCCGATCAATAAAACACTGAATACTGGTGCCATTGCAGCAAGCAATGTACCAAGGGCAAATAACGACATGGCCACAATGAAAATCGACCGGTTTGAATAGCGCTGGATGAAATAAGCACTGGCCGGGATCAAAATTCCGTTGACGAGCATATATCCAGTGACCAGCCATTGTGCTGTGGAAGCCGCGATATCGAGGTCGATCATTATTTCAGGTAAAGCTATATTCAATAAAGTCTGGTTAAAAATTGCTACGAATGCACCCGTAAAGAGAATGGCGATTATGCCATAAGGCGTTTTTTTCTGTTCTTTCATCTTTTTCTTTCCTCCGTACTTACTGCTCTGTATTTTTTTCTGTTTCTCCATTGCATCATTCTATACCGACTGTATATTTTTTTCAAGTATTTTGCCATTCATTTATTAAAACATTGATTCAAAAGCGTTTTCAGGTTATTATAAAAATAGACTAACGGTATAAAGGTGAGGTAAATGAACCCTAAAAAACAACAGATCCTAAATGCGGCCTATGAACTTTTCATCAACAAAGGCTATAATTCCTCTTCGATACAGGACATCCTGGATGAAGCCAGTGTATCCAAAGGGACTTTCTATAACTATTTTGGATCCAAAGCAGAATGCCTTATGGCCATCATGGAATCCATCGGCAGCGAAATCCGCCAACGGCGAATGGCAGCGGCAGTCGGCATGCCCCCCCATAATCCAGAAGTTCTGGCAGAACAATTGTATATTCGAATTAAGCTGAACCTTGAAAAGAACTTGTTTTCTCTTTATGAAAGCATTTTCTACTCACAGGAGCCAGAATTGAAAGCATTCTCCATCAAACAATATTCTTCGGAAATGGAATGGATTTCTTCACGGATTGTGGATGTTTTCGGCAAAGAAGCAGCACCATATGCTCTGGAAAATGCGGCTTTTGTACATGGCTATGTTCAGCAGCTGATTCACTTATGGCGCCTTCTTTCCACCGAGGAAGTGCCGGCAGAAAAACTATCTTCTTTCGTGATTCGACGCTTGCAGGCGACCATCGCTCTTCAGATAGCGGCAAAAGATACCTTTATCGGTAATTTGAAATTGCCATTCGCCACCCCCACTGATGAATTCAGCCTGGCAGAACTTTCAACATTGCTCGAAACTTATGCAAAGAAATTAAAAAACCACAAAAATACGCAGCAACTGGTGCATTTTCTTTCAACAGAACTGGCCGCAGAAAGTCCGAGAAAAGCCTTAGTTGAAAGTGTCCTCACCTCACTAGCACATGACGATTTGATCGAATCTGAACTGTCGATCCTGATTGAGCATGTGTGGAAGCATTTAAGTGACATCACATAAAAAAGAGCGAAGCCTGTAGTGGCTTCGCTCTTTTTTATGGTTTGCGCCGCCCATTTACGGCTTGTTCAAACGCATAAGCATATTCAATCAAAGCCGGCTCACTGAATGCTTGGCCGGCGAACGTGATGCCGAATGGTTCTTTTGATTCGCTATAGCCAAAAGGTACCGTAATCGAAGGGAATCCAGCGGCCGCACCGATATTGCAGCCGAAATCCTGGGGTAGCACCAACGCATCCACGTCGATATTTTCCAGCACTTCTTTCATGCCGCGTTCTGCTGCCAAAAAGCGGTTGCGCTCCAACGCTTCCACGTACTCCCGCTCTGTTAGCATGCCCGTCATTCCATTGGCTTGTTCGAGCAGATTTTGTCCGAACTTCAGCATCTTCTCAGGGTGCTCGTTATTAAACGCGATGACATCGTCCAATGAACGAATCGGTTGATCGGGATTTGATTTTGCCAGGTAAGCATTGAGATTCGCTTTAAACTCATGCAACAGCACCGCAAATCCCAAATCCTCCTGATGGACGCCTAAATCGACGTCATCGATGAGTTCGGCACCACAAGCTCGAAGTGCATCCAGCGCTTTTTCGAAAAGAGCTGCCTGCTCGTCCCTGATTTCCTTGAACAGCCCTCTGGCTATACCAAGCTTGACACCTTGAAGGCCATCCGTCTTGAAGTGGCTGCTCCAATCATAGTTCTCAAATGGCGCTGCAAAAGCGGTACTGACGTCTTTCGGGTCGACGCCGATGATGGCTTGAAGAAGTGCCACAGCATCAGCAACCGTCCGCGCCAAAGGCCCTGGAACATCCTGTGTATGCGACAGCGGAATAATACCGGTCCGGCTTGCCAGGCCGACCGTGGGCTTAATGCCGACTAAACTGTTTTGGGCAGCCGGATTGATGATGGATCCCGATGTCTCTGTCCCAATCGCTCCCGCTGCCAGATTCGAGGCGATGGCTGCAGCAGAACCTGAACTTGAGCCGCCGACATCAAAAGCGCCATATGGATTTTTCACTTGCCCACCTCTTGAGCTGTAGCCGTTGGTCATTTTATCCGACATGAAGTTGGCCCATTCCGTCATATTGGTCTTCCCTAGAATCACAACACCCGCCTGTCGCAGCTTTTCCACCACTTTGGCATCCTGCAGTGCATAATGATCTTTCAGCGCGAAAGATCCGGCACTGGTATGCATCTTGTCGCCCGTTTCCATATTGTCTTTGACCAGGATCGGAATGCCATGCAGCACAGAACGCGGACCAGTTTGACGGCGTTCAAAATCAAGCGACTGTGCTGTCAATAAGGCATCCGGATTCATTTCAAGAACTGCTTGTGTATTTTTATCGCGCAAAGAAATGTTTTCTTTGTACATCAAAACCAGTTCTTCAGAAGTCAGCCGGCCTTCAGCCATCTCTTCCTGCATTTCAGCAATCGTCAATTCATCCAGCCGTTCCCGTCGGTACTCTTCTAAATGATGATTGTGCATTGATTTTCCTCCTATTCCATATAAACCATTGAAAAAAGCCGGAATCAGCCGGCTTGGTTAGTTTCTGTATAGGTTTTCATCAACTCATAAAGTGAAGTTTCATATAATTGCCGTCCATTTATCTTAAAGACATTTTGTTCAACTAATCCTTGAATGATGATTTCACGTTTGTCAGTGAATTTCGACTCGGGTATCTGTTCCATTTTCCTCGTTCTCTCCTTCTGGAAGTATTCCCTTATCTTTACCCTTCAGCCTATCCCTTTAAAACCTGTCTATGTTTAAAATATCTTATTCTAATTGGAAATAAAAATAGAACCCGATCAGCATAAATGCTGATCGGGTTCTTGCGGGTTACTCCGCCAATTCCAGCCAAGCCACTGCTTCACAATGGGTGGACTGCGGGAACATATCAACAGGCTGCACTTCTTTCGTGCGATACCCTCCATCTTCCAGTATGCGCAGGTCACGCGCCAATGTTGCCGGATTGCAGGACACATAGACTACACGCCTCGGACGCTGCTTAAGGATGGTCCGCAGCAATTGCTCATCACAGCCTTTGCGCGGCGGGTCAACGACCAATACATCCGCTTTTTTGCCTTCTTTATACCAGCGAGGAATGACTTGTTCAGCCGGTCCCGCTTCAAATAGCGTATTGGATAAGCCATTCAGTTCCGCATTGCGTTTTGCATCTTCGATTGCTTGGGGCACGATTTCGACACCCATCACAAATTCAGCGCGCTGCGCAAGGAACAAGGAGATTGTTCCGATGCCGCAGTATGCATCGATTACGGTTTCCTTTCCGGTCAATTGCGCATACTCGAGCGCCTGACCGTATAGAACTTCTGTCTGCTCGGGATTGATTTGGTAAAAAGACCGGGCGGAAATTTCAAAACGGACATCGCCGATCTGATCTTCGATTACGTCTTTGCCCCAAAGCGTCAAGGTTTCATCACCAAAAATGACATTGGTCTTTTCGCTGTTGATGTTTTGGACAATCGAAGTAACTTCCGGTACAGTCGCTTGGATCAGTTCAATGGCGCGTACTGCCTGAGGAAATTTCTTTTTCTTGGTCACCAGCACCACCATGATTTCGCCTGTCGCCCGCGCTTTCCGAACGACTACATGGCGGAGCATGCCGCGATGCGTCGCTTCTTCATAAGGCTCGATGCCTATTTCAGCCAGGTTCTTTTTCAAAGCCACCATGATGGCATCCGCTTCAGGCGTCTGGATCAAGCAAATATCCGTATCTGCAATGTCATGCGAACGCGTCTGATAAAATCCGGCGACGACTTTTCCGTCTTGTGTACCGAACGGGATTTGGGATTTATTGCGATAGCGCCATGGATGTTCCATGCCTTTTACCGGATGTACCGGGACGTCGGGCAATTTGCCGATCCGGGTGATGGCATCGCGCACCAATTTCTGTTTGAAGGTCATCTGGCCTTCATAGGACAAGTGCTGAATCTGGCAGCCTCCGCACGTATCGAACACCGGACACGGCGCGGTTACACGGAACGGGGACGCCTGTTTTATTTCAATAAGCTTCGCAAAGCCATAAGATTTCAAGGTCTTCAAAACATGGACAACTACATCTTCCCCCGGCAAAGCGCCTGGGATGAACAACGGGTAGCCTTCCACTTTCGCTACACCTGCACCGTCATGGGTCAAGTCTTCTACGTGGACCGTTATCCGGTCATTTTTATTTACTGGTTTCAAAAATATTCACTCCGTTTCACATCTAACTATCATACAACAAAAAAACGCGGCAGGCAAAAGCCTGCACGCGTGCCTAATCCCGATCTTTCGTAGCGGGACCATCTTTCAGCGAAAACCAGAAGCCGAAAATGATGGCTCCGAACAACACCAGAAATGGTGCATAAAATATCATGAAATCCTGCATGGATACTGCCTCCTCTATGCGTGGTAATCCGATTTGCCTTCGATGTAATCTTTATCGAACAGGAACAGACGGAACAACAAGTAAAGCGACGGCAACAACAGGCAGAGGCCTGCGATAAACGCGATGATCAAGGCGATGGCCATGGCTTCATTCGTAAAGCTGTCGTAGATCGTCAAATACGGATACAGCAGATACGGGTAATGCGATGCACCGTATGCAAAGAACGCCGTAAAGAATTGCCCCATCAATAAAATGAAAGCCCAACCGTAATGGCGTTTTTTCCATATCAGGTAAACCGTTCCGGCAAAAAGCAGGAACGATACAGCGAATACCCACCACAAGTCCAGAATGCGCGCATAATGTTCCGGATTATGGCCGCGCAATTCGTAAATGATGCCAGTTGCCGTAATGATGGCTGGACCTGCCCAAATTAATGCGTATTTGCGCATCAGATCGGTTGCCTTGGCATCCCCAGCTTTAGCGGAATACCAGGTCAGGAATACCGCGGAAATGTAAAGGACTGCTGTTAAGCTCAGGACCACGATGCTCCACATTAAAGGACTGGTAAACAAAGCCCAGTAATCCAGGTAAGGCTGTCCGTTATCCATAAAGATAAAGCCGCCTTCAGACATGGCCAGCACCGGTGACAAAGCAGCGGGCAGCAGCAGGCCGGACAAGCCGTACATATAGATATAGCCTCTATGGTTGATCTTTGCCCCGTAGGTCGCAAACGCGTAATAGGAACCGCGGATCGCCAGCAGGATCAATGCCAGACTCGCTGGAACCAATAGCGTGGTGCCGTAGTAGAAAGCGGTCTGCGGGAAAAAACCGATGATCCCGACAAAGAAGAACACAAAGAATACATTGGTGACTTCCCAAACCGGTGACAAATAGCGCTGAATGACTCCAGTCAATATATGCTGCTTGCCGACAAACGAGCTATAGGCATTAAAGAAGCCGGCGCCGAAATCGATCGACGCCACAATGACATACAGATACAGAAACAGCCAAAGAACGGATATGCCGATAATCTCTAAAGTCATTCTTCTTCACCGCCTTTGCCATTTTCGCGCGCTGCCAATTCTTTTTCAACCGGGTTGCGTTTGTACATACGGGTTAAGACGACCCCAGTACCGATACCCAAGATGAGGTATAAGCCTGCGAATAAAATGATCATCAGGTCCACTTGGCCACTGGTGGTTGCTGCTTCACTGACTTTCATATGGCCTCGAAGAACCCAAGGCTGGCGCCCTACTTCCGTGAACCACCATCCTGCTTCGATGGCGATGAGCGCTAACGGCCCTCCAGCCACTATCAGCCAGCGGAACCATTTTGCCCGGATAAATGCCCAGTTGCGCCAAGCGGCCACAACATAGACAAAGGAAAAGAATGCCAACCACATACCGATCATGACCATCGTATCAAAGAGGTAATGGATCCATAGCGGCGGTATTTCATCTTCCGGAAATTCATTAAGGCCGATTACTTCTGTAAACGGATTACTGTGTGCCAGAATGCTCAGCGCATAAGGGATTTTAATGGCGTACTTCGCCTCTTCCCCATCCAGAATCCCAAACAGGATCAATCCAGCTTCTTCCTCGGTTTCAAAATGCCACTCCGCAGCCGCCAATTTTTCTGGCTGGTACTCTGCCAAATATTTACCCGAGAAGTCGCCGATCAAAGCAGTGGCGATGGCGAATACCAATCCCAGTTTCATCGTTAAAAATAAAGCTTTTTTATGGTAGATATGCTTAGATCCACCCAACATGCGCAATGCAGCAATGGATGCCAGCACAAAAGCGCTGGTCATGAATGCCGTGGCCATAACGTGGGCCACTTTTGTGGGCACTGCGGGACTGAACATTGCCAGCAGCGGACTGACATTGACCATTTCACCGTTCAGTATTTCAAAGCCCTGCGGCTGATTCATGAAGGCATTGACGATGGTGATGAAAACGGATGATGCAGCTGCACCAATCGCAACCGGAATAAGCAATAGAAAATGCTTTCGCTGATCTTCAAAGCGATCCCATGTGTAAAGATAAATGCCCAGGAAGATGGCTTCGAAGAAAAACGCAAAAACTTCCATAAACAACGGCAAAGCGATTACGTTCCCAGCCAATTGCATGAAATTCGGCCATAGCAACGATAACTGCAAACCGATAGCGGTACCGGTTACAACACCTACTGCAACCGTAATGACAAATCCTCTCGCCCATCGGCGAGCCAATAAAATATAATGATCGTCTTTTTTCTTAATGCCCACCCATTGGGCAATCATAATCATGAGAGGGACACCCACACCTATTGTTGCGTAAAGAATATGGAATGAAAGAGTCAATAGCGTTAAAATTCGACTCAGAAAAGCCGGATCTTGAAAGTCCAATCTACTCGTCTCCTTTTTTTCAAGCATGTAATTCACTGATCTCTAGTTCCTATTGTACCTCAAACCTATATCTCAAAACGCCTTCTAAGCCTTGTATTTATGTTCAACTTTGAATAAGCTGTGACAAAGATAAAGCGAAATGAATTGAAATTTTTCTTAATATTTAGTATTCTAAAGAGAATAAAGAAAAAGGGTGAGACATCATGAGAACAAAGCGGAAAGTATTTGCGTATATCACAAGAGGCGATGAGGAAAATCGTGAATTGCTTGTATTCGAGTACAAAGGAGAACCGGAAGTCGGCTTGCAAGTGCCTGGCGGTACCATCGAAGATGGTGAACTATTGATCGATGCCTTGTACAGAGAAGTCAAAGAAGAAACCGGATTGCCTCGGGAGGTTCTTGACTTTGTCGGGAAAATCCATAAGTATACCTACTATCCTGAACACCAGGACAAAGCGTATGAACGGAACATCTTTCAATTTGAGTATACAGGTGAACCCATCGATCAATTTGAACATACCATCAAAAGCCACGGGCGAGACAATGGCATGACGCTTCTGTTCCGCTGGGAACCGATCAAAGACCTGCCACAGCTTGCAGCTGAACAGGACAAAGCAATTGAACTTCTCTAAATGATTCATTAAGCCAGTTGATCGCTGGAATATAAAAAGCTGGAAAATGGGGTGTTCTCCATTTTCCAGCTTTTTATTTGCGGTCGTTTTCTTTTAAAGAATCGATCGGGACATACATTTCAATATGGCCGGCCAAGTTCTCGAATACAGCCGGCAGCACGCCGCCATATTCTCCGTCCAGATTCAACAGCACGCGCTCTTTTGTCGTCACTGTAATTTTACTGGCTTTGGCATAAATCACATGAGGATCCGATAAATGCTCTCCGCGCAATGCCAAGGAAGCAACTCGGATAAACTCCGCCATATTAAGCTCTTTTAAAATCAGTAAGGTGAATTTCCCATCATTGATGCTGGCATCCGGAGCCAATTTTTCGAAGCCTCCGACAGAGTTGGTCAATCCGATCAAGAACATCATGGCACTGTCATCGAAAATCTGGCCATCGTATTCAATCCGGACACGGGAAGAGCGGATCGAAGGCAGCATCTCGATCCCTTTCAAATAATACGCCATTTGCCCGAGGACTGTCTTCAATTTGCTTGGTACTTCGTAAGTCAGCTCTGTCAGTCTTCCGCCACCTGCGATATTGATGAAATAGCGGTCGTCGTTCATCAAACCGATATCCACTGGGATTGAATCTCCTTTAAGGATGATATCCACAGCTTTGGTGATATCGCGGGGAATATGAACAGCACGAGCGAAATCATTGGTCGTCCCCATTGGAATAAGGCCGACTTTTGGCCGGACCTCAAATTTAGCGATTCCCGAGACGACTTCATTTAACGTACCGTCTCCACCGACTGCAATCACCAGATCAAAATTTCGTTCTACAGCAGCTTTCGCAGCCTGTATCGCATCGCCTTCACAGGTTGTCGCATGGCAGGACGTTTCATAGCCTGCCTTCTCCATTTTTTCCAAAACTTCGGGCAGGTGCTTTCGGAACAGCTCACGGCCGGAAGTTGGATTGTATATAATACGTGCACGTTTCATCAGATTCAGCCTTTCTGGACTTTCTGTTAAAGGTAAGACAGGGCAAATTCACGGATTTGTTCCAGTGATTCCAAGCAAATTGCCGGCCAGTTCTTTATGGTTAACAAATCCACTTTATTTTAATGCGGTTTTAAAAGCCTGGCGCAGATCATCATAGACAATTTCCCAGAACTTCTCGTTATAGACAAAACCATCCGAAATTTCACCGATTACTGTTTTCATGTGAAGGTCGTATTGCGGGTCATCCTTCTCAGGAAGAACCGACTTTTTCTCATCGACGAATTCCTGTACTTTGGGTGCTCTCGGTCCCCAGTCACCAAGGACATTGCCGTCTTCTGAAAGAAAGATATATTTAGGGATTGAACGCCCGTCATTGGTCAAATAACGGTCCATCAATTCCAGGTTTTCATCGCGGTAGACGCAATGAACCTCCAAATCGGCTGCATCCGCAATCTTACGCAAAATAGCATTATTCATCATGGCATCTCCGCACCAGTCTTCAGTGATGACCAATATGTGAGGTTTCTTGTCTTTCAGTAAAGCCATGAAATCCGGATCTTCCGGCAATTCAAACTTTTCGTATACACTGTATGACTTTTGCTGATTCGACTCCATTTGAGCCATATAGCTCTCCAATGTAATGCCTTTTTCGAAATACTCCTGTTCGGTCATCATCTAATCACTTCTCCTTTATCTTGCTTATTGGCTAACCCGCCAAAATAATCGGTTGAATCATTTTTTCAAACAATGGTGGATTATAAATGCCATTGCTCGAATGTCTCTTTATTACCAGTTTACTGTTCTGCAGCACAGTCTTCAAGGCTGAGATGCAGAAACAGCGATTTGCGTTGGTCTTCGCTCTAAAAAATATCCTCGATTTAAGGACGACTACAATTCCGGTTAGTTCCTATTACTATGATTAGACTACAAGAATGGATTTCTGCAGAGGCAATGTCCTCCAGAGCATCCGATGCGGAGGCCATCAAAAAAAGGATGGCCTCTAATGGACCACCCTTTTACCTATCAAAAGCATTTCTTATCTTTTTGCAATTTCTGCAAGAAGGATTTTATTGAGCAATGGCGGATTTGCCTGCCCTTTTGTCTGCTTCATGATCTGCCCGACAAGGAAACCGATTGCGCGGTCTTTGCCGTTTTTAAAGTCTTCGATCGATTGCGGGTTGCTATCGAGTGCGGTTGTAACGAATTCACGCAATGTGTTTTCATCCGAAATCTGAACGAGCCCTTTCGCTTTGACGATATTGTTTGCGTCGCCGCCTTTTTCAATCAACTCTTTGAAGACTTTTTTAGCGATTTTAGATGAGATCGTACCATCAGAAATCAGTTTGATCATACCAGCCAAACCTTCAGGTGTCAGTTCCGTATCTTCCAGTTCTTTTTGCTCAGCATTCAAGTAAGCCGATACTTCTCCCATCAACCAGTTGGAAGCCAGTTTAGCGTCAGCACCAGCAGCGACTGTCGCTTCAAAGAAATCAGATATCGGTTTCGCCAATGTCAGGACCATAGCGTCGTATGGAGACATGCCAAGTTCCGAAACATAGCGGGCTTTCCGGGTATCCGGCAATTCTGGAATTTCAGCACGGACACGTTCTAACCAAGCATCGTCAATGACAATGTCGACAAGATCCGGTTCCGGGAAATAACGGTAATCGTCGGATCCTTCTTTGATGCGCATCAACAAAGTTTTTCCTGTCGATTCGTCATAGCGGCGGGTTTCCTGTCCGATAAATCCACCTGAAAGCAGGACCTGCTCCTGGCGAACCTGTTCGTGCTCGATGCCCTTACGGACGAAGTTGAATGAATTCAAGTTCTTCAGTTCTGTTTTCGTACCGAATTCATCCTGGCCGAATGGGCGAAGAGAGATGTTTGCGTCGCAGCGCAATGAACCTTCTTCCATGCGCACATCCGAAACGCCAGTGTACTGGATGATCGCTTTGATTTTTTCCAGGAAGGCATAAGCTTCATCAGCTGTACGCATATCCGGTTCAGAAACGATTTCGATCAATGGAGTGCCTTGGCGGTTAAAGTCAACCAGTGAATGGCCATTGCCGGTATGCGTCAATTTCCCAGCGTCTTCTTCCATGTGAAGGCGCGTGATGCCGATGCGCTTCTTCTCGCCTTTCACTTCAATTTCAATCCATCCATGCTCGCCGATCGGCTGATCAAATTGTGAAATCTGATAAGCTTTCGGATTGTCCGGATAGAAATAGTTTTTGCGGTCGAATTTAGTATGGCGGGTAATTTCGCAATTTAATGCAAGTGCCGCTTTCATTGCCCAATCCACTGCGCGCTTATTGACTACCGGCAACACGCCCGGATAGCCAAGATCGACGACATTGGTGTTGGTGTTCGGTTCAGCGCCAAAATGTGCAGGTGCTGGAGAAAACATTTTCGACTCTGTTTTTAATTCGACGTGGACTTCAAGCCCGATGATTGTTTCAAAATTCATTGTGCTGCTCCCTCCCAGGTTTGAGGAGTTTTTTTATGGAAATCGGTCGCTTGTTCAAATACGTCAGCAACACGGTATACCGTTTCTTCGTCAAAATATTTCCCGATGATCTGCAGACCCAATGGCAAACCGTCAGCGAATCCGCAAGGGATTGAAATCGCAGGTACGCCAGCCAGGTTTACTGGAATCGTTAAAATATCGTTGGCATACATTGTCAATGGATCGTCGATGATTTCGCCGATTTTGAATGCCGGTGTCGGCGTCGTAGGGCCGATGATAACATCGTATTTTTCAAAAGCATCATCAAAGTCTTTTTTGATCAAGGTGCGGACTTTTTGTGCTTTTTTGTAATAAGCATCGTAATAGCCTGAGCTCAATGCGTATGTGCCAAGCATGATGCGGCGCTTGACTTCATCGCCAAATCCTTCAGACCGGGTATTCATGTAAAATTCAAGCAGATTTCCTGCCTTTTCAGTGCGGTAGCCATAACGGATTCCGTCAAAACGGGAAAGGTTGGAAGACGCTTCAGAAGAAGCCAATAAATAATAAGTGGCCAAGGCGTATTTCGAATGAGGAAGCGAAATTTCTTCACAGATTGCGCCTCGCTCTTCAAGTACTTTCAAAGCATCAAGCGCGGCTTGTTTTGCCGCTTCGCCGACACCTTCACCAAAATACTCTTTTGGCACACCGATGCGCAGTCCAGTGATGTCGCCTGTTAACGCAGCAGCGAAATCTGGAACTTCTACATTGGCGGATGTTGAATCCTTGTCGTCATGACCGGAAATGGCATTCAACAATAACGCATTGTCTTTAACAGTTCTTGTAATCGGACCAATCTGATCCAGCGAAGAAGCGTAAGCGATCAGACCAAAACGGGAAACCCGTCCGTAAGTTGGCTTCATGCCGACCACGCCGCAGAAAGCTGCAGGCTGGCGAATCGATCCGCCTGTATCTGAGCCCAATGTGAAAGGCACTTCGCCTGCTGCAACAGCAGCAGCAGAGCCGCCTGAAGAACCGCCTGGAACCGTTTCAAGATTCCATGGATTTTTGGTTTTCTTATAGTATGAGTTTTCGTTGGAAGAACCCATTGCGAATTCATCCATATTCAATTTCCCGACTGTCACCATTCCGGCTTCCTTCAATTTCTCCACAACAGTTGCATTGTAGATCGGGTTGAATCCTTCAAGGATACGGCTGGAAGCGGTCGTTTCCAAACCTTCTGTTACGATATTGTCTTTTACGCCGATCGGCAAACCGAATAACGGTCCGCGTTCAGCAAAAGGCACTCGATCCATTTCTTCGGCCTGCTGTGTTGCGCGTTCTTTGTTCAATGCAAGAAACGCATCCACTTTCGGCTCGAGGGCTTCAATGCGGTCAAATGCTTTTTGGGTCATTTCAGCAATCGTCGTTTCTTTCGTATGTATCATTTCCTGCAATTCTGCAGCTGTCTTTTCCACCAATGACATCAATGGTTCCTCCTTCCGGTTACTCTAAGATTGTTGGGACTTTCACTTGTCCGCCTTCATGTTCTTTAACGTTTTTCAAGACCAATTCACGGTCCAATCCAGGGATGGATTTGTCTTCACGCAAGACGTTGACCATCTGCAGGACATGAGTGGTCGGTTCAACATTATCTGTATCCAACTCATTCAGCAATTCCATTGCATTTGTGATTGCTTCCAATTGATCTGCGAAATGTTCCGCTTCTTCGTCAGTAATTGCCAATCTCGCCAAATGGGCGACTTCAATCACTTCTTCTTTTGTCATTTTAGCCATTTTTCTACACCTCCGGATTCAGTAAACATACGCTATATCATACCATTTTTCTAAAAAAATGAATAGGGACAGCCGCATGGCCATCCCCGTTTTCATGCAAATTATTCGTAAATGTGAACAAACGGTTCGGTTTCCCCGGCTTTTCTCAAAACTAATGCTTCAGGACCGTTGGTCGATGTTAAGCTGACTTCCACTAACACATTTTCAGGAAAATGCTCCATCACCAGACCCGTTACGTATTGTGTAAAGCCGATTACCTCAGCTGCACCATAGAATTGGATTGGAATTTCAATCTTCAATTCCTTTAATTGATTTTCCTGATAAAACCCTGTGCCGATAACACTGGTGAAATTGGAAAAATAGACTTCGACATCCTGTTTGAAATTGCGGAATGCTGTATCGATGTCCCGGTAGCGCTCATCTGCGCCGGAAGTCGGAAACAGGACATACGCCTCGTTGACTGCAGTCCAATTGGCTACAGCCTCATCGCCGCCAGGTACTGCGCCGTACGAGAAGTAGGTTCCTGGCACCATTGCATTAGCGGAATTTTGTTTGAAAAGGCCCACTACAATCGGTACATCCGCAAGACCTTCTTTGTCACGCAGACGTTTCACGATTTCATCGGCCATACGCTGGCCCTCTTTTTCGATTTGCGCTTGAGGAATTTCTTGTTCATAGGAAATTCCATCTTCTGAGCTGTAATACACCGAATTCAATGCCAAGCCAATCGAGATGCCGCCGAGCCGTATGGTCTCCTCATCGGTCTTCACTAAATAATTCTGTTCAATGACATGCGCCAATATTTCAGCAGGCGGCCGTTCGCCAGCCTTTTTTTGTTCTGCTGAACGGCTGTCTGCGGGATTCAAGCCTGTTGGATTATCTTTGCTGGCCCGCTGCAGCCAGGAAGTCACGTCTTCATCAGTGATTTTTTGCCCTTCCTGGAAATAATAATCATCAGGCGAAAATTGCTTCTGCGACAAACGCAATAAACCATTTTCCGTTTCTGTAATATCGTAGCGGGAGTTCAGGCGATTGACGATTTTCCCTCTTGTGGCGCTTTCCTTATATGGCAGAAGTGTACGGTAAAACTGATCATCCAACTGCATGCTCGGAATGATTGCCGTCTCTACTTCTTCTTTCTCATTTATCACTTCCGTTTCCTCATCAGTCCCGGAAGGAACACATCCCGTTAACAGCAGCAAGCTGATCGGAATCCACCATATGCGTTTCATGTTAAAATCCCCTTATTTGTTCAATTCCGCAACGAGACGTTCTTCGTCCCATATATCCACCTTCAACTCGAGCGCCTTATCGAGCTTAGATCCCGCTTCTTCGCCGGCAATCAGCAAATCGGTTTTTTTGCTGACACTTCCCGACAGCTTGCCGCCAAGCGCTTCGATCTGTGCACTCGCTTCCTGCCGGGTCATTTGTTCCAACTTGCCGGTCAGGACGATTTTTTTGCCTGCGAATGCGTTCGCTCCCGCTTCAACGCGGACCCGTGTGCCGGTGTATGTTAAATTGACGCCAGTCTCGCGCAAACGTTCCATCAATGCACGAACTTCTTCATTGTCTAAATAAGTGACAATGGAATCAGCCATTTTTTCGCCGATTTCGTGGATTTCAACCAGTTCTTCTTTTGTTGCTTCCATCAACCGCTCCATAGTGCCGAAATGCTCGGATAAAATCCGTGCACCTCTTTCACCCACATGGCGGATGCCGAGGCCAAACAACAATTTCTCCATCGAATTGCTTCTCGAGGCATCGATTGCTGCAACCAGATTTGAGGCGGATTTTTCCCCCATACGATCCAGTTCCAGCAACTGTTCTTTTGTCAGTCTATAAATATCGGAAATGTCCTTGATCAGGCCTTCCCGGTATAATTGCTCGATTACTTTCTCCCCAAGGCCATCAATATTCATCGCATTCCGGGAGACAAAATGGATCAGCCCCTCCGTGATTTGCGCAGGGCATTGCGGATTGACACATCGAAGGGCCACTTCCCCTTCAATGCGGACAAGCTCACTGTCACAGGCCGGACAATTTGTAGGCATTTCAAAAGGAAGCTCGTCTCCTGTCCGCTGCTCGATAATGGCCGACACCACTTCCGGAATGATATCTCCCGCTTTGCGAATAATGACTTTATCGCCGATCCGGATATCCTTTTCCCGAATCAGATCTTCATTATGCAGAGAAGCCCGTTGGACGGTCGTCCCCGCCACCGAAACCGGATCCAGTATAGCAGTTGGCGTCACGACGCCTGTCCGTCCGACACTCAATTCGATATCACGAACGGTCGTCATCACTTCTTCTGCCGGGAATTTATAAGCCGTGGCCCATTTCGGGCTTTTCGCTGTAAATCCAAGATCCTGCTGATGAAGGAAGCGATTGACTTTGATGACGATGCCATCAATTTCATAAGAGAGCTTGGTCCGATTTTCCGTCCATTTCTCGATATAAGCCAGCACTTCTTCCACACTTGTACACACCTGGCGTTCCTGATTGGTCTTAAATCCAAGATCTGCCAGGTAGCTGAGCGATTGATCATGTTCAGACAAGCTGTACGTCTCTCCGTCTCCGCCGATTCCATAGATGAAAACATCCAGGTTGCGGCTCGCCGCGATTTTCGGGTCCAGTTGGCGTAATGATCCAGCCGCTGCATTGCGCGGATTGGCGAACAGCTCTTCGCCGCGCTCCCCCCGCTGTTCATTCAAGGCGTGGAAGGATCCTTTTGGCATGAAGACTTCGCCGCGCACTTCCAGTGTGACCGGCTGCTTTAATTTCAGCGGAATCGCACGGATGGTCCGCAGATTGACGGTGATGTCTTCACCGATACGGCCGTCTCCGCGGGTTGCACCCTTGACGAATTTGCCGTCCTCATACATGAGCGACACCGCAAGGCCGTCAATTTTCAGCTCACAGACATATTCGATGCTGTCTCCTGCGCCACTGCGCACCCGTTTGTCGAATTCGCGCAGATCCTCTTCGCCGAAAACATTCGATAAACTGAGCATCGGCCGTTCATGCGTCACTTTATCGAAGTTGGCAATCGGGGTTCCACCAACGCGTTGGGTCGGTGAATCCGGAAAAACCAAATCGGGGTATAGGGTTTCCAGGTCAATCAATTCGTTTAATAATTGATCGTAAACAGCGTCCGGAACTGCCGGCTTATCCAGTACGTAATAAGCATGGCCATAGTTTCGAAGCAGTTCGTTCAATTCAGTTACACGTTCTTCCGCTTTTATGCGATCCATAAGGTTTCCTCCCGATTACACTTTTTCAATCGGCGCAAATTTGGCTAATAGCCGCTTGATGCCGACAGGGCTTGGGAAAGCAATATCAAGTTCGGTTTCTTCACCTTCGCCTTTGACGCTGACGACTGTTCCCGTTCCCCATTTTTTATGCGTTGCTTTATCGCCGGTCTTCCAGCCGAGCTTGTCTCCACCTGATTGTTTGTAGCCAGGGCGCGTCACAGCCGCCCGTTTAGGTGCCTGTTTGTAGCTTGTTGCTGCTCCGGCACGGTGATGCGCCGTCGTCAGTTCGATCAAGTCTTCGGAAATCTCAGAGATGAAACGGGACGGCATATTGTAGTTGCTCTTTCCGAACAATGTGCGGGAAGAGGCGTGCGTCAAGTACAGACGTTTTTCCGCGCGCGTGATGCCGACATAAGCCAGCCGCCGCTCTTCTTCCAATTCTTCGTCGTCGTTATTGGAGCGCGAATGCGGAAAGACGTTTTCTTCCAGACCGATGATGAAGACCACTGGGAACTCCAAACCTTTTGCAGCATGCATCGTCATTAAAATAATCGGACCGTCTGCATCTTCTTCGTCATCCAGGGAGTCAATATCCGAAATCAAAGCCAAATCCGTCAGGAACGCAACCAGCGACTTGTCATCGCTCTGCTTTTCAAACGCTTTCGTCACAGACAGGAATTCTTCCAGGTTTTCAAGGCGGCTTTCGCCTTCAATCGTTTTATCGATTTGCAGCATCTGGCGGTAGCCTGATTTCTTCAAGACTTCCTCCACCAATTCCGTCACCGACAAATACTCCTGCATTTGCGTAAAGCTGTCGATCATCGTACGGAATTCAAGGGCTGTCTGTGCTGTTTTGGGGGTCAATCCCATAAAGTCAGCTTCCTGGAGCGCATCCATGATGGTACGATCCTGCTCAATCGCAAAACGCGCCATCTTCTCGAAAGAAGTCGCTCCGATTCCGCGCTTCGGTTCATTGATGACACGCGCCAGTGACAAATCGTCGTCATTATTGGCGATTAAACGCAAATACGCCAACAGATCCTTGATTTCTTTACGATCATAGAACTTTGTTCCGCCGACGATGGTATAGGACATATTCGATTTGACGAACATTTCCTCCATAATCCGGGATTGCGCGTTGGTGCGGTAAAGGATCGCAAAATCCGAAGTCTTGTAATTCTCTTCATCCATTAGCCTTTGGATGGTCTGTACAACAAATTGGGCTTCCTGCCGCTCATCCCCCGCTTTATGCAAGGTGATAGCCGGCCCTTCGTCATTATCGGTACGCAGCTCTTTTGGATAGCGGCTGGTATTTTTCTGGATGACGTCATTTGCCGCCTGCAGGATGCGCTTGGTCGAGCGGTAATTCTGCTCGAGCATGATCACTTTGGCGTTCGGATAATCCTTTTCGAATGACAGGATGTTGGTGATGTCCGCGCCGCGCCAGCGATAAATCGACTGATCCGAATCGCCTACCACGCAGATGTTCTTGAACTTACTTGCCAATTTCTGGACCAGCTGGTATTGGGCATTGTTGGTATCCTGGTATTCATCCACGTGGATATAATGGAATTTGTTCTGGTAATACTCAAGTACTTCAGGAACCGTATTGAATAGATTCAAGGTCGTCATGATCAAATCATCAAAATCAAGTGACTGGTTTTTCTTAAGCCGTTTCTCATAGGCAAAGTAGACATCGGAAATGGTCTTTTCATATGGATTGAATTGATTCATATCCGCTGCAAACTGCGTGGCATCGATGCATTCATTTTTTGCCGATGAAATGGCGTTCAGCATGGTCCGTGGTTCATATTTTTTCGGATCCAGGTTTTGCTGCTTCAACACATTTTTGATGACCGTCAGTTGGTCGGTCGTATCCAATATGGAGAAACTCTTCGACATGCCCAGTCGGTCGATGTCGCGCCGCAAAATCCGTACGCACATCGAGTGGAAAGTCGAAGCCCACATGCGCTGCCCTGTTCCGTGGCCCAGCAATCCGTCAATCCGGTTGCGCATTTCACGCGCTGCTTTATTGGTGAAGGTAATCGCCAGGATATTGGATGGATAGACCTGTTTTTCCAGCACTAAATAAGCGATCCGATGCGTCAGCACCCGTGTTTTCCCGGATCCTGCACCGGCCATGATCAATAGGGGCCCTTCCGTCGTTTTGACCGCTTCTGCTTGTTCAGGATTCATCCCGTTCAGTAAATTCTTCGTTATCAATTCCATTGTGCACCACCTCGAACATTCGTTCTTATTAGTATAGCGACTAATCAGCCGTTTCCGCAACTGCCTCTACGGTTTCAATCGCTTTTTCGATATTTTCATAAATGATATTGCCGACGACAATGGTATCTGCGGCAGCCAATGCCGCCTTTGCCTTATCGGCCGAATCGATTCCGCCTCCGTAAAACAACCGGGTTTCGTCAAGGACTTTTTTTACTTTCCCTGCCAACTCCATATCGCCGAACATGCCGCTGTACTCCAGATAAAAAATGGGAAGCCGGAAAAAATGTTCGGCCATGCGGGCGTAAGCCAGTACGTCCTCCACCGTCAAATCCGTTTTCGCTCCAGTCAGCTTGGCGGCTTTGCAATCGGCATTCAAAATGCAATAGCCTTCGGGAATCAATTCATCCCAGTCCAGGATCTCGCCATATTCCCGGAGGGCTTCATGATGGAGGCCTTTAATCCATCGGGGATCATCGCTGTTAAGGACCGTCGGGATAAAGTAATAGTCAAATCCCGGCGCTACCGAATCGATGGTGGATACTTCCATCACCACCGGCAAAGCATAGCTCTGCACACGCTCCGTTAAATGAAGGACATTGTCGAGTGTGACATTATCGCTGCCGCCAATCAAGATGGCATCAGTCCCGGATCTGCAAATTCGTTCCAAATGTCCATCCGTGATTTCTTTTGCCGGATCTAATTTAAAGACATGCCGCCATGTGTTGAAATCCATCTCGTTTCACCCAACTTTGCATCAATTATCATCAATTTATTATAACAAAAAAACCGAACAGAGTCGGTTCTCTGTTCAGTCTTTTGGAAGTTCAAACGGTTTTTCATCGGGATACAGGCGCGCCAGCATTTCATCATAGCCGTCATTGCCGTAGTTGAGGCAGCGGCGGACACGGGAAATGGTCGCAGTGCTCGCACCGGTTTCATTTTTAATTTTTTCGTATGTTTTCTTCATACGAAGCATATGGGCAACTTCCAAACGCTGTGACAGCGATTGGATTTCACTGATTGTGCATAAATCGTCGAAAAAGCGATAGGCTTCTTCCTTATCTTTCAAAGCCAAAACAGCTTCAATCAATTGATCTGTCTGGTGGCCTCTGATTTTATCAACTTGCATGCAGCTTCATCATCCTTTCATTGCTCTGATCATCAAGGCGTATAGCTGACGGATTCTGCTATACCGGGCGCAGCCGGGACAATATGAATCCACGTTTTTCCTGGTGCCAGCTTCACCGGCTCCCCATCTGCTGTCGGCACAGGCATTCCGCCTGCCGAACTCCATTCTATTTCACGAACGCCGCCCCCCTGGAAAAGAAGGGCATTCCCACCGTTCGCCAAATCAATTGACTGACGGCCTTCGGAATCGACAGTTCGGTGTTTCGCTTCAAAAACCAGAACATTTGAGACTTCGACTGTTTCCAGGGTCTCTTTATCGGTTGTCGGTATGCCGCCGGACGATCGGCTGTAAAGATGTGTCTCACTGCCATATGTATACTCACTGAAAAACAGCTCATTTGTCCCGTACTCCACTCTAACCGAAAGAGCCTGTTCCTTAAGTTTAGCATCTTCCACGGAGTCATAGAAATAATAAGGTGATTTTCCGCTGTATTCAGTCGCAGCCTGCGTCATTTCCATAGCTGTTCCGATGTTTTCCAAGGAGATATAGGAATTATGAGGAGCGACACGATCGCTCGAGCGCTGAAACAGCGTGCCGTCATGCTGAATGCCGTTGATATGATCGACGATTCCCGCTTCCAGCATTACCCGGGCTTCCGGACTGTAGCCATGAGCCACAAAAAAAGCATCAGAGGCTGCAGCAAGTTCAACAAAGTAATCGCGCGCGCTGCGGATCGGTCCGATTGTTTCTGGAAAATCCCTTTGATAAAGGGCCAAAAATCGGGTGACATCGTATTCAGCTATCATTTCAAAGACCATGTCTGCGTCGGTAAGCCCTGTTTGCGGCCGTGCATCCGGATGGTTATTGATGACTGCCATGACAGTTCGGCGGTTCGCTGGAGGAACAGCCTCTTCACCTGTATATGGCGAATGGGTCAAAATTTCGTCCGGCGATGGCGGCTCGTCAGGATTTTCTTTTATGATCAGCCAAAAGCCTGCGGCGAATGCCGCAAGCACAAGTAAAACGCCTAAGCTTAAAGCCCAATTTTTCATTTTCCCCTACCTCATGAACGCTGGAAACAGAATTTTTTTATTCATGACATCGTAGATGCCTTTTTGCGTAACGCGGACATATGGAAGATGTGTCGCCTGCAGAAACAGCAGGGTATAAACCGCATCTCCGTGCTTATAGCCCCGCTCTTTCAAAGCTTTCTTCAGCGCCTTCTCCTGCTCGATCAACTGCTCCATCGGCAGATCCGACATGACACCACCATATGGAAGCGGCAAAGATTCCACGATTTCGCCATTGTCGGTCAGGATGATCCCGCCTTTCAAGCGTTTCAATTCATTGAACGCGATCCACATGTCTTCACGGTTTTTACCGATCAGAATGATATCGCCTGTATTGGTATAGGAAGAAGCGAACCCGTCCAATTCCGGTGCAAAACCTTTGATCAGTGTATTGACACGCCATTTCCCTTTCTTATCGATGAGCATCAAAAAGCTTTCATCATGCGATTTCGAGAGTTTGCCGTCATGGGTATCCACGCTGACTGAATAGGGTTTCGTAATAACGTCATTGACCATCTCAATACCAAAAGGCATCGAGAACTGGAAATCATCTTCCGTCAGTTCATAATCGATGTCCAGATCCGGCAAGATCGACCAATCGATGTCCGGCAATGACCGGACTTTCTCCCCATCTTTCTTCAGCCAGACCCCTTTTGAGATGACACCTGAAGGCACTGGATTATCCACCGTATCGAGGATATTCAAGTTCGCATAGCGGCCAGTCGCGATCAGGCCATGCAGGCTCGTTACATTATAATAGCGTGCGACATTATAAGAAGCCATCATGTAAGCATCAATCGGCGGCACACCCGCTTCAAGCGCAATTTTAATGCACAAGTCCATAACCCCATCCAAATGGAAAGTCGGTGTGGAGCCATCAGTTGTCATCATCAGCTTGTCAAAGACATTCAACTCCCGTTCCACTATCCCTTTCAACAAATCCGGAAGATCCGGGCGAATGGAAGAGTGGCGAAGCGTTACGCCATAGCCATGCAACAGTCGCATTTCCACTTCGTCTACAGTCATTGCTTCATGGTCGCCATCTGCCCCAAGCAATCTCATGCGAGCCAAGGTCTTTTCCGAAGCCCCTGGAAAATGCCCTTCGATTTTCTTCAAACCCATTTTGGCTTTTTGAATCCAATACAGCATCTGGTCGTCACCTGCCATCAGTTTCGGCCAGCCGGTCAATTCACCGCCAAGTAACACGTCCTGTCGATCCAGCCATTCTCCAACTGAGGTGGAAGTGAATAACTTATCTTCATCGTTCAATTCCGTCTGTGAATCAAAACGGGTCCACCAATAAAAACTGAACGGCAATTCCGCCAATTGATCCAATAATGAAAACGCTTTCTCATTTTCCAATGCTAAAAAAAGCGTCAAGTTGTCGGAAAGGAACATCGTCGTCCCGCCCTGAGCCGCATAATCTGCAAAGCTTCGAGGATTATATAATTGAGAAGGATGGACATGAGGTTCTATGTATCCGGGAACGATGAATTTGTCCGTCATATCTGCCACTTCTGTCGAAGCATCGATTTTCGGCATTTCTTTTCCCGCGTAGACGATGCGGTCGTCCGCTATCCATATATTTCCTGTGACCCATTTTTTGAAGATTCCATGAAGATAGGTTGCATTTGTTAAAACGAGATCCGGCGCAACTTCTTTGGTGACAATTTTTAACTGATTTCGAATCTCTGTGTTTTTCCATAGGGGATTAACCATTTGCCGGCACCTGCTTTCTGCTAGTTCGATACTTAATATCGTAGCATAATTATGCAATGAAATACAGTTATTCCCTGAAAAAACAAGAACATTCTGATTAACGTCCGACACAAAAAATCCACGCATTCCGCATGGATTTTTGTAACTTACTATTTTTCGACGGGGTCGCTGAAAGGTTTTAGGACATCCACTTTCTCTTCTTCCTGGAAAGTCAGAACATCCGCAACGGAATCGTACGATTCGCCGTAAAACTGTTCGTCCTTATAGGTATGGATATCCTCGTACATTTTCTGCATTCCCTCAAAAATCTGTTCTTCTGATTCTCCACTTGGAGTCCAGTAAAGGATTTCCATGGAATTCTCTTCTCCCGTCGCTAGTGAACGGCGGCAATAGCCGATGGACGAAGCATGTTCAAACCCTTCACGTGCATAGAAGCGCAAACGTTTTTCAGTATCCGTATCTTCGTAGTTGACCGGCTCCACTTCAAGGATGATCGGTTTGTTCTTGTCTTTCAGCATCTGAAGCGTCTTTTTGCCAAGACCCATGCCGCGTGATTCCTTCGATACGAACAAATAATCGACAAAAGTGAAATTCGGGAATTCTGCATACATCAAGACGTGGTAAGGACCCTCATCTTTGTAATAGACACTCCCTTTTTCCTTTAATAAAGCATCCATATGTTCTTTTGATTTCATTTCTTCTACTGGAAAATACTGATTTAGTTTTTCATACCAATTCATGATTTGTCTCCTTTCGATTTTCAATGCCTTGCTGATTTTGTTTCTGAGGCCGTAATGGATTTGCTATTCTGGAGTTTAAATAGAGGTAACCGTGGGTTGTTGAAAATCCTCAACCTGGTCTCATCGCCTATAGGGCAGGCGACAAAACAAAAATGACACATCTTCTTGTCGAATTTGTGTCATCAATGATTATATCATATGTGAAATTATTTTGCACGCCATCCAATATCCGTGCGGTAGAAGAAACCATTCCAGTCTATGCTGTTCAGCTGTTCATAGACTTTCTCCTGGGCGGCTTGGATGGATGATCCATTCGCCGAAACCAGCAGCACACGTCCTCCGTTGCCAGCGTATCCGCCGTCCAATAGCTTCGTACCGGCATGGGTCACTTCAACTCCTGTAAGCTTTGCGAGATTTGGCAAAAGAGTACCCTTCTCCACTGTTTCCGGATACCCATCAGCCGCAATGACCACACCAAGCACCGCTTGGTCATCCCATTCCAAGTCAGCAGGTTGGCCTTTTAGAACAGCATCGATAAATACGCCAAAATCGGATTTCATGCGCGGCAGAACCACCTGTGTTTCCGGATCCCCAAAGCGCGCATTGAATTCAATCACTTTCGGACCCTGCTCTGTTAAAATGACACCGGTATACAAGATGCCATTAAATGGGGTTCCTTCTTCATCCATTGCTTTGACCGACGGTTCCACGATTTTTTCAAAAGTCTCATCAACGATGGCCTGTGAGATTTGGGGAACTGGCGAGTAGGCACCCATTCCGCCGGTATTCGGTCCACGATCTCCGTCATAAGCACGCTTATGATCCTGCGAAATGACCATCGGATAAATATGGCCTGCATAGACAAAAGACATGAACGAAAATTCTTCACCGTCCAAAAATTCCTCGATAACCACTTTGGAACCCGATTCTCCGAACTTCTGCCCTTCCAGCATATCGTTGACGGCAGAGATGGCTTCTTCTTCCGATAACGCCACAACGACTCCTTTGCCCGCAGCGAGGCCGTCTGCTTTAATGACGATCGGCGCTCCATGCTGTCGGATAAAGGCAACGGCCGGGGCAACTTCTGTAAATGTCTCATAACCAGCAGTCGGAATGCTGTATTTTTTCATCAGTTCTTTTGCAAAAGCTTTGCTGCCTTCAATTTGCGCCGCTGCTTTGGACGGTCCGAAAATGCGCAGTCCTTTGGCTTCAAAAAAGTCGACGATGCCTTCTGACAGCGGTTGTTCCGGACCCACAAAGCTGAAATCCACTTCCTGCTGCTGTGCAAATTCAGCAAGGCCAGCAAAATCCATTTCGTCGATCTCAGCTATTTCAGCGTCTTCACGCATCCCATCGTTGCCAGGTGCTGCAAAAACTTTTGTGACGGATGGAGATTTCGAGAACTGGCGCACAATGGCGTGTTCCCGTCCTCCTCTTCCAATGACCAATACCTTCATTTTATTCCACCTCGATTAATGTTTGAAATGACGGACTCCTGTGAAGACCATGGCAATTCCGTATTCGTTCGCTTTATCGATCGATTCCTGATCTTTCTTGGAACCGCCCGGCTGAATGATGGCTTTGATGCCCGCTTGCGCTGCAGCTTCCACTGTATCGCTCATCGGGAAGAATGCGTCCGAGGCCATGATAGCGCCCTTCGCCCCTTCGCCTGCCTGTTCTAAAGCAATTTTAGCGGATCCCACACGGTTCATCTGTCCTGCACCGATCCCCAAGGTCATTTCAGCGTTGCATACGACGATGGCATTTGATTTGACATGTTTCACGACGCTCCAGCCAAGTTTTAAGGCATCAAGCTCTGCAGATGACGGCTGGCGCTCTGTCACGATTTGGATGTCAGCATCCTCATAACCGTAAACATCCGGCTGCTGGATCAACAAGCCGCCTTCAACGGTGACAGTATTCCATTTGTCTTTGGTTTTGCTGTCGAATGGAATAGTCAGCAGACGGATATTCTTCTTCTGTGTCAACAATTCGGTAGCTTCGTCAGAAAACGCAGGAGCAATAATGATTTCAAGGAAAATGGTTGCTAGTTGTTTGGCGGTTTCGGCATCAACTTCACGGTTCAATGCGACAATTCCACCAAAAATGGAAGTGGAATCGGCTTCATAGGCTTTTCCGAAAGCATCGGCAATCGTTTCGCCTGTACCGACGCCACATGGGTTCATGTGTTTAACGGCCACTGCTGCCGGCATTTTGAATTCTTTTATGATTTGAAGAGCAGCATTAGCATCTTGGATATTATTGTAGGATAATTCCTTGCCGTGCAATTGATGGGCGTTGGCAATTGAAAAATCCGATCCAAGCGGGCTGCGGTAGAAAGCGGCTTTTTGATGAGGGTTTTCTCCGTAACGAAGTGTTTGGGACAATTCATAAGTAAGCGTCAATTGGTCCGGATATTCTTCGCCCGTGAGGTCAGTTAAATAGTTGGAGATGTAAGAATCATAAGCAGCAGTATGGCGGAAAACTTTCGCAGCCAGACGGCGTCTTGTTTCAGGTGTAGTCGCTTTGTCATTGTGTAATTCAGTCAATACTGCCGTGTAGTCCGCTGCATCCACGATTACTGTTACATAGGCATGATTTTTTGCAGCAGAACGCAGCATTGTCGGACCGCCGATATCAATATTTTCGATGGCATCGTCCACAGTCACATCCTGTTTGGCGATGGTTTCACGGAATGGGTATAAATTGACACAGACGATGTCAATTGGAGAAATGCCGTTTTCAGCCATCTGGCTTTGGTGTTCTGCGTCATCATGTTTAGCCAATAATCCACCATGTACAAGAGGGTGCAAGGTTTTTACACGGCCTCCCAGAATTTCAGGAAACTTCGTCACTTCATCGACGGCTGTAATTGAAACACCGTTTTCTTCAAGGAATTTCTTGGTTCCGCCCGTTGATAGGAGCTCGTAGCCCATCTTTTCCAGTTCCTGTGCAAATTCCAATATCCCTGATTTGTCCGATACGCTGAGTAATGCTCTTTTTTTCACAAATAGTCCTCCTATAGATTAAGACCGGCAGTATTACCGGTCGAATAATTGCTGCAAAGCTGCAGGATATAATTCATGTTCAATCTGATGGATCTGTCGTTCGACTTCTTCGCGTCCGCGCCCCGAAACCGGAAACGACTGCTGCGTAATGATGCTGCCCGTATCCATGCCTGCGTCCACATAATGCACGGTGACTCCAGCTTTTTCTGCACCCGCCGCCAGTGTCTGGCCAATGGCATCTTTCCCTGGAAAAGCAGGCAGAACCGATGGGTGGATATTGACGATGCGGTTTTCATAGGCTTCCAGCAGAACAGGACCGATCAAGCGCATATAGCCCGCCAAAACGATCCATTCCACTCCCATTTCCTGCAGTTTCTCTTTCAGCATCTGCTCATAAAGCTGCTTGGATTCAAACTCGGAAGGGATGAAAGCAAAAGATTCTACTCCTGCCTGGCGGGCTCTTTCCACTACATAAGCTTGTGGCTTGTCCGTCACAGCAAGCACCAAATCGGCCTGCAGGCTGCCGCCGGCAATAGCGTCGGCGATGGCCTGAAAATTAGAGCCATTGCCGGACGCAAAAACAGCAATTTTCGGTTTATTGTTCATTTAGCGTGCCGTCCTGTTCGCCTTGGAATTGAACGCCTTCCGTGCTTGAGACGCGGCCGATCTGGAAAGCCTGTTCGCCGTTCGCTTGAGCTGTTTTCAGGACCGCTTCCGCATCTTCAGGAGCGACAGCCAGCACAAAGCCGATGCCCATATTGAAAACAGAATACAAGTCACGGTCCGCAAGATCGCCTTTTTCCTTCAGTAACTTGAAAACGTCCAGCACCGGCCAGCTGCCGATGGAAATTTCTGCTCCTAAGCCATTTGGCATCATCCGCGGGATGTTCTCGATAAAGCCGCCGCCTGTGACGTGCGCCATGCCGTGGATAACCGTTTCGTTGCCGATGGCTGCCACTGCTTTGGCGTATATTTTGGTCGGCGTCAAAAGCGCATCGCTGATTGGACCCAGCGATTCGTAGCCTTCTACTTTTTGGTCGAGTTTTAAATTATTTTCATCAAAGATGATCTGGCGCACCAGTGAATAACCATTTGAATGGATGCCGCTGGAAGCGAGGCCAATCAGGACATCGCCAGCTGTAATTTTTTCTCCTGTGACGATTTTGGATTTCTCCGCAGCGCCCACCGCAAAACCGGCGATATCGTATTCATCTTCCTCATAGAGTCCCGGCATTTCCGCCGTTTCCCCGCCAATCAATGCAGCGCCGGACTGAACACAGCCGTCCGCTACCCCTTTGACGATCTGTTCTATCTTTTCAGGAACCGCTTTGCCGACTGCGATATAGTCAAGGAAAAATAAAGGTTCCGCACCTTGTGCGACAATGTCATTGACGCACATCGCGACGCAATCGATGCCGATCGTATCATGGCGGTCAGCCATGAACGCCAGCTTCAATTTCGTGCCCACGCCATCCGTCCCGGAAACAAGAACCGGTTCCTTCAACTTCAGTTCGGATAAATCGAACATGCCGCCGAAGCCGCCGAACGCACCCAACATTCCTTTGCGCGCTGTGCGTTCCACATGGGACTTCATGCGGTTGACTGCTTCATAGCCTGCTTCGATATTGACGCCTGCTTTTTCATATGCTTTTGACACACCGGTTCCCCCTTATTTCACTTTTTCTTTTTCGTGCGGCAATACGGTATCCGGATAAATATTGGTCGGGTATTCGCCTGTAAAACAAGCCAGGCAATGTCCGCATTTCGAACCGGGATCTGTCCGCCCGATGTTTTGGACCATGCCGTCCACCGACAGGAATGTCAGCGAATCTGCTCCGATGATTTCACGCATTTCTTCTACTGTGTTATTAGCGGCGATCAATTCGCCTGCCGTGCTGATATCAATGCCGTAAAAGCAAGGATTCTTGATCGGCGGCGAACTGATGACGACATGCACTTCCGTTGCCCCTGCTTCTTTCAGCAAGTTGACTATGCGCCGTGAAGTCGTGCCGCGGACGATTGAATCATCCACCATGATGACGCGTTTCCCTTTCACTACCTGGCGCACAGGCGATAATTTCATCTTAACGCCCTGTTCGCGCAGATCCTGTGAAGGCTGGATGAACGTACGCCCCACATAACGGTTCTTGATCATTCCCAATTCGTATGGAATGCCGCTTTGTTCCGAGTAGCCGATTGCTGCCGAAATACTGGAATCCGGTACACCGGTTACCACATCTGCCTCAATCTGCACTTCCTTCGCCAATTGGACGCCAAGGCGTTTTCTCGCAGTATGGACGTTGATGCCATCGATATCCGAATCCGGACGGGAGAAATACACATACTCCATCGTGCAGATTGAACGCTCTTCCGGATAGGCAAAACGCTCAGCGCGCATGCCGTCTTTCGTAACAATCAAAAATTCACCCGGTTCAACCGAACGGACAAATTCCGCTCCAACAATATCAAACGCACAGGTTTCCGATGCCGTCACCCAGGCATCCCCGAGCTTCCCAAGAGAAAGTGGTCGCAAGCCGTTCGGATCCAAGGCAATGTACATCGCTTCCTCGGTCAAAATGACACAGGCAAAGGCACCTTTCAATAAAGACAAGGCATTTTTCGCTTTTTCTTCAAAGGTCGCATAGCCGCTTCTTTTGATTAAATGGGCCAATACTTCCGTATCGGAACTCGTTTGAAAAATGCTTCCTTGTCGTTCCAGATGGCCTTTCAACTGTGTCGCGTTGACCAGGTTGCCGTTATGGGAAATCGCTAAACTACCGGTAGTTGAATTGAAAAGCAAAGGCTGGACGTTTTCAATGCCGCTGCCTCCTGCTGTTGCATAACGCACATGGCCGATTGCGCCATGCCCCGCAATCTTCTCTATTTTTTCCGGCGTGAACACTTCACTGACCATGCCTTCGCCTTTCAATGGACGAAGACCTTCTCCATCTGTCGACACAATTCCTGCGCCTTCTTGGCCGCGATGCTGCAACGCGTGCAGCCCGTAATAGGTCAATTGAGTCGCGTTCGGATGGCCCCATATTCCAAAGACACCACATTCTTCATTTAAGCTTCTGATTTCAGCAAGCATGGGATAGCTCCTTTCCAAGCTGAGCGAAGCGTTGCGACTGAATCGTTGATCCAAGCCGTGCCGTCTTCACCGTTGATTACTAAGTTGTCTCCCGTGACTTGGCCGATTTTCTTGGAGTCTGATACGATTTCTTCGAATTGTGCTGCTTTTTCCGGGCTGACTGTCACGACAAAACGTGATTGCGATTCACTGAATAAAGCCGTTGTCGCCGTTCCGGACAAAGTGACGTCCATTCCCAATCCCTTGCCGAAAGTTTTTTCGGCTAATGCAACGGCAACGCCGCCTTCAGCAACGTCATGCGCTGAAGCGATAAGCCCTTGTTGGATCGCTGAAAGGATTTCTTTTTGGCGCTTTGCTTCCACTGTCAAATCGATGGCTGGCGCTTTTCCGAAAATGCGCCCTTCCACCATCTTCTGCAGTTCACTGCCGCCAAATTCCGTAAAGCTTTCCCCGATCAAATACACCAGGTCGCCTTGTTTCTTAGCGTCTTGCGTCGTAACGTGTGAAAGGTCTTCCACAAGCCCGACCATGCCGATGGTCGGCGTCGGATAAATGGCCGTGCCATTGGTTTCATTGTATAAAGAGACATTTCCGCCGATAACTGGAGAATCCAGTATTGTACAGGCTTCAGACATGCCGTCTGCCGCTTTTTCAAGCTGCCAGAAAATCTCTGGTTTCTCCGGATTTCCGAAGTTCAGGCAATCCGTGATGGCAAGCGGTTTTGCACCGGAAACGACCACATTTCGCGCCGCTTCCGCCACTGCGATTTTGCCGCCGGTTTCCGGATCCAGGTAAATGTAGCGGGAGTTGCAATCCGTCGTCATCGCAAGGCCTTTATTGGTGCCGCGAACACGGATCACTGCTGCATCCGACCCTGGGCTCACTACAGTGCTCGTGCGCACTTGGTGGTCATATTGATTATAGACCCATTCTTTCGAAGCAATGGTCGGCTGTTTCAATAATGCCGTCAAGGTCTTTGTGTAATCCGAGACTTTCGGCTCTGCATTGTCCAGCTGCTGGAACTCCGTAAAGTAAGCAGGGACTGCTGATGGCTTATGGTAAACCGGTGCGTCTTCAGCAAGCGCGTCAACCGGTACTTCTGCAACGATTTCCCCTTTGTGCTTGAGGCGAAGCGTCGAATCGTCTGTAACCGTACCAACCGTGACAGCATCCAGGCCGTATTTCTCGAACAACTCGACGATTTCAGGCTCGCGCCCAGCTTTGACGACGATGAGCATGCGTTCTTGTGATTCAGACAGCATCATTTCATATGCCGTCATGCCGGTTTCACGCTGTGGAATATGATCCAAATCCATCTCGATGCCTGATCCGGCTTTTGAAGCCATTTCAGCTGAAGATGAAGTCAATCCTGCCGCACCCATGTCCTGAATGCCGATCAAAGCGTCTGACTTGATCAATTCCAGGCAGGCTTCAAGTAACAACTTCTCCATAAATGGATCACCAACCTGCACAGCCGGCCGATTTTTATCAGATCCGTCAGTCAGCTCTTCAGAAGCGAATGTCGCTCCGTGGATGCCGTCGCGGCCTGTTTTAGCGCCGACATACATCACAGGGTTGCCTGTGCCTTTGGCGATGCCTTTTTGGATATCTTCGTGGTTGATCAATCCGACACACATCGCATTGACCAGTGGATTACCGTCATAGGAATCGTCGAACTGAACTTCCCCGCCCACTGTCGGGATGCCGATGCAGTTTCCGTAACCGGCAATACCGGCAACGACTTCTTCAAAAAGATATTTCACACGTGGAGTGGTCAATTCGCCAAAACGCAGCGAGTTCAGCAACGCAATCGGACGCGCACCCATCGAGAAAACGTCGCGGATAATTCCGCCGACGCCAGTTGCAGCCCCTTGATAAGGTTCGATGGCTGAGGGATGGTTATGTGATTCCATCTTGAATACGACCGCTTGCCCGTCGCCAATGTCCACAATACCCGCACCTTCACCTGGTCCTTGCAGGACACGCTCTCCCTTCGTCGGGAATTTTGCCAGGACCGGTTTTGAATTTTTATAGGAACAATGCTCAGACCACATGACCGAGAACAATCCGGTTTCCGTGTAGTTTGGCAGTCTCCCTAAGATTTCTTCGACCATGGCGAATTCCGCATCCGACAAGCCCATTTGCTGATAAACTTTCTGTTCCTTTATCTGAGCTGCATTTGGTTCAAGCATGACTGACATGTGCTTCCCTCCACTGTTTTACGATTGATCTGAATAAAGCCAATCCGTCTGTGCCGCCGATCAAGTCAGACACTGCACGTTCCGGATGGGGCATCATGCCGAGCACGTTTCCGCGCTCGTTGATGATGCCCGCGATGTTGTTGCGGCTGCCGTTAAAATCGTCTGCATAGGTAAAGACGATTTGATTGTTTTCCTTGAGGTGGCTGTATGTCGCATCGTCGCAGAAATAATTGCCTTCTCCGTGGGCGATTGGAATTTGGATCTCCTGGCCTTTTTCGTATTCATTGGTGAACAAGGTATTATTGTTCTCAACTTTCAATCCAACGGTACGGCACATGAACTTCAGGTTCTTGTTGCGTAAAAGAACACCTGGCAACAGCCCCGCTTCCGTCAGGATCTGGAAGCCGTTACAGATTCCAAGAACCGGTTTCCCTGCCTCTGCTGCTTTTCTCACTTCGTCCATGACACCCGAAAACTGGGCAATCGCGCCGCAGCGCAGGTAATCGCCGTATGAAAATCCGCCTGGCAGCAAAATGCCGTCATAGCTGCTCAAATCTTTTGAGTCATGCCACACGTACTCCGCTTCTTCACCTAGTTCGTCCTTGACCGCATGGTACATATCCAAGTCACAATTTGAGCCGGGGAAAACAATCACTGCGAATTTCATTGCGAGACAACCTCCTCAATTTCATAACGATAATCTTCAATTACGGTATTGGCTAACAAGCGATGACAAAGCTCATTGACCAATGCATCCACATCCCGTTCGCTGTCGCTGATGACCAATTCCAGGTATTTGCCGATCCGTACGTCTTCCACTTCACCATAGCCCATTTTATGAAGAGAGCCCATAACTGCGGATCCTTGCGGGTCCAATACACTTTCGCGCAATGTTACGTATACTTTTACTTTTTTCATGAGTGTTGTCCTCCTAGACGAGTTAAAATGAGTTCGTACGCTTCTGTCAAATTCCCTAGATTGCGGCGGAAAACGTCTTTATCAAGCTTTTGCTTGGTTTCCGTATCCCAAAGCCGGCAAGTATCCGGCGAAATTTCATCTGCCAATAGAATGTTTCCATCGCCATCGCGGCCGAATTCGATTTTGAAATCGACCAGATCGACGCCTATTTCTTTAAAGAAGCCGATGAGAACCTCATTGATTTTGCGCGCTTTCTGCTTGAGCTCTGCCACTTCTTCTGAAGTTGCCAGGTTCAGCATATCGACGTGCTCATCAGTGATCAATGGATCGCCCAGTTCATCATCCTTCAAATAGAACTCCACTACCGGGCGGCTGATGGCCACGCCTTCCTCGATTCCGAGGCGTTTGGCCATGCTGCCGGCTGTAATGTTCCGGACCACTACTTCCAATGGAATAATGCTGACTTGCTGCACCAATTGTTCGTGGTCAGACAATTGCTTGACGAAATGAGAAGCAATGCCCGCTTCCTGCAATTTCGTGAAAATCAGTGACGTGATTTTATTGTTCAAAATGCCTTTGCCGGTGATCTCTTCTTTCTTTTCACCATTGAAAGCCGTTGCTGAATCTTTATATTCCACCCACAAAATTCCCTGTTCATCCGTTGCATATAAGCGCTTTGCTTTTCCTTCGTACAATAGCTGACCTTTTTCCATTTTTAGAAGCCCCCGTTTAGTTTAGTCCAAGTCGGTTGAAAATCATGTCCACTTGCTGCAGGTGGTGATTGTAATCGAAGCAGTCGTCCAAATCTTCTTTGGATAGTTTAGCTGTGATGGTGTCATTCGCTTCCACGATTTTTCGGAAATGCGTCTGGTTTTCCCATGCTTCCATCGCACATGGCTGAACCAGATCGTATGCCGCTTCACGAGCCATTCCTTTATCGATCAACGTCAACAACACACGCTGCGAATAAATGAGGCCAAGTGTTGAATCCATATTGCGCTTCATGTTTTCAGGGAACACCGTCAAGTTTTTGACGATATTGCCGAAACGGTTCAGCATATAATTCAGTGCAATCGTCGCATCCGGCAAAATTACCCGTTCAGCAGATGAATGCGAAATATCGCGTTCGTGCCATAAAGAAACGTTTTCGTAAGCTGTCAGCATATAACCGCGGATCAGACGGGCAAGCCCTGTCATATTTTCAGAACCGATCGGGTTGCGTTTATGCGGCATTGCCGATGAACCTTTTTGGCCTTTTGCAAAGAATTCCTCTACTTCACGCGTTTCTGATTTTTGCAGTCCGCGAATTTCCGTAGCGAATTTCTCAATCGATGAACCGATCAATGCCAAAACGCTCAAATACTGTGCATGGCGGTCGCGCTGTAAAGTCTGTGTCGAAATCGGTGAAGCCGCAAGTCCCAGTTTTTTGCAGACATAGGCTTCAACAAACGGATCGATGTTGGCGTAAGTGCCCACTGCGCCGGACATTTTGCCTGTTTCAATGGAAGCTGCAGCTGCTTCGAAACGTTCCAGGTTACGCTTCATTTCTTCGTGCCACAACGCCAGCTTCAAACCGAAAGTTGTCGGTTCAGCATGAACACCGTGTGTACGGCCCATCATGACCGTCATCTTGTGTTCTTTGGCTTTATTCGCTAGGATTTCGATAAAGTTCGTCAAGTCTTTACGGATAATGACATTTGCCTGTTTTAACTGATAAGACAAAGCTGTGTCTACGACATCTGTTGACGTTAAGCCATAATGGACCCATTTGCGTTCTTCGCCAAGCGTTTCAGATACCGCTCTTGTAAAAGCAACCACATCGTGGCGGGTTTCTTCTTCAATTTCCAAAATGCGATCTACTGAAAAAGAAGCGCCTTTACGGATTTTAGCTACGTCTTCTTTTGGAATGTCACCGATTTCAGCCCAAGCTTCACATGCCAGAATTTCAACTTCCAGCCATGCGTTGTATTTGTTTTCATCCGTCCAGATTGCGCCCATTTCAGGCCGAGTATAGCGTGCGATCATTTGTAAGTTCCTCCAATTATTCCAGCCAAATGCCGGATGCATCTATTTCACTTAAAGTCGCCTTTAAGTCTTCCGTTAATATCGTAACATGTCCCATCTTCCGTTTCTGCTTCGCTTCATCTTTTCCATACAAATGAATCGACCAATTCGGGAATTGTGAGACTTTCGAAGTGAGTGGCGCGACATGTTCACCTAATACGTTGACCATCACCGCTTCTGACCATAAGATCGGCTGCCGCAGCGGCCATCCGCAAACTGCACGGATATGCTGATGGAATTGCGAGATGTTCGTCGCTTCGATTGAATAATGCCCTGAGTTATGGGGACGCGGCGCGAGTTCATTAACGATGATGCTGCCATTTTCCAAAACGAACATTTCAACCGCTAAGGTTCCGACCATATTCAAGTGGGCAGCGATTTTTTCAGCTGCTTGCTTTGCGAGGTCGACCGTCTCTTTATCGATCTGTGCCGGTACAATCGTCTGATGCAGAATATGGTCTTTATGAATATTTTCACCGATCGGCAAAATAGCCGTTTCACCGTGCACATTGCGCTGGATGATCACCGAAATCTCTTTCGTGAATTCCACGAAGGCTTCCGCAACACACTCCCCATTTTCAAACAGCGCTTCTGCCTGAGGGAGTTCGTCAATAGAAGAAACCGTCTGCTGCCCTTTGCCGTCATAACCGCCACGTGCAGTCTTTACTACGAAAGGAAATGACAGCTCGCTGCGTTTTTCTGTTAACTCCCTAAACGTAGAAGCAGTGATGTAATCTGCAACCACAACTCCAGCTTCAGAAATGGCCTGTTTCTCAAAAATCCGGTTTTGCGTCACCCGAATCAATTCGGCCCCTTGGGGAACATAAGCAATTTCTGCTAATTTTTTTAATCCTTCAACATCTATATTTTCAAACTCATAAGTGATGACATCGCTCACTTCAGCCAATTCTTCCAGCGCATGCTGATCATTAAAGGGAGCGACAATTTGAATGTCGGCTACTTGGCCAGTAGGAGAATCCATACCTGGGTCGAGAACCGCAATTTTAAATCCGGCTTCTTTTGCTGCAAGAGCCATCATCCGCCCTAATTGACCGCCGCCGATAATCCCGATGGTTTGTCCGGGTAAGATTGTTTTGGTCATATCAGGTCACCTGAACTTTCCAGCACAACTGCTGCTGTCCGGTCTCTTCTCTTCTGCAAAGCCTGTGCAGCTTCTTCGTCGACTGTCCCTAATATTTGAGCTGCCAGCAAGCCTGCATTGACAGCACCTGCTTTACCGATAGCTACAGTGGCCACTGGAACCCCACCTGGCATCTGAACGATCGACAACAAGGAATCCAGGCCGTTTAACGCTTTGGACTGAACGGGGACACCGATAACGGGTAAGGTGGTCTTTGCTGCCACCATACCCGGCAAATGCGCAGCACCGCCAGCTCCGGCAATAATCACGTGCAAGCCGCGTTCTCTTGCCTGTTCTGCATAGCTGAACATCAAATCAGGTGTCCGGTGTGCTGAAACCACTTTCTTCTCGTAGCTCAGACCCAGTTCATCCAATACGTCGCACGCATGTTTCATTGTTTCCCAATCACTCGTACTTCCCATAATGACGCCAATTCGAGGATTCATCGATACACTCTCCTTTAAAAAATAAAAAGTCCTTAAGTAATCTGCTCACATTACGTGAAAAGCAGGTTACTTAAGGACTGTACATGAAACGAATTCATGGATGAGGACATATAGAGAAGCCCCTCCTTCGTTTTACGATCCACTAAGTTGCTTTCCCGCATAGTCCGGACATTACGGTGTCCTGGTAGAGACGCAAAAGCCAATTCTTTTGCATATATGGGGTATTCTCATTAATCATAACAAGTCGTAGAAAGTACGTCAATAATAAAGTCGAACGATTGGTTATTCAATTATTTAATCGTTCGGTTTTAAAAGGTATAATTTGTTATTCTCCAAGTTTACTTCCTTTAAATTTCACAATTTGCCTTATTGGCACTGGCTGTCCGTTTATTTCTTCGAACAATGGCTCTTCTTTGCGGCCAACAGCCGCATATCCTTCAGCTTTCATTCGATCCAAGCACTCGGTAATGGATTCATGTTCTTCTACTTCAAACCATATTGTATTCTTACTCATTTATACAAATTACCCCTTTTCACTGTCTTTACCCAGAATCCACCATGAATCGTCTTCGCCTCATAGGCAATGATAAAGGCCTTCGGATCGATTTCCTGGATAGCTTTATACAATTTCAGTTCCATTTTGCGCGGCGTCAAAATCTGCATCGATTGTCTGCCCCCGTCACGGCCATTGGCATTCCAGTCGGTTACGCCATAGCCTTTTTCTCGGAGCTGCTTCGGCAGATACTCACCAGCTTCACTGGTGATGACATTTACCGTAATATAGCCAAGTGCCATCTTCTCTTCAATTTTCGAACCGATGATGACACCGGAACCGTATCCCAAAGCATAAGCAACCAGGTTCTGAATTTCATTAAGATTATCGAGAACCAAACCAAGTCCAACTATATAAATGACCACTTCCACCATACTTACAACGGCCGCTAAATAGCGATAGCCTTTTAATGTCATGATCATTCGCACCGTAAAAAATGTTACATAAACGATATTGATCGAGAAAATGATCAATACCATTAACCACGGATTCACATCCAATCTCTACACCCTTTCACTTTTCAATAAGAATTAATTTTCATCTTAGGGGAAATTTCTGAAGAAAGCAAGAGAGAAAAGATGGAGAAAACCTTAGTATATAAAGGACCTTCCATAATTCTTCACATTCTTACCGCCTTAACGAAGATGCAAATGCGATTGTTCAGTAGATGACACCTTCATTTTTTCTATACTTATATCTTTCATAGAAGAAACTCTTTCACGTAAAGACTTTGCAAGTAGTTTTGAAGAAGTAGACTTGCTGCTAATAGATTTCGTTTTTTCACAATGTTACTTCTGGCATCTTTGTTTAAAGTTGGAGGTTTTACGCGATATACATCAGCAATTGGAATCCGCTAACGTCTTTGCTATTCCGGCTTTTAGCCGGAATGGACTTCGTTCGCTTCTGGATGAAGTGTTAGAGAGGCTGATCGCTTGTTTCGTGATTCTTAATTCAAGCTGCGCAAAAAGAAAGAAGCGAAACAAACCTCCAGAAAATATAAAGCATAGCCTCAGCAGGAATTAGTTCAGAAAGCAGAATGAGGGATTTTGGTGCGGGCGAACTTCCGGTAACCGAACGCGTTCCGTCTGATCACTTTTGTCAGGTTGTTGATCCCTTCCAAAAAGCCGGTGGAATAAGGGAACGGGAAACTGTTCAAAATCTCTGTCTACCAGTTTTGGGACTCCCCATCGCTTTTTGGAACTCCAGAATGTCCGCTTTTTCAACACGTCCAGAAGGCATAATATCTTCGAAGCGGAAGCACAAGTAAATTTTTGCTGCATCACCTGCAAACATAACGTCTTTTTTATAGAAAAAGAGATCAGGAGTGCAAATCATTTGAGGTGCTTGATTTTTGGTTACTATCCTAGGGACGCACCTTCAACTCTACATACTGGGCCATGCCGGCCTCCACCTATCTCATCTTCTACCCGAGGAATGTTCGCAGTCAAATCCAAGTGCAGGGATCTTATCTTCTCTACTTTTACTCGATATTTCAAGTTTAAAAGAAATTAGAGATCAAGTTCTTTTTTTGAGCACCCACCATTTAATATAAAACCACAAAAAAAGCCGTTACCGGAATCGGTAACGACTTCTTTCC
>NZ_JAIQCL010000013.1 GCF_020023385.1 Planococcus circulans
ATGCTGTCCGGCGAATTGCCGGAAGCGATCGAAGAGGAAGCATTCAACAAAGCCCTTGTGCTCCATGCCGACCATGAATTGAACGCCTCGACGTTCACGGCGCGTGTGGCAGTGGCAACGCTATCTGACGTCTATTCCGGCGTGACAGCGGCCATCGGCGCCTTGAAAGGCCCGCTTCACGGCGGCGCCAATGAACAAGTGATGAAGATGCTGACGGAAATCGGCTCGGTCGACAACGTAGAGAAGGTCATCACGGAAAAATTGGCGAACAAAGAGAAGATCATGGGCTTCGGCCACCGCGTCTACCGCAAGGGCGACCCGCGTGCGAAGCATCTGCGTGAAATGTCCCAGAAACTGACGAAGATCCGCGGCGAAGAAAAATGGTACGACATGTCGGTGAAAATCGACGACATCGTCACAGGCCAGAAAAACCTTCCGCCGAACGTGGATTTCTACTCGGCTTCGGTCTACCACAGCCTGAACATCGAACATGACCTGTTCACGCCGATCTTTGCGGTTTCCCGCACATCCGGCTGGCTGGCTCACATCCTTGAGCAGTATGCGAATAACCGCCTGATCCGCCCGCGCGCGGAATACATCGGGCCTGGCATGCAGACATATGTGCCGGTTGAAGAAAGATAAGACGTAATAGATCCGTTCCATTCTCTATCTGGACGATATAGACTTTTCAACTTAACTACAACCCAAAAAGGCGATTCCTGAGAATACAGGAATCGCCTTTTTCATGTTCGGATGGACTATCCGCCGATATAGGACATGCCGATTTTATTGCGGTTTTTCGCTGTCAACTCCGTGCGTTCATCTGAGTAGCGGTCATCCCTTCGCTCCCAAACAGCAGATATTCTCTCCAATAACTCCTCATCGCTCAAGCCACTCCGTATCAATTCACGAATATCGAAATGGCCGGTAGCGAACAAACATGTGTAGAATTTGCCGTCTGATGAAAGACGGGCACGTGTACAGGAGGAACAGAAGGATTCCGAAACGGAGGTGATGAATCCGATTTGAGCATCCCCTTCTTCAAAACGGTAGCGCTTGGCCACTTCGCCGTAATAATCCTTATCGACAGAATCCAGCTTGTAGACTGTCTGCAGCTTCTCAAGAATCTGTTTTTTCGTCACGACTTTCTTGAAGCTCCAGCCATTGTCATTACCGACATCCATGAATTCGATGAAGCGCAATGTAATACCCCGCTCTTTGAAATACGCTGTCATAGGAAGGATTTCCTGTTCATTGACATCCTTTTGGACGACCATATTCACTTTGATTTCAAAGCCGACCTGTTGGGCAAAGTCAATTTGCTTCAGGATATGTGATGGATCGACCCCTCTGCCGTTCAGTTTGCCGAAAAGCTCAGGATCAAGCGCATCCAGGCTGATGTTCAAGCGCCGCAGACCTGCATCGTAAAGTGCCTGCGCCTGATTTCCCAGCAGCAGGCCATTCGTCGTCAAGCCGATATCCTCCACACCTTCAACCGAAAGGATTTTCTCGACAAGTTCAGGCAATCCTCGGCGCATGAGTGGTTCACCGCCTGTAAGCCGGATCTTTTTGACACCCATCGCCACAAAAATCTTAGTCAAGCGATGGATTTCTTCAAATGACAGTAATTCCTGTTTTGGCAAAAATGCATAATCATCACCGAAAACTTCTTTTGGCATGCAATAGGAACAACGGAAATTGCAGCGATCGGTAACCGAAATCCGCAGATCCCGTATTGGACGTTGAAACTGGTCCTCTATTGGTTTAATGGCCATTACGCCACCCCCTCTTTTAGTCATCGGGCTGATTCAGGTTGCGAAAAACGAGCGGATCTTCATGAATCTGTGATGAATCGATCCACTCGGTAGTTACTTGTTCCATAAACTTCATGACGCGCAATTGGCCAGCTTCCAACTCCTGCTGCAACTGTTCTTTGACTCGAATATCCCAAATGCTGAACAATGGGATTTTTTCAGCTGAATTTCTTACTGCTGTAATGTCGGCCGAACTGTCGGCCAAGGCCATCAGTTTCGCCGTTTCATCTGGCCCTACAAAAGGCATATCACAAGGCAGCACCACGTACTTCCGGGCGCGTCTTGCAGACATTCCTGACAGGATTCCAGCTAAAGGCCCCTCTCCTGCAATCCAGTCGAGATCTGTGATGACGTCCACTTCAGGTGAAAAACGAGCGACCAGCTCCGGTCTGGAAATAATGACCACATGATCACAGGCACCAGCCAAAGCCTTGTATGCACGTTCATAAAACATCTCTCCATCAACGGATGCAAAGGCTTTAGGTGAACCATAACGGCGTGATAGTCCGCCAGCCAGAAGGATGCCTACTGTCGAATTCATCCCCCGCTTACCGGCGGGATAAAAGCCACGATATCTCCAGCTTCCAAAACATCCGTCGGCAATGCGTATTCTTCATTAACCGCAACGCGTGCAGCTCCTGAAAGGAAATCCGGGTATTTTTCGGTTGCCCATTCCCAAAGTTCCGCTACTGTCCGTCCGGCCATATCCACTTGTTCTTCGGTAACTCCGGTCTGTTCCCGGAGTCCAGCAAAATAACGCAAGCTGATCATGTCAATTCCCCTTCCGGTTTTTTCTTCTGGTCGCCGATCCATTCTTCGCCGTCTTCCCATATTTCCTTTTTCCAGATCGGCACAATTTCTTTTATGCGTTCAATGGCGTATTCATTCGCCTCGTAAGCTGTTTTCCGGTGCGGCGACGAAACGGCGATAACAACTGCGATATCGCTGATCTGCAACTCTCCAATGCGGTGGGCAATCGCCACTTTCGTCCCTTCCCAGCGCTCTTCGATTTCTTCGCCGATCTGAGCCAGTTTCTTCTCTGCCATCGGCACATAGGCTTCATACGATAAATGCAGCGTTCGTACTCCTTTTGTCCATTCACGGACATGTCCGGTAAATAAAGTTACTGCACCCGCTTCAGGCCGCAGCACTATATCTGCATACAGTTGAGGATTGATCGCTTCTGTCACTATTTCAAATGTTTTCATTTCTGTCACCATCCATCCAATTAATAAACCAAGATTGCATTCGCTTACTGTCATTCTGCAGAACCATTGGAATCTTGTCCAGTCCCAATATTTCCTGCGTGACCACTAATGCGATCTGTTTTAACTGTTGAAGCTCCACCCAATCTTCGGCTGAGCGCAGCAAAACGATTTTTTCATAATCAGCTTCTTTGAAGCCTTCCACTAAAATCAAGTCCGGATTCCCCATCGATGCAAGAGCAATCAGTTCATCCAGTGTCGCTTTTTGTTTTCGCTGATGCAGTTGAACGACTCCACCGCCAAAAGCAATGGAACAATCAGCCCCCGCTTCAAATGATCGCATGCTGTCAGTTTGTGCGGACGGCAGCTCAAGTGAACCTCCGTGGCCATGATGCTTAATGGTGGAAACAGTCTTTCCTCTATTTTTTGCCTGTTTGAGCAAATCTAAAGTAAGTGTAGTTTTACCGCTGTTCTTGAAGCCGACCACCTGCAGCACTTTTACAGTTTCCATTTGCCAGACCCTTCTTCCATGCCCAGAAGCAGCACATCAACTGCATCGCCCGCCTGGAAACCGCGTGTACCGCCTGGAAGGACGATCAACGCATTGCCTCGTGCGATAGATGATACAGCATTCGACTTATTGAATCCAGCCGGCGTTGCTGTTTCCCCATCATATGTGGCACGGATAAAGCGGGTGAACGGATTGGCTTTGGTGAAATCCTCTCCCAACACCGCTGTCGTGTGCGGCAAATAAAGTTTGCGGGCTACCATCATCTTCAAGAGCGCCGGGCGAACAAACAATTCAAAGCCCGTAAAACAAGCGGACGGATTGCCGGACAAACCGAACAGATAACGTCCGTTCGCCACCGCAACGGTCGTCACACTTCCAGGGCGCATCGCCACTTTATTGAACAACACCTCAGCTCCGAGCCGTTCGTAGATTGCGGGCAGAAAGTCAAAATCGCCGACGGAAACCCCACCTGTAGTGATCAGGCAATCGGTCTCTTCAGCTGCTTTTTTGACCACTTCATAACTTTCATCCAATCGGTCGATCGACATGCCGTACATTTTGCAGCGGAAGCCCATCCGCCTCAACTGCGCCACAATCATCGGTCCATTGCTGTTGCGTATTTTTCCAGGCACCAGTGCATCTCCAACCTCCAGTAATTCGGTTCCGGTGGACAGGATGCCCACAATCGGTTGTTTAGCCACTGATACCTGTGGATAGCCGAAAGTTGCAAGTAGCGCGATGGTTCCAGGATTGATCAAGCTGCCGCTGTCGATGACCATTTCGCCTTGCCGGAGATCCTCTCCCTGCAAAGAGACATTTTCCAAAGCTTCAAACGGCTTACGGATAGTGATGCTGTCCGTTGACTCCACCGTCTGTTCGAACATTACGACTGCATCAGCGCCTTCCGGCAGCTGCGCTCCGGTCATGATCCGGATTGCCTCACCCGCGCCCAACTTTTTGGCTGATACTTCACCCGCTCCGATATGATCGATCACGGTGAAGCCGATCCGGTTATCTCCTGACGCTCCACTGGAATCCATAGAACGGATTGCGTAGCCGTCATAAGGAGACCGGTTGAACGGCGGTACATCACTTGAAGCAACTATCGGTTCAGCCAAAATGCGGCCATAGCTTTCTTCCAATTCCACCGTTTCAGTGCCCAGCGGAAAAGCATGATCCAATACTTTCTTGACCGCTTCGGCGACAGGAATCGGATTGCGTTTCTCAACCATTGTAGTCCATCTCCTTCAAGTTCGTTTTTCTCTCCAAAAAAACGTGAGTTTTTCCTATGTATATTTTCATGCGCCATCTGTCTGTCTTTCTCTTCTTAAGTATAGTCCTTATCGTATTAAACTTATACAAACCTAAGTAGGCTGTCAAACCGCCGTTTAGGAATAAAACAAAAAAAGCCTTGAGAAATGACGCATTCAAGGCTTTTTCAGGAATTGTGTCCATCTTTTACTTATTGAAGGAATTGTTTTCTCATTCAATTGGCCGTTCCACTTTAATCGCTGGCGACTTCAGGTGCAACAGGTACTTTGATTTCTGCATTCTTGGCCCGGATCCGGCGGACATCGAGACGAATGACTAAAGAGATTACCAAGGCTATAACAAATAGGCCGGCGAAGAACAGCAGGCTGCTTTCGTAGCTTCCGGTTTTATCCTTCATGAATGCAGCGAATAACGGTCCAGCCAGTCCCGCTGCTGCCCAGGCAGTCAGGATATAGCCGTGAATTGCTCCGAGCTGCTTGGTACCGAAAATATCTGCGATATATGCTGGAATCGAAGCGAACCCACCGCCGTAGCAAGTGTAGATGATTGCCAGCATAATTTGGAAGAAAATCGCGTTGGTCGTGAATGGCAATAACGCGAATAACGCGATCTGGATCACAAAGAAGGCAGTATAGGTATTCGGGCGTCCGATATAATCGGAAACTGCAGCCCATCCAAGACGGCCGAGGCCGTTAAAGATTCCGAGAACACCGACTAGCGCTGCCGCTTGAACAGTGGTCATGCCGATGCTGTCGATAGCCATCGGTTTTGCGGCAGATAAGATTGCGATGCCGCAAGTTACATTGATGAACAGCATGAACCATAGATAATAAAAGCGCTTTGTTTTAACCGCTTCATTGGCTGTCAGCTGTGACAAATCGATTTTCCGTTCTGCTTTGCCACTGTTGACCTTTTCTTCAAAGCCTGCAGGCGCCCAGCCTTCTTCCGGTTTTTCAAGGTACAGAGATGACAGGACCATGATGGTTAAATAGGCAGCACCTAGAATATAAAATGTCTGTTCCACTCCGACAGAAGTGATGAGCATTTCCATGATCGGGCTGCTGATGGCTGCAGCGAAGCCAAAGCCCATGATTGCAAGACCAGTGGCTAAGCCACGGCGGTCCGGGAACCATTTTACCAGAGTTGAAACCGGTGCGATATAGCCGATTCCAAGCCCGATTCCGCCGAGTGCTCCGTAAAAAACATAGAGCATCGGCAAAGAGGAAGCGCTTACAGCAAATCCCGAGCCGATAATTCCGATCCCAAAGAAAAATGCTGCTACAAGTCCCGCTTTTCGCGGTCCATACTTTTCAACAAAGCTGCCGAAAAAGGCGGCTGACAATCCCAGGAACAGGATGGCGATACTGAATGTCAATTGCACTTGGCTGGTGGACCATCCAAACTGGTCGATCAATGGATTCGTAAAATTGCTCCATGCATATACAGAACCGATTGAAATATGTATCCCAACTGCAGATAATGCAATCAACCATCTGTTTTTCGGCTTCTTTTTCATCTTCCCCTAACCTCCTGTTGTCAATAATAAAAGCATATATAAAATGGTTCCAGGCTTCGAAACCATTAGTTTTATCTTTTTTTAGGCTAATATTCACCATGTGAAGAAGGCGGAAAATTCAGGATTTAAAGGGCGGAAGGATCACTTAAATCCGGGCATCTTCAGTTGGAAATATTAGGGCATATGGCCATATCAGCTTACTGAATAGTAAGACGATTAGAAGCATAGCACCCATCCCTTTTTTTGTCACCTGATTTTATTTTTCATCAAACCGGAAGTTTCTTCCGTGACAATCCGTTCTGGATGCGTGTATAGATTAAACGATCCACCGCGGATAAAGCCGACTGCCGTGATTCCCAACTCATCAGCCAGTGTCAATGCCAGTTCTGTCGGAGCTGATTTCGACAAAACGATTTCACAGCCGATCTTTGCGACCTTGAGTAGAATTTCAGAAGAAATCCGACCACTGAAAACGATGACTTTGTTGCGGACATCGATCTTGTTCATCAAGCAATGCCCATAGATTTTGTCCAATGCGTTATGTCTGCCGATATCCATCCGCGAAACGATGATGCCGTTTGCGTCACAGAGCGCCGCATTGTGGACGCCGCCCGTCTGCTTGAACATCTCCGCTGAAGCTGACATGTCATCCATCAGCTGAAAACAGTTTTTCGGGGTCAGTGTCACCCGGACATCGGACATTTTCTTGGCGATCATGGCGTCATGCGCAAAGACAAATCCCTGGCGGCTCATGCCACAACAGGAACTGATGAACCGTTTATTCTGAAGCTGCTCGAAAAACGGATAGACTTTTTCAGCGGTAACATGAACCGTTCCATTCTTTTCATCCACCCGGATTTCCTGGATGTCCCGGTAATTGGGGATGATACGCTCAGAAACCAAAAAACCGATTGCCATCTCTTCCATGTTTTCAGGAGAACAGACGATGGTGATGAATTCCTTACCGTTGATTTTGATGGTGGCAGGCTGTTCGACTACCACTTGGTCTTCTTTTTCAGTAAATGCCCCCTTCTCGTAACGGAGGATTTTACGTGTTTTATCTTGCTGCATCCGATTTGCCTCCCCCTTCGCCGCTCTTATCAATTGGCCGGTCGAAAAGAAAGACAGATACTGCAATATCATCTTCAACTTTGATATCCGAAAACAGATGGACGAATTTCGCGCCGACCAGTTTCTCCATACCTTCCGGAGCAGCTGTGGCATAGACGCTCTGGATCATCCGCGTCCGTGCAGCGTGCACCATCTCCCTGCCTTCCGGTGTTCTGGCGATAAACTGTTCTGAAGGACTCAGGTTTCCATACAAAGTTGCGATGGCCATGTCATTTACAAAGATCGTCTGGATGCGCTCCGGCCCTTTACCGAAAAGGTTTTTCCGCAGCTTTCGAATGATGTCATTGAACTCATGGATCTGTCTGGACATATGGATCTTCTCCTCTTTCGGACTCGTTTTTTTTGACTATTTGAACTTCTGGTTGTGCATCTCCATTTTACTGTTTATAATAATAGCATATGTTGGTCTTGCCGTACTTTGATGCGGCAGCGCTTTCACTTTACCCTATACGGTTGGATTGGTCATTTAACAAGTCCTGTTAAGACACTATTCCACTATGAAACAGATGCACTTGTCAAGTGTGTTCTTCATAGTGGATTTTTTTATTCCCAAAAAGGAGGTTTTGACATGTCCATCAAAATTAACGGCTCACCTGTCGAATTCGAACAGGGGAAAACCATTTTACAGGTGCTGAACGAAGAAAAAATTCTTCACCCGCAAATCTGTTATATGCCTGAAGTCGATCCGATCAAGACCTGCGATACATGCATCGTCGAAGTTGACGGAAAGCTTGTGCGCGCCTGCTCGACTCCGGCAACCGCTGGAATGGAAGTTCAACTGGCTTCCCCTCGCGCCAAAGAAGCGCAGACCGAAGCCATGGACCGGATTCTCGAAAACCATTTGCTGTACTGTACAGTCTGCGATAATAACAACGGCAATTGCAAAGTCCATAATACCGTCGACATGATGGAGATCGAGCATCAAAAATATCCGTTTGAACCGAAATGTACAGTCGATGAAGTCGATTTGACCAACCCCTTCTACCGCTACGATCCGAACCAGTGCATCGCCTGCGGCCAATGCGTAGAAGTCTGCCAGAACCTGCAGGTCAATGAAACGCTGACAATGGACTGGTCACGCGACCGGCCGATCGTCCTATGGGATGGCGGCGCCAAAATCAATGATTCTTCCTGCGTCAGCTGCGGCCAATGCGTTACCGCCTGCCCATGCAATGCATTGATGGAAACGTCGATGCTTGGCGAAGCGGGCTTCATGACTGCCATTCCTGAAAAGATCCTTCAGCCGATGATTGACTTGGTGAAAGATGTTGAACCAGGATACAGCGGCATCATGGCTGTATCCGACGCTGAAGCTAAGATGCGTGAAACACGGACGAAAAAGACCAAAACCGTCTGCACATTTTGCGGCGTCGGCTGTTCATTTGAAATTTGGACAAAAGACCGCGAAATCCTGAAGATCCAGCCGGTTTCAGAAGCTCCGGCAAATGCGATTTCCACTTGTGTGAAAGGCAAATTCGGCTGGGATTTCGTCAACAGCGAAGAGCGCATCACCACTCCCCTGATCCGAAAAAATGGCGAGTTCGTTGAAGCCAGCTGGGAAGAGGCGCTTGATCTGGTCGCTTCAAAATTCAAAACGATCAAAGAAAAAAACGGCAAAGATTCCATCGGTGTCATTTCTTCTTCAAAAATCACCAATGAAGACAATTACATCATCCAAAAGCTGAGCCGTCAGGTATTTGAAACGAATAACGTGGACAATTGCTCACGCTACTGCCAGTCCCCAGCGACGGACGGATTGTTCCGCACAGTCGGAATGGGTGGCGATGCCGGTACGATCAAAGACATTGCGAGCGCCGGTCTTGTCATCATCGTAGGAGCCAATCCTGCAGAAGGTCATCCCGTGTTAGCGACTCGCGTCAAACGTGCCCATAAATTGCACGGCCAGAAATTGATTGTGGCCGATATGCGTAAAAATGAAATGGCTGAGCGTTCGGATATATTCATTACACCGAAGCAAGGAACAGACCAGGTATGGCTTATGGCCGTCACGAAATACATGATCGACCAGGGCTGGCACGATCAGCAGTTCATCGATGACAATGTCAATTATTTCAATGACTTTAAAGAAGTGCTTGACCAATATACATTGGAATATGCTGAACAACGCAGCGGCGTGTCGAAAGAAATCTTGATCCGCACAGCTGAAATGATCCGTGATGCTGATGGCACCTGTATCCTTTGGGGTATGGGCGTTACACAAAACACCGGCGGTTCAGATACATCAGCCGCAATTTCCAATCTTTTGCTGGCAACAGGCAATTACCGCCGTCCCGGTGCAGGCGCTTACCCGCTTCGCGGCCACAATAATGTGCAAGGCGCCTGCGACATGGGTTCATTGCCAGGGTGGCTGCCAGGTTATCAGCATGTGACCGATGACAATGCCCGCCAGAAATTTGAACGGGCTTATGGCGTGAAAATCGATGACAAGCCGGGTATGGACAATATCCAAATGCTGCAGGCTGTTGACGAAGGCATTATGAAAGCGATGTATGTCGTCGGTGAAGATATGGCTTTGGTGGATTCCAACGCCAACCATGTAGATGAAGTGTTAGCAAAACTCGACTTCTTCGTAGTCCAGGACATCTTCTTCTCCCGGACGGCACAATATGCGGACGTCATTCTTCCGGCAGCGCCATCGCTTGAGAAAGATGGCACTTTCACCAACACTGAACGCCGCGTCCAGCGTCTGTACAAAGCACTTCCGGAACTTGGCCAGTCAAAAGCGGATTGGTGGATTGTCCAGGAAATCGCCAATCGTCTGGGTGCAGGCTGGAACTACAGCCATCCAAGTGAAATTTTTGCGGAAATGGCCAGTCTGTCTCCCTTGTTCGCGAAAGCGGATTACGCTTCTATGGAAGGCTGGAACAGCTTCCTTTGGGGCAGCCTCGAAGGAGAAAGCACGCCGCTCCTGTATGTCGATGGCTTTAATTTCCCGGATAAAAAAGCACGCTTCGCCTTATCCGATTGGGTGGAACCCGTTGTCTTCCCAGAAGAATATGATCTTCATATCAATAACGGACGCCTGTTGGAACATTTCCATGAAGGCAATATGACCGATAAATCCAGAGGCATCATTTCGAAACTGCCAGAGACCTTCGTTGAAGTATCTCCGCAACTGGCAAAAGAACGCGGGCTTGAAGACGGATCAACTGTCCGACTTGTCTCCCCTTACGGCGCATTGAAACTGCCGGTCATTGTAACCAAACGAGTGAAAGGAAACGAACTGTTCCTTCCGATGAACTCGACGAAAAAAGAAACGGCCATCAATTTCCTGACAGGCCCTGCCGTCGATCAACGGACCAATACGCCGGCCTACAAGCAGACCAAAGTCCGTATGGAAGTGCTGAAGGATCATGTTAAACGCCCGTTGCCAAAATCGAATCCGCGGGATAAGAAACGGACGCCAGTATCCGGCATTGAAGTGGAACGCAAATGGGCACGTGAAGGCTATGTGCATTTGACAGATCAACGATAGAAAGGTGATGTCCTATGGCAAGTCCAATAACGCAGATCAAGAAGAAGGAATGGACCGCTGAAGAAATCCGTCAGCAAAAGCTTTATGAACTGGAAACATTGATTGCCGAACAGGATCAGGCACTCAATAAACTGTTAGCCATCACGGGGAATTTGGACGATGCAGGCGTTCTCGATGCGATTCTAGCGATGGTCAAAGCAAAAGAAGGCATTGCTGAAGTGGTGATGGAACAAGCGACGCGTGAACCGGTGACCAATCTCATCAATAACATGATGAGTGCTGCCGGTGCATTGACGGCAATTGACCCCGCGTCAACGGGCAAACTGGCTTCAAGTGTCGTGAACGGCTTGAAAGAAGCGGAAACGCAGAATCAGAACGGCAAAAAACTCGGCGTGTTTCAGCTGTTGAAGGCCTTTAGAGATCCTGATATCAACCGCACCATCAAGTTCGGCCTTAACTTCCTGAAAGGCATGGGAAAAGGATTGGATCGTTAAGAATTTCGAAATGCATATTTATCTATAGAAACAGCCGCAGCTTTGAAGAAAGCCGCGGCTGTTTTTTACTTTCTACTGGTGAATCAAACAGCAACCTCAAAACGCCTCTATTATATAGAAGGAACTGTATAGAGTTTGTGGGTGATTCCCCTCTTCCCTCCAGCCTAAGCATAGGATTCATCTGCCGCTATTTTTGTGTTCCTTCTATATATAACTCTGTAGGTTTATTGCTCGTGTATAACAACTCTTTCCCCTACATAACTTTCTATGGGTGTTTTAGGAAATTAGATTGCAACAACCTGTCAGAATACTCGAACTCCTTTGTCGCTGAATATGTGCTTTTATCATCAAATACTCGCTTTTATCCATTTTTCAAGACAACTCTCCCTTTCTGTTATATATTAATTAACAAGAAAACAAACTGTATTAATACAGATTGTTAATTAATTTCTCAAATCAGAAAGGGATGGATGACATGACAACAAACAAACAACAACAAATCGAGGAACTGAATAAAAGCTGGGAACAGGACGAACGCTGGAACGGCATTGAACGTTCGTATACAGCTGAGGAAGTTGTAAAACTTCGCGGTTCGATCCAGATAGAACATACATTGGCGAGAAAAGGCGCTGAACGATTGTTTAAATCGATTCATGAAGAAGATTTTGTAAATGCTTTGGGTGCTCTAACTGGTAACCAGGCAGTTCAACAGGTTAAGGCAGGCTTAAAAGCAATCTACCTGAGCGGCTGGCAAGTAGCTGCAGATGCTAACTCTGCAGGCCAAATGTACCCAGACCAAAGTTTGTACCCTGTCAATTCAGTACCAGATGTAGTAAAGAAAATTAACCAAGCGCTTCAACGTGCAGATCAAATCGACGGCGTTGAAGGTACAGAAGGTTTTGACTGGTTCGCACCAATCGTAGCAGATGCTGAAGCTGGCTTTGGCGGACCGTTGAATGTCTACGAATTGATGAAAGCGATGATCGAAGCAGGCGCTGCTGGCGTACACTTTGAAGACCAATTGGCTTCCGAGAAAAAATGCGGACATTTGGGCGGCAAGGTATTGCTTCCAACTCAAAATGCGATTAGAAATTTGGTTTCTGCTCGATTGGCGTCTGATGTACTTGGCGTACCGACCATCATCATCGCGCGTACGGATGCAGATGCAGCTGACTTGATCACAAGCGACATCGATCCACGCGACCATGCCTTCATCACAGGCGAACGCACACCAGAAGGCTTCTATCGTACGAACGCTGGTATCGACCAAGCTATTGCACGCGGCCTGGCATACGCACCTTATGCGGATCTTGTCTGGTGTGAAACTTCTCACCCGAACCTGGAAGAAGCTCAACAATTCGCGGATGCAATCCATGCAGAATTCCCAGGCAAATTGCTTGCTTACAACTGCTCGCCTTCATTCAACTGGAAAGCAAAGCTTGATGAAGAAACAATTGCGAAATACCAGGTTGAACTTGGCAAGATGGGCTACAAGTTCCAGTTCGTTACACTGGCTGGCTTCCACTCATTGAACCACAGCATGTTCGAACTTGCTCACGATTACAAAGACAACGGCATGGCGGCATACTCGAAACTGCAGCAAGCTGAATTCGCCAACGAATCGAAAGGCTACACAGCAACACGTCACCAGCGTGAAGTTGGGACAAGCTACTTCGATGAGATCTCACAGATCGTATCTGGTGGAACAAGCTCAACTACAGCTATGAAGGGCTCGACTGAAACAGCTCAATTCACAACAACTAAGTAAGCGAACAATACCTGTCGATTAGCATCCATTCCTACGCCACGGCATTCAAACCAAACTAACCTATTGGAGGAGATCATTATGAAAACGACTAAAACATATGAGACACGCTCAATGAAAGAATGCCGCGAGTGCGGATGCGAAATCAAGGAGCAGCACCAGTCAATCATTTACGAATGCGAACGCTGCATGTGCAAGCAAGACGAATAGAACTTACAAAACCCACTCGGCAGATCGAGTGGGTTTTGTTTTGCCTTTTTACTTTTTAAGTGCCTTCAAGATCAGGAAATTCGGGCTTTTCATCAGCCTGCCGTATTGTTCGGGTGCCAGTTCCTTGAATAGCTGTGTGGGTTTCGGCTCTGTTACATGTTCAATTGAAAATTCAACAAGCAAATTGTTGAGGACCTCACTCAACGGCCTTCTGTAAAATGGCACATGATAGGTCTTTCCAGCTTTATTCCATTGATCGACAATCAGCTCGGTGGAAAAATACTGTGATTCCTCCAAAAGCTGAAGATCTGTCAACGGATGATGGATCGACAACAAAAAGCTCCCGCCCCGCTTCAATACCCGACTGAGTTCAGCAAAAACAGCCGGCCAGTCCTTCAAGTAATGCAGTGTCAGCGAACTGACGATAAAATCAAAGCTGTGGTCCTCAAATGGCAAGGGTTCTTCCAAGTCCAGACAGTGCACATCAGCATTTTCACCCATCAGCTTTTTAGTGGAAGCGATCATTTCAGGACTCATGTCAACGCTCGTCACTTGCGCCCCTCTGTCGGCTAATTGCCGGGAATACCAACCTGCCGAACAACCCGCGTCGAGTACACGTTGCCCGCCCAGATCAACCGGAATATGCTGCATCATTGCAGGTCTTTCATATTGCGTATTGTACAGGTTGTTCGCGTCTTCCATCGTTTCATAGACGCCTGCCAATTCGTTGAATGTCTCCAGCACTTGCTTTTTCATCGTTCATCCCCCTGAGTCATCAATTTTTCCGCTTCTTGTCTGTTGATTTTGTACAGCACATGCTTTTTCAACGGACTCTCTTGCCCCAGCTTCGGATGCTCGAACTCGCCTATTTTTGTCATTCCAATCCGCTTCATGACGGTTTCAGAGGGTTGGTTGATCACCGAAGTGAACGAATAGACTTGAGTCATGCCCAGCGGACCGAACGCATAGGTTAAACAGGCTCTCGCCCCTTCGACAGCGTAGCCCTGTTTCCAAAAGCGTTTCTCCAGCCGCCATCCGATCTCCGCTGCTCCCTGTCCTTCAATCGGCATTGTTATTTCAAGCAGCCCGATAAAGCCGATAAACACTCCATCTTCTTTCCGATCCACTGCCCACATTGTATAGCCTTTTTCCTCCATATGCGTTTCGAATCGCTCAATCAACCGGGCAGCTTCTTCTTTTGCCAACGGCTTCGGAAAATACTGCATCACTTCCGGATCCGCAGTCATAACTGCGAACGGATTCCGGTCCCTTTCTTTCCAGCACCTAAAACCCAGCCGCTGTGATTCAAAAAGATATTTTGTGCCCATTCGCTTCCCCCTTTCTTCCAGTGGTATCTCCTTTTCCTTTAATTATATTTTACCAGAAACAGTCATTTCCGAAAGCTGTACACGCCATTGTCACTTTCAAGGCTCTAATTCAGCAAAAACTCGTATTAAGTTCAAAATTTAAAAAATAAAGATTGCAAAATGCATTATTTTTTTGCATTATTATAGATAGAGATAATTATTAATGCAAAAATATTTTGCGGTAACTTTTTTCTCCTTAATTTATACCTTCATTTCCATCCTTTCAACAATTTGTTCCGTTAAAAAATACAGAGAAGATTGGGGCAATAAAAAAATGATCGTTAAAAATTTCTTCATCCACCTATCAGAAAACCAACTCTTAAATAAAGCAGCACAAAACTACGGCTTCAAGCTGGGCGCCCACAGTGTCGTAGCCGGAACCAATATCGAAGAAGCTATTGACAGCATCAAGGAATTGAATGCACAAGGCATCAGCTGCACCATCGATAATCTAGGGGAATTTGTCCACGACAAAGCAGAAGCACTGGAAGCTAAAAATCAGATCCTGGGTGTCGTGGATGCCATCCATAACCATCAAGTGGATGCGCACATTTCCTTAAAGCCGTCACAACTCGGATTGGATATCGATTATGATTTTTGCTTGGAAAACATTAAAGAAATTGTCGCTAAATCAGCCGACTATGGTATTTTCATCAATTTTGATATGGAAAACTATGCGCGCCTTCAACCTTCATTTGACTTATTGGATGAATTGTCGAAAGACTTCAATAATATTGGGACGGTCATTCAATCCTATTTCATCAGAGCTGAAGAAGATATCAAGAAATACAGCAATTACCGGTTGCGCATTGTCAAAGGCGCATACAAAGAGCCGGAAGAAGTGGCATATCAAAGCAAAGAAGAAATCGATGCCAACTTCATTGAATTGATCGAATACCACTTAGTGAATGGCAAATTCACCTCTATTGCGACACATGACCATAACGTCATCGAACATGTGAAGCAATTTGTGGTTGACCACAACATTCCAAACGAAAAATTTGAATTCCAGATGCTTTACGGCTTCCGTAAGGAAATGCAGTTGGAGCTTGCCAAACAGGGCTATAATTTCTGTACATATATTCCTTTCGGGACAGACTGGTATGGCTATTTCATGCGCAGACTGGCAGAACGTCCACAGAACTTGAACCTGGTCGTAAAGCAGGTATTCACCAAAAAGACCAATGCAGCGATCGGCATGGTAGCCGGAGCATTCCTGCTCGGCCGTCTGGTTGGGAAGAAATCGTAAGCCGCATTCTGAGGTCAAATCCGCTTTGACGGAGATTACCACGGACCGATGAACCTATGAAATGAAAAAAACCTGCAGGCCTTCAAAAGGCTTGCAGGTTTTTTCAATAGGTGGATTCATTTCGGATTCTCTTTATCCATCTGCAGGATAAGTGACTGTACCATCCTTATCCACAACTGCCTCTGCTCCCCACATGCCCACTTTGTGCTCAACAATATCAACGGTTCCATTTTTTCCATCGATGATGTGCAAAACACGGTGACCATTCGCGGTCAGGTAATTGCTGATCAGCAACCGGTGGCAACGTGCAGGGTGACGTTCCGAACAGCAGTAAGCCGTCCGTTTGACAGCCGCTTTCTCCAGCAGTTCTTCAATGCCTTCTTGAAATTCTTCCGTCAACGTATAATCCGCATAGTTGTGAAAAGACTGGTTGCGCCAGCCTGCATTGCGGTCTTCCTGTCCGTCTTTCGATTTCCGGCGTCTGCCGCCAAGTTTCGGAAGGTGTTCATAAGTGATTCCTTCAGCTTCAAGCCAGACAGGAAATTCATCTTTGGAAAACTGCGGCCATTTGCGGCTTCCTGGAAACGCCCGGACATCTCCCAGGAGTTCGATGCCCGTTTCTTTCAGCATAGCATCGAACACTTCCCGTGAGTGGCTTGAATGGCCGATGGTATAGATATCCATTTAGAAAAACCGCCTCCCCAATTCGTTCTTTCTTTCCTATTCCTTTGAATAGAAGCAATTAAACATGGAGAAGAGAGGCGATGCATCAGATTTCGATGACTTTTATCGTAGAACCGATTTCTTCCTGTGCGGAATCATGGACCCATTCATGCGGAAAATAGCCAAGTGGATTACAGATGCAGTCGATGCCTTTGTACTCCTCGTGATACCTGGTGTGGATATGGCCGAAAATCAATTTTTTCACGCCATATTTTTCAGCCAGCTCCCCGACGCCCTTATTTCCCATCATGGCATTGAAGAAATCCCAGGCAGGGTCGTTTTTTACTTGGACAAAATGGGCAAACGGCACAAAATGACTGACCAGGATGATGTTCTTTTTCTGATTGGCCATCAGCCAGTTCTCCAGCTTTTTTAAATACTTCCCGGTGATTGCCGCATCATTCTCCGGCCAATGGGCATGGATTTTGTCCGGCCAAGTAGAATTGTTGAATTGCCCGGTGGAAAACTGTTCATCTGTAAACTCTTCCATACCGAATGTATAGTCGTACCACCCGCCATCACCGATTACAACCCATTCTTCGTTCAAGTCGACCGGCCCATTGCCAAGATTGCCACCAAACTGCAGCAGCTGATGATAGGCATCAGCAGCATCCTCGTGATATACATCGTGGTTGCCGTGGACGTAAAGGACCCGGGTCTTGGAAAGGCTGCTTTGCAGGCGATTTAAAAGAGCCAGACTCTTTTCGGGGCCTGAAGTCATATCACCACTGATGATAAATACATCAGGTTCATGCCGATCCAGCCATTCCTGCAACAACCCGAAAACATCAGAGCCGGACCTTTTACGGTTCAAACCTTCGTGTATATCAGATAAGATGGCGATCTTCATTTGTCATTCCCCCTTCAACCGATTAACGAAAGCGTTTCATCCACTGCTCGAAATTATCAACTACTGTATCCAAGAAAGCTACAGTCGCTTCATCTGTGATATTCCCTGCTTCATCCATTTTCGTATGAACTGCACCGATATAGACTTCATTGCCGATCAGTACAGGCGATTGCAGCCCTGGCGCAAAAAGGATATCACGCAAATGCATCTGGGCTTTGACCGTCCCTAAATTGCCCATGGAAGCCCCCATGATCCATGATGGTTTGCCGATCATCACTTTATCGACACGCGACAGCCAATCGATGGCATTGCCCAGCACACCCGGAATGGTCGAGTTGTATTCAGGCGTCACCCACAACACAGCATCCGCTTTTTTTACAGTGGTCTTGAAATCCGTGATTTCCTGCGGCTCATTGTTCTCGATATCCTGGCTGTATAACGGCAAGACGCTTAAATCCAGGATCTTCATCTCAAAACGGCTGCCATAGCGCTTCTGGACAAACTCCGCTAATTTTCTGTTGAACGAATCTTTCCGTACGCTTCCTACGATTACTGCAACTTTCATATACTTTTCCTCCTCATTGGCTTTTATAAATATCCGCATCAGCCTCCAGTATAGACTATTCAGTCAATACTGGCAGAGAAAAAGCATTCCATAATCACGTGTCACTCCCGCGTCATTTCTTATTCCGATAAAGATACATCGTGAGCGGTGCAAAAATAGCCGTCATGATAGCCGAAACCAGCAGAACACCGGCCACTTGCTGCCAGGTTCCCGTTCCATGCATAAATCCACGGACCGCTGTTGCCAGAATTGAAATGGGGTTGCTGTTTACAAATCCCTGAAGCCACGTGGGAAGCGTATCCGGTTCCACAAAGACATTGCTGATGAAAGTCAGCGGCATCAAGACAAGGAAACTGATCATCATCAATGATTTTTCCGAACGTACGATTAAACCGAAAGTCGTCCAAATCCATGAAAGGCTGAATGAAAAAATCAGCACCAGCACAATGGCAAAGCCGACACCCCATAGACCGCCCTCCGGCCTAAAGCCAAGCATCAATCCAAGTGCAATCATAATAATAGAAGCCATCGAGTAGCGGATAACATCCACCAGCAAAGCACCGATTAAGGCAGACGGCAGCCAAATCGGCAACGTCCGGAACCTGTCAAAGATGCCTTTTCGTATGTCGTTGTTCAGATCGATTCCTGTGTACATCGTAATTTGGGCAACAGTCATGACCAGTATGCCCGGCAGAAGAAACTGCAGATAGTCAGTGGTCGAGCCTGCGATGGCACCCCCGAAAAGATAAGTGAACATCAGCAGGAATATGATCGGAAATACGGTGACATCAAACATCTGTTCAGGAACATGTTTGATGCGCAATAAAGCACGTGATGCAAATGCCATCGTTGAGGACCAGGCATTCGGCGGCTCGGGCCTTGCACCTGAAGCAATCGCCTGCAGCAGCCGCTCATCGGTTCCTGTATCGGCCTTCATCGACTCGCGTGTTTGCAGATGGACAGTCATAAGATCTCCTCCCCGGAATCTTGTTGTTGCTCAGCAGACTGGCCTGTCAACGTCAGGAACACTTCGTCAAGGCTTGGACGTCCCAGTGAAAAATCACTGACTTCAATATGCTGTCGAGCAAATTCGGCCAGTGATTCTGCTACTAGTGCAGAATCATCAGCTTGAGCTGTCAATGAGGTGGAATCCGCACCTAGGCGAACGGATGCATCCAGCTTTTCTTCAAGTATCGTTCTGGCCCGGTGCTGGTCTTCGGCATGGACAAGTTGGACATTTAAAGTGCCACGGCCGACCGATGCCTTCAACTCACTGCTGGTACCTTCTGCGATGATTTTGCCGTGATGGATCACGCCGATCTGGTCCGCTAGCTGATCGGCTTCCTCCAAGTATTGCGTCGTCAGCAAAACCGTCGTCCCCGCACGGACCAGCGCACGGATGATATCCCAGACCTGGTTGCGGCTCCGGGGGTCGAGTCCGGTAGTCGGTTCATCCAAAAACAGTAAATCCGGTGTCACCACAATACTGGCCGCAATATCGATGCGCCGACGCATCCCACCTGAATAGTTTTTCACCTGACGTTTTGCCGCATGGTCCAGTCCAAAAGCTTCTAATAATTCAATTGCCCTGACCTTTGCCTGTCTGCGTGTATAGCCCATCAACCGGGCAATCAGCATCAGGTTCTCGATACCGGTCAAATCTTCATCGATCGAGGCGTACTGTCCTGTAAGGCTTATGCGCCTCCTGATAGCAGCACTGTCAGAAACCAAATCATGGCCAAAAACCCGGGCGCTGCCGGCATCAACCGGAAGCAGTGTTGCCAGCATCCGGATGGTGGTGGTTTTACCGGCTCCGTTCGGGCCAAGAAAGCCATAGACTGTCCCTTTTTGGATCGCCAGATCGACGCCATCGACCGCGCGCTCTTTGCCAAATACTTTCACCAACCCAGTCGCTTCAATGGCCCAGTCATTGCTTTGCAGGAACTTTTTGTCTTTCTTCAAAATCCTCACCTTCTTCTCTTGATTTAGGGTTACGTTATAGAATGGATTTTAAAGCGATTCCCCAGAAAAAATGATTATGTACGAACTGAATGACAGATATGCCTCTCCTCTCCACTCTACTTATTTCGTTTTCCTTTTGCCGCACCTGATTTCATATGACCTATTATACCAAACATTTGTTCTTATTAATAGTGGGAATAGTCAGTTATTTTTAAGTTAAGGGATTTTCGCAGCACTTCAACTTCTGTTACACAAAGTACCCATAACAAAAAGGCCAAATGCAAGTATTTTTGCATTTGGCCTTGAAGAAATTATTTATTAATTTGGAACGAGCGATTCATTCTGTATCGGGGCATTCTTCAACGAAATACCGACAACATCACCTGTATTAAACCGTGAGGCAAAAACCGATTCGTGGATGGTCCACGTCTCTTCCCCGACCTCTACCGTATAATGGATTTCATGGCCCTGATACTGGACAAAAGACACTACACCCTGCAGGCCATCATTTTCTGCAGACATCAGCAAAAACTGTTCCGGCCGAACAGGATAGATGCCGCTTTTCTTGAAGCTGTCTGCCACACCGAGGTCCGGCCAGACATTTTTCGGATCGATGGCCGGTACGAATCGGTCATTTTGCCATTGCCCTTTCACCAAATTGCATTTGCCGACAAACGTCGCAACGAATTCCGTCTCGGGGCGTGTATAAAGGACTTCCGGGGGCGCTATCTGCTCAATCCTGCCCTGGTTCATGACGACGATCTTATCCGCGATGGCCAGCGCTTCTCCCTGGTCATGCGTCACAAAAACGATGGAAGCTTCCGTTTCCCGGTGCAGTTTTTGGATTTCCTTGCGCATCTCCATGCGTAGCTCGACATCCAGCGCACTCAGCGGCTCGTCCATCAGCAGCAGATTCGGTAGCGGCGCAATGGCTCGCGCCAGTGCAACACGCTGCTTTTGGCCGCCTGAGAGCTCTGACGGGTAACGGTCGGCCAGCGCATCCAAGCCGACCAGCTTCAATACATCCCCGATCCGCTCCTGAAGTTCTTTTTTGCCTTCCTTGATTTTATTCGGATGGTAGCTGAGTGGAAATTTGACATGCTCCGCCACTGTCATATGCGGCCACAAGGCGAACGATTGGAACACCATGCCGATATTGCGCTTTTCAGGTGGCAGCACACGTTTTGTCGATGCCAGAACTTTATCGTCCATTTCGATGGTCCCGTCAGTCGGTCCCATAAAACCCGCCAGCAATTTCAATAAAGTTGTTTTGCCGCATCCGGAAGGACCCAGCACCGCAATAAACTCACCATCCTCGATTTCCAGGTCGATCGAATGGAGTGCAGTGAACGAACCGTATTTTTTTGATACATTATTCACTTTGATCATTTGGTTTTCAGCACCTTTCTGTCCCAAAGCTTGCCAAGCAGCATAAACAATCCACCACCGAGCAGAATGCCCAGCACCAATACAGTTGAAAACGCAGTTGAATAGGTGGAATAGCCCGCCTGCTCGTAGCCGAAGATCACAACACCGACCGTTTCAGAGCCGGATGACCACAACAAACTGGAGACCGTCAATTCAGTGAGCGCCATCAGAAACACCAGCAACGCCCCGCTGAGAATGCCTGGAAACAGCAATGGCAATAAAATCCGCCGCCACTTCACCCAGCCGACTGCGCCTGAAGTCCTCGCCGCCTCTTCCATGGAAGGGTCTATTTGAAGAAATGCAGTATAGCTCCCTCTGACCTGCAGCACCAGGAAACGTGTGGCATAAGCGATGAATAAGATCCATACGGTGCCATAAATTCCTGGATTCCATCCAGGAACCGGCTCCAGCCACATAAAGATCATACAAAGCGCAAACACCGTACCAGGCAGCGCAAACGGAATGGTCATGAAAAGCTCTGCGGCTTTCGTGCTCCAGTCCGGATGTTTAAAGCGCAGATAAGCCATGGCCGTCCCAAGCACTAAACACAACAGCATGGTGAAAAAAGCCAACTGCAGGCTATTCGATAATGCCGATAAAGGCTTGGAATCCGTCAAAAAGACGTATTCATAATTCCGCAACGATAAATTCTCCAGATTGAAAGGTACGCCGTAAGCCGAGATGAGCGATAAAGCCCCCATCGTGATCAGCGGCATCAAACTCGTTACCAACAGAAAAGTCCACAAGGAAATCTCCAACAACTTTTGCTTGCCGGCTGATAAATGGATGCGCGGCGTCGAATCACTTCTATTCGTCTCATTGACGCGGCTGCGGCGCAGCAGAAACCATTGGAATACCGTCCCGACCAACGCAATGACGCCTAGAATAACAGACAACACAGCCGCCCGCGAAAATGCGGAAGGGCCGAATCCGACAACCTGCTCGTAAATATAAGTGCTTAAGACCCGGATGTTCGCAGGTGTCCCGAGAAATGCAGGTATCCCGAAGTTATCCAGGTTCGACAGGAACGCAATCAACCCACCACTGGCAATGCCGGGCAGCGCCAAGGGCAAAACGACTTTCCATAACGCACGTTTTCTCGAAAGGCCGCTAGTTGCAGCTGCTTCTTCCAGTTCACGCGGAATTTTCCGGAATACGTTGACGGTAAACAAATACACTAGTGGATAATGCGATATTCCAAGCAGCAGGATAATGCCGCCGATACTGTATAAATTCGGCGCTTCCAGACTACCCGGCAGCCAGGACAGCATCGCGTTCACCGGACCGGAAGCGCTGAAAAACTGTGTCCAGGCCAACGTTGTAATATAGGAAGGAATGACGAATGGCAGGAAGATGAAGAGTTGCATCGCCCTTTTTCCGCTCAGCTGGACATAAGCGACAATCCAGGAAAAGAAGACGCCAAGCGCCAGCGCCAGGATTGTCGATCCCGCTACGATGACCAAGGTATTCTGCACCGTCTTCCAGGTCGCGGGCTCTCTCAGGATTTCCGTGTAATATTGCAGCGTCACCGCGCCGTCATCTACAAAACTCAGAAAGACGAGCCGCAGCACCGGCAGCAGGAAAAACACGAAAATCACCAGCAGACCGATCACTTTATAGATGCTATTTTTTTGAAAAAAGAGAGAAAAAGAGGAATCCCTCTTCTTTCTCTCTTCAACCATTGGCTGTTTTGCTGTCATATCGGTAACTCCTCGCATCGAAATTCAAGTTGATCTATTGTCCGAAAATCTGTCCGAATTGTGCTTTGTCTTCATCACGTGTTTCCAACAATTCAACTGCTTCTGCATCGAGAATGGTCATCTCATCCAATGTCTTCAGACCTTCTGGTGCTTCGACCCCTTCACGGATCGGTGTATAGCCCAGCTCAGAAGCTAATTGCTGACCTTCTTCTGAAAGAATGAAATCAACAAACGCTTTCGCTGCTTCTTCATTTTCAGTATTGGCCATAATGCCTACCGGCTCTGTAATGACCGGGACGCCTTCTTCCGGATAAACCAATTCGACCGGAGAACCGTCACTCTTAGCGCGTGCCGCCAAATAATCGACGATCATGCCGTAATTCTTTTCGCCTGTCGCCACACTTTCCAGCACAGCTCCATTCCCTTGCGTAATCGTAATATCATTGGCACGAAGCGATTCGTAGAATTCCCAGCCGAGGCCGTCCTGGCGAGTCATTACGCCCAGGTTATAGGCGGCTGCACCGGAGTACAATGGACTCGGCATGACTGCCTGTCCGCTAGTCGCTTCATCAGTGAGGATGCTCCAGCTGGTCGGAACATCTGTCACTTCATTGGTGTTGACGATTAGGCCTGTTGCCATAATTTTGGTGCCAGCATAAGTGCCGTCCGGATCAACAAATGCTTCGTCGATGGCTTCTGCTTCAGGCGATTCGTACGCCAGCAGTAGCTCTTCTGCCTTGAAATTCTCGAAAGTCACTGAATCGGCCACCAACAGAACGTCTGCTTGAATATTGCCGCCTTGGTTTTCCGCCTGGATTTTCGAGACGACTTCTTCAGTACCTGAACGGAAAATGCTGACATCCACTTCTGGATTCTGTTCTTTAAAAGCATCCACCAAAGCCTGTGCATCCGCGTCCGGCTGAGACGTATAGAAATCAAGGGTACCGGAGACGCCCTCTCCATTTTCTGCAGGTGCCGTTTCCGTCGCGATGTCATCGCCGCCGCATGCCGCTAAAAATGCCGCGAGGCACAATGATGCCGAACCAAAAAAGATTTTCTTCATATCAATTCCCCCTCATTTTTTGTTACGGCCTTTTTGTACTTATTATGTAAAGACTCTCGATAAGTATAGAGCTGAATTATGAAGCCATTGTTAAGCTGGTATTAAGAAATATTATTTCGTGCTGGTAGAGCGCTTTCACTTTATGCGGTACAGTATCCACGTACATTAATTCTTCTAGTTATTGCCTTATATAGCAACTATAATTTGTCCGGCTGGTGAGGTCAAATATAAGTTGGGGAAATATTTTGACTAGACGAGAAAACCGCTCTTTCAAATTTGAAAGAGCGGCAAAGGATCTATACCAAAAATAAGGACATGTCTGGAAATAGAATGATAATTGCCAAACTGATTAGCATAACCACAAAGAATGGGATAACAGCCCTCACCAAGACCGGCATACTCAACCCTGAAATTCCTGATCCCACGAACAAATTAACTCCTAAGGGGGGAGTGATGAATCCAATTGACAGAGTGATAATCATCACAATACCAAAATAGATGGGATCCAAACCAATTTCAATTGCAATCGGCAACAATATTGGTGTAAAAATAATCACTGCGGCCGAAGTATCGAGGAAACATCCAATCAGCAACAGTAACAGGGTAATCAATAAGACGATTACAAAAGTATTAGAGGAAAGGGCAAGGAATGCGTCGGCCAGAGCTTGCGGAATTCTCTCCATCGTCAATATTGTTCCAAAAGTATTGGCTGTGCCGATAATAATTAAAATAGCCACGGAACTGACTGCTGCATCGGCAATAATCTTTGGGAAATCCTTGACCTTAATTTCCTTATGCAGAACCAGCCCTACAAAAGCCGCATATACAACGCCGATTACAGCAGCTTCTGTCGGGGTGAAAATACCCGAGTAAATTCCTCCCAATATAATGATCGGCACCAACAACGACCATTTCGCACGATTAAGGGCAGCAACCATTTTCTTCACTGTAAAAACTTCATCTGAACCCCTGAAGTTTTTCTTTTTAGAATAAAAATAGGACCAGACCATTAAAGTAACGCCAATGAAAATGCCGGGTACTATACCAGCCATGAACAAATCGCCAATTGATTGATTCCCGGATATGCCATACAGTACCATTGGAATACTTGGCGGAATAATAATGCCAAGGGATCCTGCGGTGACAATTAATGCAGTGGCAAATTTCTTATCATAACCTTGAGCTACCATAGCGGGAATCATGATTCCCCCGACTGCTGCTACAGTTGCGGGCCCTGAACCTGAGATAGCCGCAAAAAACATGCATGTCAGAACCGCCGCCATTGCAAAGCCTCCTGTAAAACGCCCGACGAATACATTAGCTAAATCAAAGAGTCGTAATGAAATGCCCCCTTTCCCCATTATTTCTCCAGCCAGAATAAAAAAAGGAATAGCCATTAAAGCAAAGTTGTCTGTAGACGTCACTAGTCCTTGAACAAGAAATGTGATGGAAATATTGGTGGAGTAAACAGCGGTGATCAATCCCGCTAAACCAAGAGCTATCCCGATGGGCACGGTGAGGATCATAAATAAAAAGAAACTTCCAAATAACACAAATGCAGTCATATGATTTCCTCCCGCGACTTATTATCGTTCAACATTCTTAATGCTTTGATTTGATGAAGAGTTTTCTGTAGAAGACGCAGCATCGTCAGAATCATACCGGCCACAGGAGCCGCATAAACCCAACCCATTGGCAATTGCAAAGCCGCGGACTCTCTTGTAATTCTCAGCACGATATCAAAACCGAAATAAATGACAACAGCAGAGAAAACAAGGAATGAAACATTCGCGATAATTGCCAATATGATTTTCCCTTTTTCCTGAAACAGTTCGGAGAATGCATCTACTCCAAGATGCTTCCCTTTTTTCACTCCATAACTAACCCCAATATAAATCATCCAAATAAAGGCGTACCGCGCAATCTCTTCTGACCAGGTCAAAGAACTGCTTAGGACATAACGCATAAACACTTGTCCGAAAATAACCACTACAGTAAAAGTGCTGAGAGCAATCAGCAAGTACTCCTCAAGATGTTCATCCAACCATTTAATCATCTTCATCAAATCCACCCCTTGCAAAATGAGTTGGCTCCCGCCTTTATTTGTCCGGATCATTTTCCAGCGCTCTTAGTATTTGGTCAACCAGTCGATCGCCGAATTCTGCTTTGAACTCTTCCTGAACTTGAGATGCTGCTTTTTTGAAACTTTCCGTTTCCGTCTGAATGATTTCCATTCCACCCGCCTGCAATTCCTCCACCATGCTTTCCTCGTTGGTTTGGACCAGCTCACGGTGGAATTGTGCTGCCTGTTGAGAGCTTTCCTTTATCAATTGCTGGTTTTCTGCTGACAGGTCATGCCAGAACTCGTCACTGATTGCTACAGGTAAAGGCATGTATTGATGCCCCGTTAAATTCAGGTAATCCTGCACTTCCTGAAATTTACTGGCATATATATTCGCTATGGGATTTTCCTGAGCGTCCACAGTTCCCTGTTGAAGTCCCATATAAAGCTCACCAAATGCCATAGGTGTCGGATTTGCTCCAAATGCTTTAAACGTACTCAATGATAGAGGGAATTCAGGCGTCCTGATCTTCAGTCCGGCTAAGTCCTCTTGCGTTTTTATAGGCCGATTTGAAGTGACATGGCGAAACCCATTTTCAAAGTACGTAAGTATTCTTAAATTATTCTCCAAGAATAGCTCAGCCACTTCTTCTCCCACTTCTCCATCCAATACATTCCAAGCCTGCTCCCGTGTTTCAAATAAATAAGGCAACTCAAACACGCTTATTCTCTGATCATATTGGCTGAAAGCACTGGCAGCCACCATCTGCAGATCATTGAATGTCACACTTTCAATCATTTCAGCCTCGGATCCAAGCTGCTCACTTGGAAATACTTCGACTTTGATCTGTCCATTCGATTTTCTTTCCACCAGTTCCTTGAATTTCATTACAGCCAAATGCCTTTCGTTCGTCTCTGCAGAGCCATGTCCAAATCTGATTGTGATGATTTCATCAGATTCAACTATATGGTCCGAAGTAAAAACAGCGATACCGATACTGACCGCCAATGCCACTGTAACGATAATCATGAAATTGCGGAATTTCTTCATCCTCTCACCCCTCAGTGCAAAGCAATTATTATCGCTTTAGATGATAGCGGTTACATTTTTTTGTCGATCATCGATCAATCGATGTGGGAACCGCCATTGATATCCAATTCTTCTCCAGTTATATAACTGGCACCTTCAGAAACAAGGAACGTGATGGAGTTGGCAACGTCATCTACACGACCGATTCTTCCAGCTGGAATCTCTTTTCTAATTTCAGCTTTCTTTTCCTCAGTCAGCATATCTCCTGTAATATCCGTTCCTCCAATAAGCCCTGGTGCCACTGTATTGCAGGTAATTCCAAATTCCGCCATTTCTCTTGCAACAGCTTTTGTAAAACCGGTTACACCCGCTTTTGCTGCAGAGTAATGAGACCCACCAAAAATTCCGCCTCCGCGCTTTCCAGAAACTGAACTCAAGTTAACAATTCTGCCATAGCCTTCTTTTTTCATATGCGGAAGGACAGCCTGTGTCAGGAAAAAGACACCTTTCATATTTATGTCAAAAACCAAGTCCCATTCTTTCTCTTCAATATCAATCACTCTTGTCGGTCGTGAAATTCCTGCGTTATTAACGAGAATATCAATTTTTCCGAACTTCTCTATCAACTGAGTGATACTTTTATCAATCTGCGCTTTGTCAGTCACATCCAATTTCACTGAATGCGCTTTTCCGCCCGTTGATTTAAGATCCTGGACCGCTAGTTCCAGACCTTCTTCATTAATATCCGCTAAAATCACTGTAGCTCCGCGTTTACTCAATTGCTTGGCGGTTTCCTTGCCAATACCTTTTTCAGAACCTGCTCCTGTAATTAATGCAACTCTATTGTCGAAATTCATTTTTTTCCAACTCCCAATTCATTTTATTTTTAAAAGAAGCAACCACCTTTTGAAAAAGGTGGCCACTCACTAGGTAATCGGCAAGAAGCTTTATTTAATCAATTCCTTGGCAACTGATGCAATGCCTTCGCCGTCAAGTTTATAATGCTTGTAAAGATGATATGGTTTTCCGATAAGCGAATACTCATCATAAAAGCCATGGCGCTTGAATTTGCATTGTGCATCAGACTCCATAAGGACTTCCGCGACAGCACTGCCCAAACCACCTTGAATATTATGTTCCTCAACTGTCAGGATCGCTCCAGTTTCTTTTGCAGCAGTTATGACCGCTTCTGTATCCATCGGTTTAATGGTATGCATATCAATCACCCGAGCTGAAATCCCTTCAGCCGAAAGCTGATCAGCTGCTTTCAATGCTTCACCAACTTCAATTCCACAAGCAATAATCGTTATATCGGTTCCATCAGTTAGAATATTGGCCTTGCCTATTACGTTTTGTACCCGTTCTTCGTCTTTTTGATAGACGGGTTCTTCACGTCCACGGCTGACTCTGAAATAAATTGGTCCCTGATACGTTTTGACGGATTCTTCAACCATCTCTGCCATAGCTACACCATCAGCCGGAGAAATAACCGTCATATTCGCCATCGAACGCGTAATTGCAATGTCTTCTGTTGCGTGATGTGATGAGCCGTAGAAGCCCATAGCTATACCAGTGTGCGTGCCGATCAATCGGACATTCAAATTCGGATATGCCACTGCAGTTTTGATGTTTTCAGCAGCCAACACGCCGAGAAATGACGCATAGGTAGCAACAAATGGTATTTTGCCTGTTGTTGCAAGTCCGGCAGCAGCCGTCACCATATTCTTTTCTGCTAAACCGAAATTGAAGAAGCGTTCCGGAAACTCTTTGCCAAAGTCATATAATCTCGTTGGTTTCCCAAGATCAGCACAAAGCGCAACGATCTCCGGATGGTCATTACCTAATTTCGCCAGAGTTGCACCTGCTGTCAGCTGTTTTGACATCTCTAAGCTTTTGAATAATTCCCAAGTATCTTCGTGAAATGTATGTGTTGTCATATTAGTTGCCTCCTTCAATTTCTGCAATCGCTTTTTTGATATCATCTTCGCCCAGGTTAGCTACATGCCATTCGAATCCATGCTCCATGAAAGAAACCCCTTTACCAGCGACTGTGTCACAAAGAATCATAGTTGGTACATCAGATTCCACCGGAGGCAGGTTTTCAAATACTTCAATCAATGCTTCCACATCGTGGCCATCGACATCAACGACATTCCACCCAAAGCTTTCCCATTTATCTTTAATCGGATTAACATTCATCAATTCTTCCGTTACTCCGTCCACCGTTACTTTGTTGTTATCCACTATTGCTACAAGATTGCCGAGTTTAAAGCTGGCTGCACTCATGGCGGCTTCCCAAACCTGGCCTTCCTGCAGTTCCCCATCACCCATCAGGATGAAGCTTCTGTATTTTTCTTCATCTACACGTGCCCCTAAGGACATTCCCACACCTACCGACAAACCGTGCCCAATAGATCCAGAACTGAAGTCAATTCCTTTTATCTTATTCATATCAGGATGATCGCCGAAAGCGCTTCCTAACTGTGTATACGTATCCAGTTCCTTTTTCGGGAAAAATCCAACATCGGCCAAAATCGGATAAACACCCACCGCTGAATGGCCTTTCCCCATAACAAAACGGTCTCTGCTTTTCCATTGGGGATTTTTCGGATCGTAGTTCAATACATGGTAATAAAGTGTCGAAAAAATTTCAGAACTGGAGAAGGACGATCCATAATGCCCGCTTTTTGCATATGAGATCAAACGAATTGTTTCCAGCCTTGACATTTTTGCTTTTTCTTTTATTAACTCTACTTTGTCTGTGGTCGTTGAAAATAAATTTGTCATCGTAATTCCTCCTATTGGTTAATCGTTTTACCAAGCACCTCAAATAATAATGTGTAAGCGCTTTTTTGTCAACTCAATATTCTGATTTTTCTTGCGAAATCAATTAAAAAATTTATTTTATCCAGCAAAACCTCTGTTCTCTGGGGTTTGCTATAAAGATTTAAGTGAGATAAAATTAACTTACAGGATTTACGGTAAATGGTTTTACTAAGGAGGCGATAGCTTGAAGATTACGATGAAGGATATTGCAAAAGAAGCGAATGTATCCGTAGCCACTGTTTCTCATGTGGTAAATGGAACCAAACATATTACAGAAGAAAAACACAAAAGAATTATGGATATTATCCGTAAATATAATTACATCCCGAACTCTACTGCTAAAAATCTCAGAAAAAAAACAACTATGACTGCTGGCCTTGTCGTTTCCAGTTTTCCGGATTCATTTGTGACGGAAATGGTATACGGTATTGAAGAACGGGCAAGAGAAATGGGTTACAACCTCTTACTGGTCAATACCAATGAGAATCGGGATTACGAAGAAGAAACAGTGAATCTATTGTATTCAAAAATGGTGGACGGCATCATCCTGTCTCCAACTTCGAACGATATTGACTATTTAAATGCCTATACTGAAAACGGATTTCCGATTGTTCTTGTGAACAGATCCAGTCCAGTCGTAAAAAATGCACCGAGCGTCACCGGTGACAATTTCCAAACAGGCTACGATGCTACTACGCACCTCATAAAGCATGGACATAAAAATATCGGCTTTATCTATGCAGTTCCGGACGTATCGACTACTAACCATCGGATTGACGGGTATAAAACAGCATTGGCACAAGCAAATTTGCCATTCAACGAAGATTTACTTGAACTTGGGTTTGCTACTGTTAATGGGGGAGCCAATGCCGTTAGATCTTTACTGGCAAGAGAAAAAGACATCACGGCATTGTTCATTCAAAATGACTTGATGCTGGTCGGCGTCATTTCGAAGCTGCGCGAGCTGTCCATCAAAATTCCGGAAGATATCGCTTTAATTGGATTCGGTGATTTTGCTTCGTCCACTATAATCGATCCACCTATCACCAACATAGTCCTGCCTCCGGAAACCATCGGCAGAACTTCCTTTGACGTCCTGATGAGTAAAATCAACAATCCTGATTACTCGAAACATATTGAACTGCCTCCCACTCTTATTGTGAGAAAGTCATGTGGCTGTTGAAGCAATAAAATTTTTTCAATATAAAAGGAGTCTGACATTTTGCTGTCAGACTCCTTTTATATCTTCATAAGCAACGCAATTATGGCCAATTATCGATGGACGTAAAATTTTCAGTGGTCTTGTCGATGCTTTTCTTTCAATAACTGCATATCGAAAAATGCCAAATAAACTCCGTACCCTAAAAGCGCCGCTGGGAAATGGATTTGCCACCTGTAAAAAACACAAAAAATAGCACCTCTTCCGCATGTCCAGGTGTTGAAAACCTAGCGGATGGGTGCTATTTCTGTATTCGTCAGTAGAGTCTAATCTTAGTTGACTGTTTCTTTCTTGGTGTTCAATTGAGCGGATAGCTCCTGGAACCATTCTTTATCGTCGGTAGCGAGTGCCAAATCGATCAGGAAGCCCAGTTGTGCAGCGTCTTTCGTATCCGACTCCGGAATGCTTTCCACTTGGTGCACTGACATAGGAATGGTCATACCGATCATTTCTACATTATCGCTTTCCACAACCGTGACGTTCACGGCTTCTTTAAGGACATTCATGGAATCGATGAAACCGATAATCAGCTCGTCGTGGCGGGATTTGCCTTTCACCCAATCACTTGTTTTCAAAATCGTTTTATTCGTACCCATATCTATGCACCTTCTTTATATTATTTATCAATCATTGATAGCGTTCCAAATCCATTATTGCGGCTTACTCTCCCTGTTTCCCTAAACAATTAACGGCAAACACAATCTGCAGAATTTTTAAAGCTTTTTCATAGCAGCACTTGCTTCAGAAGGTTTTACACTTGAAGAGAAATGCCGCTGACAAAACCTTGAAAACTTGCTGCTAAGTCCAATTCTACGGTTCTGTATCCGCTATTACAATTTATTTGCCTCAAATTCGAGATAACTGAGATTCAGGTATATTGTGAAAATTATTAGAAGTCTCCCAGGCACATTTCCTTAATGATCAAACAAACCTTTCTTTATCAAAGCAGCAAAAAAACACCTCCACATTGCCACTATTAAATCATCTGGCATTAGAGGTGTTTCTGCTTATCTCATCCAATTAATTCAAGCCAATTTATCATCAAAGGATACTAAGGTCAAATCGACCAATTAACCAGCATTCCCGCATGCGTCAAACCGCCGCCAAATCCATAGAGCAGCAATTTATCACCGGATTTGATTTTGCCTTCCCGCACCCCTTTGTCCAATGACAAAGGAATCGAAGCAGCAGACGTATTGCCGTAATATTCAAGGCTGTAAATTGTCCGCTCCAGCGGAAGGGCATTTCTGCTGCAGATCGACTCGATAATCCGCAAATTGGCGCTGTGTGGTACAAACCAATCCACCTGATCCGTTTCGAATCCGGCTTTTTCCATCAACGCCTTCATCCCTTTTGGAACGGTATTAACCGCCCATTTGTAGACCTCACGTCCATTTTGATTAACAAAACCGTTTACGGCCAATTCGTTTCCGAACATGCTGGTGGAAAGGTCCGTGCAGTACAGATTATGGGCCAATTCTCCATTCGTTCCCATATGGTACTCGATAAAGCTCGGCTTTTCTTCATCGTATTCCACAAGAACCGCTCCGCCACCGTCGCCAAATAAGATACAGGTCGACCGGTCACCGTAATCCAGGATCTTGGAGAAGGTTTCTGCTCCGATCACCAAAATCTTTTTGTTCAAACCGGCCGTGATCAAACCATTTGCCATATGAAGTCCGTAGGTAAATCCGGAGCAAGCCGCATTCAAATCGATGGCCCCGGTGTTTTTTATGCCGAGCTTTGCCTGGACAAGCGCAGAGACACTCGGCGTCTTAAAATCGGGTGTCATCGTACAGACGATGATCATATCCACATCGTCAAGCGACTTCCCATAGCGTTCCATTAAGTTTTCGGCAGCTTTAATGCTGATATCACTGGTGAATTCAGTATCCGCAGCGATCCGACGTTCTCTTATCCCGGTTCGTTGGACAATCCACTCATCGTTGGTTTCAACTAATTCCTCTAAACGGCGATTGGTCAGCCTCTTTTCAGGTACATATGATCCGATGGCTGTAATTCTGGCTTTTGAAATGTTCATGTGTATCGCCCCTTCATGATGTTCTCGCCCTATTCTACCATCAACTATTAGTATTAGGTACTAATTTAGATGGTTTAAGAAGTTTTTTTAAAAAGATTAAGCTTTTTGTCATCAGCAGAGGATAAAAATTAAATTCTCATTTACTAAAGCAAAAGTTTAGTAATTCTTAAGCCAAATTAATAATTAGCATGTAGAAAAAAAAAGCCAAAAAGTATGGTCACCAGGCACAATTTGATATTCTGCAAGCCATTCAACCGACTGTTGCCGGTCAGTCAACCTTTGCGGAAATCGGATTGGAAGCTTTCTGTTTGTACTGTGTTCAAGTAAAAACTTTATTGCAAGATCCGGTCCTCTGTTGTCACGACTTTCCTCCCTTGTTCTGTTCAACACCGGCAATCGAGGCTGATTCTTCGTATATTTCTTCTGGCTGAAAGGATATAATGGAACCTGCTACGAGAAAATTGCGAGGTGAAAAAGTTGAGAAGTGGAAATCCAAGTTTGAAAGCTGACTCATTCAAAAATTACAAAGACACTGATACCGGACGGAGAATGACCATTCAAGGCACGGTCAACAAGACATTCATTTTGCTTTTGTTGCTGCTCGTGACATTCGTCTATTCCTGGAATCAGTTCGTCGAAAGTCCGGGCAGCGTATTGCCGTTGATCCTAGTTGGAGCAATCGGAGGCCTTCTCATTGGCTTGATCACAATTTTCGTACCGAAAATTTCACCTTTTACAGCGCCGATCTATGCGCTGCTGCAGGGATTATTTCTCGGTGCGGTGTCCGCCCAGTATGAAGCCCAATACGGCGGCATTGTCTTCCAAGCTGTGCTGATCACGATTGGTGTATTGCTGAGTTTATTGCTCATTTATAAATCCGGCCTCATCAAAGTGACGCAAAACTTCAGGCTCGGCGTTGCCGCTGCCACAGGTGCCATCTTCGTGGTATACCTGATTTCTTTTGTGGGCAGATTTTTCGGTTTTGAAATCCCGCACCTCCATGAGTCGACACCGCTTGGCATTGGTATCAGTGTGGTCATTGTCATTGTTGCCGCGCTGAATCTGGTATTGGATTTCGACTTTATCGAGAATGCAGCCGAAAGGCAGGTACCGAAATACTTCGAATGGTATGGAGCATTCGGCTTGCTGGTGACATTGGTCTGGCTTTATCTCGAAATTCTCCGCCTATTGTCCAAAATACGCAGCAGATGACCAGGAACGTCCTTCGGGGCGTTTTTTTAGTTACATGACAAAAAACCGCATCCTGAAAACCGGAGCGGTTTCAGGATGCGGCTGTTTCACCTATTGTTATTTTAAAGCATTGCGTGTCTTGTCCGTTTTAATGGCGGCCTGTTTTTCCATTTTATATTCCTTGTAGCCATTGATAAACTCCTCATAAACTTCCAAATACGTTTTTGTAGTACGGTCCATTCTTTTTTCTTCCTTCATCATTACAGTCATCTCATTCATCCTCCTTGGTAGTGTTCTTCCTCATCATGGTTTGTATGCGTGCAGTCCTAAGACGTTGAGCAAAGCTTCTTTTCCTTTTTTGTTCTTCATGATTCTTCAGGGTATGAATTTCTCACTGGTGGATTCCCGGTGATAAGGCGTGATGTAAAAAAGGTCCTTCGGACTCCATTTGGATATGTGGTACAGGTTTTGGAAAACTTCTGGCGTAATTTCATAGCGCTGCAGGCCATTCGGCAACGCTTGGGCTTTATCAGGTGCCTGCTCCAGCTTCATCTCGTCGATATCAACCCATACCGTCTCAATTTCCGTCTGTTCGCCATTTTCTTTTTTGACGGAAACTTCTTTTGTCAGACGAGCAAACAGGGTGATAAAAGCCGTTTCTTCTTCAATATGCACGTCTTTGGATCTGAGAAAAAAATACTCAATCGCCTGTTCTGTCAATTGTACTTTCTGCCCCACACTCACTTCTCTCCTTTAAGCCAAGAAATAGCCCGAATTCCCCTAATTCCTTACTCTTTCTCAAGTGCGCCAAGTGCTCCGGAAAGCCGCTCAGCAAAATCTTCGAGAGGTTCCTGTGAGGCTAATCGAAGGCAATGTATCCCACGTTCCATGGACAGTTTCTGTGAATAGCTTGTCGGAAATGAAATCGGATGCCCGATAAATGCCTTCATGAAAATAGGCAGTTCCCCGTGAAGCAAATAGACTTCCGCCTGATTAAATGCTTCCCGATCATCGCTTGATAGTCGGCTAAAAACATTCAGGTCCAGTGACCAACTGACATATACGTCAGGTCTTTTCTCCACTTGGATCGTCCGTTTCTTTGCCAACTGCCAAGCACCGTCCAAGAATTCCATTTCCGAACCTAAAATTTTTTTTGCTTTCTTATTTTTTAATGCCAGTGAATCTGTTCCAATCATTTTAAACACCCCTTAAACTCTTTTCAACTAATCTTCTGGCTAATTAGACAGTGACCTCAATTACAATGATCTTTTGCTTTTAACTGCTGACGGTCTCGGAAATAAGCAACGTTGGTTTGTTGCATAAATTTTCACTCCAATAAAAAGAGAGATAAAAGTATTCTGAATATTAAATATATAATATTCAACTATATTGCTTACTAGTTCAGTTTTATTCTTCTTTAAAACTAAAAAATACAACCAAATCGCTTATTTCCAATACAATTAGACTAGTTTATACTCCAAAAGATGTAAAGCCTTTTACAATATTCTTTTAATTCAGAAAATAATAATGCTATTCTTATATATTTTATTTTTTATTTAAATGTATTAAAATTAATTTAAGTGCATGAACACTCTTATCTTTGTACTTAATGAAGGCGGTTTTCACTTTTGAAAAATGCATCACTCTAAACGAAAATTCACATGAGAAAACAGAAATAACTTACTTTGCTTCGCTCTTGTTACAGAGAGAAAGATCTTCAATAAAATATCGACCTGAGTTTTTCAATGCAAAAAAGAGAGGATCTCCTAGCTTTGGCATCCTCTCTTTTTAAAAATCCATGATTCAGTTTGCACTTCTTCAATAATTATTACCATGAGATAAGTTTTCCATATCCGCAATGTTTTACTAAAATAAGGAAGATGCCAAATTATTTTTATTGATTTCACCTGTTTTTTTCATTTTGAGCGTCCAGCAGATTTTATCCTAAAGGCGCCTCCCCATATAATTTCCACAACAGCGGAAATTTCTGTCGCAGAGTTTCCTTACCTTCTTCCCAGTCCGGCTGATCATCATCGTCCCCTGACATCTCCCAATACAAATCCAGGTATGTGTCTTGATCCGAACCGGTCTTTTCTTCAAACGCCAAACTGGCAGCATACAGCAAATCTTCAAATTCCGGTACGTCCTCCTCCAGTTCGTCCAAATACGGAATCAAGCTTTCTGGATTGCGAATGGCTTCTACATACGCTTCTTTTCCCAGATACAGGAGCCACGCCCGGAAATAGTCGAAAGAATCATTTGAACAACTGCCCATGATGATAAAGGCTGCCGCCCATAAATCCGACGTATAGGATTTAGCATACTGTTGGTTGAAATGGGTACTAAACCGGATAATGTCCTCCACCGATTTTCTAGCCAACTTGCCAACCAGCCATTCCATCTGCTGCTCCAAACCGTCTCTTTTGTAATGCGCCATGTCCAGCAGTCCCCAAAACTGCCCTTCTGTCATCCCGCTTCCTTGCAGTTCTTCTTCCTGCTTCTCAACTTCCTGATAGCCTTTCTTCAACTTTGATTCAATCAGCCTGTTCGCTTCCTTCAGACAATGCTCTTCAGAAGAGAATTCTTTTGTGTTTACGGAGCCGCCAGTTCCGATCTTCCCGTACGAAACGATAAAAATAGTGCCTTGCGCTTTTATTTTCCAGAATTTATTGGAGTAGGCGGTAATGCAAACCAGTGATTTTTCCATTTTGAGTTCCCTCTTTTACCTGAATTTTCGTCGATGCTTTTACTCCACTTAAATGACTAATAATTTAGTATTATTACAAAAATCATTCTATTTACTTTATACTAGTACACATGGCAATTATAGATGCTCTATTCAACACTTAAGAAAGGAGGCTGGTTTTTCTTCCGATAAAAGCATTTATTTCTTCCATGATTTATTATTTTAACCCTTCACATGTACATATGTATCGAAATTCCCTTGATTTTTAGCTGTTCAGACGGTTTTACATTCAACTAAGCAGTCCAATCCACAACAAGGAGTGATTCAATGAATTTAAGATCTCTAACATTATTATTAATCGTTTCCACCATGCTTCCACTCTTCTTGGCAGCCTGTTCAAGTGAAGATTCCAGCGACGCAGAATCTTCCAGCGCTCAAGATACCCTCATTTTCGCCCGGGGCGGTGACGCAGTATCTTTAGACCCGTCAGAAGTGACGGATAACGAATCTGAAAACGTCGCTCAAAGCATCTTGGAGACATTGACGACTTTCGCGGAAGGAGAAACGGTGGTGGAACCGATGCTGGCGACCGAATGGACCGAATCGGAAGACGGCCTCACTTATACGTTTACCCTTCAAGATGGGGTTAAGTTCCATGACGGCACGGACTTCAACGCGGACGCTGTTGCCTTCAATTTTACTAGATGGATGAATGGCGGCGGAGATAAGTTCCCGATGTACGGAACCGTATTCGGCGGCTATCAAGGGGATGAAGCCCATAATATCGCAGCCGTTACTGCAGTGGATGAATCCACAGTGGAAATCAACTTGAACAATCCTCAGCCGACGCTGTTGAAGGACCTTGCGCTTACTCCCCTCTCTATTTCGAGTCCGGCAGCGATTGAAGAGGCGGGTGAAGAGTATAGAAGCAATCCGGTCGGCACAGGCCCCTTCATCTTCCAGGAATGGCAGCCGAACGAACGGATTGTTTTGGAGAAAAATGACGATTACCGGATAGATGGGCTTCCTAAACTCGAACATGTGATTTTCCGGACGATTCCGGATAATTCCTCACGCCTCAATGCACTGTTGAGCGGTGAAGTAGATCTCATTACTGGCCTGGATTCCGAGTCCTATGCACAAGTTGAAGAAGATCCGGAGCTAGAGCTGTTTTCGCGTCCTCCCCTTAACCTTGGCTATCTGGGCATGACGTTGACGCACGAGCCATTCGACGATCCGCTAGTCCGCCAGGCACTCAGTCATGCGGTGAATAAAGAGGCGATGGTCGAAGCGTTCTTCGGTGAAGGGGCGATTGCTGCAAAAAATGTAATCCCTCCAGCTGTTGAAGGTTATAACGACGACATCGAACCGTATGCATATGATCCGGAAAGAGCTAAAGAGCTGCTTGCAGAAGCAGGACTCCCGGACGGCTTTGAAATGGAACTTTATGCCATGCCTGTATCCCGCCCGTATATGCCGGACGGCGCTAAAGTGGCGGAATATCTTCAGTCCAATTTTGCGGAAATCGGCGTCGAAGCGGAAATCGTCACCTTTGAATGGGCGACCTATATCGAAAAAGCGATCAACGGTGAAGCCGACGCGTTCCTGCTCGGATGGACCGGCATGAACGGTGACGCCGATAACTTCATCTATACATTGTTGCATGGAGACAATGTGGGATCGACCAACTCGACGCAATACGATAATCCCGAGCTGAATGCGATTCTGGATGAAGCAAGAACCATCACCGATCAGGAAGCGCGAAATGAACTATACAGGGAAGCGCAGGTTATCCTGCACGAAGATCCACCGATCATTCCGCTCGTCCACACGTCACCGTCTCTGGCAGGCAAAGAGAACATCACAGGCTTTGATCCGCATCCGACCGGACGTGTAATTACAACGGAAATTGAATTCGAATAAGATAAATAATTAACAAACTGAATGATTTAAGATGGCCCCATTTCAAGCGATGAAGTGGGGCCATCTTTTTTTCTGAGCTACTTCCTTACCAATTTAAAAATATTCAATTATTTCAGCACAGTACCTTGCATTGAACACTAGCTAATGATATATTGTCCATTAACTACTACTGTTCATTAAACAATAGCTAGGAAAGGAGAGGTAAGTCGTGAATATCCAATTTAAAAAAGGCGCACTGAATTTATGCGTACTGGTGCTGCTGGATAAACAGGACCGCTACGGCTATGAGCTGGTGCAGAAAATTTCAAACCAGATCTCCATTTCGGAAGGTGCTGTCTATCCCCTTCTCCGCCGGCTGACCAAGGAAGGCTATTTTAATACCTATTTACAGGAATCGAGCGAAGGGCCTCCAAGGAAGTATTATTCGCTCACCGAACTCGGCAGAACATACCTGCAGGAACAACTCGACGAATGGAAAAGCTTCACGGATGGAGTCAATAGACTAATTGAAGAGGGTGTGCAAAATGACTGAAAACCAATTTCTCCACGAACTCGAAACGGCTTTGAAACAGCTTCCGCAAGAAGAGCGCAACGATATTCTCCAAGACATCAGAGAGTATTTTGCGAACGGCAAGGCAGATGGCAAGACGGACACTGAAATCGCAGCGGAACTCGGCTCACCCGAAGCTATCGCGAACGAACTGATCGAGTCTTTTGATTTCAGCAAAACGGACTTCCCTGCAAGCACCAACGATCTGACAGAAGATGAATTCGATAAAGTCGACATTCAACTCGACAATGGCACCCTGTTCATCTCACCTTCGGAAGACGGCAAAATGCATACAGAGATCACCGATAAAAGCTACCGGCAACAGCTGTCCGTCGATATCCTCAACCGCACACTGGTCATTACGTTAAAAGAAGAACCAAGAAAATGGGGCATCTTCAGTTTTACGGCGAACATGAAATCCCCGACACTCAAGGTACAGCTGCCGGATAAATTCTACAAAAGTATCGATATTGCATCAGATCATGGCAGCATCAACGGGAATCACTTCCAAAGCACGCAGATCCACGCGGAAACCGATAATGGCCGCATTACACTTGAACACATGAGCGCGGGTGAATGCGTTGTCCAATCAGACAACGGGGATATTAACTTGCAGTGCATCCAAGCCAAAAAACTGAGAGCCAAAACCGATAATGGCCAGCTCAAGCTGAAAGAGATCCAGGTAAACGAAGTGCATGCCACATCCGATAACGGCGCCATCGTCATGAAAGAAATCGAAGGGGATGTGCGCGCAAAAACCGACAACGGACGCATCCACCTTTTGACTGCCGATGTCGAGCGGAATATTGCGCTTGAAACCGACAATGGCTCCATTCTTCTTGAAACGCAGGTTGAGCCAAAAAATGCGACAATCCGGGCTGAAGTGGATTGGGGATCGGTATCCGTATTCGGCGTGAAGAACAGAAAAAGCATTTTTGGAAATGGAGATCATGTGATTGACCTGCAATCGGATAACGGCAGCATTACCGTACAATTGGCGAATTGAAAAGTCAGTTCGGCAAGGAACTGACTGTGGTACAACAATTAGTTGCAACGAGTTATAAGCTCAAACAAAAAGGACCGATTCGGTCCTTTTTGTTTGAGCTTAATTCTTTTGCTCTCTTTTTAGATCTGGTGTAAAAGGATTTCAGAACCCCTTTTCCTTAACGTGCAGTATTAGCCGTATCGCTTTATTTCAACCTAGAATTTCGATGCCGTATTTCTTTGCGGTTGCCACAAATTTGTCCATATCAAATTCAACAGGATCCGTCGGCAATTCATACTCAATTGCTGGTTCGCCCATCTCAATGAAAAATTGTTCCACTCCTGCAGGCGTGAACATAAACAGCACTTTAGCGGGCAAGGACCCTTCGACTTTAAATTTGTGCTTAATGTGGCGGGGCACATAAATAAACGTACCTGGATTTCCGATGATTGTTTTTTCCCCGACGGTGAATGTCAGTTCGCCTTCCAATACATAATACATGTCTTCTTCATTGCTTTTGACATGCAACGGCGTTTCGTACTCTGGCGGCAAGAGTCCTTCAATCAAACTGAAAACACCATTCGTTTCTTCGCCGCTTGCTTTTACTTCCATTAACGTGCCGTTAAACCAATAGGCATCCCCTTCTCCATGTGCAAACGAAAACGCGTTACTCATTTGCTGTACCACTTTCATCACCCTCCCCATTTTTGGAGTTTAATAAAGCATACGGCAATTTCAATACGGATCGGTAAAGAGACTCTGTATACAGGTTATCCCAACAGTTCGATGCCATATTTCTGGGAAGCTGCCATCATTTTCTCGATATCCGGCTTCAGCGTATCCGGCGGCAATTTGTGTTCATTCGCTGCCACACCTGATTCAATGTAAAATTGTTCTCCTCCAGCAGGCGTTAACAGATTCAATGTTCTAGCCGGCTCTGCGCTTACCACTTTAAACTTATGCGGCATGTTGCGCGGCGCGTGAATGATGGTTCCAACTTTTCCTGTCACCGTTTTATCGCCGATGGTGTAGATCACTTCACCTTCTAAAATATACATGGTTTCTTCTTCATTTCGATGAAGATGCAGCGGCGTTTCATAACCTGCTGGATGCACTCCTTCAATTAAGCAAAAAACATCATTTGTTTCTTCACCGGATGCTTTGATTTCCACAAGATTGCCATCAAACCAATAAGCTTTTCCTTCTTTATGGGCAAACGAAAAAACATGATTTAATTGCGGTTCCATTTTTCAACCCCCTAAAGTTATTTCCAGTAAACTAAGTGTCAGACTAATTTCGTCCAATAAGTTTTTTGGACATAAACCCAATAGGCAGTAGGCAGCGCATGATAAAAGAAGCAGCAGCTTGTTTTGGTGGGTTTAATGCAATTAACTCAGTTTTCCCTCCTCTCTCTATACAATGTTTTGAAAAAAACAAAAGCCGTTCCTTCTATATATATGTATACATCCATTTTTCACTTTGCATTATACGCTCTCATAAGACGAATTTCTATTTTTTTGTTATATATTTGACAAATAAATCAACCTTATTTCATCACTGAAAACATGAGGATTGCGTTATACCGTTTATCACCTGACTCTCGGCAAATTCACCAACGAAGTTTGAGGGTGAGTTACAAGAAGATACTCAGCAGTTAGTCAGTTAAAACTTTCCATGGCTAAATTTCATCGGAGATGTTGGAGAAATGAAAACTCAGTGGGTTTTTCAATCCCACTGAGCAAAGTTTGTTTTTATGCACCGGGCCGCAATTCCTGGCGGTTCACCCACTCGCGGACCGTCTCCACATATGCTTCCGGTTCTTCTATTCCCGGCATATGGGAACTGTTTTCAAACACATGGAATTCACCGTCTTGAACCAGTCCCGCATAATACTCCGTCGCTTCAGGACTGGCTGCATCAAATCGGCCGCATGAAAACAGTGTTGGAATTTCAATTTCAGACAAGCGCCCAGTCGCATCAAAGTTCTTTAACGTTCCGGTGACGGTAAAGTCAGAAGCCCCCCACATAAAGTTGTAAATTTGATGATTCAGCTGTTCCATATCTTCCTCCATCTCTTTTGGCCACGGATCAACGCGGCACATATGGCGTTTATAATAAGCCATTATCGCCTGTCCATACTCTTCCGTTTCCGTCGTTTGGTTCCGCTCGCTCTTTTCAATCGTCTCTTGGATTTCTTGCGGGAATTGCTTTAAGTAATTCCGCTGGTCCTGCTCCCATCTCTGCGCATCTAACACCGGTCCGGAAAAAATAACGCTGCGGACGCCTTTAGGTTTTTTGAACAAATAAGAAGCGACCAGCATGGTCCCCCACGAATGGCCCAGCAAATGAAACTCTTTCAGTTCAAGCGCCTGAATAACTTGTTCCAACTCCTCCACAAAACGCTCCACTGTCCATAAAGCGGTATCTGTGGGGCGATCCGATTTGCCGCATCCAAGCTGGTCGTAATGGATCACCGGCCGGTCTGTTCCCAATTGGCGGAGCGGATCACTATCACTGCTTTTCGATCCCGGTCCCCCGTGCAGCACCACTAACGGGATGCCGGGGCCATTTCCGCTGATCCGGTACCAGACATTTCCCCCAGTAACAGGGATAAATCCTTCTTTGGCATTGTCCATAATTACCTTCCTCCTCTATTTGAAAGCTATATAACTACTATTTCCTTTCCCGACAAATAAACTCCTCTTTTAGAGAAATAACAGAAAGCTACGCAAATCCTTTTTTCACCGGAACTATTTTTCCACTGAAACGTACATACTGTTATCCGATTAAAGGAGGAATTCTTATGTCCAAATACTCCATTCACCAATTTGTACAGAAAACACAGCAAGACGAAAGCGCACGTGAATTTTTTGAACTTGAGACGGATCGACTTTTGGAAGTGAACTTGAACGGCTTGGTCTGGGCTAAAGCCGGGTCCATGATTTCTTATGAAGGAAACATCAAATTTGAGCGGGAAGGCATGCTTGAGCATGGGCTGGGGAAATTCGTCAAAAAAGCCTTCAGTGGCGAAGGCGCACAGCTGATGAAGGCAAATGGAAACGGGAAACTTTATATTGCGGATCGGGGCAAGAAAATCACCATTCTGGATCTGGAAGGCGAAAGCATCTACATTAACGGAAACGACCTGCTCGCATTCCAGGACGGCCTGAATTGGGACATCAAACTCATGCGCCGCGTAGCCGGAATGATGGCAGGTGGCCTGTTCAATGTCCGCCTGGAAGGACATGGACTTGTCGCGTTCACATCTCATTACGAACCGCTCACTTTGCTCGTCACGCCTGACAGACCGGTATTCACTGACCCCAACGCAACAGTCGCATGGTCGGGCAGCCTCGAACCGGATTTCGTCACCGATATCCAGCTGAAAAGCCTGTTTGGCAGAGGCAGCGGTGAATCGGTGCAGATGAAGTTTTCCGGCAACGGCTTTGTCGTCGTACAGCCTTTTGAGGAAGTTTATCATGCGCAGCAGAGCTGATTTCAATTTAAATGCTCCGCCAGTTGCCATGATCCGGCATCTGGCGGGCTTTTTTGTCCATCATTGAATCTAAATTTTAATACAACCAAAAAAAGGATGGGATTAGTATGAGTAATAAAGATTTATACCGAAAGTGGATGGAAGCTTGGAATACAGATATCTCCTTAATCGATGAAATCGCACATCACGAATGCATAGTGCATCAGGCAAGAACTGATGGGAAGGATTCAAAAAGATACAGTGGTCCAGAAGCGTTGAGAGATGTAATTTTGTCGGGAACTTATTTTTTTGATGAATATCAAATGTCATTAATTGTTGAACCGATTGAAGAAGGAAACTATATTTCTGCTCGCTGGAATTTCACAGGAAAATATAATGGAAAAATGGATGGAGTAACTGTTGATAGAGGGAAAGAGATTTCATTTGATGGGACTGATATTTTTTATATAGAGAATAAAAAAATCAAGGGCTATTGGGTTTCTTCTGATGGAGTTGATTTTATGAAACAATTAAAACTCATTTAGGGAATAAACTCGTTTTGGACAATTCTAATTTGAGTTGGAGTACCTCTATCAGCCCTAACCAGATTCGCACGATAAATGATAAAACTTGTAGGTCATTGCATTACTTTGAATCCTCGAGCTTCTCTTTAGCTGATATGTAAACATCGATAGTTTCTTTTACTGCTGCATTTATGTAATCCAAGATTTGTTTCAATGTATAGACTTCCAACTCTTCTTTTAAGTCATCTTCAGTATAGACAAAGTCCAGTAGCGCTTCTTCTTTAAATTTCTGCAGATTCTCCGACTCGATTTCAATTATGTTGTTTTTAGGAATCGGAACATTTTTCAATTCATTCTCAAGGTTCCCGCACTCAAACCATTCAATCAATTGACCGTTTAACTTCCTAAAATCGTTATGCCATCTATCAAGCAGGCCAGGATCCGCATCTACGCGGTTCTTGAAATTGTTTTTAAAATATACCTCTTTCATCCAAACATCGTCGGAAATCAAATGCGTTAAATATCCTAGTGCATAGTCACTTTGAATTACTGAACGGTATTTTTCGGTGAAACAATTATAGTTCACTCGTCTTGTTCCATTCTCTAAACTTCCCTCTAAAAAATGGGATTCCGTTTTCCTTTCTCTTGTTAAAGCCGCATCCGGTGCAATTCCTCCTAAAAGGAAAGTCTGCTTATTTTCAATCGACAGATTTTTGGAAACTTGATCCGCAATGATTAAATGCATGATTCGTGATCCCAACAGGATTTCCTCCTCTCTAACTTAAAGCTATTATAATAATCCTTCCTGCAACTTGATGTTCCAAAACTACAGATCAAATTTCTTTTTGATCATTTCGGCAACTACTTCAGCGCTCAGGTTGGTGTTATCGATTCTAAAGTAATGATCCTTTTGAATTTCCCCTTCTTCAGAATTTAATCTCAAAGTGTCCATAGACATCAATAAATTTTCTTCAGATTGCTTTAGATTTCTTTTAGTTGGTTTTTGTTCCAACCTATTAGGTGTTTTATTTCGTTTAAGCCTTACTTCCACATCTGCTGACAATTCTACAAAATAGCACTGGGCTCCTTGAGCATTAAATATACTGCACATATTTTCGACCTTTTCCCAATCCTCTTTTTGGTTGAAGGCCCATACAAAAGTAAATACCATTCCATATTCATTACTTTTGGAAAAAGACCGAAATATCTCTTCGCGAAAGATGTTCGACAACCTCCACATTTCCGAACTAAACCCAAAAAAGGGTTCCAATAAATCAATGGTCATATGGTTGTGGAATAGTTTCAAGCTCGTGATTTTCGATAATTCTTGCCCTACTGTCATTTTCCCGACTGCTTGGGGACCAAATAGTAAAACAACTTTCATTTCAAGTCCCTCCTGCATTTTATTTAACATGATCACTTAATAAGGAAATAGCTAAGTAACCATTTCCAATATGTTTTGGAAGTGTTTTTCGTCGGCATTCATGCCTGTCTTTTCACTTAGACGCCGATTCAATCTAAGGATTTCAGGAATCATGGATGTGACTGTTACCAGGAGTTCATCCGACTCTCTCCTGCATCTCCACTCCTCTAATACAGATAGCTGCCTACTATTCAGGATGCTTCTTTTTCCTTCAACTTTTGACCAACTGCCATAAGAAGCATCAAAATGTTCATCCATTTCCATATACCAGCCAGAAACAACTAGCCACCGCATCCTATCCAAATTAAATTCAGCGTGAAGCATTTCCTTCCTCATCACGGCACGATACATTTCATGAGCAAATGCGAGAATCTTCCCTTTCCAGAACTCCACTTCTTCTGTCGAAATTTTATAATGGATGTTGGATGACTCTTTTATGACTGGACTTATTAGGCGGTTGGGATCGTAAAGTACTTCTACTCCTTTTAGCCAGATGGACGGGATAATTTCATCCGGAGCATGATACCAGCTATCCACTTTGACAAAACAATCATAATGCGTAACCACCACAGGCTCTCCCGGATTAGTATTTTCATGAAACAGCACGTTTCCCCATTTCTCCGCTCTGACACATTTCTTCTCAATGAATGCAGTTCTCTTTTCAGGCTTTACAATTATGTGCAGGTCTATATCTGAGTAGTTGTCAAAGTTTTGTTTCGCTAACGATCCTGCCAGGTAAATAGCGAGAACATTCACATCTGCCATTAAGTCCTTCAAAGCGTTTTGCAATAGAACTTTTCGATGTTTTGGCAAAGAGGCATCTCTTTTTAAATGTATATCTTCAGATCCCAAGCACATCAACCCATCCCCTATATTTTTTCTTACCTTCCAATATCATACTTTCGCTATCCGTTAAGAAATTCCTCTTTTTATCTAGCAAGCCTCTTACTTGAAATTTTAGAGCACTCATCTTTTAAAGCATTCGTAAAAGGCACTTCTGCAAAAAGGGTGCGTTCGGGTCGTACTACTAAGCAAAGCTATACAATCGAAATCAACAATTCATTTCCATTCAATACTCCTTAAAATTTCATGCCAAGCTTCAACATTACTTTTTCCGATCCATAGTTTGCTTCGGAACATAAATTTGCCATAGAAAAACTGCATTTCCGTCGTCAGCAGTGCCAAACAACGAAAATGCAGTTCAAAATGGATTTCTTTTAAAAATCTCACATAGCTTTTTTATTAATCCATAATTGCCCAGTAGGCAGGTTTCACTTTATAATCGCGGCCAAAAACAAATGGTGCGTCCACACCGACGCCATCATTGTATTCTTCAGCACGATCATTCAACCAGGTATGGTCATCTGCAATGCCCCAGAATGTGACGCTGCTGATTTTGTCATCCAGTCTTTCATATAATTCAAACAAGTCATTATAGCGTTCTGCCTGCGCTTGGAAACGGTCTTCAGGGATTTCGCCATAAGTTGGATAAGCCGGTCTTGGCGGCCAGCCGTAAAGACTGATATCCAATTCCGTAATTTGATTGTCTAATCCAAGGCTCGCAAACATGTTGATGGAATCCTCGGTTTCCTGAAGGGAAGGCCAGCCTAATTGAATGTGCCCCTGATGTCCTACCCCATCAATCGGTACTCCATCAGCCAATAAGTCTTTAACAAGATTGTATAAATCTGTCCGTTTTGGTTCTACTTCGGTATTGTAATCGTTGATGTAAAGCTTAGCATCTTTGCCGGCATATCTTCTGGCAGTCTCAAAAGCGACTTTGATATAATCAGTTCCTGTCAATTGGTACCATTGAGATTCTCGAAGGCCGCCTCCGTCATCGATGGTTTCATTGACCACATCCCATGAATCGATGTCATTTTTATAGCGTTTGACTATTTCTTTCACGTGCTTTTCCACACGTTTAAGAACAATTTTTTTGTTTTTCTCACGTTTCTTGGCATCCGTTTCATCAACCATCGGCTTGCCGTTATTATCTAGGAAGAACCATTCGGGGACTTGGCTATGCCAAATTAGCGTATGAAAACGGACCTCCATATTATTTTCTTTCGCAAACTTGACGATTTTATCTGCTTCTTCAAAATTGAATTTCCCTTCTTCAGGCTGGATTGAAATTGGCTTCATCACATTTTCAGCCACAATGCTGTTGTAGTGATGCTTCAGCACTTCTCCGCTTTCACCTTCAAGCTGAAACGGCTCCACCGCAGCGCCAATTGCAAAGGAATCCTCGTATCGTTCATGGATCGGATCAACGTCCAAAGCCTTCAGGGAATCTTCAGCATTTGCGGAACTATTCAGTCCTGCAGGTAATAAGAGGGTCAAAGCTAAGCCGGTGATTATGGGTTTACGTAGAACTTTCAGCATTTCTATCTCTCCTTTTTACTTCGTTTTTTTAAAAAAGGTCTTCAGAAATCTCCAATCCTACCTCCTGTCTAAAGTTTTAAGATTGCAATTCATCAAAAGAAAGCGTTTTCATTTGCAAACTTAACGTGATTATACCAACGAAATGTTAGTTTGTGCATTACATAAACTAAGTTTTCAGAGTAATTAATCAAAAGGGTTATATAGTAACAGAAAACTGAAAATGGAATTTTAAAAATAAATTGACTATGTAGTTCGAAAATACTGTTTTAGGAATATAAACCCACTCAACCTTTTACCATGTAATTTATGTAGATTAAAATGATTTTACAGTAAAGCGCAGTTTCCAATTCGACTAATTTTTTTGAATGGTTCAGACATAATCACTGTAAACTATCCGGATTTCAATAAAAAAGGGAACTTGTTTTCAACAAGTTCCCTTTTCTTATATAGAATTCAGTAATTAATTTTCAGAACCGGTTTAATGACTGACCCATTCTCCGATTCTTCAAAAGCCTTATTGATTTCATCAAATTCAAAGAATTTTACCATTCGATCGTAAGGAAATTGTCCATTTTTATAGTAAGAAATCATTTCCGGAATGAATGTTTGTGGACTTGCATCACCTTGACTGGTCCCTGTAATACTTCCGCCTTTTAATGCCAATGCTTCCAAAGGTATAGAAAGGTTAAAATCAGTAACGACAGTAACTATTTTCCCAAAAGTATCCAATGAGTCGATTGCCTGTGCAATCACTATATCGACTCCGGTCGTATCAAGAACGTGCTGTACTCCTGCCCCAGTAATTTCTTTAATCTTTTCCGCAACATCGACACCCTTGCCACTTTTTATAGTAGCTGTTGCACCCAGCTCTTCAGCCAGTTCTAAGCGATTTTCATGAAGGTCAATTCCAATAATGTTTTTACAACCTGCAATTTTAGCAGCCATGATCGCACTTAATCCTACGGCTCCGACACCAAATACCGCAATAGAACTGCCTGCTTCTGGCTTCAGCACATTCAAAACACTACTAGCTCCGGTTTGCAGGCCACAACCTAGTGGAGCCGCCAAAGCTAAATCCATACCCTTATCAATTTTCACAACATTCCTTTGGTTGACGAGTGAGTATGTTGCAAATGAAGACTGACCAAAGAACCTGGAAACCAATGTATTCGTATCTGGATCTATGTGGCTATTGAGATTAAGTTCACCATAATACCTGCAATGTGCAGGGTGACCGCCTATGCAATTATCACATTTTCCGCAACTTGCAAATGAAACAACCACATGATCTCCTTTTTGAAGTTCAGTGACTTCAGATCCGATCTCTTCAACAATTCCGGCGCCTTCGTGGCCCAGAACTGCGGGTGGATCGACCATACCGGTGTCTCTCCCTGAAACATCCGTATGGCATATTCCGGAGGCTGCTACTTTTATTAAAACATCTCCCGAACCCAGTTCCGGCAATTCAATATCAGTGATTTCAAACGCTTGCCCTGTTTTTGGCGTGACTGCAGCTTTAATTTTCGTCATACTATCCTCTCCTTTTGTAAGGTTTGTCTAGGGGTAATACACATAAGCTTGAGCCCTGTTTTGTTTGTAGTATTCGAAGAAGCACAGGAATCAAGTAAAATAGCAATCAGCTCCAGCTCCTTCTCTTCCCGCCATCCTCATTATTCAAACGTTCTATAAGTTAAATACCGCATCGGTTTACCTTTTAATAGGCCTATGATTGTTCAATTTCATAATTATTAGATTGAGTCTCAGCAATAATAGATGATGATATACTAACTAAAAAACATATCATTTTGAAATCGTAAATACTGGAATTTTTATTGATAAAAAGCGATACGATGGCAAGCAACAGCTGTTTTCATGAATTAGTGAAGGCTAAAAAAGTTTAAATAAATTGGTGGAGATGAACTTGTTCATGAATCATAAAAAACAGATAAACACATCTTCTGATAAAGATATTTCTACTTTTTGGTTTCCAGGGCGCTGGGTCGGTGGCCTTTCCTTAATTATTGGGCCGCTCCTAACCCTTGGACATGCATTGAGAACTGTAGAGATCATTCTACAGTTCTTTTCTTATTGACCGGGGCATGAACTACTTCTGTGAAATCGTGATCTGCAAACTGTTTTTTCTTACGATTAGTCAATAGATCTCCAAGTAGAAAACAAGTAATTAATCCAGGGCATCTCGGAAAGTCCGAAAAGACGCTGACAGTTATTTTTACTCTTTCATAACTAATACAGAGACATCTTTCCAACCATAAGCTACATCATTAACTATTTTCCCTCCAAACTCGCTCGTCTTACGAAGATATTCCTTTCCTCCGAGCCGTTTATAGAAACCAAGTCCGGATTCATTTTGTTCCATTACCCACACCATTATGGAATCAATGTCTCTTTCAATAAAATGCTTCGCAATAGTTGAAACAAGTTGTCTTCCTATGCCTAATCCTCTGCATTCCGATAATAGATAAAGTGAATATAATTCTCCATTAAAATTTTCATCATTAAGACTTTTACCTGATGCAAAGCCGATAATTTTTTCTGCATCATTCACTGCAACAAAAATAAAAGGATCTTCTTCACTGTTTAAAAAATCAAGCCACTTTTGTTCTGCTTTTTCATAGGATAATTTGTCTAAGTAACTGTCTGGGACTAATCCTTGATAAGTCGTCTTCCAACTTTCAACGTAAACGCTTGCTATACCTTTACTATCTTCTTCATTTGCTTTTTTAATTTTCAAACTATTACCTCCAGTAATGCACAATGTAACTATTTTAACCTATTTTGACGCAATATATTTGCGGAAACAAGAGCAACAATCATTTTAAGAATTGAAGTCTATGCAAAAAAGGCTCGGGATAAATTACCGGAACCTTTCTTCTTCGTCCTATAGGAATGACACCTTATTTCCCTGGCAAAACCGCTTTAGCAGAAACCAACCCAGTCTCCACCAACTCTTCCCAAAAAGCAGCGGGAATAGATGTCTTCATCGCCTGCAGGTCTTCCTTGATGCGGTCCGGCCGTGTCGAACCCGTTACCACTGCTTTCACTGCAGGATGTGCTGTCGAAAACTGCAGCGCGGCATCTTTCAAGTTTACACCGTGATTGTTTGCCACATCATTGAATCGTTCGACTCTTTTTTTGATGTCAGGCGTGATTTCCTGGTAATCAAAATAATCTCCGCCGAGCAATGCACCCGAGTTGAATGCTGATCCGATTACGAGTCCGCCTTCTTTTTCCTGCGCGAGCCGCATCATCCGTTCCAAGGCACGCTCATGTTGAAGCAGCGTGTATTGTGTAGCGGACAAGCTCAAGTCCGGATGGGATTCTTCCAGTTCAAGCGCTACTTCAATCGGGGTAGTTGTATTGACACCAAGTCCCCACGCTTTGATCACGCCTTCGTCTCTGAGGCGATCCAACACCTTAAATGCTCCTTTTCGCGCTTCATCGAACTTCGTGATCCATTCATCCCCAAGAAAATCCGGCGAGAGGTCATGCACAAAAACCATGTCCAAGCGGTCTGTTTTTAAACGCTTCAGGCTGTCTTCAATCGATTTGAGTGTGCCTGCTTCCGTGTAATCCGTTTGGATCTTATTCTTGCGGCCATGCTCAAACAGCCCCTCTTTTTCTTCCTCTTCGTCCAGTATAATCCGGCCGACCTTCGAACTCAGCAGGAAGTCATCACGCTGATAGGAAGACAAAACTTCACCGAGCCTCATTTCAGCCAATCCTGCACCATAAAACGGCGCCGTATCAAAATAGCGGATGCCTTCTTCCCATGCCGACTGGATCGTCTGCATCGCTTCGTCTTCCGGAACTGCTCTGAACATATTGCCAAGCGGCGCTGTGCCGAGTCCCAGTTTGTTTTTTATAGTCAATTCGTTTTTCATTTATGGACACCTCTTCTGAAATAGATTTGGTACATATCATCTATAAGTATCTACCCGCTGGGTAATTGGCTAAACTGGCACAGTGCTTTTGCATGTCAAATCAAAAAATAGCCCCTGTGAGTCTTCACTTTACAGGGGCTATTCCAAAAGTTCCCTAGTTCTTTTTCATGATGCAACGACTCTACATTAGCGGGCCAAATTTTTCAGAATGCTTTGCCACCCTTGGCGCTGAAGATGCAAATCGTTTTGCTGTTCTGCCTCGAAGCGTTCTTCAATCAAACAGCCATAAGGTTTCTCAAAGATATCGATTCGCACGTTGCGCCCGTCACCCAACACAAAATATAATTTTTTGCCTGGTTCAATTTCCGTATAAGTACCCCAAAAATCAAAAGACTCACTGCCGTCCTTTGCAGACATTTCGTAGTGGAATTCGCCTCCGAAGGCTAAAGTATTTTCAGCGTTTGGACAATGCCAATCGTCGCTGGCGTAATTCCAAGACATAACTTTTTCAGGCGTGACAAGCTTTTCCCAAATTATCTCTGGCCGATTGCGCGACTTTTCGCGAAGGGTTATGACCTTCCCTAAATCTCCACTGGTTTCAAGCCGAGTCGCCATGCGGTCAAAAGATTTTCCCCAGTTCTCTTTAAACTCTTCGGCTTGTCCCTCCGGCAAATCTTGCTCAACTTCAAAAATACATGTGCCATCTGCCTGCGGAATAAATCGATAATTCTCGAAGGCTCCTGACCATTCTCGAGCCAAAGGGGAATCATAGTCATCGGCGCCATCCATCACCACGCCCACGTGCTTGATCGAAATAAACTCTGGCCACTGACTTTCTACAATTTCCGATAACATGCCATTTTCCATCCCATTTTCATCTTCCGCCACAAAACGAATAGCGCTGCCCTTAGTCCACTCCCCATAAAAGGTTGATCCTTCAGAGAACGTTTCTGTCCAAAAACGATAATGATCCGGATCAACCACAAGTTCCCAAAGCAGTTCTGGACCGACATCAAAAGCCCTTTCAAGGTGAATTCTAATCATGATTTTCTCCCTTCTTTCTCATGGTAATTGCACATTTGGCTTTTTCATGACAACACTTCCTGAATTGTTGGTTCATTGCAGTCCAGATCAATTTATCATATGGCCTGTGCCAAAGAGACGTTCACTTCTGTGCACCGTAAGCGGCATATAATTCCGAGAACTTGGACTTTAGTAAGTTAAGTTATGCTTTAAAAATGATTGTCCGATATGATTCCTTAAACTCAATTATACTACTGAGAAAAAATAATTTACAGACTGCTTACCCAGAATGTCTGCCTTGCACTGTTACATACCAAGGGAGGGAAATGGGAAAGGCATTCAGATAAGGAAAAACAGCAAGCAGACGAATGTAGGATTTATTGATGATGGAGACTGCTTCGGCAAAGAGGTGGCCGTTGTTAAAAAGTTAAGCACTTTATAAAAAGCAAAAAAGGACCAATTAAGGTCCTTTTTCTATCACGAAAAATTTTTCATATCTGCAGATTGTCTTTAGCGTGCTTTATAGACTTAAATTTTAGGACAAAGCCAAAACAATCTCTCTTTCTTTGTCGTCTATTTTTTGGTCTTCCCTATCCAAAGACACCAATACTTTATTGAAGCGAAGGCTTCTATCAGCCATTCCTTTGAAATATTCACCAACTTCATCAATGGTGATTTTATGGGAAATCATAGACTTGAATTCAAGTTCTCCTTTAGCCATAAAATCCAAGCTGGCCTTCCATGCAATTCCTGGATAAGGAGCTGAGTAAGAATTCCAGGATCCTTGAATCTTAAGTTCCCCCCGCATAATGTGATCCATCGTTTTTTCTTCCAGGTCTATACCGGTATGAGTGATTCCTAAAAAGATCACTCTCCCTTTTTTCTTAGCCGACAAGATGGATTGTTGTTGAGTGATGGAGCTGCCTGCAGTTTCAATTACGACATCTGCTCCTAATCCTGTATTTTTTATGATTTCTTCCACCGGATTACAAGATTTAGCATTGAATGTAAAGTTCGCACCGAGCTCTTTTGCCTTAACAAGCTTTTCTTCAAAAATATCCACCGCAATAATCTTAGCTGCGCCAAATATCCTTGCCCACTGGATTGTCAGCTGTCCAATAGGTCCACACCCCATCACGACCACTGTCTCACCGGGTTGTATGGCAGCTTTTTGCACCGCATGATAGGCAATTGTTGCCGGCTCTATCCCAGCAGCTGTTTCAAAATCTATACGATCATCGAGTTGCAGCACATGATTTTTAGGCGCTTTTACGTATTCTGCAAATGCACCATCACTTCCTGTACCAATAATAGTGTAATCATCACAAAGTCCGTAATTGCTTGATAAACAGTATTCACATTTATTACACGGAATGAGCGGTGCAACTACAACGCGATCTCCAACTGCAAGATGGCCAACATTTACGCCTTTCTTTTCCACTACTCCAGCAAACTCATGCCCCAGTATAAGCGGATATTTCCGGGCGCCATGTGACATGGCACGCGGAACATCTGAACCGCAAATTCCACAATACTTAACTTTTATCAATACCTCATCGTCATTAATTGAAGGGATATCTACAAGTTCGGTGTGAAATTCACCCAGTGAATGCAATACGGCCGCTTCCATTTTCCCATCCATTAAATCCCGTCCTTTTCACCAAGGGTCTGTAAAACTATATGATTACTTCACTTCAATAGAAGCAATTATTTTCCGATTAATCAGAAGCTCCGTTTGTCCAGGAAAGCCAAAAACAGGAGTTCCTTCTTCGCTCCAAAGTAATTGTTGTACACGGGCATGACGGTAATGGTCATACAGTGGATTGCCTTGGATTTCTTTATAAGGACGGGCGTGATAGACAAGCAAATCAGTTTCTCCGTCTTCTGCTACCGTAAAACTATTATGGCCAGGTCCATATTCTTCTGTTTTCTTATTTGATGTAAACACAGGTTCAGTCGATTTTGTCCATGATTCCGGATCCAGCAAATCACTATCGGCATCAGCCGTTAAAAGCCCCATAACATACCGGTCATCCGTTGCACTTCCCGAATAGGAAATGAATACTTTACCATTTCTGCTGATAAAAGCTGCACCTTCGTTTACAAAAAAGCCTTCCTGCTCCCACTCAAACTCTGGGGTTGATAAAAGCACCTGGTCGTTCTTTATCGACCATGGATTGCTCATTTCGGCAATGTAAAGATTTGAAATGGTGTCTTCCTCAACTTTTTGAGCCCAAACAAGATAACGTTTTCCATTATGCGCAAACGTCGTCGCATCCAATGAAAAGCTGTTAAAGTCCGTATTGACTTGCCCTTTTTCGCTCCACTCGCCTTCAAGCGGGTTCTCAGTCTCACACTCTAATACATAAGGCCTGATTGCCCATATGTCATCAATATCTCCAGCGGCATAATGGATGTACCATTTCCCATCAATATAATGAATTTCCGGTGCCCATATATGCAGAGACATGATGCCTTTTTCACGTTTAGTCCATATGACCGTTTCTTCTGCTTCCGTCAGGCCTTCGATTGATTGGGACCGCCTTAAAACAATGCGGTCATATTCAGGATAAGAACCTGTGAAATAATAATATCCGTCCGTATGTTTATAGATATAAGGATCAGCTCTTTGTTCGATGAGGGGATTAGGATATTCCAAAAGCTGTAGTTGTCCATGAACTTGGAACTTACCGGCTTCATTGTAATAATCCGTTAAAGACTCCTCCCATTTCACGGGAACTGATGCCTTATCACCGCTTTCAAATTCCACAAGGATATTTTCAGGTAAAACTGGTTCACTCCCGATGCGGGTTGTTATGACCGGTTCTTCAATCTTCAGCATCTGCAATCTCTCCTGTTTTTGTAATCTATTTCTTTTTCACTTTCTAGCAAAAGCTTTACGTTTTTACTTGTAACTTATTCAAAACTTGGGACGATAACCAGTACCACATACAAATAAATAAACTGATCGAGAAAAAAGGAATAATCCCTGGGTATGTGAGTGTCAGGTAGACTATTGAAAACATGACAGAATATATGGCGATCGTATAGTGAATTTTAACCAACCCGATGATTAACGCACTTTTCAGATGTTTAAACCATTGATTTTCAAATTGAATAAACAAAGGAAATGTCCAAGCGACTATAATAAGGTAAAAAAAAGTAATGAAATAGAAACCGAAAATCGTTCCAATCCATACACCATCATCAGTACCTTCGATAATCTTATAGTTAAGGAACAAGACCGCTCCAATTGAGGACAATGTCCATCCGATTTTGTTGGCATCTTTAAAGACTTCTTTATAATATTGCTTAAATAATTGCCTGGTAGGAATATCATGTTCTCCATCGAGCCATCTCTTCATTACTCTCAAAGCGGCAGCTGTTGCCGGGAATATTCCAAGTACAAAGAACCCACGGGCTGTATAGAAAAACCAGAACAAGTTTAAAACCACAAACCTGGTTACCCACTGAAGAATTGAATCTAGTGATGTGACTATCCCTTTGCCATTCATACTGCCACTCTCCAAGTTAAGAAATTCTTTCTATCCTTTAACGCCACCAACTGCCAATCCAGAAATAAAGAAGCGCTGGAAGTATATAAATAACACGACGATCGGAAGAATCGTCATAACAGACCCCGCAATCAATACATCGTAATTATTGCCGTATGGCGTAAGCAATGTCGCAAGTCCAACCGGCAACGTAAACATACTGTCCGACCTTAAAACCAAAAGCGGCCAAAGGAAGTTATTCCAGCTGTTCAACCCTTGTAAAATCGCCATAGCTGCGAAGGATGGCAGCATCAAAGGCATCATGATTTTAAAGAAGATACCGTACTCTGTAGTTCCATCCATTCGGGCGGCGTCCATCAATTCTTTGGGAAGCCCAAGTGCATATTGCCGGAAGAAAAACACGGCGATCGGTGCCACAATCAATGGAAGCATTACCGCAAAGTAGGTATCGATAAGCTGCAACGTGATCATCAATTTATATAACGGCAACATCAAAATTTCAAAAGGCACCATGATGATGAATAGCACGAGTGTGAATATGAAGTTCTTTCCTTTGAAATCATACATCGCCAATGCGTATCCCACCATTGAGGAAAAGAAGAGGGACAAGAAAATCACAAGTGATGAAACAATCAAGCTGTTGGCGTACCACTGCCAGTAGGAATCGGCTTGAGAGAAAATAAAAATATAGTTGCTTAAGCTTAAATCGCCTAGATCAAACGTCAAGCTCATTCCGCTCCGCATCAAATCTGATGATGGACGAAAAGAGGATACGATCAAACCGAATACCGGGAAAAGGGCTATAAAAGAGATAAAGACAAAACTTAAGTTGACGATCCATTTCAGGGCTTTATTTTTTTTCTTCTTCATCTATTCATCGCTCCTTTTAAAGGCTCCAGTAAGTATGAGTTGGATAAAGCTGACTGCGAAGATGATCAACATCAATACAATTCCGATAGCTGCTCCAAAGCCCATATCATTCTGTTGAATGCCTTCTTGATAGATATAGCCAATCACTGAAAGACCGATGTTTCCTGGTGAACTGGTTTCCCAGAAGACAAAGCTTTCTTCAAACATCCGAAAGCCGTTGATAATCGAAATGGTGACCACGAATATAGTAATCGGCTTCAAAAATGGCAATGTCACGTAGCGGAATTTCTTAAAGACATTGGCACCGTCAATATCTGCCGATTCGTATAATTCTTTAGGTACACTTTGCAACGCCGCCAAGAAGTATAGTACATTGACCCCCATCCAACGCCATGAAGCAAGGGTCACCATCAGGAACATCGCTGACCATGAGTTGTACCGCCAGTCGATGGCTTCCAGTCCAAAAAATGTAACAACCTGATTTGCTACTGCTGTGTCTGATTCCCCGAACATCATACGGAAAATCGTACCTGCGACAATAATGGAAGTTAGAGAAGGAATGAATAACGATGCTCTGAAAATCGTTTTAAACCTCACTAGCTTAGAATCTAAAAATACCGCTAACAGAATCGGAATGACCACTAAGATCACAACCGTAAAGATAACGTACAAAGTGGTATTTTTTAATGCTAGGAAAAACGTGGGGTTAAAAATGCGTTCATAATTGCTCAACCCGATAAATTCAACATTTCCTGGCAATACTCGCTGGAAACTCATGATGAATGCCTGGATTGTAGGGTAAAGAGTCAGTATTAAGAAGGATAAAATAAAAGGTGAAATAAATACATAAGGTGCCACTTTTTTTGAATTTAAAAACGCCAGTTTGCTTGGCTTTTTATAAACCCTTTCACTCGGTGCTTCTTCCAGCTTATTCGTTATAGGATCGTTTACCATTTTCAATCCTCCTTTTCTGTACTCAAGATCTTTGTACGTTCTCACTCAGTTACATAGAAAACCTATGACCGCCATACGAATATGGCAGTCCAGGCTTCAATTGCATTTATTCTAATTTAATCTGACTGCCTGCTTTTAACTGCCTCTGCAGCAGCCGTCAAAGCTTCTTGAGGTGTTTGCTTCTGTTCAACCAATACATTGTATAAAACAGTGCTTTCTACTTCTTGCTGCGCACTGCTATATTCTGGTGTGTAATAAATCGGTGCAATTTCTTCGCGTATTTCTGACAGCATATCGAAGATGCCGGTATGGAAGTAATCGTAGTATTTGTTGTCAGCTTTCATTTCTTCGTTGTCCCACACATCGAATCTTGGCGGATCGAAGCCTAGTACCGTCCATAATTTAACGTTTGCTTCTTCAGTTAATTTTGTATAAGCAAGGAACTCTTTTGCAAGATCAGCAGATTCGCTTTGGTTCGTGACTACAGTGGCAGTACCACCGATTCCTGCTGTTCTGTTCCCGCCTTCTTCCCAAACTGGAAGAGGTCTGATTTGCATTTTACCTTCCAGGTCTGGCATATAATCAATGAATCTGCCCATGTACCAGATCGGCATCATAAGAGATGCAGCTCCACCGTCGTTCATGAACCCGTAATATTCTTCAGAATGGTGGAAACCACCTGGTGCGGCTACTGCAATTTCATCTTTGTGGATCATATCTTGAAGGAATTGCAAAGTTTCAACGTTCACATCATTGTCCATGATCACTTCGCCATTTTCGTCAAAATAATTTGATCCTCTTTGGCTGATCAGTGGAAACAGAGAGAATTGTTCCGTTGTTTCAACTGTGGTCATTGATTTGCCTGTTTTCTCTGTAACTTGTTTACCAGCTTCTACATAATCGTCCCAAGTCACAATTGAATCGATATCGACGCCAGCTTCGTCCATGATTTCCTGGTTATAGTACATCACAGTAGCTCCTACATGATAATCGATGCCATAATAATTGCCGTCTTTTTCATACAGGTTAAAACGTTCCTCAACATTATTCTTAAGTTCAGGCTCCACGTACTCATTTAGAGGTTCTAATTGAACATCACCTTTTAAGAAGTTGGAAAATTGTCTGATTTCAATATCAGCTAAATCCGGTGCCCCTGTTCCAGACTGCAAGGCCAAAGACAAATTATTGTGCATTTGATCAAATGGATAAGTCTGTGCATTCAACTTGATTGGCTTGTCAGGGTTTTCTTCATTCCACTGTGTAGCAGAATCTTCAAATAGATCCATGTGCAGTTCATTGAATGTCCAAAAGCTTAATTCAGTAGCGCCTTCTATATCATCACCGACTGAAATTGCAGCATCTGCTTCACCGGCATCGCTCGAAGAGTCTCCGCCTCCACCACAAGCCGCAAGTATCAATACAAAAATCAATAGCATAAAACCAGTTAATTTCTTCAAATTAAATCCCCCTTGTGATTTTGAGTTTTGAACATTCCCCTACGTGCTTAAGGCTAATTTGCAACTAATTTAAAAGATTAAAAAGCCACCTCCTTTAAATTCTATTTTAGTTTATTAATTCCTTTTAAGCGGATCACATTCCAAGAAGTCTTCGATAAATTTACTTCCAGCAAACCGTCATTCAGTGTTGCGCTTCCGTTACTGTGAGGAGAAACCGCCTGATGACTCGCTGTATTTACTGCTTTTAAGTCTTCATTTTCGAGGACTACATGTTCCACGAGCCGGTAACCATCAAAACTCTTAACATTGCAGCTTATTGGAATGGCCTCTTGAAGATGCTTATTCACCATGAAAATGGTTACTTCTTCAGTCTCCTCGTTATAGACGGCTGCACAGTCAATATACGGAACATCAGTAAAGTCTTTGCTGTCGTATTTAGGAGAGTTTAAAATTGGTTGAAGCGAAATCCCTCTACCATATAACGACGCATGCATGTATGGATAAAAAATTGTTTGTTTCCATGACCGGCCATTGTTTTCAGTCATGATCGGCGCGATGACATTCACTAATTGTGCGAGACAAGCCATTTTCACTCGATCTGCATGCTGCAGGAACGTAATCAGCATACTGCCAACCAATAACGAATCTTCAAAGTTATAATGGTCTTCCAGTTGAGGAGGCGCAATTGTCCATGGCTCAATTTTTTGATCATTTTCTTTGGAATGGTACCAGACGTTCCACTCGTCGAAACTTAAATACATTGTTTTTCTACTCCGTTTTTTTGCCTTGATGTAATCACAAGTCGAAATGACTGTATTGATGAAATAGTCCATTTCCATATTTTTGGCTAAATAGTTGGCCGGATCGTTTGAGTAGTTTCCATAGTATTGATGGAGTGAGATGTAATCGACTTCTTCATAAGTATGGTCTAAGGTAGTTGCTTCATATTCCGGAAAAGTCGGCATATCTGAATTTGAACTGCCGCACGCTACCAATTCAATGGTTGGGTCCACCAGTCGCATGGCTTTGGCAGTTTCTTTCGCTAATCTTCCATATTCATGCGCAGTTTTTTGGCCTACTTGCCATGGCCCATCCATCTCATTTCCTAAACACCAGGTTTTGATATTGTGTGGTGCTTCGTAACCGTGCGACTTTCTTAAATCACTCCAATATGTACCACCGGGATGATTCGTATATTCAATCAGGTTCCTGGCTGCGTCAATTCCACGTGTCCCTAAATTGACTGCCATCATCACTTCAGAGTTCGTTTTTTTAGACCAATCAGCAAATTCGTTTGTTCCCATCTCATTGGTTTCAATCGTTCGCCAAGCCAATTCTAAACGCCGTGGACGATCTTCAACCGGGCCCACGCCATCTTCCCAATTATAGGAAGACAACATATTTCCGCCTGGATATCTGATGATCGGTACATTCAACTCTTTTACCAATTCAATAACATCTTTACGGAATCCTTGCTCATCCGCCAGCGGATGGCCGGGTTCATAAATACCACCATATACTGCTCTTCCTAAATGTTCGATGAATGACCCATAAATGCGTTCATCCACCTTCGCAATTTGATGGCTCTTATCCAATATAACCGTCGCTTTTAACGCTTCTGCCATAGCCTATCTCTCCTTTACATCAAAATCGCCTTACTGCCGCTTTAGAGCCTGTCTTCCGACAATTATAGATAGCGCTTTCATTTGAGCCAAAAAAATAATTGGAGGACTCCTTCTTCAACACGTTCGTATATCATGTTCAAATAATTCATCTTGTACGTACAATTAACTATAATACGAAACAAGACAATTTGCAACGGAATTTTCTGATTATTTTTAATTAAAAACAAAAAAACAGCATTTCTGTTTGATGGTATGCATCAAATAGAAATACCGCTTTAAGCTCTTAAGATATGGTTATACCTTCTCCAACAATTCCATATTTTTAGTCGAACTTCTGACGATAAGTTCTGGATCATAAATCATCGAACTGGCATTGTAATTACTGGTTTTATCATGTTTAGAATCAATAAGCGCAATAATAGCATTTGCGGCCAGCTCTCCCATTTCACTTTTCGGATGGACTATTGAAGTTAATTTCACTTCTGATATTTCAGCCAACATCGAGTCGTCGTGTCCCACAATCGAAATGTCTTCCGGAACTTTTATATTCTTGTTCCGCAATAACTCCAGCAGCATCATGGCAAGCTCGTCATTGTAGCAGACTAGTCCTGTAATGGAGCCATCGCTTGACGCCAGCAATTTCTGAAGCTCTTCCAAGGGTTTCGTCTGTTTTTCCTCTGTATTGTATGTGATGATATGTGTTTCTCTTACGGGGATATTATTTTGGCGGTGCGCTTTTAAAAAACCTTTCATCCGCTTGATGCCTTGCCTGTCATCTGTCTTAAAACAACCGACTATGTTTTTGTGGCCAAGCTTGATCAAATGTTCCGTCTGCAAAAAACCTCCTTTTTCATCATCCATAACGATGCTGATGGGCTCTAACTCATCATAGAAAGCATTGATCATAATATATGGAATATCAAGTTGTTCTAATTTTAAATAGAAAGAGATATTGGGGTTTGAAGAGCCGCTTTTTGTCGGTTCGACAATGACGCCATCAAACTGCTGGGACAGTATTTTTTCCAAAACGCCGCGTTCCATCTCGTGAGTATTGTTTGTGCTGAAAATACTGACTTGATAGCCTTCTTCGCTTAGTTTTGACTCTGCTCCCCTGATGATGGAAGGGAAAATATAATCTGAAAGGTACGTAGTTACGATTGCGATGCTTTTTTGGGAGTTCGTATTGTCGTTGCTTTTTAGGAGGCTTCTATCTGCACAAAACGTACCTGAACCCTGTTCACGATACAGCCAACCCGCTGATACTAGATCGCCGATCGCTAATCTGACCGTATGGCGGCTCACTCCAAATTCCTTCATCAATTCACTTTCTGAACTGATTTTTTGATTGGGCGTATAGATTCCATCGATTATGCGTGATTTAACCGCCCGCTTCACCATATTGTATTTAGTCGTCATATTGTCACCTCTTTTATAGGATCCAAATTAATGGACTGAACTTATTCGTATATGTTAAACATAGCATAATTAAAACGTAAATCAAATGAAGTCTTCTTTTAAAGATAAAGACTTGCCGATGTCGATTCGGCAAGTCTTTATAAGTAAGGCATTATTTCCACACAACCTGGCCGAGCTTCAATTCATTTCTCAACTGTCTGACAGACGTGTTTTCATCAATGATCACGCATTCGATGCCGGTCATATTGGCAAATTCGTATAATTGATCTGTCGTAACTTCAAGGGAGAAAACACTATGGTGCGCTCCGCCTGCATAGATCCACGATTCAGTCGCTTCACTTAATGAAGGCTCAGGCTTCCACAGAACCTTCGCAACAGGCAAGTTTGGCGTCTCTTCTTTAGGCCGCTCTGCTAGCACTTCATTTACGACGAGACGATACCTGCCTCGCAGTTCCACTAACGAAGCGACAACTGCCTTCCCTCCTTGTCCGTCAAAAACAAGTCGGGCCGGATCTTCTTTTCCGCCGATTCCAAGCGGATGCACAACGATTTTCGGTTTATTCGCAGCGATCGTCGGACAGATTTCGAGCATATGGGAACCTAAGATCATTTCGTTTCCTGGTTCTAGATGGTACGTATAATCTTCCATAAAGGATGTTCCTTTGTTTCCTGAGACGATTTTCATCGTGCGCAACAATGCCGCGGTCTTCCAGTCGCCTTCTCCAGCAAAGCCATAGCCTTGCGCCATCAGACGCTGTGCTGCGAGTCCTGGAAGCTGTTTCATGCCATGGAGATCTTCAAAATTCGTTGTAAAGGCGTTATAATTCCGGTCAGACAGGAACTTCTTCAATCCCAATTCGATTCGGGCTTGCTCCATGATTGATTCCCTAACCGCTCCCTGTTCTTCGGCTTCAGCAGGCAACTCATACAATTGCTCGTATTCTGCATATAAATTTTCGAGCTCTTCATCTGTGACCTTGTCCATTTCTTCAACTAAATCGCCGATCCCATAATAATCTACGGTCCACCCGAATTTAATCTGTGCTTCCACTTTATTGCCGTCTGTGACCGCGACATTCCGCATATTGTCACCAAAGCGGGCAACTCTGATGTTAAATCCTTCAGTAACTGCCACTGACGTTTTCATCCAATCGCTGATTTCATGGATGACTTGGTCCTTTTCCCAATGCCCAACGACCACTTTTCGGGCGATGTCCATTCTGGTGGCCATAAAACCGTACTCGCGATCGCCATGTGCTGATTGGTTCAAGTTCATGAAGTCCATGTCAATTTCCTGCCATGGAATATCCCGGTTAAACTGAGTCCCGAAATGAAGCAAAGGCTTTTGAAGTGCAGCAAGACCGGAAATCCACATTTTAGCCGGAGAAAAGGTATGCATCCACGTAATGATGCCTGCACAGTTTTCATCACTATTCGCTTCCATGATAATTTTACGGATATCATTTGAATTGGTTAGGACTGATTTGAAAACGATTTTATTTGGAATATTTTTATTGCTGTCCAACCCTTTGGCAATCGTCTTTGAGTTATTCTCTACTTCTTCGAGTGCCTCTTTGCCATAAAGGTGCTGACTTCCTGTTAAAAACCAAAATTCATAATCCCTGACTTCCAGCATAGTATTGCTTCCCCCTTATTATACGAATGCATTTTCTTGTTTTGCCATAAACCGAATCGCACGCATTCTTTTCATCATATCGTTTTCCCCACGCCCAAAATAATCATGAAGAATGGAATATTCTTTGTACAAACTCTCGTAAACAACCACATTCTCCGGAATCGGTGTGATGACTTTGTCTTTGATCCTTGCCATTTTACTCGTTGCTTCAAGAATCGAATCGAATCCGCCATTTGCTGAACCCGCAGCAAGCGCTCCGAACATGGCCGCACCCAAAGCCGGTGTCTGGTAGGAATCGGCAATTTTAATCACGCGATTCGTCACATCCGCATAGATTTGCATCAACAATTGATTTTTATGCGGCAAACCGCCGCAAACATAGATTTCGTTCACTGCTAGGCCATTGGCTGTAAAGGCATCGACAATTTTGCGCGTCCCAAATGCCGTCGATTCAAGCAAAGCCCGGTAAATCTCTTCAGGCTTTGTTTTTAAAGACATGCCGATCATCAACCCGCTCAGATCCGTATCGACCAATACAGACCGATTGCCGTTCCACCAGTCAAGCGCCAATAATCCCGTTTCACCCGGTCTGTACGCCGCCGCTTTTTTCTCCAGTAATTGATGGAGAGTCAAGCCTTCTTGGACAGCATCGTTTTCAACGGAACTCGATACCGCGTTGTCCACAAACCACGCAAACAGATCCCCGACTGCGGGTTGCCCGGCTTCATATCCAAACAACCCGGGAATGATGCCGTCTTCAACCACGCCGCACATGCCTTCCACTTCAACTTCTTTATCCCCTAAAAGCAAAGAACAAATGGAAGTACCCATGGTCATCACGAGTTTTCCGGGTTCAGTCACGCCCATAGCCGGGACTGATACATGCGCATCCACATTTCCGACAGCTACTGCTATGCCTGCTTTTAATCCCGTTGCTAATGCCATCGCTTCAGTCAACTCTCCAGCTTTTGTCCCAATGGGAACCACGTCTCCCCGAAGTTTCGTAGCAACCAGGTTCTCCAAGCGCGGATCCAAGGCTTTGAAGAATTCGTTCGACGGGTAGCCATCCTGTTTATGCCAGATCGATTTATATCCGGCAGTGCAGCTGTTACGAATTAAATTCCCGGTCAATTGTGAAGTTACCCAGTCTGTCGCTTCCACAAAACGGTCTGTTTTTTCATATATATCAGGAGCTTCGTTTAGAATTTGCCAGATTTTAGCGATCATCCATTCCGAGGAGATCTTTCCGCCATAACGGGCAAGGAACTTCTCTCCCCGCTGTTCCGCGATTTCATTTAATTGATTGGCTTCATCTTGTGCGGCATGATGCTTCCATAACTTCACCCAGCTATGGGGATTGTTTTTCAGTTCCAGATGATCGGACAAGGGCTCGCCCTCTGCGTCAATCGGCAGCATCGTACATGCTGTAAAGTCGATGCCGAGGCCAATGACTTGTTCAGCGTCTACTCCGGATTTCTGCAATACGTGAGGAATCGAGTTTTTCAACACCTCGATATAGTCCTGAGGATGCTGCAGCGCCCACTCATCTTCGAGCGGGATTCTCGTATTCGGCAAAATTTTGTCTATCACGCCGTGGCGGTAAGGTGTTACATGATCAGCAATTTCCTTGCCGGTTTCCAAAGAAACAAGGACAGCGCGGCCAGATTCCGTTCCATAATCGACTCCAATTGCATAATTAGTATTCATCCCATTAACCCCCTATTGTACTTTGGCCATAATATGCTGCCGCACCGTGTTTTCGTAAATAATGCTTATCCAGCAATCGCTGATCCATGCTGGATACATTCGGATTCAGTTGATACGTCTGCAACGCCATTTTCGCCACTTCTTCCAACACAACTGCATTATGGACGGCTTCATTTGGGTCTTTGCCCCATGAAAACGGCGCGTGGTTATGTACGAAGACACTTGGAATTTCATTTGGATTCTTGTCTTTGAACGTCTCGATGATGACTTTGCCTGTTTCAAGTTCATACGCTCCATTAATTTCCGCTTCCGTCATTGCCCGTGTGCAGGGAATAGTTCCATAAAAATAGTCCGCATGCGTAGTCCCCAAAGCCGGTAAACTTCTGCCGGATTGGGCCCAGCTTGTTGAGCACGGAGCATGGGTATGGACCACCCCTCCTATTTCCGGGAAATTCTGATACAAATAGATGTGCGTAGGTGTATCGGATGACGGTTTCAGATCTCCCTCTACAATATTGCCGGCTAAATCGACAACCACCATATCTTCTGCCGTCATTTCTTCATAGGAAACACCGCTTGGCTTAATGATGACAAGCCCTTCTTCCCGGCTGATACCGCTTACATTTCCCCACGTGAATGTCACCAGATTATGTTTCGACAAGGCTAAGTTCGCTTCCAGTACTTGTTTTTTCAGATCAGTTAACATTTAGTCATCCTCCTCCATATATACGTACAAGTAGTTTATTTATTCAATATTAACCTAAGATGTACGTATAATCAATAATGTATTTGTATTTTCAGAAAATAATTTAAAGGAATACAAAAAAACAGTGTAATTTCTGGATCGCGCTGCTGAACTTGAAGATAAAAAATAGGTAGAGAATTCCCTTTAGAATCCTCTACCCAGCTTTCCACTATTAAGTTATGAATTTTTTACCGGGTGGCAGTAAGAATCCCATTCCTGTTTGTTAAGCCGTTGAATTGACTTCGATATTTTACTGAAAGCCCTTTTTTGGTATATGTAAAAGAAATTACAGATAGTAAGTCATTGAAAAAGACCTGCTGTAAAACGGCAGGTCTTAAACACACACATAATTTCAATTTTGCTAATAGGTTTCAATATCCCACGAATGCTGGATGTCCACTGCTCCTTTAAGGGTTTGTGCTACAGGACAACCTTTATCAAAGACAGACAAAGCCCGTTCTGCCGCATCTTGTTTCCCATCCGGCACTTTCACATGATAGTGGGCTGTGATTTTTGTTACTTTCAATACGCCTTCTGGAGCTTCGATTGTCCCTTGAACATCTGCATGCACTTTATCTGGTGAAGTTGGTATATGACGCGCTTCCAGCGCGCCGGATAATGTCCCGACCAGTCAACCACCGGCAGCTGCCACAAGATGATCCAGTGTTGATGGATATTCCGGATCGGTCTCAACTCCATAAAACGCTTTTACTCCTCCGTGTACACCATACAAAACAGGTTCTTCAAAATCACCAATATACGCTTCACGTATTTTATTGGCTGTATCTTTTTGGATAATGGTTATTTTCGTCAACTCGATGGGTTCACTCACTTAATCATCTCCTTTTTCAAAGAATATCAATCAACTGACTTTGCTGCAAAAGACAACCTAAATACAATTTTATATTACCCTGCACAGCCAAACAGGAAACATTCTCAACTCCGGTAAAACGAAGCCTCCAGAGTAGCTGCGGGGAAGCTGGGTGCCGAATTCCACTGAAGCGTAGCCCTTGCCTCTGACGATCAAAGGGAGAAAAGCGGCTCTATTTCACTTCCTTGATGCTTCGGCCATTCTTCCAGCTTATAAGCCATATCAAAAAAGGCATATTCAAACTGACAGCTCAAGAAAAAGTAATTTTTCATATTCTGCTTCTCTTTTTCAGAAGCCTGTTCAGCCAGAATATCCAGTTTTCTTAGAAAAGCATTCATCCTGGGCTCTTCCTGCGCTCCGTAGAAGCTGATCCATTCATAAAAAGGATGTGACGGATCCGGTTCGAATTCTTTTAATATTCGCTCCCCAACATATAGATAAATCCACGGACACGGCATAGACACGGCAATCGCCTCACCCAGTGTGCCTGTATGAGAAACGATCAACATATGATTAATGTAATTTTGTGCGGTAGGAGCGAGTGGAAACCCTTGAAGATCCTCATAGCAGACCTCAGCAATATTGCAAAAATTGCGATGTGGATGGATTTCACTGTTCAGGATGAATCCAATACTCGTATTGAACATTTCCATCTCTTCACGGGTCTTGCACTTCGCCATTGCAAATGCCTTCGTCTGAATCATCGCGTTCAAATACTCATAATCCTGTTTAACGTAATGAATCAACTGTTCCTTTTCAACTTGCCCTTTTGCCACTCCTTGGATAAAGGGATGCTGGTAACACGCCTCAAAAATAGGTTCCGCTTCTTTACGTAATTGTTCTGAAAAACTCATCATCATACCTCCTAATTTTTATTAACAAGCATCCCCCAACCCATAGAAAAAGGCCGCTCCAAAAATGGAGCGGCCTCATCGATTATAGCGAAAGTTCCGGTTCGAACAAAAAACCGAATCTATAGGGACTACTTTTCAATAAACATTAAGCCGTCTCCACTTTCCTACGCTGGTGCTAACCAGATCAGGTTCAAAGGGATAAAGGAAACTCCTTATCTCAGCCATAACGGCACCCCTAGTGGATCACTTATTAAGTTGTCTTTACCATAGCATAGATTCTTGGAAGTACAAAGTATCTATTAGATAAAACTTCTTCCGATGCAAGGTCGAAAAGTTTTTCTGATTATCACAATTACTTCAGTAAGTTCACCACTGTTTATTGAATTGCAGATTGGAAAATCATAGCTTTATCCTATAAAAAGTCACTTTCTTAACGACTTTACCCAAATGCTTGTCGAATTCATACAAGGTTAAATAAAAGAGTTAGAGAATTATTAATTTTTTACGGGATGATGATAGACATGCTCCGGGTAATCTGTAATGATGCCATCTACATTCAAATCGAATAGACGCAAAGCCTGCTCTTGTGATCTTGACGTGTATGGATAGATGTCCATCCCCGCTTCATGAACATCACTAACCAGCTCATCTGTAACAATATTCATCGTTGGGTTGAAATAATCCGCGTAAGTTGCGAAGTGGGCTAATTGTTCTTCCGTTACATCCGCCCAACTGCCTCCTGTCAAAACGCCATGAGAGAGATTGGGTAAAAGCTCTTTCGATTTCTTCATGGATTCGTGGTTAAAGGATTGGATGATGATTTTATTATTATTCGCTATGCTCATATTTCGTTCGATCAAAGCATCCGCCATCTTCTCTTCCACTCCTGGATAAAGTTCCGGTGCCTTCAATTCAATCAGGATACCGACTTTTCCGCGAAATGCATCTAATACTTCCTCAAAAGTAGGAACACCTTCGCCTGCATAGGCTTCACTGAACCAGCTGCCGGCATCCAGCTGCCTAATTTCCTCTAATGTTAAGTCGCCCACTTTGCCGGTTCCATTTGTTGTACGGTTTACCGTAGTGTCGTGGATGACGACAAGCTCTCCATCTTTTGTCATTTGGACATCGATTTCGATATAATCCGACTTCATTTCAACTCCTTTTTGGAAAGCTTCCATCGTATTCTCTGGTGCATGTCCAGAAGCTCCGCGATGTGCGATGTTCACCATCTTCTGCTGTTCTTGTTTGGATATCGTCTTCCCTGTTTCTCCCTGTTCAGCTGCAAATGCAGGTCCGGTAAAGGCTGTCAATGCAAGGCTTGCCGCTAAAATAGTCATCATCCGTTTCATCTAATCACTCCTTATGTATTTGATAACTCAATCATAAGCAATGAATATATGGCTGGTATGAATAGAGCATTAAGAAAGGTTAAGAAAATGTAAATTAACGGAAATATTTTTCTTTTTCTCTTTAATCTCCAGCTGTCTTTTCTCTAATTTGCATGCAATCAGCGCAGAAAGAGAACATAAAAAACACCTCCAGAAGAAGAACTCTGAACTTACAGAATTCCTCACGAATTGAGGTGTTGGTTTTAATCCTTAAATTCACCAAAGCGGTTTTTGTTCATTTGATAGCTTAATGGTAAAAGGCATGTAGATAAGCATACCCAGAACGAATAAAGTAATAAAAGAAATAAAGACTATATTGTTTAAATCGTAAAAGGAATTTAAAAACACGATTAGGATCAAAGGAATAAAGGTAAATAAAGAAATTCCTTTTTGTGAACTTGGAGTGACATATTGTCGCTCTCCGCAATTGGGACAATTTTTGTTGTTCTTAAATCCAATGATAACTGTATCAGACCAACTCCATGGATGATTGCAGTTTTGACAGTTTGGCATCTCTTTCACTCCTTTCTTTTAGAACCCAAACTTACTCGAGGATATGTTTAAGTGGTATTCGACTTTTTCTGTGAAAAATAGAGAATTCCCATTACAACGGCAGGTATCATAGGCAGTGAAAATCCTAAATTTGTATAGAATAGGACTGGCGCTACAAATGTACCGCAGCCAAAAAGCAGTAACGCTAAAGATTTATCTTTAATGCCATAAATGAGCAATAAAACTCCTGCAATCCCTAATAGGATAAAAAATAAAATTATCCAATTCATACATTTCCACCCCCTAATAATTAATTATATTAGAGAAAAAGACTAACTACTTCCGATAGTAATGAATCTTCCGAACGTTCGGTTATTAACTTTAATTTCATTATATACTTTTTCCAGATAATAACCAATTATTCTTAGATTTCGATAAAAAAAGAACCCGATATAAGATTTTGAATCTCTCACATATCGGGGCATTCTGTTATACAATTTGTCTTGTAATTTTAAGTTTTGCGATAGCAAACGGGACTTGTTACTCTAATAAGCCCTTTTCATTTAACAGATAGTATTATTTCGCTACTGTCACACGTTGAAAATGATCGTTCAGCTTTTCTTCCATGGCGTCTTTGTTTTCGGCGAATTGTTTATGTCGATGGCCGTTGCCGCCTGATGGATGCGGGAAGCCTGAAAGGATATTTCCGGATGCAACCAGTCCCTGATCCGCCAGGTAATTCAAGGCATTCGAAACATTTACGCCCAGCGGAATGATCAATGCATCACTCAAAGTCTCCAGTTCTGTCGCAAAGTTTTCTGTAAGGTATTTCTTCAATATTTCGTTCTTCAATAGATTCGGTGTTGACCCGCTGTAGTTTTTGCCGTTGTGGAAAACAGGATATGCCAGAACCGAAGTCGTATGTACCAGGTGACTTGCTTCTTCAAACAACTCTAAGCTGGTGGACAAGCCCAGATGGCCGTTCAACCCGAGTTCGTCCAGCATCTTGACCAAATTCTTTCGCATGGTCCCTTCAAAACTGGAGTTGTTCTTCACTTGGCGAAGAATTTCCTCATCGTCTATTTCTGTCCCGACTGCATCAATTACAGTCGAAAAGGACTTTTTCATCTGATGCATGCCAGGCGTGATGCCAATAATGACCACTTTCGCCTCTTCATTTACATATTCAAACGGCGCGTAGTAGATCTCCAGCTTTTTCTTATCGTCTCTATCCAGTAAAAATGCCTCATTAATCAACGACTCGTCTGTATAGGAAGACGGTATGGATTGGATGGATTCTTTGTACTGCTGGAACTTTGCGTATTTTGCGATTGTCATGGATAAAACCCCTTTTTTTTAATGAAATTTAACTTTTTGTTATTTCATAACCTTTGATTTGATAGCCCAGTTCTTCAGCAGCGGCTTTGATACTTTTGTTGATTTTAGTAATAAATAGCTGGATGTCCGAAACCCCTTTAATTTATCATTGTGTTGAATACTTGATCTTCAATGTCGACCCTTTTCCTTTTGGAGGAGCTTGCAGGACATCATCACCGGTTTTCATGGCATCATACATTGCATCACAGCAAGACGCCATCCGGTGATTACCTGCGTCATTTCCGCCTACCATATTATGCAAATCTTTTGAAGTAACGATTAAATGCAATACACCGTTCTCTTTCGCATCGGCTTTTAGTTCTTCCAGTTTCTTTGTGAAGTCCTTTTTTGTAGGTATCATCATCTCACCCAATCTCTGATTTATCGTGGTTATTGAAATCTTTAAGTACAGAATTATCTCCGCTGCGTTACCACTACTCTATAAAGAATAATGGGGAGTCAGGAAATCGATAGTTGGCTGATGGTTCAGTTTACAGACGACATTTTGATTTGCGAATATCCCCGGCATTGTTACCGCAGCTTCTTTTGGAACAGCTTTCAGCCACTTGATGCCGACTGTCCAGTCTGCCAGCTCGGCATCTTCTTTGTTTCGCTCGATATTCGGCTGCTTTAATGGCTGGTCCAGTAGCAACGAACCTTCGCCATCCCATTCAAAATCCTTTACCATCACTGCACTTGACGTCACTTCCCCGAAACCGACGTAGCCGTGGCCTTTTAAGTATGCAAGGATGCGGTCTCCAGGCTTCAACTTCTTCATGGAACTGCTGTATCTTTTCCCCTGTCCGGCACTCATAAAGCCGTATTTTCTGCAGCCTTCCCAGCTTCGATGTTCTCCATCACCTACATTGACAAAGTACAAGCCAGACCACGGAACGGTTTTCTCCGATTGGGTTCTTACAGCAACTTCCTGGGGATCCATCAACCAGGTGCGGCCAAGGAATTCCTGTTCGCCTTCTTTAAAGAACTTAAAGAAGATGCAGTTGATATTCAGATTGTGTTCAGAAGACAAATAGCGTACGATTCTTTCTGAAGACGAATCCAGCTCGGATGCCATGATGACAATGCTATGCTCTTTGTTGAGCTCTTCTGGCAAGGACGATAAAAACCGTTCAGCAAATACATCAGCCAGGCTCTTGTCCAAATAGTTTAAAACAATCGACTCGATTTCTTTGTAGCTAAGGTCTTTCACCCACGACGCATAATCCAATGCCTGTGCCACGACATCCCTCGGCGTTTTGTCTTTTTTCAGCTCCAAAATCACCAGGTTGCCATCCGAATCCATTGCCAAGAGATCAATTCTGCCGCCATAAGGAGTAGCCACTTGCCGGCCGATAAGCAATAAATCCAAGTCGAGGATACCGATATCCTGCTCAATCCATTTTTCTAACCGATCTTCCTTGTCGAGCTTTGATCTGGATACTTCTTTCAAGCCGTTCGCTTCCACTTTCCACAAGTTCATATTTATCGTCATTAAGTAAACGCACCTCTCAATTTGAAAATTTAGGTCTTTCTGATCTATATTAGTAGAATATTGTAAATGCTCACTAATGTATTATACCTATTATTCAGTGAAGATATATCTTTCTCTTTCATCCCCACTTTTTTAAGATAAACAAAAACAGCCATCTTCGAAATCAAAAGATTTCGAAGGTGGCTACATAAAGATATGTATTAGCTGCTTTATCATTTGGTATATTTTTCAATGACCGCTTGCTTTACTTGGCTGGCAGTTATCTCACCAGTTTCATACTGCTCCAGCAAATTCTGCGTATACACAGTTGGCTTTCCGCCATTAATAGCTGCCAAGTCCACTGCAAATTCCACTCTTTTTTTGCGCTCTTCATACAGGTTTGAATTTACTGGTTTCATAAAAACACCCTCATAGTTTAATTCTTATAAGCGTTCAACAGGCTCTTTTGACTGTGATATTTTACTTTCTTCTAACTCTGCAGCATCTTTATTACTGACTAACTTTTGATTTTAAAACTTGGAGAAGGAGCTCTCTTCTTTGCTCAATGAATTCTTTGAAATTAACAATGCTTAGGTCTACATGAGGTATAAAATGCTTATTGAAATAATCATTTTTAGATTGGTCATCTTTGTAGACTTTATTGATCCATTCCTCAAAATCCTGATCTGATTTTTCTATATTAGGTATTCCTTCGAGCAATTGAAGATTAACAATCGAGTCGATATTCTCAAGAGCAAAATTGACTTCGTCTTCGGTCATACCACTTTTCACTAATTTCTTTTTCTTCATCAAGTTCTTAGCAAATATATGATCCACGTGGAATATATTTCTGAAATCTAGGCTCGGATACAAAAGTGCTAGCGTTGAGAAAGTTTGCTTTTGACCATATTTGTAAGTAAGTAAATTATAAAGTTCATCTTCATTGAAAGTGAACGATTTAGTGCCACCTTTAAATTTTTCAATGATAAGTTTCAGGGGAAACTCGTTATGATTCTCCATTAGGATTTTTCTAATCGGCACAATGACATTATCCGGCTGTCCACTAAAGGCTTGTTTTAACATCCCTAGCACAAGCCATTTTTTAACGAGTTGCCGATCATCTTTGTACTGCTGGGATTGCAAATACTGATGTGGCGATCCCTTCTTCATCAAATAGTATGCGATGGGAATTATGGCATTATTGGAAGTCAAAGTTTCTTGATTATAGCCAAAACTAGATACTAAATTGACTGCAAGTCTTATTGCCTCTTTAACATCATCCCAATTTTCTTCAATTTTCCTCATAGCTTTTTTATTGAAATTATGGACTTTAAAAGCAATGTCTCTAAAATCGCCAAGAACTAAACAAGACTTAAGAACGAAATCTTTATTGAAATTGAATCCGTTACCAATTTGATTTATCTCATCCACAAAAGAATTAATTTCTTGTCGAGCATCTTTGTCTTTCCACTGAGCAGTCGCTATCGAAAGCAATAAATCAGAATAACTTAGCTTCGTCCCACCGCTATTAACACGAATAAAAATATTCAGTACCTTTTCCAAATTCTGTTCTTCTTCTAAAAAGAAATTGATATTAGACTTTTCATTGATCGACTGATAAAGTTTATGCAATGTTTGATTCGCAAACAGTGCCTTTTCTTTTTCAATCGAACTCAAATCATGTTCAATCAAATACTGAGCAATTTCATATGTATCGTTAAAAGTTAGGATGTCTGAAACTTTAAACCAATACGCATCTTCATATTCATTAATTGCGTCTTCCGTCGTTAAAAATCGGAAATCGTATTTGATATCATACTCCTCAGAAGGGCCCAACAAATCAACATATAAATGCTGCGTAGGATATGCCAGCGGATTTTCGCGTCTCATTCTAGGTAATTTATATGTATAGGACCCTTTAAGCGCTATATACAAGGAAGTTAACCTTTGTTGTCCATCTAATATAGCGGTTACATCATCTTGTCCACTGACGCTCGCAATGGGGTTGTGACGATTGTTTTTTTCATGATAATTGCGAATGAACTCGTAAAACTGAAACTCTTTACTTTTATCTTTTTCAACGTTCCAAAAAAGGAAAGAGCCTACAGGATAGCCTTGCATCAATGAATCAAACAGTCTCTCAACTTGATCGGTGTCCCAAACAAACTCCCTTTGAATCGCCGGTAGAAGATATTTGTTTTTATGTATATTGTCTACTGTCTTTTTAATTGTAATGGGTGTCTGAAATGACATGGAAAGTCCTACCTTCTCTTATGTTTTTAAATAAATAAGCTGAAATTCTTTATTATGTATTTTAGTAAATGGTAACATATCCCTAAGTCATAATGACGAAAAGTTTAAAATTATCAATTCATTATTTTTCCATATTTCTTAGGAAAGGACTTATGCCTATGTATATAATTTCAGGTTCTACTTCAGAAAAGATTGAAGCAATCAGTTTTTCAGAACTGGATATCACGGAAAATCAAATTGAAGAATTACTGAGGAAAAACATTGAAATGATATGCGACGAGGAAGAATCCATGCTTGTTGTTGGCCAGCAAGTCCGCAACGCTTCGAACGGACGAAGCGATCTGACTGCCGTAGATGATAAGGGCAATATCGTATTGATCGAAATCAAACGAGACCGTAAAGATATAGAGAACCGCAAAGAAGCATTTGAATTCCAAGCGATTCGCTATGCTGCCAGTTATGCCACCATTGTGGACACGGAAGATCTAGTGAACAAAGTTTTCGGTCCCTATGTTGAAAAACATAGGTCTGAATATGATTATCCTTCTTTGACAAGCAGTGAACTGGGCACAAGAATTTTAAATAATTTCTTGGAAGTCAATTCAGCAATCGAACAATTTAACAAAAAACAGAAAATTATCTTGGCTGCTTCTGATTTTGACGAACAGACCTTATCAGCAGTTGCGTGGTTAAATGACAGTGGCGTGGATATTAGCTGCTTTAAACTGATCCCTTACAGAATTCAGGGATCAATTGTCTTTAATGTCGCCAAAATCTTACCTTTAAATGAATACACCGATTACTACGTAAACTTCTTAGAGAAAAGCATTTCAACCAAAAAACAGAAGTCTGGATTGACTAAGCGAGTATTACCTAAGATTGACGCTATGCTCGAGTGGGGTGTGGTAAAGCCTGGTGATACCATCAGAGCAAAAGACCGTGATGAGACAGCTATATTGTTGGATAACGGGCTTATTGAAACTAACGGGGTGATTTCCTCTATGCAGAAATGGTTAAAAGATTTATACGGCTGGTCTAGTATCCAAACCTATGTATTTGCTATTCATGCGGAGTCAGGGAAAACGTTAGCGGAAATACGACAGAAGTACATGGATGAGCAAAGTAAGAAAGAAATCTGAAAAACGAATGTTAGTTGAAAGAAAAGCCTTTTACCTCTTCCTCTCTCGTAAATGTAGGCCATTTAAAGATCACTTATTAAATCTAAAAATAAATATATTATGTACACTAAACGACAAACAACCACTTGCTACAGTTTCCCTTACTGCAGCGAGTGGTTAATTTTTTAACTATGCTTCTATATTCGCTTCAAACGATATTTGATTAAATCCATTGCAGTATGACAACTTTCGATATTTTTTAAATTGTTATTATTTATTTCCAGTTGAACCGAATCCACCAGCGCCTCTATCTGTCTTAGTTAGTTCACCTTCTACTTCCTCGATATCCATAGTTAAAATAGGTTTAATCACTATTTGAGCAATCTTCATATGTTTTTCTACGAAGAAGCTTTCTTTTCCGTGATTTATAAGTATTACACCTATTTCTCCTCTATATTCTTCATCAATAGTTCCTGGAGAATTTAATACAGTAATACTATGTTTTAATGCAAGACCACTTCTAGGTCTAATTTGGGCTTCTGTATTAGAAGGAAGTTGTATTGAGATACCTGTTTTAATTAATTTTACCTCTCCAGCTAATATTTCATTTTCTTCGTTAGAGAATAAATCAGCTCCTGCGTCTGTCTTATGTGCCTTTTCAGGTAGCTTCGCATCATGCTGAAGCTTTTTAATTAATAGTTTAGTCATATTTCACATTCCTCACTTTATTTTATTATGGATGGCAATAATTACTGTACCTACAATACCAGAAAAACCTACAAACGAGAAAAAATATGTAAGGTTATAAGCAATACTATCTTGCTCGAAAGTAGAAATACCGAAAATAGACAGAACTAATAACACAATAACTACAAAATAAAAGATAGAAAGAATCCAATTTACTTTAGTCTTGTCTTTAGTATTTATCAAGCTGTATTCTTCACTATTTTTCATTTTCTTCTCTAAGTTCTTTGGTTGCCTTTTCCAAGACTCATTAAAGTACTCTACAGCTTCATTATCATCCTTCACGCTAGGAACAAACTGATATAAGTAATCTAGTTGGCTAGAGTTATTATCTTGCTCTGCTGTAGTTTTTTTATTTAAATATTGAAACATTATAGAAACTATAGATTTATTCACACCAATCACAAGCGGCTTTTTAGAATGATTGTGAATAGTAATTAAGGAATGCCCTATCCACTCAGGATCTAAAGTAGTTCCTATATGTCCTCCTCCTTCAGAAACTAAAGCCACTTTTGAGTGATAACTTCCACATATTTTCGTTGATACCCATATAACTTCTTTTGTAGCTATTATAGCTGAATCATTAGAAGGTACGGTTATTTTGTCTCCATCAACCAAACTTTTGTTATCGTTGAGTGACCAAGCATATTTACTGGCTGTAAGATTATATGTGCTTCCTTTCAAATTATCAGTATTTAAAGGAAAGATTCTTATATTTCCCTTTTTAATTTCTTTTTTGATATCCACATTACTCAATACTGACACAAGCTCCTCCCCCCTTTCTATTTACATCTATTATACAATATTTATATCCTAAACTTTATATTTGTAAGAATTTTCTTAAATTATTATGGAATATATTTCGTGTAGCCAAAATATATTGATGCAAGCAAAGTTTTACCTAGACAATTATTTGGTGGGTTTTAACTGTTAATGCTATTTCATAATGACCAAAAGTTGATGGTATTG
>NZ_JAIQCL010000014.1 GCF_020023385.1 Planococcus circulans
ATGGAAAGAAGTCGTTACCGATTCCGGTAACGGCTTTTTTTTGTTTGGGGAAAAAGAGAGTAGTAACCAATAAAGGTTTAGATGAAATTTAGGATTGAATATGTATTGGAATGGGAAAAGCAAGAGAGAGGTGAAAATTATGAAGCCAGGTATATATAAAGTAGAAGCTATTGATAAAAGAACAGTCTTATTAAAGGGTATAGAAGAAAGTGAAGAACAGTATACCTTTCCTTTAGTTGATTTTACCCATAATGTCTCTGTTGGGGATGTGGTGGAAATTTGGCAAGAGGGGATTAAGTGGAAAACTAAATATGTAGAAGAAAAGACAGAGTCAGTATCTAGTCATGCTAAGGATTTTGTGAAACGAATATTAGATCAAGAATAAGGTTGAAAAGTCTTTTAGCATCTTAGCTTTGAGGCTTTTTTTATTGATCAATGCTTTCGATACATACTATTTGATATCTGTAAAAACCTTGGTGTATAATTAAGTCAAATATAGTCAAAGTCAATTTTGACATATTATGTATCGAAGAGGTGAAGGCGATGCGCAATATTTCGGACGTAATTGAAGGTTATTTGAAACAGGTTATCGAATTAAGCGAGAGAGACCATATTGAAATTAAACGCAGTGAAGTAGCCGAAAAATTTCAATGTGTTCCATCTCAAATAAACTATGTCATTAATACTCGATTTACTGTTGACCGTGGATATTTGGTAGAGAGTAAACGCGGGGGTGGCGGGTATATTCGTATCAAAAGAATTAGGCTACATCAAAAATCAGATGTCATCGCAGAAGTCATTCAACGTTTGGAACATGGTGCTACCCAAGTAATGGCGGAAGATATCGTTTTCAGACTATTGGATGAAGAGATCATTTCTAGGCGAGAAGCGAAGCTGATTTTAAGTGCTGTTGATCGTGCCACGCTGCTTTTGCCTCTTCCGACACGTGATGAAGTCCGGGCACGCATTCTTATAGCGATGCTTTTCACGATTAAATATCAATCGAACACATAAAGGGGTGAAAAGATGATTTGCGACCAGTGCGGAGAACGTTCTGCATCAGTAGTAGTTAAACAACAGCAACAAGGACAGATAATAGAGCTTCATTTGTGCCATATCTGTGCTGCTGAAAACCATAGTATTAATATTGCTTTTGAACAGGATCCATTGGCTATTCATCAGCTATTATCAAATTGGTTCCCTAATTCGCAGGCATCCATTAACCCAGTTAGAAAGGACGTAGCTACATGCCCTTCCTGCGGTTTCTCTTTCCCTAAATTTTTACAACTAGGAAAATTCGGATGCGCTTCTTGTTACGATGCGTTTTCACCACAGCTCAATGAAATATTCAAACGTTTCCACAATGGGAATACAGAACACACCGGTAAAATACCTGCTTCCTATGGTACTACCTTAAAAATAAAAAAAGAAATTGAAGAACTTCGTAAACAAATGCAGGTGTCAATTCAAGGAGAACACTTTGAAGAAGCTGCAAGATTAAGAGATGAAGTAAAAGTATTGAGTTCTAAGCTCGAGGGAGGTGCTCCAGATGGCAGTTGAACGGTTTCTCCAACCTCGAGCAAGCAGCTGGATGGCAAACGACGGAGAGAATGTCGACATAGCGATGAGTACTAGAATCCGGCTGGCGAGAAATTTGAATGATTTTAAGTTCCCATATTCTTTTACAGAAGACGAAGCGCTTAAAGTCGATAAAGAGATTTCATCTGTATTACTGGATAAAGGCAATGAATTGAACTATACTTTCAGCCATATCAGTATAGAAGAACTTGCTAAATTGCAAAAGGAAGTACTGGTGGAAAAGCATCTAATCAGTCCTTATCTCGCCAATAGCCAACATTCCAGTTCTGTTTTATTGTCTGAGAACGAAGAGCTGAGTATTATGGTAAATGAAGAGGATCATTTGCGGATTCAAAGTCTGCAATCAGGGTTTCATCTTCAAAACGCCTATAAGCTAGCCAACGAGTTAGACTCTCTATTAGAAAAGAATTTGTCGTATGCATTTCACGAAAAATACGGCTACTTAACCAGTTGTCCCACTAATGTAGGTACAGGGATGAGAGCATCGGTCATGCTCCATTTGCCTGCTTTGACGATGTCACATCAAATTCAGCGAATCATACCTGCAATTTCAAGGCTCGGTATGGTGGTTCGCGGTATCTATGGTGAGGGCAGCGAGGCATTAGGGAATGTTTATCAAATATCGAACCAATTGACGCTTGGTAAATCCGAGTACGAAATTCTTCAGGACCTAGAGAATATGACGGAACAGATTATCCAGCAGGAACGCAAGGCGCGGGAGGCAATTGTTCTGAATTCGCCGTTGGTGTTGGAAGATCGTGTCTATCGTTCTCTTGGTACTCTTACCCATTCAAGACTGCTGACGACGGAAGAAGCTGCTACTTGTTTGTCAGATGTTCGATTGGGTATTGATTTAAAGATGATCCAAGATGTAGACATGTCGATTTTGAATGAATTGATGATTTTTATGCAGCCGGCATTCCTGCAGCAATATGCAGATAAGCCGCTGCAGCCGAAAGAACGCGATTTTGCCCGGGCGAAGCTGTTCCGGGAGCGATTGAATAAAGAAGGTATAAATAGTGAAGGAGAGGATCTTGCATGATGTTTAATCGATTTACACAACGCGCACAAAAAGTTCTTCAGTTAGCTCAAGAAGAGGCCATTCGTATGAAACATGAATCAATCGGTACAGAGCATATTCTTCTTGGTTTAATTCGCGAAGGTGGCGGTATTGCCGCTAAAGCTCTGGAAGCGATTGAAGTAAATACACAGTTGATCGAAGAAGGCGTGAAGGAGCTTGTCGGAGTCGGCGAAAAAGATGTTGGCCCGATTGTCCATTACACGCCGAGAGCGAAAAAAGTGATTGAATTGTCAGTTGATGAGTCTCGTAAATTGGGGCATTCTTATATTGGTACAGAGCATTTGCTGTTGGCGTTGATCCGTGAAGGTGAAGGCGTTGCAGCGCGTGTGTTAGGAAATGCGGGTGTCAGCTTGAATAAGGCGCGCCAGCAGGTGTTGCAGCTTTTAGGCAACAATGAGCAGGCATCTACAGGCACAAGCCCAAATGCTTCGGCAAATACGCCGACATTGGATGGTTTGGCACGTGATTTGACGCAGGTAGCCCGTGAAGGCGGATTGGATCCGGTCATTGGCCGTAGTGATGAAATTACGCGTGTGATTGAAGTATTAAGCCGCAGAACAAAAAACAACCCTGTATTGATCGGGGAACCTGGTGTTGGTAAAACAGCGATTGCTGAAGGATTGGCTCAACAGATTGTCAACAATGAAATTCCGGAAACCCTGCGCGACAAACGCGTTATGGTACTGGATATGGGTACAGTGGTTGCCGGAACGAAATACCGTGGTGAGTTCGAAGATCGCTTGAAAAAAGTGATGGACGAAATTCGCCAGGCAGGCAATGTTATCCTTTTCATTGATGAGCTTCATACATTAATTGGGGCAGGTGGGGCAGAAGGTGCGATTGATGCATCCAATATCCTGAAACCGTCGTTGTCTCGCGGTGAGCTTCAATGTATCGGTGCTACGACTTTGGATGAGTACCGCAAGTATATTGAAAAAGACGCGGCTCTTGAACGCCGTTTCCAACCGATTCAAGTGGACGAGCCTACTGTGGACGAGTCCATTCAGATTATCCGTGGACTGCGTGATCGCTATGAAGCACATCACCGTGTGAAAATTACGGATGAAGCGATTGAAGCTGCAGCTAAAATGTCAGACCGCTACATTTCGGATCGTTTCTTGCCGGATAAAGCGATTGATTTGATTGACGAGGCGGGCTCCAAAGTAAGACTTCGTTCGTACACGACTCCACCGGATTTGAAAGAGTTGGAAGAGCGCCTAGAAGCTGCACGTTCAGAAAAAAATGAAGCGGTGCAAAGCCAGGAATTTGAAAAAGCAGCGTCGCTTCGGGATGCAGAACAGAAGCTGCAGAACCAATTAGACAAAACGAAGAAAGAATGGAAAGAAAAACAAGGAAAAGAAGAGTCTGAAGTGACAGTGGAAGATATCGCGAAAGTCGTTTCCATGTGGACCGGCATTCCGGTTTCGAAACTGGCGCAAACAGAGTCCGATAAATTGTTGAACTTAGAGTCCATTCTCCATAACCGTGTCATCGGCCAGAATGAGGCTGTCACATCCATTTCAAAAGCCATTCGCCGTGCACGTGCAGGGTTGAAAGATCCAAAACGTCCAATCGGATCATTCATTTTCCTTGGTCCAACTGGAGTTGGTAAAACCGAGTTGGCTCGAGCGCTGGCTGAATCCATGTTCGGGGATGAAGAAGCGATGATCCGTATCGATATGTCCGAGTATATGGAAAGACATTCGACTTCACGTCTGGTCGGGTCGCCTCCAGGATATGTAGGTTATGAAGAAGGTGGACAGCTGACAGAGAAAGTTCGCAGAAAACCATACTCAGTTGTGCTGCTTGATGAAATTGAAAAAGCTCACCCTGACGTATTCAATATTCTCCTGCAGGTTCTTGAAGACGGACGATTAACCGATTCAAAAGGCCGCAGAGTCGATTTCCGCAACACTGTCATCATCATGACTTCAAACGTTGGTGCAGAAGAGTTGAAATACAACAAATATGTTGGTTTCAATTTAGATGATGCAAAATCGGATTATAAAGACATGAAGGGCAAAATGCTTGCTGAATTGAAAAAAGCATTCCGCCCAGAATTCTTGAACCGTGTAGATGACATGATCGTCTTCCATTCTCTTGAAAAAGAGAACTTAAGAGAGATTGTGAACTTGATGACGAAACAATTGGTTGATCGCTTGAAAGAGCAGGATATCGATTTGGAGTTGACTGACGCAGCGCTTGAAAAAGTGGCCAAAGAGGGATATGACCCAGAGTACGGGGCACGCCCACTTCGTCGTTCTCTTCAAAAAAATGTTGAAGACCGTTTGTCAGAAGAGTTGTTAAAAGGTACAGCATTATCGGGCCAACGTATTATCTTCGATGTAAAGGACGATGACTTCATTGTTCGCACAAAAGAGACAGAAGAAGCGAAAGAAGCGGTAGTGGAAAAACAATAAGAACATTCCGCTCGCCGGGGTTGCTCTCCGGCGAGCGGTTTTTCTATTTAAGGAGAGGTACACTTGGCTAAGAAAAAGACAAAGTTTATTTGTCAGTCGTGTGGCTATGAATCGGCTAGATGGATGGGGAAATGTCCAGGTTGTGCAGCGTGGAATACAATGACTGAAGAAGTCGAAATGGCTGCTCCTAAAGGAACACGCGGTGCTTTTCAGCATAGTGCATCGGTTCCTCAAAAAGCGACCCCGATCAATGCGATTGAAACACAGGATGAACCACGCGTAGAAACAGAATTGAGTGAATTGAACCGGGTGCTTGGCGGCGGTATTGTTCCGGGGTCACTGGTTCTGATCGGAGGGGACCCAGGAATAGGGAAATCCACTTTGCTTTTGCAAGTTTCTGCAATGCTTGCAAATAGTGGGAACCGGGTATTATATATTTCCGGAGAAGAATCCATCCGCCAGACCAAGTTGCGGGCGGAACGTCTGGATGCTTCGTCTTCAGAGCTGTTCATCTATGCAGAAACGAATCTTGAATTAATTCATCATACGATCGAGGATGTAGCACCTGATTTTGTGATTGTCGATTCGATTCAGACGGTTCATCATCCTGAAGTGACTTCTGCACCCGGCAGTGTGACACAGGTCAGGGAAAGTACGGCAGAATTGATGCGGATTGCAAAAACAAAAAATATTGCGATCTTCCTCGTTGGCCATGTTACGAAAGAAGGCCAAATTGCGGGACCACGTATTTTGGAGCATATGGTGGATACGGTTCTGTATTTCGAAGGCGAACGCCATCATACGTACCGGATTTTACGCAGCGTGAAAAACCGTTTCGGCTCAACCAATGAAATTGCAATTTTTGAGATGCTTCAAGGTGGACTCAAAGAAGTGTTGAATCCGTCCGAGTTATTCCTGCAGGAACGGTCAAGCGGTTCAGCGGGCTCGACTGTTGTAGCGTCAATGGAAGGAACGCGTCCAATCCTGGTTGAAATCCAGGCTTTGGTGACACCATCAAGTTTCAACTATCCAAAGCGCATGGCAACAGGCATCGATGTCAACCGAGTGTCGCTGTTGATGGCAGTGCTGGAAAAACGTGTGGGCATGCTGTTGCAGGCTCAGGACGCCTATATTAAAGTTGCGGGCGGGGTTAAGCTCGATGAACCTGCAATCGATTTGGCTGTGCTTGCAAGCATTGTCTCCAGTTTCCGAGACAAGGCGCCGAATGTCTATGACTGTATCATCGGAGAAGTGGGCTTGACTGGTGAAGTCAGACGCGTATCGCGCATCGAGCAGCGTGTTCAGGAAGCAGCGAAGCTTGGATTCAAACGGGCCATTGTTCCCGCGTCGAATTTGGGCGGCTGGGATTATCCGGAAGGGATTCGCGTAGTCGGTGTAGAAAGTGTTAATGATGCATTAAAAGAAATTTTCCCACAGTAAGGAGGCTACATGCCTCCTTTTCTTTCTAAATAGGGGTCATTAAAGCGTTTCAGATTTAAAATGTGTATAATTATAAAAAGGAGGTGGAGCGCGTGTTAAGACCTATTATTCAAATTATGTTTTTGCTTATTGGTGCGACAGTCGGAATTTTATTATTGCCATCTGCATTTGAACTTATTCCCCTTCTCGACAATCCATGGATCAGTAATCCTTACGTAGCAGCAATTGTTGGTGCTCTTGTCTTTTTCCTGTTATCTTTATTATTTGTAGATTCGTTGATCAACTTCATGAAGTGGATGGAAGAGAAATTGCTTCATGCACCAACGCCCGATTTGTTGTTTGGTACAGTCGGAATGATCATTGGTCTTGTAGTGGCGTTCCTGATTGGATTTGCTTTAAGTACGGTTGATATTCCATTGGTAGCGACAATAGCTCCCTTGGTACTTTCAGTAATGCTTGGCTATTTGGGGTTCCAGGTAGGATTCCAAAAACGCGAAGAGATGTTGACCATGTTGACACCTTCCAAATTCACACCGGTGAAAAAGCTGGAAGTTGAAGAACCAGTTGAAAAAGTTTCTTATAAATTACTTGATACCAGTGTCATTATTGATGGGCGGATTGCCGATATCTCGGCAACCGGTTTTATGGAAGGCACGTTTGTGGTGCCGCAATTCGTTTTGTCTGAGCTACAGCATATTGCGGATTCTTCAGATACACTGAAACGGACACGCGGCAGGCGGGGCTTGGATATTCTAAAGCGTCTTCAAAGTGAACGGGTGGATGCCATTATGATCACCGAAGAAAATTTTGATGAAGTCAGCGAGGTCGATCTGAAATTGATGCGCGCTGCGAAAAAAATGGGCGGCCAAGTTGTGACTAATGATTTTAACTTAAATAAGGTATGTGAACTTCATAATGTTCCAGTATTGAATATCAACGACTTGGCGAATGCAGTGAAACCAGTTGTAATCCCAGGAGAAGACATGCATGTAGTGGTCATCAAAGACGGCAAAGAACAAAATCAGGGTGTGGCCTATTTGGATGATGGGACAATGATTGTGATTGAAGACGGCAAAGGGTTTATCGGCCAGGCGATCAATGTCACTGTTACCAGTGTTTTGCAGACTTCTGCAGGCCGGATGATTTTCGCGAAGCCGCGCGACGGCAAACAAATTGCAACAAATTGATAAAGGATGTTATCCAATGAATTATACAGTCGTCTTGCCTGCTGCCGGCAGCGGGAAACGGATGAAAGCAGATAAAAACAAATTATTGCTCGAACTTTTCGGCAAGCCTATTTTTCTCTATACCCTGGAAGTTTTTCAAAAGGACCCGAACTGTGAAGCTATTTGGCTGGCAGTGAAAGAGCAGGAGCGGCAATTGATCGAAGAATATGTAAAACGTTATAACATCACAAAAGTACAAGGTTACGCTGCAGGGGGAACGGAGCGGCAGGATAGTGTCAGAGCCTGTCTTGAAGCGATTCCACCTTGTGGCGTTGTTTTGGTTCATGATGCAGCACGGCCTTTCATCGATAGGGAAGTCATTGCACGTCTTGTGGAAACAGCCAATGCTTCTGGAGCTGCGATTGCTGGTGTGCCAGTCAAAGATACCATTAAAAAAGCGGAAAACGGAGTCATTTCAGAGACTGTAGACCGCAATCAGTTGTGGACGATCCAGACGCCGCAGGCTTTTCGCTATTCATTGATTTTGAAGGCAGCGCAGGCAGCCCGCAATGATGGATTTATGGGAACAGATGAAGCGATGCTCGTTGAGCGCTTAAATTATCCCGTGGCTATCGTTGAAAGTACATACGAAAATATAAAAATGACGACACCGGATGACTTGATCTATGGAAAAGCTATTCTGGAAAGTCGATTACAGGAGGAACAAAAATGATTCGAATCGGACAAGGTTATGACGTACACCAGTTGGCAGAAGGACGCCCTTTTATATTGGGGGGAGTTGAGATTGAGCATGATAGAGGGCTTCTTGGCCACTCGGATGCGGATGTTCTATTGCATACGATTACGGATGCAGCACTTGGTGCAATAGGCGGAGGCGATATCGGCAAGCATTTTCCTGATACGGATCCGGAGTTTAAAGACGCCGATTCCCGCAAGTTATTGACGCATATTTGGGAATATGTCAAAGAGCAGGGCTATGAGCTTGGCAATGTTGATTGCACGGTAATTGCCCAAAAGCCGAAACTGGCCCCTTATATTGAACAGATGCGTGAATCGATTGCAGGCCTATTGGAAGCAGATATTTCACAGGTCAATGTTAAAGCGACAACTTCAGAGCATCTTGGATTTACCGGACGTGAAGAAGGGATTGCTGCATTAGCGGTGATCCTATTGAATAAGCGCCCAGTTTCGCTTGATGTCCCAGAGTGATAGAATAACAAAAGGATACGATAATTTAGGAGGAACTCACATGACACAAGAAGTACGCGTACGTTATGCACCAAGCCCGACAGGTCATCTGCACATCGGCGGCGCACGTACAGCATTATTCAATTACTTATATGCACGACACAATAACGGCAAGTTCATCGTTCGCATCGAAGATACGGACACAGCACGTAATATCGAAACAGGGATCATGTCACAGCTGGATAACTTGAAATGGCTGGGCATCGAGCATGATGAATCGATTGATATTGGCGGGGAGTACGGTCCTTATCGCCAAATGGAGCGTTTGGATACGTATAAAGAGCATTCGGATAAGATGCTCGAAAAAGGCCTTGCCTATAAATGCTTCTGTACACCTGAAGAACTTGAAACAGAACGCGATGCCCAAAAAGCATCGGGCATCGCTGCGCCTCAATACAGCGGCACTTGCCGCAATTTGACTGCTGAAGAAGTTGCTGAAAAAGAAGCGGCAGGCAAGTCGTTTACAATTCGGGCGAAAGTTCCTGCTGCTGTTACGTATGAATTCAATGATTTAGTGCGTGGTCCGATTTCATTCGAATCCAAAGACGTCGGCGATTGGGTGATGGTCAAAACCAATGGTATTCCAACATACAATTTCGCTGTTGTCATTGATGATCATTTGATGAAGATCTCTCATGTGTTCCGGGGAGAAGAGCATTTATCGAATACACCGAGACAGATGATGATCTATGATGCGTTCGGCTGGGATTATCCGGGTTATGGCCACATGACGTTGATCATCAACGAAGACCGCAAAAAACTATCGAAACGTGACGAGTCGATTATCCAGTTTATTTCACAGTACAAAGACCTGGGCTATATTCCAGAAGCTTTGTTTAATTTCTTTGCGCTTCTTGGCTGGTCTCCAGAAGGCGAAGAAGAGATTTTCTCGAAAGAGGAATTGATCCGTATTTTTGATGTGGAACGTCTGTCTAAATCGCCATCAATGTTCGATAAACAGAAATTGATGTGGATGAATAACCAGTACATTAAGCAATTGCCGCTTGAAGAAGTGGTGAAATTATCGCTTCCTCATTTGCAAAAAGCAGGCAGATTACCGGAAGAAATGACACCGGAACAAGCGGAATGGGCGAACAAGCTGATTGCGTTATACCACGACCAACTGAGCTATGGTGCAGAAATCACCGAGCTTTCCGAACAGTTTTTCACGGAGGAATTGTCCTACGGGGAAGCTGAAAAAGAAATTTTAGCAGCTGAGCAAGTGCCTGAAGTGATGACGGCATTCAAAGAGCAATTGGCTTCACTGGAAAACTTCGAACCGGCTGAAATCAAAGCGGCTATCAAGGCAGTCCAGAAATCGACCGGCCATAAAGGCAAAAACCTGTTCATGCCGATCCGTGTGGTCATCACCGGACAAATGCACGGACCTGAGTTGCCGGACTCCATTTCTCTATTAGGGAAAGACAAAGCCATTGCCCGCGTTTCCCAATATGCAAGTGCGTAGCATTGACTTATTGCGCTAACGGTGTAAAATGAATTTACCATTAATAAAACGTTGACGGGAAGAAGTACATGCAGCAAGTTCTCTAGAGAAGATCCCCACCGGCTGAAAGGGATCTGGGCCGCTGCTGCATCGAAATGCCTCTCCGAGTGCTGAGTCGAATCAAGTAGACCAGACGTCTTGCCTGCGTTACGGGCCTTCGAGAGAAAAGGATGGACTATCCTTTTAATCAGAGTGGAACCGCGCAACTATGCGTCTCTGTCATTTACATGACAGGGACGCTTTTTATTTTGGAATAGAAAGGGAGCGATAGAAATGTTCAAATTATTGAAAGACGATGTTGATGTTATTTTCGAACAGGATCCGGCAGCAAGAAATTATTTAGAAGTCATCCTGACCTATTCCGGTCTGCATGCCATCTGGGCACATCGGTTGGCACATTTTTTCTTTAAGAACAAACTGTTTTTCATCGCCCGCCTCATTTCGCAGATCAGCCGCTTTTTCACAGGAATTGAAATTCATCCGGGCGCAGTCATTGGGCGTCGCTTCTTTATTGACCATGGAATGGGTGTTGTGATCGGAGAGACGTGTGAAATTGGCGACAACGTGACGTTGTACCAAGGTGTAACACTAGGCGGTACTGGGAAAGAACGGGGCAAACGCCACCCGACATTGGAAGACAATGTGCTGGTTGCGACCGGCGCCAAAGTTTTGGGTTCCATCGTGATCGGGGCCAACTCGAAAGTCGGAGCGGGGTCGGTTGTGTTGAAGAACGTACCGATGAATTCAACGGTAGTCGGGATTCCAGGTAAAGTGGTGATTCAAAATGGCGTGAAGGTCAAGCCGGATTTGAACCATCAGAATATGCCGGATCCCGTCATGGATAAATGCGATGGCATGGAAATGAAGATTGCCAGATTGCAGCAAGAGGTTGAACAATTAAAAAAAGCTAGGCAGGAAGAAGGGCAACGTTTATGAGTATCCAAATTTTTAATTCATTGTCACGGCAAAAAGAAGAGTTTATTCCTTTGGAAGAAGGAAAAGTGAAAATGTATGTCTGCGGGCCGACTGTTTATAACTACATCCATATCGGCAATGCGCGTCCTGTCATCGTCTATGATACAGTGCGCCGCCATTTGGAATACCGTGGCTATGATGTGAAATATGTATCGAACTTTACAGATGTCGACGATAAATTGATCAAAGCGGCCAATGAGTTGGGCCAGGAAGTTCCGGAAATTGCGGAGCGTTTCATCGCGGCCTATTTTGAAGATACGAAAGCACTGGGCTGCGCAGAAGCGGACGTCCATCCGCGCGTAACGGATCATATGGTGCAGATCATCGAGTTTATTGAAGCGCTGATTGAAAAAGGCTATGCTTATGAGTCGCAGGGGGATGTCTATTACCGGACTCGTAAATTTGAAGGATATGGCAAGCTGTCCCACCAGTCTGTCGATGAATTGAAGATCGGCGCACGCATTGAAACTGGAGACAAAAAAGAAGATGAGTTGGATTTCGTGCTTTGGAAAGCAGCGAAGCCGAAAGAGATTTCATGGGATAGCCCATGGGGCAAGGGACGTCCAGGCTGGCATATTGAATGCTCGGTCATGGCACGTGAGCATTTGGGTGATACGATCGACATCCATGCAGGCGGACAGGATCTGACTTTCCCGCATCATGAAAACGAAATTGCCCAATCCGAAGCATTAACCGGTAAACCTTTTGCGCGTTATTGGATGCATAATGGGTATATTAATATTGATAATGAAAAAATGTCGAAGTCGCTGAATAATTTTGTGCTGGTGAACGATATATTGAAGGAGATGGATCCACAGGTACTGCGTTTCTTTATGCTGTCAGTCCATTACCGCCATCCGATCAATTACTCGCAGCAATTGGTGGAAGATGCCATTGCCGGATTAGAACGGTTGCGTACGGCTTATGCCAACTTGAAACATCGCTTAAGCACTTCGGCAGATCTGGGTGACCACTCCGATATTTGGATCAATAAAATCGAAGCCATTAAAACTGCATTCATTGAAACCATGGATGATGACTTCAATACGGCGAATGCCATTTCAAGCCTGTTCGACTTGTCGCGTTTGTCGAATATGTATTTGTTGGAAAAACAAACAGCGACGACGGTTTTGGAGACTTTCATTGCCGTATTCGATGAATTGGCCGGGGTTTTAGGTGTACCATTCAGCCAACAAGAAGAATTGCTGGATGAAGAAGTCGAGGCATTGATGGCAGAACGCATTGAAGCGCGCAAAAACCGTGATTTTGCCCGCGCTGATGAAATCCGTGATTTATTTAAAGAAAAAAATATCATTCTGGAAGATACGGCACAAGGTACACGCTGGAAAAGAGGGTAATACAGTTGAATGTTTTACGAAAAAATGACGTAGACCAATTGAACGCATTGGCTCTTGCCTACATGGGAGATGCTGTTTATGAGCAGGCGATCCGCGAGCATTTGCTGCGTTCGGGACGCGCCAAACCGAATATCCTGCACCGTCAGTCAACCACTTTCGTTTCTGCTAAAGCGCAGGCGGTCGTTCTGAAGCGATTAACAGAAGAAGGGTTTCTGACGGAAGCGGAACTCGCGATCATGAGGCGGGGGCGCAATGCCAAGTCCGGGTCTGTTCCGAAAAACACCGATGTGCAGACCTATAACTTCAGTACCGCATTTGAAGCGGTACTTGGCTGGCTATATTTAAAAGAAGAGCAAGCGCGTGTGGACGAAATCATTTCCTATGCGATTGAGATTGTTGAAGAGCTGGGAGGCGTATTGAAATGACGGAAGAAGAGTTGGCACCGGAGATCATTGGCGGAAAGAATCCTGTATTGGAAGCATTGCGGGCGGACCGGGACATCAATAAAATCTGGATTGCTGAAGGCGTCCAGAAAAAAGGCATTACAGAATTGCTGCAATTGGCAAAAGATAAAGGCGTCATCGTTCAATCCGTGCCGAAGAAAAAAATCGACGGGCTGACGGATACCAATCACCAAGGCATTGCAGCGGCTGTAGCCGCCTACAACTATGCAAGTTTAGATGACTTGTTCGCGGCTGCAGCGGCAAAAAATGAAGACCCTTTTTTCCTGATCTTGGATGAACTTGAAGATCCGCATAATTTAGGCTCCATTATGAGAACGGCCGATGCAATCGGTGTTCATGGATTGATTATTCCGAAGCGGCGAGCTGTTGGATTGACGGGTGTTGTGGCGAAGGCCTCAACAGGCGCGATTGAGCATGTGCCGGTTGTGCGCATCAATAATTTATCGCAAACGGTGGACGAATTGAAAAAACGGGGTCTTTGGATCGCAGGTACAGACGCCAAAGAGTCGGTTGATTACCGGAAGATGGATGCTTCACTTCCGCTTGCTGTCATCATTGGCAGTGAAGGCAAAGGGATGAGTCGGATTTTGCGTGACAAATGCGATTTCCTATACCAATTGCCGATGGTCGGCCATGTCACTTCACTGAACGCTTCAGTCGCAGCAAGCTTATTGATGTACGAAGTATATAGAAAGCGCAATCCACTGGGTTAATGCCATGAATATTCTGCTGGTTGATGGATACAATATCATTGGTGACTGGATGGAGCTGCAGGAACTGAAAAAAGATAAGTTGGCGAATGCCAGAGATCGCCTCATAGAGCGGATGGCTGAATACCGCAGCTATAAGGGGTGGCGCGTCATCATCATTTTCGACGCCCATCTCGTTCCAGGGATCGAAGCCAAGAATCTGCACCACGATGTTGAAGTCATTTTCACAAAAGAAAGCGAAACGGCAGATGAACGGATTGAAAAACTGGTGGCGATTTTAAACAATCGCCGGGACCAGATTTATGTAGCCACTTCGGATTTAACGGAGCAATGGGTTATTTTCGGCAAAGGGGCATTGCGAATTTCAGCGCGCGAACTCGAAATTGAAATGATTGAAATACAGGAGAACATCACTAAAAAAGTAAAAGAAATCCAGGAGCAGCGCGGGATTTCCAAGATTCCGCTGTCCGGCGAAGTAGCGGAAATTTTCGAAAAATGGCGAAGAGGCTTGAAATGAACGGTTGACGCTCATTTTTTTCTTCCTGTATACTGAAGATATCGAGGCTCACGCAATCGGAGGGATCACCCGTGGAAAATCATGATCAAGTTCAGCCCCAACGATTCACCGACATGACAGATGAGGAACTTGTCAGTTTAGTCCACAGTGGAAACACGGAAGCATTGGATTTTTTGATTACAAAGTTCCGGCCTTTTGTTCGAATGAAAGCGCGTTCGTATTTCCTGATCGGCGCTGATAAGGAAGATATTATCCAGGAAGGCATGATCGGGCTGTACAAGGCGATCCGCGATTTCCGGAGCGATAAATTATCTTCATTCCGTGCGTTTGCAGAATTGTGCATCATTCGGCAGATTATCACCGCCATCAAAACGGCTACGCGCCAAAAGCATATTCCGTTGAATTCCTATGTATCTTTGGACAAGCCGATTTATGACGAAGAGTCTGACCGGACCCTGATGGATGTCTTGACCGGAAACGGAGTGGACGATCCGGAAGACCTGATCATTCATAATGAGGAATTTCAGTATATGGAAGAAAAGATGGGCGAGGTACTAAGTGAACTTGAGCGTGAGGTGCTGGCCCTCTACTTAGATGGCCAATCCTATCAGGAAATTTCAGAAAAGCTCGAACGCCACGTAAAATCGATTGACAATGCACTGCAACGGGTTAAGCGAAAACTGGAGCGCCACTTGCAAATCAATGAGATGCCGAGCTCCTGACGCGCGGTTGACAGGGCTGTTTGAAGGTGATAACCTTGAAAAAGCTGTAAACTTGAATAAGGTGATAACATGGCTAAAAAAATTGTTCTAAGCTGCTCGAAATGTGCATCCCGCAATTATACGGTTCCCGCGAAAGTGGAATCCGGCACACGTTTGGAACTCAAAAAATTCTGTGCTCATTGCAATGGGCATACCGTGCATAAACAAACGATATGAATTTTAACTGAATGCCGGACGATATAGAGTGATTTTGAAATTCGGAGGTTTTTTAAACAATGGGTAACATTGGCAGTTTCTTTAAGAATGTCGTTTCGGAAATGCGGAAAGTCAGCTGGCCGAAACGAAAAGAACTAACTCGTTATACGATCGTTGTTCTTTCTACTTGTATTTTCATGGCTCTCTTCTTCGCGGTAATTGACGCAGGCATCTCGGAAGTATTCCGTTGGTTCTTAGCACTGTAAGCGATTCGACAAGAATAACGCATAAAAAATAGCCCGTCATTCTATGAGAACGGGTTTTTTCATTTGGTAAAAAAGGAGGGATGGACGTTTAGTCCGCACGATTATGGAGAAAAATTGGTATGTAGTCCACACGTATTCCGGATATGAGAACAAAGTGAAGGCAAACCTGGAAAAGCGTGTAGAAACAATGGGTATGGAAGATCTTATTTTCCGCGTCATCATTCCTGAAGAACAGGAAACGGATTTTAAAGATGGCAAAAAACGTACAGTCATGCGCAAAACCTTCCCGGGTTATGTCTTGGTCGAATTGATCATGACAGACGAATCCTGGTATGTGGTCAGAAACACACCAGGAGTTACAGGATTTATCGGTTCATCAGGCGGTGGAGCTAAACCGACGCCTTTATTGGATGAAGAAGTCGATTTCATCCTGAAACAGATGGGAATGACAGAACGCAAGGTGGATATTGACTTTGCGGTTGCCGATACAGTTGAAGTGATGGAAGGGCCATTCGCCAACTTCCAAGGTAAAGTGGAAGAAATCGATGATACAAAAGGCAAAGTTAAAGTGTCGATTGATATCTTCGGCCGCGAAACCAAAATGGAACTGGATTTCGAGCAAGTTCAAAAAGTATAAATGCCCCTTGCTATTCCGAATTATTAATGGTATTATTTCATAGGTCAGACTGTCATAGGACAATCTGTACAATTTAGCTAATTCTATCAACATCGTTGACAGACAGATATTGAGTGGGAGGGGAAACCCTATTACCACATCACGGACTTAAGGAGGTGTGTTTCGTGGCTAAAAAAGTTGTTAAAGTTGTAAAGTTGCAGATCCCTGCAGCAAAAGCTAATCCAGCGCCACCGGTTGGTCCAGCATTGGGTCAAGCAGGTGTTAACATCATGGGCTTCTGTAAGGAGTTCAACGCGCGTACGGCAGATCAAGCAGGACTGATCATTCCAGTTGAGATTTCAGTATTTGAAGATCGTTCATTTACATTCATTACGAAAACTCCACCCGCAGCTGTTCTATTAAAAGTAGCAGCCGGTATTGAATCAGGTTCAGGCGAACCGAACCGCAATAAAGTAGCGACTGTGAAACGCGACAAAGTTCGCGAAATCGCAGAAACTAAAATGCCAGATCTAAATGCTGCTTCAGTAGAAGCTGCAATGTTGATGGTTGAAGGTACTGCTCGCAGTATGGGCATTACAATCGAAGACTAATTCTAGCAGTTGTTTTTGGATGGGTTGCGCAGTTCATCATGAGCCGCGCAGCCTTTAATCGTGGGAGGTTCATTCCGTTATACCACAACAAGGAGGACGTTTAAAATGGCTAAAACAGGCAAAAAGCTGCAAGAAGCAGCAAAATTGATCGACCGTTCAAAACAATACGAAGCTAAAGAAGCGATCGAACTTGCGAAAAAAGCAAGCACAGTGAACTTTGACGCTACAGTAGAAGTGGCTTTCCGTCTAGGGATCGACACGCGTAAGAACGACCAGCAAATCCGTGGGGCAGTAGTACTTCCAAACGGAACTGGTAAAACTCAAAGCGTATTGGTTTTCGCTAAAGGCGAAAAACTGAAAGAAGCTGAAGCAGCTGGCGCAGATTTCGTTGGCGATGCTGAATATATCGAAAAAATCCAAAAAGGATGGTTTGACTTCGACGTGATCGTTGCAACTCCTGACATGATGGGTGAAGTTGGTAAACTTGGACGTGTTTTAGGGCCAAAAGGCTTAATGCCAAACCCGAAAACAGGCACAGTTACATTTGATGTAACAAAAGCTGTTCAGGAAATCAAAGCTGGTAAAGTGGAATACCGTGCAGACAAAACAGGTATCATCCATGCGCCAATCGGGAAAGTTTCTTTTGATGACAGCAAACTTGCTGAAAACTTGGAAGCAATCTATGACGTAGTACAAAAAGCGAAGCCAGCTTCTGCTAAAGGTACTTACATCAAATCGTTAAACGTTACTACTACAATGGGGCCTGCTGTTAAAGTAGATCCAACTAAAGTGGTTGCTAAATAAGATATTGACATCGTATTTTCACTCTGCTATACTAGCGGAGTTGTGAAATACCCATTTGTACCGCAGACAGCAGGGGCGCAAGACGCTTAATTTATCCCTGCCGAGGACATGATGAATTCAGATAACATCTTTTTGATGCTGATTTTATGCCTCTGTGTCTGTAATGGACCAGAGGCTTTTCTTATGGACGGTATAAATGAAAAATCTATAGGAGGTGCCAAAATGAGCAAAGCAGTTGAAACGAAAAAAGTTGTCGTGCAAACAATCGCTGATAAGTTCAGCGCTGCAGCTTCAGTTGTAGTTGTTGATTACCGTGGATTGAACGTTGCGCAATTAACAGAACTTCGTAAACAGCTTCGTGAAGCAGGCGTTGAGTTTAAAGTTTACAAAAACTCAATGACTCGCCGTGCGACAGAAATGCACGGACTTGAAGCGATCAACGAACACTTTACAGGACCAAACGCAATTGCATTTTCTAACGAAGATGTAGTAGCACCAGCGAGAATCATCAATACTTTCGCTAAAACGAACGACGCTCTAGAAATTAAAGCGGGTGTCATTGAAGGTGCGGTTGCATCTGCTGAAGATGTGAAAGCATTGGCAGAACTTCCATCACGCGATGGCTTGCTTTCTATGCTACTCAGCGTACTACAAGCTCCAATCCGCAACTTTGCAGCTACTACAAAAGCAGTTGCAGACCAGAAAGAAGAACAAGGCGCTTAATAAGTTAGCCGGCTAAGCACGACAAAAAATATTACCTATCAATAGGAGGAAACTATAATGACACAAGAACAAATCTTAGACGCAATCAAAGAAATGACAGTTCTTCAACTTAACGACCTAGTAAAAGCAATCGAAGAAGAGTTCGGCGTAACTGCTGCTCCAGTTGCTGCTGCTGCTGGTGGCGCTGCTGCTGAAGAAGAGCAAACAGAATTCGACGTAGTTCTTACTTCTGCTGGCGATTCAAAAATCAAAGTAATCAAAGCAGTACGTGAAGTAACTGGTCTTGGTCTTAAAGAAGCAAAAGCTCTTGTAGACGAAGCTCCTAAAGCAATCAAAGAAGGCGCTACTAAAGAAGAAGCTGAAGAAATCAAAGGCAAACTTGAAGAAGTTGGCGCATCTGTAGAAGTTAAGTAATTTAATGACTTTATCAAAATGAAAGGAAAGCTCGTCAGTGGATAACCGACGGGCTTTTCTTCTTTTTAAATTCATTTGCATAGCGGGCAGTGGCCTGTAATAAGGTGAACGCAAGGAGGGCTTTACATGTCTCAACATTATTATTCTAAAAATCCCCAAACAAAAAGCAATCCTCGAGAATGGACAGACGTGTTGCGTGGCGAAAAATTCCGTTTCCAGACTGACACTGGTGTTTTCAGTAAAAGTGAAGTTGATTTTGGTTCGCGACTATTGATCGAAACATTCGAAGAAGCTGAGCTAGATGGACCGATGCTGGATGTTGGCTGCGGTTATGGCCCAATCGGAATGGCGGTCGCAAAAGCATTTCCTCAAAAACAAGTTCATATGGTGGATGTTAATACACGCGCCATCGAACTGGCAAAAACAAATGTTGAAAAGAATGATATTTCCAATGTCCAGATTTATGAAAGCGATGGTTTAGGTGCTGTTGAAGTTGACGATTTCTCTGCAATTTTAACAAACCCGCCGATTCGGGCAGGAAAAGAAACTATTTTTCGTTTTTATGAAGAGGCTGCTGGAAAGTTAGCGGATGGTGGATCGTTGTGGGTGGTTATCCAGAAAAAGCAGGGTGCTCCTTCTACACAGGCAAAACTGGAAGAGCTTTTCGGTGAAGTAAGAGTGGTCGATAAGAAGAAAGGCTACTTTATTTTTGAGGCCAGAAAAGTTTGACTTGACAAAACGGCTGTGTTATTATAATGAAATGCAAAATTTATTATTTTGAGGTCGTTTGCCCTTTTTCGGGCTTGGCATGACGACAGAGCTAATCACGTGTAAACCGAAAATGGGCTGCTCTTTAGTCTCGTTTTCTTTTTGTCTTTTCGATATCATACACTATTTTGTAGAAATCGCAAAGACCTATAATCGTTTTATTGAGGGGTGAATAAGTTGGTAGGTCAACTAGTTCAGTACGGTCAACATCGTCAACGCAGAAGTTTTTCGAGAATCAGTGAAGTGCTGGATCTTCCGAACTTGATTGAAATTCAATCATCATCTTACGAATGGTTCCTTGAAGAAGGGCTTCGCGAAATGTTCCGGGATATCTCGCCGATTGAAGATTTCACAGGAAATCTGTCACTCGAGTTTGTTGATTACAGTCTCGCGGAACCGAAGTATCCAGTCGATGAATCGAAAGAGCGCGACGTTACTTATGCAGCACCTTTGCGCGTCAAAGTACGTCTGCACAACAAAGAAACAGATGAAGTGAAAGAACAGGATGTCTTTATGGGAGATTTCCCATTAATGACAGAAACGGGTACTTTCGTCATCAACGGCGCAGAACGCGTCATCGTTTCCCAATTGGTTCGTTCGCCAAGTGTTTATTTTCACGACAAGACAGATAAAAATGGTAAAAAAGGTTTCGGGGCAACTGTTATTCCAAACCGTGGCGCATGGTTGGAATATGAAACAGATGCGAAGGATGTCGTGTACGTCAGAATTGACCGCACACGTAAACTGCCAGTAACAGTTCTTTTGAGAGCGCTTGGTTTCGGATCTGACCAGGAAATTATCGATTTACTTGGAGACAACGAATTCCTTCAAAACACGCTTGAAAAAGATAACACAGAAAGCACGGAAAAAGCGCTTCTTGAAATCTACGAACGCTTACGCCCTGGTGAGCCGCCAACAGTTGAAAGTGCGAAGAGCTTATTGTACTCACGCTTTTTCGACCCAAAACGCTATGACCTAGCAAATGTCGGCCGTTATAAGATGAACAAGAAGCTTCATATTAAAAATCGTCTCTTCAATCAGACCATTGCTGAAACTTTGGCGGATCCTGAAACAGGCGAAATTTTGGTGGAAGCTGGCACATTGATTGATCGCCGTGTACTCGATCGCTTGATTCCAAACTTGGAAAATGGAGTTGGTTTCCATACTGTTTCCCAAGTAGGTGGTGTCCTGGAAGGTGAAGTTACCTTGCAGTCGATCAAAATCTACGCGCCAAACAATGAAGACCAAAAAGAAATTACTGTCATCGGTAATGCTTATATAGAAGACAAGATCAAACATGTCACACCGGCTGATATTATTTCTTCTATCAGTTACTTCTTTAACCTTCTTTATGGTGTCGGAAACACGGACGATATCGATCATCTTGGTAACCGCCGTCTCCGTTCAGTAGGTGAATTGCTGCAGAACCAGTTCCGTATCGGATTATCCCGTATGGAGCGCGTGGTACGTGAGCGTATGTCGATCAACGATACACAAGCAATCGTTCCTCAGCAATTGATCAATATCCGTCCGGTTATTGCATCGATTAAAGAGTTCTTCGGCAGCTCTCAGCTTTCTCAGTTTATGGATCAAACCAATCCATTAGCTGAATTGACGCATAAACGCCGTCTATCGGCGCTTGGACCCGGTGGTTTAACGCGTGAACGCGCAGGCTTTGAAGTGCGTGACGTTCACTACTCCCACTATGGCCGTATGTGTCCGATTGAAACGCCTGAGGGTCCGAACATTGGCTTGATCAACACGCTTTCAACATTTGCGAAAGTGAATAAGTTCGGTTTCATTGAAACTCCTTATCGCCGTGTAGATGCTGAAACCGGAGTGGTCACAGAACACATTGACTACTTGACTGCTGATGAAGAAGATAATTATGTAGTGGCCCAGGCCAATTCGAAGTTGAATGACGATGGTTCATTCGTTGAAGAAGGCGTTGTTGCACGTTTCCGCGGTGAGAACACCGTTTACAAACGCGGCAGCATCGACTACATGGACGTTTCTCCGAAGCAGGTCGTTTCAGTAGCGACAGCCTGTATCCCGTTCCTTGAAAATGATGACTCCAACCGAGCATTAATGGGAGCGAACATGCAGCGTCAAGCAGTTCCGTTATTAAACCCGGAAGCTCCTTTTGTAGGAACCGGAATGGAACACTTGGCAGCGCGTGATTCTGGGGCAGCTGTCGTAGCGAAAAATGATGGTATTGTGGAATATGTGGAAGCTAAGGAAATTTCTGTCCGTCGTATCGAAGTTGTCGATGGCAACGAAGTCCGAGGCGACCTTGATACTTACAGACTGCAGAAATTCGTCCGTTCCAACCAAGGGACAAGCTATAACCAACGCCCGATCGTTAAAGTTGGAGACCGTGTTTCCAAACGCGATATTCTTGCTGACGGACCTTCAATGGAACGCGGAGAGATGGCATTAGGAAGAAACGTACTGGTAGCCTTCATGACATGGGATGGTTTTAACTACGAAGATGCGATCATCATGAGTGAACGTTTAGTAAAAGACGATGTTTACACATCTGTCCATATCGAAGAGTATGAATCCGATTCACGTGATACGAAACTGGGGCCTGAAGAAATTACGCGTGATATCCCGAACGTCGGGGAAGACGCATTGCGTAACTTGGATGACCGCGGAATTATCCGTGTCGGAGCTGAAGTGAAAGATGGAGATATTCTGGTTGGTAAAGTAACACCTAAAGGCGTTACTGAATTGACTGCTGAAGAACGTCTTCTTCATGCGATCTTTGGTGAAAAAGCACGTGAAGTGCGCGATACTTCATTGCGGGTGCCTCACGGCGCTGGCGGTATTGTACTGGATGTTAAAATCTTCAACCGTGAAGATGGAGACGAATTGCCACCGGGTGTTAACCAACTGGTTCGTGCATATATCGTTCAAAAACGTAAAATCTCTGTTGGCGATAAAATGGCTGGACGTCACGGAAACAAGGGTGTTATTTCAAGAATTCTGCCTGAAGAAGATATGCCATTCATGCCAGACGGCACACCGGTCGACATCATGTTAAACCCGCTAGGTGTACCATCCCGTATGAATATCGGCCAGGTACTTGAATTACATCTTGGAATGGCTTCCCGTTCACTTGGAATTCATATGGCTTCATCTGTATTTGATGGAGCGAATGAAGAAGATGTGCTGGAAACAATGGAAGAGTCAGGTATGCCGCGCGATGGCAAAACGATTCTTTATGATGGCCGTTCTGGCGAATCCTTCGATAACCGTGTGTCTGTAGGTATCATGTACATGATTAAACTTGCCCACATGGTCGATGATAAATTGCACGCCCGCTCAACTGGGCCTTACTCACTGGTTACACAACAGCCATTGGGTGGTAAAGCGCAATTCGGCGGACAGCGTTTTGGTGAAATGGAAGTATGGGCACTTGAAGCATATGGTGCCGCGCATACATTGCAGGAAATCTTAACGGTTAAGTCGGATGATGTCGTAGGCCGTGTTAAAACTTATGAAGCAATTGTTAAAGGCGAAAGTGTACCGGAACCAAGCGTACCGGAATCATTTAAAGTTTTGATTAAAGAACTTCAAAGTTTAGGCATGGATGTTAAGATGTTGACGATTGATGATGAAGAAATTGAGTTGCGCGATTTGGATGAAGAAGAAGATCTTCAGCCTGCGGATTCATTGAACATCCTCCCGATTGCAGATACAGAAGCACCGGTTGGAACAATTGATTAATACCTATTGGATTCGAACGGCTTTAACCGGCCGTTTTCCATTTATTCACTTAGCCATTACCGAGGAAGAGCCGTACAGAAACTCGAGACAAAAGGGAGGTAGGCTCCTTGATAGATGTTAATAATTTTGAGTATATGAAAATCGGATTAGCGTCACCCGATAAAATTCGCTCATGGTCTTATGGAGAAGTCAAAAAGCCAGAAACAATCAATTACCGTACACTGAAACCTGAAAAAGATGGTTTGTTCTGTGAACGTATTTTCGGTCCTACAAAAGACTGGGAATGCCATTGTGGTAAATACAAGCGTGTTCGTTATAAAGGCGTCGTCTGCGATCGCTGTGGCGTTGAAGTCACACGTTCAAAAGTTCGTCGTGAGCGCATGGGCCACATTGAACTAGCAGCTCCTGTATCTCATATCTGGTATTTTAAAGGGATTCCGAGCCGCATGGGACTTATCTTAGATATGTCTCCGCGTTCACTTGAAGAAGTTATTTATTTTGCTTCTTATGTAGTCATCGATCCTGCGGATACACCGCTTGAGAAGAAACAACTTCTTTCTGAAAAAGAATACCGCGCTTACCGTGATAAGTTTGGGAAAAAATTCCAAGCTGCTATGGGAGCAGAAGCAATCAAGCGTCTATTGCAGGAAATCGACCTTGAACGCGAAACGGATTCTTTAAAAGAAGAATTGAAAACAGCTCAAGGCCAACGCCGCACCCGTGCGATCAAACGCCTTGAAGTGGTTGAGTCATTCCGTAACTCAGGGAATAATCCTGATTGGATGATTCTTGATGTTCTACCTGTTATTCCACCCGAACTTCGCCCGATGGTTCAATTAGACGGGGGCCGCTTTGCGACTTCTGATTTAAATGATCTCTATCGCCGCGTAATCAACCGGAATAACCGCTTGAAGCGTCTTTTAGACCTTGGAGCACCAAGTATCATTGTTCAAAACGAGAAACGCATGCTTCAGGAAGCTGTTGATGCATTGATCGATAACGGCCGTCGCGGTCGTCCGGTCACAGGACCTGGTAACCGTCCATTGAAATCTCTTTCTCATATGCTGAAAGGGAAGCAAGGGCGTTTCCGTCAGAACCTTCTTGGTAAACGAGTGGATTATTCGGGCCGTTCGGTTATCGTAGTTGGACCTAACCTGAAAATGTATCAATGTGGTTTGCCGAAAGGTATGGCAATTGAATTGTTTAAACCTTTCGTTATGAAAGAATTGGTTGAACGTGGATTGGCCCATAACATCAAGAGTGCAAAACGCAAAATCGAACGTCTTCATTCTGAAGTTTGGGATGTATTGGAAGATGTCATCAAGGAGCATCCGGTTCTACTGAACCGAGCACCGACTCTTCACAGATTGGGTATCCAGGCATTTGAACCGACACTAGTTGAAGGTAAAGCAATTCGTCTGCATCCGCTTGTATGTACTGCATACAATGCCGATTTCGATGGTGACCAAATGGCTGTTCACGTACCTCTATCATCTGAGGCTCAGGCAGAAGCTAGATTATTGATGCTTGCAGCTCAAAACATTTTGAATCCAAAAGACGGAAAACCTGTTGTAACACCATCTCAGGATATGGTTCTAGGAAACTATTACTTAACACTTGAGCGTAAAGGTGCTACAGGAGAAGGCGCAACTTTCTCAGGACCTGAAGAAGTGATGATCGCTTATCAAACAGGCCATGTGCACTTGCATACACGTATTGCAATCCAAGCTAGAGCCGTCAACAACCCGACATTCACAGAAGAACAGAACAAAATGCTTTTATTGACAACTGTCGGTAAAATTATTTTTAATGAAATTCTGCCGAAGTCATTCCCATATATCAACGAACCGACTGATTACAATCTGCAGGTGGAAACACCATCGAAATATTTCGTCGCGACAACGACGGATATTCGTAAGCATATTGAAGAAGCGGAACTTGTGACACCGTTCAAGAAGAAAATTCTTGGTGAAATCATCGCAGAAGTATTCAAACGTTTCCATATTACGGAAACTTCTAAAATGCTTGACCGCATGAAGAGCCTTGGATTTAAATATTCGACACAAGCCGGCATCACTGTTGGTGTGGCGGATATCGTAGTTCTTCCGGATAAGGGAGAAATTCTGGTCGATGCCCAAGAAAATGTAGATAAAGTAATGAAACAATTCCGGCGCGGATTGATTACAGAAGAAGAGCGATATGCACGTGTCATTTCGTATTGGAGTAATGCAAAAGACATCATCCAGAGCAAACTGATGGCGTCTCTTGATAACTTGAATCCAATCTTTATGATGAGTGATTCCGGAGCTCGTGGTAACGCATCTAACTTTACGCAGCTGGCGGGTATGCGTGGATTGATGGCCAACCCGGCTGGGCGCATTATCGAACTTCCGATTAAATCTTCCTTCCGTGAAGGATTGACAGTACTTGAATATTTCATCTCTACCCACGGTGCGCGTAAAGGTCTTGCCGATACAGCACTTAAAACAGCCGATTCTGGTTACTTGACCCGTCGTTTGGTAGATGTTGCACAAGATGCAATCGTCCGCGAAAATGACTGTGGCACTGACCGAGGCTTGCTGGTAGGAGCGTTGATGGAAGGCACAGAAGTGATTGAAGAGCTTGATGAGCGTATCGTTGGCCGTCATGCTAAGAAAACAATCCGCCATCCGGAAACAAAAGAAATAATTGTAGCAAAAGATGAATTGATTACACAGGATTTGACTCGCCTCATTGTTGAAGCGGGAATCAAAGAAGTAACGATTCGCTCTGCGTTCACATGTAATACAAAACACGGCGTTTGTAAGAAATGTTACGGCACTAACCTGGCAACTGGAGACGAAGTTGAAGTGGGCGAAGCAGTAGGTATTATTGCAGCTCAATCAATCGGTGAACCAGGAACTCAGCTTACGATGCGTACATTCCATACAGGCGGGGTTGCAGGAGACGATATTACACAAGGTCTTCCGCGTATCCAGGAAATATTCGAATCGCGTAACCCGAAAGGCCAGGCAGTAATTTCAGAAATTACAGGTACAGTTACTGAAATCGATGAAATCCGCGAAGGCCAGAAAGAAGTAACGATTCAAGGTGATGTTGAAACACGTAAATACCTGGCTCCTTATAATGCGCGCATCAAGGTTCAAGTTGATGACGTCATCGTTCGAGGTGAAGTATTGACGGATGGTTCAATCGATCCGAAACAATTGCTTCAAGTAAAAGACGTTCAGGCTGTTCAAGTGTATCTATTGAAAGAAGTTCAGAAAGTATACCGTATGCAAGGGGTAGAAATCGGTGATAAGCACGTAGAAGTTATGGTCCGTCAAATGTTCCGTAAAGTACGTGTCATTGAAGCCGGCGATACTGAATTGCTGCCAGGTTCACTTTTGGATATTCACCAATTCACTGAGGCCAATGTCAAAGCTGTGCTCGAAGGCAACTTGCCGGCGACAAGCCGTCCTGTAATCTTGGGTATCACGAAAGCTTCTCTAGAAACAGAATCATTCCTATCAGCCGCGTCTTTCCAGGAAACGACCCGCGTCTTAACAGATGCAGCAATCAAAGGGAAACGTGATGAGCTTCTGGGATTGAAAGAGAATGTGATCATCGGTAAACTTGTTCCAGCCGGAACAGGAATGCAACGTTACCGTCAAATTAAAATTGCACAAAGCGAAAAAGCTGCGAAGCAGGAAATCGTTGGAACAGAGTCATAAAATAGATAGATGGGTTCCGGGGAGCTTTTGAAACCTCCCCGGGATTTTTTAAGAATTCAGTTGACAGCACTGTCATAGAATGATAATATGTTGAGGGTTGATGGTTAACGGTCTGACACTTTGGAGGATATGCAAATGTCTAATGAAAAAGTAAAACAGGCAAGTCAAATAATCATCGGTACAAAGCAGACAGTAAAAGCATTAAAAAGCGGTATTGTCCAAGAGATAATAGTGGCAAAAGACGCGGACGATCGAATGACCGAACAGATTATCCAACTAGCCTTAGAAAAAGGTATTCGGATCGAATTTGCAGATTCACGATTGAAGCTTGGCAAAGCATATGGCATTAATGTCGGTGCAGCTGCTGTGGCTATTACTGGATAACAGTTTTTGTGTAAAACACAAAGACTTTGTTTTTTACCCAAAAATGAACCACCTGGATATGTGGTATTAGAACACCTTTTGAGAGGAGGAAAAATCGATGCCTACAATTAACCAATTAGTTAACAAGCCTCGTAAACCAAAGAGCACGAAATCAGATTCACCAGCGTTAAACAAAGGGTATAACAGCTTTAAAAAGTCTCAGACTAACGTGACATCACCACAGAAACGTGGAGTATGTACTCGTGTTGGGACGATGACACCTAAAAAACCAAACTCCGCATTGCGTAAATATGCGCGTGTACGTTTGACGAACCAAATTGAGGTTAATGCTTACATCCCTGGAGAAGGTCACAACCTTCAAGAGCACAGTGTAGTTCTTCTTCGCGGCGGACGCGTAAAAGATTTACCGGGTGTGCGTTACCATATCGTACGTGGAGCACTTGATACAGCTGGAGTTAACGGCCGTATGCAAAGCCGTTCTAAATACGGAACTAAACGTCCTAAAGTAAAAAAATAATAAGTTAAATAAACGAAGAGATTTCGTTGAAAGGAGGAACATACATGCCTCGTAAAGGTCCTGTAGCTAAACGTGACGTGTTGCCAGATCCAATTTATAATTCAAAATTGGTGACACGCTTAATTAATAAAATGATGGTTGACGGAAAAAGAGGTACTTCACAAAAGATCCTATACGGAGCGTTTGAGTTAGTTAAAGAACGCAGCGGTAAAGATCCGATTGAAGTATACGAACAAGCATTGACTAACGTTATGCCAGTTCTTGAAGTACGCGCTCGCCGTGTTGGTGGAGCTAACTACCAAGTACCGGTTGAAGTTCGTCCTGAACGCCGTACAACTTTAGGTCTTCGCTACCTTGTAAACTATTCACGTCTTCGTGGAGAGAAAACAATGGAAGAGCGTTTGGCTAATGAAATTTTAGATGCAGCTAACAACACTGGTTCGGCTGTTAAGAAACGTGAAGATATTCATAAAATGGCGGAAGCAAACAAAGCGTTTGCTCACTATCGCTGGTAATTTCTTTCGAGATGTTTACATCTTAATCCGAAACGGAAGGAGAAAAACAACATGGCTAGAGAGTTCTCCTTAGACAAAACACGTAATATCGGGATCATGGCACACATTGATGCTGGTAAAACGACTACTACGGAGCGTATTTTATATTACACTGGTAGAATCCACAAAATTGGGGAAACGCATGAAGGTGCTTCTCAAATGGACTGGATGGAGCAAGAGCAGGAACGCGGAATCACGATCACGTCTGCTGCTACAACTGCTTCATGGAAAAACCACCGTGTTAACATCATCGATACTCCAGGACACGTAGACTTCACTGTAGAAGTTGAACGTTCATTGCGCGTACTTGATGGTGCTGTTACAGTTCTTGATGCTCAATCAGGTGTTGAGCCTCAGACTGAAACAGTTTGGCGCCAAGCTACAACATACGGAGTTCCACGTATCGTATTCATCAACAAAATGGATAAAATCGGTGCTGATTTCCTTTACTCTGTAGGTACTTTACATGATCGCCTACAAGCAAATGCTCACCCGATCCAATTGCCAATCGGCGCAGAAGACGAGTTTTCAGCAATTATTGACCTTGTTGAAATGAACGCTCGTTTCTATGCAAACGATTTGGGAACTGAAATCACAGAAGGTGAAATTCCTGAAGAGTACAAAGAGCTTGCTGAAGAGTGGCACACTAAACTAGTGGAAGCTGTTGCTGAGCTTGATGAAGACTTAATGGAAAAATACCTGGGTGGGGAAGAAATCACTGTAGAAGAACTTAAAGCTGGTATCCGTAAAGGAACACTAGATGTTGAGTTTTACCCAGTGGTTTGCGGAACTGCATTTAAAAATAAAGGGGTTCAATTAATGCTTGATGCAGTAATTGATTACCTGCCATCTCCACTTGATGTACCACCAATGACTGGTGTTCTTCCGGATTCAGATGAAGAAGTATTGCGTAAACCTAGCGAAGACGAGCCATTCTCTGCGTTGGCGTTTAAAGTAATGACAGATCCATATGTTGGGAAATTGACTTTCTTCCGTGTGTACTCTGGATCTCTTAAATCTGGTTCGTATGTTCAGAACTCTTCTAAAGGCAAGCGTGAGCGCGTAGGACGTATCCTTCAAATGCACGCAAACTCCCGTGAAGAAATCGCTGAAGTATATTGCGGAGATATTGCTGCTGCTATCGGCCTTAAAGATACATCAACTGGTGATACTTTAAGTGACGAGAAACAACAAGTAATTCTTGAACGTATGGTATTCCCAGAGCCTGTTATCTCACTTTCTGTGGAACCTAAGTCAAAAGCGGATCAAGATAAAATGGGTCAAGCCCTTGCAAAACTGCAAGAAGAAGATCCAACTTTCCGTGCGCATACTGACCAGGAAACTGGCCAAACGATCATCGCAGGTATGGGTGAGCTTCACCTTGATATCCTAGTTGACCGTATGCGCCGTGAATTCAACGTAGAAGCTAACGTGGGTGCACCTCAGGTATCTTACCGTGAGACATTCCGTGAGTCTGCTAAAGTTGAAGGTAAATTCGTACGCCAATCTGGTGGACGCGGACAATTCGGACACGTTTGGATTGAGTTCTCTCCAAACGAAGAAGGAGCAGGTTTTGAATTTGAAAATGGTATCGTTGGTGGTGTTGTTCCACGTGAATACATCCCAGCAGTTGAAGCGGGTCTGCGCGACTCTCTAGACAACGGTGTTATTGCCGGATATCCTTTGATCGATATCAAAGCACGCTTGTTCGATGGCTCTTACCATGATGTTGACTCGAATGAGATGGCATTTAAAGTTGCTGCTTCTATGGCACTTAAAAATGCAATTTCTAAAGTTAGACCGGTTCTTCTTGAGCCAATTATGCGTGTTGAGGTTGTTATCCCTGAGGAATACCTCGGAGATATCATGGGTGACATTACGTCACGCCGAGGCCGTGTAGAAGGTATGGACGCTCGCGGAAACGCACAAGTAGTTCGTTCTATGGTACCTCTTGCAGAAATGTTCGGTTATGCAACTTCATTGCGTTCAAACACGCAAGGCCGTGGTGTATTCTCAATGCACTTCGATCACTATGAAGAAGTACCGAAATCAATTTCTGAAGAAATCATCAAAAAAAATAAAGGTCAATAATTGAATTTTGATCTTTAATCAAGTATAAATAGTTTGTATGCTCGGAATAATAGGGCCCTATTATTCCAGCACTTCAAGCGAACATTCACTTACATTTTGAGGAGGATTTTTCTAATGGGAAAAGCTAAATTTGATCGTTCTAAAACGCACGCGAATATTGGTACAATTGGTCACGTCGACCACGGTAAAACAACTTTGACTGCAGCAATCGCTACAGTTCTAGCTAAAAAATCAGGCGGGGAAGCTCGTTCTTACGCTCAAATCGACAACGCTCCTGAAGAAAAAGAGCGCGGTATCACAATCAATACTTCACACGTTGAGTATGAAACTGAAACACGCCACTATGCACACGTAGACTGCCCTGGACACGCCGATTATGTTAAAAACATGATCACTGGTGCTGCTCAAATGGACGGCGGGATCTTAGTAGTATCTGCTGCTGACGGCCCAATGCCACAAACTCGTGAGCACATTCTTCTTTCACGTCAAGTTGGTGTTCCTTACCTAGTAGTATTCATGAACAAATGCGATATGGTAGATGACGAAGAACTTCTTGAACTAGTTGAAATGGAAGTTCGTGATCTTCTTTCTGAATATGACTTCCCTGGCGACGATATTCCTGTCATCAAAGGTTCTGCTCTTAAAGCTCTTGAAGGAGAAGCAGAATGGGAAGATAAAATCGTTGAATTGATGAACGCGGTTGATGAGTATATCCCTACTCCACCACGTGATACTGACAAGCCATTCATGATGCCTGTTGAGGATGTATTCTCAATCACTGGCCGTGGTACTGTTGCTACTGGACGCGTTGAACGCGGACAGATCAAAATCGGTGATAACGTTGATATCATTGGTCTTACTGAAGAGCCAAAATCTACTACTGTAACAGGTGTAGAAATGTTCCGTAAATTGCTTGACTATGCTGAAGCTGGCGACAACATTGGTGCACTTCTTCGCGGGGTTTCTCGTGATGACGTACAACGTGGACAAGTATTGGCTAAACCAGGCACAATTACTCCACACACTGAGTTCAAAGCTGAAGTTTACGTTCTTTCAAAAGAAGAGGGTGGACGTCACACTCCATTCTTCACAAACTACCGTCCACAGTTCTACTTCCGTACAACTGATGTAACTGGCGTTTGTAACCTTCCTGAAGGTGTAGAAATGGTTATGCCTGGAGATAACATCGAAATGATCGTTTCTCTAATCTCTCCTATCGCACTTGAAGAAGGAACTAAGTTCTCTATCCGTGAGGGTGGACGTACTGTAGGCGCTGGCGTTGTTGCTACAATCACTAAGTAATAACTGCTAAGTGTTGATTAAAGACCTTGTCTCATTAAACTGAGACAAGGTCTTTTTTTGCTTTAAAATGAAGTATTAAAAGAAATTTCAGCTAAATCAAAGGGTTGTTCATAAAATATTCAAACTTTTTAAAAAATCTACTTAACCCAGTGATAGCAACAATGAAAACGGATACATAGTTTACGAATATTCAAAATTAATAAAAATATAGCAGGAAGTTGATTGACACGCCTTCAAATAGGCGATATGATAGCAACAATTTACAAGACGCAAACTGAATTCGATATATTGCATATTATAAAACTTTCGAGAAAGAAGTGGACATCATGAGCGAACAATTAATTTATTTAAATGGTGAATTCGTTAAAAAGGAAGACGCTAAAATTTCAGTTTATGATCACGGTTTTTTATACGGTGATGGTGTATTTGAAGGAATCCGTTCTTACAACGGTAATGTCTTTCGGCTGGAAGAACATTTAGAGCGGCTTTACGATTCAGCAAAATCCGTGATGCTCGAGATTCCACATACTTTTGAAGAAATGACTAAAATAGTCGTTCAAACATTAAGGGAAAATAAATTTAAAGATGCCTATATTCGTCTTATTGTTTCACGAGGTGTCGGAAATCTTGGATTAGATCCTTATAGCTGTTCTCATCCGAGTGTGATTGTAATCGCTGAACCTTTATCGCTGTTTCCGAAATCGATGTATGAAACAGGGATTGAAATTGTCTCGGTTGCTACACGCAGAAGCCGTTCGGATGTGTTAAGCCCTAAAGTTAAATCATTGAATTACATGAATAATATTTTAGTTAAACTTGAAGCCCACTTGGCGGGTGTTTCTGAAGCGCTTATGCTGAATGACCAAGGTTATGTAGCTGAAGGGTCAGCGGACAACATTTTTATTGTCCGTAAAAATAAGTTATTGACACCTCCAGGCTATGTAGGAGCACTGGAAGGAATTACACGCAATGCAATTATGGATGTAGCTGTTGAAAAAGGCTACGACATCCAAGAAGGCGTTTTTACAAGACATGATGTGTATGTAGCAGATGAAGTTTTCCTTACCGGAACTGCTGCTGAAGTAATTGCGGTAGTTAAAGTGGACGGCCGAGTGATCGGCGAAGGAAAGCCAGGTCCGGTTACGAATGACTTACTAGAATCATTCAGAGAGTTAGTTCAGAACGATGGCGTAAAGGTGTATAGCGATCATTTAAACGCAGTATAAAAAAATAGAAGTTAAACTCAATGACGAGGTTAAAGTAGATGGAAACTGTATTCACAGAGAGCCGGTACAGGTGGAAGCCGGTAATACAACCATTTGCGACATCCCCTCTGAGTGGATTGCTGAAAAGCTTCGGCTGTTTAGGTAGTCCCGGTGGTTTGCAAGTTAGAAATCATCGTTATCAGCGGATAAGCAAGACTTATCCATGAGGCTGCGGTTGCGCAGTGAAATAGGGTGGTACCATGAAACTTTTTCATCCCTATGCGAAGAACATGTTTCTTTGTGTAGGGATGGAAAAGTTTTTTTGTTTTATTCCACCGGAGACTTAGAAAAGGAGGCGGAAGGATTGGGAGTAAACGTACAGGTTAGAGAAGAAGTTAAACAGAAGCTGACAGGTAATGGTGCAGACGTACTGATTCAATCTTTAAAAGGTCAAGGTGTAGACATCATTTTTGGATATCCAGGAGGCGCGGTGCTGCCAATTTACGATGCCTTGCACAAAAATCCAATACGCCATGTATTGGCTAGACACGAACAAGGTGCAATCCATGCCGCTGAAGGCTATGCAAGAGTATCCGGGAAAGCCGGAGTTGTTCTTGCTACATCAGGTCCTGGAGCTACAAACTTAGTGACCGGCATAGCGGATGCCATGCTAGATTCCTTGCCACTGGTCATCTTCACGGGCCAAGTTGCAACTTCCGTAATTGGAACCGATGCTTTCCAGGAAGCGGACATCATCGGCATCACACAACCGATTACAAAGCATAATTATCAAGTGAAAAAAGTGGCGGATCTTCCTAGAATCATTAAAGAAGCATTCTATATTGCTTCCACAGGTCGTCCTGGTCCGGTTCTGGTCGATATCCCTAAAAATATTGCAACCGAATTGTTCATGTCCAATAAAGAAGAAGAGGCCGTGTATCTACCCGGTTATCAACCGACAACAAACCCGAATTACCTGCAAATCCAAAAAGCTGCACAATTATTATCACAGGCGAAAAAGCCATTGATCTTAGCTGGGGCTGGTATACTGGCTGCAAAAGCGACAGAAGAGCTGAAAACTTTTTCTGAAAGGCACCAAATTCCAATCACGAACACATTACTCGGTTTGGGCAGTATCGCTGGCGAACACGAACTATTCCTAGGAATGGCCGGCATGCACGGAACTTATACAGCGAATACAGCGATTTGTGATTGTGATGTGTTATTGAACGTGGGCGCACGGTTTGATGATCGGTTGACGGGGAATCTTGCAAGCTTTGCTCCAAACGCACAAGTCATCCATATCGATATCGACCCTGCAGAAATCGGCAAAAATGTTCCAACAGCGATCCCGATTGTAGCGGATGCTAAAGAAGCGTTGTCTCAATTGCTCAATCAAACGTTTGAAAGCCCGGATACCGCTGAATGGCTAGCGAAGCTATCCGGTGACAAAGTGGAATACCCACTTCAGTATCATTTGAAAGGCCGGGAAGGTATTCTCCCTCAACAAGCGGTTGAGTTGATACATCGCTTGACCGGAGGCAATGCAGTCGTAACAACGGATGTAGGGCAGCACCAAATGTGGGCGGCTCAATACTACCGCTTCAACAACCCGCATAATTGGGTGACATCGGGTGGCCTTGGTACAATGGGCTTTGGTTTCCCGGCAGCCATCGGGGCACAATTGGCAAAACCGGATGAGCAAGTTATCTCTATTGTAGGAGATGCAGGATTCCAAATGACTTTACAGGAATTATCGTTGCTTCAAGAGCTGCGGCTTCCGGTGAAGGTTGTTATCTTGAACAACCAAAGCCTCGGTATGGTCAGACAATGGCAGGAAACATTCTACGAAGGGCGTTATTCCCAATCGTTGATTCCTGTACAACCTGATTTTGTGAAGCTGGCTGCAGCTTACGATATCAAAGGCTATAAAGTGGAAACGATGGAAGAAGCAGAAGCGGTTTTCGCAGAAGCATTTAATTCAAACGAGCCAGCCTTGATCGATTGCCGCGTGGTGCAGTTGGAATGTGTTTATCCGATGGTTGCGCCGGGCAAAGGCTTGGATGAAATGATCGGAGTGAAAGGCGAATGAGACGAGTCATTACAACGACAGTGATCAACCAAAGCGGGGTGTTGAACCGCGTTACTGGGTTGCTGATGAAACGGCAGTTCAACATCGAAAGCATTTCGGTAGGCCATACAGAGCAACCTGGTATATCAAAAATGACTTTTGTGGTGAATGTAGAAGATAAAGGCAAATTGGAGCAGTTATTAAAGCAGCTGCAAAAACAAATTGATGTACTCAAAGTGAATGACATTACCGATAAGGCGATGGTGATGAGGGAGCTGGCACTGGTCAAAGTGGTCGTTCCTCCAGCAGTCCGAAATGAGGTTCTCAGCATCGTTGAGCCGTTCCGGGCGACAGTGGTCGATATGAGTAAAAATGTAACAACATTCCAAGTAACAGGCGACCCAGAAAAAATTGAAGCATTTATTGATCTGATGAGACCGTATGGTGTGAAAGAGCTGACCCGAACTGGGGTATCCGCTTTTGTCAGAGAAACACAAAAAGCACAAACACCGCAATTGAACATCCTATAAAAAACCCAAACCCGAGGAGGAAATTAAAATGGCGAAAATGTATTATAACCAAGATGTAAACGAACAGGTACTTAAAGGAAAGACAATCGCGGTGATCGGCTATGGTTCTCAAGGTCATGCACATGCTCAAAACTTAAAAGAATCCGGTTTTGATGTAGTAGTTGGAGTTCGTCCAGGTAAATCATTCGATCAGGCTAAAAATGACGGCATGAAAGTCGTTACCGTAAAAGAAGCGGCAGAAGCGGCAGACGTCATCATGATCTTAGTACCGGATGAAAAACAGACGCAAATCTACAACGCAGAAATCAAACCAGCATTAACGGCAGGTAAATCACTTGTTTTTGCACACGGTTTTAATGTTCACTTTAACCAGATCGTTGCACCTGCAGATGTGGATGTATTCCTAGTAGCACCAAAAGGCCCGGGACATCTTGTTCGCCGTACGTACGAAGCGGGTGCTGGAGTTCCTGGATTGATCGCAATCCATCAGGACGTTTCAGGGAAAGCTCAAGAAGTTGCACTGGCTTACGCAAAAGGAATCGGAGCTACACGTGCAGGCGTTTTGGAAACGACATTCAAAGAAGAAACGGAAACAGATCTATTCGGAGAACAAGCAGTCCTTTGCGGCGGTGTGACTTCACTTGTAAAAGCTGGGTTCGAAACGCTTGTTGAAGCTGGATACCAACCGGAAGTTGCATACTTCGAATGTATGCATGAATTGAAATTGATTGTTGACCTTATGTATGAAGGCGGCTTGTCAGGAATGCGCTACTCAATTTCCGATACAGCTCAATGGGGAGATTTTGTTTCAGGACCACGTATTGTTGACGCAGATACAAAAGCCCGCATGAAAGATGTACTTACGGATATCCAAACAGGGAAATTCGCAAAAGGCTGGTTGCTTGAAAACCAATTGAACCGTCCGGAATTCACTGCAATCGAAAAAGCGGAAGAATCCCATCAAATTGAACAAGTTGGACGTGAATTGCGTGCGATGATGCCATTCGTTAATGAAGGCAAAAAAGCTAAACAAAAAGAGGTGGTTGCCAATGTCACAAATTGATATTTTCGATACGACATTACGAGACGGGGAACAGTCGGCCGGGATCAACTTGAACACAGCAGAGAAAATCGAAATCGCCCGCCAGCTTGAACGTCTGGGAGTGACGATTATCGAATCAGGGTTTCCTGCTTCATCTCCAGGAGACTTTGACGCTGTGCAGCGAATCGCAGGCACGGTGAAGAATTCAATTGTAACGGGTTTGGCCCGTTCGATTGAAAGTGATATTGATCGGACATGGGAAGCGTTAAAAGGAGCGGAACAACCGCATATTCATATCTTTTTAGCGACATCACCCATCCATATGGAAACAAAATTATTCAAAACACCGGAGCAGGTTGTGGAATTGGCAGTAGCATCGGTAAAATACGCGCGTAAGTTCTTCCCGTTGGTCCAATGGTCAGCGGAAGATGCTTCCCGTTCAGATCCGGAATTCCTGGCTCATATTATCCGCAAAGTCATTGAAGCCGGCGCCACAACCATCAACCTTCCAGACACGGTTGGTTATGCAACTCCTCATGAGTACGGTGCCATGTTCAAATACATGACAGAAAATGTGGTGGGCATCGAAAATGTGAAGCTCTCAGCACATTGCCATAATGATTTGGGAATGGCCACAGCCAATACATTGGCCGCCATTGAAAATGGCGCTACTCAAATTGAGGGAACCATCAATGGCATCGGTGAACGTGCCGGAAATGTCGCACTTGAAGAAATTGCGGTTGCTTTGCATATCCGCAAGCAAATCTTCAATATCGAAACGGGCATCAATCTTCATGAAATCAAACGCACCAGCCAACTGGTCAGCCAGTTGACAGGAAGCCTGATTCAGCCGAATAAAGCGGTCGTCGGTAAAAATGCGTTTGCCCATGAATCCGGTATCCACCAGGATGGCATGCTGAAGAACCCGTTGACTTATGAAATCATTACACCGGAATTGATCGGCGATGCGGCAACTGAATTGGTACTTGGTAAACATTCGGGACGCCACGCCTTTAAAGATCGGGCCATCAAGATGGGCTTTGATTTATCTGATGAGAAGTTAAATAAAGCATTTGTTGAATTTAAGAAATTAGCCGACAGCAAGAAAGAAATTCTGGAAGATGATCTTTACGTATTGCTGACCGATCAACAAATCCATGACACTGAAACACCGGTTTATAAACTGGAGAGTGTACAGGTGCAATATGGTACAGCAAACATTCCGACAGCCACTGCTTCTGCTTATCACCCAAATGGGGAATTGATCAACGAAGCAGCTACTGGAGCCGGTTCTGTTGAAGCAATCTTCAACACGCTAGAACGAATTGTCGAAGGAAAAGTCCATATTCTTGATTACCGTGTGACGTCCATCGGTAAAGGGCGCGATGCCTTAGGGGAAGCGGTTATCAATATGAGTTATAACGGCGAGACAGTCACAGGCCGCGATGTTGCACAGGATGTTCTCGAAGCAACAGCAAAAGCATATTTGAATGCAGTCAATCGTCAAATCGTCCAAGTCGGGAAAAAAGTCAGGATGTCTGCAGTGTAAAAAGAACAGATTGAAAGAGGAGGAATTTAAAATGAAAAAAACAATAGCGGTATTGCCAGGAGACGGAATCGGACCAGAAGTAACAGATGCAGCGGTAAAGGTGCTGCAATCCATTGCAATGCGTTATGGACATACTTTTCATTTAAAGCACGCGGCAATCGGTGGCACAGCGGTTGATCAATTTGAAAACCCACTGCCTCAGCAAACCATTGAGGTTTGTGAAGCGAGCGACGCGATTCTCCTCGGTGCTGTCGGAGGAACGAAATGGGACAGTAACCCTGCTCATCTGCGTCCTGAAAAAGGGCTTTTGAACATCCGGAAGCATTTTGATTTGTTCGCCAATATCCGTCCGGTCAAAGCCATACCGTCCTTGCTGGCTTCGTCTCCTTTAAAGGAAGAAGTAGCAAAAGAAGTGGATATGGTCATCGTCCGCGAATTGACGAGCGGCTTGTATTTCGGAGAACCGAAACGCCGCTCAGAGAAATCGGCAGTGGATACATTGGTTTATACGAGACAGGAAATCGAGCGCATCGTTAATCAGGCGTTTGAAATCGCCCGTACACGCAGAGGCAAAGTGACTTCGGTCGATAAAGCCAATGTACTGGAAACCAGCAAACTATGGCGCGAAGTCGTGGAAGAACGCCGTAAAGCGTATCCAGATATCGAAGTGGAGCATATGTTGGTCGATTCGGCAGCGATGAAACTGATTACGGATCCACGTGCTTTCGATGTCATGGTAACAGAGAATATGTTCGGTGATATCTTGAGCGATGAAGCTTCGGTCATCACAGGTTCACTTGGCATGCTGCCATCTGCGAGCATCCGTTCAGACGGCTTCGGCCTTTACGAACCGGTACATGGATCAGCGCCGGATATCGCTGGACAAAACAAAGCGAATCCATCTGCTGCTATCTTGTCAGCTGCGATGATGCTGAAGCATTCATTCGGCCTTCATACGGAAGCTGCTGCGATTGAAAAAGCAGTAATGAGCGTTCTGGAAGATGGCTATTGCACGGGAGACCTGGCTGGGCACGGAAAACGTGTAGTTTCAACCGATCGATTTGTAACGAAAGTTGTGGAAGAGTTGGAAAGAGAATTTGTATCAGAACACATCATGTATTCTTATGTGTAAGTGAAAGGAGCGGTTCGCATGGCAAAAACAATCATAGAAAAAATTTGGGAACAACATATCGTCTTCGAAGAGCAAGGAAAGCCGGACCTGCTATATATCGATCTTCATTTATTGCATGAGGTGACATCTCCGCAAGCGTTTGAGGGGCTTCGGCTGAATGGACGGAAAGTCCGCCGTCCGGATCTTTGCTTCGCTACGATGGACCATAACGTTCCAACACGGAACCGGGAGACGATCACAGATCCCATTTCGCGAAAACAGATCAAAACTTTGCAGGATAATTGCGACGAGTTCGGTGTTCCGCTTGCGGGCATCAACCATCCAGACCAAGGGATCGTCCACGTGATCGGACCAGAACTAGGTTTGACCCAACCCGGCAAGACCATCGTCTGTGGGGATAGCCATACCTCAACGCACGGTGCCTTCGGTGCTTTGGCATTTGGTATCGGCACCAGCGAAGTGGAGCACGTCTTGTCCACTCAAACGCTATGGCAATCAAAGCCGAAAACCATGGAAGTTCGGATTGACGGAAAATTGGGCTTTGGTGTTTCTTCTAAAGATGTTATCCTGGCTATTATTTCGAAATTTGGCATCGACATGGGAACTGGCTACATCATGGAGTATACAGGTGAAGCCATCCGTGGGTTGTCGATGGAAGAACGCATGACGATCTGCAATATGTCGATTGAAGCAGGCGCACGGGCTGGGTTGATCAGTCCTGATGAAAAGACAGTGGAATACTTGAGAGGGCGCAGAAACGTGCCTGAAGGTGATGCGTTTGAAAAAGAAGCCGCGCGTTGGCTGGCTCTTGCAACAGATGAAGGCGCACAGTATGATGCGTATGTGACGATTCATGCGGATGAGATTTCTCCATTCGTTACATGGGGCACCAATCCTTCAATGGGATCAGGCATTGCGGAAAGCGTTCCATCTGAAGCGGACTATGATAAACAGTCGGATAAAGATGCGTTGAAGCAAGCTTTGGCTTATATGCACCTGGAAGAGGGGACACCACTTTCTTCGATTGATATCCAGCATGTCTTTATCGGCTCTTGTACGAATGCCCGTCTTGGCGATTTGCGTGCAGCCAGTGAAATTGTCAAAGGCAGAAAAGTGCATCCATCCGTGACTGCAATTGTTGTTCCTGGATCTGAAACGGTCAAACGTGCAGCTGAACAAGAAGGCTTGGATCAGGTATTTCTTGAAGCCGGCTTTGAATGGCGTGAGACAGGATGCAGCATGTGCCTGGCGATGAATGAAGACTCGGTGCCTGCAGGCGAACGTTGTGCGTCCACATCCAACCGGAATTTTGAAGGACGCCAAGGAGCGGGATCGATGACGCATCTGGTAAGCCCTGTAATGGCAGCAGCCGCTGCGATTGAAGGCCATCTGACAGATGTCCGCAATTACATGAAAGAGTCCGTACCATCAGCATGACAGTCGGAAATGAGGAGGCCCATCGATGAAACCGATCAATAAAATTTCAAGTGTCCTAACGCCACTTGAACGTAAAAACGTAGATACTGATCAAATCATTTCAAAAGAGTTTCTAAAACGTATTGAACGAACAGGATTCGGCAAATATCTATTCTATCATTGGCGCTTTCATGCCGATGGTACACCAATAGAAGAATTTGTTTTGAACGATCCTCGATTCGACGGCTCCGAGATTCTGGTCGCACAAGAGAATTTCGGCTGCGGTTCTTCTCGTGAACATGCCCCGTGGGCGATTTTGGATTACGGATTCCGCGTAGTCATCGCTCCCAGTTATGCAGACATCTTCTATAACAACTGCGTGAAAAATGGCATCTTGCCGATTCGTTTAAAAGATGAGGAAGTCAATGCCTTGATTGATAAGGGACAGCGCGAGGAATTCAAGTTGGAAATCAATTTGGAGGACCAGACTGTCAACAGCCAGGACGGCATACGCTATGAATTTGATATCGATCCATACTGGAAGGAAATGCTGTTGAAGGGCTGGGACGAAATTGCCTTGACGTTCCAGTACGATGACTACATCGCAGCCTATGAGGAAAAACAGCGGCAGGCTTAATGTGAATATGTCTGAACAAGTTGTTTTTCATGAGAAGACCCTTTACGTAACCGTAAAGGGTCTTTATTTTTTGGACTTTTTTGTATTTAAAGGATTCATCAATCCGTTGTTGACAAGCAATTCGTGTTTTGTTAATTTAAAGTGTGTACTTTAACGCTTTAGCAAACTAAAGGAGAGTTTACTTATGAATGCAGTTGTTGTCGCTGTCTTAGTCATGCTCGTATTGAGCTTATTGCGCGTGAACGTCGTCTTCGCTTTATTGATCGGCGCACTTGCAGGTGGGTTGAGCGGTGGATTATCATTTATGGATACATTAACATCATTTACAGACGGTTTAGGTGCAGGCGCGACGATTGCGCTCAGCTATGCCATGCTCGGCGGCTTTGCCGTAGCGATTTCACGCACCGGCATACCGGAGCTGCTCGTGTCAGGCGTCCTGAAGCTGGTCAATAAGGACGGAGAGGCGACGCGGGAGAATTTGGCGAAAGCTCTCATCATCATTGCGCTTTTGGCAATGGCTATCTTCTCGCAAAACCTGATTCCGATCCATATCGCTTTCATCCCTTTATTGGTTCCACCAATTTTGCATATTCTAAATGAACTGCGGATCGACCGCCGCTTGATCGCTGCGGTCCTGACGTTCGGCCTGACGGCGCCTTATATTTTATTGCCGTATGGTTTTGGGTTGATTTTCCATGAGATCGTCTTTACTCAAATGGAACTGGCCGGCCTAACAATTGATATGGCTGACATTCCGAGAGCGATGGCGATTCCTGTAGCAGGCCTGTTAATGGGATTGATCATTGCGGTGTTCATTTCTTACCGCAAGCCGAGGGAATATCGTAAAACATCTTCTACTATAGAAGGAACTCTGAAAAAGACGGCTTCAACCAAAGATGTTCTGGTGACGATTGTCGCATTGATCGCTGCACTAGTTGCACAGATCCAGACAGATTCGATGATCATTGGTGCACTTGCAGGAATTCTTGTGCTTTATGTTTTTGGAGCAATGAAATGGCGGGAAGCTGACGATGTCTTGACAGAAGGGATGCGCATGATGGCATTTATCGGTTTTGTCATGATTACAGCGAACGGCTTTGCATCGGTCATACAAGCGACAGGAGCCATCGAGCCGCTTGTTGAAAGTGTATCGGACTTGTTTGCCGGCAATAAAGGCATTGCAGCTCTAGCCATGCTTATCGTCGGTCTGTTCGTGACGATGGGCATCGGCTCATCGTTCGCAACGATTCCGATCATTGCGGCGATTTTCGTCCCGCTGAGTCTCGAGTTCGAATTCTCCACCATGGCGATCATCGCTTTGATCGGTACGGCAGGAGCATTGGGTGATGCAGGGTCGCCGGCGTCCGATTCGACATTGGGGCCGACTGCCGGATTGAACGTCGATGGACAGCACAATCACATTTGGGATACGTGTGTTCCGACCTTCCTTCATTACAATATCCCGTTGGTGATTTTCGGCTGGGCAGCCGTGATGTTGCTTGGATAAGCTCGAAATGTTCGGACTATTATCGTCTGACTTGATGTTCTAATAAATCCTGTTATAATAAAAAAAGCGAATAAGAAAGAATTTCGTGGAAGTACTTGCGGAATTCTTTTTTCTTTTGTATAATGGTGAATGTTGGTCTTTGACTGCGATGAAGCGAGAGGTTACCGATACACCCGGCCGCTTTGCCATGGCGAGTGATTGGAAAATTTTCGTGGAGAATGTCTATCAAAAATAGGCGAAAAGGAGGGAAAATAATGGCAAAACAAAAAATTCGTATCCGTTTAAAAGCATATGATCACAGAATTCTTGATCAGTCTGCCGAGAAAATTGTAGAAACCGCTAAACGTTCAGGTGCAAGCGTATCGGGTCCGATACCGTTGCCGACTGAAAGATCGGTCTACACAATCTTACGTGCTGTCCATAAGTACAAAGATGCTCGTGAGCAGTTTGAAATGCGTACACACAAACGTCTAATCGATATCGTTAACCCGACACCACAAACTGTCGATGCGTTGATGAAACTTGATTTACCGTCAGGCGTTGACATTGAAATTAAACTTTAATCGGTAAACGAAATAGAAAAACATAAATAACCACAGGAGGTGTGACAACATGACCAAAGGAATCTTAGGTAGAAAAATCGGTATGACGCAAGTTTTTGCTGAGAACGGTGATTTAATCCCTGTAACTGTTATTGAAGCTGCTCCAAACGTAGTACTTCAAAAGAAGACAGTAGAGGTTGACGGCTACGAAGCAATCCAATTAGGTTTTGAAGACAAGCGTGAAAAGCTTTCAAACAAACCTTCTAAAGGACACGTAGCAAAAGCGAACACTGCTCCTAAGCGCTTCATTCGCGAACTTCGCAATGTAAACTTAGCTGATTACGAGATTGGTCAAGAAGTCAAAGTAGATGTATTCGCAGAAGGCGATGTAGTAGATGTCACAGGAACAACAAAAGGTAAAGGTTTCCAAGGTGTTATTAAACGCCACGGACAATCTCGCGGACCAATGTCTCACGGTTCACGTTACCACCGTCGTCCTGGTTCAATGGGTCCGGTTGCTCCTAACCGCGTATTCAAACAGAAGAAATTACCTGGTCAAATGGGTGGCACGACAATTACGATTCAAAACCTTTCCATCGTGAAAGTTGATCTTGAACGTAACCTGCTTCTTATTAAAGGTAATGTTCCTGGTTCTCGCAAAGCATTGATCCGTGTTAAAACGGCAATTAAAGCGAACTAATAATTTTTAGAGAAAGGAGGAAACAAGAATGCCTAAAGTAGCTTTATTAAATCAAACAGGTTCACAAGTGGGCGACATCGAATTGAACGATTATATCTTCGGTATCGAGCCAAATGAATCAGTGTTATTTGACGCAGTAGTGTCTCAACGCGCTTCACTTCGTCAAGGTAACCATAAAGTAAAAAACCGTTCTGAAGTAGCTGGTGGTGGTAAAAAGCCATGGCGTCAAAAAGGAACTGGACGTGCTCGTCAAGGGTCGATCCGTTCACCACAATGGCGCGGAGGCGGTATCGTATTCGGTCCAACTCCACGTAGCTATAGCTACAAACTTCCTAAGAAAGTCCGTCGTTTAGCTCTACGTTCTGCACTTTCATCTGCAGTAATCGGAGAAAACCTGATGGTACTTGAAGGATTGACATTTGATGCACCGAAAACAAAAGCTTTCAACCAGTTGATCCAAGACCTTTCAATTGGCAAAAAAGCATTGTTCGTAACTGCTGACCTTGATGAGAACGTTGCAAAATCTGCACGTAACCTTCACGGAATGACAGTAGTAGCAGCAGATGGCATTAACGTTTTAGACTTGCTTGGACATGACAAAATTGTCATGACAAAAGCAGCGATTGAGAAAATTGAGGAGGTGCTTAGTTAATGGAAGCACGTGATGTAATAAAGCGTCCGGTCATTACTGAGCAATCATCTGAAGTAATGGCAGAGAAAAAGTACACTTTTGAAGTGGACACTCGCGCAAATAAAACCCAAGTTAAACAAGCCGTACAAGAGATCTTTGGCGTGAAAGTTGAGAAAGTCAACATCATGAACTACAAAGGCAAATTCAAACGTATGGGCAAACATGCAGGATACACAAACAAACGCCGTAAAGCGATTGTTAAATTGACTGCTGAATCTAAAGACATCGAGCTATTCGAAATTTAATTTCCATAAGTTCTTAAAGAACTATTAAAGAAGGAGGGAAACAACGTGGGCATAAGAAAATATAAACCTACCACTAACGGTCGTCGTAACATGACGAGTTCAGATTTCGCTGAAATCACAACGAACAAACCTGAAAAATCGCTTTTACGACCTGTAAAGCGCAAGGGCGGCCGTAATAACCAAGGTAAAATAACTGTACGCCATCACGGTGGTGGACATAAACGCCAATACCGTGTTATCGATTTCAAACGTAACAAAGATGGCATTCCAGGACGCGTTGCTACAATCGAGTACGATCCAAACCGTTCTGCAAACATCGCTTTGATTCACTACGCTGATGGTGAGAAACGTTACATCCTCGCTCCTAAAGGAGTTGAAGTTGGAACTCAACTTATGTCAGGTATTGAAGCAGATATCAAGGCAGGTAACGCTTTGCCGTTGTCAAACATCCCAATGGGTTCTACAATCCATAACATCGAATTGAAGCCAGGCGGCGGCGGACAACTAGTTCGTTCTGCAGGAACTTCAGCTCAGGTATTGGGTAAAGAAGGAAAATACGTAACAGTTCGTTTGCAATCAGGCGAAGTTCGCATGATTCTTGCTACTTGCCGCGCTACTATCGGTGCAGTAGGAAATGAGCAACACGAATTGATCAACATTGGTAAAGCAGGACGTAATCGCTGGAAGGGCAATCGCCCAACAGTCCGCGGATCTGTAATGAACCCTAACGATCACCCACACGGTGGTGGTGAAGGACGCTCGCCAATCGGACGTAAATCACCAATGTCTCCTTGGGGCAAACCTACTCTTGGATACAAGACACGTAAGAAAACGAACAAGTCAGATAAATTTATCGTGCGTCGTCGTAAAAAATAATTTGATTCCGCTACGGTTCGTTGAAAGAACCGTGGTGCAATCACGAAGGGAGGATCCCACATGGGCCGCAGCTTGAAAAAAGGACCTTTTGTTGATGATCATCTTATGAAAAAAGTTGAAGCACAAAAGGATTCTGAGAAAAAACAAGTGATCAAAACTTGGTCTCGCCGTTCTACAATTTTCCCGACATTCATCGGACAAACAATCGCAGTATACGATGGTCGTAAACACATCCCTGTATATGTGACTGAAGATATGGTGGGCCATAAACTAGGCGAATTCGCACCAACACGCAAATACGCTAGCCATGGTGCAGACGATAAGAAAACAAGACGTTAATTGAGAGGAGGATTTCCCTATGCAAGCAAAAGCTGTCGCTAGAACAGTACGTATTGCTCCTCGTAAAGTCCGTTTAGTTGTAGATTTAATTCGAGGCAAGCAAATTGGCGAAGCTGTTGCGATTTTGAACCACACTCCGAAAGCAGCATCTATTGTTGTTGAGAAGTTATTGAAATCTGCAGCTGCTAACGCTGAACACAACTACGAAATGGACCTGAATGACTTGATCATCAGCGAAGTATTCGTTGACGAAGGACCAACACTTAAACGTTTCCGTCCACGTGCAATGGGACGCGCAAGCGCAATTAATAAACGCACAAGCCACATCACACTAGTGGTATCTGACCAGAAGGAGGGGTAATTCGTGGGACAAAAAATACATCCAATTGGGATGCGTATCGGAATCATTCGTGATTGGGAATCTAAATGGTACGCTGAGAAAGATTATGCGACGCTTCTTCACGAAGATATTAAAATCCGTGAATATGTTGAAGCACGTTTGAAAGAAGCTTCAGTTTCTAAAATCGAAATTGAACGCGCTGCAAACCGTGTCAACGTAACTATTCACACCGCGAAACCAGGTATGGTAATCGGTAAAGGTGGATCTGAAGTAGAAGTACTTCGCAAACAGCTTAACTCTATGACTGGCAAGCGTGTACACATCAACATCATTGAAATCAAAAGAGCTGACCTTGATGCAAGATTGGTTGCTGAAAGTGTTGCACGTCAATTGGAAAACCGAGTATCTTTCCGTCGTGCACAAAAACAAGCGATCCAACGCACTATGCGTTCTGGCGCTAAAGGAATCAAAACTCAAGTATCTGGACGTCTAGGCGGCGCTGACATTGCGCGTGCTGAACACTACAGTGAAGGTACTGTTCCGCTCCATACGCTCCGCGCTGATATCGATTATGCGCATGCTGAAGCAGACACAACATATGGTAAGCTTGGCGTAAAAGTATGGATCTACCGCGGTGAAGTCCTTCCAACTAAGAAGAAATCTGAGGAAGGAGGCAAATAATATGTTATTGCCAAAACGCGTTAAATATCGTAGAGAGCACCGAGGCAAGATGCGCGGCGAAGCTAAAGGCGGTAAAGAAATCGCATTCGGCGAATTTGGTCTCCAAGCACTAGAATCATCTTGGATCACTAACCGTCAAATCGAAGCAGCACGTATTTCCATGACTCGTTACATGAAACGTGGCGGTAAAGTCTGGATTAAAATATTCCCGCATAAACCATATACGAAAAAGCCTCTAGAGGTTCGTATGGGATCTGGTAAAGGTTCACCTGAAGGCTGGGTAGCCGTTGTCAAAACTGGTAAAATCATGTTCGAACTTGGTGGAGTATCTGAAGAAGTGGCACGCGAAGCATTACGCCTTGCATCTCACAAACTTCCAATCAAAACGAAGTTCGTAAAACGCGAAGAAATTGGTGGTGAATCGAATGAAAGCTAATGAAATCCGTGACCTAACCACTGCTGAGATTGAACAAAAAGTGAAATCACTGAAAGAAGAGCTTTTCAACCTTCGCTTCCAATTGGCTACTGGTCAATTAGAAAATACTGCTCGCATCCGCGAAGTACGTAAAGCGATTGCCCGTATGAAAACTGTGATTCACGAAAGAGTACTCAGTGGCAATAACTGATAAATCGAGAGGAGGTTTGCAAGTATGACTGAGCGTAACCAACGCAAAGTATACACAGGCCGTGTTGTGTCTGACAAAATGGACAAAACCGTTACAGTAATGGTTGAAACTCAAAAGAAGCATGCATTCTATGGCAAACGTGTAAAATACTCTAAGAAATATAAAGCTCATGATGAGCTAAACGAAGCGAAAATGGGCGACGTAGTTCGCATCATGGAAACTCGTCCGTTATCAGCTACAAAACGTTTCCGCGTATTGGAAATTGTAGAAAAAGCGGTTATCATTTAATTTAAATAATTTCGGAACCTAAGAAATTCCGGAGGGAGGTTACCTAAGTGATCCAACAGGAAAGTCGTTTAAAAGTTGCAGACAACTCGGGTGCTCGTGAAGTACTAACGATTAAAGTACTTGGTGGTTCTGGTCGCAAGACTGCAAACATCGGAGACGTAATCGTTTGTACCGTGAAAAAAGCAACACCAGGTGGCGTTGTTAAGAAGGGTGAAGTCGTTAAGGCTGTCATCGTTCGCACGAAAAGCGGAGCTCGCCGTAAAGACGGTACTTATATCAAATTTGATGAAAACGCATGTGTCATTATCCGTGACGACAAAGGTCCACGCGGAACTCGTATTTTCGGACCTGTTGCCCGCGAACTTCGCGATAACAGCTTCATGAAAATCGTATCACTTGCTCCTGAAGTTCTTTAATAAATCAATGTGCCATACCAAGGAGGTGCGACAGAATGCATGTTAAAAAAGGCGATACAGTTAAGGTAATCTCAGGCAAAGACAAAGGCAAAACAGGCGTTGTTTTGACTGCTTTACCTAAGAAAGACCGTGTGCTTGTTGAAGGTGTCAACATCATCAAAAAGCATACAAAACCGAACCAGGCAAATCCGCAAGGTGGAATTGTCAGCCAAGAAGCAGCAATTCACGTTTCTAACGTAATGTTACTTGACCCTAAATCCGGCGAGCCGACTCGTGTTGGATACAAGGTTGAAGATGGTAAAAAAGTTCGTGTTGCAAAAAAATCCGGCGAAAAATTAGATAAATAAAATTCCTGAATGAAGGGAGGTACACACATGAACCGCCTAAAAGAAAAATATGTCAATGAAATCACTCCTGCTCTAGTGAGCAAGTTTGAATATAAATCGGTAATGCAGGCACCTGAAGTAAACAAAATCGTCATCAACATGGGTGTAGGCGAAGCTGTTCAAAACACGAAGTCACTTGACTCCGCGGTTGAAGAACTACAAACAATTACTGGCCAAAAGCCAATCATCACTAAAGCTAAGAAATCTATCGCTGGCTTCCGTCTACGTGAAGGTATGCCAATCGGATGTAAAGTTACACTACGCGGAGAGCGTATGTACGACTTCCTGGATAAATTGATTGCTATCTCACTTCCACGTGTTCGTGACTTCCGTGGCGTATCGAACAAATCGTTCGACGGACGCGGTAACTACACACTTGGCGTGAAAGAACAATTGATCTTCCCTGAAATCGACTATGATAAAGTTAACAAAGTACGCGGTATGGACATCGTAATTGTAACAACTGCGAACTCTGATGAAGAAGCTCGTGAGTTATTAACACAATTCGGAATGCCGTTCCAAAAGTAAACGTGAGGGAGGCGTAAACGTGGCTAAAAAATCTATGATCGCAAAACAAAAACGCACGCCAAAGTTTAAAGTACAAGAGTACACACGCTGTGAACGATGCGGACGTCCGCATTCAGTATTACGCAAATTTAAACTTTGCCGTATTTGTTTCCGTGAACTTGCATATGTGGGACAAATTCCTGGCGTCAAAAAAGCCAGCTGGTAATCCCCTAATTTGGGAAGGAGGTAAAAGTAATGACAATGACAGATCCGATTGCAGATATGCTGACACGCATTCGTAACGCAAACATGGTTCGTCACGAGAAATTAGAGCTTCCGGCTTCTAATGTGAAAAAAGACATCGCTGAAATCCTTAAGCGTGAAGGTTTCGTTCGTGACGTAGAATATGTTGAAGATGATAAACAAGGCATGATCCGGATTTTCCTTAAATACGGAGCTAACAACGAACGCGTTATTACTGGATTGAAACGTATTTCAAAACCAGGATTACGTGTTTACGCTAAAACTAACGAGGTGCCACGTGTACTAAACGGTCTTGGAATCGCTTTAGTCTCAACATCACAAGGTTTGGTAACTGATAAAGAAGCCCGCGCGAAACAAATCGGCGGAGAAATCATAGCATACGTTTGGTAACAAGCAACAAACGAATGGAGGTGCAACAGAATGTCACGTGTAGGTAAAAAACCAATCGAGGTTCCTGCTAACGTTACCGTTACTCTTGGAGACAAGAACACCGTAACTGTTAAAGGACCTAAAGGCGAGTTGACTCGCGTATTTAACAAAGATATTACAATCGCACAAGAAGAAAACGTGCTAACATTGACACGTCCTTCAGATTCTAAAGATCACCGCACAAACCACGGTACGTCTCGTGCTTTGCTTGCGAACATGGTCACTGGAGTTTCAGAAGGATTCCAACGTTCACTTGAACTAGTTGGTGTTGGTTACCGTGCTCAATTGCAAGGACAGAAATTGGTGCTTAACGTAGGTTACTCTCACCCGGTTGAATTCACACCGGAAGATGGCGTAACAGTTGAAGTTCCAGCTAACACTAAAGTCATTGTTAAAGGCATCGATAAAGAACGCGTTGGAGCTCTTGCTTCAAACATCCGCCAAGTACGTCCACCAGAGCCATATAAAGGCAAAGGTATTCGTTACGAAGGGGAAGTAGTTCGCCGCAAAGAAGGTAAAACAGGTAAATAATGCTGCTTAGGCAGGCTGAAAGGAGTGACCTCAGTGATTACGAAACTCGATAAAAACGCATCTCGTAAAAAACGTCATGCACGCGTACGTTCTAAAATTACGGGTACAGCACAACGCCCGCGTTTGAACGTATTCCGTTCGAATAAATACATCTACGCTCAATTGATCGACGATATGAATGGCGTTACACTTGCAAGTGCATCATCTATGGAGAAGGATTTCTCAGTAGAATCAACTGGCAACGTGGAAGCTGCAGCTAAAGTCGGCGAAACAATCGCAAAACGCGCTACTGAAAACGGCTTGAAATCGGTTGTTTTTGACCGCGGTGGTTATTTATATCATGGACGCGTAAAAGCATTAGCAGAAGCTGCACGTGAAAATGGTTTAGAATTCTAAAAAAAGGAGGGACACATTTCATGAGTCGTATTGATTCAAACAAACTTGAACTTGAAGAACGCGTAGTTACAATCAATCGCGTAGCTAAAGTTGTAAAAGGTGGACGTCGTTTCCGTTTCTCCGCATTAGTTGTTGTAGGCGACAGAAATGGTAATGTTGGTTTTGGTACTGGTAAAGCTCAAGAAGTTCCAGATGCTATCCGCAAAGCCATTGAAGATGCGAAGAAAAACCTTATTGAAGTACCAATGGTTAAAGGTACTACTCCACACTTAGTAATCGGTCGTTTTGGCGCAGGCCAAATTCTTATCAAACCTGCTTCTCCAGGTACTGGTGTAATTGCTGGCGGACCTGTTCGTGCGGTACTTGAATTGGCTGGGGTACAGGATATTCTATCTAAATCTCTAGGTTCAAGCACACCAATCAACATGGTACGTGCAACTATTAACGGTTTAACTCAATTGAAGAGTGCCGAAGAAGTCGCAAAACTTCGCGGTAAATCAGTTGCAGAACTGTTAGGATAAGGAGGGAAAATCACATGGCAACTAAATTGGAAATTACCCTCACAAAATCTGTGATCGGTTCTAAACCGACACAACGTAAAACTGTTCAATCATTGGGATTGCGCAAAATGCATCAAACAGTTGAGCACCAAGACAATGCAGCCGTTCGCGGTATGCTTGATAAAGTCGCTCACTTAGTAACTATCAAAGAAATTTAATTACGGATTTCTATAGAAGGAGGTGCCAACCAAATGAAACTTCATGAATTAAAACCGGCAGAAGGTTCACGCAGCTCAAGAAAGCGTATCGGACGCGGTATCGGTTCAGGTACTGGTAAAACAGCAGGTAAAGGTCATAAAGGTCAAAACGCACGTTCAGGCGGCGGTGTTCGTCCTGGATTCGAAGGTGGTCAAAACCCTTTGTTCCGTCGTTTGCCTAAACGTGGATTTACCAACATCAACCGCAAAGATTATGCAGTAGTGAACGTGGAAGTGCTTAACCGTTTCGACGAAGGCACAGAAGTAACACCTGCATTGTTAATTGAAACAGGTGTTGTGAGCAATGAACGTTCTGGAATCAAAATTCTGGGCAATGGTAGCCTAGAAAAGAAATTGACAGTAAAAGCTCACAAATTCTCTGGATCAGCTAAAGAAGCGATTGAAGCTGCCGGCGGACAAACCGAGGTGGTTTAATGTTTCAGACAATCTCTAATTTTATGCGCGTGACTGATATTCGAAATAAAATATTCTTTACATTACTGATGCTCATCATTTTCCGTATTGGAACTTTTGTTCCAGTACCGAATGTTGACGCTTCGGTTTTGCAAGCTACTGACCAGATGGGTCTGGTTGGATTCTTAAATACTTTCGGTGGAGGTGCCCTTGCTAACTTTTCGATTTTAGCGATGGGAATTATGCCATACATTACAGCATCAATCATTGTGCAATTATTGCAGATGGATGTTGTACCGAAATTTGCAGAGTGGGCGAAACAAGGTGAAGTCGGAAGACGGAAACTTGCTCAATTCACTCGCTATTTCACAATCGTTCTTGCCTTTATTCAAGCAATCGGTATGTCTTATGGATTTAACCAAATGTACGGCGGTTCTTTAATTCAGAATGACACGATTTCAACTTATGTTGTCATCGCTATTGTATTGACTGCGGGTACGGCATTTCTACTGTGGCTTGGTGAGCAGATTACGGCAAAAGGTGTGGGGAACGGTATTTCGATTATCATCTTCGCAGGGATTGTCGCTGCAGTACCAGGTGCTGTCAACCAATTATATGCACAGCAGATCCAAGGAGCTGGAGATCAGCTGCCGATCAATATTGCCATTATGGCATTGCTTGCATTAGCTGTTGTTGCCATTACAGTTTTGGTCATTTACGTTCAACAAGCGTTGCGTAAAATACCGATTCAGTATGCGAAGCGAGTTGCTGGCCGTGGCCAGACAACAAGCGGGCAGCAAACACACTTACCTTTGAAAGTGAACGCGGCCGGAGTTATCCCGGTAATCTTTGCAGTAGCGTTTATCATAACGCCGCAAACCATTGCTTCTTTCTTTGGTGCCAACGCGTTTACAGAAGCGATTCAGAATACGTTCGATTATACGCGCCCTGTCGGCATGATCATTTATGTCGCTTTGATCGTAGCATTCACGTACTTCTACGCATTTATTCAGGTTAATCCTGAGAACGTGTCGGATAACCTGAAAAAGCAAGGTGCATATATTCCGGGGATCCGTCCGGGTAAAAATACACAGGATTATTTAACAAGCGTGTTATACCGATTGACATTCGTTGGTGCCATTTTCCTTGCAGTCATTGCCATTCTACCGATTTTCTTCATCAACATTGCGAATTTACCGCAATCGGCGCAAATCGGCGGAACGAGTCTTCTGATTGTTGTTGGGGTAGCACTTGAAACGATGAAGCAATTGGAATCTCAGCTTGTAAAACGTCATTATAAAGGCTTTATGAAATAATCAGTAGGATTTAAAAGGGGCGTGAAAGCGTCTCTTATCCAATTGTCTGAGGGGGAAAACGTATGAATATCGTATTAATGGGTCTACCGGGTGCCGGAAAAGGTACTCAAGCAGACGAAATTGTTAAGAAGTACGACATCCCTCATATTTCTACAGGTGATATGTTTCGAGCTGCTATTAAAGGCGGAACGGAACTGGGCTTGAAAGCAAAATCATTCATGGATCAAGGTGCTCTAGTGCCTGATGAAGTGACAATCGGCATTGTCCGGGAACGATTAAGCGAAAAGGACTGTGAAGAAGGCTTCTTATTAGATGGCTTTCCACGCACGGTTCCTCAAGCTGAAGCGTTGGAATCTCTTTTGGCCGATCTTGATAAGCGAATCGAGCATGTCGTAAATATCCAAGTTGAACAAGACGAACTAATTGCACGTTTAACAGGCCGATGGATCTGTAAAGTTTGTGGAACTGCTTACCATACTGTGTTTAACCCGCCGGCAATAGCTGGTGTGTGCGACAAAGATGGCGGAGAACTCTACCAGCGTGAAGATGATAAGCCTGAAACCGTCACTAAACGTTTAGAAGTAAATATGCAACAAACACAGCCGCTTCTTGATTTCTATGAAAGCAAGAACGTGCTGCAAAATATAGATGGACAGCAGGACATTCAAAAAGTATTTGCTGACATTGATGCTCTTCTAAAGGGCGACCGAGGCTAATCCCCGGCGCCGGGCGCAGTTAGTTGCCTCCATGTGGCTTTAAGGGGCACCGGAGATATGAATTTTCGAGAGCTGCAAAAGCAAACAAGGCTCAGGATATGAAAGTTGATGCAAAATGCGCTTTAGTGCAATTGAGCATTGAAACGAGTATAATGGGTTTCGTGGAAGCATCTGTGTAACGGGTTTGGAACTCATCCAAAGCAGTCCGGGCAGTCGAGGATACATGAGACAGACTGGCTTTGCCGGATTAACCCCGGCCCGCATATCTGCGGGACTCGGAGAATGTCTTTCGAATGTCACTCATGCATTTCTTGTGAATGAATGTACTACTACTATTCAATCAGCAAATACTGTTTGAAGATGAGAACCTGATTTGTATACAGAAGGGAGACTGGGTCGATGGCGAAAGACGATGTAATTGAAATCGAAGGAACTGTCGTTGAGACTTTGCCTAACGCGATGTTTAAAGTGGAATTGGAAAACGGCCATACGATTCTTGCGCACGTATCAGGCAAGATTCGCATGCATTTCATCCGCATTCTGCCAGGAGATAAAGTGACAGTGGAACTTTCTCCTTATGATTTAACACGCGGTCGTATCACATACCGTTTTAAATAATCTTTTGCACTCCGGACTATAAGGAGGTTGGGTTAGATGAAAGTGAGACCATCTGTAAAACCGATCTGTGAAAAATGTAAAGTTATTCGCAGAAACGGTAAAGTAATGGTAATCTGTGAAAATCCGAAACACAAACAAAGACAAGGCTAATTTTGAAGGAGGTGCATCGCACACATGGCACGTATTGCTGGTGTTGACATTCCGCGCGACAAACGCGTTGTTATTTCATTAACATACATTTTCGGTGTTGGTAAAACAACTGCACAGAAAGTTCTTTCTGCTGCTGGTATCTCTGAAGAGACACGCGTTCGTGATCTTACAGAAGACGAGTTGAACAATATCCGTGAACAATTAGATCAATACAAAATCGAAGGTGACCTTCGCCGTGAAGTTTCAATGAACATCAAACGCTTGATGGAAATTGCTAGCTTCCGAGGAATCCGTCATCGTCGTGGACTACCTGTCCGCGGTCAAAATACGAAGAACAATGCGCGTACGCGTAAAGGTCCTCGTAAAACTGTAGCTAACAAGAAAAAATAATCAGTAAAGGAGGTTTCTTCTTAACATGGCACGTAAACAACAAACTCGTAAGCGTCGTGTGAAAAAGAATATCGAATCTGGTATTGCTCACATCCGCTCAACATTCAATAACACAATCGTTACTATCACTGATATGCAGGGTAACGCTGTTTCATGGTCAAGTGCAGGAGCTCTAGGATTTAGAGGTTCACGTAAATCTACTCCTTTCGCTGCGCAAATGGCTGCTGAAACTGCTGCTAAAACATCAATCGAGCACGGTCTTAAAACTCTAGAAGTTACAGTTAAAGGTCCTGGTTCAGGTCGTGAAGCTGCTATCCGTGCGCTTCAAGCTGCTGGACTAGAAGTTACAGCTATCAAAGATGTAACTCCAGTTCCTCATAACGGTTGCCGTCCGCCAAAACGCCGTCGCGTATAATCGTTAATCTGAATAGGATTTTTGAACATCACGACTTACTGGATGGGTTCTGAATCGTAGCGAAAGTCTGTGACTATCGAATTCTTTGATGAAGCGAAAAAAAACCGACGTTTTGAAGGAGGGTAAACTGAATGCTCGAAATAGAAAAACCAAAGATTGAAACGGTTGAGATCGACAGCAATTCCAAGTTCGGAAAATTTGTTGTTGAACCTCTTGAGCGTGGATATGGAACCACTTTAGGAAACTCCTTACGTCGAATCTTACTTTCATCTTTACCTGGCGCAGCTGTTACTTCAATTCAAATTGATGGCGTTCTGCACGAATTCTCCACTGTCGAAGGTGTTGAAGAAGATGTAGCTACCATTATTTTGAATATCAAGAAGCTGGCTTTGAAAATTTACTCTGACGAAGAAAAAGTCATTGAAATTGATGTAAAAGGTGATGGAACGGTTACGGCTGCAGATATCACGCACGACAGTGACGTGGAAATTCTGAATCCGGATCTATATATTGCAACAATCGCTAAAAATGGCCACTTACGTATGCGTATGTATGCAAACAGAGGCCGTGGATATGCCCGTGCAGATCAGAACAAACGTGAAGATCTTCCAATTGGTGTTATTCCGATTGACTCTATTTACACTCCAGTTTCACGCGTTAATTTCCAAGTGGAAAACACTCGTGTGGGTCAACTGGCTCATTTCGATAAATTATCTCTTGATGTATGGACAGATGGCAGCATTGGTCCAAAAGAGGCAATTGCGCTTGGCGCAAAGATTTTTACTGAGCATTTAAATATCTTCGTGGGATTAACAGATGAGGCACAAACGGCTGAAATCATGGTTGAAAAAGAAGAAGACCAAAAAGAAAAAGTATTAGAGATGACTATCGAAGAACTTGATCTTTCGGTTCGATCTTACAACTGCTTAAAACGTGCGGGTATCAACACGGTACACGAACTGGCAAGCAAGTCGGAAGACGACATGATGAAAGTACGCAACCTCGGACGCAAATCACTTGAAGAAGTTAAAGTGAAGTTGGAAGATTTAGGCCTTGGGCTTCGTAAAGAAGACTGAGAGTTAAGATCGGATCCGAACTATTCAACAAAGGAGGGAAACTTCAATGAGAAAGCTTCAACGTACAAGTTCTCAACGTAAAGCACTATTACGTGACCTTACAACAGACTTAATCGTACATGAACGCATTCAAACGACTGAAGCTCGTGCGAAAGAAGTGCGTTCGACTGTAGAAAAAATGATTACGCTTGGTAAACGTGGAGATATTCACGCTCGCCGTAAAGCAGCAGCATGGATGCGCCGTGAGTTGGTAACAACTGCAGACGCTGAAGGCAACGAAACAACAACTTTTGCTTTGCAGAAATTGTTTGATGATGTTGCACCACGTTACGCTGACCGTCAAGGCGGTTACACACGCATTATGAAAATGGGGCCTCGTCGCGGAGATGGCGCACCTATCGTTATTATCGAATTGGTTTAATTTGAATCTATAGATTCAAATTAAAGCCTCCGGCGGGTGTCACGGATTTTGAAAGGAATTAATTGCGCTAGCGCAATTCAAAATCCGGACGCAATTATGCCGAGGCATAATTGATTTACTTGAAGGGGGTCAACAGCCCTCTTCTTTTAGCATTATGATTTATACGACAATATGAAAAGCTGAGTGTTATGATGAGCGAGCCGAAAGGCGGCGTCTCGTCTAGCTCTACGCACCTCATTCAACCCTGGCTTAAGCAACCGGGGAAGCCATAGAGACAGAAAAGCGCATTTCTCTGAATGAGGTGCGCGCTTTTTTTATTTATTTACCGTTTTACAAACGCTGTTGAAAACCAGTAGAGTAGAGATGAGCCAAGCAAGTGTTTGAGGAGGTCAGCTGAGATGAATTCGATTATATTGTCATTCGAAGATGTGACATTTACATATACGCAAGAAGACGAGTCGGTAAGACCCGCTGTAGAAGATTTATCCTTCTCGATTGAGGATGGGGAGTGGATTGCTTTGGTGGGCCACAACGGTTCAGGAAAATCAACCATCGCCAAATTGATGAACGGTTTGTTGTTTCCGCAGACAGGAAAAGTATTTGCCATGGGGAAATTGATGGCCGAAGAAAGCCTTTGGGACATCCGTTCGCAGATGGGCATGGTCTTTCAAAATCCAGACAACCAGTTTGTGGGAGCGACGGTCCAGGACGATGTCGCTTTTGCGTTGGAAAATAACGGGGTTCCGCATGAAGAAATGGTGTTACGTGTTAAAGAAGCTTTGCATCAGGTGAAGATGGAATCGTATTTTGATCACGAGCCTCATCATTTGTCCGGAGGCCAGAAACAGCGCGTGGCGATCGCTGGTGCCCTTGCTTTGCGTCCACGCCTGTTGATATTGGATGAGGCGACTTCCATGCTCGATCCCCAGGGACGCATGGAAGTCATCGAAACCATTCGTGAGTTGCGGGAAGCAACAGGCCTGACAGTGATATCGATTACCCACGATTTGGAAGAAGCGGCTATGGCTGACCGTATTCTTGTAATGAATGCGGGGCATAAACAATTGGAAGGCACGCCGGAAGCTGTTTTTCTGTCGGGCAATGAACTGACGACCCTGGGCTTGGACTTGCCATTTTCGATGCGGATGACGCATTTGCTCCGGGAAGCCGGAGTGGAGCTGCAGGGAGAACATATGACAGAAGACGAATTGGTGGATGAACTATGGACATTTTACTCCGGGAAGTAGGGTACAGCTACGCTAAAGATACGCCGTTTGAAAAGCGTGCGTTGACGAGTGTATCGCTGCATATCCCTTCTGGTTCCTATACAGCAATCATTGGACATACCGGATCGGGCAAATCGACGGTCCTTCAGCATCTGAACGCCTTGTTGAAGCCGACAGAAGGAACTGTTGTAATTGGCGAACGCAAAATCGAAGCGGGTGTGAAGGCCAAGAATCTGCGCGATGTCCGGCGCCAGGTCGGGATTGTTTTTCAATTTCCTGAACAGCAGCTTTTTGATGAGACGGTCTTGAAAGATATCATGTTCGGCCCTTTGAATTACGGAGTGCCGGAAGAAGAAGCTAGCCGCCGCGCGCATGAGTTGGTTGAACAGCTTGGACTGCCTGCCGAGGTATTGACGAAGTCTCCGTTTGATCTGTCCGGCGGCCAAATGCGCCGGGTAGCGATTGCTGGTGTGCTGGCGATGGAGCCGGATGTGCTGGTGCTGGATGAACCGACGGCCGGACTTGATCCGCGCGGCCGCCGTGAAATTATGGACCTGTTCCATCAGCTGCATATCCAAAAAGGCCTGACGACCGTTCTGGTGACCCATAGCATGGAAGATGCGGCGCGTTACGCTGATAGTGTAGCGATCATGCATAACGGACGCTGCGTGGTCACAGGAGAGCCTGAAGAGATCTTTTCGAATGAAGAGCAACTGCGGGATTATCGTTTGGAGCCGCCGCGGACGATTCGCCTGCAGCGAAAATTCGAAGACAAAGCGGGCATTAAACTCGGTGCCATTTCATTGACGGAAGAAGCGCTGGCCAAAAACATCGCTCTGGCTTTGTCGGAAGGACGTGATTCCGAATGATGGAGAAAATGATTTTTGGCCGTTTTATTCCGGGTGACTCCATCATCCACCGAATGGATCCGCGAGCGAAGATTTTGTTCGTCTTTGTTTTTATCGCTATTGTCTTTATCGCCAATAGCGCAGTGACTTACGGTATTCTGCTTGGATTCACTTTATTGGTGGTATTCCTGTCCAAAATACGGCTGTATTTCTTGATAAACGGATTGAAACCGGTCTTTATTCTCTTGATTTTTACCTTTTTCCTGCATATTTTCTTTACGCGGGAAGGCGATCTGCTGCTGGATATCGGCTTTATCGAAATTTACGAAGAAGGGCTGCGGCAAGGGATATTCATTTCCATCCGTTTCCTGGTGCTGGTGTTCATCACCAGTATCCTGACCTTGACGACTTCGCCGATTTCCATCACAGATGGCATTGAAGTGCTGCTTGGCCCCTTCAAGCGGGTCAAACTGCCGGTTCATGAACTGGCCTTGATGATGTCCATTTCCCTGCGGTTTATCCCGACTTTGATGGACGAAACAGGCAAGATCCTCAAGGCTCAGATGGCAAGGGGCTCAGACATCGGCTCAGGGCCGGTAAAAGAGCGGATAAAAGCTGTCGTGCCCTTACTGATCCCCTTGTTCGTCAGTGCCTTTAAACGGGCGGAGGATCTGGCTACGGCGATGGAAGTCCGCGGCTACCGGGGAGGCGAAGGCAGAACACGCTACCGTCAATTGGATTGGCGTTTTGTGGACAGCTTGAGTCTGCTGGTGCTGGCCGGGCTTGCGGGAATGCTTTGGTATTTCCGGCTATAAGGAGAGAAATTATGAAACGATTAAAAGCGACAATTGCCTACGACGGTTCCGGATTTGCAGGCTATCAGGTGCAGCCGGACTCGCGTACGGTCCAACTCGAATTGATGAAAGTGCTGAAAACCATCCATAAAGGAAAAGTGACGCAAGTGGTGGCAAGCGGACGGACGGACGCCAAAGTCCATGCGACGGGTCAGGTCATCCATTTTGACACGGAGTTTTCCATTCCGGTGAGCGGATGGCTGAAGGCCTTGAACGTGCTGTTGCCGGAAGACATCCGGGTCAGCTCAATCGAAGAGGTGGATCCGTCTTTTCATGCGCGCTACCATACGACGGGCAAGACCTATCGCTATAAATGGGACCGCAGTCCGATCATCAGTCCGTTTACGCGCAATTATATGGTCCATGTTAAGCAACCGCTTGATGTGGATGCGATGAGAACCGCTGCACAGGCCTTGATCGGCACGCATGATTTTTCCAGCTTTTGTGCGGCGAATACGGCAGTGGTGGATAAAGTGCGCACGATTTGGCGCGTCGATTTTGAAGAGCATGGCAATGAGCTCCATATGGTCATCGAAGGGTCCGGCTTCCTCTATAATATGGTCCGCATTATTGCGGGGACATTAACGGAAGTCGGCATCGGCAAAAGAAAGGCTGAAGAACTTGGCCGAATCGTGGCTGCAGCGGAGCGGGACGCTGCCGGAAAAACAGCGGCGGCACACGGTCTTTACCTGGAAAGCGTGATGTACAGGAGTTGAAGCAACTTTTCCTGGTGTTTTTAGAAAAACCCTTGACTTTTTACCGCTTCCGTTATAACATGATGTATGGTATTTTCATTACCCCCACGATATGCCCCGGAAGGTTATTTGTGTTTAGGGATAACGAAAAAACGGAACAGCGGAACACTGTAAAAGAATTCAAAACAGACGATTTATTAGGAGGACAATATACATGCGTACAACATTCATGGCTAAAGGTCACGAAGTAGAGCGTAAATGGTTAGTTGTCGATGCAGAAGGGCAAACTCTTGGACGTTTAGCTTCTGAAGTCGCTTCAATCTTACGCGGGAAATACAAACCAACATTCACACCAAACGTTGACACTGGTGATCACGTGATCATAATCAACGCTGAAAAGATTCACCTTACAGGCAAAAAGCTTACAGACAAAATCTACTACCGCCACACACAATACAGCGGTGGATTGAAACAGCGTACTGCACTTGAAATGCGCACAAAATACCCAACTAAAATGCTTGAATTGGCTATCAAAGGGATGCTTCCAAAGAACTCTCTAGGACGCCAAATGTTCAGAAAGCTGCATGTCTATGCTGGCCCAGAACATAACCACCAAGCACAAACACCAGAAAACTACCAGCTTCGCGGATAATACATTAGTAAATTAGAGGAGGATACACCTTTGGCACAAGTTCAATATATTGGAACAGGTCGTCGTAAAAACTCAACAGCTCGCGTACGGTTAGTACCGGGTGACGGCACAATTACTATCAACAAACGTGACGTAGCGGACTACGTTCCTTACGAAACATTACAACAGATCATCAAACAGCCACTAGTTGCTACGGATACTCTAGGAAGCTACGACATCCTTGTAAACGTAAACGGCGGTGGATTCACAGGCCAAGCCGGAGCAATCCGTCACGGTATCGCACGTGCTCTACTTACTGTAGACCCTGCATTCCGTCCTGCGTTGAAATCTGCTGGGTTGTTAACACGTGACCCACGTATGAAAGAACGTAAGAAACCAGGTCTTAAATCAGCACGTCGTGCACCTCAGTTCTCGAAACGTTAATTTCGATTTTCGTTTACAAAACACTTTCCGAAGAAATTCGGAAGGTGTTTTTTTATGTTCAACTGGAGGAGCGAACAGGTAAGATAGAAAGAAATGGGAGGGATGCCGACATGAACCGGATCAATTTAATTTGCCTGGGCGTGAAAGACATGAAGACATCTGTACAGTTTTACAGAGATGGACTCGGCTTTGAAACAGCGGAAAAAGGGGACAATCCTGAAATTGTGTTTTTTAATTCTTCAGGGACGAAACTGGAACTCTATCCATTGGAGAAATTGGCGGAAGATATCGATGAGAAGAATCCGCCAAGAGGCAGCGGATTTTCGGGCATTACTTTAGCGTATAACGCCAAGTCCAAGGGAGAAGTGGATGGAGTGATGGCTCTTGCGAAATCTGCCGGAGCGAAAATCATCAAAGAACCGAAAGATGTTTTCTGGGGCGGCTATTCTGGGTATTTCACAGATCCTGACGGCTACTACTGGGAAGTGGCATGGGGTCCGGACTTTACGTATGATGAAAATGATATGCTGGAAATTGAATCGTGAGTGATCGTGTTGGCAACTCCGGCTGTGCGGCAGATAAAAAACCGCTTAGCCGGATTTCTTATGTCTGTTAAAGTTGAGCGGCCTTGCCATTTTTCTTGTAAGGTCGAATAGATTTAAAATTGAGTTTGCTATGCTATACTTTATGGTGAGCAAAATTGATGGGGAGTGTATCGATATGTTAACTGAAGTACAAGTGCGCGAATTACTCGGAGCGTTAGAAGATCCGTTTTTACATAGATCGTTGACGGAAACAAACGGCATCACGTCCGTAACGATCAAAGAAGAGAAAAAACATGTCAGCGTGAAATTGGCGATCGCCAAAACCAACACACCTGAGCAAATGCAGCTTCAGATGAAAGTCGTCGATGTATTGAAAGAGGCAGGAGCAGGCTCTGTCGGCATCCGTTTTGAAGAGCTTCCGCCTGAAGCCTTGGCACAGTTCCGCGGAACAGCAAACGAATCAGAAGCGCAGGATCTTTTGTCTCCACTCAACAAAGTCGAATTCATTTCGATCGCCAGTGGTAAAGGCGGCGTCGGCAAATCAACGGTATCTGTCAACCTGGCAATCGCTTTGGCTCGCCTTGGCAAAAAAGTCGGCTTGATCGATGCGGATATCTACGGCTTCAGTGTGCCGGATATGATGGGCATCGACAAATCGCCGGTTGTCCGCGGCGAAACGATCATTCCGGTTGAGCGGTTCGGCGTGAAAGTCATCTCTATGGGCTTTTTCGTAGAAGATAACATGCCAGTCGTATGGCGTGGCCCAATGCTCGGCAAAGTGCTCGACCAATTCTTCCGCGATGTAGAGTGGGGAGATTTGGATTACCTTCTATTGGATCTGCCACCTGGCACAGGGGACGTTGCACTCGACATCCACCAGATGCTTCCGGCTTCCAAAGAAATCGTGATCACAACTCCTCACCCGACAGCAGCATTCGTTGCAGCGCGTGCAGGAGCGATGGCACTTCAAACTGACCACGAAGTCCTGGGCGTCATCGAAAACATGTCGTGGTACGAAAGCAAAGAGACCGGCAAGAGAGAATACCTATTCGGACAAGGCGGCGGACCAAAGCTTGCAGAAGAATTGCAGACACCGCTTCTTGGACAGATTCCAATGGGCCAGCCTGACTGGAACGAAGAGGACTTCGCTCCTTCTGTCTACCTGGAAGATCATCCGACAGGAAAAATCTATGAAGATATCGCGAAGCAAGTGCTTAAGCAATTCGCTGATAAAAAATAAAAGCTGCAGCCCGGAAGCCGTGAATGGTTTCCGGGCTTTTATTTTGGGCGATTTGCAATAGGATATGGCGATTCAGTAACAAAGCGCTGACTTTCAAGGTTTGTTCACAATCTATCCTGTGCGGTGAATGGATTTTTTTATAACCGGTTGGTACAATCTTAAAAGAACTTTAAATAACGGAGGCATTCAATTGACAATAAGAAATTGGGTTAAGTTTTTTTTGAAAGCACTTTTACTTGGTGGAGCGGTAACCGGAGTGCTTGGTTTGTTCGTCCGCTGGGATGATGTCTTTTCACAACCATTTAATGCGGGGCAGTGGGGTGAGTTTCTGGCTGGCTTTATCTGGCTGGTCATTATCGGTTTGACCATGAGCATCATCAGCCAGTTGTGTTTCTTCGCCTATCTGACGGTACATCAAATAGGGATGAATATTTTCCGCACATTGCGTCTATGGAACTGGGTTCAATTGCTGATCATCGTGGTGGTCATTACAGATTTGATTTTATTCCGTTTTGCGCCGAACGCTCAAACGACGGAACAGGTTTGGTTATATGGAATACTCCTGGCCATCCTGATTGGTACAGCAGTGGTGACAGCTTACTTCAAAGCGAAGTGGACAAATAAGGAGACATTTATTTCTGCGCTGTTCTTCATGATTGTAATTACGACGGTAGAATGGCTGCCGGCCTTGATGGTGGAAGAAGGGAATATCGACAGTTGGGTCACGTTATTGCTGTTTCCATTCCTTGCAGTGAACGCCTACCAGCTGCTGGTATTGCCGAAATACAATGCGCAATCGGATGTTGACCGCCAGAAACTGGAAGAGCGGCGCGCGGCAAGAAAAGCGCAGGCACAGTCAGCTTCTAAAAAATAAACTCATTCATCCGTTGGTTTCATTGCAGCGGGTGGATGATTTTTTATTTCCTTGAGATACCGTGGAAGTATTGAAGAACACAGACGGCTCTAGGGTTGAAGAGCGTGAGAGTGGGTTTCAGGATGAGGAATACAGAAGGAAAAAAGGGGTTTTATAAAAAACTTCCCTGAAAGTGTTGACAGGAATATAAACATGCTTTAATATAATAAAAGTCGCCAAGCAACAACGAACAACATAAACGAAACGGCGGCACACCAACTGAACCTTGAAAACTGAACAGCAAAACGTCAACAAACAGCA
>NZ_JAIQCL010000015.1 GCF_020023385.1 Planococcus circulans
TGTTGACGTTTTGCTGTTCAGTTTTCAAGGTTCAAGTTGTTCGTCGCACTCATTGGCGACTTTTCAATATTACCAGCTTCTATCACCGAAGTCAATAACTTTTTTCACCTTATTATTCTCCGCATCTTTTATTATGAAAAACGCGACAAGAAATAGTATAGCACCATATCAAAATAGATACAAGTACTTTTTTAAAAAATGCCGGTTTAGAGGTTCTTGACCTTTAAACCGGCGTTTTCTCAAGCATTCTTATTCTTTTGGCCGCATTTGCGGGAACAATAAAACATCTCGAATAGAGGAAGAATTCGTTAACAACATAATTAAACGGTCAATACCGATTCCTAATCCACCTGTTGGCGGTAATCCGTATTCTAACGCTTCTATAAAGTCTTCATCCATTTCATGGGCTTCGTCATTTCCTTCAGCCTTTTCAACCAACTGGGCTTCAAAACGCTGACGCTGATCAATTGGGTCGTTTAACTCTGTAAACGCATTAGCATGCTCACGGCGAACAATGAACAACTCAAATCGATCTGTGAACCGCTCATCTTCAGGGTTTTTCTTTGCTAAAGGAGAAATTTCAACTGGGTGTCCATAAATGAACGTTGGTTGAACTAATTGCTCTTCCACTCTCTGCTCAAAGAACTCATTTAAAATATGCCCTACTTCCATAGTAGGTTTTACATCAATATTGTGTTCTTTCGCCAAATCCTGGGCTTCTTCTTTTGTCATGCGCTTCCAGAAATCAACACCTGTATATTCCTTTACGGCGTCAACCATATGTAGTCGTTTCCAACCTACAGCTAGATCAATTTTATCTTCTTCATACTGAACAGTCGTTGTTCCAAGGACTTCTTGCGCAACATGTGCCACCAGGTTTTCAGTAAGTGCCATGATATCGTTGTAATCTGCATAAGCTTCATACAGTTCAAGCATAGTGAATTCAGGATTGTGACGTGTAGATATTCCTTCGTTGCGGAAAACACGGCCGATTTCATAAACCTTCTCGAGTCCACCTACAATTAGACGCTTCAAGTGAAGTTCAATTGCGATACGGATATACAATTCCATATCCAAAGCGTTATGGTGGGTAACAAACGGTTTTGCAGCCGCTCCCCCTGCAATAGAATGAAGCATTGGCGTTTCGACTTCTAAAAATCCAGCGTTATCCAAATATCGACGCATCGATTGAATGATGCGGCTTCTCAGTATGAAAGTCTCTTTGCTATCATCACTTGTCAGCAGATCTAAGTACCGCTGGCGGTAACGCTGTTCTATATCTTTTAAACCGTGGAACTTTTCAGGCAGCGGACGCAGTGCTTTCGTAAGAAACTCCACTTCTTTCGCTTTAATCGATAGTTCACCTACGTTTGTTTTAAAGACAGTCCCTTTAATACCCAGAATATCTCCTAAGTCGACCGTATTGTAAAATTCATAAGCTTCTTCACCGATTGCATCTTTGCGGACGTAGATTTGAATCTGGCCTTTAAGATCTTGAATGTGGGCAAAGCCCGCTTTCCCTTTTCCACGTTTGGTCATCACCCGTCCAGCGATGATTACTTCGTGCGGGGTTTCTTCAAGCTCTTCTTTAGAAAGCTCTCCGTACTGCTCGATGATTTCCTGCGATAGATGAGTACGTTCAAAGCGGCCGCCAAATGGATCCATTCCATGATCACGGAAATTCTGCATTTTTTGGCGTCTCACCAATAGTTGATCGTTTAATTCTTCTGACATGTCCTACACTCCTTTATCTATATAAACCAATCTCATTCATGTATTTCTCTATTGTACACAATTTCTTACCATACCACATAAAAAAGCTGCCACAAATTTGCGGCAACCTGTACTTAACAATGTGTATCTTGTAGAAACTCTTCTATACTGTTATAGGATTTCCATAAACGAACGCCCTCAGCTTCAAAAGTATCTGCAACTTCAAACCCCGGATTCACTTCCAGCAACGGAATAAGGACAAACGCTCGCTCATGCATTCTCGGATGCGGAACAGTAAGCCTTTCTGTTTCAAACTTATCTTGGTTATACAATAAAATATCGAGATCTATCGTCCTCGGCCCCCACCTGACAAGCCGCTTGCGCTGTAAACTCTCTTCGATTTCTTGGCAGATATCCAGTAATGCCAATGCTTCTAATTCCGTTTCAAGCTCAACGACCATATTCAGGAAAGGCTCCTGATCCGTATACCCCACTGGATCTGTTTCATAAAGCGAAGAGATGTGGATTACCTTGACGGCCGCGTGATTCGCTAATAGCGATACGGCCTGCTTCAGCATTTCAAAGCGATTTCCCATATTGGAACCAAGCGACAAATAACTTTGGTTCATGCGAAGTTACCTCGGGTCAGTTCGATCGCCACTGATTTATAATGGCCGGGAATCGGCGGATCCGGTTTGATTAGCTGAACACGGATGCCTTGAACCAATGAAAAATCAGAAAGAATACGGGCAGCCACGTTTTCTGCTACAGCCTCCACCAATTTTTTCGGCTCACCTTCGACGATCGACCGGCAGGCTTCATAGACTTCTCCATAATGCACAGTATGCTCCAAGGCATCAGTCTCTCCCGCCTTCTGTAAATCTACAGCCAGTGAAACCGTCAGGCGAAATCGTTGGCCAAGTTTCGTCTCTTCAGGGAATACCCCGTGGTAGCCATAGAACTCCATATCATTCACGTGAATAAAATCCATTATTTCTCCTCCTTGTATGGATGCTTGCCAGTTAGTGCATCCATCATCCGGACCGCACGCACTGTTTCCGTTACATCATGGACACGCACAACGTGGCATCCCTGATTGATGCCATAGCAAACGGTTGCCAACGAACCTTCCAGCCGTTCGTCGACAGAAACATCTAAAATTTTTCCAATGAACGATTTTCTTGAGGTACCCAGAAGAACTGGATAACCTAATTCCACCAACTGCCCGATCATTTGTATCGCTTCGAGATTTTGCGATACGGATTTAACGAATCCCACACCTGGGTCGAGCCAGATATTTTCTTTTTGCACACCGGCATCTAATGCAATTTGAATGCTTTCTCCCAGATCCCGCATGACGTCTTCCTGGAAATCTGAATATGACGTATCGTGACGGTTATGCATGAGGATAATCGGCACATTCCACTTAGCGGCTACTTCCGCAATCACCGGATCGTATTTAGCTCCCCAAATATCATTGATGATGTGGGCACCAGCAGCTATAGCTGCATCAGCTACCCGTGACTTGTAAGTATCAACGGAAATTAAAACATCAAACTGTTGCTTCAGCGCTTTGATGACAGGAACGATTCTCTCTATTTCTTCATCGTCTGTGATCTGTACATAGCCCGGACGTGTAGACTCACCTCCCACGTCGATAATATCCACACCATCCGCAATCATCTGCTGAGCATGGGTAAGTGCCTGCTCCAAGCTGCTGTATTTGCCTCCATCCGAAAAAGAATCCGGCGTGACATTCAATATGCCCATGACGAGCGTCTTCTCATTAAAATTGATTTTCATTCAGCGTCACCGTCCAAACTTTAACTAGCTATCTATTTCCTGGGAAATGAAAGCGCGCTTTCATCTTACCTTACTTGAGCTGTTTTTTTCCACAAGAAAAGAGCGGCCAGAGGGCACGCTCCTTTTTGCTGTTGCTGTTTAGTTGGACTCATCAAATTGATAAAGCGGTGTACTTAGGTAGCGTTCACCGTTGGATGGGATAATCGCCAAGACTTTTTTGCCTTTACCTAAACGTTTAGCAACCTGCAGAGCAGCGTAGATCGCGGCTCCTGAAGATACGCCGCCAAGAATCCCTTCTTCGCGTGCTGCCTGGCGTGCTGTTTCATACGATTGGTCATTTGTGACTTGAATAATCTCGTTATAAATCTCCGTGTTCAGCACAGCAGGCACAAATCCTGCTCCAATTCCCTGGATTTTATGGGGTCCCGGCTTACCGCCTGATAGAACCGCTGAATCAGTAGGTTCCACTGCAATGATTTGAATATCAGGATACTTCTCTTTCAATACTTGGCCAGCACCTGTAATCGTTCCGCCTGTGCCGATCCCCGAAATAAAGGCATCCAATTGGTCGCCCATTGTTTCAACGATCTCTGGACCTGTTGTCAACCGATGCACTTCAGGGTTTGCTTCGTTATTGAACTGCTGCGGCATAAACCAGCCGTTTTCAGCCGCTTTTTTCTCTGCGGTCTTGATGGCGCCGTTCGGGCCGTTCATTCCGTCTGCCCCTGGAGTCAAAATCAATTCCGCTCCGTAAGCACGCAATAAGTTGCGGCGTTCCATACTCATCGTTTCCGGCATAACCAAAACAGACTTATAGCCTTTGGCTGCTGCGATCATCGCCAGTCCGATTCCGGTATTCCCGCTTGTCGGTTCGATGATGGTATCGCCTTCTTTTAAATCTCCGGACTTTTCAGCCGCCTCGATCATGGCCAGTGCAATACGATCTTTGACACTGCTGCCAGGGTTGAAGTATTCCAATTTCAAATAGACTTCTGCATCCTCTGGTCCTGTTAACCGGTTTAATTTCACAATTGGTGTTTGTCCAATCAATTCAGTAATCGAATTTCCTACACGCGCCATTCTTCAACACTCCTAATCCCTAGTAAATTTGTCGACTTTAATAAAGCTAATGGTATCAATAAAACAGACAGTTTGTCAAATTGTATGAATTCATAAAAAATAGACGTTTCATGATGAAACGTCCAGTAAGAATCTATTCCCCGTAAAACCATTCCGCATCGAATTCCTGCCAGAAAGCTTCTGGAGTGACCGATTGCGGCAATTGTTCAAGCGCCAGCTCACGGTTGATGTGGCCCGCTACATCTTCAAAAGAAAATGTCTGGCCACCCACTTTTTCTGTGACAGAAATAATGGCGGTCCTGCCGTTTTCCAGTGCCAATGGAGATGACCATTCACCGACTTCCACTTTTGCGACCGTTTTAGCGATAGCGGGGTCAACACCCGGTTCGCCATTGGAAATATAACCGATGTCCCCACCCAGGTTGCCTGTCGCACTGTCGATGGAACGTTCACGTGCAGTCGCTTCGAATGAAGAGCCTTTTTCCAGCTCTGAAATTGTTTCTTCCGCTTCTGCTGCCGAGTTCAAGACAATCATGCGTGTCCGGTACGAATCTTTCACATCATATAATGATTGATTGTCATCGTAGAACTCTTTAATTTCACTTTCTTCGATGACAATATCTTTCGTCAGCACTTTTTCCAGAATCAACTGGGCTTTTATCTTTTCGCGTTGGCGTGTTTCATCCGCTGTGTATAATGCAGCCTCTGTACTGTCTTGAGAAGAACGCAGCATCGCCAACTCCAAATCAATCTCTTTATCGCTTACTTCGATTCCATAATCCTTCGCTGCTGTCGCCATTACTTTTTCATTGACCAATTCGAGCAGCGCTTCGCGGCCATGCTGTTCTTCCATGGCAGCCAACCACTCTTCCCGCGTGATGTCATCTCCGCTGACAGAAGCGACTTTTTCCGTGTTGCCTACGTCATTTGGAATCAGCCAGGCAATAAACCAGAGGAAGTTCGCCAGCAGTAAAATGCCGATGACCAGCAGCACCGGTTTGGTCTTCAAATGTCTTTTCGGCTTGCCTGTACCTGCCGGTGGCACAGGGCGCCGATTATTATGACTGGAGCTCATTGATAAACGACTCGAGTTCCTCTTTAGAATACTGATACGTTTCTAGACAAAAATGACATTGTGCTTCTGCCATCCCATCTTCATCGATCATGTCCTGAATTTCTTTTTCTCCAAGCCCTAAAATAGCTGTCGCAAAACGGTCTTTGGAACAGTTGCAGTCGAAATGTACCGGCATTTTATCAAGAATCTGGACGTTCCCTTCTCCAAGTACCACTTCAAGGATTTCTTCAGGCGACAGTCCGCGCTGAATCATTTTAGAGACAGGTTCGATAGTAGAAAGATGCTCTTCAATTTCCGTGATCGTCTCATCATCTGTATTCGGCATCAATTGAACAATAAAGCCGCCCGCCGCCAAAATTGAATTGTCGGTATCTACCAACACACCCAATCCGACTGAAGAAGGCACCTGTTCGGATACCGCAAAATAATAAGTGAAATCTTCAGCGATTTCACCTGAAACAATCGGTGTCTGGCCCGTAAAATTGTCGCGCATGCCAAGGTCTTTGACAACCGACATCATGCCATTCGTGCCGACTGCGCGGCTGACATCCAATTTTCCTTTTTCATTCAGATCAAAATGGGTTTGCGGATTGGAAACATAGCCACGGACGCCGCCTTTTGCGTTGCTGTCCACCAGTAAAGCACCGATGGGTCCGCCGCCTTCAAATTTAATCGTTACTTTATCGTCGCCTTTCAGCATAGCCCCAAGCATAACTCCGCCTGTCATGGCACGTCCTAATGCTGCCGAAGCGGTTGGCCACATCATATGACGGCGCTGCGCTTCTCCTACTGTTTTCGTGCTGTCTACTGCAAATGCACGGACACTTCCATTAAATCCAAGGCCGCGTACTAAATAATCTGACACATGTATCGTTCCTTTCTTTACGCTTGGTTGCGTTTGTAAATTAAATACAGTCCTTTTAATGTTAAAAAAGGATCTACATAATCGATGGCTGTCGATTCACCGGCAATCAAAGAAGCCATGCCACCGGTCGCAATGACTGTCGGCTTTTCCTTGCTCTGCTTTTTCATGCGGGCTACGATGCCTTCCGCCTGGCCGACATACCCATAGACAATTCCAGCCTGCATGGCGGAAATGGTATTTCTCCCGACCACTTGATCCGGTGTAGTGATTTCAATCCGCGGCAATTTGGAGGCACGGGCATAGAGTGCTTCTGTTGAAATATTGATCCCTGGAGCAATAGCTCCCCCCATGTATTGCTGCTTTTCATTAATATAACAGAAAGTATTGGCAGTGCCAAAGTCCACAATGATCAAAGGAGCACCGTATTCGTGAATCGCTGCGACCGCATTGACAATCCGGTCGGCACCCACTTCTCGGGGATTATCATATTTGATGTTGAGCCCGGTTTTGACGCCAGGTCCGACAATCATCGGCTTTAATTGAAAATACTTCTGGCACATCCGTTCCAGTGCAGACATGATCGGCGGTACCACCGAAGACATGATGATGCCGTCAATCGACGAGAAGCTTAGGTCCGCATCGTTCAGAAATGCTTTAATCTGCATCCCGTACTCATCTTCTGTTTTGTGGCGCAAAGTCTCCATGCGCCAATGATGTATTAACTGTTCCTGGCTATAGACGCCCAGAACAATATTCGTATTTCCAGCATCCAATACTAAGATCATGATTTGCCCTCACTTATTGACGAATTTCCAACACATCATACCATAATTCCGGAAAAGCAAAAAGCTGGTTGCCCATCCCTTTCAAAGGGAATGGGCAACCAGCTCATTATTCATTGTGCTTATTTGCGCTTTTCTTCAATCGGCTCTCCAACTGGAGTCGCTTCGCCTTCTTCTGATGGCAGGTCTCCCGTTGAAGGATCCGTTGCTGCTCCTACTGCATCCGGAACATCACTGTCTTTTTTCAAATCCACTGCGTCTTCATCTCCGAAATCACCGTTCAATGATTCATATGAACGTTCAGGCAGCGTTCCATGTTCTTTCAAGTGAAGAATCTGGGCAGCATCCAACGTTTCAACTTCAAGCAACGTATTTGCAATCAATTTTAGAAGGTTCTGGTTTTCAGTCAGAATCTCTTTCGTGCGAATATACTGCTCTTTGATGATGCGTTGAACTTCCTGATCGATTTCAAAGGCAATTGCATCGGAATAGTTTTGTTCTGAGTTAAAGTCGCGGCCTAGGAAAACATTTCCACCTTGTGCCGTACCGAATTGGACAGGTCCAATCTTGTCACTCATCCCGTATTCCGTTACCATGCTGCGGGCAATAGCCGTTGCACGTTGGAAATCGTTATGGGCGCCGGTCGATACTTCACCGAATGAAAGATCTTCAGCTACACGACCACCGAGTAATCCGGCAATCTTATCAAGCAATTCCGGTTTCGTCATAAAGTAGCGATCTTCTCTCGGAAGCATGACGGCATATCCGCCAGCTTGGCCGCGAGGAACGATGGTTACTTTATGGACAATATCTGCATCGTCCAATATCAAGCCGATGACGGTATGTCCTGATTCGTGGAATGCCACGATATTGCGTTCTTTTTTCGAAATGACGCGATTTTTCTTAGCGGGACCAGCGATAACGCGGTCTGATGCTTCGTCCAGATCGGACATGTCGATTTTGAGTTTACTACGACGGGCTGCAACAAGTGCCGCTTCGTTCAATAAGTTCTCTAAATCGGCGCCTGAGAATCCAGGTGTACGCTGAGCGATCGCTTTCAAGTCGACATTTTCATCAAGCGGTTTATTGCGGGCGTGAACTTTAAGGACTTCTTCACGGCCTTTAACATCCGGACGACCTACAGTAATCTGACGGTCAAAACGTCCTGGACGAAGCAAAGCCGGATCCAGAATATCCGGACGGTTCGTTGCTGCAATAATGATGACGCCTTCGTTTGCACCGAAACCATCCATCTCTACCAATAGTTGGTTCAATGTCTGTTCACGCTCATCGTGTCCACCGCCGAGGCCGGCGCCACGCTGGCGGCCGACTGCGTCAATTTCATCGATGAAAATGATACAAGGTGCATTTTTCTTAGCGTTTTCGAACAAATCACGAACTCGGGAAGCCCCGACACCAACGAACATCTCAACAAAATCAGAACCACTGATCGAGAAGAAAGGAACGCCAGCTTCTCCGGCAACAGCACGAGCCAAGAGGGTTTTACCGGTACCCGGAGGTCCGACAAGCAAAATCCCTTTTGGAATGCGGGCGCCGATATCTGCGAATCTGCGCGGATCTTTCAGGAAATCAACAACTTCTACAAGTTCCTGCTTCTCTTCATCTGCTCCAGCTACATCGCCAAAGCGGACTTTTTGTTTCTGGTCATCATACAGCTTCGCTTTACTTTTACCGAAGTTCATCACACGGCCGCCTCCGCCGCCTTGTGATTGGTTAAGTAAGAAGAAGAAAAGGATGAAGATGATGATGAATGGAATGATGCCAGTGAAAAATGAAACCCAGCCACTTGTTTGTGGAGCTTTCAAGAATTCAACCTGTACATCCTGTGAGCTGGCGACTTCATCGATTTGAGTCGTCAATGCTTCATTTTCAAGCGGAATGTTCGTTACAAAAGACTGGCCTTCTTCATAGCCTTCCATGATGCCTGTAACTTCATAAACCATTGCCTCTGGCTGGATGGTGACTTCTTCAATCTGTCCATTTTCCAACGCTGCCAAAAACTCGTTATATCCTATATTTTCAGTCGGCTGGTTGCTATTGTTGAAGGTTCCCAGAATCCCGATAATAACTAGGAAAATCAGTAAATAAAATATGGTGTATCGAAATATCCGATTCATCCCGCGCCTCCTCATAAAGTTTCCCTAAAACTATACTAAATACTACCATAGGAACATTTAAGCATACAACGAAAAGACCTTATTCCCGCTGTTAAATCCAAAGACTGTGAACGAACCTTGACTATTCTTCTTCTCCACTGTAAACCGAAGGCTTCAGAATGCCGATATACGGCAAATTCCGGTATTTTTCTGCGTAATCCAAACCGTAGCCTACTACAAATGCATCCGGCACGATAAAACCAACATAATCAGCTTTCAAGTCGACTTTCCGTCCCGTCGGCTTGTCCAGCAACGTAACAATCTTGATCGATTTTGCTTTCCGGTATTTGAAAAGGTCCACTAGATAGCTAAGCGTCATTCCACTGTCAATAATGTCTTCGATGATCAGGAGATCGCGCCCTTCAACACTGGCGTTCAAATCTTTGACGATCTTCACTTCGCCAGAAGAAACGGTGGCATTGCCGTAGCTTGAGACATCCATGAAATCCATTTCGACAAAGCCGTCAATGCGTTTCATCAAATCCCCCATAAAAGGCATCGCGCCTTTTAATACACCGATAGCCAGAGGGTATTTGCCTTTGTAATCCTCTGTCAATACTGCTCCTAATTCGCGAGCTTTTTCTTGCAATTGTTCTTCACTGATCAACACTTCTTTAATATCGTTCTGTAACATGGTGGACCTCCTAGTAATCCTTCTTTTACACGCTATACATATTGTTCAATTAGTACCCAATTGTCTCCGTCGCGTTTTTGTCTGCTGACCTTGGCGGATGGGCGTAAGCCTGGCACTAATAAAAGTTCGTTTTTGTCAGTGGTGATGACAGGCCAACTTTCTCTCATAGGCACAGGAATCTTTTCATCAATCATCAAGCGCGCCAATTTCTTCGGGCGATCCATTCCGGCAAGCTGAATCCGGTCACCCGGTTTTCTGCTCCTTAAAAAGAGCTGGGAATCTTCCGGGGCATGGAAATGCCAAACTGTAGAATTGTCATTTTCCCCCACTTTTTCAAAAGGCACCGCCCTGTAACGGCAACCCCGATAAACCGGCGTCCAGTCAGCAGTAACGCTGATAGCCTCTGGCGCAGTCTGTTGTTCCAGTGGTTGGCGATTGAGAAAAACCGTGTCATATTGGCGGGTCGCTACATAATTTTGCGGCAAATGTAAAAAAACAGTACCCGATGAACTTTGCATCATTTCTTGCATTTGTTCGACCAGCTGCCTTGTTACGGGAATTTGCTTGGGATCATATAGATAGTTTAATAGTAGTAGAACCATTCTTTTTTGTAAAGCATGCGCCTCAAGTCTGAAACTTTTGGCAGACAAAACAATTCCCTCTTCTGTCGTTTGGATCAACTGCTGTAATTTTTTCTCGGCAAGCTCCTGCAGAAACTGTTGATCCTGTTGCATATCTTCCGCCAGTTCAACGAAGTTTTGGGAGACATTGCTGCTCTCTTCTTTAAGAAGCGGCAGAACGCGTTGGCGGATCCGATTTCGTGTGTAGGCGGGCTCTGCATTACTGGAATCTTCCCGGTGAGGAATCTCATGCACCTCTGCATATGCTGTAATCTGCTCCTTATCCACTGCCAATTGGGGCCGTATCAGTAATCCGGTACCAAATGGCCGGCGAGCGGATATGCCGAATGAACCGTCTTGAAGACTGCCTCTCAACCCTGACATAAGGATAGTCTCAAGTTGATCATCCGCGTGATGGGCTGTGGCAAATTTAGCTGCGCCTGTCTTTTCCATTATTTCGAGAAAATAAGCATACCGTTCCGTGCGGCAAAGCTGCTGCTTGTTGCCTCCCTTTTCCTGCCAGATTTCAGGAATCGGAATCGCCCGGCTAAAACATTCCACTCCCCACTCACCAGCTGTCATTTCCATAAACAGTCGATCCTGCCGCGACTCTTCGCCACGCAGCATGTGATCTACATGGACTGCCGCAACTGAAATGCCCAGTTCATCTTTTAACGAATTCAAGAAATGGAGCAATACCATGGAATCGATGCCTCCCGAACAGCCAACCAATACCCGGTCTCCTGCCTGGAGCAATTCCTGCTTCCGGATATGCCTCATCATCAGCTCCTGAAAGCTCTTCATTTTTCCACCCCACTTGCCTATGCCTTCTTTCTTAATACACTTAGAAGGACAGGATAAAAATTATTTTCAATTAGCAATTGACAGACGTACCTTTCAATAGTATGCTATTAAATGTTCGTTTAAACAAGGCGGCGTAGCTCAGCTGGCTAGAGCGTACGGTTCATACCCGTGAGGTCGGGGGTTCGATCCCCTCTGCCGCCATTATTCTTCAACTGAAAAGCTCGACTTAAAAGCAGCGTCCTTCATTGGGCGCTGCTTTTTTTGTCTGAATGGACATGCTTGGCCAAACCGGCCAAATGTGATAAAAAAAACGCTTCCCATGTGAGAAGCGTTTCAATATAGATTTCCAGCTGTGTTGAAGCATTTCCCTATACTATTAAAACAGCTAGCAAGTTAGCCTCTTTTTGCTCCTCTGCCGCCGCGCTTCGATTCAGTAGCGCGTTTTAAGGTCGTCATGTTTTCTTCGCTGTCTTTTAAGAACTTCGCCATTTTCGTTTCAAAGTTCTCTTTTGGAGCGCGATCAAATGAACGATTGCTGCTTGGGCGTGGTCGTTGTGGTCGTTCTGTGCCGCCGGGTGGTTGTGGTTTCGCTTTACGAATGGAAAGGCCGATTTTACCGTCTGCTTCTACATTCATAACTTTAACTTCTACCATTTCGCCAACTTTAAGATGATCATTGATATCTTTAACGTAGTTGTCGGCGACTTCACTTATATGCACGAGGCCTGTTGCACCAGTTGGAAGCTGAACAAATGCTCCAAAGTTTGTAATACCTGTGACTTTACCTTCTAACTTGCTGCCTACTTCAATCGACATAAAAAAAATGCTCCTCCTTAAAAATTAAGATGACTCCAAAATTCAGGGCCATGCTGTCATTTTGCGGGACTTGTCCCACTTTTTATTATAACCATCAAAAAAAGAGTGTCAACCGACTACTCTTCTTCTGATGGTTTTTCTTCATCTTTTTTTTCATCATGTGGTGTCGTAAAAATAATTTCTCCTTCGTCTGAAAGAAAGTAATCTTTGCGCGCTAATTTAGCTAAGTATTCTTCATCGTTCAATAACAGGATCTGCTCTTCCAGCTGGCTTTGCTGCTTTTCAACTTCTTCAAGCTTTAGCAACGCCTCTTCACGGAGCTCTTCTTTTTCAGAAATTGTCTGTGTTTGTGCATAAATGGTCGAACCTACCCAAATGGTGGCCATCAGAACCAGCACCCCGAATACTGTCAGCCTTCTGAATAACCGGATGCGATGCGCTTTTTTGCGCGCCCCTTCCATTTCGACCGAACGGACATAGTCATTGCGAATCGAGGTGACTTCTCGCGTTTCCGCCTTTGGATCTCTCTTCAAACTCATGACCCGCTCCCCTTCCATACTAACTTTGTCATTATTATACATGAAAACCCTTGATATTATAAGCTTTTTGAATAATTTTCCCTATTTTCACTCCATTCCTTTAAACAGGGAGTAGAACACTTTACCTTTTATTAATAAAAATACTGTTGACTTAATTTTTATACAGTCTTATAATACTAATCATTATCTTTTATCGAATGTTACCGTCGTTTTTTAGAATTAATTGCAAGAAAGAGCTTATATATATACAAAATTAATGAATAAAATTGGAGTGAAGAAAATGACAGGTTTATTGACTTTATCAAATGGAAAAGCATTCAAAGGCCAGTGGCACGGTAAAGCTTCCGCCATTCAAGGAGAAATCGTCTTTTTCACGGGCATGACCGGCTATGAAGAAGTTTTGACGGACCCCTCTTATAAAGGGCAGATTATCGTATTCTCTTACCCGCTTATCGGCCAATACGGAATCCAGTCCCTTTATGCACAATCCGATCAGATCCAGACTGCCGGCATCATTGTGGCGGGATTGTATGAAGGGCCGCTCGGCAAAGATGCCATTTCACTTGCGGAGTTTGCAGACAAACACAGCATCCCCATCTTAAGTGGCGCAGATACACGTTCAATCATTCAGAACGTCCGCGAATCCGGAACAATGCAATCGCAGCTGGTCCACACCTCTCTCCCGGAATTAGCCTGGGAACCCGTACAGACCTATTTCTTTCCAGCCACAACCAGTGCTGAAGAAATTCAGACTCTTGGATCTGGCTCTACTCATATCGGCTTGATCGATTTCCATCATAAATCCTCCATTTTAAAAGAATTGCTCGAATTGGATTGCAAAGTCAGCATCGTCCCTTATGCAACACCGACAGAAAAACTGGATTCACTGGGATTGGATGGCCTTCTTTTTTCAAACGGCCCCGGAGATCCGGCAGCTCTACAACATTTGTTTCCTACATACCGGGATTGGGCTGAACGCTATCCGAGCTTCGGCATCTGTCTCGGCCACCAGGTATTGGCTTCGGCATTTGGCGCAAAAACGACCAAGCTTGCATATGGCCACCGCGGAGCTAACCATCCCGTGATGAACCTGCAGACAAAACGGGTCAGCATGAGCTCCCAGAACCATAGTTATGTGGTCGAGAGCGCCAGCCTGAAGGATACACCGTTTTCCGTGCTCTACGAAAACGTCAATGATGGCAGTATTGAAGGCTTGGTCCACGATACCCTGCCACTGACCACAGTCCAGTTCCATCCGGAAGCAGCACCAGGTCCGGCTGACCACCTTGAACTGTTCCAACAGTTTCTGGCCATGACACAGCAAAAAGAGAGAGTGAAAATACATGCCTAAGCAAGAGCAAATAAAAAAAGTACTGGTCATCGGGTCAGGAGCCATTGTCATCGGCCAGGCAGCAGAATTCGATTATTCGGGAACACAGGCATGCTTGGCTTTAAAAGAAGAAGGCATCCATGTCATTCTGATCAACAATAATCCAGCGACCATCATGACCGATAAATCCGTTTCCGATCAAGTGTATTTTGAACCCCTAACCTTGGAAAGCGCTACGGCCATCATCGAAAAAGAACGCCCAGATGGCTTGTTGGCGACAGTCGGCGGACAAACCGGACTGAACCTGGCCATGGCTTTATCCGATGCCGGCATTTTGACGAAATACGGTGTCACATTGCTCGGCACGGATATGAAAGCCATCAAACAAGCGGAAGACCGCGAGCAGTTCCGCGCCCTGATGAATGAGTTGAGCGAACCGGTCCCGGACAGCGACATCATTTACTCGATCGAAGGAGCTTTGGAGTTTGCCGCTTCAGCGGGTTATCCCCTCATCGTGCGCCCTGCCTATACGCTTGGCGGCTTTGGCGGCGGGATTGCCGAAGATGAAAAAACCTACATTAAGCTGGTGAAGCAAGGATTGAGCGCCAGCCCCATCAAGCAATGCCTTGTTGAAATCAGCATTGCCGGCTACAAGGAAATTGAGTACGAAGTTATGCGCGATGCAGATGGAACCTGCATCACCATCTGCAATATGGAAAACTTAGACCCTGTCGGCGTACATACCGGCGACTCGATTGTCGTCGCGCCAAGCCAAACTTTAAATGATAAAGATTTCCATATGCTGCGCAGCTCTTCGATCCATATCATCGAAGCACTTGGCATTATCGGCGCCTGCAATGTGCAGTTCGCCTTGCATCCGGAAACTTCGGCTTATTATTTGATTGAAGTCAATCCGCGCGTCAGCCGTTCTTCGGCGCTTGCTTCAAAAGCGACAGGTTACCCAATTGCCAAGATTGCCGCTAAGTTAGCGATCGGCTATAAATTGGCTGAATTGAAAAATCCCGTCACCGGCACTACGTTTGCCAGCTTTGAACCGGCGTTGGATTATGTGGCTGTTAAAATTCCGCGCTGGCCATTCGATCAATTCCCACAGGCAGAGCGCAAACTCGGCACACAGATGAAAGCGACCGGTGAAGTCATGGCGATTGAACGCCGCATGGAAGCCGCGCTGCAAAAAGCGATCCGCTCACTTGAACTGCCGATTGACGGTTTCCGTCTCAAGGCACTTGCTGGTTTTTCTACAGAAGATTTATGCCAATTGGCGATTGAAGCCGATGACCGCCGGTTGTTTGTTCTGTTTGAACTGCTGGTACGCGGCAAGTCAATTGAATTTCTTCACAATATTACGGGCATCACTCCTTATTTCTTATCAGCAATGGCCAACATCGTTGCCGAATGGAAAGAACTGCAGCAACTGGACTGGAACAATATGACCCGCTCCCGCCTGCTGCAGGCCAAGACGCTTGGCTTCAGCGATCAGCAATTGGCTGATCTTTGGAATGTCACCTGCCCTGAAATTTGGGGACAGCGCCGCATCTGGCAAGTAACGCCTGCTTATCGCATGATCGATACATGCGCGGCTGAATTCCGCTCGGATACCAATTATTTTTATTCTACGTGGCAAGGTTCTTCCGATGTCAGCCGTTCTCACCATAAGAAAAAAGTGGCGGTTGTGGGATCCGGTCCAATCCGGATCGGCCAGGGCATCGAGTTCGATTATTGCTGTGTACACAGTGTCATGGCCGCACAGAAACTCGGTTATGAAGCCATCATGATCAACAACAACCCTGAGACTGTCAGCACCGATTACGAAGTTGCAGATGCGCTGTATTTCGAGCCAATGACACCGGAAGACATTCTGAATGTCCTGGATTTTGAAGGCATCAACCAAGTCATTCTCCAGTTCGGCGGACAAACTTCGCTGAATGTTGCAGCTGCGCTTCAAGAAGCGGGCATCACGGTTCTTGGGTCGACAGTGGATCTGTTGGATCAAATGGAAGACCGCGACCGCTTTTATGCTTTCCTGGAATCGATCGGCTTGCCGACCATTCCCGGAAAAACAGCGAGTGAACCATCCGCTGTTATTCCGGCAGCCCGTTCACTCGGCTTCCCGGTGCTCTTGCGGCCATCTTATGTTATCGGCGGACGCGGCATGATTGTGCTGCATAACGAAGCGGAGCTCAGCGACTGGCTGCAGCAGACGACAATGGCGTTCCCTGTACTGGTCGACCATTTTGTCACCGGCAAAGAAGTAGAGGCCGATATTCTGACCGACGGCGAACATGTCTGGGTCTCCGCCATTTTCGAGCATGTTGAAGGAACCGGCGTCCACTCCGGCGACAGCATCTCCATTACGCCGCCCGTTTCATTATCGGAACAGGCTTTGCAGGAACTTTCAAAAACTGCGAAACACATCGCCAGAAACATGGATTATACTGGCTTGTTCAATATTCAATTCGTGTATGAAGGCGATCAATTATTCGTCATGGAAATCAATCCGCGGGCATCGCGAACAGCACCAATCAGCTCGAAAGTGACCGATGTGCCGCTTGTGCAGCACGCCACGGCTTTATTGCTGGGAGTGCCTTTTGAAGAACTTAACATTGAAGAAACTTATAATGGACAGCCGGAATATACAGTTAAAGCACCGGTTTTCTCCCATATTAAGTTGCCTGGACTGTCCCCTGTCCTGTCTCCTGAAATGATGTCGACAGGCGAAGTGATCGGCTCTAGTCCTGATCTTGCTGCCGCATTGGCGAAAGCTCTCAGCGGCGCTTCTGTCCAATTGGCTGACCTGGCTACCGGCGGCACCTTGTTTGTCGCGGAAAGTTCAATCGGCCAAGTGGACAGCGCTTCATGGGACGCATGCGGTTTCAACATTGTCACCGAGTCCATTATTCCATTCGAGGAATGGCTGAAAACAGATGATAAAAAAGCCTATATCGACTTTGCTCCTGACCCGGAAAGCACCAACGCGAAGCAAGCTGCCATTCACCGTCTCCATGTCTGGACACGCCCTGAAACAGCAGCTGCTTTCAACGGAACTTATTCAACCATTACCGCATTATCGAAAGGAGTGCTTGCAAAATGACAATGGCGATCCCGTTTGCCCCATCGATTATCCAAGAGGACTTTCTGTCCCTGAAAGATTACAGCACAGATGAAATTATGGATTTGCTGAATTTGGCAATAGAACTGAAAAAGCCTGAAAATAAATACCTGCCGCTTTTAAAAGGTAAAGTATTGGGCATGATTTTCGAAAAGTCATCTACCCGCACACGTGTTTCATTCGAAGCGGGAATGCTTCAGCTTGGCGGCAACGCCATGTTCTTGAGCTCCCAGGATACACAAATCGGTCGAGGAGAAACCATTCCCGATACCGCGCGCGTGTTGTCAGGTTACTTGGACGGCCTGATGATCCGCACATTCCATCAATCCGTCGTTCAGGAACTGGCAGACTTCAGTTCCATTCCGGTCATCAACGGATTGACCGATGATTATCACCCTTGCCAGGTGCTGGCAGATCTGATGACCATCCTCGAGCATTTCGGGACATTGAAAGGCAAGAAAATGGCGTATATCGGAGACGGCAACAATATGGCCAACTCCTTGATGATCGGTGCCGCTAAAGTCGGCATGAACATCAGTGTCGCCTCTCCTGCCGCTTATGCACCTACCGCGGAAATGGTGGCACTTGCAAAAGACATCGCACAATATACCGGATCGAACATCGAGATCACCGAAAGCCCGGAACAAGCAGTTGCCGGAAGTGACGTCATCTATACGGATGTCTGGGCAAGCATGGGGCAAGAACAGGAAACCATTGAACGCCTGCAGCATTTCCAAGGCTTCCAAGTGAACGAAGAGCTCGTCAAGCACGCCAATGAAGATTATATCTTCATGCACTGCCTGCCTGCCCATCGTGAAGAGGAAGTGACGACTGCTATTTTGGAAGGCCCGAATTCGGTGATTTTCCAGGAAGCTGAAAATCGTCTGCACGCACAAAAAGCAGTACTCGTCGCACTGATGGGCGACAAATAGACAACAATGAAAAAGTCTTCATACTACATTTCGCTCTAGGCGGACGCGTTCCACGGGCACGGCTTCTGCCGCTTCCCTCGCGCTGCTCAGTCCAGTGGCTCCAGCTCGTGCTGCTCCCGTAGGAAGCGAGTCGGGCTTTGCCTGGCTCGTTTGCGACGAAGCTAGCGAAGCGATGCAGTATCACATCATTGCCCTTCCCCGCCATCCGATAAATTCAAAGAAGAAAGAGTACATGAAGGGGTTTGTAGAAGCTTCCGCTCGACACCTGCGGGAAAGCGAGACGGCCGAGACTCCGCAGAGAGCAAAGCGCACGAGGAGGCTTGAACGCGAGCCCGCGGAAAGCGAGCGGTAAGCTTCGGAAAACCATGGCTTGTTATAAGTTTCTCGACAGCCTGAAAAACGCCTTCGGAATCTATGGATTCCGAAGGCGTTTTTGTTTTTTACTTGTTTGGCCAATCAGGCTTCGTCGTCAATGAATTCAGGTTCGACCTTGTCCAATTTTTCTTCTTTCAGGATGGTGTACATATTGGCCGCTTCTTCTTTTTTCGCGACTTCCTTCAGCCCATCGATACGGACGGTAACGACTTTTTGCCCGAAACGGATTTGCAGCTCATCGTTTTCTTTAATGACTGAGCTCGCTTTCGCTTTATTGCCGTTTACGGTGATGCGGCCTTGGTCAGCCACTTGCTTCGCCAATGTACGGCGCTTGATCAGGCGGGATACTTTCAGAAATTTATCGAGTCGCATAGTCAGTCTTCCTTTCTTGCCAATCGTTTGGCTTGGTTCCAGAAGTCATCCAGCTGCTCCAGCGTGTAATCACTGAAGTTTCCGGTTCCTTCTTTCACCTGCTGTTCCACGTAGCTGAAACGTCTTTGGAATTTGCGGTTTGCCTGCATCATCGCTTCTTCCGGAGATAGCTCGAAGAACCGCGCAAGATTCACCAGGGTAAACAATAGATCTCCGAGTTCATCCAACTGGCGGGCTTTGGAACCTTTCGCCACTTCCTGCTGGAACTCCTGCAATTCTTCATGGAATTTATCCCACGCACCTGCAGCATCCGGCCAGCTGAATCCGACTTTCGCCGCCTTCTTCTGGTAATTGAACGATGTGGTAAGCGAAGAGCTGAAACGGTCTTGGCCTTCCAATAAAGACGCAGCAGCAGGCTTCTCCTGCGCTTTGATTTCCTGCCAGTTGGCGACGACCTGATCGGAATCCTCCGCTGATACATCTCCGAATACATGCGGATGGCGGCGGATCATTTTGGCGCTGATGGATTCCAGCACATCCTCTAACTGGAAGTAGCCGTTATCCTGTCCGATTTGGGCATGCAGGAACACCTGCAACAATACATCGCCCAATTCGTCCGCAATCGCCTCGTCGGCGCCTTCATGAATCGCCTGAAGCAACTCATGCGCTTCCTCGATCAGATATGGGCTCAGCGACTCATGTGTCTGCTCGCGGTCCCACGGGCAGCCTTCAGGACTTCTCAGCTTCGCGATGATGCTGCGGAATGTCTGCCATTCTTTTAAACGCTGCGTTTGTTCCGCTGCCGGCGGCACATAGACAGTCGTCAGGTTATTGACTTCTGCCGAGCGGTCCAACTCATGGAGCGGCACGGTGCGCAGCACTTCGTCTGCAGACCCGGCAGCCGTCACAATGGTCACCGGGTAATCGTCCGGATATTTTTCCATCAGCGTCAATTTGACTTCAGAGGCACTGAAGCTGTCATAAACTTGTGTAATCAGCAGATGCTGCGTCATATTCACTTGATCGCTGGTCATTTCCGTGCCGTCCATCAATTGAAAGCCTTCAATCGGATCGATGCGAAGCGCACCGAACAGTGAATCGAGAAAGCTATGTCCACCTTCAATGGCTAATCGGCAAAGCCCCTGCTTTTCAGCAGCGATCAAGTTTTGCACGGTCTGCTCGGCCACCAAAGGATGCCCCGGAACAGCATAAATCACGGATGCCTGCTTCGATAAATCGATCAGGGTTTCCGCAATTTCCTCATAGACCGGGCTGAAGGCATCGTGCTTTTCATAAACCGAATCAAAGCTTTTAAACGTTACGCCTTCCTGCACCAGCTCCGTCAGTACCGGATGATCTTCGGTCCGTACATATAAATTATCTGCAGCCTTGAGCTTTTTATAGACACCCAGCGGCAACTGATCTAAATCTCCGGCACCAAGGCCGATTATGTGAATGGTGTTCATCGCTTTTCACCTTTTTTCTTTGAATTTATTGCCAATTGCAGTCCTGCCAGCTTGCGGCCGAACGGAATGATATACCATTCCTTTTCCGTGATGATGCGGCTCTTTCCGATAAGCGCCATGAATACCAGCGCACCAAGCGGAATCGCCGTAGCCGTTGTCAAGGCAGCACCCAAACGGCTGGATAGACCGTCAAACAGGTAGCCATCAGCCACAATTGACCAGCTCAGTACAACTGCCGACATAGCCAAAGCTGCGCCGAACAGCCAGATGTAATAGGAAAGCGGTGCAAACTGCAGCGGCCAGACTTTTTTGAAATAGAACACCAACCCGATGACAATCACCGCGAGGCCGATATTTCCGGCCAGCGCCGCTCCAGTCACCCCCCATTCGGGCAGCAACAACCAATTGCTGACGACTTTTACCACCAAGCCCAATGCCAGCAATAAAGCCGGAACCCTCACTTTACCGAGACCATGCAGCATCGCGGTCATGATCAACAGCAGCGACATCCAAACGATCTGCCAGCTGAAGATGATCAAAGCGCCGGATTGTTCGCGCGTTTGGAACAAGGTTTCGTTAACATAGGGCATGACGAAGGTCAGACCAACTGCAGCAGCGAAGGCAAACAGGAACGATACACGGAAAGCCAACTTGGCATACATCTCAGGTGGCCTGCCGCTGTGGTTTTTCGAAGTCCGCGCCACCAACGGAACGATTGCCAAAGTCAGTGAAGTGGCGATCAAAATTCCGAATTGCACTAATGGCTGGCCCCGGTCGTAGATGCCTTTCTGTTCCATGGCTGCAATACGCGAGAGCCCGCTTTCTTCCAGCAGACGGAATACCGTAAACGAATCCACCAGCTGGAACAGCAGCAGGATCAACGAACTCATGCTGACACTCAAACTGACAGCAGTCATTTCTTTGATGATAGGCCAGGTCTGCAGTGGTGAAGGCTGTTTATGGAAGTCTGAATGCTTGCGGAAATGGGTCAGCAGCAGAAACACCGCACCCACTCCACCGGCAACTGCACCAAACATCGCCATCTGTCCAGCGGCGTACAATGAAAAACCGCTCGAGACGACGATCCATGTCCCGACCAAAATGACCGATACGCGCAGCCCCTGCTCCATCACTTGGGCATAGGCAACCGGCGCCATGTTATTGCGCGACTGGAAATAGCCTTTCAGCACAGCGAGCGGTGCCATCAGCAGGACCGAAAAAGCGCCGACTTGCAGCAATCGATCCAATTGCTGATCGCCCATCCAGCCGGCCAGCAGCTCTGCACCAAAAAATAACAGCACGAATACCGCAATGGAAATAGCCGCCACGTAGATGAACGCGATGCGAAGAATCGCTCCATGCGCTTGTCTGCCCGTATCCGCCAGCAATTTGGAGACCGCTACCGCAAACCCATAGGAAGTCCAAATGCCGAAAATCGCGACAAACGGATAAACCTGCTGGTATATATAGAAGCCCTGGTCTCCGACAAGGTTCTGGAAAGGCACCCGGTAGACTGCACTCAATAGCTTAACGATGAATCCAGCGATCGTCAGCAGCACTGCGCCTTTCATAAATGATTTCATTGTGCCTTCATTGTTCACCGGACCCACTCATCTCTTACTTATAGTAACTAATCCAACCTAACTCACCGGTTTTGCTTCACGAAGCGATTCCGGCAAGAGTTTCATCATGCCTTCCAACACATCGAACGGATGTAGTTTCTTGGTTTTATTCTCATCGATGGACATGACCAGCTGCTGGCCGGACATGCTGAATCCGACTGCGCGGCCGTATGCAGCAGAGTCCTCCACTACTTTTCCGCCATTGATGCCGGCTGTGCCTTTTTCGCTCAATTTGACGGTGACGACTTTGCCGTGTTGCTTGATCGCTTCCACACCTACCTGGCGTGCCCATACTTTCATTCGCGCAATGCGCAGCAAGCGGTCGGTTTCATTCGGCATATCGCCGAAGCGATCGATCAATTCATCCTGCAGCTCAATCATTTCCTCTTCCGTGTCGATGCCTTTGACGCGTTTGTACATTTGGATTTTCTGATAGCCGTCGCCGATATAGGAATCCGGAATATAGGCGTCTAGATCGAGTGAAATCTCGATTTCCGGCACCACTTCTTTTTTGACTCCGGATTGGCGTTCGTCGATTGCTTCTTGCAGCATCTGTGAATACAGATCAAAGCCGACAGAATCAATGAAGCCATGCTGCTGCGAACCAAGCAGATTGCCTGCGCCGCGGATCGTCAAATCGCGCATGGCGATTTTGAAGCCGGATCCGAGCTCGGTGAATTCTTTGATGGCCATCAGGCGTTTTTCTGCAACGTCCGTCAGCACTTTGTCGCGCTGATACATGAAATACGCGTAAGCCACTCGGCTCGAACGCCCGACGCGTCCGCGCAATTGATAGAGCTGCGACAAGCCCATGCGATCGGCATTGTAAACGATTAAGGTGTTAACGTTTGGAATATCAATACCGGTTTCGATGATGGTCGTTGTCACCAAGACATCGTAATCGCCGTCAAGGAAACCTAAAATGACCGATTCCAGTTCAGTTTCACTCATTTGTCCATGGGCATAGCCAACACGTGCTTCCGGTACTAATTGTTGGATTTCCTCTACTTTCCGCGTCATATCATCTACGCGGTTATACAAATAAAACACTTGTCCGCCGCGCGCCATTTCGCGTTCGATGGCTTCACGCACGAGCGCGCCGTTATGTTCCATCACATAACTTTGCACCGGGAAACGGTTGGCCGGCGGCGTTTCGATGACGGACAGATCACGCACACCGATCATCGACATATGAAGCGTCCGCGGAATCGGCGTCGCCGTTAGCGTCAACACATCCACGTTGGTCTTCATTTGTTTGATCTTTTCCTTATGGGTCACACCAAAACGCTGTTCTTCATCAATGATCAATAACCCAAGATCTTTATACTGCATATCTTTCGATAAAATCCGATGCGTGCCGACAACTACATCAACCGACCCATTCTTCAGGCCTTTGACGGTTTCGGTCTGCTGCTTCTTGGAGCGGAAACGGCTCATCAAGCCGACCGTAATCGGGTAATCCTTGAAGCGTTCGCTCATCGTTTCAAAATGCTGCTGGGCCAATATCGTCGTCGGTACGAGGAACGCCACTTGCTTGCCGTCCAATACCGCTTTGAACGCAGCACGGATCGCCACTTCTGTTTTTCCGTATCCGACATCGCCACAGATCAGGCGGTCCATCGGCCGTTCGTTTTCCATGTCCCTCTTCACTTCATTGATTGAGCGCAGCTGGTCGACGGTTTCTTCATACGGGAACTCCGCCTCGAATTGGCGCTGCATGTCCTGCTCTTCAGAGAAAGCAAAGCCTCTCAACGCTTCCCGTTCTGCATAGAGTTTGATCAGGTCATCTGCAATATCCTGTACGGCTGCAGAGACTTTCGTGCGGGTTTTCTTCCATTCCGCGCCGCCCATCTTGTGCAGTTTCGGTTCTTTTTCTTCAGATGCAATGTATTTTTGGATCAAGTCGATTTTATCGACCGGCACGAATAATTTATCATCTGCTTTATAGACAATATGGAGATAGTCTTTATGGACCCCTCCGCTTTCCAGGGTTTCAATCCCTACAAAACGGCCGATGCCGTGATGGATGTGCACGATATAATCGCCCGGTTTGATTTCGGAGTAGCTTTTGATGCGCTCTGCATTCGTCAGTTTTTGGGCACGCGTCTTCTTCTTCGGCTGCTGCTTGAACAATTCCGAATCCGTAATGACGGTCAAACGCTGAAGCGGCATTTCAAATCCTGTCGACAGCTCGCCATCGACCAAATAGATTTTGCCGCCTTGGATTTCTGTCGAAGGTGAGGCGATTTCCGCTTCCATGTCATAATCCGCAAGAACAGCCCGCACTTTTTCCATACGGTCATCGCCTTGTGCCACGATGAAGATCTGGAACTTCCCTAGGGTCCAGCGTTCCATCTCCGCTTTCAACAGATGCATTTGCCCGTGAAAGGATTGCATCGGCTTACATGAGAAAGCGATGGACTTTTTGACCGAAACCATTGGGAATGTCCGGACGAATAAAGACAGGAAAGTTACCTTTTGCTGAAGTTTCGTCATCATTTCACGGAAAGTATACGTTAACGGAACATCATGAAGAAACTTCCCTTCTTCCAGAAGCGAGACGATCCAGTCGCCTTCTTCGCGCTCCAGCGTATCCGTCATTTCCTGGATCCGCCCCAATTCATCAAAAAAGACCAATCCATTTCCCGGGAAATAATCGCCTAGAGACGCTGTTTGAGTCTCAACCAGCGACGCGTATTTCGATAGCTGTTCCGGTGTTTCGCCTTGTTTCAATAAATCGATGTCATGCTGAATATGCTGAAGCATCAAAGCTTTCGTATCGTCAGTTTTTATCTTCTTCAAACTGGCTGCGAGTTTGGCTTCCAACTTCCCTGCCAGACCGACGCGCTGGTCTTTCGACAGCACCAACTCACTCGCAGGAAGGATACACAGCGATTTGACTTTCTCAAGCGAACGCTGGTCTTCCGCTGAAAACAGACGCAAAGAGTCCACTTCCGTATCAAACAATTCGATGCGTACCGGATGTTCCAAATTCAGTGGGTAAATATCCAAGATTCCTCCACGAAGCGCAAACTCGCCTGGAGTGGTCACCATCGGTGTCCGGGAATAGCCCATCGCCACCAATTTCAACAGCCATTCCGCTGTATCAAGTTCTTCGCCTTCGGCAATACGCAAGGTGGCATAGTCCCATTGCTCTTTTGTCGGCAATAACTTCCGCATCCCCGCTACCGGCGTGATGTAAATCCCTTTTCCGACACTCTTCATATGATCGAGCGTATCGATGCGGTGAGCGCGCAGTTCAGGGCCAGAAAAAGAGACCTCGGCAGCGATCAACTCTTCCGCTGGGTAAAGGTGAACATGTTCTTCGCCGACCAGACGCACCAAATCATCGTAGACACGCTGGGCATGCAGCAAGTTTGGCGTGACGATCAATAGAGGAGTATCCGCTTCGGACCAGATTGTCTGGTAGAAAATTGGCCGCGCACTCCCAGACAAGCCGGAAATCAGCTGATGGTCTTGGCCTTTCTTTAAATCGGCGATAAAGTTCTGTGTATGGGTGTCCTCCGAGAAGGTCTTTAAAATATGGTTCATCCAACTTCCTCCTTTCAAAAACGTATAGGAAACAGAAAAAAGCTCTGAACGCCGTATGCGTCAAAGCGGTTATGCTCCATTAAATTGATTCATTACTTCGAGATACGGTTTGGAAAGCCAGCTTTCACAGGCTGCCGCGCTTTTTTTGATGGCGTCTTCCACTTCCGGACGCTCTTCTTTCGAGAATCGCTGCAGCACATAATCCGGTACCTTCATACCTGCCGGTGGACGGCTGATGCCAATGCGCAAACGGTTGAATTCCTGGGTTCCCAGATGCTGAATCAGTGACTTGATGCCGTTATGGCCGCCTGCACTGCCTTTTTGGCGCAACCGCAATTGGCCCGCCGGCAAATCAAGGTCATCGTAAATTACAATGATATCTTTCAGGTCGATGCCATAATAGTCCATCAGCGCACTGACACTCTCGCCCGACAAATTCATATAGGTCAGCGGCTTTAACAGCATCACTTTGCCTTCGGGACGATGGCTAATGGAATACATGCCTTTAAATTTGGACTGCGTCAACGGGGCGTTCCATTGGCCCGCCAAATAATCCACCACTTTAAAGCCGATATTGTGGCGCGTGTCTTCATATGCTTTACCTGGATTCCCCAAGCCGATAATCAGTTTCATACCCATCTTCCTTTGCTTTTTCACTGCCTTCTATTTTACCATAAGTGATCTTGAAACAAAAAAATAGGGACTGTCTCTCGACAGCCCCTTATTTCCTGTTCGTATTTACGCTTCTTTGTTTTCTTCTTCAGAATCGTCGCTGCCAACCACTTCTGGTTCTGCATCTTCGTCAGATACAGTTTCAAGCTCGTCCAATTCTTCTTGTGTACGAGGAGCTGTTGCCGAAACAAGGATAAAGTCGTCTTCGTCCAAGATTTCGTAAGATACAGTTCCGCGGATATCGCCGACTGTGATGGTTTCACCGATTGCAAGTTCAGTAGTATCTACTTCCAAAGCATCCGGAATATCAGAAGGTTTAACGCGAACATTTACTTCACGGTTAGGCTGTGTGATAAAGCCGCCTTCTTTTTCGCCTACTGATTCGCCTGTCAAGTGAACAGTTACTGCCACTTCTAGCTCATCTGACATATTGATCGCTAAAAAGTCAACATGCTTGAAGCTGCCTTTTAAAGCGTCCATTTGATAATCGCTCAATACAACGTTTGTAGTTGTGCCATCGATTTCAAGGCTGATTACGCCGTTACGTCCAGATTCACGCAAAGTTTTAATCAAATCAATTTCAGATACAGTTACCGGTGTCGTTTCAGTTTTAAAACCGTAAACTACGCCTGGTACATTGCCTTTCGAACGAATTTCAGTCAACGCAGAATTCTTGTTGCTGCTTTCTCTTTTTTGTGCGGTCATTTTTACAGTCATTACTTTCAGCCTCCAGTTATATTAAAAAGTACATAATTCACGATAGGTACATGACTAGTATATACCCATTTCTTATATTAATGAAACCTAGAGCATGGAAAGTTATTAGTGCCGATCAATCAAAGAGCGTGCTGACGGACTTTTGCTCATGAACACGAACAATTGTTTCGGCCAATAAACGTGCTACAGACAGCTGTTTGATCTTAGGAGATTTCTTTTCTTCAGGCAATGCAATCGAATTGGTGATGATCAATTCCTTGATAACCGAATCATTGATGCGTTGTACAGCAGGACCGGATAGCACCGGGTGTGTACAGCAGGCATAAACTTCTTTCGCACCGCTTTCGATTAAAGCACTCGCAGCGATCGAGATCGTTCCTGCTGTGTCAATGATGTCATCGATGATAATGGCTGTTTTGCCTTCTACATTTCCGACAATGTTCATGACTTCCGAGACATTCGGACGCGGACGGCGTTTATCGATGATTGCAATCGGTGCTTTCAAGCGGTCTGCCATTTTACGTGCACGTGTCACTCCACCGTGATCCGGTGAAACAATAATGACATTTTCAAGGTCAACGCCGCTTTCATTCAGGAAGTAATCAGAAAGCAATGGTACAGCCACCAAATGGTCAATCAAAATATCAAAGAATCCTTGGATTTGAGGAGCATGCAGATCAAGAACGATCACGCGTGTAGCTCCTGCAGTTTCCAGTAAGTTCGCTACTAATTTCGCTGTAATCGGCTCACGTGAACGTGCTTTACGGTCTTGTCGTGCATAACCATAATATGGAATTACGACATTGACGGTCCGGGCAGAAGCACGTTTAACGGCATCAATCATGATCAATAGCTCCATCAAGTTCTCGTTGACTGGCTGAGAAGTTGATTGCACGATAAATACATCATAACCGCGAATACTTTCTTCTATATTAATCTGGATTTCCCCATCGCTGAAATGTGTAACTGAACTTTTTCCAAGTGGAATGCCTGCGTGTTTCGAAATTTCTTCAGCCAGCTCCTGGTTCGAATTCAATGAAAAGATTTTCAATTTCGAGTTTGCATTTTGATAGCCCATTAGGTGTGAACCCTCCTATTTTTTACCGTTCAATTTGTTTGCATAGCCTTCTTTATTTTCTTGGCGCGCGCGAGCAATCGCCAATGAATCCACGGGTACATCTTTTGAAATGGTAGAACCAGCAGCCACATAAGAACCTTTTCCTACAGTGACCGGCGCAATCAGATTTGAGTTGCAGCCGATAAACGTATCGTCTTCAATGATGGTCTGGAATTTATTTTTGCCATCGTAATTTACTGTAATGGTGCCACAGCCGATATTGACGCCTGTCCCGACATGGGCATCGCCAATATAGCTTAAATGAGAAACTTTACTGTCGTTTCCGACTTCTGATTTTTTCACTTCGACAAAGTTGCCGATTTTCACATCATTGCCCAAAACGGTTTGTGGACGGATGTGTGCAAATGGCCCAACAGCAGTATCTGTGCCAATGCTGCTGTCATGGATTTCCGAGCTGCGGATTGCCGTACGGTCGCCGATTACGCTGTTGACGATTTGACTGTTTGAAGAAATGACGCAGTCTTCTCCGATTTTTGTATGGCCTTCAATCGTGACATTCGGATGGATAATCGTATCCGCTCCTATTTCAGCTTGTGCACTGATATAGGCAGTAGCCGGATCGATGATCGAAACACCGGCTCTCATATGTTTTTCAGCAATCCGTTTGCGCATGATGCCTTCAGCCTGACTCAATGCAACACGGTCATTTACACCCAATGTCTCATCAAAGCTGTCTGTAGCATAAGCAGCAACGATTTCACCTTGTTTTTGGAGGATCTCGATGACGTCAGGCAAATAATATTCACCTTGGACATTATCGTTGGAAACCAGTTTTAACGCTTCAAACAAGGCTTCATTGTCAAAGCAATAAGTGCCTGTATTGATTTCTTTCACTTGCTGCTCTTCTGGGGAAGCGTCTTTTTGCTCGACGATCTTCTCGACGATGCCAGCGCTGTTGCGAAGAATCCGTCCGTAGCCTGTCGGATTATCAGCTATCGCTGTCAGGATGGTCGCCTTTGCCTGTGTTTCAGCATGCTGATCGAGTAATGCCTGCATCGTTTCCGGTCGGATCAATGGAGTGTCTCCACAAACGACTAAAGTTGTTCCTGCCAGACCTTCAATCAATGAGGCTGTCTGTTGAACTGCATGAGCGGTCCCAAGTTGTTCCGCCTGCAGCGCATATTCACTTTTGTCACCTAGTTGCTGCTGAACTTTTTCAGCACCATGGCCGACGACAGTGACGATTTTTTCAACACCGAGCTGCTCGACATTGCCTGTTACATGCTCAACCATCGGCATGCCGCAGACTGGATGAAGCACTTTATACAATTTCGACTTCATACGGGTGCCCTGACCGGCTGCTAAAATTACTGCATATGTATTCGCCATTCCTTACCCCTCCGCTCCTGATCTGATAAGATTCCTTTTACCGATCCTATCTATTCATTTATTTATTCTATCAGTTGATAAACCCAGTTTTATCCTGGCTATATCAACTGAAAATTTAGCTTTTCCTTATTGACTATAGCGGAAAAACCTTGATTTTTCAAGGTTTCAAGGCATGACAATAACATGACAAAAAGAGTCAAATAAAAAAAGAGCCCATTTACTATACAAGGCCCCTCGATTCAGCTCCATTAAACGCCGGCATTTTCCAAGACCGATTCGCTTTCACTTTGCTCATATGCAGTTAAGACAGCTTCTTGAAGCTTTGTTCGCGCACTTGAATTGATTGGATGTGCAATGTCCCGAAACTCTCCATCGGGTGTTCTTTTACTTGGCATTGCAACAAACAATCCTTCGTTCCCATCAATTACTCTAATGTCATGGATGACGAATTCGTTATCCAGCGTGATGGAAGCGATCGCTCTCATTCGGCCATCGGTTTGTACACGTCGTAGTCTCACATCTGTTACTTCCATTCTCTCATCCCCCCTTCTCTCAGCTGCTATTTTTAAACCCTAATTATGGGTATTCGCTATAAAGGACTAATCTCCTTCATAAATTACAAAACTAATTTGAAAATTTGCTTAATAAACTGAAATAACTATCTACTTTGAAAAAAATGTCCTTCTTTGCTCTCTATCCGGGATTCTTCTCTTCCGTAAAAAGAAGCAGGCAAACTCAATTTAATGAGTCTACCTGCTTCTTTAATTCACCTTATATAGGTTTACTTGTTCACTTTTGCAATGACTTCGATTTCCACTTTTACGTCTTTTGGCAAACGTGCCACTTCAACGGTCGAACGCGCCGGTTTATGGTCGCCGAAATAAGCAGCGTAAATCTCGTTCAATTCTGCGAAATCGTTCATATCTTTAATGAAGACTGTTGTCTTGATGACTTCTCCAAGAGAAGAACCGGCCTCTGCCAGCACCGCTTTCAGATTCGAAAATACTTGATGCGTCTGTTCGGCAATGGTCCCTTCAACCAATTCTCCCGAAGCTGTCAATGGAATTTGACCTGAACTGTAGAGGATTCCTCCTGACACCACGCCTTGTGAATAAGGGCCGATCGCTGCTGCCGCTTTGTCTGTTGCTACGTAATTCATATTAAACTCCTCCATTTTCAAAGTAGTTTCCTTCTTCTAATGCAATCGTGCGTTCTTTCTCGCTGACTTCATGCAATTTGACGAGGGACAGGTATTTCTCGACAAGCCGTTCATCTGAATGTTCAGCTTCTACCAGTACCGCGACCCCTGCCAATGTACATTCGAATTCTTCCAGCAGGTTCTTCATGCCATTCATCGTCCCGCCGACTTTCATGAAGTCATCGGTGATGAGCACGCGTTGTCCGCTCTTCATGCTGCGTTTCGACAATACCATCGTCTGGATGCGGCGTGAAGATCCAGATACATAATTGATGCTGACTGTAGAACCTTCTGTAACTTTACTGTCTCTGCGAACGATGACCACCGGCACATTTAAATGACGGGCGATGGCATGGGCAATCGGGATGCCTTTTGTTGCTACCGTCATGATCACATCAATTTTTTCCTTGGCAAATGCCGTAGCAAATACTTTACCGACACGATTCATCATTTCCGGATTGCCAAGCACATCGGTCATATACAAATAACCTCCCGGCAACAGCCGGTCAGAATGGCTTAACTCTTCCATCAAGTCTGCCATGATGGCTTTTATTTCATGAGATTGAAGCTTGGGTATGTATTTAACGCCACCCGCAGCTCCTGGAACTGTCATCAGCAAACCAATTCCTTTTTCTTCGAACGTTTCTTTGACAATCCCTAAGTCTTCACTGATGGATGACTTAGCTGATTGGTACAGATCCGAAAAATAAGTCAGCGGAATCAATTTATGCGGATGTTCCAATAAAAAATGCGTCATATCGACAAGCCGTTCACTGCGCTTCCACTTCAAAACTACCCTCTCCTAAACACGAATGATTTATAGAAAACTTACCATAAATGTCCGTATTTAAGCAAGTGGCTCCCGTTCGCCGATCAACCTTACAGCATAAACTTCTGAACAAAAACCACGCAAGCCGTTATAGATCCGCGGAATACGTGCTTCCTGATGCACCAATCCAAAAACTGTCGGTCCGCTGCCGCTCATCAACACAGCATCTGCTCCAAATTTCTTCATCTGTTCTTTAATCTGTTCCACTTCCGGATACAATTTCAGCGTCACGCTTTCGAGAGCGTTGCCCAAATTGGCACACATGGCTTCATAGTCGCCATCGTTGAGCGCTTGAATCATTTCTTCCGTATTCGGATGTTGGGCTGTCTGAACATCGAATGCCCCGTAGACATCAGCTGTAGAAACTCCTAAAGTCGGCTTCGCTAGAATGACCCAGCAATTTGGCGGAGTGGGCAATTCCTGGATGATTTCTCCACGTCCTTTCGCTAATGCTGTTCCGCCATAAACGCAAAAAGAAACATCGGAACCAATTTTAGCGCCCAGCTCAGCTAGTTCATCAAGTGACAGGTTTAGTTGCCAAAGTTTGTTCAGTCCTTTTAATGTCGCCGCTGCATCACTGCTGCCTCCAGCCAAGCCGGCAGCAACCGGAATTTTTTTGTCAAGCGAGATGATGACTCCGGTCTTGATATTGAAAGTGTCTTTGATCAATTGCGCCGCCTGATAGGCAAGGTTGCGGGAATCACTCGGCACGAAGCGGTCAGCAGACTGGATATGTATGCCTTTAGCTGTCCCCATCAGCCCAATACGGTCCGATAAATCCACCGTTGTCATAATCATTTCTATTTCATGGTAGTTATCTGGACGTTTATGTAAAACATCTAATGTTAAATTAATCTTGGCAGGCGCTTTTACGTAGAGCATCCCACTGCCTCCTTTTATATTCTGATGAAGACTATTTTAACATACCGCGGGACAATGGAAAGGAATGTGCCGGCAGAAACAAAAAAACTCGCCTTCCGCTTGAATAAGCAGGAGCAAGTTTTGAAGTAACATATAAATATAATTCAATTATTTCACAACAAGTGCATCTTCAGTTCCTTCGTACACAGTAATTTCTACTGCTTCAGTTAAGATGTCTGCGTAGCTGTAAGACACGCGTTCAAATGCATGCTCTTCTTGATCTAGCTCAATCACGAACACGGAGTGATACGTTTCGCGCAGGATTCCGGCACGTTCAACCGTTTTCTTGCGACCTCCGTTTGCCTTCAAAAGCAATCGTTTTCCTAAATGTAGGTCTAACGACTTTTTAATATCCGCCAAAGTTTTGGGCATTTTGTCTACACCTCACTATAGACAAAATTCTACCATAATATGATGGAATAGTCAAGCAAATTTATAATTTTATCAGCGACTATTAGCTGCTGTCAATATTTATTTATCCGAAATATCTTTAGGTCGAAATAAGTTGTGCCGAAATTGTAACAGAATGCCGGTTTTACTGGAAATAAGCGTATAATTTATCAGCCAACAGACCAAATTCTTTGATCGACAAAGTCTCTCCACGCCGCGTTGGATCGATTTCAGCTTCTGCCAGAGCTTTCAAAATCAGCTCTTTTTTCTCTTTTCCTAAAGGCATCGCAACTTGAAGGTTGTTCAAAATAGTTTTTCTCCGCTGAACAAACGACCCTCTCGTAACGCTAAAGAAGAAGTCTTCATCAATCACTTCCACTTCAGGAACTTCCCGTTTGGTCATGAGAATAACAGCGGAATCGACATTCGGCTGTGGCAGGAAGACCGATTTAGGAACAGTCAATGCCATTTCAGCCTGTGTATAGTACTGGATGGCAATAGATAGTGATCCATAAGCTTTTGTACCAGGTTTAGCTGTAATGCGTTCAGCTACCTCTTTTTGCAGCATAACGACCATGCCGCGAATCGGCAGTTTTTCCAACAAAAGCTTTAAGATAATGGGCGTTGTGACATAATAGGGCAGATTCGCTACAACCACGATATCGTCGTAATCAGCCAATTCATTGTCGATGGCTGCCTGGACATCGGTTTTCAGAATATCAGCATGGACAATGGAAATATTATCGTATGGAGAAAGCGTGTCATCAAGCACCGGCAATAGGCGCTGGTCGATTTCAAAAGCCAGTACTTTTCCCGCTTCTCTTGCCAGATGTTCTGTCAACGCACCGATTCCTGGTCCGATTTCAATGGCCGCAGATTTTTTAGTCAATTTTGCTTGGCCGACAATTTTACGTAAAATATTGGGATCTATCAAAAAGTTCTGTCCGAGGCTCTTTTTCACTTTTAAATTGTATTTCGCCATAATCTGTTGCGTCCGAATAGGCGTGGCAATATCTTTGGTCATTGTTTTTCCTCCTGAATTAACGCTTGTACCGCTTTGATGAACTGGTCTTTGGATATACCGAACATATGAAGCCGCTTTTGAAGCTGCTTGCCATTGGTATAGCCGATCTGCAGATCGTTGCCGATTTGTATTCGACGCTGTTTGGCTTTTGGATGGGCAACGAGCCCTGCGTCGATCAAATCTTCCATTGTGATCTCTATCAGGCGCTCTTCCTGCAGCGGCGTGTAGACCGCCTGCAAGGCTTCACGGATATCTTCATCACGGGCATGTTCAATGCCTAACCCTTTGCCGTTTTTTGCAATGGTTTTTTCTTTGGGTAAAAATGCATGTTTAGCCTGAGGCACATGTTCTTCAATAATAGCACGGATACGCCGCCCAGGATAATCGGGATCCGTAAAAACAATGATGCCCCGCTTCTGTTGTGCATGAGCGATCCGCTGAAGCGTCTCTGCTGTAATGGCTGAACCGTTCGTTTCTATCGTATCCGCGTTGACTGCACGTTTAATCGCTACTGTATCGTCTTTTCCTTCAACCACGATAATTTCATTTATCTTCATATATTGGTTCCTCTTTTCAAGCTTCTTGTTTATTCTACACGCTTATGGGTACACATGTAAAAAGCTTTCCCAGGAAATATCCCGGGAAAGCCTTCAATAGAACTTACGCTAGAACTAGTTAAGGATTCTAACTTTTACTTGTTTGCGTCCGAATGACAAAGCATCGGATTTATTGGCCATAAACAAATCAATTTTGTTTCCTTTGATTGCTCCGCCAGTATCGCCAGCAATCGCATTACCGTATCCTTCAACCCATACTTTAGAACCTAACGGAATAACACTAGGGTCTACCGCAATTACTTTAAGGCCTGGATTGGCATGCAAATTGATGCCTGTCGCAGTAATTCCTGAACAGCCTGTGCAGCTTGCTGTATAAGCTGTTGCTGACACATAGAATTCTTTGCCGCCAGTCGGTTCTGCTTCTGCTGGTGCCGCTTTGGCTTTAGCTGGTGTTGCCGCTGTTTCAGCTGAAGCTGTTTTGACTACCGCTTTTTCCTTTTGCGGTGCTGCCTTCTTTTCTTCCTGAGCAGCTACGGGTGCAGCTTTCGCTTGAGCTCCACGTGAAACAGTTGCTACAACTGTTTTCGTGCCGACTGCCGTTACTTGTTTTGTTGGTTCTTTTACGACTTTTTCATTTTTAAGATCTCGTTTTACTTCTTTGCCATTTTCTTTGATGACTTCGTAGGTTTTCTTGACTACGCCATTTGCACCTTTTTGAACGACTTTTTCATTGCCTTTAAGCAAGGAATTGTCTTTTTTTGTCTCTACTGCGTATTTCACAGAATCCTCAACTACATCGGTGACCTTTTCAACGCGGACCACTTTAACTTTTGAATTTGGAAGGACCAATTCGTCCATTTCGCTTTCCACTCTGTCAAGTTTGCCCACAGAAACTTTGTGCTGTTTTAAAAAGTCAGCGACCGTAGTTGAAGTAGACCATACTTTCTTTTCTTTAAGACCATCCTGGATCGTAACTTCGTAGGCTTTCTCAACTGAAATCGTTGTCTCTTCGTCCACTTGTTCCTCTAGCGCAGGTGATACTTTATCATATTTTGTAAGCTCGATATTCGCTTTAGCTAAAATCTCTGCTACTGTATTTTCAGTTGTCCAGGCAGAAGTTGCTTCTCCGTCAACTGTTACGTTATATTGTTCTGCTGCATCCCATTCAAGAGCCAGGTCTTTATCGATCACCGTTTCTTTCGAATGGCTCAGAAAATCATGCTCCCCTGCTTCGATTTCCTGTTCCTCCAAAAACGCTCCGACCGTTTCTGCATGCGTTCTTACTTCTTCCTGCTCCCCATTAGCTGTTACAGATACTGTGTTTTTTGTACCTTCATATATAGCAAAAGTTAAAACCGCCGCGAACAACAATACGGTTGCGATTGTGACCGCCAATGATTTACCTTTGAATAATTTTGATGATTTGGTATTATTTGCTTCATTTGACAAAAATATCTCCTCCTTCTTCACCTGAGTGATTATATGGTCTCATGTTTGAACTGTCAATCAATACGAATTTCTTAATTTCCCTTTATTTGAGAAAGCTTGTAAAACTTTTCAGCGTTTCGCGTGGTCGCTTCTGCTACTTCTTCCACCGAAATTCCTTTCAGCCGCGCAATCTCTTCCGCAACCAATGGAACATAGGATGGTTCATTTCGTTTCCCACGATAAGGATGTGGGGCTAAGTATGGGGCATCCGTTTCGATCATCAGGTGATCAAGCGAAATCAACTCAGCAACTTCTTTCGGCTTTTTGGCATTTTTGAATGTTACCGGTCCCCCAAGAGAAATCATGAAGTTCATTTCTATACTTTCACGGGCTGTCTCTACACTGCCACTGAAGCAATGCATGACACCGCCTATTTCTTTCGCGTTTTCTTCCTTGAGGATTTTCAGTACGTCTTCTGTAGCTTCCCGGTTATGGATGATGATTGGCAGCTTTACTTTTTTAGCCAATCGGATCTGCTTGCGGAAAACTTCCTGCTGTACCTCTTTTGGTGATTTGTCCCAGTAGTAATCCAATCCGGTTTCCCCGATTCCCACTACCTTCGGATGAGCTGCGAGCTCTTCAATCCACTTCAAGTCTTCTTCAGTACAATCGATGGCATCAACGGGATGCCAACCAACTACTGCGAAGATGAATTCATAGGTTTCAGCCAATTCGATGGCCCGTTCGATCGTTTTTCGGTCGAAGCCGATGACTACCATTTTCTCCACATGGTTTTCTCGTGCGCGCTCAATGACTTGTGACAGGTCCTCATCATATTGGTCTGCATTTAAATGTACATGGGTATCGATAAACATCAATCATTCTCCTCACATTAAGCTTTATTCTAATGGTTCTACCTGTATCATTCTTCACAGCAACATTACAATTGGGTAACAAAACATGTTGATTCGGCGTCAAAACCATTCATTCCTCTGTAATATTGGGCCATAAAACCTACCAAAATAAAAAAAGACCCACTAATTAAAGTGGGTCAAAACAGGTCTTTTCCAGTAGTCTTATTTTATTTTTGAGCCGTTTGGAAGCTTTTCGGCGACTGATGCCAATGTTAGGTAACCGTCTTTTTCGCCGGCCAGAATCATTCCCTGAGAAAGCTCGCCACGCAATTTCACGGGTTTCAGGTTTGCTACTACGACCACTTTTTTGCCGACCAGTTCCGCCGGTTTGTAATGTTCCGCAATTCCAGATACCACCTGGCGCTTTTCGTAGCCCATATCCAACTGCAGTTTCAACAGTTTTGAGGTTTTCGGCACTGCTTCACATTCTGTTACTGTCGCTACACGCAAATCCACTTTCGAAAAGTCTTCAATCGCAATTTCCGGCACATCCGGAACTTCTACGACCGTAGGCTCTTCTACAGCCGGAGCTGCAGTGCCACGCATTTGATCACGGATATATGCTACTTCCGGTTCTACTTCGAGGCGCGGGAAGATCGGCGTCCCTTTGGACACTACTTGAGTGCCTGCCGGAATTTTACCGAAGCCTTGCAACGTATCCCAAGCAAGAAAGTCTTCTGAGAGACCCAGTTGTTCAACAATCTGTTTTGGAGCGTTCGGCAGGAATGGTTGCAGCATAACCGCAGTCATACGAAGACTTTCCGCCAAATGGGCCATGACAGAAGCCAATTGCTCTTTCTCAGCTTCATCTTTCGCCAGTACCCATGGCTGTGTTTCGTCGATATATTTATTGGTTCTTGAAATCAATGCCCATACTTCGCTTAAGACAATGCTGAATTGCATTCTCTCCATATGCTGCTCATAGACTTCCACTGTTTGGGCAGCTACCCGCTGAAGCGGACCGTCGAATGCAGTCAGCAATCCATTGATTTGCGGAACTGCGCCGTCGAAGTATTTATTGATCATTGAGACTGTACGATTCAATAAGTTTCCGAGATCATTGGCCAAATCAAAATTGGTGCGTTCGACAAATGATTCCGGTGAAAAGACGCCGTCAGATCCAAATGGCAATTCACGTAACAGGAAATAACGGGTTGCATCCAATCCGTATCGCTCAACCAGCATTTCCGGATAAACAACATTGCCTTTTGATTTCGACATTTTGCCATCTTTCATCATGATGAAGCCGTGGGCAAAAACTTTCTTCGGCAATGGCAGATCCAAAGCCATCAGGAAAATCGGCCAGTAGATCGTGTGGAAACGGACAATGTCTTTGCCGACCACGTGGACATCCGCCGGCCAGTATTTATTGAACAAGCTGTCATCATTTGAACCGTAGCCAAGTGAAGTAATGTAATTCGACAAAGCATCGACCCATACATAGATGACATGCTTCGGATCTCCAGGAACCGGAATTCCCCAGTCAAAAGAAGTCCGTGAAACCGACAGGTCCTCTAATCCGGGTTTGATGAAATTATTGATCATTTCGTTTTTACGCGACTCAGGCTCAATAAACTCTACATTATTTTCGTAATACTCCAACAGGCGGCCTGCGTATTTTTTCATATTGAAGAAATACGATTCTTCTTTCACTTTATGGACTGGACGTCCGCAATCCGGGCAATTGCCGTCATCCAATTGGTTTTCCGTAAAGAATGATTCACAAGGCGTGCAATACCAGCCTTCATATTCGCCTTTATAGATATCGCCATTGTCGAGGAAGGTTTTGAAAATCCGTTCCACACCTTCTTTATGACGCTTTTCTGTGGTGCGAATGAAGTCATCGTAAGTAATATCCATTGTTGACCATACTTGTTTAGCTGCTAAAGCCATCTCATCCACAAATTCCTGTGGTGCTTTTCCAGCTTCTTTCGCTTTTTCTTCAATTTTTTGGCCATGTTCATCCATTCCAGTCAAAAACCGGACATCAAATCCACGCAAACGCTTATAGCGGACCATCGCATCAGAAGCAACTGTTGTATAAGCCGTTCCAATATGGAATTTTCCGCTTGGATAGTAAATCGGTGTGGTTAAATAAAACGTTTCTTTTTTAGCAGTCACGAAAAATTCCTCCAGTTTTTTTGTATAGTTCTTATTTTAACGAAGTCCCCTATTTTGTACAATCTTTCAATTCGACAATGACATTTAAAATAACGATTCGACATTATTTAAGCATATTTAAAATGGATTTTTTTTACTTTTATTTAAAATTTGTCAATCCAATGGCATTCTTTATTCAAAATCAAAGAAAATTACCACTAGTTATAAAATTTCATTATGATTTCGATAGTTTTTTATTGACCAAATTGCCAGTAGTTGGTATGATTTATGACAGGAAGTGGTAAATGTCGAATTTTGGCGAATACACCCGATAAAATAAAAGGAGGACTATCATTATGAAATCGACAGGTATTGTTCGGAAAGTGGATGAATTAGGACGTGTGGTAATTCCAATTGAATTGCGACGGACTTTGGGAATCGCAGAAAAAGACGCATTGGAAATTTACGTGGATGACGATAAAATTATTTTGAAAAAATATTTACCGAATATGACATGTGCAGTTACAGGCGAAGTATCAGACGACAACATGCAATTGGTTGGCGGCAAATTGATCTTGAGCTCTGAAGGCGCAGAAATGCTGGTAAAAGAAATCCAAAACAACTTAAAGAAGTAATGTAGAAAAACCAGGATGCCGAGGCTTCCTGGTTTTTTAATGTCTACTGATATAGTTTTTCGTTTGGGACGTCTCCACTTTTTTTCATTGTCTAGCTTCAGCGCCCAGCTCTTTAGGTCCTAAGCCGACTCAGCTGTGCGGCTGAAACATGCCGCTTCGCCGATCTGTCTTATGCCCGGCAGAGCTACATGGGCGCTTCCGCTTTTCTTATTGTCCAGCTTCAGCAGCCAGCCTCTCGAGTCGCTTCAGCCTTACCTGCAATGGCAAAGTACGCCATTACCGGCAAGGCTTCCAGCGCTTGTCGAGGCTTAACGGCTGCTTCCGCTTTTCCTAAGTATGATAAGCCTGATAGACTTCTCTCTTGGACAACTGGCGTTCGATTGCGGCTTCTTTGATGGCTTCTTTGGATGTCAGGTTTTTGGTTTCCATGAGCTGATCTACATGTTCTTCGATGGACAGCTGTTCCCACCACTTTACATTTCCGACGGGTTCCGGATTGGCATTGCCTTCCAGCACCAGACAAAATTCTCCACGGATTTCATTTTCTTCGGCCCAGACCACAGCTTCTTCAACCGTCCCTCTCAGAAACTCTTCGAATTTCTTTGTCACTTCCCGTGCCAAGGTAATTCTCCGCTCATCTCCGACCGCTTTTTGAATGCTCTTCAAGCTTTCTTTCAGCCGGTGGGGCGCTTCGTAAAAGATAAGCGTTTCTTCTTTCTGCCCCAAAATTTCAAGCTCTGCGAGGCGATCTTTTTTATTACGGGACAGGAATCCGTAAAATAGGAACGGCTGTGGTGAAATTCCAGAAGCGATCAGCGCACTGAGTGCCGCATTAGCGCCAGGAATCGGGACAACCGGAAAGTTTTCCGCAACTGCCCGTTTAACGATGTCTTCACCGGGATCGGAAATACATGGCATGCCGGCGTCGCTGACCAGAGCGACAGACTTGCCCTCCTCCAGGTAGGACAAAATCTTAAAGCCCCCACTTTCCTGATTGTGTTCATGGTAACTGACCAATTTGGTCTGGATATCAAAATAATTGCAGAGGTTTTTCGTGTTGCGTGTATCTTCTGCGGCAATAATATCCACTTCTTTTAAAATACGCAACGCGCGAATCGTCATATCTTCCAGGTTGCCGATGGGTGTGGCCACCAGGTACAAGGTGGCTTGCTTATGCTGGAAACTTTTTTGGGATTTCATTTGCCGTTCTCCTTTCCTTCAGCAATATAACGGATTTTTTGAGCCTTCGTTAATTGCTTGAAGGCATATTCCGCTTTCATCGCTGCCGGTTTCGTATCATAGCATTCATGATGAATGAGCTTGGACGGCCCTTTAGCGCGTGTGTATTTTGCGCCTTTTCCGGCGTTATGTGCAGCCAGCCGCTTTTCAAGATCGTTGGTATAACCCGCATAATATGACTCGTCAGCGCATTCCAAGACATAAAAATAATGGTCACTGGCTGCCATATAATAACTCCCGCACTTCTTCGGTATATTCCCCATCTTCTCCATAGACAATCAATGGCGGCAGGATCTTCAAATCCGGTTTCCCGTCTTTGATGCCCTCAACCAATAAGGTATTCGCTTCTTTTCCAGCTTTCGGATAAACCAGGCGAATCCGTTTCGGTTCCAGACGGTTGGCACGCATCGCTGCAATCAAATCGATCAAGCGGCCGGAACGATGGACAAACGCTGCCTTTCCGCCTTGCTTCAATAGTTGGCTAGCCGATAAGACCGCCTCATCCAATGTCAGATGCAGCTCGTGCCGCGCGATAGCCATGTGTTCACTGATGTTTTTGTCGCTCATCTCATGCGCCGGAAAATAAGGTGGGTTGCAGGTCACCACATCGTATTTTTCAAACCCCAGCTGTGCCGGCATGTTTTTGACATCGCCTTCGATGATGTCGATCTGCTGCTCAAGGCCGTTGTATTCCACGCTGCGCCGTGCCATATGTGCAAGACGTTCCTGCAACTCTACCCCAATGATCTGCGACTCCGTACGGGCACTTAAAAACAGCGGAATCGCTCCGTTGCCTGTGCATAGGTCTACAATTGTTCCCCGCTTCAGCGGAACATAGGCAAAGCGGGCCAACAGCACCGCATCCAATGAAAAGGAAAACACCGATGGACTTTGAATGATCCGCAGGTCTTCCGCCAATAAATAATCAAGTCTTTCGTCATCCACTAACATCTGTTCAACTCCCAGCATAACAAAAGGCTGCCGCCACACGGAGTGTCGGAAGCCTTTCTCTTTATCATTTTACCAGCGGGCAGCACTGCCGCCGCTTACGCTTTTCTTGTCCAGCTCCAGCGGCCTGCTCCTCGGGTCGTAAGCCACTCTGGCTATGCGGCTGCAAAAACGCCGCTTCGCCAAATCGTCTTACGCCGGTCGGAGCAGTGCGGCCGCTTCCGCTTTTCAATTCTGCTTATTCAGGAATGACAAACAGAACAGGCAATCGTCACCTTTTCGGGAACTGCCGAAATGTACATTGCACACATGATAGCCTTCATGATACAGACGGGCTAAATTATCGTAGCCTTCGCCGATATCCATCACAGCTTTTTTCAATTTCACCGGATCCACAGCTGCCACTTCCGGCACTGCTTGATGGAATTCATCCAAGCGCGAACGCAAATGATGATTCTCCAGTTGCAGCGCATGGTGTTCTTCCATTGTCCGGGCCACTACAGCTTTTAGTTCGCTGAATTGTTCCTGCATGGATTGGAGTTGCTGTTCAAACTCCATGACCGTGTCCAAAAAATTCTTTTCCTTCACCTAAACCACCTCACGCTCTCGTTCCTTGGCCCATTATCTCATCTAATGTATATTCAAGTGTCTGTTCCTGCTCAGATAAGCGAACTTTCAACACCCGCTCTAAAATATTCATGCCTACTACGCGGCCGTCACCGTCCGGCGTCGTTACGCGTGTTCCAATATCCGGCATTTCCTTTTTCGCTGTTTCGTATTCGTCATTCTCATATTTTAAGCAGCACATCAACCGGCCGCATAAACCTGAAATTTTCGAAGGATTCAACGATAGGTTTTGATCTTTTGCCATTTTGATCGAAACCGGCTCAAAATCACCCAAAAATGTCGAACAACAGAGCATCCGGCCACAAGGACCGATACCACCGAGCATTTTAGCTTCATCACGAACACCTATTTGGCGAAGTTCAATGCGTGTACGGAAAATGGAAGCCAAGTCTTTGACCAAGTTCCGGAAATCCACACGGCCTTCCGCTGTAAAGTAAAAAATGACTTTATTGCGGTCGAAAGTGTATTCAACATCAACCAGTTTCATGTCCAATCGATGCTCTTCAATTTTGCCGGTGCCCAGTTCAAAAGCACGGCTTGCTTCCAGACGGTTTTCTTCCACCTGGTGACGATCGCGGTCAGAAGCTACTCTTACCACCTGTTTTAAAGGCAAGACCACGTCGTTTTCTCCAACGGTTTTCGTCGGTACGACCACTTTTCCGTATTCTATGCCTCGTGCCGTTTCCACAATGACATAATCGTCTTTTTCAATCCCTAATTCACCTGGATCAAAATAATATATTTTACCCGCTTTCTTGAAGCGGACACCTATCACATTATACAATTGCTACCCCTCCTGCAGATTCAGCATTAACTGCTCCATCAACAGCGTCCGGTTCATATTGCGCGGCAATTGTTGTTTGGCCTGTAAAACGGCCTGCAACTGCTTGGACAATACCGTAAAGGAACGCCGGAGAGCCATCTGCTTCCAAGTTTCTTCCATGTCTGGATATGTTCGTGCAGTTTCAAGACCTGCTTTTACCGAAGCAATGTCCCGATATGCAAATAATAACATGTCCAGACCTCTTTCGGCATCTTCTTTTTCTTTAAATAATGGCAGCCATTCCGCCTGGAGCATCAAAAGCGCCTCGTGAACATTGCTGTCAGCCACTTCCACCAGTTTCAGCACTGTTTTTCTGGCTTGGGCAAATTGTTCATCCTGACTCAAAGCAATTGCTTCTTCTTCGCTTTGTGTCAGCATACTGACGGTTGCAGCCATCGATTCTGTCATTCCATCAGCTGTCAACTTCTCCATCAGCTTCGGTCGTGATAAAGGTCGGAACGACACCAATTGGCAGCGGGAACGGATTGTGCTCATCAGTGCATTAAGCCGCTCAGTCAACAGGATGGCTGTCACGTTAAACTCCGGCTCTTCCAAAAACTTCAGCAAAGCATTGGCAGAAGAATTATTCATGCGGTCCGCCTGCTCAATCACGTATATTTTACGGCCTGTATTCAGCCCGGTTTTATTCAACTTGAAAATCAATTCACGGATTTGATCAATTTTAATGTTTTGGCCATCCGGTTCGATGAACAAAACATTTGTATGATTGCCGGAATTATAAAGCTGACAGCTTCGACATGTTTCACATGGAACATTTTCTAGGGGTGATTCACATAGCAGCAGCTTGACGAAGAAATGAGTGATTTCCTTTTTCCCCGAGCCTGCAGGGCCTTCAAACAGGTAAGCATGTGCCAACCGGTCTTTCGCATAGGCACCCTGCAGCCGCTTCATCACCACTGGCTGCATTTCCAAAAATTCATCCGTCGTTTTTTGCATAAGTTTCACCTTCAGACTTTGTAAAAAATCCCGTGTTCCGATTGGAGCACGGGTATTATTTATGGTACTGGCCGATATGCGGCCGTATAATTTATCGTGGGAAATCCATTGGGCTCTCCTATTGTTTAGAAATGATGGAACTGTTCAATCGGCAGGACAAAAATAGTCGCTCCGCCCACTTCAACTTCAACAGGATAGGGAATATACGAGTCAGCATTGCCACCCATCGGTGATACAGGTGCCACCATCTGTTCACGAGATCGGCAATTTTCACGAATCAGGTCCAATAACTTCGGTACAAGTTCATCTTCTACACCGATTAAAAAGGTCGTGTTCCCTGAGCGCAAAAACCCTCCTGTACTGGCAAGCTTTGTAGCCCGGAAATCATTTTTCGTTAACGCGTTGGATAATCGGTTACTGTCTTGGTCCTGTACAACTGCTACTACGAGTTTCATCAGCACTCACTCCTTTTTATCTTTCTTCTATATAAGTATAACATGAAGAAAGATATACGCTGCATATCTTTCCAGCTCAATGCCAAAAAAGAAACGGCTAAAAAAAACAGCTGACCTTAGGAAGGATCAACTGCTGCTTGCCGTTCTTCTATGAATCGTGCGGCTGTTTCCAACGCGTCTGCGAAAACAGTATCCAGCTCATTCTCTGCATTGATCAGGCGAATTCGTTCTGGGTTTTGGCTCAACAGCAAGAGATACCCTTCTCTTACTTTATAGTGGAACTTCATTGATTCCACATCCAACCGATTGATTTCCCGATCTGCATCCTTTTCAATCCGTGCCAATCCCACTTTCGGATTAACATCAAAATAAAGGGTCAGGTCCGGCATATAATCGTCGATGGCGAATTTATTGATGGCGAAAATCTCTTCCATCCCCAGCCCGCGCGCGTATCCTTGATAAGCCAAGCTGGAGTCGATGTAACGATCGCATAAGACGATGCTTCCAGCTTCGAGTGCCGGAATGATCTTTTCAACCAAATGCTGTCTTCTTGCTGCAGCATACAACAACGCTTCTGTTCGGGCATCCATTGCTGTGTTTTCCCGGTTCAAGATCACGCCGCGGATTTGTTCCGCGATATCGATACCGCCTGGCTCTCTCGTGCAGACAACAGAAAATCCTTTTTCCTCTAACGCATCTGCCAGCATCTTCAGAACCGTCGACTTGCCCGATCCTTCTCCGCCTTCCAGATTGATCAAATAACTCATTTTACTGCTCACCTTATTCCATGAAATTAATCATATTCTACTGTTTCAAACTCTTTATACTATACACGAAATGGCTCATATTTTACAGTGACCTGTAAAAAAACCGTTCCTCCCCCTGTGAAAATGAACGGCTCCTGCTTATTCCTCGTCTTCTGCTACTTGATAAGCCCGCCGAAACAATTCCATTTGGCTATCTATTGCCAGCTCGTCATTTTTCCGTGGCACGTAGTGGTAAACGCCATCTGCATCCTGCTCTCTGGCTTTCACATTATCGGCAAGACCCAGCTCCAATATGCTCTTAACCTGTTCTTTGATAGCTTCGTCAACAATCGGAAATAGGATTTCAATGCGGTTATTCAAATTCCGGGTCATCATATCCGCTGATGACAGGAAAGTCTTTCCTTTTCCGTTATGGTTGAAGAAGTAAACCCGGCTATGCTCCAGCAGACTGCCAACGATGCTCCGTACCCGGATGTTTTCACTCACCTCTGAAATTCCTGGCCGCAGACAACAGATGCCTCTGACAATCAAGTCCACTTTCACTCCTGCATTCGATGCCTCATATAATTTCATGATAATGATTTTATCCGTCAACGAGTTCATCTTTGCAACGATTCGGCCATTGCCATGCTTTTTCTGAAAACGGATTTCGGTATCAATCAGGTCAATGATATCAGTACGGATGGTAAAAGGTGCCACCGACAGGTAATGGAACTTCGGCTTTTCAGTATAGCCGCTCAAGTAATTGAAAAAGTTGGTCGCATCAATGCCAAACTGCCTTTTCGAAGTGAATAAGCTCATATCCGTATAGATTTTAGCTGTCTGGTCATTGTAATTGCCCGTTCCCAAATGCACAAAACGTTCGATCTTATCCTCTTTTTTCCGCACCACCAAAGTGATTTTGCTGTGCGTCTTCAGATGGGTCATCCCATAAATAACATGGCATCCAGCCTTCTCCAGCTCTTTTGCCCATTGGACATTGTTTTCTTCATCGAATCGGGCCTTCAGTTCAACCAGCACCGTTACTTGTTTGCCGTTTTCAGCGGCTCTTTTCAATGCTTTAATCACCGGAGAATCGCCACTGACCCGATAGAGGGTCTGCTTGATGGCAAGCACATCAGGATCATCCGCTGCTTCTGAAATGAACTGGACAACCGGCTCAAATGACTCGTAGGGATGATGAAGGAAGACGTCCTGTTCGCTGACTTTCTGAAAAATCTGCTTGCCCGTCTCCATACCGACCGGCAATTGCGATACTTTCCCTTCAAAGACCAAATGCTCCCAAACCGGCGCCATCTTTTTATAAAAGTTGAAAAAGACTGTCAGATCCAAAAACCCTTCGATCGCATAGACATCTTTCTTGTGAACCTCCAGCTCTTCAGTCAAGTAATCCAAAATAGTCGGATCAAACCCGGGCTGCTGGATTTCCAGGCGCACAGCCGCTCCCCACTTCCGCTTGCGGAGCTCTTCTTCGATTTCCTTCAGCAAATCACGCGCGCCTTCTTCATGGATCGTCATGTCGGCATTGCGGGTAATCCGGAAAACCGATGTTGAAATCACCTTGAAGCCATGGAAAAGCTTACGAATGAAGAAGCTGATGACGTCTTCCAGTAAAATCAGCTTGTGGCTGCCTTTTTTCGATTCCAGACGGACAAAGCGATCAAGCACAGACGGAACCTGGACAATCGCAATTTTCTGCCCTTCTTCCACTTGATCCTCTTGGTCTTCCAGCACCACTGCTAAATTGATGCTTTTATTCAGCAGCATCGGAAAAGGCCGATACGCATCGATAGCCATCGGCGTCAGTACCGGAAAAATATGGTCTTCAAAATGCTGCTCCATAACATCCAATTGATCCGCACTCAAGTCTGCCATCTTTACAAACTCCACATTTTCCTTTTGGAGCTTCGGCAACAAATTCTTCTGCAGCGTCTCATACTGCAGATCCACCAATCGATGGGTCTTCATGGCAATTTCATTCAACTGCTGCTTCGGGGTCATCCCAGCTTTGTTTTCGGGTTTGGTAAACCCGACTTTCACTTGATCTTGCAACCCTGCTACACGGACCATAAAAAATTCGTCCAAATTGGAGCTAAAAATCGCCAAAAACTTAAACCGCTCCAACAGAGGATTTCGTTTATCAAGTGCTTCCTGAAGAACACGTTCATTAAAAGCAAGCCAACTCAATTCACGGTTATTGTAATATGCGGGATCCCTGAGTTCTATGTTCTTCTTTTTCACTGTCTCCAATTTCGACTCCACCTTTTACTTATAATCCATTCTCTTTATCGTACCATTCTCCATCTTTTTAAAAAGCAGGAGATAGCCTTCGCAATGTAAATTATTTGTAAAACTTAAAATCAATCGTTTTCTTCAGCTGTTTCTCCAAATGCTTCTTCTGCTTTTCCACCTGGTATTGTTCCGGCTCCCAGTCTTCACGGCATTGGACAGAAAACACAAGTTTATCATCCTTCTCTTCCAATTCGATATTCTCGACAATGTCACGCTTCGTAGCATTTAAACTATACGACAGCTTAATAACGGCTCCTAGCAGGCTGAATTTTGACAGCTCATCTTTAGTGAACCAATCTTCATAAAGATTGACGTTCCGTTTGAACACTTCCTTGTTTTTAAATGAAGCCATCAACGCGACAATAATCCGCTCTTTATGCAATAGGCCATCAATCGTCCGATTGCCTAATAGATAGAAGGTATGCTGGTGGCTCGATTCCGAATCGATATAGCTCCCTAAGTTATATAGGGCGCTGCTCAGTTTCAGGCGTTTAGTATCCAGCTCTTCCAAGGACAGTAATCCGATCTCTTCTAGTTTTTTTGAAATCAGCATTGCGCTGTTAGTGACATGAAACGCGTGGGTCAAATTGATGTCATAGTCGATGGCCAGTTCATGGAAACTCTCTTCCACGACATTAGGAAATACCGCTAAATCAAAATCCTTGGTCGTCTCTTCATAAAAAAAGCCATCTCTCAAGCCTTTTCGGCTGAGTGCAAATTCCTTCGTATCAATCAATTCCATCAAATAGTGAAACACTTCCACAGCAGGAATGATGATATCCGCTCGGTCCTTCGACAAGCCTTCAAGCCGTTGAAGCTCCGAAAAATCCAGGGATTTCAACAAATCATTGATTTCTTCTACATCATTTCTGCTCATCATGTATTGATGGATTCCCGACAACGGATATTCGATATGCTCCTGATGAACCTGGGCCATGTTCCGCGCACTTCCCCCGATGCCGATCAACGGCAGACGTTTATCGGCCAGCCATTCCAGCTGATTGAACTGCTCTTTCAAAAATGACCGCAGCTCACGCAATTCTCCTTTGGTCGGTATATCTCCCTCGATAAACTGCTGTTTTAAAGATAAAGCACCGAACGGGAAACTATAGAAGAAAATCAGCTGACGATCGTTGAAATACGTAAGCTCTGTACTACCCCCACCGATATCGACTGTGATGCCGCTGGCGAATGGAGTCGAATTGACGACCGCCAAGTATCCATAATTCGCTTCTTCAAATTCGGTAAGGATCCGGATGGTAAAGTCCGTCTCTTTCTCTACCGCTGCCATAATATCATCCTGATTTACTGCTTGGCGTACAGCAGCTGTGGCGACGCATTGAATATCCTTCAATTGATGGTGCCGGGTGACTTCCTGGAAACTCTTCAACGTCTTGACGAGTATATCGATGCCGTCCTGCTCCAGCACATTATCTTCATTCAAGTAATTCCGGAGACGGGCTACGGCCTTGACGTTTTCACTTTCAGTAAAACGCCCACTTTTATCCCGTGTATAGATGACCAGCCGGATGGTATTCGAACCGATATCAATGATTGCGTATTTTTCCTGATCCATGAAAATCCCCCACATTCTGTTCCATTTAATGATGTTACAGTATACCCTCATTACGCATTACTTATTCTACGTTGTCACCTGTTGAAGTACCGGCAACTGTTTGGACTCCAGCTGATGGTCCCCTTGTATTTGCGTATCTGAGGCAATGTAATTCATCAACTCTTCCACTTTAGCCAATGTCCATTTTTCACCAGCCACCACAAGCGGAATGCCGGGCGGATACGGAATCACCATCCCAGCCGCGATCCGTCCAATAACCTGGGTATGAGAAATCCATTCGTGATCCGACAGATCGATTTCTTCAAAAGACAATTCGGGTACCGTCACCTCTGATGTTTTTTTTATTTGAAGCTTCATGTCTTTTCTTGTTTCCCCTTCAAGCATCGCTACCGCTTCTTTCAAGCGGCTGCGGATTTCGGCAAACGGATACGCATGCCATTGCTTCAATAGAGGCAAGATCAACAGCACTTGAAAAAAATCAGCCAATTCAACTTCAATCCCTACTTGCTCTAGCTTCTCCTTAAGCTGATACCCACTATGATGGTCGACCCTCAACATGATTTTCAGCGGATCATCGGATTCCATCACAGCCAAACGGGGAATCATCCGCAGGCTGCTGAGAAAACGTTCCCGCTTTTCCATGAACATCCGGACATCAGGCTGGGAATAGTTTTGAAGATACGAACGTGCATCATCCAAAGAAGCCAATATCAGATAAGACGGACTGCTCGATTGGAACATCTGCAAGTATTTCCGGATTTTTGCCACGTTCACGCGACTACTGCCGATATGGAGAAACGATCCCATCGTCATCGCTGGCAAGGTCTTATGCGCTGACTGCACCACGACATCCGCACCCAAAGCCAAAGACGACACAGGGAACGGAGACCCTACCTGGAAATGAGCTCCATGCGCTTCATCCACCAAAACCGCCATCTCATTGTCATGGCACAAAGAAATGATGTCAGCAAGTTCCCGGGAAGCCATGCCATAATAATTGGGATAAGTCAGTATCACTGCTTTAGCTTCAGGATATGCCTCTATTGCCTCTTCTATTGCCTTGAGAGATACAGCCGCGGCTGTCATGGATTCCTCATCCCATTGCGGTGAAACGTAAACAGGGCGCACATGTGCAAGTTCCAGCGCATGGAAAATCGATTTATGGGAATTCCGCTGAACAATGACCGTCTCCCCTTCTCTGCAAGCGGCATGAACCATCGCCAGATTCCCTACAGTCGAACCATTGACCAATAGAAAACTTTCTTTCGCACCGTAAGCCTCCGCCAATAAAAGCTGTGCATCTTTAATCGCTTCTTCCGGATAATGAAGATCGTCCAGACCTGTCAGTTCCGTCAAATCATAATGGAGTGCCGATTGGATTTCTTTCGGCAATCCTGACAAAATACCATGCTTATGCCCAGGTACATGAAAAGAGATGGGCTGTCTGTTTTGAAATTGTATTAATGCATCCACAATCGGACGTCGTTGCGTCATAAATTTCCATCCTCACATTGATTGATTAACTTCATTATAACAAGTTCGGCAGAGCGAGGCGGAAACGAACTTGAAAGCTGAAAAAATCCTGTGTTGCCATGCTGCAGATTTTTCCCAAACAAAAAAGCCGCTACCGGAATCGGTAACGACTTCTTTCAACTGCCCAGCGACGTCTTACTCTCACAGGGGGAAACCCCCAACTACCATCAGCGCAAAAGAGCTTAACTGCCGTGTTCGGGATGGGAACGGGTGTGGCCTCTTTGCCATCATCACTGGACTATTTGGTTGATTGCTTGTTGAATCAATAAGATTATTAAGATATAAAAAATAAAAAACAGACCAGCGACGTCCTACTCTCACAGGGGGAGACCCCCAACTACCATCGGCGCAAAAGAGCTTAACTGCCGTGTTCGGGATGGGAACGGGTGTGGCCTCTTTGCCATCATCACTGGACTATTTGGTTGATTGCTTGTTGAATCAATAAGATTATTAAGATATAAAAAATAAAAAACAGACCAGCGACGTCCTACTCTCACAGGGGGAGACCCCCAACTAC
>NZ_JAIQCL010000016.1 GCF_020023385.1 Planococcus circulans
TGTTGACGTTTTGCTGTTCAGTTTTCAAGGTTCAAGTTGTTTGTCGCGCTCATTGGCGACTCAATTAATATACCATGTTTACTATATGAGAGTCAACACTTTATGCAAAAAAACTTCAAGTATATAAGAAATGCTTTTATTGTTAATGAAGAATGTCCAAAACTTCTATATGAAACAACTGCTCTAATCGAACCTTATTTACTTCCCAAGCCACATTGAGGCATTAAAGAAACCCTTGCAAAGGCACAATAAACTAACTGCAAAAAAGATTGTGCGATTTCCAAGTAAGCTTTATAGTCTGAGACACTGGTGGGCCAGGAGCAGGCTTCGCAGATTCTGAAGACTGCCGTGCGGAGCCTAGCAAATGCAAAAAGGTCTAAGCTAAGCTTCACGTTTTTGTTGAAGACGAAGAAAATAAGCAGAGGTGCCGAAAGACGACGCGCATCTTCCCGTCAAGACAGAAATGTATCCAGGCTCCAAGAGATAACCTTCTATATAATGAATATCCGATTTTGTATTTATGGTAGACAAGAGATCGCACCAAAGAAAACTCCGCAAGAAATTCCCCAGTCCCACAACCAAACAACAGTCTCCAACTTCTCTAGTGTCCTCGTAATTCTTCGAAGCCGCACAAGTCTCTGCTGAAATTTCTCCATAAAAAAGCCCGCTGAATATTTATCAGCGAGCTGCAAGTTCGTTCTTATTCTTCGTCTTCTTCTGGAGTTTCTTCTATATCATCAATCTTCTCGTCAGCCACGACATCTTCTTCTTCATAGACATCTGCTTCAGCGCTTTCTTCGATCAATTTCTTTTCAACATCTTCTTCAAGTTCTTCCAACTCTTCAGGGATGTCGATATCTTTCTTGACTTTAGCCACAGTAGCCACGATTTCATCGTCACCGAGACGAATCAAACGAACGCCTTGTGTGCTTCTGCCTGTTGTTGAAATATCATTGACGTCCATGCGGATCAAAATTCCGTTGACGGTGATCAGCATGATGTCTTCTGTTCCGTTAATCGTTCTAACAGCAACAAGCGGTCCGTTCTTGTCGGTGATCTGGCAGGTCTTGATTCCCATACCGCCACGCGATTGAACCCGGTATTCGGATTCTTTCGTCTGTTTGCCGTATCCTTTTTCCGTGATGACCAATACATTGTCGTTAGGATCCAAAATCTCCATGCCAACCACTGCATCTCCATCACGAAGACGGATGCCCCGGACTCCACTGGCTGTTCGGCCCATGCTGCGAATATCCGTTTCAGGGAATCGGATCAATGCACCGTTTCGTGTGCCGATGACCATTTCCTTACTGCCGTCTGTCAACTTAACTGAAATCAGTTCGTCTTCTTCGCGAAGGCTGATGGCAATCAAACCGTTTTGGCGGATGTTGGCGTAGTTCGTCACAGGCGTCCGTTTGCTGATGCCTTCGCGTGTCGTAAAGAAGAAGAAAGCATCTTCCTTGAATTCGTCGACGCGTATAACAGCTGTCACTTTCTCTTCCTTGCTGATCTCCAACAGGTTGACCAGCGGCAAGCCTTTGGCAGTTCGGCCGTATTCAGGAATCTGATACCCTTTTTTACGGTAGACTTTTCCTTTGTTGGTGAAGAACAGAATTGTGTCGTGAGTGGATGTGTACAGTAAATGTTCTACGAAATCGTCTTCGTTGGTGCCCATCCCCTGCACTCCGCGCCCGCCGCGTTTTTGGCTGCGGTAGGTATTGGCCGGCAAACGTTTGATATAGCCATTATGTGTAAGCGTCAATACAGATGCTTCCACTGGAATCAGATCTTCATCTTCAAACATTTCCGCTCCGCCGGTCGTAATTTCCGTTCTCCGTTTATCGCTGAATCGCTCTTTGATTTCAAGCATTTCTTCCTGAATAATTTCAAGGATGCGGTATTCATTCGCCAGAATCTCTCTAAGGTCGTCAATCAATTTCACCAGACCTAGATATTCTTCCTCGATCTTATCCCGCTCCAAACCAGTCAAGCGCTGCAGACGCATATCTAAAATCGCTTGGGATTGGCGTTCAGACAGATTAAAATCGGTCATCAAGCCATTGCGTGCCTGTTCAGCAGTCTGTGATCCACGGATCAAGGCGATAATGGCATCGATATGATCCAATGCAATACGCAAGCCTTCCAGAATATGTGCGCGGTCTTCCGCTTTGGTCAGTTCGAATTGCGTACGGCGGCGAATCACTACTTTTTGGTGCTCCAGGTAATGGAACAGAATTTCTTTTAAACCAAGAACTTTTGGATGGCCGTCTACTAGTGCCAGCATATTGATGCCGAAGCTTGTTTGCATTGCGGTTTGTTTGTATAAATTATTCAATAACACACTTGCACTCGCATCTCTGCGTACTTCAATGACGATACGCATGCCGTTGCGGTCAGACTCATCCCGAAGATCCGTGATGCCGTCGATCCGCTTATCACGAACAAGCTCGGCGATCTTTTCAATCAATCGGGCTTTGTTTACCTGATAAGGGATTTCGTTGACGATAATGACTTCTTTGCCGTTGGCTTTTGTTTCGATATCGACTACCGAACGGACCATAATCGAACCTTTACCCGTTTCATAAGCACGGCGAATGCCGCTGCGGCCAAGAATGATGCCGCCAGTCGGGAAATCAGGTCCCGGGATGAATTCCATCAGCTCTTCAGTAGTGATTGCCGGGTTTTCAGCCAATGCCAAAACAGCATCAATGGTTTCACCCAGGTGATGAGGGGGAATATTAGTGGCCATACCGACTGCGATGCCTGAAGTTCCGTTTACCAATAGATTCGGGAAACGGCTCGGCAAAACAACCGGCTCTTTTTCCTGGCCATCGTAGTTGTCTCGATAATCAATTGTGTTTTTATTCAAATCACGGAGCAATTCCATGGAAATCTTCGACATTTTAGATTCAGTGTACCGCATTGCAGCAGCAGAATCGCCATCAACAGATCCGAAGTTTCCGTGTCCATCCACCAGCATATAGCGGTAGCTGAAATCCTGTGCCATGCGGACCATGGTTTCATAAACCGCTGTATCGCCGTGGGGATGGTATTTACCAATAACATCTCCGACGATACGCGCTGATTTTTTATAGCCTTTGTCTGCAGTAATCCCTAAATCGTACATTGCATAAAGAATACGGCGATGGACAGGTTTTAATCCATCACGCACATCCGGTAAGGCACGGGATACGATAACGCTCATTGCGTAATCCAAAAACGAAGTCCGCATTTCCGTACTTATATTTATTTCTTCAACACCACTGCTAGGCCGTTCAGCCATACCCGCAGCCTCCTCTCAACTCTATATCACTTAAACGTCCAGATTTTTAACGTATTTCGCATTTTCTTCGATAAAGTTACGGCGTGGTTCGACGTCGTCCCCCATTAGAATATGGAAAGTTTCATCCGCCACCATCGCATCGTTTAATGTAACCTGGAGCAATGTCCGCACATCCGGATCCATTGTCGTGTCCCATAGCTGTGTAGCGTTCATCTCTCCAAGCCCTTTATACCGCTGAATATTCGGTTTCGGTGTCGGAGATAATTTTTCAAGTGCATCTTTCAATTGTTGATCTGTATAAACATAATCCACGTGCTTGCCTTGTTTGATCTGGAACAATGGCGGCTGGGCAATATAAATATAGCCTGCTTCAAGCAATGGGCGCATGTAACGGAAGAAGAACGTCAACAGCAAAGTGCGGATATGGGCACCATCAACATCGGCATCGGTCATGATGACGACTTTATGGTAGCGTGCTTTTTCCAGATTGAATTCTTCGCCGATCCCTGTGCCCAGTGCTGTAATGATATTGCGGATTTCAGCGTTGGTGAGGATCCGGTCAAGACGGGCTTTTTCAACGTTCAGGATTTTCCCTCGAAGCGGCAAAATAGCCTGGAAATGACGATCACGGCCTGATTTTGCAGAACCGCCGGCTGAGTCACCCTCAACGATATAAATTTCACTCACTTTCGGATCACGTGATGAACAATCTGCCAGTTTACCCGGAAGGCTGGAGACTTCAAGAACGGACTTGCGGCGCGTGAACTCACGGGCTTTTTTAGCAGCCATCCGCGCATGGGAAGCCATAATTCCTTTTTCAACGATTTTTCGCGAAACGGAAGGATTCTCCAATAAGAATCGCTCAAATCCGCCAGAGAATAAATTATTGACGATGGTGCTGACTTCCGTATTGCCTAATTTGGTTTTTGTTTGGCCTTCAAATTGAGGATCCGGATGCTTGACGGAAATGATTGCAGTAAGACCTTCTCGCACATCGTCTCCGGTCAAGTTAAGATCCTGTTCTTTCAACATGCCGTTTTTCCGGCCATAGTCATTAATGACACGGGTCAAAGCGGTCTTAAAGCCGGATTCATGCGTTCCGCCTTCGTGGGTATTGATGTTATTGGCGAAAGAGAAGATATTTGCTGCGTAGCCCGCATTGTACTGCATCGCTACTTCAACGGTGATGCCTTCTCTTTCAGCTTCAACAAAGATCGCTTCTTCATGAAGGGGATCTTTGGTTTTATTCAGGTGTTCAACATAAGACTTGATGCCGCCTTCGAAATGATAGACTTTCTCTTTTTCTTCGCCTTCGCGCTCATCTCTTGCAATAATTCTCAAACCGCGGTTCAAATAAGCAAGTTCACGCAGACGATGATCCAGGAGGTCAAATTCGTAGACCGTAGTTTCCGTAAAGATTTCTGCATCGGCTTTAAAACGGATTGTCGTCCCCGTATTTTCTGAATCTCCGATTACACGCAGATCTTCTGTTACCGCTCCGCGCTCAAATTTGATGTAATGTCGTTTGTCATCACGGTTTACAAATACTTCTGTCGTTTCAGACAAAGCATTCACTACAGAAGCGCCTACCCCATGAAGGCCGCCGGATACTTTATAGCCGCCGCCGCCGAATTTACCGCCTGCGTGCAGTACCGTCATAATGACTTCAACTGCCGGACGCCCCATCTTCTCCTGCATGCCGACCGGAATTCCGCGTCCGTTGTCTTCCACACGAATCCAGTTGTCCGGTTCAATTGTTACTTGAATCTCAGTGCAATGACCGGCCAATGCTTCATCTATACTATTATCGACGATTTCCCAAACCAAATGGTGAAGCCCTCTTGAACCCGTAGAACCAATATACATCCCTGGTCTTTTACGAACGGCTTCCAATCCTTCCAACACTTGAATCTGACTAGCTTCATACGACTCCTGTAGACCTTTTTCTTCCATAGCCATTCCATTCACCTGCTCTTTCTTACGCATTTCTTACTTCGACCCTGCATATTCACAATCTATTTTCTTCTATTTTTTTCATGATCGCCTGTGTCCGATAAGGGGAACCGTAGATGAAATCTTCGGTCACCACTAAAGATTTTACGGATTCCACAGGAACAAGCAGCCGCACAAAAGCAGCCGGCATCTTATTTTCATATTGAATGACGGCTATAATGTCAGCTATTGGGAGAATTTGTGCTGCTCCAATCTGGATATACACACATCTTCACTCCTTGACTGTCCCTTCGGAAACCTCAAAAAGACGGGCACTTTGAATCGTTTCATGCTGGATGCCTTCAACACTTGTCGTCGTGACAAAGGTTTGCACGGATCCTTTAATCGTATTTAGTAGATGGGACTGCCTGTAATCATCCAATTCGGAAAGTACGTCGTCCAGCAACAATACTGGTGCTTCTCCGACTTCCTGTTTGATCAGCTCAATTTCGGCTAATTTCAATGACAGTGCCGTAGTGCGCTGCTGTCCTTGCGAACCATAGGTCTGCACGTCATAGCCATTGACGAAGAATTGCAGTTCGTCGCGGTGCGGACCGACAAGGGTCACTCCGCGATCAATCTCACGTTTGCGCACTTCCATCAGTTTCTGCTCTAAAAAAGACGCCATTTCTTCAGGCGTCCATTCAGGCTTTAAACCGCTGATCGGTTGATAGCGGATTTGAAGTTGTTCCAGCCCCCGGGAAATGCCGTGATGGATCGGTTCTGCCCATTTTTGCAAAAGTTCCATGAACTGATACCGCTTGCGGATGATTTTGACAGCCGATTCGATGAATTGTTCTGTGTAGACATCGAACATGACGTCGTTGATTGTTTGTTTCCCATAATGTTGCTTCAATATATGATTTCTTTGTTTGAGGAGTTTTTGATAAGTGACCAAATCATGCAGATAAACCGGAGAGATCTGCCCAATTTCCATATCGATGAAACGTCTGCGCACTTGTGGACTCCCTTTGACAAGGTGCAAGTCTTCCGGGGCAAACATGACGACATTCAATTGGCCAATATAATCACTCAGCCTGCGTTGCTCCAAATGATTGACTTTTGCTTTCTTCCCTTTTTTTGACAAGGTGATTTCAAGGGGCAGTTTGCCGTATTTACGGTAAACATCAGCTTTTATTTTACCATATTCAGCTTCCCAGCGTATCAATTCCTTGTCATTCGAAGTGCGATGCGATTTCGCCATGGATAAAACATACAGAGATTCCATGACATTGGTCTTGCCTTGTGCATTTTCTCCTATAAAGACGTTGATCTCTGGAGAAAAATTCAATTCTAGCGATTCGTAGTTCCGATAATTGACAAGCTCAAGGCGGTCAATCCGCATCGAAGCTCATGCCTTCAGCCGTCACGATACGAAAATCTCCAAACCCTGGAATATTTACGAGATCATTTGGACGCAGCTTGCGGCCTCTGCGGTTTTCAGCCTCACCATTTACGAAAACTTCATGCTCACCCAAAAACCACTTGGCCATTCCGCCTGAACTTATTGTATCCGTCATCTTCAACAATTGCCCAAGTGTTATATATTCAGTCTCAATCCCGATTTCTCTCAAAATGCACTCATCCTTCGATTCATAGTCTATCCCTCTATTTTACCCTATTTTAGCTAAAAAGTAAAAAGGATAGCCTATATGGCTATCCTGAGGGTCTGTTTTAAATTTAATATGTTCGGACAGGAAGAATCAGCTGCAAGATCGAATCATCCAATGCTGATTTCAAGATGAATGGACGCATCGCCCCAGTAAACTGGATGACGACATCTTGCCCGTCGATCGCTTTTAACGCATCCATCATAAATTTGGCACTGAAAGAGATTTTCAGCTCTTCGCCTTCGATGCTTTGTGCCTGAAGCTGCTCTTCCACTTTCCCGACTTCCGGTGAGTTGGAAGAAACTTCGACTTCGTTGCCGGCATTCGCTGAAAAACGCACCACGTTATTGCGTTCTTCTCTAGCCAATAGAGATGCTCGGTCAATTGCCTGAAGAAGTGAGCGGCCGTTTACGGTCACCGTTGTCTTGTATTCTGCAGGGATGAGTCGGCTTGTATCCGGATAGTTGCCTTCTAATAGACGGGAAAAGAAAAGAATGTGCTTGGATTTGAATAAAACCTGCTGGTTGGTCATGACGATTTCAACCGCTTCAGACGTATCATCCAGGATCTTGTTCAATTCGGTCAGGCTTTTCCCAGGAATTACAACGCTGTATTCCCCTTCCGGCAAAGTTTCCAATTTGGTTTTACGGCGTGCTAAACGGTGGCTGTCAGTTGCAACACAAACCAGCTCCCCATCTTTTACCTCCCAGTGGACGCCTGTTAATACAGGGCGTGTTTCAGAACTTGATACAGCAAAAACAGTTTCACGGTTGATGGTCTTCAATAGATCTGCAGGAATCGTAAACAAACGATCGTCCTGAATATCCGGCAATTGTGGATAATCCATTGCATCTAAACCGATTAAATGGAATTCGGACTTCCCTGACCGGATATGGGTCTGGAAATTCCCTGTGATTTCAATTTCGACTTCGTTAGTCGGCAATTTACGGATGATCTCTCCAAATACTTTTGCTTGAAGAACAATACTTCCTCCATCTGTTACCTGGATGATCTGTTCCCCATCTTCTTCAGCAGGAATGAATGTCTGGATCGTGATATCAGAATCACTTCCTGTTAATCTCATCCCATCAGAAGAAACATCCATTTTAATTCCCGTTAAGATCGGAATCGTCGTTTTTGAACTTACTGCTTTCATTACATCGTTTAATCCTTCAACTAATCGCTCACGCTTTATCTCGAATTTCATTCTCGAACCTCGCTTATATATATATTTTATTTAAAGGCTTTTAAAGTAATAGTAGTAGTAGGGGCTGTGAATATGTGGATAAGCCCTTTGAAGTCAATAAAAGCAGCTTATCCACATGTAGACAGTCTGTGCATAAACTGCTTGCTTATTTATTGGGTTATCCACAGCCGATTTTACTTGCCAAGCGCACTTTTGATGTCCTTGACGTCCTGCTGGAGCTGCTGATTGTCTTTCAGCATTTTGGAAATCTTGTCGTGCGCGTGAATAACGGTCGTATGATCACGTCCACCAAACTCTTCGCCAATTTTAGGCAAAGAGAAATCGGTCATTTCACGTGACAGGTACATCGCTACTTGGCGCGGATAAGCAATATCCTTGGTGCGGCGTTTTGTTTTAAAATCTTCCAATTTGACATTGAATTGGTCGCCGACTGCGTTTTGGATGTCCAAGATCGTAATGACCTTTGGTTTGGAATTCGGCATGATGTCTTTTAAAGCTTCTGCAGCCAGTTCGGCGCTCATATCACGGTTGATCAAAGAGGAATAAGCCACAACGCGGATCAATGCCCCTTCAAGTTCACGGATATTCGAATCGATGGAATTGGCAATATAGGTCATGACGTCATTCGGGATATCCAGTCCATCCGCTTTTGCTTTTTTGCGTAGAATCGCAATTCGGGTTTCCAGATCAGGAGGTGTAATATCCGTAATCAGGCCCCATTCAAAGCGGGAGCGGAGGCGATCTTCCAATGTCGGGATCTCTTTTGGAGGCCGGTCACTGGAAATGATGATCTGTTTGGATTCTTCATGGAGCGTGTTGAATGTATGGAAGAACTCTTCCTGTGTCTGCTCTTTACCTGCCAAAAATTGAATATCATCGATCAGGAGGATGTCGACACCCCTGTATTTGTCGCGAAATTCACCCGTTTTATTGTCGCGGATCGAGTTGATGAATTCGTTTGTAAATTTCTCCGAAGACAAGTAAACCACTTTGGCGTTCGGATTGTGTTCGAGGACGTAATGTCCGATTGCATGCATTAGATGTGTCTTGCCAAGTCCTACTCCCCCATAGATAAACAGCGGGTTATATGCTTTTGCTGGCGCTTCGGCCACGGCCAAAGAGGCGGCATGGGCGAAGCGGTTGCCTGAACCAATTACAAATGTGTCGAAAGTGTATTTAGGATTCAGCATGCCAGGCAAAAACTCTTGCTGCTGGTCTTGCCCCGGTTTAATGCGAGGCGCAGGGAGTTGAAAATCATCCATATCCTGATCTTTGGGCACAACAAATTTGATCATCATATCATCACCGGTGGAATCTGATAAGATCCCAGTAATCAAGTGCACATAATGGTTTTCCAACCAATCGCGGGCAAAGGAATTCGGCGCTGAAATGGTGACTGTATCATCCTGGTAGGATAAAAGTTTTGTCGATTTTAACCACGTTTCAAAACTTGGTTTGGAGATTTTAGTTTCAACTTGTGCTAAGACACTCGACCAAAGTTCGTCTAAGTGTTCCAATAGCTCTTCTCCTTTATATATAACGATATTTTATAGTATATCATACACAAAATCACAGCTTGTGGATAACATTCATAAACAGGGTGGTGAATAACTGTCCACACCTTACCCACAATTTGTGGATAACTTATTTAGGGTAAAAACTATTAACAAGTGAAAACAAGTTAATGTTACCAAAAAAGAATAGACAATACAAGAAGTTCTTTGAGTTATCCACACATCTTTTTTTGTTCACACAGGAACTATCCACAAGGGGTTTGTATGTTAAAAAACTGTAGATAAGGCTTGTGGATAATTATTTTTCGGAAAAAAACAATACACAGGTCACGCAGGGATAAGAAAAGGAATTGTGCATAACTCGAGAAGAGGAAAAGAAGGAGATCGAGAGAGGTTTTACAATAAGATATTGACATTTATACCCGTGCGCCCTTATAATAGTCGAGACTGTCTTTAGAAAAATAGTTGACTCTTATTATAGGAGGTGTCACATATGACATTGCGCACATACCAACCAAATACACGCAAACACAGCAAAGTACACGGCTTCAGAGCACGTATGAGCACAAAGAACGGACGCAGAATAATAGCTGCACGCCGTCGTAAAGGAAGAAAAGTATTATCAGCTTAAGTCCACTGACCGCATCAGTGGTCTTTTTTTCTTTTCTGCAGCATTTTCAGCAGAGAAGCATTAAAATAAGCAGGTGAATGAATGAACAAGCACCAACGGATCAAGAAGAACAAAGAGTTTCAGCAGATATTTAAAAAAGGAAAGTCCTTTGCGAACCGGCAGTTCATCGTTTATGTAATGAAAAATGAGCAGCCCGAATTCCGCCTGGGGTTATCCGTCAGCAAAAAAGTAGGAAATGCAGTAGCACGCAACCGCATTAAACGTTATATCCGCCAAACTTTCTTGGAATTGAAAGATGATTTATTGCCGAATGCGGATTACATTATCATCGCCCGACCACAGGCGGCCACTTTGGATTTTCACGAAAGCAAGAAAAGCCTTGAACATGTTTTGAAAATTGCACGTGCATTGCCGAAGAAGTAGAAGGCCATAAAGAATAGATGTTATTATAGAAGTAATTGAAATTAGTTTGGGGGAAGAAGGGTGAATAAGAAATTAGTTTTACTTATTTCACTGATTGCAGTGACATTGCTGCTTGCGGGCTGTACAGAGTTTGATCAGCCGATCAGTGACCAGAGTGAAGGGTTTTGGAATAAGTTTATCGTTTGGCCATTGGTGTCAGCCATCACATACTTCAAAGACATACTGGGAACTTACGGTTTCGGGATTATCGCTGTTACGATCATCATCCGATTGGTGATGCTGCCATTGATGGTCAAGCAGACGAAAAGTTCAAAACGTATGCAGGAAGTACAGCCTGAACTTGTTAAACTGAAAGAAAAATACAAGTCGAAAGATGCTGTCACGCAACAGAAATACCAAAAAGAAATGATGGCGTTGTTCCAGGAAAAAGGCGTCAATCCGATGGCAGGTTGTTTGCCGGTTTTGATTCAAATGCCGGTGTTGATCGGGTTTTATCACGCAATCAGCCGTATGAACAGCACACCTGAAATCGATTTGGGCGCATTTCTTATTTTTCCGCTGGCAGAACCAAGCATCATTTTAGCGGTTATCGCCGGTTTGATGCAGTTCGTCGTATTGCGGACTGGACCAGCAATGGACAATCCGCAAATGAAGATCATGATGTATTTCATGCCGGTTATGATCATTGGATTCGGTATTGTTTTACCGTCTGCGTTGACGCTCTATTGGGTTATCGGGAATATCATTTCACTTATCCAAAACCTGGTCATCTATCGTCCATGGGAGAAAAAAGAAGTACAGCAACCTGTTAAAACGAAAGCAGGAGGGGTTAAAAAGTGAAACAGATTACGCAAACGGGTCTAACTGTTGAAAACGCGATATCTGAAGCATTAGAAAAACTCCAAGTTACACGTGAAGAAGTAGACATTAAAGTAATTCAGGAAGAGAAAAAGGGTTTTTTCGGCTTTGGTGCCAAAAAAGCAGAAGTTGAAATCACTGTAATTGAAAAAACCTCTCTTCCTGAAACAGAAAAAACAGCAGAAAATATTGTTGAAGTTCCGGAAAAGTCCGAAATTCTGCCTGAAAAAGAGGGACAAGAGGAAGAAATTCCTGCTGTTTCCAATGAACAGGCGATCCAAGAGACAAAAAATTACATTCAATCAATTGCTGAAGGCATGAAAATTGAAGATTTGTCGATTACACATGAACAACGCGGTAAAAAAGTGAATTTTTATCTGGAAAGCGAGAAAGTAGCCATGCTGATCGGCAAACGGGGACAAACCTTGAATTCCCTTCAGCAATTGGCTCAACTTGTGGCCAATAAATATTCAAACCAGTTTATGATGGTTCAATTGGACGCTGAGAATTACCGGGAACGCCGCCAGGAGACGCTGGAGCAATTGGCGGATCGGATGGCGGACAAAGCGATTCGGACAGGTGGACGTGTGCAATTCGAACCGATGCCGTCTTACGAACGAAAAGTCATTCACCAAGCCTTATCAAGGCGTTTGGACATCGATACGTATTCGGAGGGGAAAGATCCCAACCGTTATCTCGTGATTGAACCGCATAAATAAGTTGAAGCCCGCCATTTCGGCGGGCTTTTTTTATGCCGAATTGACGGAATTTATCAAAATGAAGTGCTGTGTCTTTTGATTTCAAGCGCTTTATGCTAATGTAGTATGTTAGAAAGCCATGTGCATTTACTGGTTGTCCACATGTGGACAACTTTTTTAAAGCAGAAAATAAAGTTATGAACATATATTGTAGCATTTTGGCTGCTGCGTTGCTTTGTTTGTTATCCACAGGGCAGCGTTGCCGCTTTTCTTAAGAGGAGGGAACATCATGGATTTCGACACAATTGCTGCCATATCGACACCGAGCGGAGAAGGGGCAATCGCAATCGTCCGATTGAGTGGTCCGGAAGCTGTCGCCATTGCGGACAAACTATTCCGGGCTCCCAGCAACAAGGCGCTGGCTGCCCAAACGACCCATACCATCCATTACGGACATCTCGAAGATCCGGCGACAGGGGAAGTCGTAGAGGAAGTAATGGTATCGCTCATGAAAGCGCCCAAAACATTTACGCGTGAAGACGTCATTGAAATCAATTGCCACGGCGGAATTGTTTCAGTCAACCGGGTATTGGAATTGGCATTGCGTGCAGGAGCAAGACTTGCAGAGCCTGGCGAGTTCACCAAACGGGCATTTTTGAACGGCCGCATCGATCTGTCCCAGGCAGAAGCGGTCATGGACCTCATTCGCGCGAAGACGGACCGTGCCATGGATGTCGCACTCAATCAGATGGAAGGGCGGCTGTCAAAGCTGATTGGCACGCTGCGCCAGGCATTGCTGGAATCGATAGCCCAGATGGAAGTCAATATCGACTATCCGGAATATGACGACGTGGAGGAAATGACACGTCCGATCATGCTGGAAAAATCAAAATGGGTCCGTTCGGAAATCGATAAATTGCTTCAGACATCCTCACAAGGGAAAATCTTGAGAGAAGGGCTTTCTACCGTTATTTTGGGGCGCCCCAATGTCGGTAAATCTTCTCTATTGAACAGCCTTGTTCAGGAAAATAAAGCCATTGTTACAGAAATAGCGGGGACGACCCGTGATATAATAGAAGAATACGTAAATGTTCGCGGTGTTCCGCTGCGTTTGGTCGATACCGCGGGAATTCGGGAAACAGAAGATATTGTCGAGCGGATCGGTGTTGAACGTTCACGAAAAGTACTGAAGGAAGCCGATTTGATTCTTTATGTCCTGAATTATGCAGAGGCACTCACTCCGGAAGATGAGCTTTTGTTTGAGGCCGTCAAGGATATGGACTATATTGTCGTTATCAATAAAACCGATTTGCCTCAGAAAATCGACCTGGAGCAAGTGCAGAAACTGGCAGGCGATAAATTGCTGGTGACGACTTCTTTAATCGAAGAAGAAGGCATCGATCAGCTTGAAGAAGCCATTGCTGACCTGTTTTTCCAGGGAGAGATCGAAGCAGGGGACATGACCTATGTATCCAATGTGCGCCATATCGCCTTGTTGCATCAGGCACACCAAACCATTTCAGATGCCATTGGAGCTGCGGAAATGGAAGTTCCCGTAGATATGATTCAAATTGACGTCACCCGAACTTGGGAGATTCTTGGTGAAATTATTGGGGATACCGCAGATGATGGCCTCCTGAACCAATTATTCTCGCAGTTCTGTCTAGGGAAATAAAACTCGAAGGGAATGAACGAACATGCCACAATACGAAGCAGGCACGTTCGATGTCATCGTCGTAGGAGCCGGACATGCAGGAGCGGAAGCTGCTCTTGCATCGGCACGGATGGGCGCTAAAACGCTTGTTTTGACGATGAATCTGGATATGATCGCATTCATGCCATGCAACCCATCCATCGGTGGGCCAGCGAAAGGCATCGTTGTACGTGAAATTGACGCACTTGGCGGAGCCATGGGACGCGTTATCGATAAAACACACATTCAAATGAGAATGTTGAATACAGCTAAAGGACCGGCAGTACGCGCATTGCGTGCGCAAGCCGACAAAGTGCTCTATCAGCAGGAAATGAAACGCCTGATGGAAGAGGAACCGAATTTAACCTTGCATCAAGGAATAGCTGAAGAATTAGTTGTCGAAGACGGCAAAATTCAAGGATTGCTCACACAAGTAGGGGGCATTTACCGTGCAAACTCAGTGGTCATCACAACCGGGACATTCCTGCGCGGTGAAGTCATCATAGGGGATCTGCGCTATTCAAGCGGGCCGAATAACCAGCAGCCGTCCATCAAATTGGCTGAAAATCTGGAAAAGCTCGGTTTTGAAACGGTTCGTTTTAAAACCGGGACACCGCCGCGTGTCAACAGCAACAGCATTGACTACAGCAAAACCGAAATTCAGCCCGGCGACGATGTGCCGCGCGCGTTCGGCCATGAAACCACTGAATACATCACCGACCAGCTGCCATGCTGGCTCACTTACACAAACGAAAAAACGCATCAGATAATTGATGATAATCTGCACTTGTCCCCGATGTATTCCGGCATGATCAAAGGGACCGGACCGCGCTATTGTCCGTCGATCGAAGACAAAGTTGTCCGTTTCAATGATAAGCCACGCCACCAGATCTTCCTGGAGCCGGAAGGCCGTAATACGCGTGAGGTTTACGTACAAGGCCTTTCAACCAGTTTGCCTGAACATGTGCAGCGGAAGCTTCTGGAATCGATTCCAGGGCTTGAGAAGGCTGAAATGATGCGTGCAGGTTATGCCATCGAATACGATGCCATCGTACCGACGCAATTATGGCCGACACTGGAGTCGAAACAGATAGAAAATCTGTATACGGCAGGGCAGATCAACGGAACTTCCGGTTACGAAGAAGCAGCCGGCCAGGGACTGATGGCCGGTATCAACGCAGCCGCGAAAGTGCTTGGCAAAGAAGAAGTCATTCTGAGCCGTTCGGATGCGTATATCGGCGTACTGATCGATGATTTGGTGACAAAAGGGACGAATGAACCTTATCGTCTGTTGACTTCCCGTGCAGAATACCGGTTATTGCTGCGCCACGACAATGCAGATATGCGTTTAACGGAATTGGCTTATGCAATCGGTATGATCAAGGAAGAGCGCTATGAGAAGTTCCTTGCGAAAAAAGACCGCATTGAAGAAGAAATCAAACGCTTGAGAAGCATTATGATCAAGCCGAATGAACTTACCCAGCAGGTGATCCGTGATGCAGGGGGCAGTGAATTGAAGGACGGCATTCGTGGAGCGGATCTGCTGAAACGCCCTGAAATGAACTACGATATGATTTCCCAGCTGACAGCTTCGCTCGTGGACCTTGAAGATGAAGTAAAAGAGCAAGTTGAAATTCATATCAAATATGAAGGCTATATCGAAAAATCATTGCAGCAAGTCGATAAACTTAAAAAAATGGAAAACAAAAAAATTCCCGAAAATATCGATTACCATGCGATTTCAGGAATTGCGACTGAAGCCCGCGGCAAACTTGCAGAAGTTCGTCCGTTGTCCATTGCACAGGCTTCCCGCATCTCCGGCGTAAATCCGGCTGACATATCCATCTTATTGGTGTATATTGAACAAGGAAAGATTGCGAAAATATCAGTTTGATCTTAAAGGCATAAGCTAGACAACAAAATGGGCTGGCTCACACCAGTCCATTTATCTTTTACATAGAAAACCATAAAAGAGGGAGGAAGCCAGTTTGAATGAACAACAGTTTAAAGATGCCCTCAGTGAAAAAGGGATCCTCTTGACCAATGATCAGCTGGAGCAGTTCCGGATCTACTACAAGGAATTGGTCGAATGGAATGAAAAAATGAACCTTACAGCAATCACAGAGCAACCAGCTGTTTACTTAAAACACTTCTATGACTCCATTACTGCAGCGTTTTATTTGGACTTTACAAAATCAATGAAGCTTTGTGACGTCGGTGCCGGTGCAGGATTCCCCAGTATCCCACTTAAAATCTGTTTTCCCCATATCGAAATTACGATTGTGGATTCCTTGAACAAACGCATTCAGTTTCTGGAGCATTTGAGCGGGGAACTTGGACTTACAAAAGTACAGTTCGTCCACTCGAGGGCAGAAGATTTTGGTCAGTCCATTCACCGTGAAAGCTATGACTTAGTGACCGCACGTGCCGTAGCCCGTTTGTCAGTCCTGGCGGAATTATGTGTCCCTCTTGTTAAAAAAGGCGGAGTTTTTGCAGCCATGAAAGCTGCATCTGCAGCCGATGAGTTGGATGATGCAGAAAAAGCTTTGCAAAAGCTGGGTGTTAAGCTGGAAGCTGTCCATTCATTCCTGTTGCCGATGGAAGAAAGCGAACGCTATATCCAAGTCTTTAAAAAGTTCAAAGAAACACCAAAGAAATACCCGCGGAAAGCTGGAGTTCCAAACAAGTCGCCAATCTCTTAATGTTTCACGTGGAACATTTTACTGCCAAGGGAATATGAGTGATAAAGATTCAGCAGCTAAGTGAGCTTGTAAAAGGTGGTGCTTGAGGATGAAAAGTCCTTTTTCACGTTTCTTCGGAGGCGGCGATAAAGCAAATGAGACAGCGAAGAAAGAAGCGGCTGAACACAAGACTTCAGAAGAAGTCATGAAATTGCCGCTCGACAAAATACATGCCAATAAATATCAGCCTAGAACGGTTTTTGATCAAGAGAAGATTGAAGAATTAGCCAGGACCATCCATGTCCATGGAGTGATTCAACCGATTGTGGTCAGAAAATCCGTAAATGAAGGCGAATACGAAATCATTGCGGGAGAACGTCGTTTCCGTGCCATGAAATCACTTGATTGGACAGAAGTTCCGGCAATCATCCGGAACTTGAGCGACAAAGAAACGGCTTCTATTGCGTTAATCGAAAATCTTCAGCGCGAAGAACTTACTTCTATAGAAGAGGCGCATGCCTATCAAAATCTATTGGAGATCCAAGAGATTACGCAGGAAGCATTGGCGCAGCGTCTTGGCAAAGGACAGTCCACAGTGGCCAATAAGCTGCGGCTGTTGAAACTTCCGGAAGAAATTCAGACCGCATTACTGAACAGGTTGTTAACGGAACGGCATGCCAGAGCCCTTTTAAAGGTGAAAGATGCAGACCAGCAGAAAAAGCTGTTCGATGAAACCGTTGAAGAAAAATTAAATGTAAAGCAATTGGAAATGAAAGTGAGTAAATTGCTGACGGCCGAACCGAAAAAGTCGAAAGCGCGTAGAAAAGCGGTCAGCCGGGACATGCGGATTGCGATGAACACCATTAAAGAATCATTGAACATGGTTTCTAAAAGCGGAATTGATTTGACTGCTGAGGAAGAAGAACATGAAGAATATTATCAAATCACTGTAAAAATTCCGAAAAAGAAATCATGAAGCGCTCTTTCCGTATGGAAAGAGTTTTTTTAATGGCTTTGCCATCGTATTGTTGAAAAATTTTGATACAATAAGAAAATGGAAGCCTAATAGAATAGCTAAAACAACGGTTCCGCAGTAAAATGAAGAGAGTATCAAAGAAAGTTGGTGCAAGTGTGGGTAGAACTATTGCGATCGCCAATCAAAAGGGCGGCGTAGGAAAAACAACGTCTTCAGTGAACTTAAGTGCCTGCCTTGCTTATTTAGGCAAAAAAGTTCTGTTAATAGATATCGATCCTCAAGGAAATGCCACCAGTGGAGTGGGGGTAAACAAAGGGGATGTCGATCAATGCATCTACGAAGTTTTGATTGATGATGTGGATGTTAAAAGCACGATCATGGAAACAAAAGTAGAAAATTTGCATGTGGTCCCTGCAACAATTTCCCTGGCAGGAGCTGAAATTGAATTGGTTTCCACCATTTCGAGAGAAGCCCGCCTGAAAAATGCTCTGGAAGAAGTCAAAGATATGTACGATTACATAATCATTGATTGTCCACCGTCTTTGGGGTTGTTGACCTTAAATTCATTGACAGCTTCGGATGCCATCATTATTCCAGTGCAATGTGAATACTATGCGTTAGAAGGACTAAGCCAATTATTAAGTACTATTCGCTTAGTGCAAAAGCATTTAAATCATGATTTAATGATTGATGGTGTGTTGTTGACCATGCTGGATGCTCGGACTAATTTGGGGATTCAAGTTATTGAAGAAGTGAAAAAGTACTTCCAGGACAAAGTCTATAAAACAATCATTCCAAGAAATGTGAGATTGAGCGAAGCACCAAGCCATGGAGAGCCAATTATCATCTATGATCCAAAATCCAGAGGCGCAGAAGTGTATTTAGAATTGGCGAAGGAAGTGATTCATAATGGCTAAAGGATTGGGAAAAGGCATTAACGCGTTGTTTCCGGGCGAAACAATCAACGAAGCGGATAAAGTAAACCAGATAAGCGTCAGCAAAATTGGAGCAAACCCATACCAGCCACGTAAAAATTTCGACCAGGCAGCTTTGGAAGAATTGGCGGAATCCATTAAAGAACACGGAATTTTACAACCGATTGTTGTAAGAAAAAAAGGCGAAAAATACGAACTAGTCGTTGGCGAACGCCGTTTCCGTGCTGCTAAATTGATCAAATTAAAAGAGGTTCCGGCCATCATTAAAGAACTGACAGACCAACAGATGATGGAACTTGCTATATTAGAAAACCTTCAACGGGAAGATTTAACCCCGATTGAAGAAGCGGAAGCTTACCAGAAACTAATGGAAGCCCTGAATTTGACGCAAGAGCAACTTGCTTTCCGTTTAGGGAAAAGTCGGCCTCATATCGCCAACCATGTGCGTTTGTTGGCATTGCCTGAAAATGTACGTACACTCATTTCCGATAAGCAATTGTCTATGGGACATGGGCGGACGCTATTAGGTTTAAGAAGCAAAAAGCTTATTCCTGAAACAGCGGAAAAAGTGGTTAAGGAAAATTTGAATGTCCGCCAGCTGGAGAATTTGGTGCAGCGTTTAAATGAAGATGTTCCACGTGAAACAATCGAGAAAAAGAAAGATCTTTTTATAGAAGAAAAACAATCGGAACTCCGAGATCGTTTTGGCACGAAAGTTCAAATCAAGAAAAACAAGAACAAAGGGAAGATAGAAATTGAGTTTTTCTCAGAAGACGATTTGGAACGGATTTTAGAGTTGCTAAGCTGACGAGTGCCTATTTCCCGGAAAAGGGAAATAGGTTCTGTTTTTGAGAAGTGAAATAATAAAGGATTTAAAAAGCGCTCGAAGAAAACGTTGAATTCTCTTTCAAAAGAGGGAGAAGAGAGATTTTCCGTAAACGAAGTGCAATGTGAGAGAGGAGAAATGCAATGGTTCTCTTAGGGACATTGATAAATGCTATTTTGATTGTAGTGGGAACCATTCTTGGAAGAGCTCTCCGCAATATTCCTGAAAAGATGAAGGAGACCGTCATGTATGTGATTGGCCTGGCGGTGGTTGTACTTGGTTTGCAGATGGGATTTGAAAGCCAGAACTTCGTCATTGTCATCATCAGTTTAGTGCTGGGAACAGTCATTGGAGAATGGATGGATCTAGAAGGCAAACTGAATGGATTCGGTCACTCCATTGAACGAATGTTAGGAGCGAAAGAAAGTAAAGGCAGCCTTGCTCAAGGGTTTGTAACAGCCACTTTAATATTTGTCATTGGAGCAATGGGAATCATTGGTGCGATGGAAAGTGGACTGAGCAATGAGCATGGCGTCCTGATTTCCAAAGGAATCATTGATGGATTCACCTCTATTGTGTTGGCTTCCACGCTTGGCATCGGTGTTTTGCTATCAGCAATTCCTGTATTTGTATACCAAGGATTGATTGCCTTGTTTGCAACTCAAATCAGTTTGGTGATTCCAGATGCGGCACTGGATATGTTCATTATGGAAATGAGCGCAACTGGTGGAGTCATGATTGCTGCCATTGGATTGAATATGATGGGCGTGACGAAAATCAGAGTCGCAAATCTATTGCCGGGAATATTGGTTGTTGGAATAGTGGTTACGATTATCTATAAATTTAATTTGATGTAAGTGCAGGGAAGGTGAAAGAGTGAACATTGAAAAAATGACACAACGAATTATAGGCGTACTATCGGATGAGGCAATGTGGATGGACCTGGTCATCATCTTTTTGAAAGTCGTCTTGATTACCATAGCCGCGGTTGTCCTAGTGAAAGTCTTGCGTGTCTTGATACGGAAAACTTTTTCCGTACGCATCAAAGGTCCGCTCCTTTATAACGAACGGAGACAGCAAACCTTATCAAAGTTATTGTCCAATGTAGTAGCGTATGTTGTGTATTTCATAGCGGCAGTTTCTATTCTGTCGACGTTTACCATCGACATTACCGGTTTGATCGCCGGAGCCGGGGTGCTGGGCTTAGCCGTTGGTTTCGGTGCACAGAACCTGGTGCGCGATGTAATCACCGGATTTTTCATTATTTTTGAAGACCAATTTTCGGTGGGGGACTATGTACGCGTTGGTGTCGCCGAAGGGACCGTGGAAGAGATCGGATTACGGACGACAAAAGTGAAGGCTTGGACGGGCGAATTGTTTATCTTTCCGAATGGCACGATCACGGACGTTGTAAACTTCTCGATTCACAATTCCATTGCGGTGGTCGATGTCAATATTTCCTATGAATCGGACATCACGCGTGTGGAAAGCTTGATTATGGAATTTCTGGACACCTTGCAGGATCGATACGAACAAATCATCAAACCTGCAGAATTGCTGGGGGTACAAAACCTGACAACGACTGAAATCGTTATGCGAATTACAGCAGAAACCTTGCCGATGCAGCACTTTGCTGTGGCTAGAGGAATGCGCCGCGATCTGAAGGACTTCCTGGATCAACGCGGCGTCGAGATTCCGTATCCGCGGATGGTTATGATGCAGCGGAATCCTGAAGAAGCTGCACCAGCCAAAAGTGCGAAAACTTAATGGATAGAAGGAGGCCGACTCATGGAAATGAAGGAGTTTGGACTGAACGATATAGTTGAAATGAAAAAAGGCCATCCATGTGGAGCCAATGCCTGGAAGATTATTCGTATGGGGGCTGACGTCCGGATTAAATGTGAGGGTTGCCAGCACAGTGTGATGCTGCCGCGTATGGAATTCAATAAGAAGATGAAAAAAGTTTTAGTTAAAGCCGAAGCGGAATGAAAAATGGACAATTCGGGTTTTCATTCCTATAATGGAATGGTTGTGTAAAAAATAATTCGTTTTATATAGAGGAAAGGTTGTGCATCCTATGGCATTAACTGCAGGGATTGTAGGATTACCAAACGTGGGGAAATCCACATTATTTAATGCAATAACAAAAGCGGGTGCCGAAGCGGCAAACTATCCGTTCTGTACAATAGATCCAAACGTTGGAATTGTCGAAGTTCCAGATGAGCGTCTTGATAAATTGACGGAATTGGTGGATCCGAAAAAAACCGTACCGACGGCTTTTGAATTCACCGATATTGCGGGAATTGTCGAAGGCGCCAGCAAAGGAGAAGGACTAGGGAACAAATTCCTGTCCCATATCCGTGAAGTTGATGCGATTTGCCAAGTTGTCCGTTGTTTTGCCGACGACAACATCACGCACGTTACGGGAAAAGTAGACCCGATCTCTGATATTGAAGTCATTAACCTGGAATTGATATTGGCGGATATGGAAAGCATCGAAAAACGCATTGCACGCGCAGCGAAATTAGTGAAACAAAAAGACAAAGAAGCTGTTGCCGAAGAACCAGTTCTGATGAAATTGCGTGAAGCCTTTGAAAACGGCCAATTGGCGCGTTCAATTGAATTCACAGAAGACGAACTGCGCATTGCTAAAGGCTTGAACCTATTGACGATCAAACCGATGCTTTACGTGGCAAACGTTTCAGAAGATGAAATCGCAGATGCGGATGACAATGAATACGTTCAGCAAGTCCGTGAGTTCGCAGCGAAAGACAATGCAGACGTCATCGTAATCTGTGCGAAGATCGAAGAAGAAATGGCTGAACTGGAAGACGAAGAAAAAGAAATGTTCCTTGAAGAACTGGGCATCAAAGAGTCTGGATTGGATCAATTGGTTAAAGCTTCGTACAGCTTGCTTGGATTAGCCACTTACTTTACAGCCGGCGTTCAGGAAGTTCGTGCATGGACATTTAAAAAAGGCATGAAAGCACCACAATGTGCCGGCGTCATCCACTCTGACTTCGAACGCGGATTTATCCGTGCCGAAACTGTGGCTTATGAAGACCTGGTTGAAATGGGTTCAATGGCAGCAGCAAAAGAAGCAGGGAAAGTGCGTCAAGAAGGCAAGGAATACATCGTCAAAGACGGCGACGTAATGCTGTTTAGATTTAACGTCTAAAAGCGAGGATGGCCGTCAAGGTTCGACAGGCATAAGGCGAACCAGCAGAGTGGCGCTCTTTGCCACGCCGCTGGGTTGTCTTATGACCCGAGAATCTGGCCACCGCAGCTGGATAAAGCTAAAAGCGGAAACGACCGTTATGCTCTGACAGGCGTAAGACGGTCTGGCGAAGCGGCGTTTTCCAGCCGCACCAAAAGTTCGGATGTTCAGTACCACAAAACTAAAAAATAACCGGGTGCCTTGCCGCATCCGGTTTTTGCATGGAGGAATAGGAAATGTTGTTATTTGCATACGGAACGCTGAAACAGGGCGGGAAGTATCATTGTTATTTGGAAGAAGCGGAATTGGTGGAAGAACAGGCGACAGCTAAAGGAATATTGTATGATACCGGGATGGGTTATCCGGCGATGGTTTTGTCGGACAGTGGACAGATTGAAGGGGAAGTATACGATATCCCGGATGTGTTGTGGCCAGCTTTGGATTTCTTAGAAGAGTATTCGGGCAATCCGGAGACCGATATGTACGACAAGGTGACAGTTGAAGTGGAGGCGGGAAACCACTCTATGGAAACAATTGTGTATATCGCAAAAAGTGAAAAACTGTTGAAAGAACGAATTGAAACAGGGAAATGGGAGAGTACCCATTCTGCAGTATAGAAAAAAACGCCGCTAGTAGTCGGCGTTTTCTGTTTCAGGGTAATCATCATAAACATGCAGGCGCGGCAGTGAAGGATCATCAATGATCCAGGCCGCGCTTTTTTCTTTGCGCAATTCCCAGTACATGATGAAGTCGCCGAAAGCGCCAGCGGTCAGCATCGCTCCCAACAGAACCAGCACCTGGCTGTCAATCCAAAATCCGAGAACGGTAGGTATGAAGGCAGTCGTCCAAAAAGGCAGCAATAAGACTTTGCGCATCGCGTGGTTTTGAACAGGTCTGCTGGTAGTGGCATAGGCAATTCCCATTTTTAAGTTGATGCCATAATTCAATGAAGAAACAGGGACTTTTCCAAACAGCACAAAACCGACCAAGTGGAAGAGTTCGTGCCCGACAATCAATACAACATAGCCGACCACAAAGAGTAAAATGCCAGTTAAAGAAAAACCGAATGATAAAGGTTCATTGAAAAAATGATAGGCTGCAGCGAAAGCTAGCAGTAAAATAATATTGAACCAAAGCGCTTTAGGAGCTATTTCATCCATCTGCAAGTCTATGATATGGCTGGGTGTCATCGCTTCACATCCTTTGGAGTCTATGGTGAAAAGTATAGTGTATTTTAAATGCAAAATCATGCTTGTGAACCTATCGGAATTATGATACAATACTGTGATGTGAGTAATATTTATGAATTGCTTGCTCCTTGCCCGCTGGATACAGCAGGGCCCAAGTCCATGAGGAGGTGACAACACGATGAGAGAATATGAATTAATGTATATCATTCAGCCTGCAATTGAAGAGGAAGCGAAAAAAGCTCTAGTTGAGCGTTTTAACGACATCCTTACTTCTAACGGAGCTGAAATCATCGAGTCGAAAGAGTGGGGTAAACGTCGTTTAGCTTATGAAATCAACGATTTGCGTGAAGGTTTCTACCAGATCGTAAAAGTAAACGCTGGTTCTGAAGCTATCAACGAATACACACGTCTTGCGAACATTAACGAAGACATTATTCGTCATATCGCTGTACGCAAAGACGCGTAAACAGGATACTGGCACTAAAATTTTTTTGACTTGAAGGAGGTTGAATTCTGATGATTAACCGAGTTGTTTTAGTCGGAAGACTGACAAAAGATCCAGATCTTCGCTACACACCAAGCGGCGCGGCAGTTGCCCGTTTTACACTTGCTGTAAACCGGACATTCTCGAACGCTCAAGGTGAACGCGAAACTGATTTCATTAATTGTACCGTTTGGCGCAAACAGGCTGAAAACACAGCGAATTTCCTGAAAAAAGGAAGCTTGGCTGGCGTCGAAGGCCGCATCCAAACTGGTAGCTACGAGGGACAAGACGGGAAACGCGTTTATACGACAGAAGTAGTGGCGGACAGTGTTCAATTCCTTGAACCGAAAAGCGCCAATACGGACCGTTCACAAGGACAGCAGCCTTCCTATCAACAGAACCAATCACCGAGCCCAAGTCAGCAAAACCATACTCGTGTAGATGAAGACCCATTCTCAAGCGGCAGCGGTCCGATCGAAGTATCGGATGACGATTTACCGTTCTAAAATGGACTGAACCTGGCGAACAACTATTAAGTAAAGGAGGTAATTCGATATGGCACCACGTCGCGGAGGAAAAAAACGGAAAAAGGTTTGTTACTTCACTTCCAACAACATCACGCACATTGACTATAAAGATACTGACCTTTTGAAGAAATTCATTTCTGAAAGAGGAAAAATCTTGCCACGTCGTGTTACAGGCACTAGCGCTAAATGGCAACGTAAGTTGACAATCGCTATCAAACGCTCACGTATCATGGCACTTCTACCGTTTGTTGCGGAAGAAAGATAATTAAAGAAAAGCGAAAGCACCCGGCAAGCCCGGATGCTGGAGTCTGGACGATGATTTCAAAAAGACCGGGAAACCGGTCTTTTTTTTGCGTTGAATTAAGAATAGCGAGTTCGGGGAGGAAGAAGCCGCTCCAAACGGACAAGGCAGTGGCCGAAGTAATTTGAACGATGTCTTTACGTGGAGAGGAATTTCAAAATGCCAAGGGCAAACGCATTTAGTTCAATGCATCTTAAGGGAGGTGCTTATAATGTCGTCTCCTGTTTCAGCCTGTTTACGAATCCATGGAATGGACATCGCTCCTTTTGTTCAGGTTCTTGAATCATGGTACAATTACAAGGATGAAATCTGCCCGAAAGAAGGGGAAAAACAGTCATATGCAAAATCAACAAACGCGACAACTTACAAATGGGGCAATGATGGCGGCGGTTTTCACAGTACTGCTGGCAATCTCGGTATACGTTCCTGTTTTAAGTATAGTAAGTACGTTAATTTTGGCATTGCCGGTCGCCTGGTACAGTGCAAAATATCCATGGAAAGCTTCAGCGCTTTTTGCATCGGTCTGTCTGGTGCTGTCGTTTATCATCGGTGGCCTTTTGTCAGTGCCGCTGGCGTTGATCCATGTACCGCTGGGATTGGCAATCGGCATCTCGATTTATTATAAGAAGAGCAAATTATTCATGTTCATGAGTGCCAGCATTGTTCTGCTGATATCCTTAATGGTTCAATACGTGGCTTCCATTGTGCTGTTCGGCATCAATGTGCTGGAAGAGTTCACTGTCTTGTTCGATGAATCCTATGAACAGACAGGTTCGTTGATGGAGCGTTTCGGGGCTTCTGAAACCTCCCTCGAAGAATACAATGAACTTGTTGCGCAGTTGCAGTTTTCGTTTGAAACGATGTTGCCTGTGTTATTGGTACTGGGTGTGTTCATGTCGGTCTGGATGCTATTGTTGATCCTGTTACCGATTCTGAAGCGTCTCGGAATTGAGGCGCCTAAGTTTCCGCCTTTCCGGAACATGAAATTGCCGAAATCCGTTTTATGGTATTATTTAATCGTGTTGCTTGTCTCGTTGTTATCGGAGTTTGAACCCGGAACGATGGCATACATGATCTTCATTAATGCAACCGTGTTGCTTCAATTCTTGCTGTTCCTGCAAGGTGTTTCTTTTTATCATTTCTACATCCACCAGGAAAGCTGGCCGAAATGGGTGACAGTGCTGGTGACTATCTTAGCATTGCCATTACAATCATTTACGAGTATTGTCGGAATCGTAGACCTTGGATTTGATATCCGGGGTTGGGTCAAGCGGGCACACGAGTTTAAAGGAAAATAAGGAGCTGAAGAATAATGTCGGCTTTTTTTAGAAAAAGAAAACTTCGATATCCGCTTATAGCGCTGCTTTCTCTTGGTATGGCCGCGGCGATTCTGATTTCATTTTGGTCGGAATGGGCAGCTGGAATCTTTACACTGCTGTTTGTGCTTGCTTTTACAGCGGCGTGGGTGACGGAAAAAAGAATCTATGAAGCTACTGAAAAACATATTGAAACATTGTCGTACCGTATGAAGAAGGTCGGAGAAGAAGCACTGCTCGAAATGCCGATTGGAATTTTACTGGTCAATGAAAAATACGAAATTGAATGGGCAAATCCCTACATGACTTCGACGCTCGAGTACGACACGCTGATCGGCGAGTCACTTTATACATTGTCGGATGACTTCCATACGTTGGTGAAGTCCGAAGAAGCGAGAGAGCTGACGATTACATTGGGCGAGCGGAAATACCGCGTGTATTATAAAGCGGATGACCGCCTGTTCTATCTTTTTGATATTACCGAACAAGTGGAAATCGAGACGCTTTATTATGCGGACCGTTCCGTTATCGGGATTCTGTTCATCGATAATTACGATGAGTTGGCGCAGGGAATGGATGATCAGACACGCAGTAACATAAACAGCCTGGTCACTTCACTCATCAACCAATGGGGGGCAGACCACGGAATCTTTGTGAAGCGTATTTCATCTGACCGCTTTATGGCGGTTTTCAACGAGTCGATTTTAAAAGAGTTGGAACTGTCAAAATTCGCTATCTTGGATGATATCCGCGAAGTCACCGCCAAAGATAATCTGGCATTGACCTTGAGTATCGGAGTGGGTGCCGGTTCTGCATCGCTTGTCGAGCTTGGCAGCCTGGCGCAATCCGGGCTGGATCTGGTGCTCGGCCGTGGTGGAGACCAGGTTGCCATCAAACATCCGAGTGGAAAAGTGAAGTTCTACGGGGGCAAGACCAATCCGGTTGAAAAACGGACACGGGTTAGGGCCCGGGTTATTTCACACGCCCTGCGTGACCTGATCCAGGAAAGTGACCAAGTGTTTATCATGGGCCATAAAATGCCTGATATGGATTCGATCGGCGCCGCAGTCGGTGTCGCCAAAATGGCCGCCATGAACAAAGTCAAAGGCAAGATCATCATTGATTTTGATGAATATGACCGCAGTGTCATGAGACTGATGGAAGCGATTGAAGGCGAGCCCGAGTTGTTTGAGCAGTTCATCACGCCTGAAGAAGCGCTGGCGGATATGACCGAGCATTCCCTGCTCGTCGTCGTGGATACGCACAAGCCATCAATGGTCATCGATGAACGTGTATTGCAGCGGATGGAACGGGTCGTGTTGATCGACCACCACCGGAGAGGCGAGGAATTCATCACCAATACGATGCTGGTCTATATGGAGCCTTATGCTTCGTCAACCGCCGAGTTGGTGACTGAATTGATCGAATATCAGCCGAAACACGAAAAACTGTCCATGCTGGAAGCGACTGCTATGCTGGCTGGAATCATTGTCGATACGAAGAGCTTTACCTTACGGACAGGAGCCCGTACGTTTGAAGCAGCATCCTATCTGCGTTCGAATGGAGCCGATACCGTGCTCGTTCAGCGCATCTTGAAAGAAGATCTGGAAACCTATATTGAACGCGCGAAAATCGTTCAGACAGTGGAATTTGTCGGGGAAGGCATCGCCATCGCAAAAGGCGAGCATGACCGCGTCTACAGTCCGGTATTGATCGCGCAGACGGCAGATATCCTGCTGACCATGAAAGATGTCAACGCGTCCTTCGTAGTGGCGGAGCGCCAAGAAGGCGGCATCGGCATCAGTGCCCGGTCGCTTGGCGAAGTAAATGTCCAGATCATCATGGAAAATCTCGGCGGCGGCGGCCATTTAACCAACGCAGCCACCCAAATGCCGAACACCACAATTGAAGAAGCGGTCAATCAATTAAAAGCGGTAATTTTGGAAGACGATGAAGGAGGAGCAAACGAATGAAAGTAATATTTTTGAAAGACGTAAAAGGCAAAGGCAAAAAAGGTGAAATTAAAAATGTGGCGGATGGCTACGCGCATAACTTCCTGCTGAAAAACAATTTGGCGATTGAAGCGAATCAGGCGACCATCAGCAAATTGGACGGCCAAAAGAAAAAAGAACAGAAAGAAGCCGATCAGGAGCGCCAGGAAGCTGAACAGCTGAAAGAAAAGCTGGAAAGCCTGACAATTGAATTGACGGCTAAATCCGGAGAAGGCGGCCGCCTTTTCGGATCGATCACCACTAAACAAGTGGCGACAGCACTTGAGAAAAAACATGGCATCAAATTGGACAAGCGTAAAATGGATTTGGATGACGCGATCCGTGCGCTTGGCTACACCAATATTCCTGTCAAGCTGCATCACGATGTGACCGCTACGCTTCGAGTTCATGTTACTGAAGAAGCGTAAGGTGGGAGACCGATGAACGAAACGATCGATCGCGTCCCCCCGCATAACCATGAAGCCGAGCAATCGGTCATTGGCGCCATCTTCTTAGAACCACCATCCCTCATCACGGTTGCTGAAATCGTGATGGCGGAAGATTTTTACCGGATTGCCCATCAGAAGATTTTCCAGACGATGTTGAATTTATCGGATCAGGGAAAAGCGATTGATGTGGTGACCGTGACAGAAGAGCTTTCTGTCAAAAAAGAGCTGGAGGACGTTGGCGGCTTATCGTATTTAACGGAAATCGCCAACGCTGTCCCTACGGCCGCAAACGTTGCGCATTACGCTCACATCGTCGAAGAGAAGGCGCTGCTGCGCCGCCTCATCCGCGTAGCGACAACGATCGTGGAAGACGGTTTTACACGCGAAGATGAAGTGGAAGCGTTGCTTTCCGAAGCCGAAAAGAAAATGATGGAAGTATCGAGCCGAAAAAAGGCCGGTGACTTTACCCACATTAAAGATGTGCTGGTCAAGACCTATGACAATATCGAACTTTTGCATACACGCAAAGGGGACGTTACAGGCATTCCTACGGGCTTTCAGGACTTGGATAAGATAACTGCAGGGTTTCAGCGGAATGACTTGATCATCGTGGCTGCACGGCCTTCTGTCGGTAAGACGGCTTTCGCTTTGAATGTCGCGCAGAACGTCGCGACGAAAACAGACGAGAACGTCGCCATCTTCAGTCTGGAGATGGGCGCTGAACAGCTGGTCATGCGTATGCTCTGTGCGGAAGGCAATATCGATGCACAGGTGCTGCGGACAGGAGCGCTTCAAAATGAAGATTGGCGCAAACTGACGATGGCGATGGGCAGCTTATCGAATGCCGGAATTTTCATCGATGATACACCGGGGATCCGGGTCAATGATATCCGCGCGAAATGCCGCCGCCTGAAGCAGGAATACGGCCTTGGCATGATCATGATCGATTATCTTCAGCTAATCCAGGGGCCCGGCAAATCCGGTGAAAACCGGCAGCAGGAAGTATCGGATATTTCCCGTTCCCTGAAAGGCCTGGCGCGTGAATTGGAAGTTCCGGTCATCGCTTTGTCGCAGTTATCCCGTGGAGTGGAGCAACGGCAGGACAAGCGGCCGATGATGTCCGATTTACGTGAATCCGGAAGTATTGAGCAGGATGCCGATATCGTATCTTTCCTGTACCGGGAAGATTATTACGACAAGGAAACCGAAGATCAGAACATGATTGAAATCATTATCGCCAAACAGCGTAACGGCCCGACCGGTACGGTGAAACTGGCTTTTGTGAAGGAATACAATAAATTCGTCACCATCGACTGGAGTCAGCATGAATCCGGTGGAAACTTTTAAACACGAACATTAAATGTGGTAACACATTTATATGTTCGTGTTTTCTTCTATTTTATATTGACGATACCGTCTTTCATTGGTACAATTAACACTGTTTGAGACAGGGCATATGCCTAACGGAGGTGCGGACGATGACATCAGTCGTAGTAGTAGGAACGCAATGGGGAGACGAAGGAAAAGGAAAGATCACAGATTTTCTATCTGAACATGCAGAAGTGATTGCACGTTACCAAGGCGGGAACAACGCTGGACATACCATTATTTTTGGTGGAGAAACGTACAAATTGCATTTGATTCCTTCAGGGATTTTCTATAAGGATAAAACATCCGTAATCGGGAACGGCATGGTCGTAGATCCGAAAGCGCTTGTAAAAGAATTGAAAGGTCTTCATGACCGTGGAGTGACAACGGAGAACCTGCGCATTTCCAACCGCGCACATGTCCTATTGCCATACCACATCAAGCAGGACGAAGTGGAAGAAGCACGCCGCGGAGCAAATAAGATCGGAACAACGGGCAAAGGCATCGGACCTGCTTATATGGACAAAGCAGCGCGTGTCGGAATTCGCATGGCGGATTTGTTGGACCATGTTGTGTTCGAGGAAAAACTGCGCATGAACTTAAAAGAGAAAAACCGTCTGTTCGAAAAGTTCTATGAAACAGAAGGATTCACTGTAGAAGAAATCATGGAAGAGTATTATGCATACGGCCAGGAAATCGCTAAATACGTAACGGACACATCAAAAGTATTGAACGATGCCATTGATGCAGGCCGCCGCGTATTGTTCGAAGGCGCTCAAGGCGTTATGCTCGATATCGACCAAGGGACTTACCCGTTCGTCACATCTTCCAACCCGGTAGCGGGCGGCGTGACAATCGGTGCAGGTGTTGGCCCGACAACGATCCAGCACGTCATCGGTGTCTGCAAAGCCTATACTTCACGTGTCGGCGACGGACCGTTCCCCACTGAATTATTCGATGAAGTGGGCCAAAGAATCCGCGAAGTCGGCAAAGAATACGGAACAACCACTGGACGTCCACGCCGCATCGGCTGGTTCGACAGTGTTGTTGTGCGCCATGCAAGACGCGTCAGCGGTTTGACGGATTTAACGGTCAACTCGATCGACGTATTGGCAGGCCTTGATACGGTGAAGATTTGTACAGCTTACCGCTACCAGGGGGAATTGATCACGGAATACCCAGCGAACCTGCGTATGCTTGCTGATTGCGAACCAGTCTATGAAGAGCTGCCAGGCTGGCCGGAAGATGTAACCAACTGCAAATCACTGGATGAATTGCCTGCGAACGCGCGCCATTACTTGGAGCGTATTGCTCAATTGACAGGCGTTCAGATTTCGATTTTCTCTGTCGGTCCTGACCGTAACCAGACGAATATCGTTACGAGTGTTTGGAGATAATTTCAACTAAGAATCCATAAAAACTTCAGGAAGCAGTCGCCTTTGGGCGGCTGCTTTTTGTGGTTTTTTGTCTTTTCCCAGTTTCGTCACATGTGAAGAAGTGGAGGTGGAAAGCGTTGTGACAAATATGACAGATGATGGAGCGGTAAAGACGGAAAGAGTAAGGTTTTAGACTCGATTTCCATAGATTTTTTCTCAGCTGATTTGATGTAAAGCAAAATAAATCCAATTAATAACTATAAGTGGATTGAATGATACATTTATGTGACATAGGCTAATATTTTGTTGTTCATTGGGTTGATTATGATAAAGTTGGGAAGGCAAAAACCAGCATCTGCAGAATCGCTGCAGAAATGGTGCGCACTCGTTATGAAGGAGTTAACCAAGACATGAAATTCACTTTGAAAGAAAATAAAGGGCTTCAATTGAAGCTGGGGGCTGCAGCGGCGCTGTTGCTGTCAGTGATTGGAGCGAATACAATATTTGCGGAAAATCCAAAAGAAGAATTTGAAACGATTCATCATTTGTACAGCGAGGGTGAGTACCTTGGCGCGGTTTCACAGGAGGAGTCGATTGAAGAGCTGGTTGATGACAAGCTGGCGGCAGCGGACCAAAAGTTCAAAGAGTTGAAGCTGGAACTAAGCGAAGAGTTCAATGTGGTGACGGAGCAGAGCTTTTCACCGAATGCGGCTGATGAGGAAGAGGCATTGGAGCGGCTGGATGATCAATTGGCGATCCAGGCATCAGCCTTTGCCCTCGCAGTCGACGATGAATTGACGGTTTATTTAAAGGACCGGGCAGCGTATGAAGAAACCGTCAGGCACTTAAAGCTTGCGGCTGTGCCTGAACCGGAATTGAAAGCTTGGGAAGATCAACAGGCATCTGAGGAAAGCCTGCCTGAACTGAAAGCTGGAGAAACACGCATAACGGATGTAGCCATCGATCAAAAAATATGGGGTGTGACCAAGCAGGTCGATCCGAAAAGCGTCAAGACCCCGGAACAGGCAGCGGCTTTTCTCTTGGATGAAGCCAAAGTGAAGGTCACTGTGAAGAAAGAACAAAAAGAAAAAGAAGCGATCGATTACAAAGTCGTTGAAAAAGATAATAAAAACCTGTTTATCGGAAAAACAAAAGTGGATCAAAAAGGGAAAAAAGGCGAGAAGACCGTGAGCTATACGATCACTGAAGAAAACGGCAAGCAGCTGGAGCGCGTAAAAGATAGGGAAGAAATAACCAAAAAGCCTGTAGAAGAAATTAAGTTGAACGGCATTAAAGAACTCCCTGCAGTAGGAACCGGAAGATTTGCATGGCCGGCTGAAGGCGGCTATATTTCGAGTGAGCGTGGGCAGCGCTGGGGCAGAATGCATAACGGCATCGATATTGCCCAGCCGGATGGCCTTGCCATCAAGTCTGCAGACCATGGAGTTGTGAAGGCTGCAGGAGCTGCAGGGACATTCGGCAATCGTGTAGTGGTCAATCACCAAAATGGCTACGAGACGATCTATGCCCATCTGTCAGCGATTGATGTAAAGGTAGGGGACACAGTTCCAAAAGGCACCAAGCTAGGAGAGATGGGGAATACGGGACGCTCGACAGGTCTCCACCTGCATTTGGAAATCTCATTGAATGGTGTTACCCAAAATCCACTAAATTATATCTCATCTTGATGTTCAGAACCGCGCCATGGCAATGGGCGGTTTTTCTTTGTGTCTAATGGGGCTGGACAGGGGCTTAGCCGCTGATAGGTGCGAAATGGCCTAAACAATGATAAAGTATAGGGTAGTAAAGAATGTGCAACGAAAAGAAAAAAGGGTGTAAGCGTGAAGAAAAAGGGGAGAATTAATGATGAGCAAAACCATTCTGGTTGTAGACGATGAGAAACCGATTGCAGACATTCTGCAGTTCAACTTAAAAAAAGAAGGCTTTAATGTAGTGTGTGCTTATGATGGAGATGAAGCGATCAAGATAGCGGGAGAAATCCAACCGGACTTGATGTTGTTGGATATTATGCTGCCAAATCGTGATGGCATGGAAGTATGCCGTGAAATCCGGAAGAAATTCGACTTTCCAATCATTATGCTGACGGCAAAAGACTCGGAGATCGATAAAGTTCTCGGCCTGGAATTGGGTGCGGATGATTATGTCACCAAACCTTTCTCGACCCGTGAATTGATTGCACGCGTGAAAGCGAATTTGCGCCGCCAAAATATTGCGCCGGCTGAAGAAGAAGGCCAAAACTCAAACGATATCCAAGTCGGCTCACTAACGATTCAGCCCGATGCCTATCTTGTGTTGAAGCGTGAAGAAACCATTGAATTGACACACCGTGAATTTGAATTGCTGCATTACCTCGGCAAGCATATCGGCCAGGTGATGACGCGCGAGCATTTGCTGCAGACGGTATGGGGATATGATTATTTCGGCGATGTTCGGACAGTGGATGTCACGATTCGCCGATTGCGTGAAAAAATCGAAGACAACCCGAGCCATCCAGCATGGATCGTAACGCGTCGCGGTGTCGGGTATTATTTGCGAAATCCTGAACAGGAGTAACTGAATGTCAAAAGTAAACTTTTTAAAATCGATACATGTAAAATTTGTTTTGATCTATATTCTGCTGATTCTTTTAGCCATGCAGATTATCGGACTTTATTTTGCCCAACAGCTTGAAGAAACCCTGAAAGGGAATTTTGAAAGCTCTATTGAAGACCGGATGGAAATCATCGAATTCAGTGTGCGGGAAGAAATGATCAAAGAACGTACAGAGGAAGATTTGACGCTTGAGCAGACGCTGCGGACAGTGTTATATGGTTTCCAATCGGATGATATCAATGAAATCCGCGTCGTCAACACACGCTACAGCATTTTGGCGTCTTCAGATATCGAAAACCAGTCGTTGGTCGGCCAACGATCGACAACCGACCTGGTACGGCAAACCATTATCGGAGAAACCGAAATGGAACAGACCTATGTCGACCCAGACAGCGAAGAGCGGGTTTGGGTGCGAACCCAGCCGATTATTGCAGCAGGCGGCGAGATTCTTGGAACCTTATACGTTGTAGCGGAAATTGAAAACGTCTATGACCAAATGGACGATATCAATTCCATACTCGCGGGAGGCACCGCCATTTCCCTGGTCATCACGGCAATTTTAGGAATCCTGGTCGCCCAGACGATTTCACGGCCGATTGCGGATATGCGCAAGCAGGCACAGGCCATGGCAAAAGGGAATTTCTCGCGCAAAGTACGGGTGTACAGCGATGACGAAATTGGCCAGCTTGCCCGCGCCTTCAACCATTTGACGAACAGGCTGCAGGAATCCCAACAGTCGACCGAAAGTGAACGCCGCAAACTGGCGTCAGTCCTTTCCAATATGACGGATGGCGTACTGTCGACAGATAGAAGAGGCCGAATCATCCTGATCAATGACCCTGCGCTCCAATTGCTGAATGTTTCACGTGAAACGGTGATTAATCGCCCGGTAACGAGCATATTGGGGTTGGAAGAAGAATATACGTTTGAAGACTTGATCGATATGAAAGAGGCAGTAACACTTGATTTCGGTTCGCACGAACAAAGTACCTTATTGCGAACGACATTTTCGGTCATTCAAAAAGAGACCGGCTTTGTCAACGGGTTGATTGCAGTTTTGCATGACAATACCGAGCAGGAAAAGATCGATATGGAACGCCGTGAATTCGTGGCCAATGTATCGCATGAATTGCGGACGCCTTTGACCACTATGCGCAGTTACCTGGAAGCATTGGCTGATGGCGCGTGGCAGGATCCGAATCTGGCTCCGAACTTCCTGAATGTCACGCAGACAGAAACAGAGCGGATGATCCGGCTCGTCAATGATTTGCTGAAGTTATCAAAAATGGACTCCAGCGAAACCGAAATGAGCAAGGAAATGGTCGAGTTCAATGTCTTTTTCAACCGAATCATCGACCGTTTTGAAATGTCGAAATCACAAAAAGTGCGTTTTGAACGGCATTTGCCCAAAGAACAGTATTTTGTGGAAATCGATCCTGACAAACTGACGCAGGTAATTGATAATATTATTTCCAATGCGTTGAAATATTCTCCGGAAGGCGGAAAAATCCGCTTTGGCATGACTGTGGAAGAAGGATTTTTATTGATCCAAATCAGTGATGAAGGAATGGGGATTCCGAAAGAAAATGTAGATCGTATTTTTGATCGTTTTTACCGTGTCGATCGCGCAAGATCCCGTGAAATGGGCGGGACTGGTTTAGGGTTGGCCATTTCAAAAGAAATGATCAATGCACATGGAGGCGTCATCTGGGCAGAGAGCAAGTATGGAAAAGGAACGACTATTTTCTTTACACTGCCTTTCGAGATGGACGATGGGAGTGAGTGGGATTGAAATATGTAGAGCAAATTAAATCGTTTGCGTTACTTTTGCTGATCCTGCTCAGTCTGGCATTGACCTTCACCATCTGGACTTTCACTCCTACACACGAAACCATCGAGCCGTCGACTACAGTGGATGAGCCGATCGCACAAACCAAAAATCCTGAGGAAGTTGTCAGGCCTGTAAAATTACTGTTTCATACTGAGGATACGGTCAGAGGAACTACTGAACAAAGCAATATCAATCTGCTGATCGACTCTCTGAAACTATGGGAGATCCAAGATATAAGAGTGGTACAGGAAGATGCGACTCCTGCGACGCTGGAATCCTATATGCATAGCGCGAACCGTGCCGTTATCTACTACCCGGGCGTGGTTCCTTTTCCGGTATTCGATTCGATCACCAATATTGTCGATACGGCGATTCCTGAATCTTCATTTGACCGGATCGTCATTGAATGGGAAGCTCCGGCTAACGATCGTCCGGCTTTGTATTTCATCAATAGCCTATCGGGGAGAATTTATAAAGCCGCTGTTCCGGCAGAAGATCTGCGCCAATTCCAAGCTGACATTTTACCGGAAACGGTTGACTACGAACCTTATATTACTGATGAAAAAATCGGGCCCTTACCGATTTATGTACAGGAAGACGAAGTCGAGAAATCCAGCATCTATTACGTACTGGAAGAAACACCGACTGCAAAATTTGCTGAAGCTTTGCTCGACAGCCCGGGGCTGGCATTGTCAGCAGATTTAACGACACAGGAATACAAAGATGATTCCGGTGCGCTGATGAGGGAGAATTCGGCCAACAAAAGCATCAGCTATATTCAGCCGAAAGCTGAAACTTCCGATCCGGCAATTCCTTCCGACTTGTTATTCGATTCCTTCGGCTATATCAATGAACATGGCGGCTGGACGGATGATTATTTCTACGCCGGAATGAATTCGGTGAGCCAGCAAATCAAGTATCAATTGTATGTAGAAGATTTACCGGTTTTCAGTACCAGCACCACAACCAGCTTGGATATCATATGGGGGATAGACGCTGGCGAGGAGCAGGTTTACAGCTATCTTCGTCCGACCTACCAGCTGGATTCTGAAGCTGAGAAAAGAGTGGCCATCCTGGCTTCCGGAGAAGCGGTTCTAAAAGCCATCACAGAAATGGACGATCAGGATCCATCCGATGTAACGGCGATTGCCCCTGCCTATAAGTTGACGAGAAGTGAAGAGCGTTTGATCACTTTTGAGCCGGCATGGTATTTCGAAGTGAATGGTGTATGGACCGAACTGACGAGCGAATTGACAGGAGGGCGTAAACTTGGATTGGAATAAAACCAAGACGATCTTTATCATTGTCTTTTCTATTTTGAACGTCTTTTTGTATTCCTTGTATTTGGACCGTTATACAGAATCCAAAAACACGGAAGTCCTTTCGGAATCTTCAGTGGAGGAAAAAATGAAAGGTGACGAAATCACCTATTCGAATCTGCCGGAAATTACCGAGAGCATGCCGTATATTCGCGGGGAAACGAAACTGCTCACTGCTAAAGAAGCACCACAAGAAAATGTTCAGGTCAATATCCAAGATGGGAAACAGTTGCAGGTTGCCTATGAAGCGCCTGTTCCCCTGACAGGGGGAGAAGAAAGCGCGGAAGCCTTGACGATGTTCGTTGAAGAAAATGTTCATGAAGGTGCTTCCTACGAATTATGGGAAATCGATGAAGAACAAAACAAAGCTGTCTTTTTCCAAAGCTTTGAAGGGGATACGCTATACCTTAGCAAAGATGGGAAATTGACCGTTTACTGGGATAATGCAGGGAATATTGTCCGTTACGAACAAACGATGTTCACGGATATTATTGAAAACGAAGAACCGAAAGAATTAGTGTCCGCCATCAGAGCGATTCACACGCTTTACCAAAAAAATATGCTGGAACGTGAATTGGCGATTACGAAAACCGAGTTGGGCTATTCCGTCCATGTACAAGTATCGGAAAATCGCCATATGTTTGTACCGACCTGGCATATTCAAGCGGAGCTTTCCGATGGCAGCCGTCAGGACTTTTTCGTGAATGCCGTAAAAGATGGCGTCATCGAGTTGAACAAACAACAAGAGGAAGAAGTAGAGTAAGGAGATTTTGCTATGCAATTCAGTGTATTAGCCAGCGGCTCAAGCGGCAATGCCACTTATATAGAAAATGGGGAACATTCCTTCCTGGTCGATGCGGGACTCAGCGGCCGCAAGATGGAAGAGCTGTTTGCGGCAATCGGCAAGAAAATGAGCGATTTGGATGGAATTTTGGTCACGCATGAACATAGTGACCATATCAAAGGGCTTGGCATCGTTGCGCGCAAACACAAGGTGCCCATTTATGCCAATGCCAAAACCTGGACAGCAATGGACGGACTAATCGGAGCGGTTCCGGTCGAACAGCGTTTCCATTTTGATATGGATACTGTGAAGACCTTCGGTTCGCTGGATATTGAATCCTTTGCCGTGTCCCACGATGCAGCAGATCCGATGTTCTACGTTTTTCATGCGGCCGGCCGGAAGCTGTCGCTGATTACCGATACCGGCTATGTCAGCGACCGGATGAAAGGTGTGATTCAGGCGTCCGATTCCTATGTGTTTGAAAGCAATCATGATGTCGGCATGCTCCAGATGGGCCGCTATCCATGGTCTGTCAAACGCCGGATTCTCAGCGATGTCGGCCACGTCTCCAATGAAGATGCAGCAGTCGCCATGAGTGAAGTGCTTGCTGAAAAACCGACCCGAATTTACCTGTCGCATTTGAGCAAAGACAATAACATGAAGGACCTGGCACGCATGAGCGTCGAACAGACCCTGCAGACAAAAGGCATCATCGTTGGCGAGTATGTCGACCTTCTCGACACGGATGCCAATATCCCAACTAAATTAATCGTTGTGTAACCAACAGCCGGAAGCGGATCAGCTTCCGGCTGTTTTTGTTTGGAGGGAGATAGACTAATTGGCGAAGTGGTTTCTAAAAAGATGAATATATAAGTTGAATTAAAGAAACCAGCTTTTACCCAACGCTTCGGACGCGCCGGCGCTAAGAGATTTAGGGAATTCAAAGAAAGCCTGCAACTCTTCCAGCTTGCTTTGTCTGTTTCAACTTTCTAAACTAAGGTTAAAGAGATAGAAGAAGAGAAAGGATGAAGGCAATGGGCTATTACAATCAGACACCGAGTGGCAGGCAAAAGCCGAGCCGTTTGGGCGCATTTGCTGCAGGGCTGGCGGGAGTGGCGGCCGGTGCTTTATTGGTATGGTTGTTGTTCTATACGATGCCAGAGCTGAGACCCGATACGGGTAGTGAAACGCAAATCGTCCAACAGGAATCCGAGGGGCAATCCGAGTCGGTTTCAGTCGAAATTACGACGGATGTGACAGAGGCGGTTGAAATTGCAGCGGATTCTGTAGTGGGGGTTACAAATCTACAAGCGGTCGGCGATTTCTGGTCCCAATCACCTCAGCCTCAACAGGAGCAGGAAGTTGGAACCGGCTCAGGCGTCATTTATAAAAATGAAGATGGAACAGCTCATGTTGTTACCAACCATCACGTGATTGACGGTGCCAGTGGCATAGAAGTGACGCTTTCTGATGGTTCTAAAGTGGAAGCGACTTTGGTCGGCAGCGACATCTGGACAGATTTGGCTGTTCTTGAGATGGATGGAGCCAAAGTACAGGCTGTTGCTCAATTCGGCGATTCGGATGCCTTAAAACAAGGAGAGACCGTCATCGCCATCGGCAATCCGCTGGGCCTTGATTTCTCGGGCTCGGTGACAACAGGCGTCGTGTCCGGAACAGATCGAGCAGTCCCAGTGGATTTGGACGGGGATGGCCAAGAGGACTGGCAGGCAGAAGTGCTGCAGACGGATGCTGCGATCAATCCCGGCAACAGTGGCGGTGCGCTTGTTAACCTGGCAGGCCAGCTGATCGGCATCAATTCCATGAAGATCGCCACCTCAGCAGTGGAAGGCATCGGCTTTTCGATTCCGATCAATTCCGCTATGCCGGTTATCCGTTCACTTGAAGAAAACGGCGAAATGATTCGTCCGGCAATGGGGATTACATTGATGGATCTTGCTCAAGTGCCTCAAATGCACCGCGAGGACACCTTAAACTTGCCTGAAGACGTCACACAAGGTGTTGTCGTTAATTCAGTTGTAGATGGATCAGCGGCAGATGAGGCCGGAATGGAGCAGTATGACGTCATTGTGGAGATGGATGGTATAGCGATAGCCGATATCATCGAATTGCGCCAGCATCTGTACAATGAAAAAGAAATTGGCGACACAATGACCGTAAGTGCTTACCGCGATGGTGAATTGATGGAGTTTGAGTTGGAGCTTGTTGATAATTCAGCTTTATAGGAGTGAACCCGTGTAGAATTTCGATTCTACGCGGGTTTTTTGCTGTTAGGTTAAGAAAGCACTTTAGGCGGACAATGGAGTGCTTTCTATTATTTCTTTAAAGAGTGTCAGAGATATAAACGATTGTTTGGCTAATATGCTTTGGTGTAATACTATTCGAAATTGCAAATGCGTAGATTAATCACCGCACATATTGTTCGGGAATAGGAAAAGGGCGTGTGGATAACTTTTTGACTGTAAATTTTTTATTAACAATCCACAGTGGGAGAAAAGCTTCGCTATCCGTAGCTCTTTTCTTCTGTTAAAATGGGTTGTGGATAAAAGGTGATGAAATGTGTATAACTGTGTGGAATATTCGGAAATCGAAAGAGGTGTAAAAAATGGAGATAAAATGCTGTAAAACCCATGTAGAGCATGCGTTGGACATGTTCGTAGCAGAGACGAAAAGCTATCCAATACTTACAGAATTATCAGAAACAGAAAAGTTATCCACAGTGTGTGACTACTGTGAAGAGGCTGCAACGTATCTTGTGGCAAACGAATGATCGGGCACAAGATGTAGAAAATCCTGTGGATATGTGTATAACATTTGTGGGCAACTTGTTTGTAAATTTATTGTGAAGGGGGATAACATGTGAATATCTCAATTATCAGTGTAGGAAAGCTGAAGGAAAAATACTTGAAGTCGGGTATTGAAGAGTATACAAAACGGCTGGGAAGCTATACAAAAATAAATGAAATCGAAGTAGCAGACGAAAAAGCGCCGGAACAACTGAGCGAGGCGGACATGGAAATCGTCAAAAAGAAGGAAGCGGAGCGAATTTTGGCAAAAATTTCCCCGGATGCATATGTTATTGCATTGGCGATCGACGGCAAAATGAAAACGTCCGAGCAGCTGGCAAAAGACATCGAATCGCTGATGACCTACGGCCGCAGCAAAATCGTCTTTGTCATCGGCGGCTCTTTGGGTCTGCATGATGAAGTATTGAAGCGGGCGGATGAAAAACTGTCATTTTCGAAGATGACGTTTCCGCATCAATTGATGAGATTGATTTTGGTGGAACAGGTGTATCGGGCTTTCCGGATTATGAAGGGTGAACCTTACCATAAGTAAATGAGGTTTTTAATTTGGTATCAATTACAGTGGTTTTACTATAATTGATGCTATTTTTTATGGAAAAACTTACAATTTGCAGCTTTATTGGGGAAAGGCACAACTTATTCTAGAAGAAATATTAACAAGCCCACTAAATAACAGCAGCAAACATATAATCAGATTAATTATTAAATTATGTTTACTATTTTATTGAACAACAAATCTTTGCAAGTTCTTGTAATAGAAATTTGATATAAAATAAAAATGGTATAATGTAAGTAAATACCAATTAATTTGGAGGGCGTGATAAAACTTAATATTAAAGAAATTTTAACATTGCCTGCATCGATTATGGTCGCACTTTTTTTAACCAGTGGAATACTAGTATTCTCGCCAGTTTCCATTCCAGAAAAACTGTTCATGATAGGATTTAGAGAACAAAATGGTTTTGCTATTGGGATAGTATTTATTGTGTCTATTTCAATTTTGACAATTAATCTTATTTACTCTATATCGAAGTTAATTCAAAGCGCAGGAGCACGTAACAATTTTATTCAAGCGCGGAAGTAAGACTAAGAAATCTTACAAGTTGTCAAAAGGCGATTATATATTTACTTTTTAAGCAATATAACCGTACTTTTGGTTTACCAATTTATGACGGTGCAATTAATGAACTTGAAAGCAATATAAAGATAAAAAGACGACTATTCAATATATAGTGAGTGATTTAAATAATGCAAGATTTCCATACCTGCCACAGCCATGGGTATCAAATAAATTACAAGAGAATACGGAATTATTAGAGGCTTTTAAAGTCTCCTTTAATTCTTTTAATAATAACTTTGTTTATTAGGGGGAGTATTATGGACTTCATTTTAGATGCAGTTAAAAGGTACGCATCATTACCTGAAACACAGTATGCAATTCAAATTAATGGTCCTTGGGGGACAGGGAAAACTTATTATGTAAAAAAACATTTAATCCCAGAAGTAAACCGTGTAAAAAATTCTGAGGGTGAACATTATAGATGTTGTTATATCTCATTAAATGGATTTTCAAGTGTAGATCAAATTGGTGAAGCTGTATTTTTTGAGTTGGCAGAAGGAAAGAACAAGATTGCCTATCAAGGAGCTAAATATTTAGGAAGGTATGGAGGAGTATTAAATTTTCTTGGTGACTTTGAAGGAGTGGCATCAAATTTAAAACAAGATATTACAAGTATGTTAAGTAAATCAACGGATAATCTCTTAAAAAGTATTTTTTTAATCTTTGATGATTTAGAAAGAATTGACGACAACTTATCTTTAAAACAAGTTTTTGGATATATAAATTCGAATTATATTGAGCAAGAAAAAGTAAAGGTCTTGTTTATTTCTAATGATGAAAAGATTGATACAGCTACGAATTATAAAGAAATTAGAGAGAAAGTTATAGGTAGAACATTAGAGTTTAAATATACTAACTCGGAAGTAATAGAAAATATAGTTCATACCATTTATGAAGATAATCCTTTATTTGTTTCATTCTTCGAAAATCATACCGAGGAACTTATCAACGTAATTAACCAAGTATTTGATAAATTAAATTTGAGAACATTAAGGTTTATCTTTGATATATATAGTACGTTGCTTATAGAAATAACTAAGGCTGGAATAGAAGATGAATCTTTATTTAAGACGATGTTTTTAAATATATTAATAGTTAGTAAAGAGTATAAAGATGGAAATGTTTCAAATACCGATGATTTTAATTTTGTACATGGAAGTTTCCATTTTCACTTTTACGGATCTTCGAATAAGGAAGAGCAAAGTTATGAAAAATCCTTTTTAGAAAGATATCATCAAAATAATGATTATATCATTAAGAATATACATTATTTTAGAAGTATTAGCGAAAATGTGATAACCGGCTTTTTAGATGTAGATATTTTTATTGGGGAAGTCCAAGATTATATAGCGTACAAGAGAAAAAGTATGGCTAAAAATTCTGATCAGGAAATCCCACCTATAGATATACTACGTTATTTTGGATTATATGATGATGATGCGCTAAGAGATGCACAAATTGAAGTTCTCTCAAAAATACAAATAGGAGTGTACACATGTACAGAAATTGTTGAAATTACAAACGTGTTTTTAAACCTTGAGGATAACCAAATGTTATTTGATGAAACTAAAAACGCATTGCAAATATTAAACCAACAATTTGAAAAGTTATTAGTTGAATGGGAGATTCCAGAACGTTTCGATATATGGGACTTTAAAAATAGAGGCATGCATACAGGTGTAACCGACATGCTTGAAGCGCTACGAGTTAATTTTGAAGAAAAAAACTACGAGGTAAGAAAGCAAGCTGTTTATAATTGGTTACAAGCATTAATAGATGATAAAGTAACCAAAGAATTATATGAGAAAGTAGAGTTTGAGAGGGATTTTTTTAAAATCATAATTGATCTTCAATTTATTGATTACTTATCGAATTCAAATGAATTTATTGTAAATATAAACCGCTTGTTAAATCAGAAATATTTAAGAATATCTAATGCCTCAGATTATCACTCACATGAAATTGAACATATTGATACATTGATAGGAATGGTAGACAAGTATGTTGAAGAGAACGATGGAAAGTTAGGTAAAGTAAAAACATTCAATTTAAGAAATTTATTAAAAAGGTTATCAGAAGTAAAAGAGCATTTATAAAAGTAATTTGCTATCTTGTTGTTAATTTAAAATTCGCGAATTAATGAATCGGTATGAGAAATAATAAAGCATTTATCCCATAGTTCACTTTACGATTTTTGTAAGTATTATCACGCTTATTAAGTGGAATTAGAGCACGTGACGTATATTTTTAAATTAAGAGCTATTGGAGTAAGGCTGTCCATCAATCTTTATTCGAGTAGAAAATCGACTAGCATACTAGAATGAGTTAGATAAAGCATATAATACAAGGATTATGATCATTTAGTTTAGTTGTTGCTAACGAGTAAGAGAAATCCGCACTTAGCCATGTTACGGCGAACCTTATCATAAATAAGGATAAACTATTAAGGGACTCTAGTAGGTCCCTTTTATATCTATTAACTGTAATAGAGCTTATTGACCAAATATGTAGCTGCTGTCCGAGGGCGGGATATATCGTTTTCAGTAATTCAGAGCCAGTCTTCCATAAGTCAGGGTCAATCATAGTAGCATGAACAAGGGGACAGGGGCTTTGTCTTAAAATAAAGTCCCTGTCCCCTAAATTCACTTATTTTAACGAGTAGCCGCCATCTACAACTATTTCTGCACCGTTTATATAGGATGCTTTTTCTGAAGCTAGGAACAGCACGACTTCTGCAATCTCGCTTGGTTTCCCGTAACTTCCTCTAGGGTGTCCCTTTGACTGTTTTTCATAATTGTCTATTCCGCCATATGCTTTAATGGCCAGGTCGGTTTCTGTAGGGCCAGGGGATATGCAATTGACCCGGATTCCTTGGTTCGCAAAGCGAAGTGCCGTGCTTTGGGTCATCGCAACCACAGCTGCTTTGGTCCCGCTGTAAGCTGGCAGCATCGGATTGACTTTATCGTTTCCAAGGATTGCTGCATTATTAATGATGACTCCGTTTTTTTGCTTACTCATCAAGAGTAAAGAATATTTCATGTAGAGGAAAATGGCCGTTTGATTGACGGCAATCAACTGATTCCAGTCATCTAGCTTTACGCGAGACAATGGCCCCATTCCTATAGACAGAATACCGGCATTGTTGAATAAAATATCAACATCATGCCCATCATTTTCAAGTGCTTTAAAAAAGCTTTCGATTTCTTCCACATTTTCGTTATGGACTTGGTAAAAATGAGCCTTCCCGTTGCATTCACTCTCTACCTGAGAGCCTTTGGTACGATCTCTTCCAGTAAAATGAACGGCAGCCCCTTCTTTACAAAAGAAACGAACCACTTCTTTGCCAATTCCATCCGTTCCACCATTCACAATCACTACTTTGTTTTCGAACATCATGAGATCCCTCCAAACATCATATTAAAGTCTGTTTATTCAGTATATAGCATTCGTATCAGCGTAGGAAATCTGAGTATTCACCACCCGATGGGACATGGGTGGTGTCTTATATGAAGGATTCGACGCACACTTTTCCCTTCATTATGTGGAGCCGTTCATGTTTAGTTCGCTTAACGGTTACTTCCCATCCCACCAATATAAAGAAGCGCCAGGATCATCCTCCTGGCGCTTCTTTATATTGAAACTTTCACGACGTTGACTGCTCATTAAATACATTTGCACCAGCTTCCGCAACTTGCACATCATGAGGCACTGAACTTCCGCTGACGCCTATGGCACCCACTACTTTGTCATCGACGACAAGCGGGATTCCGCCACCAAAAACGACAAGGCGTCCGTTGTTGGTTGTGTTTAACCCATAAAGTTCAGCTGCAGGAACGGTCGCATCCGCCAGGTTTCCTGTCGGCATTTTTAGGGCTACGGATGTCCATGCTTTGTTTTGGGCAATGTCGATACTCGCCAACCACGCATCATCCATCCGGTGAACGGCGACTAGGTTGCCGCCATCATCCACGACAGAAATAACCATGGCAATGCCGAGTTTAGTGGCTTCTTCTTCAGCACCAGCAATCACTTTCTTTGCCAATTCCAATGTAATTTTATTCATAAGAAAGAACCTCCTTGTTTTTCTATGAGCATATAGGAAAATATCTTACTTATTAAAATTTCCATGAGGATCGATGACAAACTTTTTGGAAGCGCCTTGGTCAAATTCAGCGTATGCTTCCGGTGCTTGGTCTAAAGTGATCACAGTGGCATTTACCGCTTTGGCAATTTGTGCTTTTCCGCTTAAAATCGACATCATCAAGTCACGATGATACCGCATCACTGGAGTCTGGCCTGTTACAAAAGTATGTGCTTTTGCCCAACCAAGTCCTAGGCGCACCTTCAAGGTTCCGATTTTTGCATCCTCGTCGGAAGCACCTGGATCACCGGTTACATAGAGTCCAGGTATACCAAGACGTCCACCTGCACGCGTAACTTCCATAATGGAATTTAATACAATAGCTGGTGCTTCACCGGCTCCCTCGCCATGTCCACTAGCTTCAAAGCCGACGCAATCAATCGCGCAATCAACTTCTGGGACACCCAGGATTTGAGCGATTTGCTCCCCAAGATCTGGATGTTCCCGAAGGTTTACGGTTTCACAGCCAAAACTATGGGCCTGTGCAAGTCGCTCCTTGTTTAAATCACCCACGATGACAACAGATGCACCCAGCAGTTGGGCAGAATGGGCAGCGGCTAAGCCTACAGGGCCAGCCCCGGCAACATAGACAGTAGACCCTGGTTTTACACCAGCACTCACGGCACCATGATAGCCTGTCGGGAAAATATCAGAAAGCATCGTTAGATCCAGTATTTTTTCCATCGCCTGATCTTTGTCCGGAAATTTCAGCAACTGGAAATCTGCGTAAGGGACCATGACATATTCCGATTGGCCACCGACCCAACCGCCCATGTCGACATAGCCATAAGCAGAACCTGGGCGATCCGGATTTACGTTCTCGCAAATATGTGTATCTTGCTCTTTGCAGCTGCGGCAGCGGCCGCAAGCAATGTTAAATGGGACAGACACGAGGTCGCCTTTTTTAATGAATTCAACATCACGGCCCACTTCAATGACTTCGCCTGTTATTTCATGGCCGAGGACGAGCCCTTCAGGAGCTGTCGTCCGGCCGCGCACCATGTGTTGATCACTTCCGCAAATATTCGTTGTAACGATTTTTACAATCACTCCATGTTCACATTTGCGCCCTACATTCAATGGATTTACCCCGGGACCGTCTCTAATGATCAATTCAGGGTAACTAATGTCTTCAACCGCTACACTTCCAGCACCTCTGTATACCACCGCTCTGTTTCCTGCCATTTCTGTCATCTCCTATCCAATTTTGCACATATCAGATTTACTCTTTGCACCAAGGCCAGCATCTGAGAAAGGACGAAACTGTAATAGATTATATTAACTATTCTCTATCTTCCGTTTATTCTAAATTATAATTCTTTTTATTGGAAGAACGCACTTTTTTGTGAGAAGGTTACCAAAAGGATACTTTCAGGAAGAAATGGGAGGAAGGGGCAGTCTCATGGATGATTTGCGGTCAGAAATAAAAAGGGAAATTGAGTATGGCGAATTTAATTGCGAAAAAGAACTGACCTTGTCTATCATTAGCGGCAAATGGAAAATCATCATTATTTATTATTTAGGAACAGAGGGTGTTTTACGATTCAGCGAGATTAAACGGTTGCTTCCAAAAATTACGCATAAGGTGCTCACTACTCAAATCAGGGAGTTAGAAGAGGATGGTATTGTTCATCGGAAAGTATTTCCTGAAGTTCCGTCGAAGGTGGAATATTCGTTGACAACTTTGGGGGAAAGCCTAATTCCAATCGTGTTGATGATGGATGAATGGGGAAAGAAAAACATCAAACACTTTCCGATTGCAAAGAATGTGTGAGGATCTCTTCGCGGGGTCCTCTTTCATTTCCAAAAAGAACTGCTGGTCTCCGATTGATTTGGCTCTTCGTGTAGATGGGCTGCGGTCTGCATATTCCATAAGTAACTCAGATTTATGGTTATAATTTTAGTCAAAGAAGAGGTAACGCTCTACCTAAAGATGAGAAAGAAAGGTGAACTGTTATGAAAATTATTGTTTTCGGAGCAACAGGCGGTGTAGGCCAATCCGTCGTGAAGCAAGCCGTGGAGAATGGTTTTGACGTCACAGCGTTTGTACGGACGCCCTCAAAACTTGAACTTACACATGAGAAGTTAAGTGTAGTCCAAGGGGATGCCTTCAATCCAGCGGAAGTGGCAGCGGCAATAGCGGGCCATGACGCGGTCGTGTCGTGCTTAGGCTCGAGCCAGGGAATGAAGAAATCGTCAGAGCTCCAAGAGATGGTGAAAAATATCGTGGCAGGTATGCAGGAACATGATGTGAAACGGATCGTCTACACGGCCTCTGCAGGAATTTACAACGAACTGCCGGGCATAAGCGGGAAGTTGATGATGGGAATGCTTAAGAATGCACTGAAGGATCACCGGGCTGCGACTGATCACATTGAAGCCCATGGACTGGACTACACAATTGTTCGGCCGATGGGGTTAACGAATGGTCCGTTTTCAGGCAAGTACAGAGAAGCGGCGGAAGGTGTACCGGAAAAATCGAAGTCCATCTCACGTGCGGATGTTGCCCATTTCATCCTAAAAGCATTGAAAGACAAGAAGTATGAAACCACCTCGATTGGAATTGCACATTAAATCAGTATAACTACTACGGAATTCAACAAAATCCGTAGTAAGGCACAGCACACGAAGGAGGAGTCGACAATGATCAGCGAAACAGATTTAAAGCATTTGCGGCGATGTGTGGAGTTGGCGGAAACCGCATTAGGGAAAGGTGACCAGCCATTCGGTTCCGTACTTGTTTCGGCTGCGGGAGACGTTCTATTTGAAGACCATAACCACGTGGCAGGTGGTGACCATACACAGCATCCGGAGTTTGCGATCGCAAGGTGGGCGGCCAATCATTTGTCTCCTGAAGAAAGAAGCAAAGCGACGGTTTATACGTCAGGAGAACATTGCCCGATGTGTGCGGCGGCTCACGGATTGGTCGGCTTGGGAAGAATCGTGTACGCAAGCTCATCTGCACAATTGGCTGATTGGCGAAGCGAAATGGGCGCCACGCCATCGCGTGTGCGGAATCTGCCGATACAAGAAGTGATCAAGGATGCAGCAGTAGACGGGCCAGTTCCTGAACTGGCAGAGCGGGTCCATCAACTTCACCGGCGGTTACAGGAAGAGAGCCGTTAAGCGGGTTGTGACATTAACTTGAATAGTAGCTCTATTTCTTTCTTTGCCTAAAATATTGGTATAATAACAGAGTGTCAAAAGCTGACCAAAGCTTTGGATGCTCTTTTTTTGTGCATCACATGGATTTTATTAGCCAGGGAGTTGGAATTGGAAATGAACAAAAAAGATATAGCAGATATTCGTAAACGATTTAAACTGGATACCGATTTATTGAAAATCGCTGAAATCTATAACATCTACATCCAACAGGAAAGTACAGAGATCTACCACGAGGAGAGCCGCTCCTTTGCCATGTTGGACCGCGAGCAGCAGGAATTGTTTTTCGATAACTTTAAAAAGGTCTTGGGCGGGAAACTGGATGCCAAAATGTTCGAAGTGAAATTCCAGCCGCAAGAAGAGGGACAGGCGGACCATACGCAGAAGCTGCTGTATGAAGGGCTTCAGGCCGCGGAGGTTGCTGAATGGAAAGAGAATATGCAGCGCATCGCCTTGAAGATGGTGGAAGAGCGCTCCTATGAAAAAGATATGGTGGTCACGTTCATCCGCGGGAATTACTCTAAGACGACGAGACGCCAGCCCGACGAAACGGAAATCGACATGCGGGATGAAGTCTATACGACTTCGTTTATCCTCTGCAGCATGAACCAAACCGAATTGCCGAAAAGTTCACTGGTCTTTGATTTTGTCGAAAAGGAGTACAAGGCAAATGTGCTGGTCGACCCCGTCATTAAACTAAGCTCGCCAATCGGAGGGTTTTTGTTCCCGAGTTTTACGGATAACGCCGCAGACATCCATCACATCCTGTACGCAGCGGGCAAAGCCAATAAACCGGACTTCCAGTTTATCGAGAATGTCTTGAATGGTGATGAAATTGTTACGGCTGAGGAAGAAAAAGCGGTATTCGAAGAAATTGTCAAAGCCGTTATTGGCGGCGATGAAGTGAATTCAAGAACGCTCGCCGGCGTATACGACGAAATCAACCAGATGCTGGTTGTGGCACAGGAAAGTGAAGACGACGAAGAAAGTGCGCCGATTTTGGATACGACTGAGATTACACGTGTGCTGAAGGCAAGCGGTGTAAAAGATGTCAGCGCGGAAAAAGTGGAGCGGGCATTCCAACAGGTGGTGGAGGACAAGACCTATGAAATGAAAGCAAGCCATATCGTACCAAGCTATGCATCCAAATCCATCAAAATCAGCACGAAAGTCGCGAATATTGCGATCAGTCCCCAAGACTTACGATACGTCAAAGAAGTCAATTACAACGGCAAACGCTGTATCCTGATCGAAGTGGAAGAAGACACGATGATCGAAGGGTTCAAGCTGCTTGCGGAAGAAGAGTTGGAGTAGGGGAACTTGATCCTTGGGCTGGTGATGTAATAGGGAAAACAGGTGTTTTATGGAGATTGCAGTATCTATCATCGTCATTTTTTTAATCTAATCATCTTTATTTTTAATTCATAGAGAGTACTGTGCTTGTTGTATCAACAAAAAAAAGCGGAATCCACCACAGGATTCCGCTCAGACTGTAGACAAAGCCTGACCAAAATGTATAGCAGTGC
>NZ_JAIQCL010000017.1 GCF_020023385.1 Planococcus circulans
CGACAGGTCGCTTAATACGTAACTATGACTAACTAGATTAATTTCTTTCTAAGGACCTTTCCCCAATGCGCTTCTTCATGTGCAGGGAATTGGTTTGAAAAATACGGTGAATCGAGTCTTTTACTTAACCCTGATGACTTGGGAAACAAACATAATATTCATTAGAAAAATTTAGAACTGGCTGTTTTTTCTTCACTCTAAAAATTGATTAATTGCTCACTAATGACAAGATAACCATTGTTCTCTTGGTTTTACTCGAAGATAACTGACTCTAAATATCTTCAATCAATTAACCAGATACCGATCAGCTCGTTTATCGGCAGCCGGTGCAATCCTTCAGGATCTTCATAAACAATTAATCGGTTCTTTGCGTTTAATTCCCGAATAGTTCCAATGTGATAATGAAACTTCTTCTCCTTCCACGACTTCATCTTTACCTGGCACTTGCATTGTGCGGCCAATACCAGTTCTTCCTGCAACAACTGCAGGTCAGTTTCATCCAAGTCCGGCTTCGCATCGTGCTGATCCTCTTCGTACCAGGCTCGTATCATTTCCACATGCTCGGTCAACATCATTCCCTGCCACTTGATAATCCCGCGGTCCTTAATGTCCCCTACCTGTTTCAAGTGTTTATTCACCTTCATTTTTGACCACCTCCTCATTATTATAAGAACATACGTTCTTATAATACCACTTAAATAGAGCCGGCAATCCTTTTTGGGTAAATAAAAAAGCCCTCTACCGATTAAGGCGGAGGGCTGCTCACTACTGTTTATTCTTTAACTTCTCGATGAGATCTGAAACGTCTTTTTTGCGCGTATCCGTTTCTTCTTGCAACACAGACGCTTCTTTAAAGGAGCCATCCGGATTCCATTCCACGTCGAGAATGTCGCCTTCTTTGGCATAGCTTTCCAGCTTGGAGCGCTCGATCAGCTCCTGGTGGGATTCATTGCCCTTTTCTACTAGAACGGCAAACTCCTCGTCGTATCGATCCAGTGTATATTTACTTGACTTCATGGATTAGCGCTCCTTTAGAATCATAGAGTTTCGCTGGGTCCCCACTGTTCAACCACATGTTGGCCGTGGTCCACTTCAAGTAGTTGCCGCCTGATTTAGCATTCGGTCCACTGGTGACATGAACATTCGCCCCTGCTTTTAGCGTGTAGGTTGGGAACGTGAAGGACTGGTTTCCTTGGACGGAAACGAGCTTCCAGCCAGCCATTGCCACATCGGTCGTTCCAACGTTTTGAATCGAAACGATTTCCGTCGACAAGTCTTTCTTCACGATCTGCAGCTTGCCTGTGGTGCCAGCTGGTGGTGGCGTTGGCGTCGTGGTCGGTGGCGTCCACGCTTTTGCACTTACGCTATGTGCTTGGCCATTTGTTGTTACCGTCACATCACCGGAAACAGCTGTCGAATAGATTTTCGATTTCACATTCGTCAATCGAGATACAACCTCTTCATGGGGATGTCCGTAGGAATTGTCTTTTCCGTACGAAAGAACAGTGCCCATTGGGTAAACCTCATTGATGAAGTTGGCCGATGAACTTGTGTTCGACCCGTGATGTCCGGCTTTCAAATACGTGCTCTTCAAGTCATATTTCGGCAGCATCGTATTTTCGATGGCCACATCCGCATCACCTGTCAACAAAAAGCTGACTTTGCCGTATTTGGCTTTCAAGACAATCGATGCATCGTTGTTGTCGCTTGCTTGTGAGTCCACATTCAGGACTTGAACACCCAGAACACTGTCAAATGGTAGTTTCTGGCCCACTTTCGGCACTTCAAACGCAATGTTCTTGGTATCAATCAACTGAAGCAGTTCATAGTACGTATCCGTCGTATGCACTTTCCCTGAGTCGTAGAACTTGGCTACGGGGAAGCTGTTCAAGACCGAAATCAACCCGCCGATATGATCCGCATCCGGATGCGTAGCAACGACAACATCGAGTTTGGTCACGCCTTTTGATTTCAGGAACGACACGACTTTTGCGCCCTGGGCTTTCGTTCCGCCGTCAATCAGCATGTTTTTGCCGTTGCCGGATTGAATCAGAATAGAATCTCCTTGGCCCACATTAATGAAATGGACCTTCGCTTGCTTGTTCCCGGTCTCTTTCATCACCATAGCGCGAGTTAGGAAGGCTGAGAGCTGTCCTTTGGTGATGGTCTCATTCGGACGGTACGTCCCATCTAAATTCCCTACCGTAATGTTCGCATGGATGATGCGTTTGATATACGGGTAGGCTTTCATAGTTGGGCTGAGGTCTTTAAATGATTTGGTCGATTCGGTCGTTAGGTTAAAGGCACGGGAGATAAAGATGGCCATTTCGCCGCGGTTAACGATTCCTTTTGGCCGGTAGGTCCCGTCTGGGTAACCGGAGATTACACCGGCTTTCACAGCGGAGTTAATGTAGCCGGACGCGGGCGAAGAAGCTGGCACGTCTTTGAATGGCGTATTCGTTGGTGTGCCATTCAATTTGAGGGCTTTGGCTATCATGATTGCCGCAGATTCCCGGGTAATCGGTGTATCCACGCCGTACTTCGAACTGGTTCCCACCACGCCTTTTTCATACAAATAAGCGATGTCATCATAGAATCGGTGATTCACCGGAACGTCGCTGTACGTTGCGGCCTCAGCGTTGTTCATGGGCGCTAATGACAGCAACAGGACAAATGCCAGCATGAACATCATTATTTTTTTCAAATTTTCTCCCCATTTCTTGTAAGATAATTCAATCATAGAGGCGACATGTATGGAAGTCTATACAAATTTATAACTATCTGAGAAATAAAGGGTTTTTTTGTTAAAATTTATTGTTTAGTGTGTATATTCAATTTTTTTATTGACCTTCTTGGAACTTATGATATATTTCAGGTTAACAACAAAGGAACATCGAACTACTTTTGTGTGAATCTAACTATGAGGGATGAGGAGTAATGAGATGGAAAAATTGTTTGAATTACCGAGGAGTATTACAGAACAATTAGAAGACAATATGGAGGTTATTACAACCATTTTCAGTCCTACACTTGCAGGGATTGGGATATTGATTATTGGAGAAGATTATCATGCGGATGCTGATCACGTCGTCGTTCGAATCTACTTATTAGGAAATGAAGAAGCAGAGTGGTTTATCCAGGATGAGTTACAGGCGTTCGCTTTCCATAATTTGTTTAGTGCTAAAAAGTTCATCGGCAACTTGCCTTCGATGTCTGCATTGGATTTAATGCTGGTCATGAGTGGCCATGGTTCGAAGAGTCATCAACCGGTTTTCTTTCAGTAATCTGTAATCAGCGTTCTTCTAGTTCTCGTATTTTCCATCAGCTAATAAACACAAAGCAATATAACTTTTCTTTACTTTTTTCATTAATACAATAAAGCGGGCCGCTATTTACTCTAATTAACCGAGTCACGGCCCTTTCATGTTTAATAGACGATTGAAGTGAACTGTTTTTTAACTTAGACAAGTGAATCCATTCTTTAAGACAAACAATCCAATATCATCTATGTCTTACTCCATTCCATGTGATGTGATTTAAATGAATGATTCCGTTCTGAGGACGCTTTTCATCTTCATCTTTCGATTGTGTTTTTTTTGAAGAGCTGTTTGTCCTTGCCGACTGTGGGAGTATCCTCTTTATAAACTTCTGTCCTCAACCGAGCAGCAAATGATTGGATATAGTCATCGTCTTGCTTCAGCAATTCATCGTGATAGCCAGTTTCTAATGTGGTGAACGTCTCCTTGTCCACCAGCTGCTCCTTCTCTAACTGATGGAGCGGATGAATGTAATCGCCTTTCTCGTATTGAGAGCTGATTACTAGCGTAAGGCCCGTGTCCCTTGGAATGGCCACAGTATAGGCTGTCCGCTCTTGATTGTATTGATCAAAGTCGAGGTTGTTCACTTCCCCGAATGGCTTAAACTGGCTACTAACGCCGTGTATAAACATCGCCGGTTCTTCGTTGGCCAATTCGTTTCCGGAAGAAGCCTCATGCGCTTTTAACGCTTGATTCGTGAGATTATAGGAAAGATCATCCACTTTGCCTTGCTGCAGATCCTGTTCTTTTACCTGGTCAAAATGCGAATCGATTTCGTCAATAAACTCGCTGGCAGTGCTTTGGACTTCCTTCAGCAACCGCTCCTTGTCTTTCAATTCAGTCCCTTGTGTCCAGTTTGCCAAATAGGAAAGCGTGAAGTCTTCTGTATCGATGCCGTACCGATTGGCGACCACATAGGAAACCATTTCCGCCTGAAACTCCTTTTCGTTCGTCGACAGCTCTTTGGACCGTTCCGGCGTGTGCATCTTCGCGTGCGCCAGCTCATGGATCAGCACAGAGACGTTTTCGAATTCCGTATTCCGCGGATTCAACGTGATAATCTTTTCGTGCGGAGCGGCTGCTCCTTTGGCCGTGCCGAGTTCGAATGGTGCCTCGTCGACAATGCTGAAATCCAACTTGTGCGCGACTTTATTCAACGCGGCCATCATTTCCTTGCTGCTTTCCAGGCTGCCGTCCCGGTGGTACTTCCCGAAGATTTCAGAGACGGACAGATTCAATTCACGTGCATTGGTCTGCGTGTATTCGAATACATGACCAATCTTAAAGAACGTTTTTTTCGATGTTTCCAGTTGCTTCTTCTCAATCAGTTCTCGTTCTTGCTTACTGGCGGAGGAGACTGGCACATCAATGCCATCCTTCTTGAAAAAATGGACCGGCGTCGGGACCAATATCTTGATGCCCTTTTCCCCTTTCTGGACAGCCGCTCCTTTGCTTTTCCAAAAATGAAAGGAGCCCACTGCCTGGGCTCCCCTGAACTGCTTATCGATTAACGTCATATTGCGTTGCGAGTAGTTGTGGAAGTTGGCCATGAAGGCCAGGTGTTCCCGCATCGCTTTTTCAGAAACGAAATACGATTCAATCTGCTGATCCATACCGGATGTCAGCTCTTCAATCTCCTTCATCTTCTCTTCCGGGGTTTTCTTTTTCCCTTTGAAGGCCATTCAGTCCATCACCTTTCCATCTCGACCGCTTTTTCTTTGGCAGGAGTTTTCGCTTTCACCAAATCAATGTTCCAGTCTTTATTCTTCGGCTTGTCGACTTCAAGAGTCGTTAGATAATTGGACCAGCGATTTACGAATTGTTCACCGGCTGCATCGTTGTCGACCGCAAAGATGACCTGTTCTACGACCGCCCCACGCTCCTTGCAATCCTTAATCAAATCCCGTATGCCAGCGGTGGCGGATTGGTCTTTAAGGCCGGACATCGACAGCAGGCGGATGTTTTCCGGCCGCTTCAACTCGAAATAACTGAGCGCGTCAATCGGGCTTTCGAATAACGCAATCTTGTTGGGCGAGCCGATGTCCACCCGGAATCCGCCATCTTCTTTGCTGTTGGCCAAGATCTGTTTGAAGGAGCCGCGCTTGTTTGCCATCTTCACCGTGCCTTGCCGATCTCCTCCGACAATCTTGCCGGCAGAATCTTTCCATTTAAAAATTCCGTTCTTTAATTTGTCCTCGGCCAGCAAATCGTTCCGAATCAGCGCAGCGACGATTTTCGGATCCAGCTTCCGCTCGTTGATCAAATACTTCGAAATGTTTTCCTGTCCTTTCACTTCTTGATGGAGCGGATAGTCAAATTCCTGTGCGGTATGCCGCTCTGCTTCTCGCGAGAAGGTCTTCGAATGATCTTGTGCATTGACGTCCCGGACGGCATCCTGGAAAGTCAGCTCGTAATACTCTCGGGCGAAACTGATGGCGCCGTATCCGCCCTTGCTTCGGCTGTTCCAGTACCAATGCCCGGTGTCTTTGATGACAAGGGAATCGTGTTCCGGATGCCGGTAGTAGTGTCCCTGCCGCTCCAAGGTCTCGCCTTTCGCATGCAAATAATCCAGTACATGAACCTCATTGGCTTTTCGAACTTCTTCTTTGTCCACTCGATCACCCACCCCATCCACTCCTTTTGATTACTAGAAAAAAGATTACGCTTCTTCATCGAATTCTTCGGCCGCTCCCAGCAGTTCAGCTAACTCCATTTCCGGAAACGCTTCGCGCACTGCCGACTCTTCCATGTTCAGGATGAGTTCGTTTGTATCGGAATCGACCGGGACCAAGAAGACATTCTCTGTCATCATATGGAGTAGCACTTCGCGATCCGATTCCTTTAGTTCGATTTCAATGTCTTCACCGTTTATCGAAACCAATACATCTGCTTCTCCCACTTCCTTGATTAAACCGAGTGTGTAGTTGTGGCTAAATACGGCCATTGTCATCCGCTCCTTTTTCTATTGATTGTCTTTCCGCTGCTTCTGTTCAGTGATCCGTGACTCAATCAACTCATCGACTTGTTTCAAAAACGGAGGCGTGTTCATATCCGTCGTCATGATGTGGTCGATGTTCTGTAACTGCAGAAGGCCCTGGACCAATTCAATGAGTTTCTGTGTGTTGCGGTCGGTATTGTTGGTGCCTAAACGAATTTTGTTTACTTCTTTTGCCACGCCAGCTTCAATCATTTCTTGCACAGAAGTCGTCACGTTATGAGAGATGGCTTGCGACATTAAATTCATATTTGCTTTTTCAGAAGTAAGTTGTTTGTGCTCTTTAATGATCAGTTCCAATGCGAGTGAAGCACTTTCCAGCGGCAAATTATTGGCGGCTGCGTAATCTTTAAGGTATTGATCGGAGTCCGGTTCAATTCGATAGCGGAACTGTTTTTTATTGTGTGTATAGGGCGCTACCATATTCCCACCTTCTTTCTATTTTTCAGTACGAAGAATCACCTTTCGTATTCCTCCTCCTGCTGCAATTCTTCGTAAGCCTTTTGGTTTTTGCTTGTTTCCCAATCATCCTTGGCAAAACGATTGACCAAATAGATAGCCTTGTTGAGATCGCGCTGAACAATAAACTTGCTCGGCTTCTTGCCGTTTTTTCTAGAAAACTCTTTTTGTTTCCAATCGTAGTCGCTCACTTCTTTGAGGATGGTGTTGCCCATGCGTGTATACAAATCCGTCATTTTCGTTTCACGGTACCGCTCTGAATTGGCTGAGTTCCCATACATGCGTTTATGAATGTCGACTTCTTTCTCCAATTGCTTTTGGAAGTCTTTGAATTCTTCTTTGAAGTTCTTCTCGATGTATAGAGTCGTGAGCTTGTCTATCTCTGGCCAGACTTCTTGAATGGCGTTCATGTTGTAGCGCCACATTCGTTTGTCATCCGGCAGCTGCTTGTGGATCTTTTTAAACTGCCAGACCAACTCGCGGTTCATGACTTGATTCTTCAGACTGAGGAACGGATCGTCACGCTTGGAAGTGATGACTCGCTCTCGGATAAATTCATTGAGCTTTTCATTATGCTTGGAGCGGTCTATTATTTTATTGGCCACTTTCGATTTCATGGAATCAATGGAGCCTTGTTTCCGTTTCCCCCGCTCCTTAAGGTTCTTTGTCTGCACGATGGCGACATGGACATGAATGTTATCCGTGTTGTAATGGATAGCTCCTGTCCAGATGGCTGAATCAATCATGCCTTCCTTCTTCAACATGTCCTGTACGGCGGAGCGAGTGGCATCTTGAATCTGCTTCGTGTCGATGTTTTGTTCATGCAAGACGCCGCTCTCTTTCAGCCATTCATTATCAAAAGAAATGACATCCTGCCACAAAATGCTGCCGCTCGCCTGTGCTTTTTTGAATTCATCTTTGTAGTAATCCTTGTCCTCATCGTTGAGAGTGTCTTTGATCAACGTGAAGAGCCCGGTCGACTTCTCTTGGTTGCTCATGTAGTCCTGGTACTTTTCAAAATCATTCACTTTGTCATGCGTTTCCGCACGATCCATGTAATTCAAGTAGTTGTTAAATGAGGTCCCGCCATTACTACCGGCGATAAATTTTGACTTGATGACAACCGCCGGTCTAGTCGTCATCGATCATCAACTCCTTCAGAATGTCGACCAATCCATCCAGACTGTCGGATGTTTTCTCCAGGAACAGCGTATTGACTTGGAGCTGCTTCTCAAAACTATCGTCCGCATTCGAAATCATTTCCAGCATCGTTGCTTTTTCAATAAACTCTTTTAGGTAAACTTGACGCGACATCTTCTTTTTCTTGGCCCATTCATCAATCTTTTTGACCGCGTGGGGATCTACATCCCGAATGAAAAGATCCATGTCAAAACCTCCTTTGGTAAGTGCATATGTGATTACTGAGATAGTCCAATACCGGGTGGTGGGAAGAGAAAGAGCATAAGGGAAATCTGCTATCACTTTCAGTGCTAGACCAGGCGGAGCCTGGGGTTTGAGTGATATCGCGAAAAAGGGCGATATGCCTCCACGTGGAGGCACGTAAAACACCCATTTGTCTCCACGTGGAGACAGGTGAAAATCACCGTTAAATGTTCAAATCGTATTGTTTTTGTTTCAAGCGTTCCGCTTTTGCGCGAATGTTTTTGGCATCGTCGCTGATCGTTTGTTGGTCCCGCTCGTAGTCTTCAATGCGCTTCTCCAACTGGAAAACATCGTTATTTGTTTCGACCTGTTCATCAACAGTTTGATACAAAAGATCCGACTGCAGTTGTTCAATCTCTGTACGAATCTCCGCAATGACATCGTCCATCATGCGGCTTTTCTCTTCCAGTTCTTCGATGTCCCGCTCCGCTTCCTCGATTAGTTCATCGTTGATTTCAAGCGCATATTCGGTAAAGTTCCGGTCAGGTATCGCTTCTTCTTTGACTACTCGTTGATCCGTGTAGATGGTGGAAATTACTTTGTTTTCTTCTTCATCCGATTCGCCTTCAGCAAACAACTCATCGTAACTCTTTTCGCCTTTATTGAACCGAAGGGCAATCTGGTTGAACTCCTTCGGAACGTCTTTAATGTGAATGATGTAAATATCGCTTTCGTCATAAACGATTTCTATCGGCAGCTCGGCAGACAGTTTTTCTCTGCTGACCGCGGTAAAATCTAACTGGGTCATGTAATCTTCAATGCCGTTTGTCACCAGCGTGACTTCCATCATGTTTTGTTCTTTATCGTATGCCCATTCTTTTATCGTGAATTTTCCATTTGCCCGCAAATCAAATTCTTCGTTCAGTTCGGTCTGGTTGATCGGAATGTCTTCAGCCATAAACAGCTTCGAGGTTCCGAAAAAGCCGAAGCCCAGGATGAACAGAAAAGCTACCGCGATATACAGATTCGACATGTTGAGCTTTAGATTCTTTTTCTTCTTTTTCGACATCTAAATCCCCCCGTATTCATTTTCAAGCGGTTGAATATCAGCGACCTTCAAGAGATTTCCTTCTGCTGTAAACACGAGTTTTGCATACATTTCCTTTTCTTCTGCGTATCCAGAAGCAAGGATTTCTTCGCTGTAGGTGTAATGAACAATGGCTTCATTTTCGCTCCGGCCAGCCGCAAAAACAGTTACCTCTTTGATTTCAACCGCTATTTTCTGCTGTTTTCCATCCATCCCATCGGCAGGATACAACGTTTCATACAGGCTCCCAGTCATATAGTTAAGCGCTAATTTCTTTCGTGTTGTATACGACTCAGGATCACTTTCAAACGCGTATTCAATGAAGCGTTGAGCGGTATTGACGAGTTCATCCGGTTCCGTTCCGGCTTCTGAATCTGTTTGTTTCACTTCTTCGCTCTCATCAGGAGCAGTGACTTCTTTTACGTCCAGTTCTTCCTGGAGTGATGCAATCGTATTCTCTTTTTCTACTAACTCACTTTCGTATTCTGCTTCCGTCTTCTTTGATGTATCGATAGCTCCTCGGTCCGCCGAATCATCTAAAGTGAAGCTATAGACATTAGCGGCCAATGAGATGGCTAGAAGAAAAGAGAGAAGAATGAGCAATGATTTTGTTGTAAATTGCATTCATTAGGCCTCCTTAAATAAGAAAGGAGCGGGATCCATATAGCCGCCCCACATCTGGGTTTTGATTTCAAAGTGTAGATGCGAGCCGAAGGAACGTCCGGTATTGCCGCACATGCCGACTTGATTGCCACCCTCGACCTTTTGGTTTACCTGAACACTGATGCGGCTTAAATGGGCGTAGGTAGAGAATGAATTAGCTGCGTGTTGAACGGTGACGACATTCCCATATCCGCCATACGTGCCGGCATAGACGATGGTGCCATCTTTCACTGTATGGATGGAATCAGCCTCGCTGCAACCCAAGTCGATGCCGTCGTGATGTTCCGGTCCAGCTCCGATGTTCCGCCATCCGTAATTGGAAGTGACGCGCATGGCATTGCTGACAGGAGCGGCCATGTCTCCTGCAATCATTGCTGAACTTCCGGCGCGGGCAGATGGCAGATACTTCAGCACCGCTTCTACATAGCCGATATCTCCGTAACAGGCATTGTGCTGTATCGCTTCCGGACGACTGCATTTATAAAGGCCAGTGTGCGCTAATTTCTGGTACTGCAATTGCGAAAAGGAAATGGCCAGCTCTTTCGTATAGGCACCGCCATTCTTCAATACATAATCGATAAAGCCGCTCCCAAAGTTGTAGCTTTGCAGCGTCAATTTCACATCTTTCTTGGCACTTTTGAAGACAGAAACGAAATGCTCTACGCCGTGGGATATACTTTCGTCTGGATTGGTAATGCAGCCAATTGAACCGCATTTCGATTCACTGGCTTGCATCGGATCGTTTCCTTTCCCGCCAGATTCCTGCATCATCAACGCCAGCAACAATTCGGTCTGTCCTTCCATCTCATACTTGGCAAGCTCACTCGAAATGGCATCTCGGTATTGAGCAACTTCTGGAGAAACGGATGCCGGACCGACGCCGACACCAACTCCAGAAGAGCTGTCATCAGAGTTAGAGAACATGGAGAATAGCCCTGCGGTGAAGATCAAGATAATCAAGATTGCCAGAGCGGAACCGGCAATGATCAGCTTAGCTTGCAAGCCAATCGGATTGTATTTCAATAACGCTAATTTCAAAGCGGTCTTGGCTAGTTGAGCTTTTGAACGTGGCTCCGGCATGTTATGCACCCCCACCAAACATCGCCAGTTCCCGTTTCGATACATCCACGGAAAAGACGATGTTCTGATCACCCGAGATGGAAAGAACGACCTTCCCTGTTTCAAGATGTGGAATGACCCGCGTCTCCGATTCGGTCAGTTGTCCCTTGAATACATTCTGGATGGCCGATAAGGATTGGGCGTCTTGCTGCCCGATGAATTTGTATTGCGTCAAGTCGAACAGTGCTTTGACGTTTTCTGCGTATTCGTTGTTGGAACCGTCCGGCACGAAGTCGGAAATAAGGTGTGAGGCGAAGAAAAGACCGCCGAAATACTTCCGGGCTTCCCGCATGAATTTGTTCAAGTACAGCACCGCGGGTTGGGAAACTTCGCGTGTATTGATGAGGTGATGCGCTTCATCAATCAGGACCAGGAATTTCGATGCATCCTCAAAAGCCAGCTTTCCTTTGTTGTAGGCATTGAACTGCGGCGCTCCCTCTGAAATCATGCTGTCCCACAACATATTGAGAATGCTGAAGATCTGCGCTTGGTAGATTTCCGATTTCAAGTTGGTTAGATTCCGGAGCGGGAACGACACGATTCCTTCATCATCGAAGCTTTCAATGGAAGACGTGCCATCAAAGATGCTGCCGTAGTTGTCGACCAGGTTCGTCAACGACAACTCGATATTCGACAGGCGCAGCTCGCGTTCCCGGGCTAAATTCTCATGCCGGATTTGCTGGTCAAAGTCTTTGTACAATTCCGTCCTTACTAGAAAAAGAAGGTCTGAAAATGTCGGGTACTCCTCCGCTTTGAATTGAGTAATCGGAATGATCTCTTCCGGATCTCTAGACCACAACTTCCGTTCGACATAGAGTTTGCGAAGCAAAATTTCAAACTCCGTACTTTCATTTGCACTTGCCTGCGGGTTGATGAAGTTGTAGAACACGCTCATTTTCGATAAGTGCTGCGTAAAGGATTGTATCTCGTTTGTTGTCCCATCTTCCTCGTGCGTCACTGTCTTGAACACCTGGAGCGGGTTGATGATGCCACGAGATCCGTCCAGGGCAATCTCTTTACCGCCCAATTCTTCCACGATGTTTCTGAATTCGCCGGTTACGTCCAGGATGCGGACTTTGTTTCCTTTGCTCGCTTGGTCCATCACCGTTTTTTTCAATAACGTGGACTTCCCGGAGCCCATTTTCCCGACCATCAACGCGTTATAGGACTTGCGGTTTTTGTCTTTGTGAAAGAGATCAAAGACGACGCTGCCATTAGTTTCGGTGGTCCCGTAATAAGTGCCGTGCTCGTCTGTCAGGCTGGTGTAATGGAACGGATAGCCGCCGGCAACCGACAGGGCTTGAATCTCCTTGCCTTTCCGTTTGTTGATGAATTGCAACTGGTTATCGTAACTGGCAAAAATGCCGGACCACAGATAATCCTGCTCGTTCAACAAGACCGATCCGCGGAAGTTGAGGCTTTCCAGTTCATCCAGTACGTGTCTCACCCGCTGCTCCAGCTCTTCGAATGTCTTGGCTTTTACATAAGCCCGGAGATGGATGCGTTTCATGATTTCCCCTTTGGTGATCTGCTTGTAGACCCCATCGAGCTCTTCGTAACTGGCTCTGGCATCGATACGGTCCACGTTATCCTTCGCCGTTTGGTAGCGGGTATTTTGTTCGGCCATGGATTTGTTGATGGATTCGATAATCTCTTTCTTATCCGCTGTGGCGACATCCAGTGTGACTACGGCATCTTCAATCCGCATTAACTCTTCGAGCCAGAAGTCACCGACCAGGGATTGGTATTTGTAGACATGGATGCAGGACACGTAGCCATCCCCTGTCTTCACGTAACCGCTCTCGAATTTGATGCCGCCCTGCGGTTGGATTTTCGACAGCAGATAAGGGTTGTATCCTTTTTGCGCTTTCACTTCCTCGTCATTCTTCGGTTTCAGTATGGTGCTTAAAAAATTCAGCATGTCGTGTCCTCCTATACGTCGGATAGTGGTTTGGAATTCAAGTTGGCCAACTGGTACAGGATGCTCAGTTTCTTTTCCAGTGATAATTCACGGAGCGGGTTGCTGCGCACCATCAGCTTCCGCGCATGGACTTTGTTCTCCAGCATGGCCTTTTCGTCGTTTGCGTAGATGAACAGAAAAAACTCCCGGTCCGTTCGGTTATTTTCGAGAAACTCCAGGTCCCGCAATTTCTTTTCCAGATGCGGCAGGTAATACGGGTTCTGGTTTCGCCGGATGTCCCGCATGACCTGCCGTTTCGGTATCTCCAGATTGACGGGTGTATTGAGCGGAATCACTTTGACGGAAGGCAAATACGCCTGGAAAAAGTGTGCGAGCGAATAGATATCGTTGTCTTTATCGGTATCGTTTAGTGAATAGATGTCCTTGCTGGTGATTTGAAGAATCTCCATGAATTCGCCGTTCCGCATTTCAAAGAACTCGGAATCGGTGATGTCAACAATTGGTGAAATGTCCGCAAAGGAGGACAGGACTTTCTTCTTTGTACTGTGCGCTTTCCGCTCGGCCGCCATGTCCCGCTCGTCCAGCAAGGCGGTTCTATTTTTGGATGTTGCGCGTTTCGTCGTTTCATCAAATAGAGCCATCTTTATTCCCCCTCCTCGTAGTCAATCGCACTGTACGTATCTTTTTTTCGAACCATGGCATATAGGATGGCTTGATTCATTCGCTTCTGTGGGTTCGTAGTGGGCCGGATAATCAAGAAGAGCCCGAACAGAATCAAAAATCCGGTAAATGGCCAGACCAGCGATGAATGTACGAACGGTAAGGCGATCATTCGGAAAACGATCAATCCGATGATCAGAAACAAATCAAACAGGTATAGCGCTTTGTTAATTTTCAATTCAGTCGTAATTTCATTCGGAATTTGGTAAATTCTCATTGATGCCAACTCCTTTAGGAACGAAAAAAGAGACAACTGCAAGCAGCTATCTCCCTCTCCGGTAATTCTTAATGCGATCCAATGTGTTTGAGCTTTCTTGGTTTAGATTATGCGTTCGCGGTCGCCGTATATCGTTCACGCTGGTTCTGTCGGTCTGTTGTGTATGTTGCTGATGATTCCGGTTGACCGTTGTTTCATTCAAGATGTTTTCGCGAGAAGTACTATCTTGATTAATCGTCCGATTGGATCCGCTGCTTGATGTAGACGAAGCGCCTGAATCAGCAGGCACTTCGGAAGTGAATCCGCTCGCCCCAGAAGCACCGCTCGTATTCGAAGTCACATTATTGGTTCCTTGCGCAGTGTTGTCTTGTGTTTCGTTCACCACGACATTTTCATCGATGGTTTGATCACCGCCGGAGCGGGTGATGGTGGTCGTGTTTTGCTGACGCCCTGAAGGACCGTTGCCGGTTTCATTGCGGCTTTGTCCTCCTGCTGAAGAAGGAGCTGCTGCGTTTCCGACATTTGGACTGGCTGCAGCACGTGGACCTGAAGCGGAACTTCCAACCGAGCTGTCACGAATGGCCGTATTACCTTCCGTCTGTTCGTTGATGCTTTCGACCTCGTGATCCGTGGGGCCGTTTGTCCGTTGTTCCAGCTGTTCATTTTGGACACTGCCTGCAGCGGGAGTCGCCGACAATCTGCCGCCCGGACGGTCTGTATCGTTTGGTGATGGTGCAGAAACGCTTGAGCTAGCTGTTCTCGTACCGATTCCAGAAGTACTAAAATCGTCGTGTTCTATGTCATTTGGTGAAGGGATGCGTCCTCCGGATGTTTCCATGCCTTGTGAGGGCTCCTGAGGCCCTTTTCCGTTGTCCGACAAACTCGCTTTATCTGAATGGGTAATTTCAGGAGCGGCGTCGCCGTTTCCGGATGGTCCGTTCAATTCTGTACTTCCCTTCACATGTCCTTTCGTAAGCTCAAGCCCATCATTCGGAGAAGGAACATCTCCTTTTTTCTCACTGTCTTTCTTTTCATCCATCCCTTCATGGGTGCCTTTATTAGCGACAACTCCCCCAGCTACGGCCGAACCAGTCGCAATTCCACCGGAAGCCACTCCCATTTGGGCTCTTTCTTTTCCTTTTCCGTCGTTAGGTGATGCGGCCTGTTCGGTAGCTGATCCATTCTTTTTTGGACGACCGGCTGCGTTCTTACCTTGGCCGTCCCCCTCTTCAGAGTCACCAGGCCCACGGGAACCACCAGAGCGGTTCATGGTATTCATTACGGCTCCACTGGCACCGGAAATCAATTTGCCGCCGGCATAAGCCCCAGCCAAGACGCCCCAGCCGTTTTTGAGGCCGGCATCAATGCCGAATAACCGTTCCACAATGTTCGGGCCGTCTATAACGGCGACCGAGAAGGCGATTAAGGCAATCAAATACGCCAACCCTTCCAATTCAGCTGCCACATAGGCTGTTCCGATCATGTAAATCTTCATCGAGAGAAAAATCAAGATGATGACAAGAAACGTATTCAAGATAGACTGCATGATTTTCTTTGTTTTTTGTCCGTCATGTATATCGGCCGGAGCCACAAGTAAGGCCAGGATGTAGTTGAACGTTAATTCAAAAGACAGCCTGGCCAGTTTGTATGCGATTGAGAAAAGCGTGAACGCCATGACGGCCAACGTCGTCAGCAATGTAAGCCAGTTGATGTCGTAGCGGTAGTAAAATTCGTTCGTCCAAGGCATCAACGTGCTGTCTTCCAGTTCGACTAATTCTTTTTCGCTCGTTGACCATGTCAATTTATGCGATATAATGTCTTTTCCTTCTGGTGTAATTTCCAACTCTTTTCGTTTCTCATCTAGCTTTTCCGTAATTGACAGGTGACCAATCATGGAAAGCGGTAGCGTATTAGGTGGATTGAGCTCGGGTATTTCCCATCCATTTTTATCAAACTCCAATACATCCGTGAGTTGCCTTGAAATGATGTTGGCAGATAAAGAACCTTCTCCCTCCTCGTACAATTCCGTCGTATTGATGGAGTTGATGGCCTCGTCGGTAAATTCGTTGGCCTTACCCATCCCTTGGGACAAGGCCACAATGATTGCCAGAGCGATAAACAAGTTCAAAGCCATGCCTTCCCGGTCGAATTTCTTTTGCATGATTAGCAAATAACCGGTATACACCAAGCTGAACGCTAAAAGAATGTACAAAAAAGGGCGTATCGTGTCAACGAACGCCGCAATTTCTGGATTCTGAAAGAATTGTTTGACGAGCAACACGTCGTCCGTCACGCTTTCGAGTCCATCCACTATAAAAGCAAGCCCTTTGATAAACACCCACCCCAACCAGCGAACCATATCGCTAACTGCGGTGCCGATGCTTAGAAACTCACCAAATTCCTCAATTTTCTTTACAATTTCCCCGTCTTTCATGTAGCGTCACTCCTTATCAATCCGACGGAAATTATTTATGAAGATTTACGAAATGCTTGGTTTCTTCAGTAAGTCGCATATCTTCATAAGCGGTTACTTCCAAACTTCCCTTTTCCTCATTATTTTCAACATAATATAGCTCATTGAATGTATCAAAGCCATCAAATGGCACTACGGGGCGATTGTCTTGCGCTCCTTTTTCCGATTCATAGACGTTGTACATGCCGATTTCAACTTCTTCACTCTTAGCTACATTCTTTACATACTCCTGGAAGTCTTGATCGTTTTCATTCACGACAAGAATAAATCCGCTCTCCCCTTCTTCCATGAATGCGTTCATGTCTTCGAGATAAATCTGTTTGAAGTATTCCTTTTCACTACAGCCGCTCAACATCAGGACAAGAGCCAGCAGAACACCGATTTTTTTCATAGAACCCACTCCTAGATACAATTTTGATACTGCTTTGATATATTTACCTTAATTTTGCGCTGGTCTCTTCCACTCCGTAACTTATGGAACCAAAAGTCACTACCTCTTTGTTGCGGTAATGTTCTTTGAAGCGTTGAAGAAAGGTGCTTCTATCTAACTTAACATAACAAGCCGGGTTCATCACAGGGTATAAAACCTTTCCGTCATCCAACGTCATGGATTGATAATCTCCTTTGGTTTCATCGTAAAACTCGTACTCGAATATAAATACGTGGTCAAAGTACTCGTTTTCAATCACATCAAACACAATATCTTCTTTCGCTGTTGCGTAATAAGGCGTGAAGTAATCCGATAGTTGCTGAAGGGTTGTGGCTTTTTCCATCGCCTCTTGTCTATTCTTTGCCTCAAATACGTGGTTGGTGCCGACTGATATTTCGAAATCATCACTTTGGTAGACAAAAGAAACAGCATAATTCATTTTGCAACGACCTCCTTCTTAAAAGTTGTTGGACTGGTTTACAAGTAAATCCTGAACTTCGAAGTCCAGGTGATCATCAAATTCTTCAACTAACGTAATTTGCTTCTTTTTCCCGGTTTCCAAATCCTCCTCTTTATAGACAGTCAACAAGCCATTCAACAATTTAACGGTTAAGACATCCCCTGCTTCGAGCCGGTCTTCGCGAGACAGCAAATAGCGGTCCAGCAGCTCCAATTTTTCAGTCATATGGTTACACGCTCCTGTTCTTCTTTTAGTTTCGTTAAAACGCCGTTTATCTTCGTTAAGATCACGGAGCAGAACTTGTCTTCGATTTGGTGAGTGTTGGCCAAGATGAATTCCCGGAAGTCGACGATGCCCATGTCCAGGTAGTGTTCCGGGTGTTCATTGTCGATGTTTTTTAGGAATGTGCTGTTGAAGAGCTGCTCCACTTTGTAGTGTTCATTCACATACTGATTAAACGCCGTCTCTTTTTGCATTTTCGCTTTTCGCTTTTGATGCTTCGCAGCGCTGCTTTTCTGTTTGACCGAAGCGATGTCTACCGAACTTTCAGCAGCCTCTTTTTCTAGCAACTGTTTTTGTTCCTCTTGCTTCCTCAAGTTATCCGCAAAGTTGTTGGTGCGGAACGAAGCACGCAGCTGGTTCAGGTCCGTCATGGAATGCTCACACGGTATATCGATGTCATTAATGGAGTTATCGGTGTTGTAGTATTCCGATAGATACTCCCAGCGGTACTTCAGCGCGGTTTTGCCGGTCAAGAAAATCGGGTAGGACTTGATTCGCTTCCGCTCCTTGTCTTGCCGCTTGATGATGCGGATCACGATCATCTCCCCTTCTTTCAGGCCCATGACTTCCGTGGCAGTCATCAGCCTCCTGGAATCCACGCTCTCTGTTTTGGATTTGCTCATGGATAGCGTCTGGCCAGAGCGGGACTTCGTGAGGATCGTTTCATCGCCGAGCTTCTTGGAAATTAATTCCGCCGTGGACTCGTCCGCAGTCAACAGATAGAGTGTATTCCCGCAGTTCCCGTCAATGGTCTTCCAATCGTCGCCATACAGGTTTTCCAGCTGGGCATACGCCTGGATGACCAAGTTGAAGCGAATATTCCGTCCCAGGCAGACCGTCACGATATTAGCCATGCCTTCAATCGCGGGCATGTTCCCGAATTCGTCCAGGATGAAGATGACTTCTCGATGGCATTTGCCACCTTCTGAGTTTGAGGCGATGCGGGCTAAGTTCGTATAGACCTGCTTAACGTAAAGGGACGCAATGACGTTCAACGTGGCGTCGTAATCCGGCACAATCATGAATACCGCGGTCGGCTTGTCGAATTCCATAATGGCTTGAATCTCGACGTTCCCGTTCGCCACTTCATATTCCAGGAGCCCTTCGTGAATCAGCTGGCCATCTTTCCGCTCCCGCTTCACCAGTCCGGTAATGTTCACCACCGTTTTTTCTTTGCCGACGGTTATGGTGAAGGAATCGTCAACTTTTAACGGGTTCTTATGGAATAGCGTGAACATGCCATCCGCATCGGTTCGGATGGTCGCGGTTTGATTATCGGAGAACGTCACATGGATTCGCGTGTCTGGAGCAGCTTTCCCTTTGATCCAACGTGAAAATCCGATTTTCGACATATCGAATGAATTCCGGGATGTCAGCTTCGCCGTACCGTCCAGCGTGAAGACACCGAGTTTGGCATTGGCGTTGGCTAAGATGCTGGCTCGGGTTTGGCCTCCGGAGAAGTTGATGGTGGCGTATTGCATTTTGGCTGGATGATTTTCTGGAAATTTGGAAAAGAAATCGTCTAGGGCACTGACTTCCTCTTTGGCTTTGTTTTTGACTGTCCGTGTCCCTAAATCCGAGAGCATCAACGCCACGTTGTACATGTTGATTTTTTCCCGCTCGTGCTTGCATTGCTCGCATAACGCCAGAATCAACGCAGTACACAAATCCGTCGCCGAGTTCGCCCAGAACGGATCCTTCGCTTTCGGGTCGTGATAAAGCATAAAGGCCACGGAGCGGGCGTACTGTTGCGACAACGAAAAGTTGCCTTCCATGAACGCATCGATGGTGAGCTGCAGCAAGTTGTAGGACATGCTCTGAATCGGATTCATAAGATTTAGCACTTCGACGTGATAGCCAAGCCCTTCGAGCGTATCTTTGGAAGCAGCATAGAGCTCCCCTTTCGGATCATTCAGGATCATACTGGCTTGCTGTTCTGCGCGGCTGTAGATGTCGATGGCCGAGAACACGAACGTCTCCCCTTTCCCGCTTCGCGTGGTCCCGATCACCATGTTGTTCACCGGGCTGTCGTCGATAAAGAGACTTTTTTTGTAGCGGCCCACCGGCACACCGCCACTCCCTTTGAACCGCTCCCCTTTTTCGGGGACATCTCGGTACTGTTGCTGGATCTCCTTGAACGTGGTGAAGCGGGCGCTGCCTTTCTGTTCTTTCCTGATTTGGCCATAGTTCGTGACGTATTTGAAGACGATCACGGCAGCCGCTACGAATGAAACCAGGCACAGCACACCATAGACGATGGATGCAGTTCCTAGATAAGGAACACTGTAAATCATGGATGCTGTCAGCTGGATGGGTTCCGGTTCCAGTAGACTTTCGGTACCGAGTGTTTTCTGGAAGACCTCGACCATCAGATTGACGAGGAAGTTCAGTAAAAAGAAAAAGACCGCGAACGATACTGCCAGGAGCAACAACGGAATCCCAACCTTCTTTAGGTAATACATAAATCTCTCATTGACCATTTGCTAGCTTCCTCCTTTAGGAACTCGCGATACATGCCCCCTCTTTTATAGTGCAGCCAATTCATCTTTTTTCTTTTTCAGTTCAGTAGTGAGACCTTTAATTGCCTTGTCGTCCTTTTTAGCGTCTTTTTTTGCATCCGCTAAGTTGGTTTCGAGCGTCTTGATTTCGGCTGTCAGCACTTCGTATAAATCGACTTTCTGTTTCAGCTCCTCACTATTGTTGTTGTTTAGCTCTACTTTTGCCTCTTCGACCTTCCCAAGCTTCAGCAGACCATAGGTTTTCATTTCAGAACGCTCGACCGTCATGTTAATGGAAGGAATGTTCATCATCAATTCGTAATCGGCTTCATAGTAGGCCAGATCGAAACGGGCTTCGTTCGTCGGGTACAGCTGGTTGAACGCGTTGATTTTCTTGATCTTTTCCTCTTTGTCCAATTGAGGATTCTTCAGTAGGAGTGTTTCCACATACACAGTATCCTTCATGATCTGGACGGCCTTCTCGAATTCGTCCTTTTCTAAGTAAAGACTAGCCAAGATCCGCTTTTGGCTTTCGGTCAGCTCGTCCTTTGCTTCGAGGGATTTCAGGAACTCTGCCTCTTCTCCTAAAAGACCGTACTCATAGGTTTCGATGGTTTCTTCCTGCTGACTGACAATACTGCGTCCTTCCTCTAAGGCTTCTTCGTACTGAGCTTTCTGGAGAAAGTGCGAAACCCCCAAGAGCAGCAGTCCTGCTCCTAAGGCGACAGCCAACGAGTAGACCGTGACCCGCTGCCACTTCTTCAATCGGGAGATGCGATCTTTGTCGACGTTGATCAACGTCCGGTCGATCGTTTCTTCTTTCTTGAATTCTTCCGGCGTTAGCTTTTCAATCTGTTCCAGCAAAAAGAGCTTGTCGGCCTGCTTTTCTTTATCCACGCGGATCTTTGTTGCCTTGTCTTTGATTTGGTGATAAATGTTCGGGTAATCATAGGATCCGAAGTTGAACGCCCCTTTATAGAGATCAAGGCCGTCTTTGCCAATCACAAAAAACTCCGCAGCTGCTTCTCGCTGTTCGTTGCGATACGTCAATTCCAACTCATGTGTCAACGCAACCGCTTGGCCAAAATCGAGTTTTTCGTGATTCGGTATTGCGTCAGCTGGTGCGCCCACAAATAATATCTTCAACATGTAGCAGTTCTCCTTTAGCCGGTTAATAGAAAAAAGCCACTCATTCCGGAGCGGCTCTTCCTTTGTGCTTATTAAAATTTAATGTTGCTGTCAATGCTTTCTGCAATACCGTAGGCACCCATCACAATGACCAACCCTGCCGCTGCTCCAATAAAAAAGCCAATCGCTTTTGGTCGTCCACGATCGCCTCCTAGTATTAGAAAGAAACCGCCCACACAAAAAGCAATCGCCGCGGCGATTAAGCCTAATCTTTGCGCCCATTCCAATATCGCTAGACCTGTCTCGATTAATCCATCCATTTAAAACCCTCCCCTGCTATTAATTACTTAGTTTTGTGAAGCCGAGCCAGGACTGGCGGCTTTTCGTTCTTTCTTTAAGAGGTTCATCAACAGCGGAATGTTTTCGGAAATCACTTCCCGGTGCTTCTCCTCTAACCAGTCATCGTAATCTTTGCCGTTATAGGCTAGGAGATCCTCTGCATTCGTCTTCAGTTCTTTTTGTTCTTTTGTTGCTGCCATTCCTAAAACCGCCTTTCGATTTGGTTGGTAGTAGCACACCCTTAAGAACAGTAAGGGTAGGCGAATTTATAGCAGGTTCATTCGCTAACTCTCTGCAGCTTATAGCTGCAGCGCACAGGGTTTTTAGCACACCCAGAACTAGAATCTGGCAACAGAACAACAGCCAGTTTTAGGAGACTCTGGCCAAACCATCTCGTCGTATATCCATACCGCAAGTTGCCAGTTGCGACAGACACGCACTATAAAGTTGTCCTTTGTGTTGCTTACTGTTCTTAAGGGTGTGCTACTGTACTCATTTCACTTTTTTGATACCCTTTACTTTCTGCAATTCGTCCTGGGCGTTTTTTCGCTTGGCCAACAGTCGCTTGTCCGAAATCACCGACCGTGTGCGGTAGTAGAGATCCGTGATGTGGCGAACTTCTCCGGATTCCGTCTCGACGCCGACAGCCCCTTTCAATTCGTATGTCTTTCCTTCGAATGTTCTTAAGCTGGATGCCGATGCTAAGTCGTATAGATAAAACCGCTCTGCCATCTGATTACACCTCGCTTCCGTAGTCTTGTCCTTGAACCGGACATGTTCCCAGGGAAAGTTCTGCATGGACATCCCCAATGACTCCACCAAAAGCCGGACATTTTGAGCGGAAGGGTTTTCGTTCTTCCGCTGTTCCCACATGCTGATGGTGCTTTGCGGAATCTGTTTGCCGGTCCTGTCGGATAACTCGGATTGGGAAATGCCGAGTGCCTTCCGTTGTTCCTTGATCCAGTCGCCAAACCATACGGGCATCTCCTCCCTCCTTTCAACGAGTCGTGAGTGTCCCAATGGATTAGTCCGAGTTTATCAGCATGCTGATATTATTTCAACAGTATACTGATAAATAAAACAGTATACTGATACTAAAGTCCGTGAAAGCTTTAAGAATAGGATATAAAGAAAAAATGATTTCACAGTTTTTAAAGTGAAATAGGCTGAATATCAATGGGGAAAGTAATAGATTTTTCTTTAGCAGAAAATAAATTATTTGAAGTACTAGGAAAAAACACTCATACAATAACGACTATGTAATCATTTTTAACTTTTGTTCTTTTTTCTTCAAAAAGGTCTTATTGCCATTGGTAGCTTCTGTCTATTGATGTTAAAATATCTTGAGTTAAAGATTTCGGAGTGAAGGGTGGGTCCTTGATGCTCCTGAAAATCCACAATATCGAATAGAATGGGAATGAAAAGAGGTATTGTATGCAAATTGATGAGGCCGTAACGAATCGTATCCAGCAGCTACTGAAAGAAAGAGGCTGGACACCCAATGAATTGATTAAACGCTCAGGCATCAACCAATCTACGATTTCGGAAATCATGGCTGGCAGATCGAAGTTTCCACGGATTAGCACAATCCAAAAAATCGCTCACGGTTTCGGAATGACGTTATCGGAGTTTTTTGACCATGATATGTTTGAAGAATGAGTAAGTTATAATATAAAAAGGTTTATATAAAAGAAGAAGGCTTCATGTTTTCACCAGATTTATAAAGGAATATGAAAAAGGGCTGAGAAGTGATTCTCAGCCCTTTTGATTTGTTCTATAATTGTTAACTCAATTAAATTCTATTCTTCTGTTATATGTAGTTTTAATAGAGTGAGTTACTTTAAAATCCTATACTTTCAAATTTAAGATTAGATATAGAATCTAAAGCCTTTTATAATCACTATCAGATATACGCATGCTGGCATATGCATATACATGTATGCTAGCATACGATAGACTAAAACTTTAAGCAAATTACATCAAATCCCCATACCTAACTCAAGTAGATATTTCTACTTGAGTTAGGTATGGGGATTTGTTAGTAAAAGTAAATGGAATTTCATAAACTAATGACCATGATTCTTCGGTGAAATTAAAGAGTAAAGTTTATTAGTTTATTTGAGGGTTTTAGACACTTCTTTTTTAGCAAAAGAAATATAGACTCACCTTCTCATGTCTATTTAGTTTTCTGCAAAGAGAATAATTCCAAAGCAAATCTAATATCAAAGAGGAAATTTATATCTTTTCTCAATAACTAAACTCTCCTTTCTCCACTTATAGAACATCACACTAATGTATACGCGCATACCAATATGTCTGCATGCTCGTATGCTGATATACTGGCATGCTAATATACCAATATGCTAGCATATTGGTATGCAACTGAAGGAAACTTTTAAAATAGTATTAACCTCAATTTTTCTTGATTATTGAATTAAAAATGCTGTGTCTTATCAAATGAACTTCCATATTCACAGAATTTAATAAAATATTTTGTACATACTTTTCCGCAGTGATATACTTGCATATGAGTAGCGAAAACAGTTTATACCAATTTTAAGTATAATTTAAATAAGGGAGATGAGAAGATGAAAGGTAAAGGTCGAGCAACAGTAGTTACGTTTGGAAATTTTAAAGGTGGAACTGGAAAGACGACGAATAGCACTATGATTGCCTATGCACTCTCGAATATGGGTTATAAGGTTTTATTAAGTGATCAAGATCCACAAGCGAATGCTACCAGTTTATATCTTAAAACTAAATCCGAGATTTCCGGTGAAATCGTAAGTTTTAAAAAGACATTAATGACGGCTATTCAAGAGGAAAATTTAGGAGAAATTATTACAGAAATAAAAGAAAACCTGTTTCTCTTGCCAAGCTTTAGCGATTTTGCGTTATATCCGAGATTCTTGGAGAAAAAGTTCCCTAAGGAAGTCGATCGGGTCCAATACTTTTCAAAGTTAATCGGACCGCTTAAAAATGATTTTGATTTTATTTTCATAGATGTTCCTCCGACCATATCAATTATTACAGACTCGGCGCTCTACGCTTCAGATTATGTGGTGGTAGTTTTGCAAACTCAGGAACGTAGTTTACAAGGTGCAGAGGTATTTACTACATATTTGCAATCTCTTATTGATGAATATGGTGCTGATTTAGATATTATTGGTATCCTTCCTGTTTTACTCAAAAATGGAGCTGCTGTTGATTTGGCTACACTAGAGAATGCTAGAAATATCTTTGGGGAAGAAAATCTTTTCAAAATTGTCGTCAAAAACATGGAGCGTTTAAAACGTTTTGACATTACTGGTATTACTGATTACGATATGCATGATCGAAAAGTGCATGATAGTTATAAAGAGATTGCAAAAGAATTTATTTCAAGGCTAAATGCTGAACTTGAAAGGGTGAATATATAAGATGAGTAATTTATTAAATAAAAATCCGAAAAAGAAGTTATTGGATCGTGGGCCAAATATTGCTCCAACAAACCAGTTCAAAATGGAGTCGGTTGAACAAACTGAACGAGTTGTTGCAGAACCGGTCCAAAATTCTGAAATTAAGAAAGCGGCCTCTTCAGAAAGAAAAGCGACAAGTGTTAGAGTAAGAAAATCAACAAGAAATAAATTAAATGCTTTGGTTAGTTTAAACAAAGCAGAAACAATCGATGATTTGTTGGACATAATGATTGAAGAATATATGTCTGCTAATCTTTTAAAAGATGAGAAAAAACAATTTGAGTTAATTTTAGAACTTTATAAATCAAAAGGTTAATCAAAACGCCTTAGTCTTTAATTCTGAGACTAAGGCGTTTTTTTTTTAATTATAAAATCTGCATACTGGCATGCAAATATACCAGTATACGTATATGCAAGCATGCAAATATACCTGCATATCAGCATGCGGATATATTTGCATATACATATACCAGCATGCTGGTATATGTATATGCTGGTATGCAAGCATGCTAGTATATTTCCTTTCACACCCTATAAACCGTTGATATAGTAGGCTTTTAGAAGAGTAAGTATTTTTTCTTCTAAAAATATGCTGGTATGTTTATATGCTTGCATATCAATATACCAGCATATACATATACTAGTATATTGATATGCAAGCATGCGCATATATCAGTATACCAGCATACTAGCATGCGAGTATGCTGGTATATGACTTAAAGAAACTCCTTAAAACCCTATTGTAACAAGCATTTCACTCTCTTATACTTTAAACAAATTAGAAAATGTGAAGTAAAATGAGAGGTGGGGGAGCAGTGGAGACAATACAGAAGATAATCTTGTCAATTTTGCATGAAGGAATTGATACTTTTAAAAAGAGAGGATCTGCTGCATCTCTTCCTCATTTAATTGAAGCCCAAAAGAAGTCAAAGAGACATAAAAAAGGTGCAATATGTGTTACACGTTCCAAGGAAGATTTATCAACACCTGCTGGTGTCAAAGGATATGTGGTTACGTCGAAAGAGACTCTCTTGGAGGATTCTGTTGAACTTTCGCATTGGACCCCCAATGTACATAACTACTTAGGGTATAGCGATAAAGAAAAGCGGCACCTCAAGGGACACACCGAAAAGAACCTGCAGCAAATCAATACGTTCGTCGTCGACATCGACACGAAGAAACAGCCGTATACGGAAATCCTGACCGCCGCACTCGATCACAGCGTCGGAATCCCGACCATGGTTCTGGAGACGCCGAAAGGCTTTCAGGTCTATTTTGTGTTGGAGACGCCACTGTTCATCAGCAACCAAAACGACTACCGCGGACTGAAGGTGGCCAAACGTATTTCTGAGAATATCCGGCGCAGCTTGGCCAAGGTCCTAGAGGGAGTGGATCTCTCCTGCAATGACTTTGGCTTTTTCCGCATGCCCAACCAAGAAAACGTCCGCTGGTTCTCTGAAAAGATGGTCTTTTCCATGCACAACTTGATCGCCTGGTCAAAACGGCAGGACGATGACCAGAACCGCGGGCTGTTTGTGGTGGAAGCGAGAGGGGAGGCCCTCGATCCGACACAAGCCGAGTGGTTCCGGGAGTTATTGGCCACGCGTCATGTGAAAGGAAGCGACGGGCAGATTGGACGCGACAACCTGATGTATACGCTGGCATTGGCCTGTTACAGCGCCGGAAAAGGAAAAGGGGAGACACTGGACCTGCTGGATGAATACAATTCCTCTCTGGAAGTGCCGGTGCGCCACAGTGAGGTCCAGAAAATCGTGAAGAGCGCCTATAAGGGCCGTTTCAAAGGAGCGAGCCAGACCTATATTCAGGAACTTCTAGAAGCCTGGCTGCCTGGAAAGGATATATCGGTGACCAATCACCTGGGAGGCTGGTACAAATTCAAGAAGGAACGGAAGGATCGTGTCCGCAGCCATTACGACGAATGGGAAGGGGACCTATTGGCTTACATCCAGTCGGAAGCCAGTACGGTCCAGCCGATTGTATGGACCACGCAGAGCGCGGTGTGCGAAGCGGTCGGCATTCCTCGCAGCACGTTCAACGAAGTGATCCGCAAATCCAAGAAACTCCTCATCAAGCGAATCGGAAAAGGGCGCAGTGCACAGACCGGTTTGACCTCTGTTGCGGTGCTTCTTCAGTGTGCTCTCGAATTCAATCAGCAGCACCGTGCCTTGTACTACGAAGCCGTTACCTTAATGAACGGCTCACGGGAGAACGCAAGCGCTCTGTGGGAGCTGGAAGTCCAGCTGGAATTGCTGACGAATCGCCCTGAAAACCAATCCTCAGTTGGAAAAAATTTCAATTCTTCTTAATGGTCCAGTCTGCCAATACATATCTGTATACGTGTCCTGTTTTGGGGTCAACGATTTACTTGTAGCTTTATCGGATTGATTTTGGGGATTCTCTTTAGACCTGTTAAACTGGATGAAAAGAAAGGCAGGGAAAGAAAATGCTGTATGGCTATGAGGAGTATCGATTAAAGGAAGGCATTTCTCCTGGTACGCTGGTGACGGAATTAGAACTGTTGAAGTCGTTTGTTCGTTTTGTGAACCTGCGGAATGAGAAGCAGCTAGAGCCGTATGAAATCAAACCGGCTGATGTCCGGGCATTTTTGGATCAAGAGAAGGCGAAAGGGTTAAAGCCAGGTACGGTTAAACGGAAACTGTCCCATATCCGTCAGTATTTCCATTACTTGTGGAAGGTGGGGAAGGTGCCGGTTGATTTCATGCCGAAATTTGAATATCAATTGGTCATAGAGAAACCAGTGGGGCAGCTTGTGTATACAGAATTTGTACAGGAAAAGAAAAAGGTGCTGCAACATCAGACTTTGATGTTGAATGCCAAGCTTTACTTCCTGTTTGCAATGTCAGGATTCAGGATGCGGGAGATTGAACGGTTACGGAGCAGGCACTTCCGTGATTTGGGGGACCGAGTGGAAATGAACTTTGTAACGTCACAAGATGTTTTCTGGCAGTTGGTTTTTGAGGATCCGACAGAAGTAGCGGTGATTGTGCAGGCAATAGAGCGGGCGGTTTTTCGGGAGCATGATTACCTGGTCGCATCAGAAAAGAAATACGGACCGGATTACGTGCGGAACAACATGAAGGATATTTATTCGGGTTTAACTGCGCTGTTACCGAAACCGTTTAAGACGGAAGAGGTCCGGATTGCGTATATTTACAATCTTTACAAGGTTCAGGAGAAGTCGTTTGATGAAATGGTGAGGTTATTGGGTGTAACGCCCGCGTCGCTTACATCGACTTTGAAGCTTGTTTTTGAGCGTCATAAATAAATGTAAAAATGTAGTAGGTGAAAGGAGTTCGAAATGACTTAAAGTGTTAGACAATTTAAGTCATTTCGATTACAATACATATGACAGAGATTTATTTTTCCAAAACAATTGAGAATCAGTACCAAGTGTTTCCCTTTATTGAAAAACTGGCCAATAATGATATCGAACTTGGTGTGTTAATTTTTCAGGGGTTTGAAGACCTCAAAGCGGCTCCAGAAGCGATGTATCCATTAGGTGAAACGGAACCTTATCGGGTAAAACGGATTTTTCGAGGCCGGGAAGTGGATCTGGAGTTGGTGAAGCGTCTTTCAGAACCCCGGATTTTCGAGATGAAGGCTGATGATCGAGCTGAATTTCATCGATTCATTTATTTTCCTTACTATTACAAGGATGAACCCTGTTATATATTTGTTTATGGATTTACGAAAGTTCATGGAAAACCGGATATGACAAATTTCTACATGAGAAAAGCAAAGCAACTACATGATTATGTGAAGCGGACGAAGCGAGAAAAAGAGTTCTTTGAGGGGTGAAAAAAATGGCCACATTAAATGATTTGAGAAACAGTTTGGTACAAAATGCTACGATAAAAGAAGCATTAGACAGCGATGAATATAGCCAAAGTCGAACTATCTTTAAAAGACGTATGGAGTTAGGATTTTCTCAAGTGGATCTTGCGAAAAAAGCAGGTCTTACTCAGAAAACCATCAGCCGTATTGAAGGTGGAGATCCAGGAATCCGAAAGAGCACCGTCGAGAAAGTTTATGCAGCCTTGAATTTAAAGGAAGATGGGACTTCGACTGATAAGGAGTACGCAGTACATCAGTAATTCTGAAGATAAAGACTTAAAAGTAAAGAGTTTAGACACAGGTGTACAGGAAAAGGTTGCCAAAGGGCAGTCTTTTTTTGGTGTTATCCACGTATTTTAAGTAGTTGTTCAAATGCATCTCTAAAGAGTTTTTTGTTTGTATATAGAATTAATTCCATTTGATCATAGTAATTTACTAAGACTAGAACGTCTCCTCCAATTTCTGAATCTCTGAGTGAGAAATTAAATAGACAACGCCTAAAACATCGATTTTGTTTCCTTTTACACGTAAAGCGCAATCTTTATTCGATGCGTAAACATCAATTTCTTCCGATAGGAGAGACAGTTCGTCTTGAACCAATGCCATGTTATTCTCAAGATCAAAATGAGACAGAACGGAAAAATTGCCAAGACCAATTCCGTCGTAAACAGAGGCTGTCTCAACTTTATAGCCAAAGGTTTTTGAGCATAACCATTTAGCCGACATATTAATCGCACCAGCGCTTGCTCCGATTACAATAGCACTGCTTTTTCTGATCCAATCCGACAATTCATAGGACAGCAAAAACTCATTTTGTTTAAGCGTATCGCCACCCAACAAGAAAATGACGGAAGCGTTTTGAATCAAGGTGTGAGCATCTTCACTTTGAACGCAATAATTGATTAAATGATAATCATCAAATAAGATGCCGGCCTGATCAAGCCACGAGTGTTCAACAGCACCATCTACTTCATCGTCTAATGGATTCGAGCTAATCATAACAAGTGATTTTCTATCCGTTATATCCTCCCGCAACACTTGACTCAGACGTTCAGGGACAAAATCGGTAAACCAACCTAAATAATAGTGAGTGTTCATAAATACCTCCGCACCAAAGTATAAGCAACAGCAATTTACTATGCTACTCCTTCTTTTCTAAAACGTATGATTAACAATCGCGCCCGATTTTGAAAGAACAAGTCAGCAATTAGTACAGCTGTCCTTGACTAGTTAAACCAACGTCCTTTTAGTTCAATAATCATTTCTTCGTCTGTTAAGCCAATTCTCTCTTGTTAACTTCATATTAAGTGAGTCAATCCAGTCGCCTTCGAACTCCAGGTCGTTTTTATCAATGCTCGATAATACAAAGCCAACCTTTTCATAAACATGCTTGGCTCTTGGATTAAAGTCAAAAACGCTTAAAGTTAGTTGGTTAAGTGTTGTATTTTCAAATACATAATCAATGATAAGTTGAGTCGCTTCTGTTCCCAATCCTTGATTTCTTCCCCTTGGTCCAATGAGAATCCTGAAATTCATACTATGATTTTTTTCATCGTATGCATTGATCACCACTTCTCCTACTAAGAAGTCCTTGGATGGGTCAACAATAGCAAGATCCAAGCGATTCGTTTGTCTATTTCTTGTATTGTACCAATGGAGAGTCGCTTTCTGATTAAAATCCGAATTGCTTCCTGTCAGTTTTAATACTTCGGAGTCCTTTAAACATTCCTCTATAAAAGAAAAGTCCTCATCCTTAAACGGTCTAAGAATAATTTTTTCTCCTACTAGTAGTGGCTTATCACCTAGATAGACCATTCCATTCACACGCCCTTCATTCTATTGAATTCCCCTTTGCAGCTCAAGCGAGTTGCAGCAATTGTTCAAAAATGGTTCGTTAGTTGAAGCTTAACCATTCTTACTCACATCTTGAGTTAAATCAGTAAGCAATCCAGAATAATACAAGTTTAATTTAAGCTTACTTTCCATAAATAGACCAGTTGGTTATAAAAATAGAGGATTACCATAATCATTTCTATAAAATAAATAAGAACTTAGATGTAAAAACTTGTATAATTAGATATTGATAAAACTTTCAAATTCCCTTAAGTAAGTGATATTTAATTTTTATTGGAGGTTAATAATGGATAGCATAAGAATAAAGAATTTACGAAGCTTAAAAGACACTGGTGAGGTTGAACTTAAGCCTTTAACTTTATTAGTAGGAAAAAACAGCTCAGGAAAAAGTACCTTCTTAAGAACCTTTCCACTATTTAAGCAAACTATAGAAACAAAAACTAATGAACCAATACTATGGTATAGCAGTAGGTATGTTGATTTTGGAAGTTTTCAAGAAAGCATCAATAAAATCACAGATAAAGAAGGACCCGAAAAGAAATTAATAAGTTTTGATTTTAAATTTAATATTCCAAGTGCGTTTGTTCAAGTGGGAACTATAGAGTTAATGAGTTACCGTTATTTTTTATACAGAAGAAAGATGGATAAAATTGGGAGCGATGTTAGAGATATAACTGTTAAAATTAATATTGAAACTAATGAAAAATCACTAACTAGATTCACCATCTCTATAGAAGATTATTTGTTTGAAATGACTTTAAAGGAAAAAGAGAAACTTAGTCAGGTTGAGCTTAAGATTAACGGGAGGTCTGTTTTAGAAACAGTAGGATTAAGAGCTCAATACTCTAAAGACTATTCTCAATTCTTACCTCATATTTTTGTTGAAAAAGATACCTCTTCTGACTATTTTAGAGATGAATTATTTAAAATATTTTATAGTCTAGCTTATACTTCGACAAAGAGAAGTACTATAACAAAATTCATAGATGATATAATGTTTGGAAATACTGATGAATTTATTACTGGTCTGAAAAAACAAGATACGACAGCAAATGTATTATTGGAAAATATAAAAGCACTAGATTCTAATAGTGAAACTATGAAAGAAATTATAATAAATTATTTAGGAATGAATATAAATCCTATAATATCTATATGCAATAATTACTTAGAACAATATTTTTCTTCTATTAATTATATAGCACCAATTAGAGCGAGTGCTGAAAGGTATTATCGTATCCAAGGTCTTTCTGTAGATGATATCGATCCGCAGGGAGAAAATATTCCAATGATTTTTAACAATATGACTTATATTGAAAAAGAGAACTATAACAAATGGCTAGCTGAAAATTTTGATTTTCAAATATCAGATAGTCCAGCAGGAGGCCATTCATCAATAAGTATAAAGTATAGTAATGGCGAGGAAGTAAACCTAGCTGATACTGGTTTCGGTTATTCTCAAATTCTTCCAATTACTTTGGTGTTATGGCAAATTTCAAAACAGGAAGAAAAAGAGAGACTTTCCTTCAGTGGATTCTATAAAGCGGACTATAATTTTTTCAACTTGGTTATTGAGCAGCCAGAACTACACTTGCATCCAGCTATTCAAGCAAAACTAATAGATGCATTTATAAAAATAATTATGTTGTGTAGAGAAAAAAATATTGATATAAAAATCATCATTGAGACACATAGCGAAACTATGATTAATAGAATTGGGTATATAATTGCCAAAAATAAAGATAACTTTAATGAAGATTTAGTAAAAGTAATTATTTTTGAAAACGATGAAGTCTTTGATACAAAATTAACTGTTAGTACCTATTCAGATAAAGGGTACTTAAAAAAATGGCCACTAGGTTTTTTTGAGCCGGAGGAACTTTAATGTTATTAAATATTGATGATTCATTGATTACGTATTTAAAGAATAATTCCTCAAATTCTGATTTGATAGTCGAGGAAGTTCAAGCTTTAAATAATCTTTCATTAGCACATAGAGACAGAAAGCATATATTGATTGGAACTCTGAACGCAGTTGAATTTTTAAAGGATTTTACTCCATTAGATCATTCCACACAAAGAGTTTTTAGCAATTTATATAGCAAGTTTAGTTTTATGGGAGCATATGAAGAAATATTTGATAGTCAGATATTAATTAAAAGTAGAGAACATATATTTTCAAAGGATTCAATTAAGGAGAAAATAGTATTTCAAGTTCCGATTACTGAATTTATTGATAGTGAAAGTATTAATAGAACAGCCTTGATTGGAGAAGATAGAACTGACTGTGAGTTCTATGAAGGCTTAGCAAAAAAATATTTAAAAGAAAAATATGGAGATATAAGTTTTAGCGTAAACTTTCATCCTGAAAATGGTGGAGGAGATAGCACATGGAAAGCTTTGAAATATTATAGTGAAAACAAAAAAATTTCAATTACAATTGCAGACAGTGATAAGCGTTATCCAAAGAGTACTGTGGGTAATACTTTAAAAAAGCTAAGAACAGAGTATAAAAAACACGAAAATAACGCCATAACTGAACTGGTGGAATTGACGGTTAGAGAAAAGGAAAATTTAATTCCTCCCTCCTTTTATTTATATTGCTGCAATAGTTCTGATACAGCCAAATTGAAGAAACTCAGTTTGTTAGAAAAATCAGAAGAGCATTTTGAAAAGTTATTTTACTTAGATTATAAAGAAGGATTAAGAGTTGGAAATTACAAAAGTGATCCAAAATTACAAGAATATTTAATTGATTCTTTGAATGACATTCCAAATTTAGCATCTTGTAGGTTAGAAGATTTAGATGTGTTACCTGTCCTACCTGAAAATCACTGTTTGATTGAAGGGATTAGTACACATATTTCGGAGTATTTTAGTAAAGGAGTTTTTTATAACGGTTTAGAAAAAGATTTGGAAGAAAAATTAAAAGTTCCTGATATACCTAAACATGTAATAGATGAGCTACGTAGTAATATAGAAAGAAAAAATAAAATGTTTAAGCACATGCCAGAAAGTTTCCAGGTTCATTTAAACGAAATATGCAAGAAACTAGTTGACTGGGGATGCTCTAATAATATCTTCATTTCTACCTGAGAGAATTGAAGATAGAAGTCACTTTATATCCTTGAAATTATTTTAGATTTATGGACTCCGAAACTTACTCTGCTTTTTAATAACTTTTGTCTTAATTCAAATATTATAATATCTCATAAACGATGGTTTTTAATAGGGTACTGAAGAAGATGAAAATCTTCTTCTTTTTTATGTGGTTTTATACCAAAACTCATATTAAAAACTATATATTTTAAACGGGTGTTTTTGATATGATTAATCTAACATTTAAAGTAAAAAAAGGGATTTCATGATTATTGGATACGCTTGAGTAAGTACGATTGATCAATCGTTGAATTTACAGTTGGATGCTCTAAAATAATTTGGCTGTGAAGTGATTTTATAGGAGAAATTATCTAGGGTAAAAGATGATCGTCCTGTGACTTACCGGAACCAAAGTCACCAAACAAGACAGTGAATTTTCCTTTGTTATTCAGTGGTATTAAGGTGGCTTCATTGAAGAAAGGCTTGTCTATATTCAATTTAATGGATAGCATAGCTGCAATCTTCTTTTTGCATAGAAAAAAGCCAATCCCGGTGTCTGAGATTGGCATTTTGACGCATTTAATTATTCTTTCATGGATAGTTGTGTTTAAATCCCTCCAGGTCCTGTATTTAAGGGTCTTGCCTTAAATTTTCTATTTCAAGGGCAGCTGTTGCAAGCAAGGCTGACACTTCTTGGATAACAGGGATGTGTCTGTTCTTCTCAAGGAACTTCTTCAATGTCTGGGCTTTTGGTAGAAGACGTGCTTGGTAGACGACCTCTGCAAGTGACATACCATGATGGCCAGTCAGAAGATGATACTTGACAGCAAACTCTTCAAGCTTGTTTAGCAAATCCAGTAGTCTATCAATAGCATTAAGTTCTACTGGGTCAGTGATGTGCTTCTTATTCTTAACTACCTTCTGAAACTCTTTAATTAGTTCCAAGAAGTCTTCTGCTTTATGTTCATGATTCATTGAGACTATCCCCTTTTCTATAAGTAGTAAGCCTTTTTAAAAGCCCTTATAAGTAATGTCCTTCTTAGCCCCATAATCCTTTAGGAAAAACAAGAAAAGTTTTATTACTTTTAATGTTACTTCAAAAGGTGAGGTCAAAAGTGCCATGATAGTGACATCATTTGCAGTGGATATTACTTCAAAGTCTTTATATCTGCTTACTAGTAAGTGTAAAGGAATAGTCTGGAAAAAATTGTTGATTTCTGCTTTATTTTTTCTTGCAGATATGCTAAAATAATCAAGTTGTCTAAAAAATATTTGAAATTAATTAGGGTCATAGCGTCCCTTAATCCTATAGAATACATAAGAGAAGACACCTACATTATTCATTGGGTGTCTTTTTATATGGCTATGAAGTTGATAGTCTATCTACGAATTTTCTGCATATGTTGTTTGTTGGCGAACTGCTCGGTATGCCTAAAAAATGAATTATAAGAAAATCCACTTCCGCTTAATTAAAAGTCAGGGAAGTGGATTTTTTATTTTTATCGTTTACAATAAAGGATTTCTTGTTGAGTTTCTTCTATTATAATAGTTTAACTGCCTCTTCCTCGAGTGCTTTGACTAATTTATAAAAACTGGTCTTTTTGACCCCAGCTTCCTGCATTGCTTCCACAGCTGTTAATTCTCCAGCTTTCCATTTTCTATAAACTTCTTTAAAATCCTCTGAAACAAAAACGGTTGGTCTGCCAAACTGAATCCCATTTTGTAACGCCAAGTCGATTCCTTCACGCTGCCGTTTCCGTATACGTTCCCGTTCCTCTTCAGCCATCCAGGAAAGAATCTGTAAAACTAAATCGGCAATGAAAGTCCCCATACTGTCTTTGTATTGAGTCGTATCGAGTAACGGCATATCCAGCACAACAATATCGGCTTCAATATTTTTCGTCAGATCGTTCCACTCTAGGAGAATCTCTTCTTTGTTCCGGCCAAACCGATCCAAGGAATGGATATACAAAATGTCTCCTTTACGAATAACTCGTTTCAGTAATTGATAGTTTGCCCGTTCAAAGTTTTTTCCACTTTGCTTGTCCAAATAGATGTCCCGTTCATTGATGCCCATTTTTCGCATGGATTCCAATTGACGGCCTTCGTTTTGATCTTTGCTGCTGACGCGTATGTAACCAAATTTGCGATGTTCCATAATTCACCTCTATAAATGATTGTTTCCTCCAATTATACCTGAAAACCGTTCGTAAAAGTGTATGCAATTTCGCGAACGTTCGTAAAGTCATTTGATACATTTACGAACACTCTTTTCGGCCATTTTCAGCTCTTTTCAAAGCGTTCGTAAAAGTGTACTTTTACGAACGCTTTTTTAAGGAACGGTTCAAATTCAATAATCTACCAATAAGTATCTGTATGATGTGATAATCTATAATAAAATAAAAAAGCAAAAAAAGTTTAGGGATTAACAGATGTAAAGAACTCGTTTTTTTTTTCGATGGAGGCTTCTTAAAAGAAAAAAAGAAAATGAATTGTATGGGGAGGAAGGACGAGAATGAAATCCATACGTGTTACGAAGTATAATCCTCAAAACAGGGATGCGAATGGCCACTACACCTTAGTGGAGGAATGGATTGGCATGTCCGATGTCGGGAAGTCGTACCAAGGCCAGATTTTCACGATGGAGCAATACCTGGTGACCGAAGAAAAATACATCCAAGCTGTTGAAGTGCTCATACAAAAAACTGAGGTCAATAATCTGAAGCTGGTGGACCTGGAAAACTATTCACATGAAACCGCATTAAACTTGTCCGAAGGCAAGACCATTCCCCTCAGCTTGGTTAGGGAGTTAATTAAGATGATTCTCAGAGGAGGGGTCTGGGGAAGACTCGTTGCTAAAAATCAGTTTGAGGTCCATTTCGGCTACGATTACTATATGTATTTTGTGGGCGAAAGCCTGACGGATGACATTATCGACGAACTTAGAAAGATCGACGGCTTGTATGTGGAAGATGTGCGATCTCCTCACCTTGATTAATGAAGTATAAGTACCACCGCCAAAACAACTGATGCTTCTGTGAAACGAATGTAACTTAAGTGCAGAAAAGTTACATTCACCCCAATTTTTTTAAAATCTAGTCTCACTTGCATTGAAAATGCAGTTGCTTGTCTTTAAAAGAGATGTCATGGTAAGCACAATTTAAAATAGGGAATAGGGTGGGTTTGTACATGACAATTGTTTGGAATTGGTCTGAGGTAGATGCATTAGAGGCTCAAGAGAAGTATAGGGATGCGCTTGATTATATGATTCAAAATTTGAAATCCAATCCTGATGACTTGAAAGGTTTTGTCAGACTCGGTTTTCTCTGTTGGTATATTCAAGTGGACTGGGGAATCCTGCCAGACGGCGACTTAACCGATAAAGATTACAAGGAATGCGAGAGCCTCCTGCGCGAATTAACTGATTTTGGACTGAGGAAATACAGGAGCCATCCTGACTTCTTATGGACTTTTGGATATATGATCTCTTTGTTTCCTGAAGTTTTTGTCGATTCGCATGATGAAGAGACAGAAATGAAAGGGATAGAGATGCTTAAAGAAGCCCAAACCAGAAGGCCAGAAGACCCTATCATCAAACTAGTGGTTTCAGGTTCAAGAGAAAGCGAAGTAAAAGGTTCAAGTGAGCTGAATGAACAAGTAAAACACCTGTTACCGGTTCGTTTCAAAGGCACTGGGGAAATGCAGCAATATTTCCGCGATGTTTTAGACCGAACGGAGAACCATTAATTAATTTAGTTTACATAAACCTTCCACCTTAAATCATATAAGAAAACTGAATGTAACTTAATTCACATTAAGTTACATTCAGTTCAAGAGAAATTAATATTAGTAAAGGACTAACGAAGTTAAACTAACATCATTGATTTCAGAAGCATTAAGTAACGTTCTCTTCTTACCATACGGACAGCCTTGTCCTCCCATCATTTTCATCGGTTATATATTCAATCTCTTCAAATCCACAGGCGATTGCATTCTTGTTTAATAATTCGATTGACTCCTGATTTTTACAATAGATCGTGACGTATATGCAATCAACCACTAGTAGGACCAGTTGACAATCGCTTTCAAGAAATTCTTCAAATGTTTCGACACGGGTGACTTCATTCTTTGGAAAGGCTTGTAGATCAGTGAAAATAATATAATATCGGTTTGCTTCTATTCGATTTTTTAGTCCTGCACCTTCAATAATATTTCTCTCGTTTGAGAAAAGTTCTTCATCCAATTGCTCATCAATCACTGTATATGACTCACCACTTCCGATTTGCCAGTCAAAAGCAGTAATATCAATCGGCTTTAGTATCTCTCCAAGCCATCTGCCATACTTATTTGGAATCTCAAAGCTGATTCCTCTTTTCATAGATTCATCCTCCTAAGATAATGGATGCAAAAAATCAACAGCGTCATTTAACATAGCTAAAAATAAAAAGGGAGTAGCTGAATGTAACTTAACTGCACATAAGTTACATTCAATTCCTTGATTTTCTATGTTATTTTGGTTCCTCCGTTTCTATCAGCTTCTTGCAGATATATCCGACAATATATTCTCTCTTTGTTATTTCTTCAATGTCCTGATTTTCAACTAACTCATCTAGTACCTGATTTACTTTTTTCCATAGCTCTGTATTTTCATATTTTTCATATGGATGTGTCATTCTATTATTTCCCTTCACTTTCATTATTGTTTCACGTCTCTATAATATTTATTTTACCATTCTTAAGATTTATAGATAGAAGTCGATAAATTGTTTTTCGCTAAAAAACCGTTCGTAAAAGTACATTTTTCCAAACAAAAAAAAGAAAAAAGCTCCACTAGTTTCTTCCCTTCCGGTAAGTTTTGATATGTAAACTAGATTTATTTCGATTCACGATTCAACTTGTTAAACTAATCTATATGATTTTATTTCCTTAACCTTTCCAGATTTTGCAGTATTACTAAAGACATATACATCGCAGAAATCAACTTTTGTTCCATTTGCTAATGAAATCACACCATTTATTGAAGCATATTTTCCGTGAGTTATCACTTGGTAAACTTCCAAGGTTTCAATGATGTCTTTATTATCATCTTGCAAAATAGTAATCAGTGAGCTTAGATTCTCTATTTTTTTCTTATCTTTTAATTGAAACCATACAACAGATTCATCCGCATACTCTTCAATAATTTCATTTTGTTGCTTTAATATAGCTACTGTAAAATCAATAACTATTTGCTTTCTTGGAGCATTGTCACACCCCTTTGGAATAATAATCTTCATTTCGTCTGATGAACTGTTCACTTAATTCAACCTCCTCATACATCTAGATGTATTAAATATAAAACTCTTTAGAAATAAGTTTTATTGCGTAGTTAGTCTTTCTATATCCCTCTAAATTAATCCTTCTAACCAGAAAACTAAACTATTCTCGAAATATTCAGTTTAGCATAGATGGTTATTGAAAATTACTACTTTCAAGAATAGGAAAAGTGAGACCTTAAGCTTCATATTTTGTTTTTCAATTGTTATTTTAGCAAAGCCAGAATATTTTGAAATAAGTTCTAAGCGTTCGTGAAAGTACACATATACAGACAAAAAGGGAGAAAAGAGTCTGATTCCAGTACTTCTTTTCTCCCTTGATATTTAAATGACTTCTAATAAGTTCGGATATCTAACCCTAGATCATTTGAGATTCAAGCTTCAAAACCTTACAGAACAGCATTCTGAATATATCATTTTTTCCAAAGGAAATAGTTTGAAATGATTTTCTAGTGAAGTCAATAGAATCAAAGAACTGAATGTAACTTAATTAGGATTAAGTTACATTCAATCTTCGTCAAAATCTTCTAGTTCTTCTTGAGCGATGATAATAAAATCTTTTAAAGTAGGAGCTAGCTCTTCCGTTTCATCTGTTTCATGGAGCCATAAATAAACTGGATCTCCTGCTTTCCCGTCTTCTACTTTCAAGCACAAGTAATCCCCAGTGCCATCTTCAGCAATCGCAATCAGATTATCAGAAATCTCTCCATCCAAAACTTCCTCATTTTGTCTAACCACGTCGTCCCATGTTTTTTTCATATTCTTAGGGTCTTTGATGGGAAATAGAGTCCATTCTCCAACTTCAGGGCCATTGGCCAATTTAAATAATTGAACATACTGATCTGGGAAACGAATATTTAACTTTTGTTCCGTTTCTCTTATCGCAGATTCCTCTACACCCTTTTTATTTGTCTCCAACAACTTAATAATCTCTTGCATAATTTAACCTCCCTTCTTTAATCTAGCTGCCAATCTGAATGTAACTTAATTGCTATTAAGTTACATTCAGATTGGGTGAAAATTTTCTTGAAATCCAACAACAACATTAGAAACGTTCCCCTTTTTTTCCAAGTAAAACAGCTAATACTACAAAGATATAAGGGTAAGACAGAAGCGTCAATTCGAGAAATCCATACCCAAATAACATTGCTGTCGGCTCTTCATCCGAATAATATCCAACGTCCACCATATAAGTGCCAAGTAAAAAATAACTGCCGATTGATAAAAAAATGAAAATAAGTCCAATAATATTTAGTTTTAATTTGAAGAGTGTATAAAGCAAAACAGGTATATAGATCAGCCCTAATATAAGCAAAAATCCGAAAATATATAACGGTTCAAAGACATCCATTTTCTTTTCCTCCTTTCCAGAAAACTACGTTTCTCAGCGGTTTTAGCCGTCACAAAAACCCCTGCCATTGATATTAATAACAACGACAAAGGTTTACAAAAGTTTCCATCTAGTGAAAAGTTATTAAATAAATTGACCCTGCATTATTGGGATTTTGAATGTAACTTAATTCACATTAAATTACATTCAGTTCTTATTATTAAAGTTCTTTACATTGAAAACTTTTTCAAGTTTAAGATTAAGATTTGGCATGCAGAGACTACCGTTATTTAGCGGACAGTTCTACTGTTTTGGGAATCAGAACGTGTCGGAATAAATGATGTAAACAAGATCAGCAAAGATAAAAATAAACCTGTTTTCCCCCAAATGTAAGAATACTGCCAAGGGATATAAGATATCCCATTTATGAAATGGTAAAGCCAAAACAACCAAAATAGTGTAATAGGAACACCAGAAAGAAAATAAAAAATCCCGGGTTCCTTCTTACGAAGAACAGTGTATAAACCGCATAAAGCAAAAATAGGAGCCAAATATAAAATAAACAAGAAATCAATCCGTTCCCAAAGTGGGATTGTGAAACCATTTAAATCTCTATCAAAAGAATTATACCAAGGCATCACAAAGAGAATTAGTAAGAAAATCAGTAAAGCGGCTTTAAAGCTTCTTGACACGACGCGCTCTCTCCCTTTATAAAAAATTTTAGTTGACTACTGGAGATTGTTCTTTTAATTTTTTGTATTCTGCTCTTTTAGTTCAATAAAACTCATTATAAAAATTTCATCCTTGAATGTAACTTAACTGCACTTTTGTTACATTCAATTCCTTGAACCCATTACTACACCATCAGCCAGCAATTCATATATGTAATACGATGTTATATTCATTATACCAAAAAATTACATTTGATAAATTGAAATAAGTAGACGTTAGAAAAGAAAACCGTTCGTAAAAGTACGCTTTTGCGAACAAAAAGGAGAGAAGATGAACTGATAACAGCCTCTTCCCTCCTTCTGCATTTAGGCAACTTCTGATAAGCCCTCATATGTAAACTAGTAATTTAAGATTATGGTGAAAGTTATGTCTTAAGAGCACTAGACAGTTCACTTCTGGTAATGGAGAGCTTCTTCTTAAGATGGTCATTTTCCCAGATTTCATCATTAAAAAAGCTGGAAAAGTCTTGGTTTTCTTTTCTAGGCACCACATGCATATGGTAATGAGTTAAATCGTCGACCCCGCCACCATTTTGACAAATCGTAATTCCATAAGGGTTATATAATTTTTTAATCACTTTTGTAAGTAATTGCGAAGCCTTAAGAACTGCAAGTGCAGTTTCTGAATCAAATTCATCTACATAGCGTAAATGTTTCTTTGGAATTATTAGAGTATGTCCTTCATTAAAAGGGTCATGATCCAGTATACAAGTAACATAATCATTTTCATAAACTACATTTACCGGTAACTCTTTATGGGCTAACGAACATCCTAAACATGCTGTATCCACTTAATTCACTCCTACTTTTTTTAATTAAAATTTCATTTATCCAACGATTAAAGGGTTCTGCATTGAAAAACGTTGGCGAAACCTTCAAAAATTCCAGCTTTAGAGACCTACAGGGCTGTCTTTTGAATGTATCATTTCTTCTAGCAAACTCAGTTTTGTTGAGATTTGCGAAGAAATCAATAGAGCCGGTTTTTTGAATGTAACTTATTTAGTAATAAGTTACATTCAGATTCAATAAAAAAATCAATAGCCAATCCCCGTAATTTAATCATTTTTCCAATTACAGAACTTTCTCTTTGGTTTCGACGTAGTATTCAAAAAGGGGATGAACCATGAGAAAACAAGATCTAACTACAGAATTTCAGAAAAAGAGAAGAAAAAACGATTGAAGAGCTTCGCAATTGTTGGTTTAGTAGTAGTTTTATTGCTAGGATAGGGCGTCTATTGGGCATTCTTTGATATGAACAGGCTGCCAACAGGGGAGTATTTGACCGAAGAAACTTCACCGGACGGGAAATACACGTCAAAGGCATATGTCACCAACGGAGGCGCAACCACAGCGTATTCAGTTCGAGGTGAATTAGTGATTAACGATAAGAATTCCAAAGTAAAAAACATCTACTGGAACTACCGTGAAGAGACTGCGGATATTAGTTGGCAAGACAACGATACAGTCATTATCAATGGACATTCATTGGATGTACTTAAAGAAAAATTTGATTTTAGAAATCAGTAAAAGAGCTACTAAAATAAGAGGATTGAATGTAACTTATTACTAAGTAAGTTACATTCAAATCCATTAAGCTTATATATCGAAAACAAGAGTGAGAAAGGAGCAACTACATAATGATCGTTGAAATTGATTTTGGAAATGAAGAAATTCGATACATTTCTTGCTCGACTAAAGTAGGGAAAAAAATGAACAAGTTAGAAAATGAACTGATCCATTGGTTCCACGATAAAAATAAGAATAAGAAGTATTGGACTGAAGATGCGGATGTAGGAGAAAGTATCCCAGTTTTGAGTGCTCACGCAGTAGTTGATTGGCTAAATAACGTGAGATTCAAAAAAGGAACGGCCAAAGCGAAAGAAATTGAATTTCCAGATGTGAAAGCTAAAAAGAAAATATATATATAACATTTATACATGGCTGCTACAAAATTAAACAAGATTTGAAGTCGCATTTTGAATGTAACTTATTCTAAATTAAGTTACATTCAGTTCCCTGATTCCATTGGTTTTACCAGAAAACCATAACAATCTGGGTTCATTATAAAAAAAGATACATTCACAAGACTGCGCTATCAGGTTTTAAAGCGTGGTTTTCAAAAGGATCTAGGTTTACATATCATTGAGTTATCGGAAGCTGAATAATTACAAAGAGAGAGGATGCGATTTAATCAGCTCCTGTCATTCCTTTTCATCTGTAAAAGTGTATCTTTAAGAATGATATTATATAAAGTAAATGCCTATTCATCTATCTTTTAAAACACAAAATGGTAAAATAAGTATATAGTTTTTAGATAAAAAGTTTATACGCGCATAAATATTTATAATTGATGAAGATTTGTGAAGTGCTATAAAATTTGTCAAAAGCAAATAAGATAATCATCCTATTTGGACCGATTTATCTAAGTCTGTTAATCTGTTTTTTAGATTTTTGTTTATATGATTAGCCTGATCGACTGGTTTTCCATTTCTCGCACATGAGGATTATATAAGGGGGATTAATTTGGGGAAATATAAATTATTAGTAAAGTTATTTCTTTTATTGAGTTTAATGCTTTTAACCGTAGGCTGTTCATCAAAACCAGATTTCGAACTCTATGAAGGTAAGAACTTAAGTATCGCTGTACTGGGCACTGAGCCAAAAATTGAAGAGGAGCAAGTGAATCTTCAAGAAATTTCGTTCGAGGAATTTACTACAGAAGAATTGAGAAAGTATGATGCGGTCTTCGTAACAAAAGAAAGCTTTTCAAAAGCCGCTGAAAGTCAATATGCATCTACTTATCTGGATTCACATATTCCATTCTTTTTCATTGAATCTAATAGAGGAGCATACCCCTTTATTGATGCAGAATTAGCGTATGAAGATGCTAGAGAGATGCCTCATACTAAATACTACGCCAATGGGTTCCTAGCAATCAGCAAAGAAGAACAAAAAACATGGAATTATGGGTTATACAATGACGAAGTAAATGAAGAGAATATAAAGGAAATGTTTTCAAGGATTTTTGAAACGATTGAAACAAATCCAAAGGGATCAGATGATAGTTAAGAAAATAAAAGAAGGAAGGCTGGGGGACATTTACATGTCACCTAGCCTTCCTTCTTTTAGCAGGCGAAATTTAAATCATGCTAAGTTTTATTAGCTTTAGACAATAAATTTCGTGAACCAGGCAATGTACCTTGCACCAGGTAAAAAGAATAATTGAGCAAGTATGGTACCCAGTAATCGGGATGCGATCATCATTACAGCGATGCTTTTAAGATTTAAGTAACTGCCGCGTCGATTGAGGACATCATCGGCTAACACTGAGATTTTCGGATCGACAAAAACAATTAGAAGGATGGTGGCCAGTCCATTGATTAGACCAGAAGCCATGATAGCTGTAGCAGCTCTTTCTGGAACAATGATGGCTGCATATAGCGCAGAAAGAACGCCAATTGTGTAAACAGCGGTAATGATCATATTGATAAAAAATAACTGGACCGGAATATCTTTTAAACGGACACCTTTTAAATAAGACAGTTTTGGCAGATGAATGTGACCGATTCCTCTTCTAATATAACTAATATTCATTCCTTTTTTGACGAGTCCGGGTATAGATCCTCTTTCGGCTGAAAGATGAATGATAGCACGTGAAAATATAGAGATGAAAGTCGGGAGCAAAAGAATCCCTATTATAGTTCCCACAGTAGAAGAACCGATGATTATCCGGTATTGTGCCTCGACGAATTCAAATGTATTCGTCTCTGGAGCAGAGTCAATTAAACTTCCAGTAAAGGGTTGCTGCATCATATTTGCCAAACGGGAAACCATGACCATGACATTGAACAAGGAGAGAGCAGAGGCCAGCAGGCGTACTCTTACGCCTGATAAGCGAACGGCATAGGCCAGTGTTTCAATAGAATGGATGATCAAGACAAATAGGGCAATCATGATCAATTTTTCTGTGAAAAGTTCCAAATGAAAACCTTCTTTTACTTTTATCCTTATATTACCATAGCCTTACAGTTAAAAAATAAAAAATGGAAATATTGATTGCCAATTTTGATATTTCAATGGAATGATATTCCTAACAAACTATACTAGTTTACATATGAGGGATTATCAGAAGTTAAGGTTTTGATGAAATAAACAATGAATATCAGCTTCAAAAGAAAGCCCGAATACCTAATGGGATTCGGGCTTTCTTTTGAAGCTACAAATTATACGACGAGCATTTAACTATTAATAAAGGGGGCTGCTGCTTTTATTCTTTAGTAGTGACTACAATTCTAAATAAATGGTTTCCTTTTTCGCAGCCCAATATTTGCCACTGTAGTAGAATATATTTACAAAGAAATTAAACGCATTGGGGGTTACTTTCTATGAAAATGAGACGTCCGTTAGCAATAAATGAAGTAATTAATAACCAGCAACTTCGTGAAGTATTTTTATGTGCTCCACAGGGAGGCATGCGTAGATCAATTCGAACAAATTCATTAACGCTTATTTCGGACAAGACGAAGCTATACGATGATCGAGTTGTCGGAAATATTTATCATTATACTGGCATGGGCCAGAGCGGTGATCAAAAAATGAGCGGACAAAATTTGACGTTAGCAGAATCCAATCAAAATGGAGTAGAAATTCACTTCTTTGAGGTAATGAAGCCAAAAGAATATACTTATCGCGGACGAGTAGTGCTTGCTGGGGAACCCTATAAAGCTCAACAAAAGGATCAAAATGGCAAACAGCGTCTTGTATGGATTTTTCCACTCCGTTTAAAAGATAGTAATGCGACATTTACGAAACTCTCAACAGCCACAGATGATGAGAAAGAGCTTCAAGAAGAGTTTCAAGACATTAAGCAAGTTGAAAGCTTGACAATTAAGCAAACTGAAAAAGAACGGCTAATCAAAGCTCGCATTGGCCAAGGAACTTTTAAAAAATTACTAATTCAGCGGGAGTGCAAATGTGCATTGTGCGGTGTAACAGATCCCCGCATATTGATTGCGAGTCACATTAAACCCTGGAGTATTTCTGCAAATGAGGAGCGACTAGATGTACATAATGGATTATTGCTATGTCCAAATCACGATGTCTTGTTTGACAAGCAGTTAATTTCTTTCACTACGGACGGACAGATTGCGATCTCGCACACAGTTGATGAAAAAGCACGTATATTTATGAACGTTAACGATAAGATGCGAATTGCGTTAACTGAACGGCAGAGGAGCTATATGCAGGATCATTATAACAATCTAGTCTAATGAAATTTACTAAATTAATAGGACAAAAATAAATACTAACTAGCAATTCATTGACAGAACTACAACTCTAGATAATAGATAAGAGGAAGTTAATTTGGGAAAACCCTTAGAAAGAAGTTAATCTAGTTAGTCATAGTTACGTATTAAGCGACCTGTCG
>NZ_JAIQCL010000018.1 GCF_020023385.1 Planococcus circulans
AAGAACCGTCAATTTCTAGACAAAATCAGGCGTCAATAACATTAACCTTATTACCGTACATTAGATAAATTCACACTTATCACTTAAAAGGATTGGTTTTGTCTGAATTTAAGAAACAGTTCTTTTTTTACTACCATTGGCAGATTATAGACACATAAAATTAAAAACTAGAGGTAAGAACCAGATGATTTCTAAAAAACACCTTTACCCTTTCGAAAATTCCAGCTCTTCAAATAAGTTGAACGGATAAAAAACGCCTTTGTCTAAGAGTCAACTAAATAAAAAGACATATAGCTAATATGCTAAATGTCTCATTATGTTAATTCACCCCCAAAGCCTTATAAACCGCATCCACTGAATCTGAATAAAACACCGGCTGCACTTTCACCAACAAGTCCGATGGTACCGTCTGCAAGTCCATGACCGATGCAGCCGGGATTAAGACTTTCTTGGCTCCTGCATCTACACATACCTACAATACATTGGCGAATTCTTCTACTTTCGCAATCGTTCCGCCAACGGTCATATTCCCAATGACGATGGTGCTTTTCTGGACCGGTTTATCGAGTGCGCCGGAACAAAGGCCGATCAATTCCGCGATGGCCAGTTCATCGGTAAGTCCGATTCCTTGAAGATCATTGATATGCATCAGATAATCCTTCGTTTTGATATCGAAATTATCGAAAGCGCTTACATCTTGGTTTTGGAGCTTGTATATATCAAGCAGTTGCAAATTCTCTTGCCTTGATCCCTTAATTAAGAGAAGCGATAATTTTAATTAGGAATTACCTATCCTACAATTTCATGAATTATTTTTAAAAACCAAAATGCACACTTTTCAAGTGCCTAGCATTTTGGTTTTAGTCCATTTATAGCAGAAAAACACTTATTCAGTCTAGCAGTAAAGCTTTTTGCATCAGCATTTGATTGTTTTGGTAGAACGGCACGTCGGTGTTCCCAAGGACAATTGGAGGCACGTTTGAAAGCTCATTGAGATTATCCATTGGAACAATTACACTCTTAGCGCCGTTCTCCGATAGCATAGTAACTTTATCAGCAAAGTTGATTACCCTTTCTATCGCACCACCCACAGAGATATTGCCAAGGACTGCAAGGCCAGCCTTCAAATTCTTTTTATAAAGTGCTGATACGATTGCAACATAAACTGCCGCTCCAATACCCGAGGAAATTGTAGATCCCAAAAGATTGGTTGCCTGAATAGTAATATCATAATTAATTAGCGAATGTTTGTCACTAAGAATCGTTTTCTCATTAGCCTTTATGTACTGGTAGGTATTTTTAATATTTTCTTTCACAGCCATATTATTTACCCCAGTAATATTTAACTTTCCAGATCCTGCTACTGCCACAGTTTCAATCCTTACTAACGTCACGTTATCGCCATCACTGGTACTTGTATAACAAACTCCCGGCGGAAGCGGCGTGTTCTCGATAAGATGTGAACCTTTTTCTTCGGGCAATCCGACAAAAAACTCTTCTTGGGTTTCCTTGTCAATGTAAGAAAAATTTGTGTCCCAAAATTCCATACCCCCGATTCGCTTCAATTGTTCTTTAACGCGTCGACGCATTTCAAGAGCAATTTCCAAATACTCTTTTATATCTTCTTTCGTATATTCACCATTCGGGTGCATAAGCTTTATTAAGCCAGATACTGTCTTCTTCACCGGTTTGGTATCCCGCTGTTTTAGATGTGCTCCAAGTGAATAATATTTTTCAAGTGCATCGGTGTAAGATACACGTCGCATTGATTTTAGAGATTCAGAAAAATAATCAGTACTAAAGCCGAAGCTGGATGTAAAATGCTTTGGTGAAAATTTAATCATTTCCCAGCCAGGAAGATAAAAGTGAATACGATCTAGAAATGCGGTGTCACTATTGACCTCATCTGAAAGAGGACTGAACAAGTGCGAAGTCTGCAGAACTGTTTCAACTGGCTGATTTATATTACCATTAAGAATAATTGAAGCGGCTCCAGTAATTTCTCCACCAGCGCCTGCCCGTGAGAAAGATCCAGACTCCATGTAGTCCTTCATCAAGGGAACAGCATCTCGTTCCTTAAAGATTTTATCGGTAGCCTCATCAAAGCAGATTGCATCCCACTGACCCACTGCACCAACTTTTCCGGTAGAACCGTGTACAAAGAGTTTAGCTACTGTTCCTTGCCCCCCAGATATCAACACTGCATAGGGGGTAAGTTCTTTATAGACAAAGGACTTTCCTGTTGAACGTGGTCCCAATTCAATGAAATTAAAATTCGATTCCACCATCGGAAGCAATCTAGACAACAACAGCATTTTGATTCGATCCGAAACCCCTTCTGCGTTTGGTTCATATCCGCAGCTTCTTAAGAGAATTTCAAGCCACTCACTTTTTGTAAATTCCTTGCGTTTGTTGATGATTTTAGTATTGTCAAAACTGGACAGCTGGATAGGTTTGATTTCTGTTATTACAAACGGAAAAATATTTTGTCCGAATCTGATATTCGGATCATATGCCACATCGATTATCGCCCAGATGCCTCCCATCAGCATCTTTTCATGTTGCTTTACTAAATCATCGCTTATATTCCCATTTTTAATATTACTGTTTTGAAGTTTTGCCCAATAGATATCCTTTTTGGAATCCAGTTCCACTGAGATCTTGTCGATAATTTTGTAACGACCTCTCTCTCGAATCTTGGAATGAATTAATGAACTTTCTTCCGGATTAACATAATGCTCACTGAGTACCCTTTTAACATTCTCCATACCGATGCGGATCTGTTCTTCATTATCAGTAGAACAAGAGTTGGCAATTAAATATTCAAGCACAAATACTGGCACATTAGCTCCAACCTTTACAGAATGGACAAGGTCTTTCTTTACTACATACCCTCTAAAATGTTCCAGAAGTTTTACATCCAAGTCATTTAAAACTGCCATAAAATGGCTCCCCTCAACATTCACTTTTTTCGTTATCTTTTAAAAAATCTGTTCTCAGAATTAGAATAGTCCACCTAAATCTCTGTCTTTATTTTGTTTAACAACGGCCAGGTCAAGTTGTTGTTTTGTGGAAGCATCTAAAAGGTGGACTTCAATTTCTGACTTACCATCGAATGCATATTCCTTGGTAATTAGATCATTCTGTTGAATAGTGAATATATCGCTCCTGTTCACCTGCAATTTGTTTGCGAAGAAAACTAGATAAACCTTTCGCTCCAACGAAAAAAGATCTAAAGCACCTTTCTCTGCTTGAATTTTGATTGAAAACAATTCGCCGGTGACATCTTTTAGATCTTCTTTATTAGTAAAACTAACAGGCAGTGATCCGATATTAGAGCCGGAGCGTTCCCAGCAGAAATAGGGAGTGATTACTTCTTGGGGTGACAAGCCACCATGAGAAAATCCGTATAAACCTGGCGTCTTAAAAGGATTTATATTTTTTGAAAAGTAAAGATACTCGAATTGCTTATAACTCTTTTTAGCCTCAATCATTGATTGATTTAAATCCGGTTGTTTATTTTCTATTCGAATATAGCGTTCCGCTTTTTCAAAAACTCCTATTGGAGATATGGAAATCTTATCAGCTTCACTCAATACTCCCGTAAGAACAAAGCCATGATCTGATATTAGGTAAACCTTGTCATAACCACTAGATAGTAGTAGTGAAATCTTTTCAGCAAAGAAAACGATCGTTTCTGGGAAATATTTTAGCGCTCTCTGTTGAAGCTTCTCTCCCATGTCATCAATATCCTTATAAGTGCAAATAAGAAATTGTCCTATCCTTGCCTCTTCGTTTACTTCGTCAAGTTTAATAAAGTCAATTGTGGCACCTGGATTCTTGGTAACGAGATATTTTTCGCGGTTTTTCTGAATAGCTTCCGTAACACCGTTATCCATGTAAATACGACTCATGTTATTTTCTGTTTCGGTTGGTATATCAGCGATAATTGATTCGGCTTTGAGATTTGCAGGACCTTTTACTTTCGCAGCCACTAGTTCAGCAATTTCGTAAGCAACGCCATCTCCTACAATTACAGCGGTTTTAGAACCACCGGCTTCATCTATAATTCTTTGCAGTGTACCTGTCTGATTTTCTTCATAACTGTTCCAGTTTTCGAACCACTTGTCCAGAAAAACAGAAACATGCTCCTTGTATAGTTCCTGGAATGGTTCTAGGAGTTCTTTTTTATTTAAGAACTCCGTATACAAATTACGTATAGCCGTATCTAGTTTGAAGAAGTTTTTCTTATAAAATTCGACACACTCGCTAAACGAACTTAGATATGTAATATCTTTGGGATCAAACTCCAAAAGCGTAATTACGTCATTCCAAAAGACAATACCAAGAGCCTGTGCCTGCTTGTTTTGATCGCGCTGACGCAATTTAGCAATAGTCTTTGGGATTGAAGCTTTGTCCGACATGTTTTCACCAATTTCATCTAACCATTTTTCATCAATTTGGCGAAATGGATGCTGAATACTGACATTCCAGATATCTATATCTAACGGCAATTTATAACTTTCAAGATAAGCGCTAAATGAATCCCTGTAAGATACTGAATCAAGCCAATTTTTGTAAACAGCCTCGAGTTTCTTATTACAGTTCCCTCTGGCTAAACCATCAAGCATAGCCTTTACTACTTCATAGGCGAGTGTATTAGCAGGCTTATATAAATAATCCTGTTCAAGAAGCTCATTGACTTTACGGTAAAATGTTTCCTGAAGTTGTGTATCGTATTTCTCTCTAGAATAGGTCTCCGGATCATGAACAAAGGGCAAAAGCTCTTTGTTCAGATCAAAAATTTCTGATGCACCCTTGTGGCTCAAGTCCATCCAGTAAGTGCGATCTTTACCGATGCTAACTTTAGCAGCGGAAATTAACTCTTCCGCTGGAAGATTAATATTTAAATTTAAGATCTGATGCACTTTCTCTTTGACATAATTCTGTAAGTATCGGATCTCCAAACATCCGCAAGTTTCACAATATTCACGGACAAATTTAAGATCGCTTTTTTTTGAGCGAGTATAGATTATAAACTTTTCAAGACTAGGCTGCGCCTTCTCAATGAGATACTTCACATGCAACTCTTCCAACTCGGAGTTTGCATGAAAGACGGTATACTCACTTCCAAGAGTCCTAAGTAAAAACTCAGCATCGCCAGATTCATCGATGAAAACCGCTACTGAATGATGGTCGTATGTTTTCAGTAGATCCTTTTTAAACCATATATCAATCACAGTCAGCTCTCCCTACCAATCAGCATTAAGATACTTTTTAAGTTGGCCTGCATTTAGTACATCATAAGGAATCATTCCTTTTTTCTGCAATGGAGCAATATTCTTACCGACGCCATCATCCAATATAGGACTATATCCTTCAGCAAGTAGTTCATCGATTTTAACTTTGAATGCTTCAATTTCTATAAGCTGTCGGAAGATGCGATCTTTTTCGTTTTGAGCTTCAGCACTATCATTACCATCAAGATCACTTTTACGATTGATCAATGAACGTTCTCGATGTTCAATATAGACAGAACGAATGCGCATTAATTTATCACGACTCCATTTGTAAATTATAATATAGCAATCAAAACCCTGCTCCGGACCGCTGGATAGATGCCAGATAAAGGGTGTTTTTGGTAAATACATAAACAAGTTTAGGTGATCGGATAGCTCTGCAAAGTAAATCTTATTCAGATATTCTTTTAGTGGCCGACCGAGGACAGTGTCAAAACTAGAGTACTGTGCCTGACTAAATCCTTTCTCACTAAACTTTTCTTCTATGCGATCTAATAGCACCTTTTCACCGGAATTAGGTACTAACGGAATAATACCGTCATCATCTTCCATAAGAATTTCTTTTATTATATCAGCCAAAAACTCTATCGCCAAAGTACGCATTCGTTGCTTTGGAATTATAGTATTTTGTTTATATAAGTACCATACATTTATAGGATTGATCTTATGACGAATACAAAATTCCTCTAGACTATTATTATTCTGGTATAAAGTCAGGAGGCCTTTTTCAATGTTCTCTATCTCTTCGGGATTTAATTCTTTAATTGGAAGTGTCACTATAAAATCATGGATTGCATCAAGTTGGAATTCTTTGGTCGCTTCTGTTTCGGATAAATAGGCTTCTCGAGCGTCAGATGTTATTGGGAGTGAACCAATACTTTCACCTTCTTTGGCTAAGACCATGACTTTATCATGTTCAGTTAGGTTGTAGGTTTCAAATATTTTTTCATCAATAATAGCTTCATTAATAAGAACCTGACTAAGGAGATGATTTTCATAGTTGAAGAATTCTCGAAGTCTATTTTTGATCTCATTTATCGAACTCTTATATAAAAATGGAGATGTACTATAGCTTGGTTCGATTATACTGAAATTGTCAATTGCATTGTAAATATCAACATTTACCTTCGATAATTTGCAAAGACTATGTACTTCACCTTCGTTTGGAGTAGGAAGCGGAATTCTTTTTACATCATTTGGTTGCTTGTTAACGGTAGGATTCAAACAGTCAGTTATATAAAATACAAGTTTAGAATTTAGGACTGCCAGGGCATAGTAAACATCAACTTTTGGAAAAACAGCTGACGCACCCATATCAAACAAATAATTCTTTGGCTTAAATCTAAATGAAATGCCTTTCGACCCACTACCTGAATAACTCAAACCATCCCTCTTCCAATACTTTTCAGAAACGAGGTTAAAGCTACTTTGTTGTCTAATATAGTGAGCATCGTTTTCTAAGTTAACACAAAGCCAATTATTACCTCCCCATTTTCTAAATCGTCCTCCTTTTGTGTACATTACCCACTGAACTTCATTTTCCCCATCAAAAATACTCTGTTGATTTATTTCCCACCAATACCTTAATGAGGCATTATTATTACCTGTTTTAATTCCTGATATTATTTCTGCATTTTGATCTAATGAAGATGTACCAAATTTTTCCCGAAAATCATCAGAAATCCAGTATATAAAAGGCCAAGACTTGATAATTTTCAACTTAGTCTGTTCAAGAGAATATACACGGTCATTTGATTTACCATCAATGCAATCATTCATAATTTCATGTAGCTTATCTTTTTTTAGCCTTTCTTGAAGATTGGTCGAGAGGTTTAAATACAACCCCACTTTGTTACTTTCTCCTTTACTTAAAACATAAAATGTTGCATCCAATAAAATGCCTGGACCAAAGAGGTTCACACGATCCAATCCGAAATCGACCATTATATCTATGTGGCATTTTTGGATCATAAATTTACGGACATCCTCGAAGGTTTTAATAAACATAAAGGTATGGGGATGGATCATAGCTATTTTCCCCTCTGGTCCAGTCAACTCATAACATCGTTTAATAAAAGTTGCATATAAATTAGTGTTAAATTTATATGGTTTTTTATAATTTTCTTCAGTAAATACTTTCAGTTCTGGACCGAAGTCAGAAGCGTCAGTGTATGGCGGGTTCGCAGTTGCCACATCATACTCGGTAGTAAGTAATTCAAGAAAAGTAATTGCATCTCTTGTTTTACTTGTCATGAAGGTATTTCCTTCGTCCTGTGCATATTGCTCAACTGCAGTTTTTAAATTAGTGAAGAATGTTGTAGCAAAAGCTTTTTCCTCTTCTATAAAGGCAGATGTAAATAAGGTATATTCACCAGCATCAATTTGATTTTGAAGCTCTTGAATTCTAGATTTAAGTTTTTCATCTAATCGAATTAATGAACCGAATTTGTAGGCAAACTGAAGGTCAGACCAAATTTCAATCATAAGTTTTTGCTGGTTACTGTCTAATTTATTCCCTTCGTTGAATATATGTTCTACTTCTTCATAATCTGGCAGATAAAAGTCGGTGGAAACTACATTAAAGGTTAGTTCACCAATAGACCTGCGTTTTTTCTTCGCTTTGATAAATAGTCCAAGTTGAGCCAGTTGGACTGCCCGGTCATCTAAATCAATTCCATGCAAATTGTTTTCAATAATTAGTTTTGAAATATCCCTTTCTTCATAATCGGCTCCAAAGTTTTCAATCTGATCTATATATAGTTCGTAGAAAAAGTCAAAGGCATACAGCAGGAAATTTCCCGACCCACATGCTGGATCAATCAACTTTATCTCATGCAAAGGTTTTGGTTTACGCTCTTGGACAATGGGAGCGTTGGCAATTTTATAACGTCGTTTGATTTCTGAATCCGGATACATTTCCAGATAAAGCTTTCCAACAGAGTTTTCCACCAAAAACTGTACGACCCATCGCGGCGTATAGACCTGTGACTGCAAGGAAACTAGGTGATATTCAGTTTTATCACCGCTGTCTTTATGAGCTTGTTTCTTGATATTGTTGTAGCTTTCGTACATCCAGCCAAGTACATCATCACTTTGCCAAATACCGATGCCCACCTGAGAATCTTTTTCCACATCATTAAAGTTATCGATGATCTCATTAAGACTAATTGCATCAGGTAATAAAGCATACGGATAATCTTTGCTGTATAGTGGCAGAGTTTTTCCCAGCTCATTAAACGCATACTTAAAATATTCACGTATCCCTTCCAGCTCTTCAGAACGCATGTGTGGATTCATTTCTAACCAAGCTTTATGGCCAAATGAACGATCACCTTGCTCAGGTTTCTTCGTTACTACTGGCGGGAATAAGGTAGCAGCTTCCATGACTTTAATTGCAGCCATACGATTAAATAATGTAAAAGTTAGTTCGTCAATGAGTTTTTCACGCGCATATTCGTAGCTTCCTGTTTCGCCAATATAATTTTGGAGCATTTCCTCGAAACGCAGTCTTCTAGTTCTAACTTCTGTGGGTACTTTTTCAATGTTTAACAGCTTGGTTTTTCCAATACCGAGTCGGGCGATATATTTTTCAAAAGACGCCTCGATGAGATCTCGGAGCTTATCTACGTGCTCAGGTAGTTTCATTTGCTAACATCCTATCCATTAGTTTCTATATCAATTTCAATCTCTTCATCAGGTCTAGCAGCAGCCAAAAAAGCTAACTGAGCTGTAAGGAGAGATTTGTATTCTTGAACGGTCATAATTTTCTTGGGTACTTCAAAACGAACTTTTCGTGGTTTCTGAGGCGCAGGTGGCTGATCATCATCCTCTGTCGGTTCGGGCTTAGGAGCTTCTACAACAAAACTGTTTTGAATAATTAGCAACTCGTTCGCCTTGGTTGAAGATAGTGCTGTATAGTTCAGTATATCCGCAAGCGAGTACCCGCAGTTTTTACAACTAATTGAATACTCAAGTACTGGCTCATTGATAATTCTCTCTGAACAGTAGCGCTTAAGCTCATTTAGCTTTTTATGATTATGAGTGTTGAGCTCAATTGGATACCCATCCAGCGTTCTAATCACCGAATCTACTTTTCCATTTAGAAGCTGATATTCATGACTCATTCCTGCAGCAGCATTTTTAACTAATTTGTAGTAGCTGTCTTTTACAATTTGTACCTGTTGCTGCAAGTTGCCAAAGTTCTTGACCATATCCTGTTTGTAAAGACGAATAAATTCATCATGAGCCTCCTGGATAGTTTTGTCGGATCGATCTGCCTTTTTGAGCTCGCTGGAAACATCCTTGATAAAACGTTCATAATCTTTAACTTTCGATAAGTTTTTCTTGATAAATTTTCTGGATTTCTGAATAGTCTGAATAGATATCGAGAACTCTTCGTTATTTGCAAGAAAATATTCAACCTTTTCAATATAATTGCTTTCAGTGACCTTCCCAGAATAACTGAGTAAAATTTGTTTCTGTTCAGTTACAGTTGGGAATAATGATCCGAATCTATCCACAGTATCATTTAAATTTGAAATTGCTTTAATAAAAATTTCTGCCATGTTTCTAATACTGTCAGCTAGATCGAAGTCGCTTGTACTCCAGTCAATCTTTTGACCTGTGTGGGAATCAATTTCTAAGTCCATTAATATCTGAACGACTTGATTTTTTTGAGCAGCTGTAAGTGTTGCGGTAATAGACTTAAATGAAGCCGACTTAAATTTAGTAGCATTGGTAAAGGCTTCTTGAATACCATTTTGATTATACGAAAACCAGGTTTCACCATTGAATTTTATAGACAAGCGACCTGCACGAAACAGGACGGCCATGGTGCTTACAATCGTTCCAAAAGAATATCCCCATGGTGCTTCCGAGAGCTCTGCCTCCAGCGAACGTCCATCTACAAACCGGGTTTTTATAATCGCGCTAATCTCTTCTACTACCTTCAAATGTTCACCCGTAAAATTACCGTGACTATCAAAAAATTTAAAGTCATCGCTGGTAAATAGTCGGTTTAATCCTTCCTTACGACTAGTGAAGATTTTGGAAACTAGCGCTTCCGACAACCCAGTACGCAGTCTTTTAGTGTAAATATTTTTTATCATTTTACGCTGGATTTCTGCAATTATAACTTTGAAACTGTTAGCATTGAGTAGATGCTCGTCAAACAAATAAATCAAAGAACCTTCACTATATGCATTCTCAATCTTTACTCGAAGCTCTCTTTCTTTTTCCTCGCGGATAATAGAGAAATCACGCATTATCAGGCGCTTATTAGGGTCAGATTCATTGGAATACTTTTCTTCCATGTAAATGTACTTACTCAGCTCTTCGATAAGTTTATCAATAAGTAAAAACTCTTTATTATCTGGCACTAGTGTGATCATATTTTTTTGATTCTGGGTTTCCAGTTTAAGATCCTCAATAAAATCCTGACGATTCTCACCAATGTTGAATAGACTATATACTGTCAGTTTCAGATGCTTACTACCGGAGGGAGTAAGCTCATCTTCTTGATCAGAAAAAACACTGAATTTAAAATTGTCTGAACCGTCATTTAAATTAGCAACAGGTGTAAACAACTTATAATTCTTTATAAGGTTGATTAAAGAACGCTTCTTAGTATATAGCTCAACATCGAAGTCATTCATTTCTTCCAGAAGCTTACCTTCAAGATCTGATGTAATTTTATAGTTGTTGGTTGAGAGAAGCAGAACTTTTGCTTCAAGGAGCAAATCGAGTGCCTCTTTAACGAAAGGCTTGACTGCATAATAAGAGGTAATATCGGAAATATAACTTTTGGTGATATTCTCGACTGTCGGGGAGATTATTTCGGAATCAGCCAATAAATGAATCGTTTTCAACAACTTTTCACCGTTTATTGAGTCGACACGATCATTCAATACCCTTTTAGCAATATCGTACTTATTTACCAGCCCAATAGGCGGGGCAGTTTGCGCTTCATTACAAATAGCAAATGCTGGCGTAAAACTAAATAGTTCCTGATCTCGCATTTGTTTTCGAAGAATATCGAAAGTCGTTATGATCATTCCACGAGCTGCGATCTGGGTTGCTACCAATGCATTTGAGCTAAATAGAAATTTTTGAAGAAGATCGAATTGATATTTATGGAAAGGATAATAAGTTGCAAACTCGTCCGCGTTTGCTGTTTTAGTTGGAAATGAAGATTTTAGATTGGTTGCGTCAGATATTAGTCCTTCATTTTTCTTATAAAAATCCACGAGCTGTTGATATCCAACTTCTGTTTTATGAAGAAGACGACTTCTAATAATGACATCAACTTCTGTTGATTCAAGATGGATTTTAGTTTTGAAACGGTCTGTTACCTTGGTCAACTGGCTTCGGTTTACGTTGGCATTATTAATGACATCATCGAGTTTCTCCTGAGCAATAGCAATGGTCCAAACACCATTACCAATACTTGAAAGAGATTCACTAATACCCTCCAGATCCAATAAAGTAAATTTCTTCTGGCTAATTGCCTCGCTAGCTTCATCAAAGATAAATACAAGAGTCTCCTCCGGCTTGTACTTCAAGTATTTCTCAAGCTCTACTTTAAATTTGCTAGCTGAGAAATTCTCGATAGCATCACTGTAAACTTGATGCGTTTCTGTATAGTCAGCATTGCTATACCCCATTTCTGCAAAAACATTTCGCATTACCTTAGCAACTAGGCGATTGCTGGTTTTCACTACATCCCACTCTTGCCCCTCTGACAATTTAACTTTATTTTTAAATTCATCAAGTTGACCGTCTATATACAAATCAAACTCTATGTAACCGTATATGTCGTCACGAAAACCTAGGTTTTTAAGGAAGTTTGCAAAAAGCGTAAATGCTAGGCCCTTTTCCGTATTTTGTTTTGCTACGTCAAGGAAAATAACTCTACTATTAATTGCCTCAAGATTTCGAATAGAGTTTTCAATGAGACTTTCATCCTTAACACCTTTCAAACGTGGGATAAATCGTTCTCTGGCAGGCGTTCCATTTATAACTTGATTATCGATTATATATCCTAACATCTTACCGAAGTAAGATTTACCTGAACCGTAAAAGCCGGACAACCATACCCCGGTTTCTTTTATATTTGAAGTGAATTGGTTAGTAAAACTATACAGATGTCGGCCAATTCCTTCCGTCACAATATAGGATTCAATTTCTTGCTGAATTTCCATTTCGGATCGATCTTCCAGATCAATTACATTTTTTATATCTTCTTGCAGGTTTAGACTTAAAATTTCGTTTAATTTTGTCATAATGGTCTCCTTAATCAATCAATATACAACGATATTTCGATGCATGTTTAAAGTTCAAAAAATAGATGTTGTCGTTTTCAATTTTTGATGGATAAAAGATTACTAGAGGCTGTGGCAGATTCATAACAGCCTTATTCTCCATGATATTTACGTTTTCGATCCCGGTACCATAGAGACAGCCAGTCCTAATAAGAAATGGAATCTTATTGTTTTTACAAGTTTTCTCAATTTCATTAATGATAAAATCATATAAATCAATTGTAGGATCATCTGAACGAAAGATTAGATGGGGAGTATTCTTAAAGTCATTATAATATTCTTTGAAAGAATCCCAGCCTTCCTCATCAATGACCTGAACTAAAAGCTTACTTACATCAATAAACTCAGCCTTTTCAGCGTAAAGTTCAGCCGCTTTTTCGATATACTGCCGTTCTTCATTTGGAGGATAAGAGAACAATATACTATTCCCGCCATTTGCTCGTCGGCGAAGCTGATCTTGATTTTCTAAATGAATCTTCAAATCTGCAAATTTCCGCTGATGATCAGTTATATAAGACATCACATACTCCTTTATAGCTATGAATTAGTTCGATGTTCAAAGAGACACCATTATAGTTCATATTAAAAAACCCTTTTAAAGATAACTTCTTTAGACGGTCTTGTATATCTTCTTGAGGGATAAAACTAAGAGGTAGTAGCTCGTTAAGCAAAATATTATTACTACTTGCAGGAAACAACTTTGCAAAATAAAGAAAGAGTATTTGGGCTTCTGAAGAGGGTCTTACATGGATAAAAGACTTAACCCTGCCTGTGCTTAGAAAGCCCAGTTTACTCATTAAATTGAGATATTTGGTGGAGAGCGTGTTAATTGTGCTTTCTGACCACTCGATTTGTAGTGCATCATTTTGTAAAAGAAACTCTTTTAAGTAGGCAGTTATATCCTCCTTTGAGATACTAGCTCTCCCAGACAAGTAAGTTTTCACAAATACTTTTGAGGTGATTTCTCTGAACAATATGTTGTTTAAAGAAAATTGCCAAACCAGAACCAATTCTTTATCACGTAATGGAACACGTTCACTAAATATCCCTTGAATAAGCTCTTGGTGGTCATCATTCTCGAACTGCAAAAATGCCTTTCTTACCTCTCGCTCAATCCTTGTGCGACTTCTTTCAGTACGTAGATTAAATTCATTCCGCTGATTGACGAGATCTGTTAACGAATCGAATTGACTAAAATGAGAATCTATTGCCTTAAAAATAACATTACAATCTTTGAGACCGCCAATAACATTTATTGCGGTATTGTAGTTAATTTCTCCTAAATTGTTTAATCTTTCCATTTAATAGTATACATCCTTTACTGTTTTGTCCGAAGTAATACAAAAAACTATTCATTATTTATTTTTAATATACTTAATAGTATTCTAATATTAGTAGATTGATCTCCCAATATTGTATCATTTTATCCATAACACGTGTTTATATTGACCAAATACAGTATGTGCTAATAATTCTTTACATGACACACGATAAAATAAAGTAGCCTTTAGTATATTTACCAAAGGCTGCTCTAATGCATTCTCTTATTTTACTACCTGATAATCTCTCACAGGCTCTATCCCAAGCCCATTCAACTGCACCCAAAGACTCTCCAATGCTTTCGGCTTATCAAAGTAAAACTCCCTACCGCGGACTCTCCAGAATTTCCATCCTGAACGTTCCAGGGATTCCTGGCGTCTCATGTCTTCTTCGAATTTTTCAGGGCCGTGCCATTTTTCTCCGTCACATTCAACGGCTAATCGGTCACGAAGACCTTCAATGACCAGATCGATTCGGTATTGGCCGACTTTGACCTGTGGCGTCACTTTATAGCCTTTTGCCAAGATCATGCGAAGAACGTCGACTTCGAAAGGCGAATCGCATAATTCCACCAAGTTCTGTACTTCTGTATTTACACGGGTTGGATTTTGGCAATAGCTTAGTAAGTTATAACGCAAATCCATGGAATTCAATTCTTCTAAGTCCACTGAGTGGTACAACCTCATTTGGTTTTTCGCCCGGCTGGCAGCTACGTTGAACCTTTGCTTGTCTGAAGTTTTTGTCAAAGGCATAAATCTCCGGTTCGGAGCTGTCACCATCGACAGGAAGATGATGTCTCGCTCGTCGCCTTGCAGTGTATATGGATTGCCGCAGATGATTTTGCGTTCGACAAACTCACGGTCGCCAATTTCCTGGCGTATCCGGGATTCCATCAGTTTGTGCTGGTCTTGTCCCAACAGCGTGATGACACCGAATGACTGTCCTTTTAATTTGGGATCCATGACCATTTCGGCCATATCAGCGACGATTGCATCGATTTCGCCTTCATTGACATCTTTCCGGTCTTCAATGTAGCCATCTTTGACTTTAATGGCCAGTACCGGGGGATCGATTTTGTCTTCATCAAGCGGCAGGCGCAACGGGATCATTTCTCCGCCGTAACTCATGTCATTGGAGAACTGAATGATTTCAGGCACGCAACGGAAATGTTCCCGCAGCATCAGTTTCCCTTCTTTCGGGAAAGTCTGTTCAGCAATTTCATATAACGACAAGTTGCCATCGAAAAGGTCAGCGTTCGGTATGCCTTTCAAGTGACGACGCACCAGTTCCAGTACGTCATCTTGTTTGGTGCCGATCGATTGCGGGCTGATCTGTTCATCGTCACCGACTACCACAATTTTCTTGCCTCGCAATAACACATTGATGGCAAACAAATCACATTGGCTGCTTTCATCAAAGATGATGACATCGAATTTCTCATTGGTGACTGGGAAGTTTTCGAGTACTTGGCTGATTGGCATGATCCAAACAGGAATCGCACTTTGTGCGGTCTTCATTTCTTCCCGGGCACCTTGCAGGTTGCGCTGAGCAGATTTCCCGCTGCCTTTGCCGAAGCGTTTGATATAGGTTTTCCAAGCAGATAAGGCTCTTTTTTCTTCATCGGTAATGCGGTTGACTTGGTTCTTCCAAGTAGAGGCACTGACAATCTCACGGATCAAACGCTTTTGTTCTACATGTTCATCTTCCAGTTGCTTCTTCAGCAAAGTCGTATTGGTATCTTTCGTTTCATCAAGCCAGGACTGTAGTTTCTTCAGCTCGAATGCGGCTAGATGATTTTCGGGAAACTCGATTTCTGATCCCACTGACATTTCCAGCAGCTTGCCTGTCAGAGGTAGTGTTTGATTGAACTCTTCCAGCAGTTTGTAGAAACGATTCACTTTTGCTTTGTTCTGCATCAAACTTTCTAGCTTGCTTAATAACTGGACCCATTTTAAATGGTCTTTCTCCTGATAAGCTTGGACAAAATTCTGGCTTATCGGATGCATGGTGGCTTTAGCACTTAACTCCCTCAATCGAGCCAGGTCCTGTTTATATTGAGCTTCCCATTTCAAGTATTCTAACCGCTTGAGTACCGCTGCAAGGTCTTTGTTCAATTGCTGAATTTCTCCAATCGAGTAAAGATCAGCATCACCCATCCCAAAAGGAGTAATCTTCCCTCTTAGAGTTTGAGCTCTATCAACTGCTTTCAACACCAATTGCAATTCTTTCAGGCGTTCTTCCAGCAGATGCGGAAAACGTTTTTCTGTTTCATCGATTCCGGTATGGCCGATGTCTTCCATATTACCGTTCAGCAAACGGGCTGCTTCTTTTTTTACCCACTCATACTCCAAGTACATATCCAAAATCCCGATATCTTCCAGAGTCTTTATAGATTGTCCATTTAAAACGGGATCTTCAAATAAATATTTAGCTTGTTTTCCTTTTACGAGAAAGAACAGGAAGTTTGGTTTCTTGCCATTTTGAAGAGGCTCTTTTGCAATAGTTAAATCGTTTATGATCGCCTCATTGCTCTTTTCAGGCAAATTGATTTTATGAGTAACCAAAATATGATGCGATGCAAATAAGCGGTCTACGGCTCCACCCAGTTTTTCTGACAATGTCCGCCACCGCTCTTCACGGTGCCCACCAGCCCGGCAATCCTCCAGCATGGACTGATAAACTTGGTTTTCCAGCACGGATGACATGTTGAGGAGTTCATTCAAGTCTTTTTGCAGTTCTTTGATTTCCTTTTCATCCACTGGCAGCTGATATTTTTGTAAAACGGCTTCGCCTTCTTTATTGGATAGGCTTAAGTTGTCTTCGATTTCCATGAAGGCTTCAAAAGAAAGAGCGTTCTTAAGATCAGTTTCTATTAAAGGAAGAGATTGGTTTTGCAAATGAAGTTCGTCTTTAGCTATGTCGCATTTCAACTGCCATAACTCTTTAAAATCTACGGCGTTCAGTGGAAAATCTGCATTGATTGAAACATTGTCCTGAATCCAGCGGTAACTAACATCTGATTGGGAAAGACGTTTGGCTACATCGTATTTAAACAGTTTTTCTCCTTTGTATTGGAGGACTGTCCCTTCTTTTTCAGCATATTCTTTAAGCAGGTTTTTCAAACGGGCTTCTTCCCGCTTGCTACTGTTCAGTGCTTCTTTATCCCGTTCAATTTCTTTTTCCAGTCTTGGAACATCTAATTCACCAAGCTTTTCGCCGATCACCCGGATGGATTGTTCGATCTCCTGCAGGGATTCCCGTCCACCGCCCAGAACCGGTACACACAAATCGCGGATTTCTTTTGGGATTTTGTTTTTCAATACTTTTAACGGACTTTCTTTCTGGCTCGTGATCAGGATCTTTTTCCCTTCGGATAAAAAGTGGGAAACCAGGTTTGCAATGGTATGGGTTTTCCCAGTACCAGGCGGCCCCTGTACGGTTACTCCTTGATGCCGGGAAACTCTTTGAATGATGGCTTTTTGCTGTTCATTTGACTCAAGCGGAAAATAGAGGTTGTTGTCTTCAAGCTTTCCATTGTCTGATGAAAGTTCAGGTCCATCCGGCAAATTGTGCTTGATTGGTTCTCCGATTATTGAAGCAACCGTGTCCGACAATTCCAATTCACCCGTGGAAATGCCGTCGATGATATGAGTCAAGTCATCGCGCAATACACGTGCATTTTTAATTCTCAGGGAAAGCATATGATGGTTGAAAATTACAGGGTGCTCGCCAGGAGCTTTCGAAGTGGAACCTGAGACATACTTCCCGTTTGCATCGAAGGTTTGGATAAATTGTGTAAAGAAATCGGTGAAGTCTTCAGTAATGTCTCGTGTCTGCACTTCTTTCCATAATTGATTGATCGGATTGATGTTGGGAATCGAAATTCCAGAAAAGAGTTCCCGCTCGACCATTGTTTCCTGATCAACGAGCTTTATGGAAATAACCCCTTTAATCGCATCCAAGTCCAACTCAACTTTGCTTGATAATAGAGGCGAACGGATAATCCCTATTTTTGGATCCGGATGATTCCATGTAAAAAGACCAGTGCCATAAACAAACTCCAGATTTTCCCCTTCTTTTTCAAAACGCGATATCAACTCAAAAAACTCTTCATATTTCTCTAAAGTCCGTTTTTTGTTTTTCAGTTTAACGGCCCATTCTTTCCACTCTGGCACCCATTGTTCAAAACTGCTTAAACGGGTAGCATCATCGATGAAGAATTCTTTCTGTGACTCGCCATTTGCTGATTCTTTCATTTTTATCGTTTCATAAGAAGGAAAAGCCGTCTCTTTTTTCGGATCAAAATTAAGCCAATCTTTAAAAACTGGCTTTGGTGAAGGCGGTGTCAAATCTGCCTTTGTAATAAGGGGTCTATGAATTTCCACAAGGTTTTCACTGTTATGACAATCTCCGAAAGTAAAACAGCCCTCCAACTTCTCCAATTCTTCAAGTTGCCAATTCTTCTCGAAATCCGCGTAATTACGGATCACTTTTCCTACCAGATTATTTAACGCCAGCATGTATTCAAAAAAGTTCTTGGCTTTTTCTGTAGCTGTAATTGGTTCCATTGAATACACCTCTCTTATCTATATTTGATCAAACGAATCACATATTCTTTCACTATCAATCTAATGATAATATTAGTAATATTATTTTTCTTTTATTCCTAATCCTACCAACATTTTAAGTGATAGACAAGATACCATGCACAAGGGGCTTTGGTTATTCTTCTCAGTGAACGAGCCAGTTTGATGGGATTGGGCAATCCATCGATTGAGGGTAGAAATCGCCAGGTCATATTCCTGGATGATATCCGGTCAGCTTTTTCCACTGGGGTGCAGCTCAAGCACTTGTTTATTGAATTCCGCTGTAAGTCATGTCCTATACGACTCAACTCCTTGACTTGATTACCAAACAGAATGGACTCGTCCTGACTCGCGATGCTGAAGCAGCTGGTATTCCACGATATTATTTAACGTTATTGGCTCGTCAAGGGCTGATTGAACGTGTCAGTCACGGGATATATGTATCTCCGGAGACATTTGAAGATGATCTTTACATGCTCCAGGCGCGGAGCCCTCAATTGATCTTTTCTCATGAAACAGCTTTGTACCTACATGATTTGACGGATCGGGACCCTATCACATATTCCGTTACGGTACCGGTAGGCTATCACAATCGACTTCTCACAGATGGCGGTTTGCAGGTTTATTCGGTGAAAAAAGAATAGCATGAGCTTGGAGTAACTGAAATCTCTACAGTATACGGCCGGCCGATTCGTCTCTATAACGCAGAACGCACGTTGTGTGACATATACAGACAGCGGAACAAGGTGGATGCAGATCTACTGAACGACAGCATGAAGCTCTATTTAGCACGGAAAGAAAAGAACGTCCCCCAGCTGCTGCACTATGCTGAACAGTTCCGGGTCTCTACCCCGATTCGAATATATGTGGAGATTCTGCTATGAAAAGTTCCAGACAAGTGAAAGACCTCATTAAAAACATGTCCAAACAAAGAGGAATCAGTGCGCAGCTTCTTCTCCGAAACTACATATTTGAACGATTACTTGAGCGGATCGCTCATTCGGATTTTAGCAAACACTTTGTTCTAAAAGGCGGAGTTCTCATAGCTTCCATTATTGGTGTTGATTTGCGTTCCACAGTGGACCTTGATGCAACCATGCAGGGATACCCCATGAACCAGGACGCGATTGAAAAAGCATTCCTGGGTATCGTGGAGGCCACTGAAAAAGCCTAGTTGAATAAAAAAAGAAGCTGATTACCTACTGTATGTAGATAGTCAGCTTTCTTTTTATTGCCATATGCTTTCAACTTAGGCTCAATAACTATAGTTGAGTAATTAATTTTCGATTTCAAGAATAGCCTCGATTTCTTCTTGAATCTCTCTATTCACCAAAAGTGAACGTTTTTTTCTCAACTCAAGATCCATTTCTTGGTCAATGAAATTATTCGTATGTTTGTCAAAACAATTAAAACAAATAGAGTAAAAGTCTTTTTTCTCTTTCTTTAAAAAATTAAATTCCCACGTTTCAAGTTCCAAATAACTTACTTTATCTTTCGTTTCTTTTCCACATAATTCGCAAGTTGTTTTCATTATAAAAAAACCCTTTCATACATCTACCTTTTATTTTTTTCTAGTTGGCGATCTTTAATTCTTTTTAAGCGCCCATGATATTTCAATATATTCGCTTGTGATTGTTTGGCCTCTTCGCTAGTAGGCTGCAAGTTGGCAATATCCCAGTATTTAATAACGACATCCAATACTTGGTCAAAGTATTGTAGGGGTCCATAATTCGTATCTATTGCAATGGTTTTCATTCTCTCGTTAAAGTCTGGCATGACGGCACCTGGCATAGAGAAATTAATAATTACCTTCTCAAAATAAACAATGAAATTCGGATCAAGTTCAAGATGTGCTTTCACTGTGTCGCGATAGAATGCATAATGAAGTGCTTCGTCTTTCGCTACACGTCGAAGTAATGTTGCTAAATCTTTGTCGTAATCACCCGCTACCTTAGCTACATTATTATAAAAGACTAGTGTAGCTAACTCTTGCAAAGTAGTATAGGCCATTGTTGCTAGAGGATTAGTGAAGTCCGGAAACCAACCACTTTCAACTACTCGTTTTCTTAATTGATGCAATCTTACGGGATCTACGTTTCGTGTCACCAATAAATACGTTTCAAGTAAGTTAGAGTGCTGGTCTTCTTCAGCCGTCCAAGTGCGTACGAAATCATTTATTACTTCCATTGAATTTTTAAATGTATAATCCAAATGCGAAGTATACCAAGGTAAATTTACTTCTGTAAGTAATGCTGTTTCTACCGCAATAATTACACCTTCTGGAAGAGTTACTTGACTCTCATCCCAAGGAACTCGTTTAAAGGACATGGCCTTGTCCCATGGAATAAATTCGTGATAGCTCCAGTCAATATTTGCAGAACGTTCCTTATGTAATTGATATAATTCTTTAATGCGCGGTTCTAAGCGTATATCCAAATCTGAATTTAACATTATCTTTTCTCCTTTAGGTGTTTTTCTAACTTTAAACCCTTTGAATTTTTTAACAAATTATAATTTTAGAACATTGGTGTAACCTTCAAGTAGGATAGATCAATTTTTCACAAATTCGGTTTTTTAACTTTTATTAAATTTAGACATTCGTCTATTGTTTAACTAAATCCCTATAGTAATTTTTTTATAGACGCTGGCTTAGCTCCTAATGTCTTCTGACTTTAACAGATTCGACAATAGAGCAATTATGTTCGAATAAATATCTTTCATATTATTCGCATAATCCAGTCCCTATTCATTATATAAATAATTACTAAACAATATAATAACACAGTGGGAATCCTTTCGTAAGAAAAGCCGCCCATTATATGGACGGCTAATGCTTTCACATAAATTGAACTGATGATCTTTCGTTACCAATCAAGTAAAGGAAACACCTCAGCGCCGGCGCGTCCACGGGCTAGGCGACCGAAGCGGTGAATGAAATGATGATTCTTATGATTAATCTATAGTTCACCTCTATTGACTCAAGCTTTCCAAGGTTTAACCTCAATAACTCTATCCACCTTAGCAGTTTCCTTCTTATCAGCCGACCTCTTCGACCAAATCGTCGCAAGAATAGGTCCGGAAATATTATGCCAAATCGCACCCCAGACGCTTGGAAGTGCGGCGAGCGGGCTGAAATGGGCTGTGGCCAGGGCGACGCCCAAGCCGGAATTCTGCATGCCCACTTCGAGCGAGATGGCGCGGCGGTCCGTTTCGTTGAGCCCCATCGCCATAGCTGTCAGATAGCCCAGCAATAAGCCGAAGCCATTATGCAAAAAGACGGCCAGGAATACGATGAAGCCTGAACTGATGACATTTTGCGCATTGGCAGCTGTGACGGCTGAAACAATGATCAAAATGGCGGCAACGGAAATGAGCGGTACGATGGAAATGCTTTTGGCGACTGCTTTCGGGAAAAATCGTTGAACCAGAATACCCAGCGCAATCGGGATGATAATCACTTGGACGATCGACAAGAACATAGACACTGGGTTTACCGGAAGCCATTGACCGGCCAGCAGCAATAGCAAAAGCGGCGTCATGATAGGTGCCATCAAGGTCGATAACGAGGTCATCGCAACGGATAGCGCCAGATTTCCTTTGGCCAGATAGACCATGACATTGGATGCCGTCCCGCCTGGAACGCTTCCAAGGAGCACAAGGCCTGCCGCCAGTTCAGCTGGCAGTTTCAATAGATAGGCGATGCCGAATGCTACAAGCGGCATGATCAAAAACTGTGCCGCCACACCGATGACGACTGGAAGCGGACTTTTGAAGATGATTTTGAAATCGACGGGTTTCAGCGTCAAGCCCATTCCGAACATGACGACACCCAGCAGAATCGTAATATAGCTCCCGAAGCCCAGGAATGCTGCCGGGAAGAAAAAGGCCAGCAACGCAATCAGGATGACCCAAAAAGCAAAATATTTTCCAGCGAATGCACTTATTGACTGCATTATTTTCATTGAGGCGTCTCCTTCTTGTCCACATTGATGTTTTTTCCGGGATTCAATAAATTATTCGGATCCAGCGCCGCTTTTATTTTTTCCATGACGTCCAGCGCTGCTCCATGTTCCTGTTGCTGGTATTTCTTCTTGCCGATGCCGACACCGTGTTCACCGGTGCAGGTGCCGCCGCGTTCAAGCGCATAGATTACGATGCGTTCATTGAACTCCTGGGCTTTGGCCACTTCTTCGGGGTTGTTCATATCCATCATGATGAGCGCATGGAAGTTGCCGTCGCCAACGTGCCCGACGATGCCACCCGGCAAACCGAGTGCCATCAGATTTTCACGTGCATGGTTGACTGCCCCTGCCAGTTCAGAGATAGGCAGGCAGACATCCGTCACCATCATTTTTTTGCCGGGATACCCATGGATATACGCATAGGCCAAGGTGTGGCGTGCTTCCCATAGCCGGTTGCGAGCTGCGGTATCGGATTCAAACGCCACCTCTTCGCACGCATGCCCTTGGACGATCTCCTGCATGAATTCCACGTCCTGCCTCAAACCCGCCTCATTGCCATGAAACTCCATAAACAGCGTCGGCCCCTCCGTATAAACGGTATCATTGTATTTATTGACTTGCTTCATGGATTGCTCATCTACGAGTTCAACGCGGGCAATCGGAATGCCCGCCTGCAAAATCGATACGACGGCTTCGACAGCATCTTTGACCGTTGGAAATGACGCGCGGGCCGCAGTAATAAATTCAGGTATGCCATAAACACGAAGCGTCATTTCAGTAAAGCAGCCGAGCGTTCCTTCTGAACCGACAAACAACCCATTCAAGTGAAGGCCTGATGAGGATTTTGCTGCCTTGTTTCCGGTATGGATGAGGGTCCCATCAGCCAACACCACTTCCAAATCCCGTACTTGGTCACGCATAACCCCGTATTTAACAGACGTGGTGCCACTGGCATTAGTGGCGGCCATTCCGCCAAGTGTCGCATCCGCTCCAGGATCTACAGTGAAAAACAAGCCGTACTTCTTCAATTCCTTATTCAGCTGGGTCCGTGTCACACCAGGCTGCACCGTCACGAGAAAGTCCTCTTCAAAAACCTCCAGCACTTTGTTCATCAATGAAAAATCGATGGTGATGCCTCCGTTTTGCGGGATGACATGTCCCTCTAAACTGGAGCCGAGACCGAACGGGATGACGGGAATCTGATAATGCGTCGAAATCTTCATGATTTCAGAAACCTGTTCTTTGGTTTCTGGGAAAACGACAATATCCGGCAGCTCCATTTTATGATAGGATTCGTCTTTGCCATGCAATTCCTTAACGGTTTCATTTATGCTGATCTGCTCTAATTTCAAGTGTTCCTTTAAGCTTTCAAGGATCTTTTCTTGATTGTCGATTGCCATGCTGTATCGCTCCTTTAGTGATTTTTGATCTAATAAAATATGAAATTAATTTTCCTGTAAAATTGGTCCAACCAATTAACCTAATTATACATAATACTCTGAAAAGTACAATGTGTATTTTCAGACATTTGCGAACATATTATGTATGATAATGGAAAGCTTAAAAACAAGTAGGCGGGGAGAGAATCTTTTTGAATCCTAAGAAACGAATTTATGAATTGATTGTGGAACAGATAAATATGATTTGCCTGGAACAGAATTTACAGCCCGGCGATCGGCTTCCTTCCGAACGGGACTTGGCCAGTCTATTTGGTGTCAGTCGAAATTCAGTCAGAGAAGCGTTGAAAGACCTGGAAAGTAAAGGCGTCATCGAAACCCGGCAAGGCGGCGGAAGCTTTCTTGCACCGTCCAAACGGGATGTGCTCGGTACTGAGCTTCGCACCCACATCGACGAGACCCATACCCAGTTGATCGACGAAATGCTTGAACTGCGGAGGGCTTTCGAAGTCGAAGCCGTTTCCCTCGCAGCACAACGGGCCACTGCCGAAAATTTGGAAGCCATCAGACATGTGCTGTCCCAAATGGCCGAAGCCGTAGACGATCCGGAAATGGGCGTTCAGGCAGATTTGGATTTTCATCTGCAGGTGGCCTATGCGACCAAAAACCAATTATTGATCGATTTGATGGAAACCCTCGCCAAGCGGATGGAAGAAAATATCCGGGCAACCCGCAGCCAGCGGTTTACTGATAAGGGCCGCCATCAGGATACTCTCAAAGAGCACGAAGAGATTTACCTCGCCATAGCAGACGGCAACAGCGATTTAGCGAAGCAATTGATGGAGAAGCATATTTCCCGGATTCGATTGGAGCTGCATAGAGCTACTTAATATTTGATTGAGATGTCTCCCTCAATCCTATCCAATATAAAAAAGCGCCGATTTCTAGTGAAATCGACGCTTGAGCTTGTAGATAAAAGAATATTGATGTCATTTAAAGAATGTATATACATTTCATCCTGTTTATACCGGATCCTGCGCTTCAGGCG
>NZ_JAIQCL010000019.1 GCF_020023385.1 Planococcus circulans
GATTATGCACCGCTATACATTTTGGTCAGGCTTTGTCTACACTCTGACACAAAAGAGGTCCTCGCTATGAGGACCTCTTTTCTGTTTCTTATAGGTTGATGGGTGTGACTCCCTGAATTTCATCCAATTTCGCCAATTGTTCCAGGCTGCTTGATTCCGCAGGCTTATCAATCGATAACATCATAATGGCGTCTCCACCGACATTCGAGCGTCCAACCTGCATCGTCGCAATGTTGACGTTCTCCTGGCCGAGCAAAGTTCCGACACGTCCGATGACGCCTGGGCGGTCATTGTGGCGAACATACAGCAGATGGCCTTCCGGCACCACATCCACCAAATAATCATCCACTTTGACAATACGTGCACCTTGTCCATTCAACAGCGTTCCAGCGGCTTTTCTCGTGCCCTTTGCTGTTTTCACTTCCACAGTGATCAAGCTCGTAAACCCTTTCGATTCCGTAGTCTTTTGTTCGCTGACCACAATGCCTTTTTGATTGGCGATATACATGGCATTCACGTCGTTGACATGCTTGCCAAGATGGCGCTTCAACATGCCTTTCAGCATATTGCGCGTCAATGGACCCACTTCCATATTAGCCAAATCTCCAGCATAGCGGACCGTCACTTCTTCTGCAGCCGCACCACTTAAATCAGTTAAAAAGGCACCCAAACGCTCTGACAAATCAAAGTAAGGTTCGATTTTCTTCATGATTTCTTTCGGTACTGACGGCAGGTTCACTGAGTTCCGCACAGTTCCTGTTGTGAAGTAGCTGACCACGTCCATGCTGACATCCACAGCTACACTTTCCTGAGCTTCAAATGTGCTGGCGCCTAAATGAGGCGTTGCGATAATTTCCGGTAAATCCAATAGCCGGAAGTCAATCATCGGCTCCTGCTCAAAAACGTCAAGTGCAGCGCCGGCTACTTTACCTGATTTCACTGCGTCGAACAATGCATTTTCATCGATGATGCCGCCGCGTGCACAGTTGACGATCTGGACGCCGTCTTTCATGATTTCAAAGGCTTCTTTATTGATCAAATGCTTGGTTTCTTTTAGCAAAGGCGTATGGACAGTAACGAAATCCGCCACTTTCAGGACATCTTCCACTGATCCAAAATCCACACCCAGCTTTTCCGCTTTTTCAGCCGTCAAGAATGGATCATAGGCAATGACGTTCATCCGCTGCCCTTTTGCACGTGCTGCCACTTCCTGTCCGATTCGGCCAAAGCCGACAACTCCAAGCGTCTTGTTCTTCAATTCCACGCCGACATATGATTTACGATCCCATTTTTGATTGCGCAGAGCGTGAAACGCCTGTGGAATTTTGCGTGCCATAGACATCAGCATCGCCATCGTATGCTCAGCGGCTGAGTTGGTATTGCCGTCCGGCGCATTGACCACGATAATGCCATGTTCTGTAGCAGCTTCCAGATCGATATTGTCGACGCCGACACCTGCACGTCCGATAATCTTCAAGTTTGATGCTTTTTCAATCAATTCCCGTGTCACCTGGGTCTGGCTACGGACAAGCAGCGCATCAAACCCATCAATACGCTCTCCCAATTGTTCCGGAGTTAAGTTGGTTTCCATGACGATGTTTACGCCGTTCGCCTGGCGCAGGGGATAAATTCCCTCTTCGCTGAGTGGATCACTGATCAGTACGTGAAAAGTCATTTGGTTTTCTTCCCTTCTGTTAAAAAGACTTGCTGTGCAGCGGCAATTCCTTTACCGAGTTCGATTTCTTTTCCTACTTTGACCAATCCGATTTCCATTGCGGCAATTGCCTGCAGCATATCTGCCGGAGAACAATAGCCCATGTGGCCGATGCGGAAAATCTTTTTCGCTAGATGCTGTTGGCCGCCAGCCACTTCCAATGCAAATTCCTTCTTCATCACTTTACGGAATTCTTCCGCATCAAAGTCATCCGGTTTCACGGCTGTAACTGTCGGTGATGCATCTTTGTCAGAAGTCAGTAGCGGAATGCCCAATGCTTTAAATGCGGCACGGGTCATATCCTTCATCAAGTGATGTCTTGCGTATACGGCTTCCAACCCTTCTTCCTCCAGCAACTGGAGTACTTGCTGCAATCCGAATAAAATCGACAGGGCCGGAGTAAACGGCGTTGTGTCTTTTAGAATATTGTCTCTGTGTTTTTTAAGGTCCAGGTAAAAACGTGGCTGGGGGTTCGCTTCGATCTTCTTCCATGCACGGTCACTTGCCGCTACGAATGATAGGCCTGCCGGAAGCATAAAGGCTTTTTGTGAACCGGTGACTACAACATCGATTCCCCATTTATCCATTTGGGTTTCCGTTCCCGCTACACAAGATACACCATCTACAATGACAAGCGCCTCGGATACTTCTTTGACAGCTGCTGCCAATTCCTTGATCGGGTTCAGTACGCCAGTGGAAGTTTCACAGAAGGTGGAGAAGACCACCTTGATTTCAGGATGTTCCACAAGGAAATTCTTTACCGCTTCCGGATCGACCGCAAGACCCCATTCCACTTCGAATACGTGGGTTTGAATACCATATGCTTTACAAATTTTCGCAAAACGATCACCGAATGCACCGGTTACGAGAACCAAAACTTCTTCGCCAGGAGCAACTGTATTAACCACTGCGGTTTCCAGCCCCGCAGTCCCACTCCCCGTCAAAATGACAACTTCCTGCTTGGTTCCAAAAACGCGTTTCAATCTTGGTCTGATGTCACTGATCATTTCGGATGTACTCTGTCCACGGTGGCCGATCATCGGTTGTGCCATTGCACGTTGGACACTCGGTGGAATTGGCGTTGGTCCTGGGATTCGTAAAATTTGTTGGTCAGTCAGCATAATGATTTCATTCCCCTCTCGATTTCCCCGCATTTGCGGGCAGTGATTGTGTAAAGACGACAAAAAAGACTCTCCGCCCTTACATAAAGATGCAAGGGGCGAAGAGTCTTCCATTTCGCGGTACCACCCTAATTCACCGTCAAAAAAACTGACAGTCTCATTGGTTCACATGCGTAACGGACATGAAGCGGATGGACCTACTGGGTTATTCAATCCATCTATTCAGAAGTGCTGCCAAATGCCGAAACCACTGATTTTCACCAACCATCAGCTCTCTTGAGATTTCCCTGCATAAAGCGTATCTCCATCAACATAGTTAATCTGTATATTTGAATTGACTCCATCATATACAGCCTAAAATGCGTTGTCAATATATAAAAAATATTTAGACTTCTTTGCAAACGTTTCCATCTTTCACAAACCCAGAAGCCCCATGGCTCTAATAAAAACGAAAAAATATTTTCATAATTCGGTGAAGTAGACCAATTCAGGCTCATTTCCGGAAAAGAACATATTTTTGTTATAATGATTATGAATTTATTTCAAAGGAGGAATTGACATGGCAATTAACTCTTCTGTCACTAACTACTTATCGAGCAACAGAGACCACTTCGAATCAATCAGCCAATACGTTTGGGAACATCCTGAAACGCGCTACGAAGAATTTGAGTCCGCTGCTTTCTTAGCTGATGAACTGGAGAAAGAGGGATTTTCAGTCGAACGCGGAGTAGCCGGCATTGAAACCGCATTTGTGGCAACTTATGGAGAAGGAAAGCCGGTCATCGGATTTCTAGGTGAATTCGACGCCCTCTCCGGCCTCAGCCAAAAAGCGAACTCTACACAGCAAGAGCCCTTGGTACCAGGTGGCATCGGCCACGGTTGCGGCCACAACCTGCTCGGCACCGGCTCACTTGCAGCGGCATATGCCGTTAAAGCTTATCTCACTGAAAATAAGATCAACGGAACCGTGAAATTTTACGGCTGTCCCGCTGAAGAAGGCGGCTCCGGCAAAACCTTCATGGTACGTGAAGGCGCCTTCAATGGCTTGGATGTCGCTTTGACCTGGCACCCTTCATATGCCAATTCCATCATGAGCTTATCGAGCCTCGCCAATTATCAAGTCTATTTCCGTTTCAAAGGAGTGGCTTCGCACGCAGCAAATTCGCCGCATTTAGGACGCAGTGCTCTGGATGCGGTAGAGCTGATGAATGTCGGCGTCAATTACTTGCGCGAACATGTCGTCCAGGAAGCACGGATGCATTACGCCATCACCAACAGTGGCGGATTTTCACCAAATGTTGTCCAGTCGGAAGCGGAAGTTCTGTATTTAATCCGTGCGCCGAAAGTGGCACAAGTCGATGAAATCTACAAACGCGTCTGCAAAATCGCGGAAGGTTCTGCATTGATGACAGAAACCGATATGACGATTGTCTTCGATAAAGCCTGCTCCAACTATGAACCGAACCGGACATTGGAGGCGATTCTAAATAAGAAATTGCAGGAAGCCGGAGCAGTCGAGCCAACGGCAGAAGAAAAGGAATTCGCTGCAGGAATCTGGCAGACTTTATCTGAAGGAGAAAAAAATAATTTTCTCGCCGGCATGAAAACTTTCGGCTACAGCGGAGACGGCAGCGAGTTCGAAGGCAAATATCTTGCAGACGTAATTTCCGAGTATGTTCCTTCGGATGAAGTGATGGCAGGGTCCACCGATGTTTCGGATGTCAGTTGGATTGTTCCCACTGCTCAAGTGACAACGGCCACATCAGCCATCGGTACGCCTCTTCACACATGGCAGATGGTGACGCAAGGCATCAGTTCATTTGCACACAGCGGCATGCTCTTGTCCTCTGAAGTCATGGCGAATACCGCCATCCATTTGTTCAATAATCCCAAAGACCTTCAGGCGATCAAAGCCGAACACGAAGCGAAGCGCGCGAAAGAGCCTTATACCTGTCCGATTCCGGAAGGGGTTCAGCCCTCTGCTTTGAAATAACGGAAGAAATAAACATTCTTAAGACGCAAAAAAGACGCCAGAAAATTTTCTGGCGTCTTTTTCTTCTGGCCATTAATAAGAGCGAGGCATCTTCAGCACATTCTGGCCGAGATAAGCCAAAATCATATTGTTGCTGACGGGTGCCACTTGGTACATCCGGGTCTCCCTGAATTTCCGCTCGACATCATACTCATCGACGAATCCATAGCCGCCGAATGTATCCAGGCAGACATTGGCCGCCTGCCAGCTTGCTTCACTCGACAGGAATTTCGCCAAGTTGGCCTGTTCTCCGAATTTCTCATTTTCGTCAAATCTTTTTGCCGCTTCGTAGCGCATCAAGTCCGCTGCTTTGATCGCTGCATAAGCCCGGGCTATCGGAAACTGGATGCCTTGATTTTCTCCGATCTTCCGGTTGAAGACTACCCGTTCATTGGCATAGCTGGTGGCTTTGTCGATGAAGAAATAACCGTCGCCAATCGCTTCCGCTGCCAATAAGGTCCGCTCTGCGTTCATGCCGTCCAATACATAACGGAACCCTTTGCCTTCTTCCCCGATCAGGCATTCGGCCGGAATCTCCATATCCTTGTACCAAACTTGATTGGTTGCGTAATTGAACATGGCCCGAACCGGTTCCACTACCAAGGATTCGGGCTGCTGTTCGCGGATGATCCGCAGATCGACGAGGAACAGGCTAAGTCCTTCAGCCCTCTTTTCCCCTACATCCGCAAGCGGCGTCGTGCGTGCCAGCACCATCAGCAAATCTGATTGCAGCAATCGGCTGGTCCAATTTTTATGGCCGTTGACCCGATAGCCAGCTGCTGTTTTTTCAGCGAAGGTTTCGATTGCGGTGGTATTGGAGCCGGCTTTCTCTTCTGTCACCGAGAACGCCTGGAAGCGGATCGAGCCATCTGCGATGCCGGGCAGATACTGTTGTTTCTGCTCTTCACTGCCATGCTTCAATAAGGCGCCCATCGTATACATCTGAGCGTGGCATCCGGCGGCGTGGCCCCCCGAGCGGTTAATCTCTTCCAGAATGATGGTCGCTTCTGTCATGCCGTATCCTTTGCCGCCATACTGTTCAGGAATCAATGCGGAAAGATAGCCGCTTTTCGTCAACGCATCCACAAATTTATAAGGGTATTCCCGCTCAAGATCCAGCTTTCTCCAATAGGAATTCGGGAATTCCGAACACAGTTTCCGCACTTCCTGCCGTAATTGTTCTCTTTCCTGCTGCGTTAATTTCGCCATTTCCATTTTCCCCTTTCGAATGCTGCCTTTTCATTGTGTGGTCAACTTTTTTATTTGCTGCTCAGAAAATCCAAACTCCGACAAAATGGAATGCGTATGTTCCCCGACTGCCGGAATCGGATTCATGACAGTATCGACTTCATCTGAAGTGACCGGCGGGATAAGCGCCTTCAATTTCCCCACTGGCGAATCCACTTCCCGCCAGCGGTCGCGTGCCGCTAATTGCGGGTGGTCGACCAGTTCGTTCATAGTATTGAGGCGTGCATTGGCGATCCGAGACTGTTCCAGCCGTTCGATGGCCTGGCCGGAATCCATTCCTTGAAATACGTCTTCAATGATAGTTTTCAGTGCTGTTTTATTGACCACCCGCTGGGAATTGCTGTTGAACAAAGGGTCAACCGCCAGCTCAGGGTTATCCAAAACAGTTTCACAGAATTCAACCCATTCCCGTTCATTTTGGATCCCCATAAAGACCATTTTGCCATCTCCGGCTTCAAACGGGCCATACGGATAAATCGTGGCATGGCTTGCCCCGGTTCGCTGTGGTTCGTTGTCCCCGTACGCGGAGTAGTAGAGCGGATAACCCATCCATTCCGCCAGCGCTTCCAGCATGGACACTTCAATAATCGCGCCTTTGCCTGTTTTATAGCGTGAAATGATGGCGGTCAACACCCCGGTATAGGCATACATTCCTGCCGCAATATCGGCAATGGAAATTCCGGCTTTGGACGGAGTATCTTCTGTCCCGGTTACAGAAACCAGCCCTGCTTCGCATTGGATCAGCAAGTCATACGCTTTTTTATTGGTATACGGGCCGAAGGTGCCATAACCCGAAATGGAGCAGATGATCAGCTTCGGATACTTTGCCTTCAATTCCTCGGCGCTGAATCCAAGGCGATCCACTGCGCCGGGTGCCAGATTATGAAGAAACACGTCGGCCTCTTCCAATAATTTATACAAAACCTCTTTGGCCTCTTCCTGCTTAAGATCCAGCGCCAACGACTCTTTGGAACGATTGATCCAAACAAAATGGCTGGCCATCCCTTTCACCGTCTTATCATAATTCCGGGCAAAATCGCCCACTCCCGGCCGTTCCACTTTAATGACCCGCGCACCCAAATCGGCCAATTGCCTGGTCGCAAAAGGCGCTGCAACAGCCTGCTCCAAAGAAACGACGGTTATGCCTTCCAATGGCAACATATGAATTCCTCCTTGTTGATTCGATTGATGAACAGAAAATCCATCTTTTCAAACTGGGCAACATTAAATCAACCCAATCCAATTCCACCAAGTTGCGGCGACCAGAACAGTTGCCGCCATTGAAATGACAGTAGCGTATAAACCAGGCTTCAAAAAATCTTTCTGTGAAATCATTCCGGTGCTGTGGGCAATCAGGTTCGGCATGGATTCAACAATCAGGACAAATCCGAAAAGACAGGTCAAGCCTGTTGTAAAAGCAATGGCCAGGGGATCGATTCCCGCATTTTGGGCTACACTGATGACAATCGGCACCAGGACAACAACGGCAGTGGCAACATTGGAAATCATTTTATGAAAAATTTGAGCCAAGACAATGACGATTACTACGGCAGAAAACGGATTTTGAATAAGCTGCATGAACCAACCGACACTCAAGTATTGGCTGATGGTGGTTGCGGCTCCTGAATCCACAAATGTATAGCCCATCGATAAGGTGACGCTGATCAACAAAACGGTATTGTAGTTGATGCGGACGACAGGCTCCCATGCAGCGACGCCGATAATGGGCAATGTCATCAACACCACACCGGCTAGAGCGGGAACGCTCGGATGCAGACCATGAAGAGGCTCAGTCAGCCAAAAAATCACAATCGTCAACAGAATAGCCAAACAACGGATTTCCCGCGCATTGACAGGTCCTAATTCTTTCAGCTTCCCTGTCATTTCTTCTTTGATTGCCGGAAAATAGCTCTGCTCTTCCGGCAATGGAAAAACTTTCAACAGCATGAGCCATATTGCCGGAATCAATATCAGCCAGATCGGGAAAGTGTAATAGAACCACTCGAAATACGTGATATTGATTCCCGCAAAACGATTGAGCAATTCCACCGTCAAAATATTGCCGATTGCCGCAGTCATGACAGATGTTCCGCTGATGATGCCGCCGAAAGCGACACCGAGCATAATCATTTTCCGCAAATTCCCGCCTGGCTCGGCATGGGTCGTTTCAATGATCATGGTTGAAACCGGTAGAATCAGGGCAGACCGGACAGCAGTGGAAGGAATAAAAAATGCTTGAATCTGCTGGATGATGATGATGCTGCCGAGCAAGCCAGCTGAGCGGCCGCCCCACTTTTTCAGGATGGTGTAGCTCATCCGTTTGATCAAGGCCGTTTCATTGACCGCTGTGGCAAGCATCATGCCTCCGACGATCAAATAAGTTGCCGGTGACGCAAATCCGCTGAAGATAACCGACGAATCCGCAATACCGAATAGCAGCATCAACAATAGAATGATCAAGGCCGTCAACCCGATCGGGATCGGTTCCAATGACCATAGGATAATCCCGAGCGTAATGATGCTGGTCATCACTTTAGCGGCGTAGGAAAATTCATCTGGCAATAAAAAATAGACAGCAAGGAAACCCAAAACAGCTATGCCTATAAACAGGAGCGTCCTCCTGCTTTCCGCCGGATTGCTTTTCATGCTTCCTTACCTCCTTTTTCACAGCCGAGCAGGTTCCGTATTTTTTTAATCCGCGTAACAGATCCATCCGCCAAAATGGTTGGTCTTAAAGAAGTTGGCGACCCGGTGGAACCCTGAGTCCTTCAGCAATTGACGAATTTGAGCTTCAGAAATCGAGGATTCCGTTAAAGTTCCTTTCATCAATTCCTCCACTTTTTGCTCTGGCAGATTGGTCATGTCCAGCCAGTAGTTTTTCCATAAAGCGACCAGCTCTTTAAATTCGGGATCGTCTGGATCTCCGAATTTACTGACCAATACGAAAGGCGCGCCTGAATCCAAATGACTTCTTACTTTCATCAGCAGCGCCCTTTTCTCTTCTATCTCTGGAACAAAGTGGAGGACCAGGATGCAGGTCGCGCCATCAAAGCGCTTTTCTGTCGGTACATCCATTACGGTCCCGTTCACCCATTCGATGCGGTCTTCGATTCCGGCATGCGCCGCTTTGGCTTTCGCTGCTTCCAACATGGCTTTTGCCGGATCGACCGCCGTAAATCGCCAGCCTTGGTTCGGAACACCAAAAGTTTTCAATTCATTGCCACCGCCACAGCCGACCACCAATACTTCTGCCTGCTCGTTAAGTGCATTGCGAAGAAAGGTTTGTGACAAGCGCAGCATCGGATCGTAAGTCGGCAATGTCCGTCTCACCCCTTTGTCATATTCAGTCGCAATGTCCTGATTGAATTCCATTTTGCCTGCCACGTTTTTACCTCCCCCTTACTTTTTATCCTTACTTGCCGATTGTCAGCAACAATTCATACAAATTGGCCTTTTCTTCAAAGCCGATTCCCGGCACTTCCGGGAGCCGGACATAGCCGTCCTCCACTGCGTAGCGATCCGCAAATCCGCCGAAAGGTTCGAAGACGCCTGGATAAGATTCATTGCCGTGAAGCTCCAGACCTGCTGCAATATTGAGTGACAATTGGTGGCCGCCATGCGGGATGCAGCGGCGCGAAGACCAGCCATGGTCTTTCAGCATATCGAGGATCCGCAAATACTCCACCAACCCGTAGCTGAGGGCGCAGTCGAATTGCAGAAAATCTTTTTCCGGGTCCATCCCTCCGTACCGGATTAAATTGGTGGCATCCTGAAGTGAAAACAGGTTTTCGCCAGTTGCCAAGGCATGCGGATAACGCTTGGAAAGCTCTGCCTGTAAATGATAATCCAATGGGTCTCCTGCTTCTTCGTACCAAATCAGTTCATAGTCTTTTACTTTTTCACCAAACTCAATGGCATAGTCCAAATCGAAGCGGCCATTGGCATCAACCATCAAGCCGCTGCCTTTTGGCAAAATGTCCAGAACTGCCTCAATTCGCTGGAGGTCTTCATTCAATGACGCACCGCCAACTTTCATTTTCACGTCACGGTAGCCCAGATCCAAATAGCCTTTCATCTCGTCTTGAAGCTCAGTCAAGCCTTTATCAGGGAAATAATAGCCGCCCGCCGCATAAATATAGACCTTGTCATCCGTTTTCCCGGTTCCATAGCGGTCCGCCAACAGCTGGTACAAAGGCTTTTCCTCTATTTTTGCAACAGCATCCCAGACCGCCATGTCAATGACGCCCACCGCAACTGCGCGCTCGCCATGACCGCCCGGCTTTTCATTGGACATGATGATTTTATGTATTTTGTGGGGGTCCAAGTTGCCTCCATCAGCTGTCACAATGTCTTTCGGGTCCGCTTCCAGAAGCCGTGGGATAAAACGTTCTTCCAGTAAACAAGTGGGTGCATACCTTCCATTCGAATTAAATCCGTAACCCACTACGGGTTTCCCGTTTCTGACAACATCAGTGGTAATCGCCAGAGCCGAAGTGGTCATTTTGCTGAAATCTATATAAGCGTTGCGGATAGGACTGCTGATCGGTACTGTCTTAACATCGATTTTCACTATTTTCACGTTGCTCACCTCATCATTTTTAATGGGAAGATTGTTTAATAGTCTCTATTCTGCAAGATTCGTTTAGCTTTTTTATAGACTGGATAATCGACAAACTGTCCTTTGACTTCAATCGAAGCCTTGCCTGTTTTTTCAGCTTGTTCAAATGCTCCGACGATTTCTCTAGCCAAGGCAAGCTCTTCCTCTGAAGGCGAAAGCACTTGATGGACAACTCCCAATTGTTTCGGATGGATGACCAGTTTCGCCTTGAAACCCAACTGTTTGGCAAAAACCGTTTGCTTTTTCAGTCCATCTTCATCCGTTAAATCAGGATAGACCGCATCGATCGGCGAGCCGATTCCTGCTGCTTTTGAAGCGATCACCAATTGGGAACGGGCATATAATAATTCCAGCCCTTCAGGTGTAAGTTCACATTCGATATCCAAGGAAAAATCGATTGACCCGAAAGCCAGAGCCGAAACCAGTGAATCTGCGGATGCAATCGCATATGCGAACTGCACACCTTTAGCGCTTTCTATCAATGGAATCACCTCTACTGTTTTGTCCCCGGCGATACTCCGTATTCTATGGCAGACCTTTTGTATGTCCTGCTCACTTTCCGCTTTTGGAACCATAATTCCACCAGCTCTACTGCGGATCGCCACTTCTAAATCGGCTTCCCATAAATCGGTGTCAAGACTGTTGATGCGGACAACACCCCTGTTTTCGTGTTGATGCGTCTCCAACGCTTCTTTCATTACTTGCCGCGCTGCTTGCTTTTCCGAGACAGCCACAGCATCCTCTAAATCCAAGATGACAACATCAGCAATAGATGAGAACGCTTTCTTTATAATGGAAAGATCTCTAGCTGGAACAAATAAATAGGAGCGTGGTGTATTCATTGCACTCTCTCCAATCATTGGATATTGGATACAATATTAATTTAATTCTCATCTTACTAAATGATTGGGCTATTGTAAAATACTTTTCAGAAAATTTAGTTCTTTTAAAAAGACAGCAGTTGTCTTGTGCAGCACTCCGCGACAACTTACTGTTTTCTAAGATTAGCAATTATTTCATCGGTTACCTCGGAAGTGGAAGAGCTGCCGCCAATATCCGCCGTCTTGATGCCGGATTGCATAGAAGCTTCGATAGCCTCGAGCAACAATGTACCCATTTCCAGTTCTCCGAAATGGTCGAGCATCATTTTGGCTGTCCAGATCTGCCCGATGGGATTAGCGATCCCTCTGCCAAAAATATCCGGTGCTGAGCCATGAACCGGTTCGAACATGGATGGGTATTTGCCATTTAAATTGATATTTCCTGCCGGCGCTATTCCGATGCTGCCCATTATGGCAGCGCCTATATCGCTTAAAATATCACCGAACAAGTTGCTGGCTACTACTACATCCAGCGTCTGCGGCTTGGTGATGAAAAAAGCAGAGAGTGCATCAATGTGCTCGCTATTGGTTTGAATTTCTTCATAATTGGTTGCGACTTCTTTGAAGACTTCATCCCAAAACGGCATGGAGTGTACGATTCCATTGGATTTGGTGGCGCTCGTCACCCTTCCGTTCCGTTGTTTTGCCAATTCAAATGCATACTCGATGACACGGGAAACCCCTTTTTTGGTAAACACCGCATTTTGGATGACAATTTCATCTTCTCCGCTGTGGACTCTGCCGCCAATACTGCTGTATTCGCCTTCGCTGTTTTCACGGACAATCATGATGTCGAAGTCCCGCGGATTTGCTAAAGGCGAGACGATGCCTTTCAGCTGCTTGGCAGGCCGGATATTGATAACCTGCTCAAATTCCCGTCGGATTTTCAGCAGCAACCCTCCCAGTGAAATATGGTCAGCCACTAAGTCGGGGTCCCCGACAGCCCCCAGGAAAACCGCATCACTTTGTGCGATTTGGCTCAAGCCGTCCTCCGGCATCATTATTCCATGTTGGACATAATATTCCGAGCTCCATGGGTGGTGGATTGAGTTGAACTTTAATCCACCGTGGATTTCTGCTATCACATCCAGGACACGCAATGCCTCCGGAACCACCTCTTTTCCGATGCCATCTCCTGGAATAACCGCTAACTCGATTTGTTTCATACTGTCTGCCCCTCTCCCTTTATCAAACACTCAACAAATAAATCCCTTTATTCTTTCATCATTTCAATTAAGTTTTCTTTCGTTCTCAGAATATGCTTTTCGGTGATTCTCCTTAACTGGACTTCGTCTTTCTGTTTGACGTATTCCAGCATTAAGCGATGTTCTTCATGCGAATCCGCCAGATGGTTCGACAGCAGGCTTGGTGTATAGGGAGGAATTCCTTTCCATAAAGTTTCAATAAACCCCTGGATCCTTCTCCAAGGGCAGCTCTCCCTTAAAATCCGGTGAAACTCAGCGTTCAATTTCATAAAGATTTCAACATCGTTTTCATCGGCTTTCAGTTTGATCATTTCATCGTATAGATTTTGGAGTTCCTCAATTTCTTCATCGCCTAAATAAGGGAGCGACTTTACGACTGCCTGTCCTTCCAAGAGAGCTCTCAATTGATAGATTTCTTCAATATCCTCTGTGGAAATTGGCGTGACCACCGCGCCTCTTCTTGGCTCGATTCTGACCAACCCTTCCACTTCCAGCTGACGCAATGCTTCTCTAAGAGGCATCCGGCTGACGCCCAACTTTTGTGCCCATTCCTCCTGCATCAAACGCTCGCCCATTTTGAATTCGCCTTTGAGTATCAATTCCCTCAGTTTATTTGTTACTTTATATTGCAAAGTGGCTCTATCCTGCTCTGTTAATTTAAATTTTTCCATATGGCACCCCTTAAACACGTTCCCCTTTAACTGCAGGAAAGAATAATTGCATTTTATCATTAAAAACCACCTTCGAGTATTGGGTTGATCAGGACCCTTTGATTTCCACAGCGAACATGTCTTCGATATATTTCACAATGGCGGTATGGTCCTGATCACCGCCGCCCTGGGACCAGGCATGCTTCCAAAGTTGGAACGATGCACTGGAAATGAACATCGGCACTTTTTCTTCCTCCGCCATCGCCATCGCAATCTTCAGATCTTTGACCATCAGATCCAACGTAAAGCCAACTTCGAATTTCCGCGTCAGCACTTGATTGGGAAATTTGAAGTCACTGGAAAAGCTTCTGCCGGTGCTGGCGTTGATAACGTTCAGCATCTTTTCAGGATCAAGACCTAATTTGACGCCAAGTGCCATCGCTTCTCCCGTAGCTGCTAATGTTGTTGCGGAAATCATATTGTTCAACGCTTTTATGGTATGGCCCGCCCCTGCTTCGCCGACGTGAAAAATATTGGCTCCCATGCATTCAAGCAGCGGTTTTGCTCTTTCGAAGTCTGCTTCCTCGCCTCCGACCATGATGGACAAAGTGCCTTCTTCCGCTTTTTTGACCCCACCGCTCACGGGGGCATCAATCATCTTCAGATCTTTTTCTTTCAGCAAGGCACTCAGTTCTTTTGTTACTGAAGGAATGGACGTCGTCATTTCAATCAGCAGGCTGTCTGAATTCATGCCTTCCATCAACCCTTCCGGACCAGTCAACGTTTCTTTAACAATGAATACATTCGGCAAGACTGTCAGGATGTATGAATATTTTTCTGCTAAATCTGCGGGGCTTTCAGCTTCTTTTGCACCAAGCTCCACGAATTTTTGGACGAACTCTTTATTGACGTCAAAAACACCCACTTCGACTCCTTGCTCCAGCAGCCTTTTCACCATACGGCCGCCCATATTGCCCAACCCGATAATTCCTGCTTTCATCCATGTTGCCCCCTTTTTGGGTATCTTGTCGACTATCCTCATTGTTTGTATTTCGCAACGCCATCCTTATAAATATCACCGCCATGGATATCATTGATGACAAATACCGGAAAATCTTCAATGGTCAGTTTCCGGATAGCTTCTGTACCCAGATCTTCATAGGCGACCACTTCCGCTTTTTTGATTGAGCGGGCAATCAGCGCTGCAGCACCACCGACAGCACCGAAATAAACCGCTTTGTGTTGGAGCATGGAAGTGATGACCTCTTCACTTCGATATCCCTTGCCGATCATTCCCTTCAATCCTTTTTCAAGAAGAGCCGGCGTATACAGATCCATTCTGCCGCTCGTCGTCGGTCCCGCCGAACCGATCACTTCTCCAGGTTTTGCAGGAGTCGGCCCCGTGTAATACAAAACCTGGCCATCCAGCTCCACCGGAAGCGGTGTTCCATCTTTTTCCTGTTCCACCATTCGCTTATGGGCTGCGTCCCTTGCTGTATAGACGATACCGGAAAGCAATACGCGGTCTCCTGCTTTCAGCGATTCGATGTCTTCGTCTCGTAAAGGCAGGTTGATTTTCTTCTGCATGCACTTTCACCTCACTTCAGTTTAATCGTTTGGTGGCGGCTCGCATGGCAGTTCAAATTGACAGCCACCGGCAAAGCCGCAATATGGCAGGACTCGAGTTCCACTTTTACATCCAGTGCGGTCGTGCTGCCGCCCATTCCTTGCGGGCCGATGCCGAGGCGGTTGATTTGTTCCATCAATTCCAGCTCAAGCTCTGCAACTGCCGGATCTTCATGGCGCACCCCTAAAGGGCGGAACAATGATTTTTTCGCCAAAAAAGCGCAGCGTTCAAAATTTCCGCCGATTCCAATGCCGACCACCAGCGGCGGACAGGCATTCGGCCCTGCTTCTTTAACGATGGATAAAATATAATCCTTAACCCCTTCCATTCCATCAGATGGCTTGAGCATCTTCAATGCACTCATGTTTTCGGCCCCGCCGCCTTTAGCTGTCATATGGAGAGTCAGCTCTTCCCCTTCAAGCAAATCGATATGGACAATGGCTGGCGTATTGTTTCCAGTATTTTTTCGGTTCATCGGATTGTAGACCATGGAATTTCTTAAATAGCCTTCTCCATAACCTTTTTCCACCCCTTCATTGATGGCATCCACTAATCTTCCGCCAACAATATGGCAATCCTGGCCAACCTCGACCATAAACACTGCAGTCCCGGTATCCTGGCACATGGGCACCCTTTCGGCTTTGGCAATATCTGCGTTATCAATCAGCTGCGTCAACACTTCCTTGCCGGTTTCTGAACGTTCCGTCTGCAATGCCTGTTTAAATGCCGAGTAGACATCTTCTCCAAGATTGTAATTGGACTCCATGCACATGGCTTTTACTTCTTCCACAATAGTTTCGTAAGTAATCTCATTCACTTGTCTCCCTCCTTCCTTTTTGATGCACCACTGATATAAAAGGTACCCAGCGCTTTCGCGACTAATTTCCCCGAGACATCGTGAATCGAACATTCAGAAACGACCGTGCTTCTGCCTTGCCTTAAAATGAGGGGAGTCGCAATCAAACGGGAACCTTGCCCTTTTTCAATAAAATTCACTTTCAGTTCCAAAGTGAAGACTTTTTCACCTTCTGTTAAATTCTGCAGGATACTAAAACCGATGGCGACATCGGCCAGTGTATAAATGGAACCGCCCTGTGCCACACCATAAGTATTTTCGTTCTGAAACCCCAATGCCATCTCTGTCGTACCGTTCTGATTCTGCACCATCCCTAAAAAACGCCCCAAAAAATGCATGGGTACAGCATTTCCGGTTGAATCAGCCTGCGGCTCCTGCAAGAGCGACAATAAATAGGCAGCCTGCTCCAGTTCAATAGGATTGAAGGATTCCAATTGCTTTTGCAGTTTTGCGATTTCCAGTTTTTGCTCACTGTTCTGTTCCATAAAGACGCCCTCTTTGCATGAATTCTTTTTATCCTGCTTCCGGTTCAATCGCGGTAAAAACCGTTTTACAATGTATCCATCAGATCACCGACATTCTCTGCTGATTCTAAGTCCATCAAGCTCTCCGCTAATGCCTGCCGCTGTTCAGTAGGTAACTTCGTGGCCATTCCCATGAATTTTTCAAGCAGTTCTTCTGAAGTCACCGCATTTTCAGGGTCGCCTTTTGGAAAATCAGTTTGCTTGCTGATTTTCTCCCCATTCTTCAGCAGAACACTGACTGCAGCTCCCCACTGCTTCGGATAACCGTTATCAATTGCGGGATCCGTGTGGACATTGACTTTTTTCACCAGCGATCGAATATCTTCATCCCATAGCTTATCTCCATTGAAGTCATCCAGACTCGCACGGCCATTCAACAAGGCCAATGCCGAACAGAATTGGAGGCTGAATTTAGCAGCATATTCTGTCTGTGGATCAGGATCATCTGTAATCGTAAGCGCAACTTGATAGGAATCCACTTCCACCGATTCGATTTCGTCCAATGCGGGGTTCTGCTCCTTAAAGACATCGATCAGTAGATCGACAGCATGATGGGTATGGCGGCATGAAGCATGGATTTTAAAAGAATTCTCCAGAATCTTGAACTCCTGACCCAGGTTTTCCGTTATTCTTGAAGCATCATGTTCCTCACTCATCGCATTAAAAAAGCCCCGGTCGCCTTCAAGTATCTTTTTCGGTCCCGTAAATCCTTTTTTTGCCAATAAAGCGGCCATTGTTCCGTTCATTGCCGCTTTTCCAGTATGCAACTGCTTGGTCATCGCTCCATCGACGATGAATTCCCATAATCCCGCAGCCTGGGAACCTGCATTTCCTAAGGCGCTGACCATTTCATCTTCTGTTAAACCGAGCAGTTTTCCGGCCGCTGTTGTAGCACCAAAAGTGCCGCATGTAGCTGTATTGTGCCAGTAGTAATAATGAGAAGGCGATACCGCTTCCCCGATTCTAAAACAGACTTCATATCCCGCCACTACTGCCGTGATCAGTTCTTTTCCGCTAAGCTTCTTCCATTCCGCAACCGCAAGTGCCGCAGGAATAACGACCGTTGCCGCATGTACAATGGACCCTTTATGGATGTCATCAAGTTCCATTACATGACTTGCTGCTCCGTTCACTAAAGCCGCATGAACGGCACTGGATTTTCCTCCAGTGACCAGTTTCGCCTGTTCAAAGCCACCCATTTCATTGACTAAATCGCTGACCATTTGAACTGGGCTTTTATCCGACCCCGCAATCGCTGACCCAAAATAGTCAAGAATGCACAACTTCGTAAACTCTACGACTTCTTCCGGCAACTCATCGTATGAAAGTTCTAAGCTGTACCTCGCCAATTGTCTGCTTAACTCCATTTTAGGTTCTCCTTCCACTAATGCGCTACAGCATCAGCACTTTGTTATTTCCCTTGCCATTCCGGCTTCCGTTTTTCATTGAAGGCCAAAACACCCTCGAGGCGATCCGCTGAATTTGCACATTTATAATATTGATCAAGTTCAATCGACAGGGCCGTATTGATGTCCGTATGAAGGCCGGTAGAGATGGATTTTTTGATGGATTGCAGGGATAACGGCGCATTTCGCGCAATTTCCTTCGCCACTTCCAGCGTCTTCGGCATCAGCTCCTCTTTCGAAAAGACGCCATTTAGAATGCCGATATCCACTGCTTTAGCTGCATCCACCTGGTTTCCTCTAAACAACATCTCTTTTGCCAATCCGACTGGAATCGCACGCGGCAATAATTGCGTTCCGCCTACACCCGGGATGATGCCGAGTTTCACTTCAGGCAATCCCATCTTGGCGTGTTCCGCTGCATAGCGGAGGTCGCAGCTCAGCAGCATCTCCATGCCGCCGCCTAAAGCAAAGCCATTGACGGCTGCAATGACAGGAAACTTGAAGTTCCGCAGCAATTCATAAGCATCTTCAAAAATGTCATGCTGCTGTTTCCATTGTTCATTGGTCATCCCTTTCCGTTCCTTTAAATCCGCACCTGCACAAAAACTTTTTTCCCCTTTGGCAGTGAGCACCAGAACCCGCAATTCCTTTTCCTGCTCCAGTGATTTCAGGCAGTCAACCAGCTCGATGCCCATTTTCGTATTCAGCGAGTTCATCGCCTCCGGCCTATTCAATTCAATCACAAAGACGTTTTCATTACGGTGTTCGTCAATTAAGTTCAAGGTTTCCCAATTGGCCATGGTCGCATCCTCCAAATCATCTCTAAAAGTTCTATTTGTTTGCCGGAACTGGATATTTCCGGTCGTAGGGGCCTGCTTTCAGAACGTAGCTGGGTGTTTCGTGGCCAACATATTGTTGAAGCGTTCTTGAAGCTGCCATCAATTCTTCAAGTGACAGCCCGGTCTCGATTCCCATGCTGTGCAGCATGTGGACCACATCTTCTGTGCAGATATTCCCTGTCGCACCAGGGGCAAATGGGCAGCCGCCAAGACCGCCTAAAGAAGCATCAAAACTCGTGATGCCGGCCTGCATAGCCCCCAGCATATTGGCAAGCCCCATGCCTCTTGTATTATGGAAATGAAGATTGAACGATTGTTCCGGAAATTTGGTTGTCATCTCCGACACCAAATCGTAGACCTGCTGCGGATTCGCCATGCCGGTGGTATCTGCGAGCGTAATGGTCTCTACATTCAACGGCACCAATTGCTCGAGGATCCACTGGATTCTGTCCTTGCTCACTTCACCTTCAAACGGACAGCCGAAAGTCGTGGCAACCGATACATTCACTAACATTGCATGGTCTTCGCAATAAACAAGAATTTCTTTGAGATCGTGCAATGATTCTTCTGTACTTTTCTGCACATTTTGCTGGTTATGCGTATCGCTTGCCGAAAAGACAAAATTCAATCTTTCTACACCTTTTTCCTGTGCATTCTTTGCTCCCTTTAAATTCGGGATTAGGGCAATCAGTTCGAGTTGATTCGCTTCTTTTGAAATCAACTCAAATAGTTCCCCACTGTTTGCCATTTGCGGAACCAGCTTCGGATGGACGAAAGAACCGAATTCCACTGTTCGAAGATTGGCTTTCACCAATTGATCAAATAAGGCTTTTTTTTCGTCCACCGTCAGTACTTTGTCTTCCAACTGCAGTCCATCCCTTAATACCACTTCGTTTATCTTCACTTTTTTTGGCAGTTTCATTTTGATTCACCTCAGTCCCAAAATTGATTGGTATAATTTTCTTAATGGTGTATATTGTACAGAAACAAGAATCAGGCAGACTGCTTAATGAATGGAAGGAGAGAGTGTTATGGAGATTTTCAATATTTTCTTGAATATCATCGTCCCCATTCTCATTTTGATTGGACTTGGGGCATTTTTGCATTTGAAATTCCATTTTGATTTGAATACGCTGGCAAAAATCAATATTTATTATTTAGTGCCAGGATTAATTTTTATCCGTCTTTACGAAACTGATTTGGCTTTAGAAATGTTTTTTAAAGTATTGGTGTTTTTTATTTTTTTGTCTTTATTTTTGTATTTTGTATCCAAGTTAATCAGCAAGCTTCTCGGTTTCAGCAAAGGGCTCAGTATCGCCTTTTCACATAGTTCTTTGTTCTACAACTCAGGAAATTACGGCATTTCCGTTAATGACTTGGCATTTCGCCAGGATCCGATCGCTATGGCGGTCCAGGTATTGGTCCTTACTTTTCAAAACTTGCTGGTCTATTCCTACGGCATTATCAGCTTGCAGCGACTGGACAAGTCCAAGATTAAGGCTACCGTCCCTTATTTTAAAATGCCGGTGCTTTATGCGATGTTTTTCGGTCTCATACTGAATGCCTTTGACCTAACACTTCCGCAATTCTTGTACACACCAGGCTCTTATATTGCAGATGCCTTGATTGCATTGGCTCTTTTGACCCTTGGTGCGCAAGTCGTTCAACTGAATTTCACTAAGAATATGGTTACTGTTTACTTGAGCGTAGGTGTCAGGCTCATCATCAGTCCGCTTCTCGCCTTTATCATCATTCAATTTCTTAACGTCGACACCATCACAGCTCAAGCGATGTTCATCGCTTCCGCCGTTCCAAGTTCCGTAAATAGTGCCATCATTGCACAGGAATACGAAAATGAAACTGCATTTGCGGCTCAAGCTGTTCTTGCATCAACTATTTTCAGCGCTTTATCCGTAACTATCGTCATTTTCCTATCGCGGATCCTCTTTGTTTAAGAGGGACTGAATTATTGCTCTTTATCCATTTCATCAAATACTTCTTTTGCTGTCCGGAAGCTATCAATCGCCGCTGGTACACCGCAATAGATGGCGGCCTGCAGGAAAACCTCCTGAATTTCGTCTTTTGTTAAGCCGTTATTGATAGCTCCTCTGACATGCAGCTTCAATTCATGAGGCCGATTCAATGCCGTAATCATAGCGAGATTCAGCATGCTCCGTGTCTTTTTCGGCAAACCTGGCCGCGCCCAAATCTCTCCCCAGCAATACTCCGTCACCAATTCCTGCATCGGCATATTAAAGTCCGTCGCATTCTGGATCGATTTGTCCACATATTCTGCGCCCAGTACACTTCTTCGTATTTCCAATCCCTGCTCAAACTTCTCTTTGTTCATATTCCATTCTCCTATCTGTTAGTTATTTTTTCTTTTTCTGGATGCCAAGCGGTGAAAAATTCTGTATTCAATCAATGCTTATCTTTAGCCGGATATTAAACTGAAAAAAGCTGGCTATGGTGACAGCCAACTTTTTTCAGTTCTCTTCAAGTATTATTGGCCTGCTGCTTCACGCGCCGCTTCGTATACATCTGCGCCGATTTCATCTTCGAACTCATCGTAGATAGGCTCCAATGCTGTACGGAACTCTTCGATTTGTTCTGGTGTCAACTCGATGATTTCAACCAGCCCTCTTTCACGAATCAATTCGAGAGCTTCTTCGTTCAGACTTGTTGCTTCCTCACGTGCCACCGCTGTACCTTCATCCAAGCCAGCCTGCACTATCTCTTTTGTTTCATCATTCATGCTTTCCCAGAACTCTGTATTCGTGAAAACAGCATAATCTACACGCGTATGGTTCATGATTGTCATGTAATCTTGAACTTCATCAAATTTCTTGGATTCGATATTGCTGAATGTATTTTCCTGTCCCTCAACTACTCCTTGGTCCAACGCTGTGTAAAGTTCGCCGAACGGAATGGACTCAGAGCCCGCTCCCAAAGCAGAGTAGATAGCTTCCAATACTTGGCCGCCTTGTGTACGGAATTTCAGCCCCTGGAAATCATCCGGTGAATCGATTGGCCGTTCGTTGTTAGTGATATGCTTACCACCGTTCGGCCACATTGATAATCCAAGTACGCCATCGCTTTCCAGGCTCCCCAAAATCTCCTGGCCTTTTTCGCCATCCCAAAATGCAATCGCCTCTTCATCGTTATCAAACATAAAAGGAAGAGCCGGCACATTGAATTGCGGATTATTTCCGACAAACTTCGTCAAATCCGGTGCAATGAACTGAACATTATTCGAGGCCAGATTCTGGTATTCATCCTGATCTCCGAACAACGAACTATTTGGATAAATCTCTACTTCGATAGCGCCATCGGATTCTGTTTCAATATACTCTTTCATAGCTAAAGCACCTTGGTGTTTCGGTGTATTCTCAGCGACTACGTGAGAGAATTTGATCGTCATCTCCTGGACACCCTCTGCACCGCCTTCTCCACCGGTCGCTGCTTCATCACTGCCACATGCGGATAATACAAGTGCTGACATCAAAAGTGACGTGGATAGAATATACTTCTTCATCTAAAGAACCCCCCTATTGGTTTTTGGACCTGTGCCTACTTAAAACATTTTTGTAAGGGCTTTCATTTTGGAGCTGCACCTTCCTTTCTTTCAGCCCTGCTCTCCGTGTTATACAAAAAATTTTAAGCTGCTCTCCTTCAAATGAATTTTGGATACAACTCACAACAAAATTAGCATATAAAAAAATGATTGTAAAGATAAATTTGAATATTCAATTTTCATATACGCTAAAATTTTACTTCAATTAGTAAAAAATAACCTGTATTTATAAAGCAGAGAGGATTTTATTGACACTAATTACCCACTTAAACTTTTAGTCAATTCTAAATTTTCACTTGTTATTCGATAAAACTTGTATTATGATTTGACTAATTCTTTTCGTATCCAAAATACAAAATAGGTAAAGGAGGATTCAAATGAAATACTTGAATTATATTGAAAGCGCTTTCTCCATTGTCTTGTTCTTGTTTGGAATCGGCATCAGCCTCTACTCGGTCTTCATGCGCTATATTATGGGGAGCTCGCAAAGTTGGGCAACGGAAATCTATACCATGCTCTTAGTTTGGGCCATTTTCATCGGTTTCTCTTCCGCTTTAAAAGAAGATAAGCACATTGCGATCGATGTACTTTACGATCGATTCGGTCCTAAAATGCAGCATTTCTCCCAAGTGCTCACTTTGGTGGTCGGCGCAGCATTCAGTGTTTTCATTATTTGGACTGGAATGGACATGGTGACCACAGCTTACAGCCAAGATATCAAAACCATTGATGTCGGCTTCCCGATCTGGATCAATTACTTGATCATGCCAATTGCAGGAACCTTGCTGTTTATTCGTTTTTGTGAAAAAGCTTATCGATACTTTGTCAAGAAAGAAAATGTTACGGGCGGAGGAGATGCAGAATGGAAGCAGCAGTAATTGTAATCGTCTTACTTTTCGTATTTGCTTTCTTACGGGTGCCGATTGCCATCAGTTTGGCAGTATCGAGTATTGTCGGTCTCTACATGGTGGACTTTTCATTGAATACGGTGATTCAGAGAATGTTCACTGGAGTCAACAGCACCACTTTGATGGCGATTCCCGGATTTGTTTTCGCTGGATTGATCATGGCCAAAGGCGGAATATCCAAATACTTGATCGAATGCATCCGTTCCTGGGTGGGCCACACTAAAGGTGGCTTATCAGTGGTCACCATCATCACCTGCATGATTTTTGCTGCGATTTCAGGTTCAAGTCCAGCGACTGCTGCTGCGATCGGTGCCATTATGATTCCGATGATGGTCAAAGCAGGCTATGACAAAAGCTATTCAATGGGACTGGTCGCTGCCGCTGGTACATTGGGGATTCTGATTCCACCTTCAATCCCGTTAATTCTGTACGGTTCAGTTTCTGAACAATCCACAGGCAGATTATTTTCTGCCGGGATACTTCCTGGACTGTTACTTGGGCTAGCTTTAATCATTTATGCTGTTCTTGTAGCTTACCGGAAAAATTACGGTGGCTTGCCGAAGGTTCCTTTAAAAGACCGGTGGCGCCCTACACTGAAAGCTACTTGGGGTCTTATCATGCCGGTTCTTATCTTAGGCAGTATCTATACGGGGATTGTCACCCCGACAGAGGCCTCATTTGTAGCTGCATTATATGCCATTATCGTATCCATCGTTATCTATAGAGAAATGACCTGGTCTCAATTTATCGAAATTACCAAGGAGTCCATCAATACCACCTCGATGATTTTCCTGATTATTGCAGCTGCCCTGGTTTTCGGGATGTTCCTGACGACTGAACAGGTTCCACAAGATTTTGCCGCCTGGGTCAGTGACAGTGGCTTCAATAAATGGACATTCTTGCTGATCGTCAGTATCCTGTTCTTCGTTCTTGGAATGTTCCTGGAACCGACAGCCATCATTTTAATTACGCTGCCGATTTTGCTGCCGATCATTGGAGCATTGGAAATCGATGTCATCCACTTCGCCATCATCATGGTAGTCAATATGGAGTTGGGAATGATCACACCACCTGTTGGACTCAATCTCTTCGTTGTTAGCGGGATAACCGGTGAAAAGGTCGAACAGGTCATACGAGGTGTTGTCCCATTCTTTATGATCTTTATAATCGTTCTGATCCTGATTATCATCTTCCCTCAAATTTCCTTGTACCTAACCTGAATTTCATCAAGTATGGCTATCGAATAGGTATTGGCATAAAGAAAGACGGCAGGAAATACCTGCCGTCTCAGAGTATAGACAAAGCCTGACCAAAATGTATAGCAGTGCATAATCCC
>NZ_JAIQCL010000002.1 GCF_020023385.1 Planococcus circulans
TGTCACGCAGGAGATCGCCGGTTCGATCCCGGTCGGGACCGTAATTTTAATGATGAACACAGCGATCCTGCTGTGTTTATTTTTTTGTTTTCATTAAAAAATACCGGCAAAACAATATATTTTGATTTACCGCAGTAATTTCGCTAAACTATGTAAAGACTCAATAGAGGTGACATGATAAATGACGTATACAATTATATTGAATTCGCCCGAAGAAACCGAGGTACTTGCAGCCACTTTGGCTGATTTATTGGAGCCGGGAGATCTGCTGACGCTGGAAGGCGACTTAGGCGCCGGAAAAACTACATTCACTAAAGGATTGGCAAAGGGACTTGAGATTCAACGGATGGTCAACAGTCCGACTTTCACCATCCTTAAGCAATATTCTGGCCGATTGGAACTGAATCATTTCGATGTTTATCGTCTTGAGAACAGTGATGAAGACATCGGGTTTGATGAGTTTTTCAGCAGTGAAGCGGTATCTGTGGTTGAATGGGCAAGATTTATAGAAGACTATTTACCAAAAGAACGTCTGGAAATAACCATTAATCGACAGTCAGAGCAAGGGCGCAAGCTAACCCTGCATCCGATTGGCAGACGGTATGAAAAAATTTGCAGGGAGCTAAACCTATGATCTATCTTGGAATCGATACCTCGAACTCTCCATTGGCGATCGCGCTAATTGAGGATGGAACGGTCTTAATAGAAGAAACATCAAATTTAAAAATCAATCATTCGTTGACGGCAATGCCCGCAATTGAGGAAATGATGAAAAAAGCCAAGGTGCTGCCTGCCGATCTGACTCATATTGCAGTAGCCGAAGGACCTGGTTCATACACGGGTGTCCGTATTGGATTGACCATTGCGAAAACCTTGGCATGGTCTTTGAAAATACCGCTGCTTACTGTTTCCAGCTTGAAGGTGCTTGCTGCAAACGGGCTCGGATTTGATGGGCTTGTTTGCCCGATAATGGATGCTCGTCGCGGGACGGCCTTTATTGGCTTGTATGAAGGTGTTGGTTTGGAGCAGGTATTGGCCGACCAGCATAGTGATGTAAAGGAATTCCTGGCGAAGGTCAAAGAATTGGGCCGTCCTGTGCTGTTCACTGGGGTTGATGTGGTGCTCCATAAAGCAGTGATCAGTGAAATGCTTGGTGAAACAGCTCAGTTTAGTAGCGTTCAAAACCGTTTGCCGCGGGCATCAAATCTGATTATGCTGGCGCAGGAATCTGTGGAAATCGACGTCCATCACGCTGTTCCTGAATATCGCCGTATCACGGAAGCGGAAGCGAATTATAACAAAGCACAAGAAGGACAAGCCCTATGAACGACTCAGTTAGATTCAGAAAAATGACGATTGCGGACATCGAACAGGTCTATGAGATAGAAACGCTGTCTTTTACTTTGCCTTGGACCAAAGATGCTTTCTATCATGAAATGATCGGCAATGAGCATGCCTATTACGTAATTGCTGAAACCGATGAAGGCATTGTTGGATACTGTGGAATGTGGCTGGTAATGGATGAAGCGCATGTCACGAACATCGCTATTCATCCCGATCAGCGTGGTAAAAAGCTGGGCGAAGGCTTGATGCAGGCGGCCATTGATGCAGCGAAAGCGCATGGAGCTGTCCTCATGACACTGGAAGCCCGGGTCAGCAATACAATAGCACAAAATCTTTACCGGAAATTAGGCTTTAAAAATGGTGGCATCCGTAAGCGGTACTATACGGACAATTACGAAGATGCCATAGTGATGTGGGTGAATTTTGATGAATAAAGACATTTATATATTGGGAATTGAAACGAGCTGTGATGAAACGGCAGCTTCTGTTGTGAAAAATGGTACGGAAATCATCTCCAATGTTGTGGCTTCACAAATTGAGAGTCATAAACGTTTTGGTGGTGTAGTGCCGGAAATCGCTTCGAGGCATCATGTGGAGCAAATCACTTTGGTTATTGAAGAAGCATTGCAGTTGGCGAACATGGAACCGCATCGACTGGATGCAGTAGCAGTAACAGAAGGGCCAGGACTGGTTGGGGCTTTACTGATTGGCGTCAATGCTGCGAAAGCTTTTGCTTTTGCTCACCAGTTGCCTCTTGTAGGAGTCCATCACATTGCTGGCCACATTTACGCAAACCGGTTAGAGCAGGAAATGGAATTTCCACTTCTTGCACTGGTCATTTCAGGCGGACATACTGAATTGATCTACATGAAAGAGCATGGAGATTTTACCGTAATCGGTGAAACTCGGGATGATGCAGCGGGGGAAGCCTACGACAAAGTCGCCCGGACCTTGAATTTGCCCTATCCAGGCGGTCCGCATATTGACCGTTTGGCACATGCGGCTGATAAGGCGGTTACATTTCCGCGAATTTGGCTGGAGGAAGGCTCTTATGACTTCAGCTTCAGTGGATTGAAATCATCCGTATTGAATTATATGCACAATGCAGCGCAGCGCGGGGAAGAGGTTGCTCCAGCACATGTGGCAGCTGGATTCCAGAACAGTGTAGTGGAAGTAGTAACTGGAAAAACTATGCGTGCAGCTGAGGAATATGAGGTTCGTCAAGTGATTGCGGCAGGTGGAGTTGCAGCGAACAAAGGGTTGCGGCACTCACTGGAAGCAGCATTCAAAGCAAAAGGAATTCCTTTTTATATTCCTTCTTTACCTCTATGCACAGACAATGCAGCAATGATTGCAGCAGCAGGAACCATCATGTATGAAAAAGGGCTTTATGGCACGATGGCTATGAACGGCCGTCCAGGTATGCCTTTAATGTCATGGATTTAGTAAAAGCAAGTAATTTCACCATTTCAGTCGATCTGAAATGTGTGAAATTACTTGCTTTTTTTTACCATAAAATTCAGACTTTCACATTGCAAATCATAATTGTTCTGTCAATAGAGAACATTTGTACTTATGCACAATTTGTGAATAAACTGTTACTAACTAGGGGGTAAAAGGTGGTTATCCTATATATTGTGTGCTTTAGAGTGGAAAACTATGTGTATAACATTTACGTAACCTGTGGATAATGTGGAAAAGCCTGTTGACAGTTGATTAGACAAGCGAAGTATTGTGGAGAAATCTGTGGAAATAAATATTTCACGATATCCTATTGACCTATATATAGTAACAAAAAAACCGGCTAATTTAATAGCCGGTTTAAATTAAATATTTTCAATTTTTTCCTGAAGTTCAAGCCATTGGGTCATCGTTTCTTCGTGAGCTGCTTTCAGCTCTTCCAATTGATTTTGAAGGGGCAAAACCCGTTCATGGTCCTGGAAGATTTCAGGTTCACACAATTGTTCTTCGATGTCTGTGATTTGCAGATCCAATTTTTCCATAACCTGTTCGACTTCTTCGGATTGGCGGACCAGCTGGCGTTCCAGTTTTTTCGCTTCCTTATCGATTTGTGAAGTGGAAGCGGGAGCTGCAACTTTTACTTCGGTTACTGAACCGGCTTCATCAAGAGCCTTCAATTCGGCAACTTCCAGTTTTTTCTCCACGTAATAATCGTAATCACCCAAGTATTCGGTTGTTCCGTCCTGTGTGAGTTCGATGACTTTTGTGGCGATCCGGTTCATGAAGTAGCGGTCATGCGATACAAAAAGCAAAGTGCCCGGATAATCCAATAACGCATTTTCAAGCACTTCTTTGCTGTCGAGGTCTAAATGGTTGGTCGGCTCATCGAGCAACAGGACATTGGCTTTTTGCATCATCAGTTTGGCAAGGGCCACTCGCGCCTTCTCGCCGCCGGATAGGGTGGAGACCGGTTTCAGTACATCGTCGCCTGTAAATAGGAAACGTCCCAGGATGCCGCGTATGTCTTTTTCGTTGATGAGGGGATAATCATCCCATAATTCATTCAAGACTAATTTATTGCCCTTTAAATTGGCCTGCTCCTGATCATAATACCCAAATTGAATGCCGGTGCCGTAATGGATGTCCCCATCGAGCGGCTTCAGTTCTTTCATGATGGTTTTCAGTAAAGTCGATTTGCCGACACCGTTTGGACCGACCAGCGCCAGGCTTTCCTGCCGGTAAAGCTTCAGTGAGATATTTTCGGACACCGGCTTGCTGCTGTAGCCGATTTTCAGCGACTGGACATTCAGTACATCGTTGCCGCTTTGCTTGTCGATGGTGAAGCCGAAGCGGGCTGATTTTTCGTTGCCGTCGGGGGCATCCATCCAATCGGTTTTCTGCAGGGTCTTCCTGCGGCTTTGCGCCATTTTGGTGGTTGAAGCCCTGGCCAGGTTGCGTTGGACATAATCCTCCAGCTTAGCTTTTTCGCCTTGCTGCTTTTCGAATTGCTTGTGGTCCAGTTCGTATTGCTTGGCTTTTTCGTCCAGGTAACGGCTGTAGTTGCCGGTATACTTTTTGACGCGGTGGCGGGATACTTCATAGACCAGCGTCACCACCTGATCGAGGAAATACCGGTCGTGGGAAACGATCAGCAAAGCACCCGGATAATTCTTCAGGTAGTTCTCCAGCCAGCTCAAGGTCTCGATGTCCAGATGGTTGGTCGGCTCATCAAGTATAAGCAGCTGTGGCTTGCTGAGCAGATGCTTCGCCAACATCAGGCGTGTTTTCTGGCCGCCGGATAGCGATATGACTTTCTTGTCGTAATCTTCCGGATAGAATTTCATGCCATGCAGAATAGCCCGCGTGTCTGATTCGTATTGATAGCCGCCCGCATCTTTGAAATCAGTTTGAAGCAGGTCATATTCCTTCATGACCTTGTCGTTTTCTTCCGGGTTATTGTATATGTCAGGCTCGGCCATCTGCGCTTCCAGTCGGCGGAGTTTTGTTTCCTGCTCACGGAAATGCTGGAAAATCGTCATCATTTCATCCCAGACGGTAGCATCGGATTCGAGATTCGTCTGTTGTTCCAAATAGCCGATCGTCAAATCTTTCGGCATGCTGATATCGCCGCTGTCGTGGGACATTTCACCGGCGATGATTTTCAGTAATGTGGATTTTCCCGCGCCGTTGCGGCCTACCAGTGCTACGCGATCCCGGTGCTGTACTTCCAATTTGACGCCCGAAAGAATTTCCTCCGCGCCAAATGATTTATGGACTTGATTTACTTGCAAAACAATCATGTAGGTCACCTCTATTCTTCTTAAGTGTAGCTGATGGGGCGTTTGTTCGCAATTGCACAAGCCTTTACATATCAAGGTTCCTAATGTAAGATGAAAGCGATTTGACAACACCTCAGGAGGATGCGAAAGCGTATGTTACATGAGACATCTAAAATTCCGCAAGCCACGACCAAAAGGCTGCCGCTATATTACCGTTTCCTTCAAAACTTCGCGAATGCAGGACAAAAAAGGATTTCTTCACAGGAATTGAGCGAAGCGATGAAAATCGACTCTGCTACCATCCGACGTGATTTTTCACATCTGGGTGCGCTTGGCAAAAAGGGCTATGGCTATGACGTTCAGGAGCTGCTGCTCTTTTTCCGTAAAACACTGGATCAGGACGAAGCCACCAATGTAGCATTAATTGGAGTCGGGGGACTCGGCAGTGCATTTTTAAAGTATAATTTCCATCGCAACCACAATACGAAAATCATTGTCGCATTCGATTCGAACAGCCCGCAAGAAGGCGAAAAGATCAGCGATATCGATACCTACCATCCCGATAAAATTGAAGAGAAAATCAAAGAATACGGGGTAGAACTGGTTATTTTGACGGTGCCGTCACGATCAGCACAGGAAGTGACAGACCGTTTGGCGAAGACTGATATCAAAGGGATTTTAAATTTTACGCCGGTGCGAATTTCGGTGCCCGACCATATCCGTGTACAGACCATCGATCTGTCAGTTGAACTGCAGTCATTGATTTACCAGATCAAGCAGCAATGACTTAAAACCTTCACATTTACTAGCCCTTTGCAAATAGCCAAAACGGCTCTAATGATGTAAAATAGAGCCATAATACAGGAGGTGCCACGTATGCCAGGTCCAATGAGTATCATTATTATCGGTGTTGTTGCCTTGCTAGTTTTCGGTCCCAAAAAGCTTCCGGAACTTGGAAAAGCATTCGGTTCGTCTTTGCGTGAATTCAAAAACGCAACAAAAGGACTTGTAGACGATGACGACGATAAAGTAGATTTGAAAAAGAAAGACGAGCAAAAGGAAATACGATAGGATGTTTGTCTGATGACAGAAAAAGATATGACGTTAGTTGAACATATAGTTGAACTCAGAAAACGGCTGACCATTGTAGTCGTTTTCTTTGTATTAGCGATTATTATCAGCTTTTTTCTTGCGCAGCCGCTGATCCAGTATCTGCAGTACACGGAAGAAGCGAAAGACCTTACCCTGAACGCGTTCAAAATTACAGATCCGCTGAAGATCTTCATGCAGGTAACGATGATTTTAGCGTTGATCATCACATCCCCTTTGATCATGTATCAGTTTTGGGCATTCATCAGTCCAGGACTTCTCGATAAAGAGCGGAGAGCGACGTTAAGTTATATTCCGTTTTCACTGATATTGTTTTTAGGCGGGATCGCATTTGCCTATTTGATCCTGTTTCCTTACGTAATCGGATTTATGTTGAATATCTCCGACAATATGGATATACAGGAAACCATCGGCATCAATGAGTACTTCCAGTTCCTGTTCCAGATCACCTTGCCCTTCGGCTTGATCTTCCAGCTGCCTGTACTGATGCTGTTTCTGACCAGACTCGGTATCATTACACCGATGCTGATGACGAAATACCGCAAGTATTCCTATCTTGGATTGGTGATTATCGCGGCTTTCATCACCCCGCCGGACATCGTCTCCCATATGATCGTGACCTTGCCGCTGATCATCCTGTATGAGTTCAGTGTCATCATCGCCAAAATCGGCTACCGCAAGTTTTTGAAAGCCGAGCAGCAGCAAATCATCGAAGAACAGCAAGAAGCCATCAAACAACAAAGCCTTCCACCGAATTGAATCGGGGAAGGCTTTTTCTTATTGAAGAAAAACGGGCTATGCAGCATATACGCTGCATAGCCCGTTCATTTTTAATGCTATTTTATTAGGTATTGAAAGAAGAAGAAACCTGCAGTTTGAAGCTCTTCCATCTGTTTTTGGAACTCAAGGATCTTATCCATATTAAGTTGAATCAACATGACGTATCCGTTCAAACAGATATGGGCGATGATGGGCGTGATGATGCGCTTGGTTTTCTGGTACAGAAATGCCAAGATCAATCCGGTAGTAAAGTACAGCAGCAAATGTGTAAAATCAAAATGGATCAAAGCAAACACCAACGCACTGATGGCTGTTGCGAAAAAGAAATTGGTCGTTTGATTGAGCGAACCGAATAGGACGCGGCGGAAAACCAATTCTTCAAGAATCGGTCCAAACAATACGATCGATACGATTGCGAACGGTACCGCTTCAGCGATGTTGACCAGTGAAGCGGTATTCTCAGAACCCGGTTCAATGCCAAGAAGCTGCATTTCAATTAAAGCGGCGATCGATTGCCCAATCAGCAGCAGCAGGAAACCGAGAAGGCCCCAGACGACTGACATGAAGACACTGGACTTCGCGCCTCTCCAAATATCAAAAAAGCGCTTGTCCCGGAATATGACGAGCAAGGTAAGAAGGAAGCCGATGCCCATCGTCAAGAAGATCAGCCAGCCTGAAGTAGCGGTAGCCGCGGCTTCTTGGTCCATTCCCTGTCCCTGAAAGTAACTTAGGGTAGGAGCGATGAACAGGATCGGGGAAAGCTGTGCAGCGATGAAAATCAATAATACATACAACGGAGTCTTTTTGCCCTGGGATTTCGGGCGGGAGCCGCCGTTGTTGTTTTTGGTTTTTGGCCGTGACGTATGGTCATTTTTTAAAAAATTGTCTATAAAAGTTTTTCTTTTGGTGGGCATGATGTAATTCCTTTCACTGATGGATGCTCTTTCTATTGTAGAGCTTTCAAAGAACAACCGCAAAGAAATCAAAATCATGATGGTTCCTGCTTGCAAAAGACAGAAGATTTTATTAAACTTGGTAGTGGGTTAGCACTCAGAGGTTGAGAGTGCTAAGCGAGAACATTTAGATAATTTGAGGAGGGTGTTTCAATTGTTAAGACCACTAGGAGATCGTGTAATTATTGAGCTCATCGAAGCGGAAGAAAAAACGTCAAGCGGCATCGTCTTGCCGGGATCAGCACAGGAAAAACCGCAGGAGGGCCATGTGATCGCTGTAGGAAATGGACTTATCCGTGAAAACGGGCAGCGCACAGAATTGGACGTGCAAGCTGGCGACCGCGTCATCTTCTCGAAATACGCAGGATCTGAATTGAAATATGAAGGCAAAGAATACTTGATTTTACGTGAAAACGACATATTAGCAGTTTTAGGCTAAAATAAACCAACGACACAGGAGGAAGCTAAACATGGCAAAAGATATTAAGTTCAGTGAAGACGCACGCAGTTTAATGCTGAAAGGCGTAGATAAATTAGCAGATGCAGTAAAAGTGACACTTGGGCCAAAAGGGCGCAACGTGGTTCTTGAAAAAAAATTCGGTTCGCCTCTCATCACCAATGATGGTGTGACGATCGCGAAAGAAATTGAACTTGAAAATGCTTTTGAAAACATGGGAGCGAAACTTGTTGCGGAAGTTGCTTCTAAAACAAACGACATCGCTGGTGACGGAACAACAACAGCAACGGTTCTTGCACAGGCAATGATCCGTGAAGGGTTGAAGAACGTTACAGCGGGCGCGAATCCTGTTGGCATCCGCCGCGGAATCGAATTGGCCGTTGAAAATGCACTTGCGGAATTGAAAGCTATTTCTAAGCCAATCGAAGGCAAAGAATCGATTGCACAAGTTGCAGCTATTTCATCGGGTGATGAAGAAGTCGGCAAACTGATCGCTGAAGCAATGGAGCGAGTCGGCAACGACGGCGTCATTACATTGGAAGAGTCACGCGGCTTCACGACAGAACTTGATGTTGTAGAAGGTATGCAGTTCGACCGTGGATACCAGTCTCCATACATGGTGACGGATTCAGATAAAATGGAAGCGGTTCTGGATAACCCGTTCATCTTGGTTACCGACAAGAAAATCGGCAACATCCAGGAAATCCTTCCGATCCTTGAGCAAGTCGTTCAACAAAGCAAGCCATTGTTGATCGTAGCTGAAGATGTTGAAGGCGAAGCGTTGGCGACATTGGTCGTCAATAAATTACGCGGCACGTTCAATGCTGTTGCTGTTAAAGCTCCAGGCTTCGGTGACCGCCGTAAAGCAATGCTTGAAGACATCGCTGCCTTGACTGGCGCAGAAGTGATTACAGAGGATCTTGGACTTGAATTGAAAACAACGAACATCGCTCAGCTTGGGCGCGCATCAAAAGTGGTTGTTTCGAAAGAAAACACAACCATTGTGGAAGGCGCCGGCGACCAGGAACAAATCGTCGCACGCGTTACACAGATCCGCAATCAGCTGGAAGAAACAACTTCTGAATTCGACAAAGAGAAATTGCAGGAGCGCTTAGCGAAATTGGCTGGCGGCGTTGCAGTCATCAAAGTCGGAGCGGCTACTGAAACTGAGTTGAAGGAACGTAAACTTCGCATTGAAGATGCATTGAACTCAACTCGTGCAGCTGTAGAAGAAGGAATTGTTGCCGGTGGTGGTACAGCTCTAGTCAACGTCTATAACAAAGTGGCTGAACTTCTTGAAACAGAGGAAGGCGACACAGCAACAGGCGTCAACATTGTACTTCGTGCACTGGAAGAGCCAGTTCGCCAAATCGCAACAAACGCAGGCCTTGAAGGATCAATCGTCGTTCACCGCCTGAAATCCGAAGAAGTCGGTATCGGCTTCAACGCCGCTAACGGCCAATGGGTCAACATGGTGGATGAAGGAATCGTCGATCCAACTAAAGTTACCCGTTCAGCATTACAGAACGCAGCATCTGTTGCAGCTATGTTCCTGACGACGGAAGCAGTAGTCGCAGACATCCCTGAACCAGCAGCACCAATGGGCGGAATGCCTGATATGGGCGGCATGGGCGGCATGATGTAAGACAGAAATGAATCGAGAACGTGTAACCCGAATATCATCGGGTTTCACGCTCTTTTTTTGTGAAAAAAGGGATTTGGCAATCGAATGGTAAGGTACTTCTACATAGGCGGGATTGTCATCGGTTTAACACCGATGCTTGTGCCAAAAAAACCAAAAGCTGCATTCCACTTTTTCGGAATGCAGCTTTTTAGATCACTTAGCTGTACGCTTCGAAGTATAAGGAAAAATAGGATCCATTAATTCGAATTCATAGCTCTCGCTATTTACTTTCCCGACAGTCTTCTCGCTGTCGTAAAGTTCCAGCATGAAGTGGGCCATTTCTTTTGCAGTGTGATATTTTTGGACATTGTCACTGTAGCTGAACTCATCCAGCTCGCGGGCTGTTTTTACAAACTCGGTTTCGGTCATAGCCGGCGCAAGTAATTTCACTTTCATGGGAGAGTCCAAATCGCGCAGTTCTTGGGCCAGCCCTTCTGTAAAGGCGCTCACGTAGAATTTTGTTGCAGCGAATGATACAGCATTTGGTACGATCCGGTAGCCTAAGTCAGACGAGACGTTGATTAATTGTGTGCCTTCTTTGCCGGAATAATCATGTGTGTAAAGTGTGGAGAGGGTTGTAAGTGCTTCAACGTTTACACGAAGCATCTTTTCGATTTTCTTTACCGCCTGTTCAGCAACCGGCGCACTGTTTCCGAAGCCGGCATTGTTGATCCAGGTTTCAATCTCGTATTCTTTCAGGCTCTCGTATAAATCATGAACTTGTTCACTTTCAGAAAGATCTGCGGTTCTAATGACGACGTCCAGGTCAGCGTTCATGTTAAGGATTTCATTTTTTAACGCTTTAAGCTGAGCTTCCCGTCTTGCGACCAGAATGACGTTTTTGTTTCGTGATGCAAAAGCTAATGCGGTTTCGTATCCAATGCCTGAGCTGGAGCCTGTAATGACGGTGTATTTCATCCCAATTCCTCCACTGAAATTTATTATGATACACAGCTATCGTACTGTTAGTATTAACCGGAAAGCAAATGATGTGATGAGATTCTTCGCGCGTAGAACCCCGCTCGGAGATCCAAGGTTTTTATGAGTTAAATGAAATATGTTCACATTGTGTCGGCCGTTAGAAAATTTCTGCTTTTATGACAGCTGTCACTGGTTCCAAAGCGGCTCCGTAATGTAAGTTAGCAGGAGTCGAATGCGGATTCCTTTGAGGGATTTGCTTAAAAAGGAGAATTTTTTTAATGAAAAAAGTTGCTTGGATCACGGATACAGCTGCACAGTTGAATGACGCGTTCATTCAAAAACATGATGTACATGTCCTGCCCCTCAGTGTTGTATTTTCCGACGGAACCTATAGAGAATCCATAGACCTTACACAGGAAGAATTTTACGATAAATTGCGTGTAGCGAAAGGTTCACCGAAAACGTCCCAGCCGGCAATTGGAGAGATGCTGGCCTTATACGAAAAATTGGAAGCCGAAGGATATGATTTGGCGATTGCACTGCATTTATCCAGCGGTCTTTCGGGTACCATTGAAAGCGCGCAGTCAGCCGCGAAAATGACGGACTTTAAAGTTTATCCCATCGATTCGAAAATCGGTTCTTTTCCGATGGTCAAGATGATCGAAGCCGGAAATGAACTCCTGGCTAACGGGAAAGAAGTTGAAGAGGTGGTTGCAGCCCTGGAAGGAATGACAGCTAAAGCCCATTTATCTTTTATTCCTTCAAGCCTGAACCAATTGCATAAAAGTGGGCGTGTTTCCGGCACGCAGAATTTCCTGAGCAACTTACTGAATATTAAACTGGTCATTACTTTTGTGGATGGAGTAACCATCATGAAGGAAAAAGTCCGTTCCATTAAGCGGGCTAAAAATAATGTGACTGAAGCGCTTCGCGCGGATATGGCTGCAGGCACCGTAACCGAAGTGGCAGCTATTCACTGCAATAATGCCGCTGATGCTGAAATCTGGAAGAACGAGCTTCTTCAGGAGTTTCCGGATTTAAAGGTCGAAGTGGTGCAGCTCAGTGTATGTGTAGGTGTACATGCGGGTGAAGGCACAACGGGATTAAGCTGGCTGGCTAAATAACGCCTATCTCCCGGCAACCAGATGAGAATAAACTTAGTATAAAAAGAGGCGGCTCAACAATTTTGAATTGTCGAGCCGCCTTTTCTCATTTGTAAAACACGTCACTTTCCAGAAAGGCACGATTCGTGTAAACTATATAAGGTTAAGAAAAAGAGGAATGACTTTATATATCGTTGATAGCTAATGTTCGTAAGAATAGATGAAATAAGAACTTTTGGATGAAGGGCTGGCCTTTCATCCCGTAATGAAAGGATTGGAATGTAACTATGAAAGAGAATTTTTGGCGTGATTTGCCGAAACCGTTTTTTGTGTTGGCGCCGATGGAAGATGTGACGAATGTTGTGTTTCGCCATGTAGTGGCTGAAGCAGCGCGTCCTGATGTGTATTTTACGGAGTTTACGAATACCGAAAGTTATTGTCATCCGGAAGCGGTTTTCAGTGTGCGGGGACGTTTGACGTTCACGGAAGACGAACAGCCGATGGTGGCCCATATTTGGGGCAATAAACCCGAGCATTTCCGGGAAATGAGTATCGGTATGGCGAAGCAGGGCTTTAAAGGTGTCGATATCAATATGGGGTGTCCAGTGCCGAACGTAGCAGCCAAAGGAAAAGGCAGCGGACTGATCAATTACCCGGATAATGCTGCTGAAATTATCCAGGCGGCCAAAGCGGGCGGATTGCCTGTCAGCGTCAAGACGCGTCTCGGCTATACCGATGTGGAGGAATGGAAAGGCTGGTTGACCCATGTATTGGAGCAGGACATCGCCAACCTATCCATCCATTTGCGGACGAAAAAAGAGATGAGTGCTGTACCTGCACATTGGGAACTCATTCCGGAAATCAAGAAACTCCGCGACGAGATAGCGCCGGATACGCTTCTTACGATCAACGGCGACATTCCAGATCGCCAGGCAGGCCAAGAGCTCGCCGATAAATACGGCATCGATGGCGTCATGATCGGACGGGGGATTTTCCATAACCCATTTGCTTTCGAAAAAGAGCCGAGAGAACATGACAGCAAAGAATTGTTTGATCTGTTGAGGCTGCACCTGGATCTGCATGATAAATATTCCACAGATATCGAACCGATCGCATTTAAGCCGCTCCGCCGTTTCTTTAAGATTTATGTCCGCGGCGTCCGTGGAGTCGGTGAGCTGAGAAACCAATTGATGTATACGGAAACGACAGACGAAGTGCGTACCTTGCTCAATGACTTCGAGGCTTCGATAGAAGCAGAGCAGCTGGCAGAGCCTGTAGAAAACAGCTGAATTTCGAATACCAGTTAATGTTATCAATAAAGACCAAGTTTAGTTGAATCTCTAGGCCTCGCATCCATTTAACAAATGGACGCGAGGCTTTTTTTTTGCCGAGAAACCCGATGGATTTCCTTCCATACAATATGGAGGAGAAGAAAGGCCAGGGAAATATGGGGCTTAATTGGAAGGGGAATGTGGTACAATCGATCTGAAAGATAGTGGAATGAATTCATTTTTTTTGAATATGTTTAGGGAAACGGTAGTAGTGTACGAATCGGTCATAAATGACGTCGCAGATCAGGTGTAAAGAATCAGGGAATATTTTGAATCCCAAGCACTTCAGCTTCAATGTAATGAAAGAAAGCAAAGTCTTTTAGAAATTCATTCAGAAGAAGGAGTTGTTTCGTGATGAAAAAGTATTTGGCTGAATTTATCGGTACGTTTATATTGGTATTCTTGGGTACAGGCACAGCAGTTGTATTGGGCGGTTACACAGGGGGAACGGACACAGGCTTTCTTGGGGTTCTAGCCATTGCACTTGCCTTTGGGCTTTCGATTGTTGCAGGCGCTTATGCCATCGGGCATATTTCGGGATGCCACGTCAATCCGGCAGTTTCACTGGCCGTACTGATATCGGGGAATATAACCGTTAAAGAGTTTGGTGGTTATGTCGTTGCACAGGTGTTGGGTGCTTTTGCTGGGAGTTCGATCCTGGCCTTTGTCGTGGCAAGTTCGATAAGCTTAGAAGGATTTGGTGCAAACGGTTATGGCGAATTGAGTGCTGTGGGTTTAAATCTGCCAGGAGCTCTTGTCATTGAAGTCATCCTTACTTTCATCTTTGTCCTTGCCATTTTGGGCGTGACTTCTAGTAAGGCAACTTCCCACATGGGCGGAATTGTCATTGGTTTAACGCTGACCTTGGTGCATATTATCGGTATTCCGCTGACGGGTACTTCTGTAAACCCGGCAAGAAGTCTGGCTCCTGCAATTTTTGCGGGTGGAGATGCACTGGCTCAATTATGGGTATTCATTTTAGCTCCTCTTGTCGGAGCCGCCCTTGCAGCCATTGTCTTTAAGTCTTTCTTTGTGGTAAAAGAAGAGACTGGTATTGAAGTAGCTGGAGAGTCGGATATCGACCTAGCCAACAAGTAAAAAAAGACTGTTTCCCATTTCGATGGGAAGCAGTCTTTTTCTGTCTGAAAGAACCTTCCCCATTCACAAATTCCTGATGAAAAAGCTGAAACTCATGTAGGAAATGGAATAATGGAGAAGGCCGTTTGGAAGTTCAAGGAGTACTTCTAAACGGTCTTTTTAAAAAACAGAAGTCAGTTCTTTATTTAATTAACTGATTATTCTGTATTCTGTATTGATTTATTTTGAAAGCGCTTTTATAATAAGGGTGATATCAAATGTGCTGAGAAAGAACATTTGTAAAAGAGTTTTTAGGGTAGAAAATCGTGATCCGTACATCCTGTTTATACATATAGTGAGTTATCGTTTTCTGTTGATGCGAAAATCGGAGAAGGAGCGTGGATGATGAAAGTAGAAAAGGAACTGGCGATTATTGAATTGGAGGCGACTTCAAAAGAAGAGGCATTGCAGTTATTGGGCAGCAAGCTGATCGAACAAGGCTATGTTAAAGAAAATTTCATCGAAAGCATACTCGAAAGAGAGAAAAACTATCCAACAGGGTTGCCGACAGAGCCTTTTGGCGTAGCGATTCCCCATACAGACGGCGATATGATCCATACATCAACAATCGCCTTTGCCAGTTTGAAGAACCCGGTCAAGTTCCTGATGATGGGAACAGACGATAAACTGGTCGAGGTGAAGCTGATTTTTATGCTCGCTTTAAAAAGTCCGGATGACCAATTGGAAATGCTGCAGAAGTTGATGGAATTGATACAAGACCCGGAAATGGTCTCAAAGCTGGCCCAAATCAAAAGCGTTGACGAACTGAATGAATTAGTTGAAGACAAAGTATAAAAATCACGGCATATTCCCTTAAATAAGCCTTTTCTTTCGATAGATTAAAATATAAGTCGAGGAGTGAAGTTGATGGGATTTTTACAATGGTTCGTGGATCTGGGTGCTTCTGTCTTACTGCCGATTTTGATTTTTATCTTTGCATTAGTGCTGGGAACCAAGCCCGGTAAAGCGCTGCGTGCCGGCATCATCGTCGGGATCGGGTTTGTGGGCATCAACCTGGTCATCGGACTGCTTGTTTCAAGCCTCGGGCCGGCCGCGCAATCAATGGTCGATAATTTTGGATTTCAATTAAACACCATCGATGTAGGGTGGCCGGCAGCTTCTGCTATTTCCTATGGTACGTCTTTGGGGAGTCTCGCCATTCCATTGGGGGTCGGCGTTAATATTCTCCTCCTGACATTCGGTTTGACCAAAACGCTGAACGTTGATATTTGGAATTTTTGGCATGTGGCGTTCACTGGCTCGTTGGTCTATGCTTTGACCGGGGATTTTTGGCTGGGGCTTTTGACCATTATCGTTCACTTGATGCTTCTGTATTTGATGGCAGACGTCCTGGCGAAGCACATCGAGAAATTTTACGGTTTTCAGAACATCACGTTCCCGCATGGAACCTCTGCACCATCTGCTTTTGTTGCGATGCCGATGAACTGGGTTTTTGACCGGATCCCCGGTTTCAACAAGCTGGAGGCCGATCCGGAATCGATTCAAAAAAGACTCGGGATCCTCGGAGATTCCACCATCATCGGTGTATTGATCGGGATTCTGATCGGAATATTGGCTGGGTATGATGTTCCCGGCATCCTGCAATTGTCCATTCAGACTGGGGCCGTCATGGTCCTGCTTCCGAGAATGGTCGCTTTATTGATGGAAGGCTTGATACCGGTATCGGAGGCAGCAGGCGAATTTGTGAAAAAACGTTTCCCGGGAAGAGATCTCTACATCGGGATGGACAGTGCCTTGGCAATCGGGCATCCAGCAGTACTGTCCTCGGCTTTGCTGATTGTGCCGATCACCATTTTCATGGCCGTCTTGCTGCCGGGAAATTCCGTTCTGCCGTTTGCGGATCTGGCTTCCATTCCATTCCTGATCTGTTTGATGGTTCCGATTTTCAGAGGGAACATCATCCGAACCGTAATCGGTGGATCGATATACATCGGAATTGGTTTTTACATTGCCACGTGGATTGCGCCGCTGTTTACAGAAGCTGCGATTGCTTCGAACTTTGAGATGGGCGAGAACACCAGTATTTCGTCATTGATCGATGGAGCGGTTTGGACAACCTTCGTATTCGTCTGGATTCCGAGAATCCTCAGCTGGTATGGCATGATCGGATTGGGGCTATTGATTTTGTTCGGACTGATTTATCAAAACAAAATCAAACCAAGACGACAGAAACAAACAGAAGCAACAGGAGAGGGAGAGGAACTTAAATGAAAAAGTTATTGATCATGTGCGGAACAGGAATCGCGACTTCGACCGTCGTGAAAGGAAAAGTGGAGCAATGGCTGAAGGACAATGACTTGAGCCAGGAAGTGAAGATTTATCAGTCGAAAGTCAGCGATGAAATTGGGCGGATTGATGAATACGATGTCGTGCTGTCGACTACCTTAGTGCCGGATAAGATAAAAGACAAAGTGATCGATGGGGTGCCGCTGTTGACCGGCATCGGCGTCGATAGCATGTACGATAAAGTATTGGCTGAGATCAAGCGCGAGTAATGCATACTGCTCGAAAGAAAAACCATCCCGTTGCGAAATCGATTCATTTCACAACGGGATGGTTTTATTTTGGGGTTAGAGGATTTAGAGCTCTTCCCCACGCGTCTCAATCACATGCTTATACCAATGGAACGAAAGCTTTTTCTTACGGTTCAGTCCGTCTTTATGATCGACGTAGATGAAACCGTATTGTTTTTTGAAGCCGTTCAGCCAGCTCAGCAGATCGATGGCCGACCAGGCGTAATAGCCTTTCAAGTTGATGCCCTGACGAATGGCAGTCTTGATGACCTTCAAATGCTCTTCAATGTATTTGATGCGCGGGACATCGACGATTTCGCCATCGATGATCGGGTCTTCATCGCCCAGCCCGTTTTCTGTAACATACATTTTGACGTCGCCGTAGCGCGCTTTCAGCATATGGAGCCCGTCCAAAAATCCTTGCGGCGAGATTTCCCAGCCCCATTTGGTATAGGTTTTATCCTCCATTTTGACTGTCCGGTAATAGCCATCGAAAGAAGGGCTGCCGGGAACCAAGGTGGAGGTTTCTCTTGAGTGTTCTATCGAAGAAACCGCTTCATGGATTTTCTCCACTCGGATGGGCTGGTAATAATTGAGTCCGATGAAATCGTTATTGTCGGCATTTCTCCGCAAGGTGTCCAGTTCTTCCTGTGTCCAGTCGGGGGTCCATCCTTTTTCCTCCAATTGCTTGACCACATAGGGAGGATACTCGCCTTTTAAGATGGGATCGTAATACCAGTTGGTCTCGTATTCGTTGGCGTGCTGTGCAGCTTTCATGTTGTCTTCGCGATTGTCGACGCTATAGGCTGGAAGGAATACGTGGGTAATGCCGATTTCGCCGTATTGCTTCAGCTTTTTGTAGGACTCGACTGCCATGGCATGGGCGTAGAAAACGTTATGGGTTGCTTGGAAATAGTTCTTTTCGTCGTTTTGGATGCCTGGCGGATGGGCGCCTTTCAAATAGCCCAACCCGCAGAACATGACGGTTTCGTTGAAGGTGATCCAATGTTTGACCCGATCGCCGAAAGAACGGAAACAGGTTTCCGCATAGTTGACGAACGCTCTGGCTGTCCGTTTATTGGTCCAGCCGCCATCTTCTTCAAGCGTCAGCGGCAGATCCCAATGATATAGCGTCACGAAGGGGACGATGCCGTATTTCAGGCATTCATCAATCAGGTTGTTGTAGAATTCCAGGCCTCTTTCATTCATTTCCCCATCACCTGTAGGAAAAATACGCGCCCAGGAGACGGAAAAACGATACGATTCCAGGCCCATCTCCGCCATTAAGCGGATGTCTTCTTTATACCGGTGGTAATGGTCGACGGCGATATCGCCGTTTGTTCCTTCAAATGTTTTGCCGGGAATCTTGGAAAAGACGTCCCAGTTGGTCGGCCCTTTGCCGTCTTCACTGGCGGCGCCTTCCACTTGATAGGAAGCGGAAGCTGCGCCGAATAAAAAGTCATGTGGAAACTTCAGTGGAATATCGTCATTTTTCATAGTAAAAGCCCTCCATCTGCATTTGTTAATTGAATTATAGCAATAGAGAGCAGAGAGCGAGAAATAAAGGCGTGTGGAGGAACTTGAAGCAATTCTTTCCACCGTGCATAAGTATTTCTACAAATTGACTTCGCTTAACGGAATGGGTATATTAAATGGCGAAGAAGATGATAGGAGTGAACCGTTTGACCCCGGACGTGGAATTACAGAACTTGGATTTGATTGATTTATTGAGCGAGCGCCATATCGCAACACGGAGAATTTCGGAAAGCGCATGGAATGACGCAAGCGAAATCCATATTTCAAACTCTGAATGGTATATCATGGCCAAAATCTATAAAAAACAGCCCACCATTGCATCTGTCACTAAAAATGTGGACATTTCCCGCCAAGCGATTCATAAATTCATTAAAAACCTGGCAGCCAAAGGTTTGGTGGAAGTGCAGAATGTGGAGAACAATAGAAAAGAAAAATGCATTCGCTTAACGGCTTTAGGAGAAGAATACTACGAGAAACACGAAGCGCTGAAAATTCAGCTGGAAAATAAAATTGCAGAAAAAATCGGCAAGGACCAGATGAAAGCCCTCAAAGATCTGTTAAGAGCCGATTGGGGAATCTAACCCGAACTGAAGAACGCCCTGCTTCATCAATCCATTGATGAAGCAGGGCGTTCTTTTTTATAAGGAATGTCCAATATGGACTTTTTATGAGGTGGGAAGCGGTTGATCATTCTTGATCAGGTCATTGATCTGCTTATTGATTTCTTCAAAGCTGGTGTCCAAAGCGCGGGCAAGTTCTTTGAAGAGAATGATCTGCGTGTTATTCAGCAGTTTGTAGTCGCGTTCGTAAAGTGTCGTCTTCTCAAGCTGGGCATCGAATTTTTTGCGCATCAAGGTGTTGACGACTTTTGCGATCTGCAGGCGATCTCCTGAATTGATGAGCTCGGAATATTGCTTCAGCCGTGAGTTTGGCTGTGTTTCCCATTCGGCCCCATCCTGTTTAAAGCTTTCGACGATAGCAAGGGCTTCTTCTTTCTGGAGGAGCTTCAGCATGACCACCTTCTCGTTATCGACAGGTGTGCTGATGGTCACTAAGGTATTCTCCAAAGGATGCAATTTATAATATTTTTTCGTGACCCCTGAAACTGTTTCGTCACGAATATCGTCAATTCTACATAGGCCATGGGCGGAATAAATGATGTGGTCTCCAATAGTGAACATTTTTTTCCTCCTAAAATATATCTCAACTTCCTTTATTATAACACAAGTTCACTTAATTGTAAACTTAGTTGACAATTAAGTGGAACGCTTTTGAAAAGACATACAAATGTCATGAAAAACTGGGTTAGAACAGGCAGAAGCAGGGAATTATAATACGAGGCGACTTACGGGCTGCCAAAGTGGAGGTATAAGAACAATGAAGACGATAGAAGAAGCAAAGCGTTTGATCATCGCCGAAAAACTGAAGCATTATAATGAGCGCTTGGCTGACATGGAGCGGGATTTACAGTTTTTCTACGAAGAGTCAATAGACGATGAAGAGTCCCTTAAAATCATCATGGATCTGCAGGATAAAGTGAAGCAATTAAAAGCAGTGAAAAATAAAGAAAGCCATGAGACAGTCACCTGAAACTGTCTTTTTTGCTGTCTTCAGGTAAGTCTGATTGATGCGCGATAATGTGCTATTATTAGTAGTGGATTTATTGTGGATATGGACTATCACCGGAACTTAACAGGAGGCAAATACAATGGATAATAATGATTTATTGATCAGACTGCGCTATGCGCTGGATATAAAAAACAATGACATGGTCGAAATCTTCAAATTGGGCGGCGTTGAACTGAGCAAGGAAGAAGTGCTGAAAGTGCTGACGAAAACGCCTGAAAGCGATGAGGAGGACAATGACAGCATCTGGGCCGAACAGGAAACCGACGATTACATCAAAGCGGACGATCATCTGTTTGAGTCGTTCTTGAATGGCTTCATCATTTTCAAACGAGGGCGTCAGGAGCCGAAAGCGGGTCAGCCAGAAGTTCCAGCGTTGACGAACGAGCGCTCCAACAACCTATTGCTGAAGAAAGTGAAAATCGCCTTGCAGCTCACCAGTGAAGATATGCTGGAGATTTGGGATTTGGCGGGTGTGACCGTATCAAGAGGCGAGCTGGGTGCATTGCTCCGGAAAGTAGGCCACAAAAACTATAAAGAATGCGGCGATCGCTACGCACGGAACTTCCTTAAGGGCTTGGCGATCAAGTATAGAAAATAATCTGGTTAACAGATCTATAAGCGGTAGGATTGAAAGGGTTCGGGAAGAGTTATTCCGAATCCTTTTTTTCAGTTGCGAGCAGCTGCAATTCATGGAGAGTCTCTTGCTGAGTCTCTTCCTGCATAAACGATTCAGCAAGAAAGTTGCGCAAGTATTCTTCTTTCCGGCTTTTAGAAAGCTGTGTTTGTTTCAGGAGTTGTCTGGCTTCAAAAAGAAATTCAAGATAGTGTTCGTAGCTTTCGTCAAACTGAGTCTGCAGATCCTGCTTGATTTTTTTCGCAAGCATAGGGCTGGCGCCATTCGTTGAAACCGCGATGCTCAATTTGCCTCTTTTCAAATGAGCCGGAAAATGGATATTTCCAGACTCGGCTTCAGTGGAAGCATTGATCAGGCAGTGCGGAGGTGCAGCTTCTTTGGCGGCCGCGTTGACAACTGGATCATCGGTGGCGATGATCATCATGAAAGCCTCTTCGGCCTCTTTTGAGTCGAAGTTTTTTTGTTTCCATTGGATTTTCCCTTCTTCAGCCCACTGCTTTATTTCCGGTGCCACGGCGGGACTGATTACGGTCAGCACAGCTCCACTGTCCAGTAAAGTGTTCAGCTTCCGTTTGGCGATGCGTCCGCCGCCCACTACAATCACTTTTTTTTCTGCCAACTCAATCATGATGGGAATTACCGTCATCTTCTCCGCCTCCTTAACTCTCCTAATACTATCAAAAATATTCCTCTCTGCGTCGAACAGAAACCATTCATCAGCTAATCAAAATAATTTTACTTGCGCTAGCCATTGGCAGGGCAGCTTTCCTGGAAAAAAGTCTAAAAAAACTTAAAACATAGTTTGACACTCGGAATAGTCTATTATATACTTTGTGAAATCAAACATTTCAAACAATTCTCATTAAAATTGAATAGGCGTTCTTATCAAGAGAGACGGAGGGATTGGCCCTTTGATGTCTCAGCAACCCTCCTATAAGGAAACGGTGCTAACTCCAATAGGCTTCATCAGCCTAGAAGATAAGAAGATTGTTTTGTTTTTCCGGACCTTCTTCTTGTCGAAGAGGGTCCTTTTCTTTTTGTTCGAACGCTTTGGAAGTTTGGTTTCAGAATGGTTCGAAATGAACAGCGCAATTCAAAACTAACCTTGGAGGTAATGAAATGACTAGTAAAGCACACGGTGGAGATTTGGTAAACAGACAGGTGACAGGCACGGAAAGAGAAAAGGCCTTGAAAAATGCAGAATCGCTTTCCTCATTATTTGTTTCGGATTGGGCGATCTCAGATCTGGAACTGATCGGCATCGGAGGCTTCAGCCCATTGACCGGTTTCCTTGGACAAAAAGATTATGAAAGTGTGGTACATACATCGCGCCTCAGCAATGGCACGGTTTGGAGCGTGCCAATTACACTGTCGGTCACCAAAGAAGAAGCGGATAGCTACCAAGTCGGCGACGAAATTGCGCTGAAAGGCGAAGACGGTGTGATTTACGGAACGCTCGCACTGAAGGAGAAATACGCTTACGACAAACGGTTGGAAGCGGAAAAAATCTACGGAACGACGGAAGAAGCACATGCAGGCGTTAAGAAATTATACGAACGCGGCGATGTGTACCTGGCCGGACCGATCACCTTATTGAATCGCCCGGATCACAGCGAATTCGAGGAATTCCATTTGGATCCGGTTGAAACGCGCCAGTTGTTCCAGGATCTTGGCTGGAAGACGATTGTTGGTTTCCAGACACGCAACCCGGTGCACCGGGCACATGAGTACATCCAGAAAGCGGCATTGGAAGTGGTTGACGGATTGTTGTTGAATCCACTTGTGGGCGAAACGAAATCCGACGACATTTCAGCGGCGGTGCGGATGGAAAGCTACCAGGTCATCTTGAAGCATTACTATCCTGCAGATCGTGCGCGCCTAGCCATCTATCCTGCAGCAATGCGCTATGCGGGACCGAAAGAAGCGGTTCTTCACGCCATCGTCCGCAAGAACTATGGCTGCACACATTTTATCGTCGGGCGCGACCATGCCGGTGTCGGCGATTATTACGGCACATACGAAGCGCAGGAATTCATTAGCCAGTTCGAAGACGAACTGGGCATTCAAATCTTCAAATTCGAGCATTCATTCTACTGCAATGCATGCGAAAACATGGCAACAGCCAAAACCTGCCCGCATACGGCAGAAAATCATGTTCATTTGAGCGGTACGAAAGTACGTGAATTGCTTCGCAACGGGGAGAAGCCCCCGAAACAATTTTCCCGTCCGGAAGTGGCGGATGTCCTTATCAAAGGCTTGCGGGAGACCGTAGTAAGTAACTAAGTTGAAGGATGGTTGCCCATGTCAGTCGAAATGATTTTTGTGCTAATTGTCATCGTTGCTATGGTCAGTGCCTTGCTGTTTGAAGTTGCCCGTCCGGATATGATCGTGTTCTCTGCATTGGTGGTTTTGCTGCTGTCAGGAATTTTAACGACAGAAGAAGCATTGCGCGGCTTTTCCAATCCGGGAATGCTGACCATTGCCTTATTGTTCATCGTTGTCGGTACCGTACAAAAGCATGGCCTGATTGACCAGATGATGATTGGCTGGCTGAACAAGGGCAAGAGCCTGAAAGGATCATTGTTCCGTATTTTTCTTCCGCTCCCGCTATTTTCGGCTTTCTTGAATAATACGCCGATCGTTGTGACATTGACGCCCTTATTGAAGAAATGGTGTGAAGAAAGGAATATTGCACCATCCAAGGTGCTGATTCCTTTATCGTATGTAACGATTTTAGGAGGCACCATCACCTTGATGGGAACCTCGACGAACCTAGTTATTCACGGCATGCTCATCGATTATGGGCTTCCAGGATTTTCGCTGTTCCAATTGGCGATTGTCGGCATTCCCATCACCATTGTCGGCTTAATCTATTTATTTACCGTCGGCAATATGCTGTTGCCTGAAAATAAGGGGTTCAGCAAGCAGGTTGCTGAAGATTCCCGGAAATACATCGCTGAAATGAGAGTGGAAGAGGCGTTTCCATATACCGGTCAAACGGTTGAAGAAGCGAAGCTTCGTGATTTGAAGGGGCTGTACCTGATTGAAATCATTCGGGATCATGCCCGGATTTCATCGGTCAGTTCCAAAACCGTTATCCAAGCTGGAGATCGCCTGATTTTTACAGGACTTATTTCCACCATTGCCGATTTGCAAAAAAGAAAAGGGCTGACATTGAAGACGGGAACCGATCTTCAATTGGAAGACCTGAAAAACGGCAATACACAGCTTGCGGAAGCTGTGGTTTCCCATGAATCTTCGCTGCTGTCGAAGACCATCAAGCAATCCCAATTCCGTTCACGCTATGATGCCGGTGTTATGGCCGTTCATCGCAATAATGAGCGCATCAAAAGCAAAGTCGGCGATATCATTCTGCGGCCGGGCGATACGCTGCTGCTGCTCGCCGGAACGGGTTTTGTGGAAAAATATCAGCAGTCCAATGACTTTTATGTCGTCTCTTCCATGAAAACCCCAAAATCCCTGCAGGAAAGCCGGTTCGTGGGGTGGTTTTCATTGCTGGTGCTACTGGGCGCCATTATCCTGGTTGTTGTCGGTTGGCTGAGCATGTTCAAAGCCATGGCATTGGCAGTGCTGATTTTGCTGGTGACCAAATCAATTTCAATGGAAGACGCTAAAAACGATGTGCAGTTTAATGTACTGCTGCTGATTGCCAGTGCATTCGGAGTTGGGGCAGCTATGACCAAAACGGGTTTGGCACAATGGGCGGCAGACGGGCTGTTGGCAATCGGCCAGCCATTCGGCCTGCTGGCCATTCTGATTTTAGTGTATCTGCTGACCAGCATCTTTACAGAATTGATCACCAATAGTGCGGCGGCGGTCCTGATGATTCCAATCGGCATCGAAATGGCCAGCAATCTGCAGCTTGACCCAATGGGCTTTGCCGTCATTATCGCCATTTCCGCATCCGCCAGTTTCATCACGCCAATCGGTTATCAGACCAATTTGATCGTCTATGGACCGGGTGGCTATAAATTCACAGATTACGTCAAAGTAGGGACACCCCTTAGTATTCTAGTCATGTCGGTTACCATTGGAATCGTCTACTATTACTGGTTTTAGGAGGAGAAAAAATGAGCAAATCAACGAATATCGTTTGGCATGAATCGAGTGTTACAAAAAAGGATAGACAGAAATTGAATAATCACAAAAGCGGGGTCCTGTGGTTTACGGGGTTATCGGGCTCAGGGAAATCGACGGTATCCGTTGCCTTGGAAAAAGAAATCCACGCACTTGGAATCCGTACCTACCTATTGGATGGGGATAATGTCCGCCACGGGTTGAATAAAAACCTGGGATTCAGTCCCGAAGACCGCACTGAAAATATCCGGCGGATCGGTGAAGTCGGAAAGCTGATGAGCGATGCCGGGGTATTGACTTTGACCGCATTCATTTCTCCGTATCAGGAAGACCGCGATCAAGTCCGTGCGCTGCTTGAAGAAGATGAGTTTATCGAAATTTATGTGAAGTGCAGTGTGGACGCTTGTGAAGCACGCGATCCGAAAGGCCTTTATAAAAAAGCCAGAGCCGGAGAAATCAAAGGGTTTACCGGCATCGATGCACCCTATGAAGAACCGGTGAAACCTGAAATCGTCATTGAAACCGATAAGCAGTCACTGGAAGAATCGGTTCAAGTGATTATCGATTATTTGAAGAAAACAGGCTACTTGGGCTAATGGCAAGTGGCATTGACCTGAATCGACTGCTCGAAATCAGCCTCTCCGCAGGCCGGGAAATCATGGCGGTTTATGGACAGGAACTGACTGTTGAGGCAAAATCGGACGATTCGCCGCTGACGATTGCAGATCAGCGGTCTCACCGCGTAATTGATGCAGGACTGAAGAGCGCCTATCCGGAAATACCGGTGCTGAGCGAAGAGGGCAGTGAAATTCCTTATGAAGAACGGAAAAACTGGAAGCGGTTTTGGCTTGTGGATCCACTCGACGGCACCAAGGAATTCATCAAACAGAACGGCGAGTTTACAGTCAACATCGCATTAATAGAAGGAAACTATCCTGTTCTCGGCGTTATTTATGTGCCGGCGACCGATGTATTCTATTTTGGTGAAGACAATGAGGGCGCCTATAAATTGGAAGATGCTTCTGCTGAAAGGTTTGAAAACGTTGATGTACTGCGCGAAAAAAGCATTTCCTTATCTGCTGAAAAAACGGGGGATATAACCCGGATCGTCACGAGCCGCTCCCATATGTCGGCTGAAACACATGAATTTATTGAACGGCTGAATAATGAAGGGCAATCGATTGAGCGTGTATCGGCTGGTAGCTCTCTGAAATTTTGTCTAGTGGCCGAAGGGCAGGCGGATTATTACCCGCGCTTTGCGCCGACGATGGAATGGGATACGGCTGCCGGACAAGCGATTGTCGAAGCGGCAGGCGGCCTCGTGCAATGCGCCAAAGATCAAAGCCGGTTTTCCTATAACCAGGAAAGCCTCACAAATGGCTGGTTTTTGGCATCAGGGAAGAACTCATGATTTCGAAGAGCCGAGAAATGAAGAAAGAAAAATAACCCGAGTAAATAAATGATATTTTCAGAGTTTTATTGACAGTTATCTTTTATTGCTTTAGTATTTAGACAAATCATAAAACCTAGTAAACTTATAAGGTATTTCTTATCATGAGAGGTGGAGGGACTGGCCCTTTGAAGCCTCGGCAACAGCTTTAGTCTTTGACTGGGGATAATGTGCCAATTCCAGCAGGTCCCGAACGGATCTGGAAGATAAGAAGACAGGCTTGCTGCAATTGCGCATTGGCTCCCTCTCTTCTTGTTCTATTGGAAGAGAGGGTTTTTATTTATATTTTTTGGTGGGAAATTCATTGGATTGTCCACCTGGAGCGATTTCTTCATCTCTTATTTAATAGATAAAGAAGGAGTACAAAATACAAGGTTAGTTTGAAGGAGGAAGTTAGGATGAGCCACGCTGTTTCGTACGAGCAATTTACTGGAGATCCATTTAAGGACCTGGCACCGACCGATACGCTGAAAGGTGCCGCTGATATTCTGGAATGGGCCTATGATTCCTATGGAGAGAATATTGTCTATGCCTGCAGCTTCGGAGCGGAGGGCATGGTATTGATCGATCTTATTTCCAAGGTGAAAAGCGATGCGGAAGTGGTGTTCCTGGACACCGACGTCCACTTCGACCAAACCTATGAATTGATTGAGCGGGTCAAGAAACGCTACCCGAAATTGAACATCCGCATGAAAAAACCGGAATTGACGCTGGAGGAGCAAGCCAGCCAGTTCGGCGATGAACTGTGGAACAGCCAGCCGGATAAATGCTGCGATATCCGCAAAGTCAAACCGCTTGAACAGACCCTTTCCGGCGCACAGGCCTGGATTTCCGGCCTCAGAAGAGAGCAGTCGGCAAGCCGCAGCAAAACGGATTTCATCAATAAAGACAACCGTTTCAAATCCGTTAAGGTTTGCCCGCTGATCCACTGGACATGGGACGATGTTTGGCAGTATATCCAATTGAACGGCCTTGAATATAATATTTTGCACGACGAAGGTTATCCAAGCATCGGCTGCAAGCACTGTTCGTTTGCCGTGACAACGGATGGAGACAGCCGCGACGGAAGATGGAAAGGTTTTGCGAAAACTGAATGTGGCCTGCATACATAATGTGGCCAGCAGGATGATGGAAATCAACGATCAGAAAATGGCGGAATCTTCGTTTCTCTGGTTAAAAAAAGGAGTCTAGGAAGCTTATGAAAAAAGTTTATTTAGTTGGTGCAGGTCCAGGCGACCTTGATTTGATTACAGTGAAAGGGTTGAAGGCCATTCAGAAGGCCGATGTCATCCTTTATGATCGCTTGATAAACCAGGAATTGCTGGACGAAGCGAAAGAACATGCCCAATTGATCTATTGCGGCAAAAAACCCGATAACCATTCATTGAAACAGGAAGAAATCAACGAGCTGCTGTGCCGGTTTGCGCTGCAAGGAAAAATCGTAACACGCCTGAAAGGCGGCGACCCTTTTGTTTTTGGGAGAGGTGGAGAAGAAGCGGAAGCACTGGTGGACCATAATATTCCGTTTGAAATTGTTCCGGGAATCACAGCGGGGATCGCGGCGCCAGCCTATGCAGGAATCCCGGTCACCCACCGCGATTACAGTTCGTCCGTAGCTTTTATTTCAGGGGTCAGCAAAGTCGGCGTCGATCAGGATGAATACTGGGAACATGTCGTTAAAAGTATGGATACATTGTGCATCTATATGGGCGTCAGCAAGCTTCCGGAAATCTGCGGCCGTTTGATGCGCCATGGATTGAAACCGACGACACCGATCGCCTTGATTGAATGGGGGACGACAGAACGGCAGCGGACCGTTACTGGAACGCTTGAGGACATTGTCCGAAACGCCAAGGATTTCGAGAACCCATCGATGATCGTTGTGGGAGAAGTGGTCCGCCTGAGAGACAAATTGCAATGGTATGAGCAGCTGCAGGACGAACAGCAATTCCAGCTTGCCGCCCATGTTGGATAAGGAGATGATGACATGCAGGCTGTATTATATGTAAGCCACGGAAGCCGTGTAAAGGAAACGCGCCAGGAAGCGATGGCGTTTATGGAGCAGGTTCATTTAAAAGTTGATGTGGCTCTACATGAAACCTGCTTTTTGGAGTTGGCTAGTCCGGATATTGGCGAAGGGATCGACAGTCTAGTCGAACAGGGCGCTACAGCGATTGCCGTCGTTCCAGTTCTGCTGTTGAGTGCCGGACATTATTACGAAGATATTCCGGATGAAGTCAAAAAATCAGTATTGCGCTATCCCGACATCCGCTTTACGTATGGAAAACCGCTGGGCGTGCAGGACCGGCTCGTAGAGATTTTAGCCGAACGTCTACAGGAAACGGGCGTGCACCGCTTGCCTGAAGCGAAGATTCTACTGGTCGGAAGAGGCGGGAAAAGTTCGGAAATCACTCGTTCGGTTGAAGAAATTGCTGCGAAACTGGCAGTGAAAGCAAATGTACCGAACGTAGACGTCTGTTATTTGGCCGCAGCTGCCCCGTCATTTGATGAAGGATTGCAAGCTTCCATCAATTCGGGCAGCAAACAGATTTTCGTAGTCCCTTATTTATGGTTCACCGGACTTCTGGTGAAATCAATGCAGAAGAAAATCAACGGATTGTCGTCATACGAACAGCAGATTATCTTATGTGGATATTTAGGCGATCATCCATCTATGGTGGATGCCCTCGCAGAACGTGTGCTTGAAGCGCTGCAAAACGAGCAGCAGCCGGCATGGTGAACGACGGAAGGAGAGATTGGATATGAATGGATTGGCCGGAAAGAAAATAGGTGTGGCAGCCGTACGTGCCGCAAAAGAAATCAGCCTGCTCATTGAAAAGCAGTCCGGCACTCCTGTCATTCTCCCGATTCAGGGAAGGCAGAGGCTAAACGAAGACATCAGCGCACAGAACATCACGGATTTTTTAGCCGAATCTTTTGACTGGGCCATCTTCACAACCGGCATCGGAGCACGAACATTAACGGATTCAGCTGAAAACATCGGTCTGCAATCACGTTATCTCGATAAGCTGAAGGAAACAAAACTGGCCGTTCGCGGCAGCAAAACGATGAAATGGATCAAAGAACATGGTCTGGAGCCGATCCATGTTTCAGAAGATGGAACAATGGACAATCTATTAGCAGCGTTAGATGAAGAGTATAAAGGCAAAAGCCCACAGCGGATCTTCTTGCAGGCCTATGACCAGGACGATGATAAGCTGAAAAGCATATTGGAAGAAAATGGCCATACCGTCTACTTATCCCGCCCTTATTCCTACGAAAAACCAGACGCTCTCGTAGTGGACCAGTTGAAGCAATCCATTATCGAACAGTCCTTGGATGCCATTGTCTTCACCAGTAAAACGCAAGTCAGGAATATATTCGCTGACCCAGCTCAAAGCACGCAGCTGATCAAGGCTTTCAATGACCAGGTGCTGGCAGTAGCTGTCGGCAAAGTCACCGCCAAGGAACTCGAAAGCAATGGCATCAAACAAGTGCTGCAGCCTGAACACCAAAAGATGGGGGCGATGATTGTAGCGATTGACCATCATTACCGCCAGCAGCCTGTGTGAAGGTAGACACCATAGATTGATGAGTGTTTGCTTCATCTCTTAATTAAGTAAACAGCAATTTATCTTATATTTGTTTCTAACTGCACAACTCTTAGAAGAAAGAGCGAAGGGGGTTGACTCCTGGGGGAGCAGCGAAGCTCCGAAATCCACTCGGGCAGCAGCCCGAGTTAGTTCGGCGCAAGCCCCCCGGAAAGCATACACCCGTAGCGATTTCTTCAACACAACGCTTCTTATTGTGAATTAATTACAAAAAATAAACGAATTTCGAGGTGAAACAATTTGCAATTGCAGACAATGAACAGTCCATTCGATCAGGAACAGGTAGAGCTTATCAATCGCTTATTGCCGATGCTGACCGACAATCAGAAAATTTGGCTGAACGGCTATCTGGCTGGGTCCCAGTCAGCCGCTACAGTGGCCGTACAGGAACAACCGGGATTGGAATGGTACGCCCAGCAAGGCGGCGCACCTGCCGCTACCCGTGAAATCACCATCTTGGTCGGATCCCACACAGGCAACTGTGAATCGGTCGCTAAAGAGGTTTCGAAAAAATTGCAGGACAAAGATTACCAGGTGAAGCTTACGCCAATGGATGAGTTTAAACCGAAAGACTTGAAGAAAGTCGAAGATTTGCTGATCATCACCAGTACGCATGGGGATGGCCACCCGCCCGATAATGCCCTTGCCCTCTATGATTTCCTATATAGCAAGCGGGCGCCTAAGCTCGAAGATGTCCGTTTCTCGGTGCTGGCTCTTGGCGACAGCTCTTATGAGTTTTTCTGCCAGACAGGCAAAGATTTTGATAAGCGCCTGGAGGAATTGGGTGCCAACCGGATCCACGCACGCGTGGATGCCGATCTGGACTTTGAAGAACCGGCAGAAGAATGGTTTGACGGTGTTTTCAGTGTCCTGAATAAAGACAGAGAAACAGATCGTCCGGGCGCTCCAACGGCTGCTTCGGGTACGCAGCAAACTGCACCGGCTGAACAGCCGGCTTATTCCCGCAGCAATCCGTTCAACGCGGAAGTTTTGGAGAATATCAACTTGAATGGCCGTGGTTCGAATAAGGAAACCCGCCACCTGGAACTGGATTTGGAAGGCTCGGGCCTGCAATATGAGCCGGGTGACAGTTTGGGGATCGTTCCTGAAAACGAAGATCAGCTGGTTGACCAATTGATCGCTGCAGCAGGATGGAATCCGGATGAACCGGTATCCATCAATAAGCAGGGCGATACAAGCTCCCTGCGCGACGCTTTGATCACTACTTTTGAAATCACGAGTCTATCAAAACCTTTGCTTGAAAAAGCGGCAGCTTTTGCAGAAGGCAATGCTTTGGCCGATCTATTGGAGCCCGAAAACAAAGAACAGCTGCAGGCTTATATCTATGGAAGAGACCTGATCGACTTAACGGAAGATTTCGGTCCGTGGCAAACGCCTGCTGCTGAATTCATTAAAATACTGCGCAAAATACCGGTTCGCCTGTATTCGATTGCCAGCAGTTCCAAAGCAAATCCGGATGAAGTGCATCTGACTGTAGGGGCTTTGCGTTATGAAGCGAATGGGCGGAAACGGACAGGCGTCTGCTCGACACAATGCGCAGAACGCTCAGAAGCCGGCGCAAGCTTGCCTGTCTTCATCCAAAGCAATAACAATTTCCGCTTGCCTGAAAATCCGGAAACGCCGATCATCATGATCGGTGCCGGAACAGGAGTCGCCCCTTATCGTGCCTTTATGGAAGAACGCGAAGAAACGGATGCTCAGGGAGACGCATGGCTGTTCTTCGGTGAACAGCATTTCGTCACCGATTTCCTTTACCAGACCGAATGGCAAAGATGGCTGAAGGATGGCGTTCTGACAAAAATGGATGTTGCCTTTTCCCGTGATACGGCTGAAAAGATTTATGTGCAGCACCGTTTGATGGAAAAAAGCCAGGAAGTGTATCAATGGCTGGAAGCCGGCGCGAATGTCTATATCTGCGGCGATGAAAAATACATGGCCAAAGATGTCCATGCTACGCTAGCGGCCATTTTGGAGCAGGAAGGCAATATGAGCGCGGAACAAGCGGAAGAATATCTGACTTCGATGCGCAGCGACAAACGTTATTTGCGCGATGTTTATTAAGCAGAACCGCTCAACATTGAAAGGGGCTTATCATGAAAATTAAAGAGTTGACTGACATAGAAGGCACTCCAAGTGAAATGGAGGTCATTAAAGATAGAACCAATTATTTACGGGGCAATATTGAAGAAAGCTTTGCGGAGCGCCTGACGGCTTCGATTCCGGATGAAGACACCAAGCTGTTGAAATTCCACGGCAGCTATATGCAGGATGACCGGGATATCCGCAACGAACGTGCGCAGCAGAAGCTTGAACCTGCTTACCAATTCATGATCCGCGTCCGGTTGCCGGCAGGTGTGGCAACGCCGCATCAATGGCTGACGATGGACAATCTGGCCAACACGCACGGCAACGGCACGTTGAAGCTGACGACACGCCAGACGTTCCAAATGCATGGCATCCTGAAATGGAATATGAAGAGTACCATCCAGGAAATGAATCATGCTTTGATGGACACGATTGCCGCCTGCGGAGACGTTAACCGGAATGTCATGTCGACATCCAATCCATATCAGTCGGATGTCCACGGAGAAGTTTATGACATTTCCCGTGAGTTAAGTGAACACCTGTTACCAAAAACAAGAGCTTATCATGAAATTTGGCTGGACGAAGAAAAAGTTGTCGACAGCAATGAAGCAGAAGAAGTGGAACCGATGTACGGGCGCTATTATTTGCCGCGGAAATTCAAAATCGGTTTCGCGATTCCGCCTGCCAATGATGTCGATATCTATTCGCAGGATCTTGGATTTATTGCCATCTTGAAAGACGGCAAGCTGCAGGGCTTCAACGTGACAGTCGGTGGTGGCATGGGTATGACACATGGCGACACGAATACGTATCCGCAATTGGCGCGTGTCATTGGATTCTGCCCGCCGGACAAAGTCAATGAAGTCGGTGAAAAAATTCTTACGATTCAGCGTGACTACGGCAACCGGACGGACCGGAAAAATGCCCGTTTCAAATACACTGTCGACAGACTGGGCCTTGATTGGATCAGAAATGAACTGAACACGCGTCTGGGCTGGGAGATTGAACAAGAGCGACCGTTCCAATTCGACCGCAACGGCGACCGCTATGGCTGGATTGAAAGCGACGGGAAATGGCATTTGACGTTATTCATCGAGAACGGCCGTGTCAAAGATTTTGATGGCTACCCATTGATGACAGGACTTCGCGAAATTGCCCATGTCCACACGGGGGAATTCCGCCTGACTGCCAACCAGAACTTGATCATCAGCAATGTTACGGCAACAAATAAAGAGAAAATCGATGCCTTGGTTGAGAAATATGGCTTGACCGACGGCAAAGAAAATTCAGCGCTGCGCCAGAACTCGATGGCATGTGTGGCGTTGCCGACTTGTGGTTTGGCAATGGCCGAGGCGGAGCGGTACTTGCCGGTGCTGATCAGCAAAATCGAAGATACGCTGGACGAAGCTGGTCTGCGTGATGAGGAAATCATCATCCGCATGTCGGGCTGCCCGAATAGCTGTTCACGCCCTGCACTTGGGGAAATCGGTTTTATCGGCAAAGCACCTGGCAAATACAATATGTATTTGGGTGCGGGCTTTGCAGGCGACCGCCTGAACAAAATGTACCGCGAGAATATCGGAGAAGAAGAGATTTTAGCGACACTCAAGCCGATTTTCTTCCAATTCGCCAAAGAGCGCGCGGAAAACGAACATTTCGGTGATTTCGTCATCCGTGCCGGTTATGTGGCGCCGGTCACATCTGGCCTCAATTTCCATAGCTGAAATCAAATAAGATCCATTCAATAGCCCGGGGGTGATTTCCGGGCTATTGTTGTCAGGAAAATCAACGGGAGAGGAGTGTTCAATTTGAAGTACAGTTACGTTTCCCATCTTTACTGCCCAAAATGCGAGGCTACATACGATACAGAACAGCAGCATCAATTATGTACATGCGGTTCGCCGTTACTGGTGGATTACCATTGGGATGAATTGAAAGCCGCTTTGAGTCCGGAAGAGTTGTTGAAAAGGAAACCGACCTTATGGAGATATCATGAAATGCTGCCAGTGGAAGACGAAGCGAACGTCGTATCACAAGGCGAAGGCATGACGCCTTTGATCGCGATGCCGACCCTTGGCAAGGATATGGATGTAGAAAGCCTCTATATGAAAGATGAAGGGCTGATTCCAACCGGCACATTCAAAGCCAGGGGAGCGGCAGTGGGAATTTCGAAAGCTAAAGAAGTCGGCGTCAAGGAGTTCGCGATGCCGACAAACGGCAACGCGGGTGCTGCCTGGGCGCTTTACGGCGCGAAAGCCGGCATCCGATCGACCATCGTCATGCCGCAGGATGCACCGAAAATCACCCGCAACGAAGTGGCATTGTCGGGTGCTAATCTCTACCTGGTTAACGGCTTGATCAGCGATGCCGGGAAAATCGTCGGGCAGGCTGTAAAGGATTTTGGCTTTTACGATGCCTCGACTTTAAAGGAACCTTACCGGATTGAAGGCAAGAAAACGATGGGATTGGAAATCGCTGAGCAGATGGACTGGGAAATGCCGGACGTCATCCTTTATCCGACAGGCGGCGGTGTCGGCTTGATCGGCATCTATAAAGCCCTCAATGAACTTAAGAAATTAGGGTGGGTCAAAGGTGATTTGCCGCGCCTTGTAGCCGTTCAAGCAACAGGTTGTGCGCCGATTGTGAAAGCCTGGGAAGAAAAGAAGAACGAGTCCGAATTCTGGACAAATTCCAGCACGCAGGCTTTTGGAATCAACGTGCCAAAAGCGCTGGGCGATTTTCTGGTATTGGATGCCATCTATAAGACAAAAGGCTGTGCCATTGCAGTAGATGATCAAGCCATGCTTGCCGAACAGGCAAAAATTGCTCGCCTGGAAGGGTCCTTCATTTGTCCGGAAGGTGCGGCGGTTTTTGTGGCAATCCGTGAGTTGCGAAAACAGAGCTGGATCAAAGACGGCGAAACGGTTGTCGCGTTGAATACCGGAGCAGGCATCAAATACCCGGATACAGTGAACATTGATGTGCCGACTTTGGAAATAGGAGAATCGATTACAAAAGAGGCGATAGCTAAAAGCTGAGGATTAATCGGTATAGCATACAATAGAGCGAAAATCATAATTTCCAAGCCTTTCATCAGAACATTCAACTGATGAAAGGTTTTTTTTTGCAGAAGGCGATTTTCGTAGGTGGGATGCTGTTTTCTTTAACAGCTATCATATTTTCTTTTACTATTCTATGATTAGGAGAAAAGAAGGACTGTTTTAGTTTGCGGAAGGAGAATGATGATGGGCAAGGGGAAATGGACGGCTTTAATGTGGATTGCCATAGCAGAACTTTTCGCATTGAGTCTATGGTTCAGTGCGAGCGTCACAGGGGCGGAGTTGAGGGAGCTTTGGAATCTCACCGTACTGACAGAGGCGTGGTTATCGGCATCGGTTCCGGCCGGCTTTATCATCGGTACATTGATCAGTGTTTCTTTCGGGATAGCAGATCGCTTTAATGCCCGAAGAGTGTTTGCGCTTTCCGCATTAGCGGGTGCGCTGATCAATGGCCTGTTGATCGTTGCAGACAGTGCCATGATCGGAATTGCCTTGAGGATAATGACCGGAGTGACGCTTGCTGGCGTTTATCCGACAGCTGTCAAATTGCTTTCTCAATGGTTCCCCTCAAAAAGAGGACTGGCGCTTGGGATTTTGATCGCAGCACTGACTTTGGGCTCGTCCTTGCCCCATTTCATCAGTCTTCTTTTTTCTTCTGTGGACTGGAAGCTGGTCATCGTCGTCAGCTCTCTGCTGGCGCTGGCTGCAGCAGGCATTATGAACTGGGTGGTAAAAGACGCACCAACTTCACCGCAAAAGACAATTTTTTCTTTTAAACTAATAAAACAAGTGCTGCTCAATAAACCGGTCATGCTGGCGAATTACGGGTATTTCGGCCATATGTGGGAATTGTATGCGATGTGGACGTGGCTCCCTGTATTTCTTGCGGCCAGTTTCGCCAGCAGCTCTTCCCAGGTCAGCCCGGAAATTATTTCGTTAGCCTCGTTTGTGTCAATTGGAATTGCCGGAGCAGTCGGCTGTGTTTTGGGCGGGATGGCCGCAGACAGTTTAGGAAGGTCGCGTCTGACCATTCTTTCTTTACTGATCAGTGGCAGCTGCTCCATCATCATCGGCTTTACGTTCGGGCAGGCCTTCTGGTTGACCCTTCTCGTGGCAGTCATTTGGGGAATGTTCGTGATTTCCGATTCGGCTCAGTTTTCAGCAGCGGTGACGGAATTTGCGGAGACGCCTTACCTGGGGACAGCTTTGACGTTCCAGATGTGCATCGGATTTTTGATTACAATTTTTTCGATCAACTTGATTCCTGTTGTGCAAAGCTTGATCGGGTGGGAATGGGTATTTATTTTGCTGAGTATTGGTCCTGCATTAGGCATAGTCTCCATGGTGAAATTCAGCCTATATGAAACAGCGGGAAGAAGCGAAAAGTAGGTTTTTGTGGATAAAAAGTACTATCATTTTTTGATAATTATGATTATGATAGAACTAATATAATTGCTGGATGCAAAGGGGATAGCGGAATGAATTGGTTGCCGAAGAGAAAAAATAAGGTAGCAGCTTTCTGGGAATGGTTTGCAGACAATAAAGAAGCTTTCTTTGAATTGGGTGATTCTGGACGAGGGAAACTTTTCAGCCAATTGGAAAAGAAGTTGCAGAAGGTTAACCGGCATTTGGCTTTTGAACTCAGTGAGATTCTGGTGGATGGGAAGCGGGAATTCGTCATCAGTGCGGATGGCATGGTGGAGGCCTTTGACGATGTCATCGATTTAGTCGGACAGGCACCTGAGCTCGATTCTTTTGACATCATCGCCTTTCGGCAAAAACAGGACGAAGAAGTTTCCATTGAATATGGCGATATTGAACTGGCATGGGATGATATCTTCTGTACATTCGAAAAAGAAAGCAATAGCGATGAAGTCAACCTGATTCTGTACATAAAAGGCTTTACAGAAGAAAACGAAGATGAGTTCATCTCTGCCTCTTTTATTCTGCTGGATACCATCATCGGAGAATACAATGCAGGCATGCGTATCGGGGAAATCGAGTTCGTCAGCTACAATGGCCAGCCTGATTTACTGCCAGTAAAGGAATTACAGAGTCTTTTTTGATTGAAGGAGCTTCATGAAATTTGAAGTTGGGCTGGTATATTTAAGTTGAAAACCTGTCAGGAAGAATCCTTCCTGACAGGTTTTTTTAGATGAAAGAATACTTAGGTCAATTAAAGAATGAATACTCATCTACTGGATCCTGCGCTCCAGGCGGACGCTTTCCGCGGGCTCGCGCCGAACTAACTCGGACTAGCGCCCGAGTGGATTTCGGCACTTCGCTGTTCCCGCAGGAGTCGCCGCCTTGCGCTCCGGATCCTTAATTGAAGGGTTTACAAGGTTTGTAAAGACTACTTTTTTTAAAATCTAATTAGCGAGCTTCTCTTTTTGATTGAAGCCGCAAGCTCCATCTTTTGCTGGTAGTGAGTACAGGAAATAACGATGGTTATTCTTGCTTGTTCAGCCGTTTGCGGGCGGAGGAATTGACTGGAGTGATGTCTTTTTTGCCAAGGGCTTTCGCTAAACCGAATTCAGGCATATTGACGTAAATCGATTCTGATTGGCCAGGGGAGATGAGATAGGTTTCATGATAGATGCCGACAGCATCATTGTTTCTTGCTTTTTGGTTGAAAGTTTTCCAGGCAGGCAAATGTTTCTGGCCTTTTGAATAGGCATTCAACTCTTCTTCTGACTGCCAATATTGAACCATAAAAGTGAGCGGCGGTTTGAAAAAACTTTCAGAAGACAGGCAGCCCAGTTCTTTGTGGATGGCCAGCTCTTTGATCATTGGGGGCATGGCTGCCATAACGGGAAGCCATTTATGCACAGCTCTCCATTTGTTGATTCGCATTCCGATGACAAAGACAACGATTCCCTCGTGGCTTTCAGCAGTGAATCTTCCGGGAAAAACGTTTGCGCTCATTATTTTTCCTCCTCAAGAACGTAATGTTCTTTTTGTTTCTTCGCACCAGTCAATAGCAGCTTGTGTCGTCCGCAATCCATAGTCCAAAGTGATCAGCCAAAAAGGAGCATCGGGCTGACCGGTCAACTGTGTGCTGATCATTTCTTGGATTCCGAGATAAATGTTGTAGCGGTCAGTAAGCTTATCGCGATAAGCATCCAAATGGTCGAGTGTGTCTTGAACATCCAGATTCCGGCTGAAAAAAAGCTTCAGCAGCAATTCATTCTTTTCAGTCGGGAGCTGCTGAATAGGCTGTTGAATCCATTCTTTAAGAACGTATTCGCCTTCAGCGGTGATTGTGTATTCCTTTTTATCGGGCTTGCCATCCTGGGCCTGATCTTCGACGGACGCATAACCTTTTTCCACCAACAATTTCAACGTGGGATAAATTTGTCCATAACTGATTTTCCAAAAGTGAGTCAAGCTGGTATCAATCATTTGTTTAATCGAATAACCCGTGCGGCATTCCGTGGTCAAGAGTCCCAGTATGGCATATTGAGTATGGTTTTCTTTTGGCATCCACCCACCTCCAACTATCTTTTTGATACATATCTAATTGATATAAAAATACTCTTTTTTCGTTTGTTTGTCTATAAATTATCATCAATAAGATTTATTTGTTAAAAGAACAGGTATAGCAAGTAAAAGGGGTGGTCGTAATGAAGGGAAAAGGAACGCAGAAAATAGAAGCCGGCTTTGCGGCTCGGGACAAACTTACAGCGGAAATGACTGGATCACTTCCATTGGCCGTACAGAATTGGCTTACAGCAATTGGGGCGGTCGGCCATGAAAAAATCGATTCCGTGAAGCTCAAACAATCGGGAATGATGAAATTGAAACCCGAACAGAAAAAATGGACCGCCTCCGAAGCGGAACAAATCAGCTTCACGGATCCACCTGCTTTTCGTTGGTCCGTGAAGATGAAAATGGGGAAAGGCCTGGTCGTGACGGGCAAAGACAGCTTTCAGGAAGGCAAGGCGGATATGCGCATCAAACTTGCCGGGATTCTGCCAATTTCCAGATCAGTCGACAACGAAAAGACGAATGAATCGGCTTTGCAGCGCTACTTGATGGAGCTGTCTTGGTATCCGTCCGCTGCGCTCAGTCCGTTCATTTCCTGGCAGGAAGTGAATGCGTATTGTGCAACGGCAACCATGAATTATGGCGGTCTGACCGGTTCCGCCACTTACTTCTTCGATGAGCATTACGAGCTGCTGAAAGTGGAGGCCTGGCGCTATAAAGAAAATGGAGAAGATGCGCGTCCGTTGCTGTGCATAGGGACCATCAACGAACACAAACAGGTGGGTGCATTGAAGGTGCCGGTGGACATGGAGATCAGCTGGGAGCTGGCAGAAGGAACGTTCACCTGGTATAAATTTCAGGCGCACGATTTCCAGTTCAATCCTTGAATCCATCAGTGAGAAATTCGAAATGAATATGAAAACATATTCTAGGTGAACGCAAAGAACGTGGAAATTTTCCTTTTTTATACAGATCCAGCCCGGAATTTTGAAGCCTTTTTTTAGGAGAAAAAGGTGCGGGAAGCTGTTTTTTTCGATTTATTTAAGGATTGTGAAAAAAATCACAGAAATTTCATTGTTTTTTGACAGATCGCCTTGACCTGCCCATCAGATACAGGTACCATATCTAGAATACTTAAAACAGAATAGTGAATTCTTATCAAGAGAAGTTGAGGGACTGGCCCGATGAAACTTCAGCAACCAGCCGAAAGGTCAGGTGCTAAATCCAGCAGGCAAGTCATTGTCTGGCAGATGAAAAGGAACGAGTTTGATATCGTAAAGCCTTCTTTTTCATGAAGGCTTTTTTTGTATATATAGGAGGTTGAAGAGGATGGGGTTATTAGACGAATTAAAGACCAGGATTTTGACGGCTGATGGAGCCATGGGAACCTTGCTGTATTCGTACGGCATCGAGTATTGCAACGAGGAATTGAATTTGCAGCGGCCGGAAGTGATCGAGAAGATTCACCAGGATTACATTAAAGCCGGAGCGGACATCATCCAGACCAACACATACGGAGCGAACGCAGCCAAGCTTGCGCGCTACGGTCTGGAAGAACAGGTCGCGGATATCAATAGAGCGGCAATTGACATCGCCAAACGTGCGGCAGCACCCGGCGGCCAATTTGTATTCGGGACTATCGGGGGCATACGCGGAATCCGCAAAAGCGATGCCACATTGCAGGAAATCATTGCGATGGTCGATCAGCAGGCAAGCCATTTGCTTGCCGGAAATCCTGATGGCTTATTGCTGGAAACTTATTACGATTTCGAAGAACTCGCGGAAACGGTCAAGCACCTGAAAGGAATCACTGATACACCGCTGATTGCACAAGTTTCCATGCACGATCCGGGGATTCTGCAAAACGGCATGTCCTTGAATGACGCACTGCATCAATTGGAGACGCTCGGAGCCGATATTGTCGGCGTCAACTGCCGTCTTGGGCCGCACCATACCATTCAGGCTTTTGATGAAGTCACCTTGCCTGAAAAAGCGTTCCTGTCTGCTTATCCGAATGCCAGCCTGCTGGATGTGGAAGATGGACGGATCGTCTATGAATCGGAAGCGGATTATTTCGGACGCGCTGCTTTGTTATTGAGAGAAGAAGGTGTCCGATTGATCGGCGGCTGCTGCGGCACGACGCCGAAGCATATTGAAGCGGTGAAAAAGCATCTTGGTAATTTGCCGCCGATCGTCCATAAGGAAGTCACTGAAAGAAAACCGATTGTCATCCGTGAAGCAGAAGCACTGGAAGTCAAGCCGCTCCATGAAAAAGCCAAAACGGAACGGACCATCATCGTGGAATTGGATACACCGCGCCATTTGGATACCACCAAATTCCTGGAGGGCTCTGCCGCTTTGAACGATGCCGGAGTGGACGCCATAACGATGGCGGACAATTCACTGGCATCGCCGCGCATCAGCAATATGGCGATGGGATCGATCCTCAAGCATAAGCAGGATATTCGGGCACTTGCCCACATCACCTGCCGCGACCGCAACCTGATCGGTCTGCAATCGCATTTGATGGGGCTCGATGCGCTCGGAATCCATGATATACTCGCCGTGACGGGAGATCCGACCAAAGTCGGTGATTTTCCGGGAGCGACCAGCGTCTATGACGTGTCGAGCATGGAATTGATCCAGCTGATCAAAAAGCTCAATGAAGGCATTTCATTTTCCGGTAAGCCGTTGCGGAAAAAAGCCAACTTTTCGGTAGCGGCGGCATTCAATCCGAATGTCCGCGTACTGGACCGGGCAGTGGCAAGACTTGATAAGAAAATTGAAAGTGGTGCGGATTATTTCATTTCGCAGCCAGTCTATACAAAAGAGAAAATCGTAGAAATCCACGAAGCGACCAAACATCTGGAGTCTCCGATCTTTATCGGGGTGATGCCGTTGACCAGCATCCGCAGTGCCGAATTCCTGCACAATGAAGTGCCGGGCATCAAACTATCGGATGATGCACTGGAACGCATGCGCGCCTGCGGGGAAGATAAAGACCGCGCTACTGCGGAAGGCGTCCAGATTGCGAAAGAATTGATCGATACGGCGGCGGAGCTATTCCATGGCATCTACCTGATCACGCCGTTTGTCCGTTACGACATGACCGTGGAATTGATTCGTTATATCAGACAACTAGATCAACAGAAAGAGAGCGATGCCAGCCATGTCCAAACATCTTATTGAACAACAACTGGAAAAAAGAATATTGATCATCGACGGAGCTATGGGAACGATGATCCAAAACGCGGATCTTTCCGCTGAAGATTTTGGTGGCGATGAATTCGACGGCTGCAACGAATATTTGAATATTGTCCGTCCGGAGGTTATTGAAGAGATTCATACAGCTTATCTGGAAGCGGGAGCTGATATTCTTTGCACCAATACGTTCGGTGGAACGCCGATCGTGTTGGATGAGTATGGGATCGGCAACCAGGCAGCAGAAATCAACCGGCTCGGAGTGGAAATTGCCAAAAAAGCGGCTGCTGCTTTTTCAACGCCGGAATGGCCGCGTTTTGTGGCCGGTGCTATTGGGCCGACGACGAAAACATTGTCGGTGACTGGCGGTGTCACATTCGATGAAATGCTGGAAAACTTTTATGTGCAAGCCAAGGCATTGATTGAAGGCGGAGCGGACTTGATCCTTTTAGAGACGAGCCAGGACATGCTGAATGTCAAAGCTGCGACGATCGGCATCAAACAAGCCTTTGAAGAAACCGGAATCGAATTGCCGATCATGGTGTCGGGAACCATCGAACCGATGGGCACGACACTTGCGGGCCAAAGCATTGAAGCGTTTTATATCTCGATTGAACACGTTAAACCGTTATCGGTCGGCTTGAATTGTGCCACCGGACCGGAATTCATGACGGACCATATCCGTTCGCTGTCCGAGCTGTCGGACGGCTACGTCAGTTGTTACCCGAACGCGGGTCTGCCGGACGAAGACGGGCATTACCACGAAACGCCGGAATCCCTTGCGAAAAAACTGCGGGGCTTTGCCGATAAAGGCTGGTTGAATGTAGTGGGCGGCTGTTGCGGAACAACGCCTGCACATATCAAGGCAGTCCGTGAAGCCATGGAAGGCCTGGCACCAAGAAAACCGGATCGTGTCGATCATGGCCATGTCGTGTCGGGCATTGAAGCCTTGCAATACGATGAGACCATGCGTCCCCTTTTCATCGGAGAGCGGACGAACGTCATCGGTTCCCGCAAATTTAAACGGCTGATCATTGATGGCCAGTTTGAAGAGGCATCTGAAATCGCCCGTGCACAAGTGAAGAATGGTGCGCACGTCATCGATATCTGTCTGGCAAACCCGGACCGCGACGAAGTGGAAGACATGACCAATTTCATGAAAGAAGTCGTCAAAAAAGTCAAAGTGCCGCTGGTCATCGACTCCACTGATGAAGAAGTCATCGAAGTGGCGCTGAAATATTCGCAAGGGAAAGCCATCATCAACTCGATCAACCTTGAAGATGGGGAAGAGCGTTTTGATGCGGTGATGCCGCTTGTGAAAAAATACGGCGCAGCAGTTGTCGTCGGAACAATCGATGAGCCGGGCATGGCGGTTACGCGTGAGCGGAAACTGGAAATTGCCCAACGTTCGTATGATTTATTGGTCAATAAATGGGGGCTGGCACCGGAAGATATCATTTTCGATCCGCTGGTATTCCCGGTCGGTACAGGAGATCAGCAGTATATCGGATCGGCTGTGGAAACCATCGAAGGAATCCGCCTGATCAAAGAAAAAATGCCGCGCGCTTTAACCATCCTGGGTGTCAGCAACGTATCATTCGGTTTGCCGCCGGTGGGTCGTGAAGTGTTGAATGCGGTCTATCTATACCATTGCACGCAGGCAGGCTTGGATTACGCCATCGTCAACACGGAAAAACTGGAGCGCTATGCATCGATTCCAAAACAGGAGATCGATATGGCCAATGAATTGCTGTTTACGACGACAGACCAAACTTTGGCTGATTTTACGGCTTTCTACCGCGACAAGAAAAAAGAGAAGACTGAAGACGACATCCCGAAAACGGTACCTGACCGTTTGGCTTATTATATTATAGAAGGAACAAAAGAAGGCCTGATTCCGGATTTGGAAAAGGCGCTGGAAATGTATGATGAACCGCTGGATGTCATCAATGGACCCTTGATGAAAGGAATGGCCGAAGTTGGCCGGTTGTTCAACGACAACCAATTGATTGTCGCCGAAGTGCTGCAAAGTGCCGGCGTCATGAAAGCGGCGGTTTCATTCCTCGAACAATTCATGGAGAAGAAAGAAGACGACTCCGGAAAAGGGAAGATCGTACTGGCTACGGTGAAAGGCGATGTCCATGACATCGGCAAAAACCTGGTTGAGATCATCTTGAGCAATAACGGCTTTAAAGTAATCGATGTCGGCATAAAAGTGTCGCCGGCGACATTGATCGAAGTCATCCGGAAAGAAAAGCCGGATATGATTGGCTTGTCAGGCTTGCTGGTCAAGTCAGCGAAGCAGATGGTCATCACCGCGCAGGATTTCAAGGAAGCGGGCATTGATGTGCCGATTCTGGTAGGAGGTGCGGCGTTGTCACGACGCTTTACCGAAACCAAGATTTCAGCGGAATACGACGGACCGGTTATTTACGCGAAAGACGCCATGCAAGGGCTGGACCTGGCCAACCGCCTGCAAAGCGGTGCAGGCAAAGCCGAGCTCTTGCTGGAATTGGATGCCCAACAGGAAAAACGCCAGGCTTCTGAAGCGGTGCGCGCAGCCAAACCGGCTGTGGCAGTTGCCGAGAAGCCGGTCAAGACGGTCCGCGAAGATGTACCTGTCTTTGTACCAAATGACTTACGGCGCCATGTGCTGAAGGATTATTCGGTGGCGCATCTGTATCCATATGTCAATATGCGCACCTTGATCGGCCATCACCTCGGGCTGAAAGGTTATAGCGATAAAACCTTGGCGCAGGGCGATCCGCGTGCTGTGCAGCTGCATGAAATGGCCACCAACTTCCTGAGTTCCGGGTTGTTGAAGCCATCCGGCCTTTATCAGTTTTTCCCGGCTCAAAGCGACGGCGACGATGTCGTCATCTATGATCCAAAAGATGCCAAAACGGAAATCGAGCGCTTCACGTTCCCACGCCAATCGGCTCCGCCATTCTTGTGCCTGTCCGATTACCTGAAATCGGTGAACAGCGGAGAAATGGATTACGTAGCCTTTATGCAGGTGACTGCAGGATTCGGTGTCCGCGACGAAGCGACGCGTTTAAAAGAACAAGGAAAATTCCTGGAAAGCCATGCCCTCCAAGCGACAGCGTTGGAATTGGCTGAAGGCTTTGCCGAACGCATCCACCAGGAAATCCGCGACCAATGGGGCTTCCCGGACGCAACGGATTTCTCGATGCGCGATCGTTTTGCAGCGAAATACCAAGGGCAGCGCTTCTCCTTCGGCTACCCGGCTTGTCCGAACCTCGAGGATCAGGCAAAACTATTCAATCTCATCAAGCCGGAAGACATCGGCGTCCATCTGACAGAAGAATACATGATGGATCCGGAAGCATCAGTATCGGCAATGGTTTTCGCCCATCCGGATGCGCGATATTTTATTGTGGATTAATGAAGAAAAGCGGAAACGGCCGCTGAGCTCCGACAGGCATAAGACAGACCAGCAGAGTGGCGCTCTTTGCCACGGCGCTGGGTTGGCTTATGACCCAAAGAGCTGGGCGCTGTAGCTGGACAATAGCGAAAAGCGAAGGCAGCCGTTTAGCCCCGATAATAAGAAAACAAAAAAATAAGCAAAAGCGGGAAATCGTTGATTTCCCGCCTTTGCTTATTGTGAAGAAACTTCTCCCAAGCATTGATTTCGAGAAGCTCGCCGCTCGCTTTTGGATTCATGTTCATGTGCATGTTTTTTCATGAGAGTTTAGGCTGAACGACTGCAAATTCATTTGAACGACTGTAAATCCGTCTGAGCGACTGTAAATCCGTTTGAACGACCACAAATCTCTACGAACGACCACAAATCCATCTGAACGCCCATAAATAAAAAATCCGGGTATCTGCAGCAGAAAAAATGCATCTGCCGACCCGACAAAGAGCTCTTTTATGCAATTTTATCCAAAGCACCTCGAAAAACCGGTGCGTCACTAGCTGCTCAACAACAAAAACAGCGGGAAATCATTGATTTCCCGCTTTTGCTTTTAATCGTATGAAAAAAAGGCAGTCAGCTGACTGCCTTTTCGGCATGATAAATCAATTCACTTTATCCAGCAAAAAGCCATAACCTTCTGCTTCCATTTCCGCTTCCGGGATAAACAGCAGGGCTGCACTGTTCATGCAATAGCGCAGTCCGCCTTTATCCGCGGGACCGTCGTTGAAGACATGTCCGAGGTGGCTGTCGCCGGCACGGCTGCGGATTTCAGTCCGTTTCATGAACAGCAGTCCGTCATCGTGCTCGGTCACGACAGCTGGATCGATCGGCTTGGTGAAGCTTGGCCATCCTGTTTCGGAATCATATTTATCCGCAGAAGAGAAAAGCGGTTCTCCGGTTGTGATGTCCACGTAGATGCCCGGCTCGTAAAAGCCGTCGTATTCATTGGAGAAAGCGGGTTCGGTCGCATCTTCCTGGGTCACTTCATATTGAATGTCCGTCAACTTTGCTTTCAGTTCTTCGTCGCTCGGTTTCGGATAAAGTGCCGGGTCGATCAGTTGGGCGCCTTCCTCTATATCTTGGCCTTCCAGCGTGTCAAACTCCACATGGCAGTAGCCGTCCGGATTTTTTTCGAGGTAATCCTGGTGATATTCTTCTGCCAGGTAATAATGCTCCAGCGCTTCGACTTCAGTGACGATCGGATCGTCGTAACGCTCTTTTTCAGCGGCCACGACGTTGTCGATGACAGCCCGGTCGGCTTCATTTTCATAATAGATGCCGGTGCGGTATTGTTCGCCGCGGTCATTGCCCTGTTGGTTCAGGAGCGTCGGATCGATGATCATGAAGTAATGGCCGAGCAGCTTCTCCAGCTCTACGCGTTCCGGATCGTAGCGGACATGGACGGTTTCGGCGTGTCCGGTATTTTCACGGATGACTTCTTCGTAGGTCGGATTTTCGGTATTGCCATTGGCGTAGCCGGATGTCACATCATAGACACCGAAGACCCGGGCCATATAGGCTTCGACTCCCCAGAAACAGCCGCCCGCCAACCAGATATCCTCCAGTTGGTCGGTATCGAACTCGAGGTCGGTGTTCGGATTATCCGGGAACTTGGACGTGCTTGTATCTGCTGCTTCGCCGGTGGCGGCACTGCCTGAATTATACCCGTTGCCGGATGAACAGGCTGCAAGCACCAGCAGCAATAAAATCACAAAACTTAAAAATGAAATTCTTTTCATAGGAGAGCTCCTGCCTTTCGTCATTGAGTAGGTTCGCAATGCTGGTGGGTCTGATCTATCGGCGGCAAGGGCAGCTTAAATTTTGTCGGAAATTGTGTATGAGTTTGTATAAAGTATTTGATGGAAGCGTTATCTTGCTATTTGTATCTTCAGTTTAATCGAATGGCTGAAAAAGAGGAACTGAAGCGATTTGGAATGAAGGGCTATTTCAACTCAGTTGTCACAAAATGGATTTATGATTCGCCAAAACGTATCATTGGTAAATTTGTTCTTCACCACACTGATGGTGACCTTAAAGGGAGCATATCGATATATAAGATAAACTTTGCAAGGATTTTTCGTTTCTCGTGCCATCTCGCATTTCGCTGTTCAATCTGCTTCTTCTTTAGTACAATTCTAATGTAAGAATTATAGTCCTTCAGAGGCGACGCTCATCGATAATGGTTAAAGAAAAAATTTCATTATTAATTAGGAGGATTTAGAAAATGGAAAACAATGTACATGACAACAATGATAAAAAGCGCCACACGGCGGCGACAGGGGATTCACAATGTCCAGTAACAGGCGGCAGCCAAACAGGTGGGCACAAGGACAGCGCGATTACGACATCGAACAAACCGGGGAAAACGCAAAATAAAGACTGGTGGCCGAATATGCTGAATGTGAATATTCTCCATCAGCACGATAAGAAATCGAATCCTCTCGGGGAAGAGTTTGATTACAAAGCAGAGTTTGAGAAGTTGGATTATGCTGCATTAAAGCAGGATCTTCACGAATTGATGACCAACAGCCAGGAATGGTGGCCGGCTGACTATGGCCATTACGGTGGATTATTCATCCGTATGTCATGGCATGCTGCAGGGACTTACCGGGCGACAGATGGCCGCGGAGGCGGATCTACTGGAAACCAGCGATTTGCGCCGCTTAACAGCTGGCCGGATAACGTCAACTTGGACAAGGCCCGCCGTTTGCTGTGGCCGATCAAGAAAAAATACGGGAACAAAATTTCCTGGGCCGATTTGCTGGTATTAACGGGCAACGTGGCACTTGAGTCGATGGGCTTCAAAACTTTTGGATTCGGCGCAGGCCGCGAAGACATTTGGGCACCGGAAGAAGATGTTTATTGGGGCAATGAAAAAGAATGGTTAGCGGATAACCGTTATTCAGGAGACCGCGAATTAGAAGAACCTCTGGCTGCAGTTGTAATGGGCTTGATTTATGTGGATCCACAAGGACCAAATGGCAAACCTGATCCTCTTGCAAGTGCTTTTGATATTCGTGAAACCTTTGGCCGTATGGGAATGAACGATGAGGAGACCGTTGCGTTGATCGCAGGCGGACATACTTTCGGTAAAGCTCACGGAGCTGGAGATGCTTCCAATGTAGGGGACGACCCGGAAGCGGCTGTAATGGAGAACCTTGGACTTGGCTGGAAGAGCTCGTACGGTTCCGGAAAAGGCCGCGATACGATTTCAAGTGGTATCGAAGGCGCTTGGACTGCCAACCCGACAAAATGGGATAATGGCTATTACGAGCAATTGTTTGGATACGAGTGGGAGTTAACGAAATCTCCTGCCGGTGCATACCAGTGGACGGCAAAAAATCTGTCGGAACACCAGATGGCACCAGATGCAGAAGATCCGTCGATCAAAGTGAAAACGATGATGACAACAGCCGACATGGCACTTCGCATGGATCCGGCATATGAAAAGATTTCCCGTCGCTATTATGAGAACATGGACGAGTTTCAAGATGCTTTTGCCCGTGCATGGTTCAAACTTCTGCACCGTGATATGGGACCAATAGAGCGCTACTGGGGACCAGAAGTTCCAGGAGAAATATTGATCTGGCAAGATCCGGTACCTGAAGCACCAGGCACATTGAAAGACAAAGAATTGGAAGAGCTAAAAGCGAAAATTTTGGAAAGCGGATTGAATCCTCAGCAGCTGGTGAAAACAGCTTGGGCATCTGCCAGCACATACCGTGATTCAGACAAGCGCGGCGGCGCAAACGGAGCACGCATCCGATTCGCTCCTCAACGTGAGTGGGAAGCAAATGAGCCGGAAGAACTGGAAAAAGTTCTTTATTTCTACGAGCACTTGAAAGCCAGCACTGACAATCAAATCAGCATCGCCGACTTGATTGTGCTGGGAGGAAATGCAGCTATTGAACAAGCGATAAAAGCAGCTGGATTTGATATTCCGGTACCATTCACTCAAGGCCGCGGAGATGCACTTGAAGCACAAACCGATGCAGAAAGCTTTAAGGTATTGGAGCCGATTTCAGACGGTTTCAGAAATTACCAGAAGAAAGAATATGCTACAAGCCCAGAAGAAATGCTGCTCGATAAAGCGAATCTGCTAGGCCTGACTGCACCAGAAATGACTGTGTTAGTCGGCGGTATGCGCGCATTCGGTGCAAATCACCAAGGGGCGACAGAGGGAATCTTCACTGACAAAGTCGGTGTACTGACAAACGATTTCTTCGTTAACTTATTGGATATGAACATCGAATGGACACCAGTGGAGTTCAATAAATACGAAGGCAAAGATCGTGTGACAGGCGAAGTTGTCCACACAGCAACACGTTTTGACTTAGTATTCGGCTCGAATGCGATTCTTCGTGCAGTTGCCGAAGTTTACGCACAAGACGACAACCAAGAAAAATTTGTTCGCGATTTCATCAAAGCATGGAACAAAGTGATGAATGCCGATCGTTTCAACGTAGAAAAATAAGTAGAGGGAATCCTGGTCAGCGCATGCCGCTGACCAGGATTTTTTGAGTAAAATGGTTATCAGGTATCACCAGCTATCATTAGTGGAATGCATTTGGGCTGGCATGCTACTATTCAAAGACCAGCAAAGGAGGCAGGCAAATGATTTCATTGAACATTCTGGATTATTCCCCGATTGATGAAGGCGAAACGGCAGCATCTGCCCTAAAGCAGACGACGGAACTTGCGCAGCTGGCAGAAGGGCTCGGCTTTAAGCGTTTTTGGGTAGCCGAGCATCATCAGGTCGAGTCGGTTGCCGGCACCACGCCTGAAATGCTGATGATGCATTTGGCCGCCTCTACCAAAATCATCCGCATCGGTTCGGGAGGTGTCATGCTGCCGCATTACAGCGCCTATAAAGTAGCGGAAAACTTCCGCATGCTCGAAGCGCTCTATCCCGGCCGCATCGATCTTGGCATCGGCCGTTCGCGCAGCTATCGGATCGTCAATGAAGCATTGAATGAAAGCAAAACGAAACGGCTTCCTTACGATCAGCAATTGACCGACCTGCAGAAATACTTCGCTGATGACACAGAAAGCGAACATCGCTTCAAGCCGCTGCTTGCCATGCCAATCATCGAGACAGCGCCGGAATTGTGGCTGCTGGGCACAGGTCCGGGCAGTGCGCGGCTCGCGGCTGAAAAAGGGATGGGGTATGCTTTTGCACATTTTGCCAAGCCATCGCAGCAAGGAGTAGAAGTGGTTGAGGCGTATCGCTCAAAATTCCAGCCGTCGGCATTCTTGAAAGAGCCGAAGGTGATGATCGCCGTCTTTGCAGTCGTTGCTGAAACGGCGGAAAAAGCCGAGGAGCTGGCGACTGCGTTCGACCTGTGGCTGCTGTTTGTCGAGTCCGATTCACAGCCGCCTTACTATCCATCTATCGACACGGCGAAACGACGGGGGTTCAGCGCCAATGAACAGGAAAAAGTAGTGCGCAACCGGCAGCGCATGCTGATTGGTACCGCCGAGCAAGTGAAAGTTCAGATTGAATCCCTTGCAGAACGCTACAATACAGATGAAATCACCATCATCCCCAATATTTCCGGAGCGGATCACCGCATGAACGAGCTGCATTTATTGGCATCGGCATTTAATCTTTCTGGGAAATGAAACCATTTCCGCTATTGCTGCGTATACAGTAAAAAAGCAGAAGAGGCGGAGATGGCAGATGGCAATCAAAACGAAAACAAAAGAGAAGAAAGACCGCTGGTGGATTTTTGATGTAATCGACTTTTTTGTCGACATCTTCGAGATTTTATTTTATCTTCCGCGTATGGTTTTCCGTTTTCTTAAGGAATTGTAAAGGAAAGAAAGTATTTCGGGGGACTTGGAAAGTATTCGATGGCATTCAGAAAGTATTTGCATGGAAACGGAAAGTATTCCAGCCCAAACAGAAAGTATATCCAAATAAATGGAAACAGCCGCATGCTCGTTGCGGCTGTTTTTTGCATTGGACAGTATTTCAACGAGTTTGGACAGTATCGCCGATTAAATAGAAAAAAAGCCGCCCAGACAGGCGGCTTTTCACAGGTTTATAGCTTCGCGAACTCAGGGTCAGCGACTTTCACCAATTGCTTGCCGAGGTTAGTGCCTTTGAAGAGTCCGAAGAATGCTTCCGGCGTGTTTTCAAAGCCTTCGACAATCGTTTCGTCGTATTTCAATTTGCCTTCCTGGAACCATTGGGTAAGGGCTGCGGCGCCTGTCGGCAGGTCTTTCGCGTAATCGCCGAGCGTGAAACCTTTCATCATCGAGCTGGTTTTGATGAATTTCCATTGCATGCGCGGGCCGACATCTTCGCCTGGTGAGTTGTAGGAAGAAATCGAGCCGCATAACGAAACGCGGGCATTGCGGTTCAGCTGGTTGATGACTGCATCAGAAACGTCTCCACCGACGTTGTCGAAATAAACATCGACGCCACCGGGCAACGCTGCAATCAGATCTTCCTCGAAGCTGTCTTTCTTGTAGTTGACCGCTGCGTCAAAGCCGAGTTCATTGATCAGGTAATCAACTTTTTCATCAGAGCCTGCAATGCCGACTGTACGCGCTCCTTTGATTTTGGCGATTTGGCCGACAATCGAACCGACAGCGCCCGCTGCGCCTGAAACAACAACCGTTTCGCCTGCCTGCGGTTTGCCGATGTCCAGCAATCCGAAATAAGCAGTAAGCCCGGTCAAGCCGAGGACGCTAAGCCGTGTAGTGATCGGAGCGACAGTTGGATCCACTTGTTGCAGTTTTTTTGGGTCCGCTACATTGTACTCCGCCCAGCTGAGGTTGCCGTTGACGATATCGCCTTTTTTCAATAAATCCGAATTGGACTCGACCACTTCGGCAAGAACACCGCCGACCAGTACTTTATTCAATTCGAATGGGGGGATATACGATTCTACATCTCTCATCCGTCCACGCATATATGGATCGACCGACAAGTAAAGTGTCTTCAATAAGACTTCGTTATCGCCAGGTGTCGGAATTTCTTTCTCAACAAATTTAAAATCATCGTTGCTTGGCATGCCTTCAGGGCGATTGACCAAATGGATTTCTCTATGTGTTTGGTTTGTCATGGAAAATTCCTCCTACTATATACGAATTCGATGAAAAGCGTACCACTCGAAATGAGGGTGGTCAAAAATAATGCACCGGAAAACGGTGGCGAGCGTGTATTCTTGATTCCTTAAAATGCCTATGCTATTTTGAAATACCGAAGCCTTTCGGAAGAGAACCTATTTCAGAAAAGAGGAAATTCCATGAATCCACATTATAAAGATCTATTTAACGAAATTACATTGCCGAACGGCGTCGTCTTGAACGATCGCTTGGGTGTTGCACCGATGACGACGTATTCAGGAAATGAAGACGGCACCGTTTCGGACGAAGAATTGACGTACTACAACCGCCGGGCAGGTCTTGGCGACTTGTTCATCTCGGCATGCATTGCAGTGTCTGAAAACGGCATCGCTTTCCCGAACCAGTTTATCGGTTTTGACGACAATGCTATTCCGCGCCTGACGCAAATGGCAAAAGAAATGAAATCAAAAGGCAGCAAAGCCATCCTGCAGATTCAGCATGGCGGCCGCCAAGGACAGGCTGCGTTGATCAAAGCCAATGAAACCGTTGCACCAAGCGCTGTGCCGAATGCAGCAGGTAAGCCGGCACCGCGTGAATTGACCGGGAAGGAAATCGAAGCGATCATCGAAGACTTCGGTGAAACGACAAGAAGAGCGATTGAGGCAGGATTTGACGGCGTGGAAATCCACGGTGCCAATACCTACTTGCTTCAGCAATTCGTTTCTTCGGCTACGAACCTGCGCCAGGACCAGTGGGGAGGAAGCCTTGAAAACCGCTTGAAGTTTCCACTGGCTGTCCAGAAAAAAGTTCAGGACACCGTCGCAAAATATGCAGATGAGCAGTTTATCGTCGGCTACCGCCTGTCACCGGAAGAAAACAACGAAACAGGAGCCGGTTATACAATAGAAGAAACCAAAGTATTGGTGGAAGAATTGATCCAGCGTGGCATCCACTACATCCATGTATCATTGATGGAAGTAAAGAAAACGCCAAAAGGCGCGGAACAAGGCGACAGCATTGTCCGCATCTTAGCGGATCATATCAATGGCCGTGTTGCTTTTGTGGCAGTCGGCAGCGTGAAAACACCGGAAGATGCATTGATGGCATTGGAAGAAGGCGCGGACATCGTCGTAATCGGACGCCAGGCACTGATTGATCCGGAATGGACTGAAAAAGTGAAGCAAGGCAAGGAACAGGAAATCCATCCTGTCATCACACAAAAAATGGTCGGCAACTTAGACATCCCGCAAAATATGTGGCATCTGATCACCTCATATGGCATGGTCAAAGTAGCAGACAATTAATATTTTACCCGCTGAGCGTTCAACCAAAGTTGAACGCTTTTTTTAATGGGAACCCTGCGCTAAGCGGTCGAAGAAGGAGTGAAATGGTGATGCTTAAGTTTCATTTATCCGACTACTTCTTTCTAGAAGGTTGATTTTGTAAGCCCTGTCATCTATAATTTACTAAACCGGTTTAGTAAATAGTTTGAAGCAATTTCATCTTAGAGGATCTACCTATAGATTTCGATCATAAAAAAGAAGGAGTGACCATTTTGACTAAAAGTTATAGTGTTTTTACATTGGGAGATGCGTTGATTACGTTTAATCCGTCGGAAACGGGTCCATTGCGTTACGTCCCTGCTTTTACACGGAAAGTCGGCGGGGCAGAATTGAATTTTGCGATCGGTTGTGCACGTTTGGGTCTGCATTCCAAATGGGCAAGCCGTCTTGGCGGTGACGAATTCGGCCGTGTCATTTATAATTTTGCGCGTGGCGAAGGCGTCGACATGGCGGATGTCGAGTTTGTGGAGGGCTATCCGACTTCATTGAACTTCAAGGAGATCCGGGAAGACGGCTCAGGCAAGACGTTCTATTATCGGTACCAGTCACCGATCCTGACGATGGAGCCGGCTGACATCACTGCGGAAATGTTTGAAGGCATCGACATCATTCATTTAACCGGCGTGTTCCTGGCCATTGATCCAAAAAATCTGGCTATCACCAAGCGAGTGCTGGAAATTGCAAAACAGCTGGAAATCCGGATTTCATTTGATCCCAATATCCGCCTCAAGCTATGGACCATCGAACAGGCGAGAGCCGCTTATATGGAAATCCTGCCGTCAGTGGATATCCTGTTAACTGGTTTGGATGAAATTGAATTGATCATCGGTGACGCTTCAATCGAAGCGCTGGAAAAATGCGCGGCGGATTTCTCGATCGGCCAATTGGTCATCAAAGACGGGGGCAACGGAGCACGCGTCTTTACGGGCGGTGAATGGCACGAGAAGGAAGCGTTCAAGGTCAATCCGATCGACACTGTAGGAGCGGGAGACGGTTTTGATGCCGGCTATATCTACTCGGTATTGCATGGCTATTCTCCGGAAGCGTCACTGGAATTCGCCAATGGCGTCGGTGCATTGGTGACGACCGTGTCAGGAGACAACGAGGGGCTCCCTTACCTGAAGGAAGTGCAGGCATTGATCAGCAAGGAAACGATCATCGAACGTTAATCCAAAGGAGGAAATCAATTGATGTTAAAGCACGCTATTCTATCCCGATTGTCTGAGACGAAAGTGGTCGCGGTCATCCGCGGCAACAGTGCAGAAGAAGCGGTTGAATTATCGAAAGCGGCAGTACAGGGCGGCATTCGTGCAATTGAACTGACATACACGACGCCGCACGTCCAGCGGATATTCGAAGCGCTTGAAGGCGAAGATGTCCTGCTCGGCGCAGGTTCAGTACTGGACCCGGAAACAGCGCGCCATGCCATTTTGGCGGGAGCGAAATTCATTGTCAGCCCACATTTCAACGAAGAAATTGCACCAATCTGCAACCGCTATGGCATCCCGTATTTGCCTGGCTGCATGACAATCCGGGAAATGGTCAAAGCATTGGAATCAGGCAGCGACATCCTTAAATTGTTCCCGGCGAATAATTTTGAACCTTCCTTTATCAAATCGGTCAACGGACCGCTGCCGCATGTCCGCATCATGCCGACTGGCGGCATCAATTTGAACAATATCCAGGACTGGCTGGCCGCCGGTGCAGTAGCTGTCGGAATCGGCAGCGACTTGAACAAGGCCTATGCAGCAGGCGGTTTCGATGCAGCGGTCGAGCTCAGCCAACAATACATGCAGAAAAGCAAAGAGTAAAGAAATGAAAGAATGCAGCTCCGGATTTTCGGGAGCTGCATTTTTTAGATTTAACCCGTAAACACTGCGTCATACGGGTAACGGTAATTTTCCTTGTGCGGCTTCATTAAGATAAAGAACAAAGTCAGTGGTCCGATGCGGCCGGTGAACATCACCAGGCTCAGCAGAATTTCGCCAAGATCGCTCAAATCGGCAGTAATGCCCATGGACAAGCCGACGGTCCCGAACGCTGACACCACTTCGAATGCCAGTGGCAGGAACGGGATTTTTTCGGTTACGGTCAATAGGAACAGAAAGAAGACAACCAGCAGAACGCTGATGGTTGTGATGGCAAGGGAGCGAATCACTGTTTCGATCCGAATGGAACGGCCGAAAATTTCAGGTTCGCGCCGTGACCGCAAAAAAGAAATCGTCGCAAGGATAACGACGATAAAAGTCGTCAACTTGATGCCGGATGCGGTCGAAGCGCTGCCGCCTCCGATGAACATCAACAGCATCGTGAACAGCAATGTCGGATCTTCGAACTCCCCGTAGTTCAGCGTATTGAATCCCGCAGTCCGCGGCGTTACAGCACTGAAATAGGAAGCCAGCAATTTATCGTGCAGAGACAGATTGCCGAGAGTTCCGGGATTGCCGTATTCCAAAGCGAAAATCACGAGCATGGCTACAACATTCAAAATCAATGTGCCGCTGATCATCAGCTTGGTGTGCAAAGCCCACCGGTGAAACGATTTTTTCTGTGTGATATCCATGACAACGGTGAACCCGATACCTCCGATGATGAACAAGGAGGAAATCAGCACATTAACCAACGGATCTCCGGCAAAGCTCATCAGGTTATCGGGAAACAAAGAAAACCCTGCGTTGTTGAAAGCGGAAATGACGTGAAAGACACTGTAGTTGAGTGCATCCTTAAAGCCGAACTCCGGGATCCAGTAGATGGTCAATAGAACAGCGGCCACTGTTTCCACGGTCAAAGCGAATGTCAAAATCAATTTGACGAGTCTGACGATGCCGCCGATCGTATTTTGGGTCAGCGATTCCTGCAGGTAAATCCGGTTTTGAAGGCCGACCTTTTTCCGGAACAAGATGAGGATGGCGACAGCGAACGTCATCAACCCGATGCCCCCGCATTGAATCAGCACCAGCAGGACCACTTCACCAAATCCGGTGAGGACAGTGCCGGGATCAAAGACGCTGAGCCCCGTCACTGTGGTTGCGGAAGTGGCGGTGAACAAGGCGTCGGTCCAGGAAATCGGACGTGTGGTTGCGAACGGCAGCTTCAACAATAAGGTGCCTGCCAAAATCAAAAATAGAAAACTACCGGAAATAACCAACGGCGGCGAAATGGTTATCCGCTTTTTTTTCCAAGAGCGCATCAGGGCACTTCCTTATCCATTGAACTGAAATTATGAGCCTACTCTATTCCTGTTTCGGCAGCCTGTCAACAAAATTATGCACGGTGAAAAGGACAGTTTTTCAGCAGGTTACGGAAAAGTCATTTCTCTATAACGAAGCACAAATGCTTATTTAATCAGAAAAAAAAGAATATTTCCTATTAATCACTTCTTAATTTCGGTATAATGAGAAAAAACCTAGGGGGTAGAGAGATGAAAAATATGAAGGCAAGCGCTTTCTCTTTGATTGTTGCCGGAAGCATTGTTCTAGCAGCGTGTGGAGATGACAATGTCACTACGGACCCAGAAGAAGGCGGGGGCGAGGAAGCCGCTGGACTAGAGACGAATATTGTCACCATCGCTACGGGTGGAGCGTCCGGTCCTTATAACATCATCGGCTCGACACTGGCTGAAACGTACAGTTCGCAATATGGCGTCAATTCAAGAACACAGACGACCGGTGCTTCGGTTGAGAACGTCAACTTGATCAAGGAAGACAAGATTGAAATGGCATTCACCATGAGCGATGTGGTCAGCCAGGCGGTTGAAGGAACGGAAGGCTTTACAGAGCCGACAGACAAAATCAGCCAAATCGCTGCCTTGTATCCAAACTACGTCCAAATCGTCACCACTGCGGATTCAGGCATTGAAACGTTTGAAGACCTGCGCGGCAAGCGGATCGCGGTAGGCGACCAGAATTCCGGAGTGGAAGTGAATGCGCGTACGCTGTTGGAAGGCTACGGCATCACATACGATGACATCGATGTGGATTACCTGGGCTACGCAGAAGCGGCTGACGGCCTGCGTGCAGGACAAATCGACGCGGCTTTCCTGACAAGCGGCCTGCCGAACGCATCCTTGCTGGAGCTGTCTGAAACACTGGACATCCGCATGGTTTCCATTGCGCCGGAAGACGTTGAGCGTGTGGCGGAGGATCAGTCCTACTTTATCGCGCTTGAAATTCCAGCAGGAACTTATGGCAATGAAGAAGCCATTCCAACTGCAGCAATCATGAACGCTTTAGTGGTCCACTCGGATATGAGTGAAGACGACGTCTACGAATTGACTAAAACCTTCTTTGAAAATCTGGATACGCTGGAGAATTCCCACCAGGCAGCTGCCGACATCACTTTAGAAGCTGCACAGGAAGGCTTGGTAGCGCCGCTGCATCCAGGGGCACAGCGTTACTACGATGAGCAATAAAGTTTTGGCGGGAGGAGCATGTTTGATTGTGCTCCTTTTTTTCCTGTTTTGGCGGATTCCTGTCGTACAGTTCGACTTTGGAGAAGAACGTTATTATTTAAAGGAAACGGACTTTACGCTGCAGTGGATCCATTCAGTCGAAAAGGAAGAATGGCTGGAATTTTATGAACGGGACGGAGATAGTCTGCTGCTGGCGGAAACGAAGTTCAAAACTTACGGCGCGGGTGTTCCTTCTGATGGCGAAATCATATCTTCAGAAGATGGATATGTCCATATGAAGATCGGCCGCCTTTTCAATGAAATGAATTTGACGGTTTCCCGAAATGCACAAACGACGATCATCACAGCCGATCAGGAAATTCCGTTGTATGACTATACGGAAGACTATGAGCTTGTTGCAATCACGATTGAATTTATTCATCTTTGGAATTATGCAAGGGGGAACAAGCTATGACAAAAGACAACCGGGATTTGGACGTCGAAAGCGTTTCAGCCCATGAAGAAGACAAAAACATCAGCCAGGAAGTGCTGGAGAAATACGATACGGATGCCAAAGTCCGCAAACTGAAAAACCGCAAACTGGTCTTGTTGATTGCGGCGATTGCCATCGCCTATACCCTTTACCATCTATACGTGACCTTCAATCCGCTTCCTGCCCTCCAAGCGCGTTCCATCCACGTCGCCGTCGGTATGGGGCTGATTTTCCTGGTCTATCCGACATTCAAAAAGCAGGATCGCACGAAGATTCCATTCTATGATTGGATTTTGTTTATCTTCAGTCTGGGCACTGCCGGCTATTTGATGTATGAATACAACGACATCATGACGACGCGCGGCGGGATTCCGAATACATTGGATATCGTTTTTGCCATCCTGACCGTTGTGCTGGTTCTTGAGGCAGCACGGCGCGTAACCGGCATCATCCTGCCGATTCTCGCATTGGTGTTTTTGGCTTATCCGTTCATCAGCCATTTTGTCTGGATGCCGAATATGCTGATGACGCGGCCGTTCGACCTTGGCGATATTTTCGGCCAGCTGTACTTGAAGACGGAAGGTCTCTATTCGACGGCCATCTCCGCTTCCTTGCAATTCATTTTCCTGTTCATCCTATTCGGTGCATTCCTCGCCAAATCGGGAATGGGCCAATTGTTCAATGACCTTGCCATGGCCTTAGCGGGCAGCAAGCAAGGGGGACCAGCCAAAGTAGCGGTCATTTCCAGTGGATTCATGGGCAGCATCAACGGTTCGGCGATAGCCAATGTGGTCGGTACCGGTGCTTTCACCATTCCATTGATGAAAAAAATCGGCTACAATAAAAACTTTTCCGGCGCCGTAGAAGCGAGTGCCTCCGTGGGTGGGCAGATTTTGCCGCCGATCATGGGGGCGAGTGCCTTCATCATGGCGGAAACGACAGGGATAGCCTACGGTACAATTGCCCTTGCGGCTTTACTGCCGGCAGTGTTGTATTTCCTCGGGGTCATCATGCAGGTCCATTTCCGTGCCGGCAAAGAAAACCTGAAAGGCATTCCGAAAGCGGATCTGCCGAGAACCAAAGAAGTGCTGAAGGAAAAAGGGCATTTGCTGCTGCCGATTGTCGGTTTGATTTTCATGCTTTATACAGGCATGCCAATCGCTTACGCAGCATTCTATACCATCGTCCTGACAGTCATCATTGCGGGGCTCAGAAAATCGACGCGCATGGGTTTCAAGGATATTCTCGAAGCGATGGAAAACGGGGCACGCCAATCGCTGTCCGTCATGATTGCCTGTGCGGTCGTCGGCATCATCATCGGTGTGGTCAGCCTGACGAGCTTCGGTACCGTCATGACTTCAGCAATTACAAGCTTTGGTGCAGGATCGCTTTTCTGGACGCTGTTCCTGACGATGCTTGCTTCGATTGTTCTGGGGATGGGCTTGCCGTCCATTCCGGCTTATATCATCACAGCGACCATGACAGCGCCGGCACTTGCTGAATTCGGCATTCCGGTTCTGGTGGCACATTTGTTTGTCTTCTATTTTGGTATTTTCGCCAATATCACACCACCGGTCGCCCTTGCCGCATTTGCCGGTGCGGGGATATCCGGAGGCGATCCGATGAGGACCGGCTTGAACGCATTGCGCCTGTCGATCGCCGGTTTCATCATCCCGTATCTGTTTGTCTATAATCCAGCGATGCTGATGATCGACACGACAGATATCGCGGTCAATGCCACCGAATTTGCCTTGCCGCCGATATGGGAAATCCTGCTGATCACCATCACCGCCATCATTGGCATTATCGGGTTGAGTGCAGCAGCGGAAGGGTATTTCCAGACAAAGCTCAATGTCCTGTTCCGCGTCGTTCTCGGAGCAGGAGCACTGATGCTGATCGTTCCGGAAACCTTGACGGATTTCATCGGCCTGACGATTGTATTGGGAATTTTCGTCATCAATTTCCTGAAGAGCAAAAAAGAAAATACGGCAGCTGCTGCTTCGTAAACAATAGGTATATCGGCCGGACCGCAGATTTTCTGCCGTCCGGCTTTTTTTGATAGAATAAAGGGAAAATGGGAGGATCGGCGAACATGAAAGAATTCATTGAGGCAAACCACCAGCCGATGCTGGAATTGATAGAAAGCCTGGTCAACATCGACAGTGGCTCCTACCTGAAAAGCGGAATCGACCGTGTGGGTGAGGTTCTTGCAGAGGAATACAAGATGATCGGGTTTTATACAGAAGTACATGAGCAGGAGCGTTTTGGCAATAATCTGGTCATTCGTCATCCAGAAGCAAAAACACCTAAAATTGTCATGATCGCTCATCTGGATACCGTATTTCCAGAAGGAACCGCAGAAAAACGGCCGTTCCATGTGGCAGACGATTTGGCGCACGGACCGGGTGTCATCGATATGAAAGCAAGCCACGCCACTGCTTTATTCGCCATCAAAGCTTTGATGAACAGCGGCAGTGAAGCTTATAAAAATGTGGTGTTGGTGCTGAATACGGATGAGGAAATCGGTTCTGTTGCATCCCGCAACTTAATTGAAAGAATTGCCGCAGATAAGAAGTACGCATTGATATTGGAACCGGCACAAAACGGCCAGCTCGTCAGTGAACGCAAAGGAGGCGGGAAATACTTCCTGAACGTATTCGGCAAGTCGGCACATGCAGGCATCGAACCGGAAAACGGGGCAAGTGCCATTGAAGAACTGGCGCGGAAAATTCTCAAACTGCATGCGTTGAGCGAACCGGAAAAAGGCATCACAATCAATGTCGGTCTGATCAAGGGTGGAGCATCAGTCAATACCATCGCACCTTTTGCCGAAGCGGGAATCGATTTGCGGATCCAAACACCCGAAGACGGTGAACGGCTGGACAGAGCCATCAAAGAAATCTGCAGCTACACTGAAACACCGGGAACGACAGTGGAATTGACCGGCCACATCACACGGCCAGCCTGGGTGATGACGGAGGAATCGCGCCGCTTAATCGACATCATTGCCGAAGAAGGAGCTAAACTGGGTATGTCACTGAAGCATGAGAAGAGCGGCGGCGGATCAGACGCCAACCTGACGGCTCATATCGGCATTCCATCAATTGATGGTTTGGGTCCAGTCGGAGGCAATGCCCATCAGGAAACCGAATATTTGGTAGTGTCCTCACTGACTGAACGGACCTTGCTGCTGGCGAATGTGATTGAGCGGTTGAGTGGGGGATAAGGGGCCGCAGAGGAAAAATCGCTGAAGACGGAAGCTTTCCGGCAAACACAAAAGTTATCACGCTGCCTCCCCCTTCATTGAGATAATGGACTCAACATCTATCCGACTTTCATGTATGCTTGATAAGTCGAGTGAACTAAGATGTTTTACGCACCGCCTTTAAAATGGGGCTGTGTAATTGATAGATGACAGAAACAGAAGTACAGGGGGTTCAAAGATGACTTCTTTGATGCAAAAAATAAAAGACGTACTGCCGCAACTATCAGAGGCAGAAGGGCGGATCGGCGACTATGTTCTTGAAAATCCGGAAGCTGTCCCCCATATGACGACGAAAGAACTGGCGCAAAAATCAGGTGTTAGCGAAGCGACCATCATCCGTTTCTGCAAATCGATCGGCATCGGCAGCTTTAAATCCTTCAAACTGGCACTCATGAAAGATTTGACTTTAACAGATACCAGCCTCACCGATTTTTCGGTGCTGAACAAAAAGGATTCGCCATATGATCTTTTTCATAAAGTCATCCATGTCAATAAATCAGCGATTGAATCGTGCGCGGATTCCATGGACCGGAAAGAACTGGCCAAAGCAGTGGAAGCGATTCAGTATGCTAACAAAATTGTCTTTTTCGGTGTTGGGGGCTCATCTACGGCCGCAGTTGATGCTCAGTATAAATTCACCAAACTGGGCTATCACTCGATCACTTCCCTTGATTTTCATTATATGCTGTCGATTATTCCTCATTTGACGGAAAACGATGTTTTCGTGGCGATCAGCACTTCCGGAAAAACCAAGGATGTTTTAGAGCTCACCCGTTTTGCACAAAGAAAAGGGGCGACCGCCATCGCCATCACGACACTCAGTAAATCACCATTGTACAAAGAGGCTGACATCCGGCTATGCACACCAAATGTTGAACAGGACTTCCGTATTGGCAGCATTCCCTCGCGGATGACGCAATTGACGGTCATCGATACCTTGTATATGAGCATTTTCCATCATGTCGGCGAGAAGGTTTTGCAGCAATACTATGATGCCCGAAGTGAAATGGAAAATTTAAGAAGATGAAGAGCCGTAGACCCGGTTCTCTTTTTTTTGCTGTTATGAAATTTAAATTCACTATTTAGATAATTTATATTGACATTAAATTTCTTGGAGATAAAATGAAAACAAGAAATAAAAGTAAAAGGGTGATCTGATGCTGGAAAATCTATCCACAGAAAAACGCAATAACAACACCATGAAGATGGATGAAATGTCAGTGCTGGAAATATTGCAGACCATGAACCAGGAAGATCGTCTTGTTCCAAAGGCCATTGAAATGGAATTCGCCAACATTGAAGAGTCGGTACAAAAAGCCATACGTTCTTTTAAAGCAGGAGGCAGATTGATTTATATCGGTGCCGGAACCAGTGGTCGTTTGGGAATTTTGGATGCAGTCGAATGCGTTCCGACATTCGGTGTTTCACCTGAACAGGTTGTCGGAATCATAGCTGGAGGAACAGAAGCGATCAAAATAGCGATAGAAGGCGTAGAAGACAATCCTGAGCTGGGAATGGACGATTTGAAAGCGGTTTCTTTAACAGCTGATGATACGGTTGTCGGAATCGCGGCTAGCGGCCGCACACCTTACGTGATTGGTGCACTTCAATATGCCAAACAGATTGGGGCAGAAACGGTTGCAATGTCATGCAATAAAGGAGCGGAAATCAGCGGCTATGCCGATACGGCGATTGAAATCGAAACAGGAGCTGAAGTATTGACCGGTTCAACCCGTCTAAAGGCTGGAACTGCACAGAAGCTGGTTTTGAATATGATTTCGACAGCTGCAATGATCGGGATAGGCAAGGTTTACGGCAACCTGATGGTGGATGTACAAGCCACCAATGAAAAGTTGATTGAGCGCTCCAAACGGATTATTATGGATGCCGCCCAAGTCGATTATGCCACAGCACAGCGTTATTACGAAAAAGCGGACGGCCATGTAAAAACAGCGATTGTCATGAGTCTGCTGGATTGCACGAAAGAACAAGCTATCGAAAAACTGGAGGCAGCTGGCGGTTTTGTTCGAAAAGCTATATAACATTTAGGGGAGCGGAGGGGAAGTATGAAAAAAGAACAGCAAATGGCGCATGACATTCTCGCGAAAATCGGGGGAAAAGAGAATATCAATCAAGTAGCACATTGTATGACGCGGTTGCGTTTGTCGATTAAAGATGACAGTAAAGTAGAATTGAACGAATTGAAGCGTGTGGATGGTGTAATGGGTGTCATCGAAGATGATACACTTCAGATCGTCGTAGGTCCTGGGACCGTCAATAAGGTTGCTGCTGAAATGAGCAGTGAAACGGGATTGGCCATCGGTGAAATGGCGGATGTTGACGAAAATGATATGGATTTCACGGAAAAAGCTGCTTTGAATAAAGCTAAACTGAAAGAAAAGAACAAGACGCCTTTCAAGCTCTTTCTTCGCCGGGTCGGTAATATCTTCATTCCGCTGATTCCAGGTCTGGTCGCTTCAGGAATCATCAACGGTGCAGCCAACTTCGCTAAAAACGCTGGTGTGGATGCTACTGAAACCTGGATGCAGATTTTATTGCTGCTCGGAAGTACTGTATTCGCTTACTTGGCTATTTTGGTCGGCTGGAATACAGCCAAAGAGTTTGGTGGAACACCGGTACTGGGCGCTATTGCAGGAGGAATCTTGTTCAACCCGATGCTGGCGGATATCGTTATTTATGGAGAACCGCTGGTCGTCGGAAGAGGTGGATTATTCGGCGTAATATTTGCAGCTTGGCTGATGACATTTGTTGAGAAGAATGTACGTAAAGTGATGCACAGCTCTGTCGATATTTTATTTACACCTCTGATTACATTATTGGTTGTTGGTTTCTTCTCACTTTATGCAGTTGTCCCAGTCGCTGGGCTTTTATCAGATGGAATTATGACTGTGTTAACTTCGGTTCTTGATGTCGGTGGGGTATTAGCAGGAGGCGTTCTAGCCGGTTTCTTCCTTCCACTTGTTATGCTCGGCCTGCACCATGGTTTGACTCCGATTCACCTCGAGTTGATGAACACTGTTGGCGCGACAGCTTTACTGCCGATTCTGGCAATGGCTGGAGCTGGGCAGGTTGGTGCCACCATTGCAGTATATATAAAAACTAGAAATCAGCGTCTTAAGAACATCATTAAAGGGGCTCTGCCTGTTGGATTCCTCGGCATCGGGGAACCGCTTCTTTACGGTGTAACTTTGCCACTTGGCCGTCCGTTCATAACGGCTTGTATGGGTGCTGCATTTGGCGGTGCTTTCCAGGCAGTGATGCATACGGCAGCACTCGGAATAGGGGTGTCAGGCATATCATTGATTCCGCTTATTGCTGAAAGCAAGTATGTCTGGTACTTCGTCGGTTTGGTCGTTTCGTATATTTTTGGATTTATCTTCACCTATCTATTTGGATTCAAAGAAGAGATGGCAGAAGGGATTTAAGGAAAGGGAGAGAAATCTCCCTTTTTTTCTATTAGTTTAAAAGTATGTGAGCTATTGAAAAGGAGTTGGCACAATGCGTGGAATTTCGGTTTATTTGGGGGACGATTCGTTTCAGGAATTAGAACCTTATATTGAAAAGCTCAGCAAGCTCGGATTCACATCAATTTTTACTTCACTGCATATTCCAGAGGACGATCCATTGCTCTATAAGGAACGGCTACAGCAATTGGGGCAATGGGCTCTAAAGTTTGATATGGAACTGATGGCGGACATCGCGCCGCAGTCATTGGCTCATCTCGGTTTTAGTTGGGAGAGTGCGGAAGGTCTGTTGGAGTGGGGACTGACCGGGCTGCGGATTGACTATGGGATGGACGACAACGTAATTGCGGAGTTGTCCCACCGGATGAAAATTGCGTTGAATGCCAGTACGTTGACGAGAAGTGGATTGGCTGCATTGAATTCCGCTGGTTTGAAGCGGGATGCTGTTGAGATGTGGCATAATTTTTATCCGCGTCCGGAGACCGGTTTGGATTCCGTAGAGTTTGTGAAAACCAATCTATGGCTGAAAAGTGAAGGACTGACCGTGATGGCCTTCATTCCCGGAGATGGGATTTTGCGGGGACCAGTGCATAAGGGATTACCCACTTTAGAGGAACACCGGGACGCGGATCCTTTTGAAGCCTACCTGCATCTGAAGGATCAGGGCGCGGTGGATAGGGTGCTGGTCGGCGACATTACACTCAGTGATGACACCCTGGAACAATTTGGCGCGTTCCATGAAGGCGAAATTCTATTGAGGGCAAAAGCTTTGGTGGAGATGGAAGAGATGGATGTCCAAACCAATCGCTGGGATGCAGCGCGGGACTGCATCCGTTCCATGGAATCGCGCCAATACGGCTTAATCGGCACCCACCTATTGAAACCGAACAATGTCATTGCACGGAATAAAGGCAGTATTACGGTGGATAATGAGCGTTATAGCCGCTACCAGGGCGAATTGCAAATTACCAAAAGAGATTTACCCGCCGATGACAAGGTTAACGTCATTGGAAAAGTCATCAATGAAGATCTTTCGTTGTTGCAGTATATCAAGGGCGGCACGAAATTTCGGATAAAGTGGATTTGAACAAAGAAAGAGCAGCTTTTAACGAGCTGATCTTTCTTTCTTTTTTTGAAACTTAATTTCATGTTATATGATACTTTATGATTAGCTAAACTTCATCGAAGTAAGTAATTGGAAATAGAGTTAAAAATAAAATATTCGGAATATATTGTAAATACAGCTCCATTGGTGGATAGGCAGCCAATGGAGCTTTCTGTAGGCTTAAAGAATAACGGGTTTCGAATTATAAATTGATTTGATCTGGAGGGATAACATGAAGAAAGGGTTATGTTTTACAGCTTTAACAGCAGTCATGGCAGTTTCATTGGTCTTGCCATCGGCCAATCCAGCTTCAGCTTCATCGGCCAGGCAATGGGATTCACCGGCTCCGCTGTCTTCCGTGCTGCATAAAGGCTCAGCAAAAAGTGCGGGATTGATGGAAGAGCCACTGGAACAGATTGACGCAATGATGGAAACAGCAGTGAAAAACGGTACAGCACCTGGAGTTGTCGCATTTGCCGCAAAGAGCGGGCATATCGTGAAACACGAAGCTTATGGCTATTCAGCCCTCTACACAGATGACCAACAGACGAAGATGGCCAATCCGGTGGAGATGAAAGCGGATACAATTTTTGACGTCGCATCGATCAGTAAAATCTTTACGACTACAGCAGCAATGATTCTGTTTGAAGAGGGCCTTTTCAATCTGGATGATCCGGTTGCACTCCATTTGCCGGAGTTTGCAGCTAACGGGAAAGAAGAGGTGACCATACGGCAGCTGATGACGCATACATCGGGATTCACCTCGTGGGTGCCGCTTTATCAGCAGGAAGGCGGGCGTGAAGAACGGATTGAATACGCCCTACAATATCCGTTAGCCAATCACCCAGGAGAGAATTATACATACAGCGACCTCAATTTAATCACTTTGGGTGCATTGATTGAAAAGTTCTCAGGCATGGGCCTCGATGAATTTATCGATAAGGAGCTTACTGGTCCGCTTGGGATGGAAGACACCATGTATAATCCGCCAGCATCGCTGAAGCAACGAATTGCGGCAACGGAATTTCAGCCGGCAATCGGCAGGGGGATGGTATGGGGGGAAGTACATGATGAGAATGCATGGTCACTCGATGGAGTAGCTGGGCACGCCGGTGTATTTTCAACTGCTTTGGATTTAGGGAAGCTTGCCCATATGTTCCTGAATGATGGGAAATACGGCGGTCAGCGGATTTTGGAAAAAGAAACGGTTCGTTTGCTGGAAACCAATCAGATTCCTGAATTTCCCGGAAATGATCACGGCCTTGGTTGGGAGTTGAACCAAGGTTGGTATATGGATGCTTTATCGGATTCCTCGACTTTCGGGCACACCGGCTACACAGGGACGAGCATCGTCATCAACCGCGACAATCACACTACGGCCATTCTGCTGACTAACCGTGTGCATCCATCGCGGACGACAGTATCAACTAATTTTATCAGACGTGATTTCGCTCGGGCAGTAGCCGATTCAATTTCAGCTCCACTGAACAAAAAAGATGCAGCATGGTTTACGGGATATGGGGATCACCTTAATCATCAGATGACTGTCGCGACAAACGGAGCTTCGAGCCTGACCTTCGATGGATGGAACCGCATTGAACAGGATTCCGATTATGGCTATGTGGAAACATCCATGGATGGCACAAGCTGGAGCGAGGCTGTGCTTCAATTGACAGGAGACAGTGAAGGGTGGAAGAAGCATGAAATTAGGCTGCCGAAAGAAACGCAATTTCTCCGTTTCCGCTATGTCACGGACGGTTCAGTCAACGGCCGCGGCTTGTATATCAGAAACCTTAAAGCAGATGGCAAGGAAATAGAACCGTTAGATGAACAGAACGACTGGACATTACGCAATTATTGATCAAAGGGGGATGGGAAATGCACAAGCTGAAGAAAATTCTTTTGGTGCCGGCGTTACTCGCGGCACTAGTCATTTCATCATTATTTACAGGAAGCGGACAGGCCGCCGCAGCTAGTCCGGTTACAGATTTGGTGATTCTGCAGAATGTACCTGAAGTCGCAGTAGGTGGAGTGGGGAAAGGCCTCCAACTCCAAGCAGTGCATCTCTATGAGGACGGGCAGTACATGCTGGTTTCGGAAAACCTGACATGGGAGTCTGTCAATAAGACGGTGGCATCTGTAGATTCACAGGGAAACGTTGAAGTGTCAGGGAAACCAGGCAAAACGTTCATCACCGTTTCAGATGGATCATTTACAGATAGAATTTCGATCCAAGTAAAACCGGATGCCAAAGTAAAAGGCTTAAAAGGCAAGCCGCCGCTTAGCACTTCGGTGATCAAGGAAAGCGGCGATCGCTATGATTTGGTCAATAGGGCGGTAGGACAGATGACCATGGAAGAAAAAGTCGGGCAGATGCTGATGCCGGATTTCCGCAACTGGAAGGGGCAGAATGTAACGGAAATGCTGCCTGAAATCGAGCAATTGGTCAAAGAATATCATCTTGGCGGAGTGATCCTGTTTCGTGAGAATGTGGTGACGACTGAACAGACAACCAAACTGGTTACAGATTATCAGGCGGCAGCCCAAAAGCATAGCTTGCTGATGACCATCGATCAGGAAGGTGGCATCGTCACGCGTCTGCAGTCAGGAACCGATATGCCGGGAAATATGGCGCTTGGGGCAACACGTTCAGCTGAACTTACCCAGAACGTTGGAAAAGCCATTGGTGAAGAATTGTCGGCACTGGGCATCAATATGAACTTTGCACCATCGTTTGACATCAACAACAATCCGGATAACCCGGTGATTGGTGTACGGTCGTTCGGTGAGAAGCCGGAACTTGTCGCTGAATTGGGAGTCGCTTATACAAAAGGACTTCAGGAAACAGGAACCGCTGCGACTGCAAAACATTTCCCGGGACACGGGGATACAGCGGTTGATTCGCATCTCGGCCTACCGGAAGTTCCTTATGATTTAGAACGCTTGAAAGCTGTTGAATTGTATCCGTTCCAAAAAGCGATGGAGGCGGATATTGATGCCATTATGACAGCACATGTCACCTTCCCGAAAATTGACGGTACAAAAGTCATTTCACAGAAAGATGGCACTGAAATCAACCTGCCAGCGACACTTTCCTACAAAGTACTGACAGAATTGATGCGGGAGGAAATGGGATATAAAGGGGTTATTTTCACGGATGCGCTGAACATGCAGGCCATCGCTGACCATTTTGGGCCGGTGGATGCTGTCATTCGTGCAGTCAACGCAGGGACCGATATCGTACTTATGCCGGTCGGACTTGAAAGTGTGGCAAATGGCCTTTACGAAGCGGTTCGTTCCGGTGAAATAGCGGAAGAGCGCATCAACGCATCGGCAACGCGCATTCTCAGCCTAAAAATGAAGCGCGGTATCCTGAAAGAGGAATCGCCGGTTTCATTGGAGGAAAAAACGGCAAATGCCTTGCAGGTTGTCGGCTCTGAAGCTCACAAGCAAGTAGAAAGAGAAGCGGCTGAAAAATCCATCACTCTTGTGAAAAATGAAGGCGTGCTGCCGTTGGCCCCAGCGGCTGAAGATATGCTGGTGGTTGTCGGCAACATCTATTCAGATGAATTGTACGCTGGATTAAAAGCACGCCATGACAATACGATGTGGATTGAAACAGGTGCACCGTTAACCGCGCAGCAGCTGGAGACAGCCAAATCGGCAAAGGCGGTTATCGTCGGTACTGCCACATCATCACTGTCACAGCGATCACCAGAGAGCGCCCAAATGAAACTGGTCAATCAGTTGGTTGCAGAAGTGGAAGCGCCAGTGATCGGCGTCGCAGTCCGCAATCCTTATGACATTATGGCGTATCCTGAAATTGATGCCTATTTGACGCAATACAGCTTCCGGACAGCAAGTTACGAGGCGATGGCTTCAGCAATCATGGGCGAATTGGCTCCGACCGGTAAATTGCCGGTGACCATTCCGAACCTTGCGGGTGAAACGTTTTATGAATATGGCCACGGCTTAAGCTACTGACACTAAAAGGGGGAATAACTTTGAAAAAGTGGATTGCCTTACTGACGACTATTTTGCTGGTATTGACTTCATTGTCCATCGCATTTGCCGACCATGATCGGGGCAATGGAAAATCCAAGGATAAGCGGAAAGACCATAAGGAATTTGAACTTGGAATTGAAGTGCTGATGGAAGAGCAAAAAGAATTGATAAGTGGAAAGAACGTCGGATTGATCACCAATCCGACAGGTGTCGATCAGGAATTGAACAGCATTGTCGATCTTCTGGACAAGGATCCGGAAGTCAACCTGACCGCACTTTATGGACCGGAACATGGTGTTCGGGGAGACGCGCAGGCAGGGCAATACGTCGATTATTATATCGATGAAGTGACAGGTGTGCCGGTCTATAGCCTGTATGGCAAAACGCGCAAGCCGACACCTGAAATGCTGGAAGGTATTGACGTACTGATTTTCGATATTCAGGACGTGGGTGCACGTTTCTATACCTACATCTATACCATGGCTTTAGCTATGGAAGCTGCAGAGGAGCAAGGCATTCCATTTATCGTATTGGATCGGCCCAATCCGCTTGGCGGCACAAAAGTGGAAGGACCTGTGCTTGATCCCGCATTCGCTTCATTTGTCGGACAATACGCCATTCCACTTCGCCACGGCATGACCGTCGGCGAACTTGCCGAATTCTTTAATGCCGAAATCGGAATCGGCGCAGATCTGACAGTGGTGGAAATGATGGGATGGAAACGTAATTCCTTCTATGATGAAACCGGTCTGCAGTTTGTACCGCCTTCACCGAATATGCCGACACTTGATACTGCGCTAGTGTATCCGGGCACGGCTTTGATAGAAGGAACAAATGTATCAGAAGGGCGGGGCACGACGAAGCCTTTCGAATTTATCGGAGCTCCTTTCATCAACAGCACGGAACTTGCTGAAGCGTTGAATGCGCTGGCGTTGCCAGGCGTCAGTTTCCGCGCAGCATCGTTCACCCCGGCATTTTCCAAACATGCCAGCCAGCTATCGCATGGCATCCAGGTCCATGTGACGGACCGCGAATCTTACTTGCCGATAGAAACCGGATTGCATATCGTCAAAACCATTTACGACCTGTATCCCGAACAGGTGCAACTGACTGCTTTCTTCAATAATCTGATCGGCAATGACTGGATCAGCCAAGGCATAAAGGAAGGCATGACAGTAGAAGAAATGAAAGAACGCTGGCAAGGTGAACTGAAAGAGTTCAAGGAAGTCAGAAGAGAATACCTACTGTACTAAGAAATGAAGAAGTGTCCCCATAATGGGATAGAGAAGCAGAGAGGAGGGAATCATCTTCTTTCTGCTTTTTACTATGGAGTTTTAAAATTTCCGTTTAAAACCGGTTGATGGAAGAAGTGAGGACCAAGCTTCCCTTATAAAAAAATAATATAAAAATTTGTAGTTCCTTTAAAGTAACCGCTTACTTTATTTCCGCTAAAGTTAAAATTGGTATAGACAACTATACCGATAATGGATATAGTGAAAATTAAGAATACATAAAGGGGTGGAAATTTTATGTTCAGTTTTCTGCAGAAAATAGGAAAATCCTTGATGTTCCCGATCGCTACCTTGCCGGCTGCGGCTTTGCTGCTGCGCTTTGGTCAGGATGATTTGCTCGGCATTCCGTTCTTATCGGCTGCTGGTGCAGGGATTATCGACAACCTGGCAATCATCTTCGCCATCGGAATCGCGATGGGACTTGCCCATGACGGCAACGGGGGAGCGGCTTTGGCCGGTGCCATCGCTTATCTCGTATTGACTTCGGCAATCGTCACAATCAACGAGTCGATCAATATGGGTGTTTTCGCCGGTATTTTATCCGGTATCGTCGGAGGTCTTTTATACAATAAATTCTATAATGTGAAATTCCCGCAATGGCTCGCCTTCTTCGGCGGCAGGCGGTTTGTGCCGATCATCACTGCGGCGACCATGACCGTCCTGGCCGGTGTGCTGGGCTATGCATGGCCGCCGGTTCAGGCAGGCATCGATAATGCGGGTGACTGGATTTTAAATGCCGGCATGTTCGGGGTCGGCGCTTACGGTTTCCTGAACCGCCTGTTGCTGCCGACTGGTTTGCACCATGTCATCAACACTGTGGTCTGGTTTGATTTCGGAACATTCACAGATGCTACAGGAGAAGTCGTGCGCGGAGAAATCAACCGCTTCCTGAAAGGGGATCCGACGGCTGGTCCATTCCTGTCCGGCTTCTTCCCGATCATGATGTTCGGTCTTCCTGCAGCCTGTCTTGCCATGTATATGGCAGCTAAGAAAGAGCGTAAAGCCCTTGTCGGCGGTATGCTTTTCAGTATCGCCTTTACATCATTTTTGACGGGGATCACAGAACCGATTGAGTTCTCATTCATGTTCTTGTCGCCTATCCTCTATGTTGTCCATGCCTTATTGACGGGCGTCTCGATGATGGTCGCCTATGCCTTGGATGTCCATCACGGTTTCGGCTTTTCTGCCGGAGCGATTGACTATGTGCTGAATTATGGGCTAGCCACCAATCCATTGATCTTGCTCGTTATGGGGCTCGTCGTCGGAGCGGTTTACTTTGTCATCTTCTACTTCCTGATCATTAAGCTGGACCTGAAAACACCTGGCCGTGAAGATGAGGACGAGGAAGGTGCAGAAAATGCAGGTTCCGGCAATAAAGCTGTGGATGTCAGAGCATACAATACGATTGAAGCATTGGGCGGTGCAGCCAATATTACCGCTGTGGATTACTGCACGACCCGCCTGCGCATGTCGGTCAAAGATTCAGATTTAGTGAACGAAAAAGACCTCAAACGCCACGGAGCTATGGGTGTCATGAAAATCAATAAAACCAATGTCCAGGTGGTTATCGGAACAGCTGTCGAGTTTTTGGCAGATGCCATGAAGCCGCGTTTGGAAAACGGCAATCCGGCTCCAGAGGATGTTTCGGAAGCCGCAGCCATTGAAGAAACCGTCAGTGATGAACCGGCTATGAAAGAAATCATTGCCGCTGATTTTGAAATGCCGATCCAAGGCAAAATAATTCCGTTATCGGAAGTGCCGGATGAAGTATTCGCAAAAGGCATGATGGGACCTGGTTTTGCCATCCTCCCAACCGGCAACGTCCTTCATTCACCTGTAGACGGCCGTGTGGTCAGCGTTTTCCCGACCAAACACGCAATCGGCATTGAAACGGATACTGGAATTGAAATCCTGATTCATGTTGGACTCGATACCGTCAAACTGAAAGGTGAAGGCTTCGAGACATTAGTGGAGCAGGGGCAGCTGGTACAGCGCGGAGACGCGTTGCTGAAGCTTGATTTGGAATTCCTGAACGCCAACGCGCCTTCTGTTGCAACACCGGTTATTTTCACTAACCTAACCGAACAAAAAGTTACTGTCATGAAAGAGGGCTTCCAGGAACAGGGAACTGATTCCATCCTGAGAGTCGACTAATAAGAGACGAAAAACCAGGGACATCCACAGCGATTTTCCTGGTTTTTCGCAAGGAGTGGTCCAGATGAAGAAAAGCATATTGATTTCCGGCATCACGATTGCGGATGCTGTTGAAGAGAGTTTTACAGGGGATATCCTCGTGGAAGACGGAAAAATTAGCCGTGCCGCAGAAAAAATCGAGGCGAAAGCCGATATCCATGTGGATGCAGCCGGCAAAAATTGGACAGCATTTCCTGGATTTATTGACGTCCATATCCACGGTGCTGCAGGGCATGATGCTATGGATGCAACACCGGAAGCATTGAGTGGCCTGGCTGGTGCGTTGCCTAAAGAAGGCACAACGAGTTTTTTGGCGACGACGATGACCCAAACGGATACAGCCATTTCGGCGGCATTGGAAAACATCCGTGCATTCCAGCCTCAGGAAGGGCAGGCTGAAATACTGGGCGTCCATCTGGAAGGGCCGTTCATTTCCGATAAGCGTGCAGGCGCACAGCCGATTGAGCACATCGCGGAACCGTCTTATCCATTATTCCAGAAATGGCAAAAGCTCAGCGGTGACCAAATTCGGCTGGTGACGCTGGCTCCGGAAACGGCAAACGGATTGTCGTTCATTAAAAGTCTGGCAGAAGACGGCGTGATCGCATCGATCGGCCATTCAGACGGTACGCTTGAGGAAGTGCAGGCTGCAGTCCGTTCGGGCGCAAGCCATGTCACTCATCTGTATAATCAGATGAGCCCATTCCATCATCGCAATCCGGGAGTGGTGGGTGCTGCTTTGACAGAGAACGGCTTATCGGTGGAAGTGATTGCCGACTTCATCCACAGCCATCCGACTTCTGTTGAATTGGTTTTCCGCCAAAAAGGTGCAGAACGGTTGATCCTCATCACCGATGCCATGCGTGCAAAAGGCCTGGCGCCTGGGGTATACGATTTAGGCGGGCAGGATGTGCAGGTCACCAAAAAAGATGCGCGGCTCGCCGATGGCACGTTGGCCGGCAGTATCCTGACGATGGAAACAGCGGTCAAAAATATCCAGTCGATTACCGGCTGCAGCCTGAATGAGCTGGTCGCTATGACTTCCGCCAATGCGGCGAAGGAACTGGGCTTTGCGAATAAAGGCAGATTGCAGGCTGGTGCGGATGCCGATGTGGCGATTCTTGATGACAATTTCAATGTGCAAATGACCATATGCAGAGGGACGATCGCTTATACGAAGGAGTGACTGTGATGAAACTGATACGAGTCGAAAACTACGAAGAGATGAGCAGCAGGGCGGCAGAATTGGTGGAACAGCAAATCCTGGACAATAATCATTCGGTGTTGGGGCTCGCCACCGGATCGACACCGCTCGGCCTCTACGAAAAACTGATTGAAGGCGTTCGGGAGCGAGGAATTTCCTACCGGCATGTCCAAACCATCAATTTGGACGAATACCGTGGGCTGTCTGGTGACCATCCGAACAGCTATCGCCATTTCATGAATGAAAAACTATTCCGGCACATCGATATTGCGCTGGAAAACACCCATATTCCAAATGGCAAATCATTGCCGGTGGAAGCGGAATGCAGGCGTTACGAAGCGTTGATCGATGAAGTCGGACCGCCTCATCTGCAGATTCTCGGCATGGGAACAAACGGCCATATCGGCTTTAACGAGCCGGGCACACCGGAGACAAGCCTGACCCATTGCGTGCAGCTTGAAGCATCTACACGAAACAACAATGCACGGTTTTTCAGCGACCGCGACGAAGTGCCGACCCACGCCATCACGATGGGAATCCAGTCTATCCTGAAAAGTGAAAGGATTCTCCTGCTGGCTTCCGGCAAAAAGAAAGCGCAAGCGGTGAAGCGCTTTTTGGACGGCCGCGTCAGCAAAGATTTTCCCGCTTCATTTTTATGGAAACACAATAATGTTACACTGATTGTAGACCGGGATGCCTACGCGCTGGCAGAGGCAGAAGAGGAGTGAACGCTGTGCTGGACAAACAATCGCCCATTCCGATTTATATCCAAATAGAAGAGCAGCTGAAACAGCAGATCGAACAAGGCGACTTTCCGATCGGCACAGCGATTCCCTCTGAACGCGAACTGACCGAGCGCTTTGGCGTCAGCCGGATGACTGTGCGCCAATCGATCACTAATCTGGTTAATGATGGTCTGCTGTACCGGGAAAAGGGGCGCGGCACATTTGTGGCTTCCCCGAAAGTGGAACAGCCATTAAATGGGTTGACGAGCTTTACGGAGGATATGGTGGCGCGTGGGATGGTGCCGAGCAGCAAGCTGATCGGCTTTGAAATCCTGGAGCCGGAATCGGACATTGCGGCTGACTTGCAGCTGGAGCAAGGAGACAAAGTCTATTTTGTGGAACGCATCCGTTTTGCGGACGACAAGCCGATGGCCATCGAACGCACCTATCTGCCGGTCGAACGCTTTCCTGAGCTGGACCAGGATTCCTTCCAGGGCTCATTGTATGCGATGATCGAAAAAGATCACCAGTTGACAATCAGCCGTGCCATCCAGCGCATGGAAGCGGGGCTTGTGAAAAAAGAAGACGCGGAGCTGCTGCAGATCAAAGCACCCGCAGCCATTCTGATGATTGAACGCATCAGTTATTTGGCCGGTGAGCAGCCATTCGAAGTGGTCCGCAGCACGTACCGCGCCGACCGCTACAAATTTACGACTGACATCAAGCGTTAGACACACAGGTTTTCGAAACGAATGAAGTTTTGAAGAAAAGAAACCGACACCAGAGGAGAGAAAAGTATGATTGAAAAAAGCTATACCATCACAAGCGACGAAGGTCTTCACGCACGTCCGGCATCAAAATTAGTGGGAGCGGTATCGCCGTTTTCTGCAGATGTGAAAATGCTTTATAAAGAAAAAGAGGTCAACTTGAAATCCATCATGGGCGTCATGTCACTCGGCGTTTCAAAAGGCAACAGCATCACCATCACAGCTGAGGGCAGCGACGAAGAATCCCTGATGGCCAAAGTCGACGAATTGATTGTGGCTGAAGGGCTTGGAAAAGCGTAAGCAGCTGTTGTGGACACGATGAAGTAACCTGATAAAGCAGTCAAAATCCTAGGATTTTGACTGCTTTTTTTTTTTTGCACAGTCCAGTTTTGCACAAAACAAGAGGAAGCATTTGGTCTCCACTTTTTCTTGAATTGGGTATATAGTTTAGTTAACTAAATATTCAGATTAATTAATTCTGTTTAACACTTTAAAAGAAAGAAGGGGTGAAAGATGGTTCTGGATCAACGCAGCCAAGCTATACTATCGCATTTATCCCGGGCCCAAAGTTATGTGACCGTTAACGAAATCATGGAAACTTTCAAGATTTCCAGACGCACCATCTATTACGACATCGGGAAAATCAATGATTGGCTGGAAGCACAGGAACTTCCGGCCGTGCAACATGTACGTTCAGCCGGATTTCAATTGGATCAAAAAATAGCAATTGAAATTCCAGAGAAATTAGGTGCGATGGAGAACTGGCAGTATGAATACTCGGTAAAAGAACGGAGAGCTTGCCTGGTTCTTTATTTATTAGCTAGAAATAAGCCTTTGTATCTGGAGCATTTAACGGAGAAGGTAAGGGTCAGCCGAAATACCACAATTGAAGACGTGAAAGGGTTAAAGAGTGAATTAGGAAACTATGGACTGCAACTGGAGTTCGACAGGAAATCCGGATATGTCATCAGTGGGATGGAAGAAAACAAACGCAGGGCAGCCGTCTTTTATTTGCAGCAGTTTATATTCAAGCAAACTTGGCAGGGGCTGCTTAGGCGATTGCCGATCATTTTCAATGGACAGAACGGAAAAACTGATTCTTTGGCAGTTGAAACAGCAGAAGAGGTTAAGAAAATCATTGCTGACAGTGAAAAAGAATTAGGCATCCGATATACAGATGATTTTCTTCATAGTTTGTCTTTCATGTTCCTCCTATTTGTCCGCAGACTTGAGCAAGGCAAAAAAATTGAAGTTGACCCCATCGAACGTCAAGTATTGTCAGAGTCAAAGGAATACGAAGCTGCTCAAAAAATAGCTGAAAAATTGACTGCTTTGTTTCAAATTGCATTTCCCGAAGAAGAGGTTTTCTATATTACCAAACATCTCCTGAGTTCAAGAGTCCAATTTTCGCCAATGATTTTCGAAAACGATATTAATCAAAGCGACAAAGTTCTATTGGATGTAGTGACCAAAATGGTTACCGATTTTCAAAAGTATGCCTGCCTCCTTTTCGAAGATCGGATAGAGGTCGAACGAAATTTATTGTTGCATGTCAAAACAGCATATTATCGGGTGTTATATGGGTTAGAGGCTGATATCAGCCTAGAAGCCTCGATTAAGGAAAAGTATCCGGATGTATTCCTGCTTACGAAAAAAGTATCCAAGCATTTAGAGAAAGCCACTGGAAAATCGATCAATGATGGAGAACTTACCTTGATTGCAGTCCATTTTGGAGGCTGGATGGAAAAGATGGGCATAAAACCGGCCACTCGAAAAAATGCGCTAGTCGTCTGCAATACGGGAGTTGGAACTTCACGTCTGCTGCAACATCAATTAGAAGGGCTATTTTCGACGGTCGACATCATTGGTTGTGTGTCGTTGAGGGATTATGAAGAAATGGAGCATCAAGCAGACTTTATCATTTCAACCATACCACTTGCTGAAAAAGAAAAACCGGTGTTTGTTGTCAGTCCCATATTGACTGAAGCAGAAAAAGAACGGCTGCTGAAAAAGGTAAATGTCCATCTCGGTGTAAAGGCTCCGCAGCCCAATTCGTTAACGGTGGTGATGGACATCATCCGGCAGCATGCCGATGTAAAAGATGAAGCGGCCTTAAAGAATGAATTGCAGTATTACCTTCAACAGCAGCCGCTGAAGATGAAAGAAGTGAATAAACCTGACTTGAAAGATCTCCTGCCGATCGCCCACATTCAATGCCTTCCCACAGTGAGAGATTGGCAGGAGGCCATCCGAAAAGCTGCTCAGCCGTTACTACAGGAAAAGTCGATAACTAAAGACTACATCCAGGCGATGATAGATCCCTTACTTGAAATGGGGCCTTACGTAGTAATTTCGCCTTATGTAGCCATTCCACACGCCCGTCCCCACGAAGGAGTGGGAAAACTGGCGATGAGTTTGTTGCAGTTGAAGGAACATGTACCATTTTCACAGAACGGCACCCATCCGGTGGCACTGGTCATTGTGTTGGCGGCAATCGATGGAGACAGCCACTTGAAGGCATTGCGCCAGCTGACCAAACTTCTGAACAATAACAAAACAAAAAATCAACTGATGGATGCGGAATCTCCTGAAGAGATTTACAGCGTGGTTGCCTCCCATTCGGAATAACTGGTTTTGGCGATCCCCAATAGAGAAAGGAATTTTGCTATGAAATTTTTGGAACAGAATTTGGTGGCACTTGACCTGCCGGCAGCCACTCCGGAAGAAGGAATCCGTGCGGCAGGAGCTTTGCTGGTGGATGAAAATTTAATTGAACCGAGATATGTCGATGCCATGGTGGAGTCCTATCAGAAAAACGGCCCATATTTTGTATTGGCACCTCAAATAGCAATGCCGCATGCCCGGCCAGAAGATGGTGTTAAAGAAGCATCCGTCTCATTTGTCCGGTTAAAGGACTCAATTGAATTTGGAAGTGAAACCAATGATCCGGTCCGTTTCATTTTTGCTTTAGGAGCATCTTCAAGCGAAGAGCATCTGCTGGTCATGAAGAAAATTGTAGCTCTTTTAAGCAAACCTGAAAATGTAGAGAAGTTGAAAGAGCTGTCCAGCTATGAAGAACTACAACAAATTATAGGGAGGAATTAACAATGAAGATTTTATGTGTATGCGGTCTGGGACAAGGAACAAGCTTAATTTTAAAAATGAATGTGGAAGAAGCATTGAATGAAAAGAATATCATGGCGGATGTCGAACATATCGATTTGTCCTCAGCGACGAGCATGTCAGCTGATTATATCATCACCAGCAATGAGTTGGCTGAAAGCCTCCAGGATCAGCCGGCAAAAGTAATTGTGGTAAACAACTATTTCGATGTAGAAGAAATCAAATCGGCGATAGACGCCAATATTGCGCAATGAAGATAGGCAAACAAACAGCAAATAAATTACTAAGCGGGGGAGAACGGCTATGGATATTATTTTCTGGTTAGCGAATAACGTGTTCGGAACTCCGGCCATCTTATTGGGGATCATTGTCCTAATCGGTTTATTGCTTCAAAAAAAGACGGCCAGCCAAAGAGTAAGTGGAACCTTTAAAGCGGTTATCGGCTTCCTGATCATCAGTGCCGGTGCCGGCATCATCGTTGGTGCGTTGACGGTCTTTGAACCACTTTGGAAAGAAGTGTTCAATCTGTCAGGGGAAACATTGGGTGAATACATGGGCCAGGAAATGTTCAATAACGATTACGGCAGCGCAGTCACATTGGCGATGACTTTAGGGTTCCTATTGAACGTTTTGCTTGCCCGTTTTACCAAGCTGAAATACATCTATCTGACCGGACATATGATGTTTTGGACAACAACGATTTTTGCAGGGATCGCAGTTCATACCTCTCCTGATGTATCGTTTTGGAGACTAGTGATTTTCCTGTCAATCATTATGGGGATTTATTGGACCGTACAGCCGGCATTGACACAACCATTCATGCGGAGAATCGTGGGGAATGACAATATTGCCCTAGGACATACATCAGCCTCCGTCGCATTGCTGGCGGCGTTTGGCGGAATGCTTTGGGGCAATAAAGAAAATGATTCAGAGAAGATCAATTTGCCGAAAGGCCTGGAATTCTTGAGAGATTCCAATGTTATCACGGCATTGACGATGGGTTTGTTGTTCCTGACCGGAGCCATCATCGTATCTTTCAAAGATACTCCGGGCGCGGCAGAATTGGTAGCAAGTTCGGGCAACCAGAGCTTCATCGTCTACGCCATCATCCAGTCATTTACGTTTACGGCAGGGATTGCAGTGGTGCTGACAGGTGTTCGGATGTTTATCGGTGAAATAGTTCCAGCTTTTAAAGGAATCGCGACAAAAATAGTTCCTGGCGCTAGGCCGGCACTTGATAATCCGATTCTCTTTCCATATGCACCGAATGCCGTCATTCTCGGATTTCTCGGTTCATTTGTTGGGGCCTTGTTGTGGCTGGTGGTTCTGGGCAATGCGGTAGGCTATATCTTTGTACCGACGATGATCGTCTTGTTCTTCCACTCTGCTTCGGCCGGTGTCTTCGGCAACTTAACAGGCGGTGTGCGGGGAGCGGTGATGGGTGGATTTGTCACGGCGACGATTGTCGCATGGGGCCAATTCATCACGGTCCGCTTTCTGCTGTCTGATACAGTTCCGGACACCGCAATGTGGGCAGCGGATTCGGATATGTTCATTTTGGGACCGATTGTTCGTTTGCTGGCTCAATTGCTGCTGTAGTCTTTAATGAAGGAGGGAGAAAAATGGCTTTTGTTCGGACATTACGCGGGGACATTCGGCCGGAAGACCTTGGGTTTACTTATTCCCACGAGCACATTGTCTGCCGTCCGGCCTATTGGATTGAAAAACAAGCGGATGACCTGTTGCTCGATGACAAGGAAAAATCCAAACTGGATGTCGCAGACTTTAAACGCTATGGCGGCAAGTCGATCGTCGATGCAACAGCGGTCGACTATGGCCGGGATGTCCAGGCGGTCAAAGAGATTTCAGAGGAATTAGACATCCATATTGTTGGGACAGCGGGTTTCAATAAAAGCTTTTTATGGGATGCCGGAATCAGTGAGCGGTTAAAACCGGTCCTCGGCGATTACCGGACCTACAGTGAATGGATCGACGCAGCAAGCGTCAACAGACTGACTGATTTTGTCATACGGGAAGTGGAAGAGGGGCTTGAAGGCACGTCCTACAAGGCAGGACAAGTGAAGTTCGGCACAGGCTACAACCGGATTTCGCCCCTCGAAGAAAAGACGTTGCGGGCTGTGGCGCAGGCTCACCTGGAAACGAAAGCTCCGCTTCACTCGCATACAGAAGCCGGAACGATGGGACTTGAGCAGATCGAACTGCTTCAGTCGGAAGGCGTTGACCTGTCCTATATGAGCTTCGGACATATGGACCGCAACCCGGATCCCTATTACCACGAACAGATTGCGAAAACCGGTGCATACCTGAGCTTTGACGGAATCGCAAAAATCAAATACGCACCTGAAAGCACACGCATCCAGTGCATACTGGAACTGGTGAAAAAAGGTTATGAAAACCAAATCCTGGTCAGCGGAGACACGGCCAGGAAGTCTTATTACAAGCATTACGATTACGGGCTTGGGCTTGAATACATCATAGCGAAATGGGTGCCGCGGTTTATTGACGACGCCAGCCGCCAGGGTTTTGAGGGAGAAGCACTGATCCATAAATTCTTCGTCGAAAACCCAAAGCGGTGTTTCACGTTCAATAAGTAGGAGGCGAACAGCTTTGATTTTTCAAAATGAGAATTCTTATGAAATAAAAGAAAAAATCGAACAAAGCCAAGTGGCGATCCTGCCGCTTGGAGCGGTTGAAGCGCATGGTCCGCATTTGCCGCTCGGGACGGACAATTATTTAGCGGAACAGCTGGCGGAAAGAGTGGCCGGGAAAACGGGTGCTTTGGTATTGCCGACCTTGCCGTATGGCCAAGTATGGAGCTTGAAAAACTTTCCTGGCAGCATCACTGTCAGCAATCAATCCCTGATCAGTTTGCTCTGTGACATCGGTGTGAGCCTTCATCATCAAGGTTTCCAAGTCTTCGTCATGCTCAATGGCCATCTCGGAAATGCTGTGGCAATCAAGGAAGCAGCTCGCCAACTATACGAGACGGTGCCAAATCTGAGAGTGCTGTACCTATTCTATCCGGGCGTCAAAAAAATCACAGATGAGCTGAGGGAAACCCCATCGGCCCATGCGAGCTACTTCCATGCCTGTGAAATTGAAACTTCCTATATGTTATATTTGGCAGAGCAGTATGTGGACATGACCAAAGCCGTCTCCGACATACCGGACATCCCAATGAGTGCAGACGTGACACCGACTCCTTGGGAAGAGTTTACGGCTACTGCAGTTTTGGGAGATGCGACATTGGCGACTAAGGAAAAAGGAAAAGCTATTATTGAAGTCGCTTTGGCCAACATGGTGAAACTGATTGAAGAAGCAAAACGATCTTTAGGGAAATAGAAACTTACAACCGTATGGAGCTGATACAATGCTAAGCAATTACTTCAAGCAGGCACAGGAACGGCTGGAGCTTGTCGAGAAAAATGAAAAACAGGCGATGCTGGAAGCGGCAGGAAAAGTGGCGGCCGCGATTCAGGCGGGCGGCATCATCCAATTATTCGGCTGCGGGCATTCGCATATTTTGACGGAAGAAGTGTTTTACCGCGCCGGCGGATTGGTGCCGATCAAGCCGGTTTTCGTGGAGCCGCTGATGCTCCATGAAGGAGCGGTCCAATCATCCCAGCTGGAGCGACAGAATGAGTATGCGGCAGGTTTCCTGAAGGAACAGGATTTCGGTCCGGATGATGTGGTCTTTGTGATCTCCACTTCCGGCCGCAATCCGGTGCCGGTGGACGTCGCAGCATCCGCACGTGAAAATGGGGCATTCGTCATCGGCATCACGTCGCTTGCGTATTCGGGCAGTCAGCCTTCGCGCCACAAAAGCGGCAAGTACTTGTTCGACTCGGTGGACCTGGTCATCGACAACCATTCAGTGGCAGGAGACGCAATCCTGTCGTACGAAGGTGTCGACGTTCCGTTTGGCCCGACATCGACCGTCGTTGGCGCAACAATCCTGAATGCCGTTTTTGCGGAAGCCATCAAGAAAATGGCAGATGCCGGCTTTCCACCACCCATTTTCCTCAGCGGCAATATCGACGGGGCAGATGCACACAACACGCAGCTGATCAACCAATACAGTGAGCGGATTCCGCTGCTGTCTTGAATTCTTTAGCGCACGGCAGCGATTTTTCTGCCGTGCTTTTTTGTGCATTCAGGGCTGAGCGTGCATAAGTTAGTTTGTGCGTGCGTATTTTTTGGTAAGCGTGCATAAACTTTTTTGAACGTGCATATTTTTCAATAAGCGTGCATAAATTAGGAAAAGCGTGCATATTGTATAAAATACTTCCTCAGGACGTTTGAAAATTCAACAAATCTCCACAAAAAAAGCCAGCCACAGGTCAACTGTGTCTGGCTTCTATACTATTTTCTTACACAACACCGATCAAAATCGAAATTCCAAGCAATACAATGCTGAATCCCCACATGATTGGGAGGGAGTAGCGGATATGGCGGCCCATTTCGAGCCCGGCCAATCCGAGTGCCAGCCAAAGCGCCGGCGAGAACGGGCTGACGAACGTGCCGATGATGTTGCCGATGATCATAGCGTAGGCAGCGGATAGCGACGACACGCCAAACGCCGTAACCACCTGTTCTACAATCGGGAACAATGCAAAGTAATAAGCGTCGGTACTGAGCAATAAATCGAATGGAACGCCGAAAAATCCGATGATGATGTGGAGATACGGAATGACGAAAGCAGGCAAAACTTTCACCAAGTCATTGGCGATCGAATCGAGCATCAAGGTGCCGTTCAGAATGCCGAGGAACGAACCGGCCGCCAAAATGATGGCTGCCATCAACAATGCGTTCGGTGCATGATCTTTGATGCGCTCCATCTGATCTTTCATGTTCGGATAGTTGAGCGGCAATGCCAAACTGACGCCGATCATGAAGGCAAATCCCGCAGGAATGATACCCCACACGAGAACACCGATGACGGCTACTGCAAGGATGGTATTGGCCCACAAAAGTTTGGGACGGCGCAAGGAAGCGGCTTTCAAAGACGCTTCATCTTGTGCCCCTTCGACAAGCGGCTGCGCTTCTTCGTAAATTTCTTGATTGAAATCTCCGCGTTTGGCGATCAGGCGTTTTTCACGGATGGCCAATAAAACCGCAAGTCCGATCAGCAGCACTAAGCCGATCACCTGGACTTTGATCAATGGCCGCCAAAGTTCTGTGACATCGACGCCCAGAACAGCGGCGGTGCGGCCAAGGGGACCGCCCCATGGCAGCATGTTCATGATGCTGGCGGACATCCCGACCAGCAACAGCAGTAAGTAAGGGTTCATTTTCAAGCGTTTGTATAATGGCAATAAAGCCGGGATACTGATCAGGAAAGTGGAAGCGCCTGATCCGTCAAGCTGTGCCACGGCTGCAATCAACACGGTTCCGATTGCCACTGCAATAACATTGCCTCGTGATACGGCAATCATCTTATTGATCAATGGGTCAAACAAGCCGACATCCTGCATGATGCCGAAAAATAGGATAGCGAAGATGAACATGATGACGACGCTCATCACGGACTCGATGCCGCTATTGAAAAAATCACCGATTTCTGCAAAGCTGAATCCCGCAACAAAGGCAGCGACAATCGGTACTAGGACGAGCGCAACGATGGGTGTGATTTTATTGCTGATGAGCAATGCGACAATGACCACAATAGTCAATAATCCAATAATACTTAACATGAAAATTCCTCCTCGGGGCTAAAAGTTTAAAATGAAGGAAGAATTGTAACCGCATACAAAATATGTATTCAATACAAAATCCTTCTGCTTCTAAGTTATGGGTCTAAACTTAGCACAGAAGGATTTGAAAAATAAGATTATTCAATTAAGGGAACTAATGAGCTTTTTGATGGTTTTGATCATTTTGTCCACGGAATGTAGCGCCGTTCGGGACGGCCGATCTCTCCGTAATTCAATTGTGCTTTGGCTTCGCCGATGGATACGAGATGTTCCAGATAGCGCCGGGCAGTGGAGCGGCTGACGCCGACCGCTTTTCCTGTTTCCATGGCGTTGATGCCTGCTGGAGTTGAAGATTGCAAAATTTCCATAACACCGACCAAAGTCAGCTGATCGATGCCTTTAGGCAGTTCGCCATCAACTGTTTCCGAAAGAATGGCAATGGGCTCGATGCCGATCAGCCTGTCGATGTCCGTTTGTTCCAGCTCCTGGCGGGAAGCGAGAAATGCTTTTTGTTCGCTGTACCGCAGAAGGGATTGTTCGAGGCGGGAAAAATCCACCGGTTTGATGAGGTAATCAAAGATGCCGCAGCGCAATGCCTCTTCAATTGTTCCCGCTTCCTTCGCAGCCGACAGCATGATCACGTCGATCGGGTGGAAGTTGCTGCGGATTTCCCGAAGCATTTCAAGACCCCTACGGTCAGGAATAAAAACATCCAGCAAAATCAGATCCGGCAATTCCTGGCTGTTGGTGAGGAAGTCCATCGCTTCATCGCCTGTCTTCGCGACGCCGGCCACTTGGTAGCCCGTGACCTGTTCCACCAGTTGCCGGTTGATCTCGGCTACCCGAAAATCATCTTCAATTATCAAAACATGGAGCTCCTGTTTCATAAGTTATTCTCCTTTTTCGGTAATGAAACGACAAAGCAGGCTCCGCCGAGTTCACTTTCTTCTGTATGCAGTTCGCCGCCGGCAAGGGCGATCAGGTGTCTGGTGGTACTCAAGCCATAGCCGCGGTCCCTGCCCGGTTTCGATGAAAAACCTTTATCAAATAAAATCGGCGCTTGTCCGTTTGGAATTCCCGGGCCTGAATCGTCGATTTCAAGCAAAATATCATCTCCGACATCCGTGAAGTACAACGCAATCTGCTTTTTGTCAGGCGCACAGTCTTTCACAGCGTCCAGCGCATTGTCGATCAAGTTGCCAATCGCCGTCAGTAAAGCGCGGCTTTGCGGCTCCGATAAAGTGGTCTTCAGCCGGCTATCGGGATCAATCACCAGTTGGACCTGTTGCTCGCTTGCTTGATTGAGCTTGCCGATCAAAATGCCGCTGATCAGCGGATCGGCCACTTTGTCGATAACCTGCTGAATCCATTCCTGCTGAATATCATGCTCCAGTCGAATAAAATCAAGCACTTCCTGTTTTTTATTCAAATGGACCAGCCCTGAAATGGTATAAAGTTTATTGGAAAACTCATGCGTCTGGGCACGCAATGCATTGGCATACTGCTTTACATGCGACAGCTCCTTCGTCAGCCTGTCGATTTCGGTTTTATTGCGGAAAGTGGAAACGGCGCCAACCAGCGTATCCTCATAATAAATCGGACCTGAATTTACATAGACCGCATAGCTGCCATAGACCTCTTCCTGATCAAAGTGACTCGTACGGATTTTCAGAATATCCGGCAAATCAGAAGTGGGGAGGACTTCCCGGATCGGTCGGCCAATGAGTTTGTCTACATCCTGGCCGTTGCCGAAGAGCAATTGCTGTGCCATCTGATTGAGCAGGGTGATTCTCCCAGTATCGTCGACTGCGATAATGCCTTCATGGGTCGACTGCAGGATGGTCTCTTTCTGAAACAGCAGGCGGGAAATTTCCTCAGGCTCGAGTCCATGCAACTTCCGCTTGATATAGGTGGCAATTGCGATAGCCATGACAATTGCGGCAGCGCCGATGATCACCAGCATCAACCATAATTCATGGTTATAACCGCCGATCAGCGTTTGGATATCATTTGCAAGAAAGCCGACCGAGACCACACCGATAATGTCATTTCCTGAGTAAACCGGTACCTTGGCGCGCAGCGAATTGCCGAGAGAACCGGTAGCCTTGGAAACGTAGGAATCGCCGTAGAGCAATGCGCGTTCATTGTCTTCACCGACCATTCTCTTGCCGATCTGCTCGGGATTGGGGTGGGAATAGCGGATTTCATCCGTATTGCCGATGACGATAAACTCGGCATTGGTGGACTGCTGGATCGGGGAAACAAGCGGCTGGATAATTGCCGCCGGATCTGCTGTTTCAAAGGCGAGTGCAATATCGGGATTGAGGGCCACACTCTCTGCCACACTCAACGCCTGCTCACCAAGCTGCGTTTCCAAGGCATCGGTGATGAAATAATCGAGGAAAATACCGATGACCAGGACAATCGCCAAAATCAGAAAGCCGATCAAACCGATCATCTTCATCTTCAGGTTCACTGCTTTAGTTGGCTGAAAGGGCCGCTTCTGGATATCGGCTTTGTGAAATTGGATCATGGTGCAGAGCTCCTTCAAGCGTATGTGCTTTTTTGTAATAATACCATAGGTGAGAGAACGGGGATTGAGGCTTCCTGCGGAGATATCGCTCTTTTAAAGGACTAAGCTTGTTCAGCATCGGCTGATGGGAGTGGAATCGTCTCTTACGACTGCAAATTCGGCCGAGCGCCCATAAAATCTCCTGAACGCCCATAAATTTCGCTGACCGCCCATAAATCCATCGGAACGCCCACAAACCGGATGAAGACACGAAAAACACAGCTATGCTTAGGAAATCTGTTCATCCAAAGACAAAAAAAACATCCCCCGCGCAAAAACGCAGGAGATGTCTCATTTATTGTGCAGATAATTCACTTTCGGTCACCCATTTGTGGTTGGTGACGGCTTCATCAGTATCGGTCGTTGTAAAGTCGACCATGTAGACAGTGGTTTCTTCGGCAGAATCGATGATGGCAGTGGCGCCCTCCATGCCTTCCATATGGTCTGTGGCAATGACGGCCTCATCACCGGCTGAAAGGGGCGTATCGCCAGCATCCTCCAACTCTTCGTGGATGACCCATTTATGGTTTTCGACCGGCTCGCCGCCGGTAGTCGGTGTAAAGCTCAAGGCGTAAACGGTCGTGTCGTAGGCACCGGTGATAGTCGCTTCAGCCCCATCCATGCCGGGCATATGATTTGCACTCATGATTGCCTGGCTGCCAACTTCAAATGTTGGATTTTCAGCTTCGGCCAGCCCTTCCGGCACTTCTCCATCGCTGGAATGTTCCATGCCTCCATGCCCCATATCTTCCTCATCCATATTTTCATCCATTTCTTCAGTCATCTCGACCTGATTGTCCGGATCGGCTGGGTTTACCGCGTCTTCTTCCGTATCTCCACATGCCGCTAACGTAATCGCGGTTAAAGTTGACATCGTCATCAACAAAAATTTATTCTTTGTCATTGAAATCCCTCTTTCTTCACTATAGTCTGTACACTGTACCCACATAGTGTGCAAATACTGTGCAGAATCTGCACAATAAATCAAAACTTTTCTAGTACAATAAATTAAAATTGAATGACAGGAGGGCGATTTTAATGAACAGAAAATGGATATTGGCGCCTCTTATGATGGGTGTGCTGCTTGCAGGATGCACAGAGAAAGATGGGCCGGAGCCGCCAGAAGCAGAAACCGCTGTGGATAATGAAGCCGCTGAAACGAATGAAACAGATGGAACTGCCGAGACTTCAGAGGATTTTGAAGTCGCGTTCGATGGCCGCATGGACCATGTCCACGGTATGGGCTTTATCGAAAATGAGGAAGGGCTGTATTTTGCATCGCATCACGGCTTGAAGATTTACCGCGACGGGGAATGGCTGGAAACCAGTGAACATTTTCATGATTACATGGGCTTCAACGCAGTCGATGACGGCTTTTTCACATCCGGCCACCCAGGTCCTGGATCGATGATGCAGAATCCGATCGGCATACAGCGAAGCAAAGACGGCGGCCGCTCACTCGACCACATGGGTTTTGAAGGGGAAACCGATTTCCATGGCATGGCGGTCGGCTATCGCAGCCATCACCTCTTTGTCATGAATCCGCAGGAAAATTCACAGATGGGGCCGGGCTATTTCCGCAGTGAAGATGAAGGGAAAGAGTGGCAAGAGGTGGAAGGAGCAGGACTCGATGGCGAAGTTTCTTCTTTCGCGATGCATCCGGATGATTCACAATTGATTGCTGCGGCTACGACAGAAGGGATTTTTCTGTCTGAAGACGGCGGTGACAGTTTCACGCCAGTGACGGAAGAGGGAATTTACGGAACCGCTGTGTTCTTCGGGGAGAGCGCATTGTATTATGCAACATACGGTACACAAGCTGAGCTTATCACGTATACTTGGGAAAACGGCGAACAACAGGCACTCGAACTGCCCGATCTGCCGGAAGATGGCATCCTGTATATTGCACAAAATCCATCCAACACGGATGAAATCGCCATTTATACAGCGGCTGGCCATGCTTTCATTTCCGAAGACGGGGGAGGCAGTTGGAACCAAATCCTGAATGCCGGACAAGTAGAATAATGGTGAAAAATGTTTTGTAACGGCGGAGGTTCGTATGTTCAATAAATTATCCTTGAAAATTGGCTTATTGTTTTTTATCTTTATCTTAATCATTGAAGCGTTTTTGTTTGCAACGCTTTACTTCACCCTGGTCAATGAACGCGTCGACGAAGTGATGGAGAATTTATTGGCACGGGGTGAGACGCACAGTGATGTGCTGGAAGACAGTTTTGAGGATATGACGCTTGCCCATGTCGGCATGATGGAATCGGCTTCTGATTTTATTGTGGTGATTACAGACGAAGCAGGGGAGGTCGTAGTCAATTCGGATGCCTTGGAACCTGAAATGTTGGAAATTCTGGGGCATACTGATTTTGAAGATACGTCGATTGACGGAGAGATCATCGAAGAAGATTGGCAGGACAAGCGTTATATCGCGACAGACAGTCCGATTACGATTGATGGAGTGCACACGGGACATGTCTTCATGTTTGCGCCGACCGACAATATCGAGCGCATCATCGGCCATCTGAAAAACCAATTTCTCCTCGTCGGCATCATTACGGTCATTTTGACCATCATCACGATTCTTTTGCTGTCTCGTCTGATCACCTTGCCGTTGATTCGCATGAAGGAAGCGACCGAGCAATTGAGCCAAGGCAATAACCAAGTGGATCTGACGACTGGCCGAAACGACGAACTGGGGGAGTTGGCGAATGCCATCACCAAATTATCGACGGATCTCGACCGGTTGAAAAATGCCCGCAATGAATTCCTATCCAGTATTTCGCATGAATTGCGGACGCCGCTTACCTATATCAAAGGTTATGCCGACATTCTGGATCGGCCGGACACCACGGAGCGGGAACGCGAGGAGTATATGGGCATCATCCGTGAAGAGGCGGCTCACTTAACGCTGCTGGTCGGGAATTTATTCGACTTGGCGAAGCTGGACCGCAATCAATTTACGATTGAACAAAAAGATGTTTCCATTGCAGAATTATTGACGTCGGTAGCGGTATTGGTCAAGCCCGCATTTGATGAGGAGAAAATTGAACTGTCCATCAGCTGCGGGGATGAAGTGCAGGCTTTTATCGATCCTGAGCGTATTCAGCAGGTGCTGCTGAACATTCTGGACAATGCCCGTAAGCATTCTTCAGCAGGCGATCGCGTGACGGTGGAATGCTGTCAGGAAGTGAACGGCATCGCCATCCGCATCAGCGATGAAGGGCAGGGGATTCCTGAGGAAGAGCTGCCTTTTGTCTTTGACCGGTTGTACCGTGTGGAAAAATCGAGATCGCGCGAACGGGGCGGTTCTGGACTGGGCCTGGCGATTGCTAAGGAAATCGTCGAATCGCATGGTGGACGGATTCGCATCGACAGCCAGTTCGGCAAAGGAACCGCTGTTACTATCCGATTGAAAAGGGGTGAAGACCATTCATAAAGTGCTGCTGGTGGACGATGAAAAACGGATGCTCGATCTGGTGGCGCTTTATTTGCGGCCGCATGATTATGCCTGTACAAAAGCTGATAGCGGCAAACAGGCACTGGATTTGTTGAATAATGAAGTGTTCGATCTGGTGCTGTTGGATATCATGATGCCGGATATGGATGGTTGGGAAGTGTGTCGGGAAATCCGTAAATCCTCCAAGATACCGATCATCATGCTGACGGCCCGTGAGCAGCAGGAAGACATCGTCAAAGGCCTGCGTCTTGGAGCGGACGATTACATGACCAAACCTTTTGGCGAAGAGGAGCTGCTTGCGCGGATGGAAGCTTTGCTGCGCCGCAGCACTCCTGCAAAGCGCATCGAATTGGATGGCTTGGTCTGGGAAGAAGACCGTTTCGAATTGAATTACCGTGGGAGGCCCATCCATCTGACACCAAAAGAATTTTCGATGCTCGGTCTCCTGATGAAAAATCCCAATAAAGTCTTCGAGCGCGACCGTCTGCTGGAATTGATCTGGGGCTTCGACTCGGAGACGGAAGGGCGCACGGTTGATTCGCATGTCCGCAACATCCGCGAGAAAATCCGGCAAGCCGGCTTTCCGGTCGACGAACATTTCCTGACGGTGTGGGGTATCGGTTATAAATGGGTCAATTAGAAAAAACGCTGCAGAAAATTTCTGCAGCTTTTTTTTCGCATGGCAAGTTCTTTCTGCCATGCTTTTTTTGGGTATTCAGTTAAGGGTGGTTGTGGTCCTAAGAGTTCGCAAATCTTGTTGAACGACTGCAAATTCGGATGAGCGCACGTAAATTCATTTGAACGATTGGAAATCATTCTGAACGGTTGCAAATCTCCCTGAACGACTTCAAATTCGCCGGACCACCCGGAATAGGAATTCTGAGCCGAGCCGAGCGCATATAAATGCCCGGCATAAGGCTTTTTCGCCAAAATCTGGCTGATCTTCTCTCAAAAACCAAAAACCTACACCAATCGCTCGCCCGACACCGACCGGGCGGCATGGATTCCGCTGGCCGCCGCCCCAATCGTTCCACCGCCCGGGAAAATGTGGTCGCCGCAGACATAGAGATTCGGCAAACCGGAATGGTGCGAAATGGAATTGAACAGAGCTGCATCCAAAGTTTGAGGAAAGCCGCCAACAAAACCGTTCGGCCGGCCGGCGAAACGTTCCCACGCTTTCGGTGCACCGCTTTCCATATGGACAACCGCATCGCCGAATTCTGGGATAAGCCCCTGAATGGCCTGGAGCATTCGCTCCGTTAAAACCGCCCGCGTTTCTTCGTATTTTTCCTGAGTGTCCCACTCTTCAACACGGGAATGCGTGGAAATCGTCACGGTCTGGAAGCCTTCAGGAGCGCGCAGCTCATCACCCGGAACAGACGAAGACATGAAGAAATGGCCGCCTTCAGCAAGCCCGTCCCCTGTTGAAATCTGTCGGAAAGGAGGCAACGGTTCTTTTAGCTTTCTTGATTCGATTGCGAGATACAGGGTGAGCGTCGTCCAGGTTTCTCCGGCAATGCCGTCACGCAAAGAAACCTTCAGCTTGGACACCAGTTCCGTGGCCATAATCTTCGGAAGCTGCTGGATCGGAATATTTAGAATGACATCCGTCGCTTCGTAGACATTGCCGCGATGATCGGTCGCCATCCAAAGATCGCCCCGCCGTTCCAGCTTTTCAAGCGTGCGCCGTTTTTTCAGCACGCCGCCATTTTCTTTCAGGCTGTCGCCCATCAATTCGGAAAAGCGGTACAAGCCGCCAGGCACGTAATATGCGCCTTCGTGATAAATATCAAGCGCCACCGCCGCCAATAAATACGCCACATCTTCACTGCCGGTCTGCATGCTGTCGATCAAAAGACCATCAAGCATGTGGCGGAATTCCTGCAAGTCACCAAGTCCATGTTTTTTCAGCCGCTGTCCGAGGGTTTGATTGAAGAAAGGCAGGAGCTTAATGTGCTTGGGACGCATGGATTTTGCGAGGAATGTCCATTCATGTGCCGTTGCAGGAGGCAGGGAAGGGAGCGGATCCATCAAGGTCCGGACAATGGCGGCGGTGTGGTGAATTTCCTTGTAGAACGCACGGATGGCATCGCCGTGCTGGGGGAAATGCGCTGCGATGCCATCGACATGGCGGGCACGGTCTTTATGGAACACGAAGGTCGCTTCCGGATGAACCATTTCCATGACAGGCTCGAGTGGTTCGATGGCCATCGGTTTGCCGAGGTAATGGAAGACGCGGTCGTGGATGCCGCCCGGTTCAAGGCCCATCCCGAGCGTGGCGCCAGCGGGAAATAAATACTTGTTGCGTTTGAATTTACCGGCGCAGCCGCCGAGTTCCGAAGAAGCTTCAAGCAGCGTCACCGGCCATCCTGCTTTTGCGAGCAATGAACCCGCGGTCAATCCACCGATGCCGGCGCCTATCACCAATACTGTTCGTGTCATCCGAATCCACTCCTTTGGTTGCTGAAGAAAATCTAAGTCTTAACTTTTTAGTTTTGTAGAAGGGCTTAATGGGCGGTTCCGCTTTTCTGGGTGTCCAGCTCCGGCGCCCAGCTCTTGGGTCATAAGCCAACCCGGCTGTGCGACTGAAAACACGCCACTTCGCCGGTCTGTCTTATGCCCGGCAGAGCTACATGGGCGGTTCCGCTTTTCTGGGTGTCCAGCTTCAACGGCCAGTTCCTCGGGTCATAAGCCACTCTGGCTATGCGGCAAAGAACGCCGCTTCGCCAGAGCGTCTTATGCCTTTCGGAGCTAAACAGCCGTTTCCGCTTTTCTATGTCCAGACTCCGGCAGCCAGCCGCTCGAGTCGCTTCAGCCTTCCCCGCAATGGCTGAAGAACGCCATTACCGGAAATGCTTCCAGCGCTTGTCACGGCTAGATGGCTGCCTCCGCTTTTCTACCATTATGGCGAAAATCCGCTAACCCTGCCAATACAAAAGCCCGGCTGCCGGGGAATTCCCAGCAGCCGGGCTTTCGGTATGAAAATTATGCCACGTTGCGGCAAGCTTCTGCGCATTTCTTACAAGCTTCTGCACATTTCTGGCAGTGATCATGGTCGTGTTTTGCACATTCTTCGCCGCATGCATCGCAAATGGCCGCGCATGCCTGCGCCAATTCAGCTACAAATGGGGAGTTGCGGGTAATCGCATGTTCCAGATACGCACAAATATCTGCGCATTCCCGGTCCAGACGAATACATTGTGCCATCATCTTCACGTCATCTTCCTGTAAGCACGCATCAAAACAGTGGTTGCACGCTGCTGCGCAATCGTGCAAGGTTTTAATCAGTTCTGCATGTTGTTCATGTGCCATCAGTAAAACCTCCAGTTTCAGATTTTGTTGTGTCCCTTTCTGGTTTCCCTTTAAATTGTCAATTAAACGAAAATTTAGAAAGTCCATAAAATCTGCACAATCAGTTTTCCGGTGGCCCTTTTAAATTACGCAGCTGTTCTTCATATTCCTCTTTACTGATTTCGCCATTGACATAGCTTTGACGCAGCGCTTCAGCCGCTTTATTCGTTTCGCTTGGTTCGGTTTGTGCTGATTTATTGCGTGCTTTGATCAATGTGAACCAAAGAGCAGTCCCAATCGCAACCAACAGCACGATAAATGTAACAGCGATGGTCACGCCAAGTGCCTGGTTTCCAGGGGTGAAAAATTCTCCCATTGCCTTCAACTTCCTTTCTTTAATGAATGTTATCTTTTTTTCGACGGTGTCTCCAAATTTTTCATGCGCTTCTGAAACTCTTCTTCACTAATTTCGCCTCTGTCATACTGCTCTTTCAGCAGCTTTGATTGTTTGTTCTGAGGAGGCAAAATATCACGGGGCATGCCTTTACGGCTGGTGTAGACCACCAATCCAATAAACGCTATCACCAGAAAAATCAGGAACAGCAGCATCCACAAGTATAATGGAATTCCCGAATCCAGAGAATTCACATCGATAGATTCCACGTTATCACGCTCCTCTTTGAAATAAAGTCACGCTTTGTTATAAGTTCATTTTACACGTTTACCCCAGTGAATATGAGAACAAATAAAGAATTGATAAAGGAAAAAATACGAATGGAAAATTCTGATAGTTATGCTACGATATATTTACCTATAAAAGGAGGAATTCCTATGTTCGTACATAAAATTGACGAAGAACTGTCGCTTAAGGTACAGGAAATGCGTGATGCCGAACGGATTTTTGAGCTGACTGATGCATCACGTGACTATCTGAAAGAATGGCTGCCGTGGCTGGATTTCACTACTGAATTGAAAGACACCCAAGAATTCATCAAATCCGGCAGCAGCAATTTTGTTGAAGGCAAGAGCCTGGGTGCCGTCATCCTCTATAAAGGTGAAATCGTTGGAATCGCTGGATTCAACAGTATCAACCAAGCCAACAAAACCGCTTATATCGGCTATTGGCTTGGCCATGAATACCAGGGAAAAGGCATCATGACCCGTGTCGCCAAAGCGCTGACCGATTATGCGTTAACTGACCTTAAACTCAATAAAGTCGAAATCCGTGCAGCGGTCGGCAACCACAAAAGCCGCAGCATCCCCGAACGTCTCGGCTACACAGAAGAAGGCACCATCCGCCAGGCCGAATGGCTATACGACCGTTACGTCGACCATGTCGTCTATGGCATGCTGGCATCTGAATGGGGATAAGAAAAGCATAGGCAGCCGCTAAGCCCCGACCATTAGAGTGGCGCTCTTTGCCGCACAGCTGGGGCGACTTATGACCCGAAGAGCTAGGCTGCCGGAGCTGGACACCAAGAAAAGCGGAGGCGCCCATTAAGCCCCGGCACTCCCAATAAAAAAAAGCAAAGCAGTACACTCGCTGCTTTGCTTTTTTTGAAATGAGCGTAGAATACGAAGTAATAGCAAGCTTTTATTTCGACTGGAGGGAATGCACATGAACAGCAGCATCTCCATCAACAAGCTCAGCAAAGCTTATGGCAAAACGGAGATCCTCAATCAGGTGGATCTGCAAATTGCGGGCGGTGAGATTTTTGGGTTGATCGGGCCGTCGGGATCGGGGAAAACCACGCTGGTGAAGATGATTGTCGGCATCGATTCACCGAGCAGCGGGACGGTTGAGGTTCTCGGCAAGCGGGTGCCCAATCTTTCGTTGCTGCAGGACCTCGGCTATATGGCGCAATCGGACGCGCTGTATCCGGAACTGACCGGCAAAGAGAATTTAAGTTTTTTCGCTTCACTCTATAAAATGAAAAAGCCCCGTTTGAAAGAGCGAATCGCCTATGCGGCGGATTTGGTCCAGTTGACCGATGAACTGGGCAAGAAGGTCTCTGCCTACTCAGGCGGTATGAAGCGGCGATTATCGCTGGCAATTGCGTTGGTCCATGATCCGAAAATCCTGATTCTCGATGAGCCGACCGTCGGCATCGATCCGGAACTCCGGCTGTCGATCTGGAGTGAGTTGATGCTCTTAAAAAGAGAGCAGGGCAAGACCATCATCGTAACGACCCATGTCATGGACGAAGCGGAAAAATGCGATCGCATCGCCCTTGTGCGTGAAGGCGGAATTCTGGCTTCCGGTACACCGGCTGAATTGAAGAAGGTATACGGTGCAGCTGATTTGGAAGGTGTCTTTTTGCAGGCGGGGAGAGGTGCGCCATGAGAATTCCAGTTTTAATCAAACGGATCATGCTGCAACTGCTGCGTGACAAACGGACAATGGCGCTGCTGTTTTTCGCGCCGCTCATCGTTTTGACCTTAATGTACTTCTTTTTCAACGGTGACAATGAAAACCCGCAGCTCGGCGTTGTCGGAGGTAATAGTCAACTTGTGGCCGCTTTGAAAAATGCGTCGATCGATGTCATTTCCTACAACGAGGCTGACCAGCAAACCGTCATCACAGATGAACTCGACGGTTTACTGGAAGTGGATGAAGGGGGATTCCAAATCACGCTGGAAAATAATGACCCAAGCACATCGAGGGCTTTATTGATGCAGATCACGCAGGCAGCAGCCATGCAAAGCGGAACTGCGGCGCCTGCCAGCATCGATGCGGAATACATCTATGGAGATGCAGAAACCGAGTTCTTTGATGTTCTTGGTCCGATACTGGTCGGCTTTTTCGTCTTCTTTTTCGTATTTTTGATTTCTGGAATCGGTTTGCTGAAAGAGCGGGTCTCCGGAACCTTGGAGCGGTTGCTGGCAACACCGATCCGGCGCTGGGAAATCGTTTTGGCTTATCTGATCGGCTTTGGCATTTTCGCCATCATCCAAACCGTCATCGTCGTGTTCTACTCGATTCAGGTATTGGATATGGTCATGGTCGGACAGGTTTGGCATGTCATCATCGTCAACTTGATGCTGGCTTTAGTGGCATTGTCCCTCGGGATACTGCTGTCGACTTTCGCATCTTCAGAATTCCAGATGGTCCAGTTCATCCCAGTTGTCGTGGTCCCGCAAATCTTCTTCGCTGGCATCATTCCACTCGAAGGAATGGCCGATTGGCTGCAGAACATCAGCCGCATCATGCCGCTGTACTACGCGGCTGATGCCCTGAAAGCCATCATGTACAGAGGGGAAGGGTTGACGGACGTAACCGGCAATCTGCTGGCGCTCGCCACGTTTGCAGCGGTTTTCATCTTCCTGAACATCATCGCTTTGAAGCGTTACCGCAAGCTATGAAATAAAACAGGGCTGTTCGCTGCCGCGGACAGCTTTTTATATAATGAAATTTAGCTTTTGATGATTTTTTAAGCGAAAAGAGGCGGCTAAAGAAAATCAGCTATTTCGATTAGGGGAGAGCAGTTCGCGCTCTTGAACTGGTGGTATGAGGGGAGGATAGAGTCCGGCCGCATGAATATGTGTGGGGGAGGAAAAGTGTAAGATAGAGAGATGGAAAGTTGCTGTAGAGGAGTAGGAAGTTCATGTATAGAATGAAAACTTTCATGTAGCCATCCAATATTCATGTAAGAGTTCGAAAAGTTCATGTAGAAGGTGGAAAACTTCACTTTGAAACCATAATTCATCATGTAGCCATCCAAAACCATCATGTAGAAAGATAGAGTTCATGTAAGAATCCAAAAGATTCATGTAAGAGCCTCAGATGTTCATGTAGAAACCCGTATTTTTCAGGTAGCCATAACAAAGCCATGTAAGAACTCTCAATTTTCATGTAGAAGCTAGAAAATTTCACTTTGAAACGGCAAACTGTCATTTAGCGATTCGAACTCATCATGTAGAGAGATAGAATTCATGTAAGGATTCAAAAAGTTCATGTAGAAGCTTCAAACTCTCATGTAGCCACAACAAAAGTTCATATACCCAGACCAAATTTGTGTAAGAACGCTTAATTTTCGTGTAGCAAGGAGAAAATCTCACTTTGAAACTCCAAGCCATCATCTAGCCATCCAAAACCATCATATGGAATTCAAAAATAAGCGCCAACAGCTACCTCTGGCAGGCTACATTTGATAAAATTGATGTGTTGGAGAAATTTAAATAATTCACAGTATCTAAAGGAGAGAAAATAGCATGAAACATTTTCTAATTGGAACAGTCATCGCTTTAATTGGCGTATTGATTGCGTATTTGATGAACGACTGGTCGTTGGTTTATATCATTAGCGGCATCGTTGCCGGCGTCGCATTGATTTGGGGCGTGTTGGCATTGGGAACTGGCAAGAACAAGTCGTCAAGAACAACAAGTTCAGAAAAGCGCCGGGAAAAGCAACAACGTGTGACGAAGATGAAAAATTGGGTATTGTTAGCTGTACCGAATATCATCGCCGTTATCGTGAACTTAGCTATGATTTCATAAAGCGGATGGGGTGAGGAGTTGTTAGGGTATTACAGCAGGTTATCATCTGAAGTCTATGACCTCGATAAGCCGATCGGCAGTTCATTTGGGGACATCGAATATTATATGGAGCGGCTGGCTTCGTGCAAAGGGCGAATCCTGGAGCCGGCCTCAGGAACTGGGCGCTTGCTTGTTCCGTTACTGGAAAAAGGATATCAAGTCGACGGCTTTGATTTATCGGAGGAAATGATTGAAGTATGCCGCAGAAACTGCAAAGAGCGGGGACTGGCACCAAAATTGTTCAACGCAAAAATGGAGTCGTTCTCGATTGATGCAAAGTACGCGGCCATCGTCATTCCAACAGGGACATTTCTGTTGCTCCACGAACGCGAAAAATCGCTGCAGGCGTTGCAGAATTTCTACAGCCATTTGGAGACAGGCGGCCGTTTGATCGTCGATTTGCATGTGCCTTCAAACATCGAGATCGAGAAAACTTCGACTCGAACGTGGCAGGCTGCTAACGGCGACACGCTGACTGTGGAAAGCAAGAAAATCGAAGTTGACTGGATCCAGCAGTATTTCGTTTCGCAAGGACGTTATGAACGTTGGCGCGATGGCCGGTTGATCGAGACGGAACTCGAGCGTTATCCGATGCGCTGGTATGGCGTCGAGGAATTCAAAACCATACTTGAAGGAATCGGTTTCAACGAAATCAGCGTTTCAACAGGCTACCAATTTGGTGAGTACCCAAAAAATGCAGACTCCATTATTACTTTTGAAGCGGTAAAATAGAAAAACGAGGCGGAATTCGCCTCGTTTTTTCTATTGGTTAAATATGTAGTTTTCATCTCTTTGTCTAGCAAGCCTTAACGGCTGCCTTCGCTTTTCTCTATTGTCCAGACTCCGGGAGCAACCTCTCGAGTCGCTTCAGCCTTTCCAGCAATGACTGAAGAACGCCATTACCGGGAAGGCTTCCAGCGCTTGTCGGAGCTACACGGCTGCCTCCGCTTTTCGTATTGTCCAGACTCCGGCGCCTAGCTCTTCGGGTCATAAGCCAACCCAGCTGTGCGGCAAAGAACGCCACTCTGCTGGTCTGCCTTACCCCTGTCAGAGCTGAACAGGCGCCTCCGCTTTTCGTATTGTCCAGACTCCGGCAGCCAGCCCCTCGAGTCGCTTCAGCCGTTCCGGCAAAGGCAGAAGAACGCCATTACCGGCAAGGCTTCCAGCGCTTGTCGGAGCTAAGCGGCTGCTTCCGCTTTTCGGATTGTCCAGACTCCGGCGCCTAGCTCTTCGGGTCATAAGCCAACCCAGCTGTGCGGCAAAGAACGCCACTCTGCTGGTCTGCCTTACCCCTGTCAGAGCTGAACAGGCGCCTCCGCTTTTCGTATTGTCCAGACTCCGGCAGCCAGCCCCTCGAGTCGCTTCAGCCTTTCCGGCAATGGCAGAAGAACGCCATTACCGGCAAGGCTTCCAGCGCTTGTCGGAGCTAAGCGGCTGCGTCCGCTTTTCGTATTGTCCAGACTCCGGCGCCTAGCTCTTCGGGTCATAAGCCAACCCAGCTGTGCGGCAAAGAACGCCTCTCTGCTGGTCTGCCTTATGCCTGTCAGAGCTGAACAGGCGCCTCCGCTTTTCGGATTGTCCAGACTCCGGCGCCTAGCTCTTCGGGTCATAAGCCAACCCAGCTGTGCGGCAAAGAACGCCACTCTGCTGGTCTGCCTTATGCCTGTCAGAGCTGAACAGGCGCCTCCGCTTTTCTCTATTTCCTATTCAATTCCACTGCATCCCAGATCAGCAGCTTCAGCTCGTCGGTCCGGATTTCGTCGGTTCGGTTCAGCCGGACATGGCGCATCTTTTTGCCGTCGCCTTCCAGGAGTTTGGATTCATCGCGAAGTTCCGCGCCGCGGTAAAAGCCGAAGTTGACGTGGCTTTTGGCGGTTTGCATATAGCACACAAGCCCTTCTTTAGCATAGCTCGGCTTGGACCATTTGAAGCCTTCGTCCATCTCCGGATAAGCCTCAAATACCAATGTGCGCAGCTGCGCTACGATTTCCTGTGTCGGACTTTCCAGGCCTTCGATAAATTCATCTACTTGCGGATCTTTGATTGGATGCATAGACGGACTCCCCTTAATTCGTTTTGGATGATACCAGTAAAAACCGTACATCTTGTTCTGTTAAGTTGAACCAATAATGCTTTTTGCGTGCATCGAACAGGGTTGACTGCTGCGGGGCGAGCTCGGTGCGTTCGCCTTCGACTTCGACAGTCAACACCCCATCCACAACGAATAGAAATTCATAACCGCTGTGAGCGAAGGGGTTGCCTTCTGAATCGCCCGGTTTCAAGGTCACCAGCATCGGCACGAAGTTTGCTTCGTTAATGCCTTGCGACAAATCTTTGTAATAAAACCGTTCGAGGCGTGTGGCCCAATCGATTTCGTCGGTTTCATTCGTAAAAAACAAACTGGGATCTACGTTTAAGGCATCTGCTATTTTACGCAGCGACTCCAACGTCACGCTCGACTTGCCACGCTCGACCTGCGACAGGAAGCTGATGGAGACATTGGTCTTCTCCGCCAGCTCCTTCAAGGTCATCTTCCGCTCCTTGCGAAGGCTTTTTAATGTAATCCCAATCGTTCCGTCAGACATGGAGAAACCCCTCTTTGCTAAATGTTCTGCCTTCATCATACCGTAGATAGGGGAGAAATAAAATTGTGGCAGGATATTGACAGAATATTGCTAACTGACTAAACTGTTGAAAGGGAGAATTAAAGTGTCACTTCAATTATTCGTAAGGGGGAAATAAGATGGATAAAAAGCAAACACGCAAAGTTTTAACGGCAAGTCTCGTGGGGAGTTCAATTGAGTGGTTTGATTATTTCTTATATGGAACAATGGCGGCATTGGTGTTCAATCAATTGTTTTTCGTCAATGAAGATCCAACGGTCGGGCTGATGCTCGCTTACGCTTCTTTCGCGCTATCATTCTTTATCCGTCCATTCGGCGGCATCATCTTCAGCCATATCGGCGACCGCATCGGCCGCAAAAAGACCTTGGTCATCACTTTAAGTTTAATGGGCTTTGCCACATTTGCCATGGGGCTCCTGCCGACCTATCAGGCAATCGGCGTCGCGGCACCGATCCTGCTGATTACGCTTCGCCTGATTCAGGGTCTTGGCATCGGTGGCGAGTGGGGAGGCGCATTGTTGCTTGCGACTGAATATGCACCTCCTGAAAGACGCGGTTTTTTTGGCAGTATCCCGCAGATGGGCGTCACCATCGGAATGGTCATGGGAACTTTAGCGTTATACATCATGACCTTATTGCCGGAAGCGGCGTTTATGAGCTGGGGCTGGCGTGTTCCATTCATCTTGAGTGCGTTCCTTGTAGTCTTTGGTCTGTGGATTCGCAAAGGCATCGATGAGACACCTGAGTTCAAGGCGGTTCAGGCATCGGGGGAAATTCCGAAGTTGCCGATCGTGGATACTTTGAAATACCATTGGCGTGAAGTGTTGATTGCCATTGGTGCAAAAGTTGTCGAAACAGCGCCGTTCTATATTTTCGGAACTTTCGTGGTATCGTATGCGACCACAAACCTCGAATTCTCGAGAACAGCTACTTTGGCGGCCGTTATGATCGCGACGGTCATCACGACGATTTTGATTCCAATCATGGGTTCATTGTCCGATCGTGTCGGCCGCAAAAAGATGTACGTCACGGGATCAGTGGCGATGGCTCTCTTCGCATTCCCTTACTTTTGGATGTTGCAACAAGGATCTGTAACCTTACTGATCGTTGCAACGATTATCGGACTTGGTATTATCTGGGCGCCGATCACCGCAGTTCTTGGCACCATGTTCTCAGAAATTTTTGACGCCAAAGTACGATACACGGGAGTGACATTAGGCTACCAGATTGGTGCAGCTTTGGCAGGAGGAACGGCGCCTTTAGTCGCCACATTCCTGCTGGCGACATTCGATAATTCTTACGTACCGGTAGCGCTTTACATCATCTTGACAGCCGTCATTTCGTTATTGTCTATCTGGACAGTAAAGGATTTGAGCGGCAAACAAGCTCAGCCACAACCAACACTAGTAACAAAAGAAAGCCGCGTGTAAGCGGCTTATTTTTTAGGAGGCTTTACATGCTTATCATCAACGAACAGCAGATTCAGCAGCAATACCATATGGCGGATGCCATCCGTGACGTGACGGAAATGCTGCGCGCCAAGCAGCAGGGGGGGATCAACAGCCCACATCGCACCGTCCTTGATTTTCCGGAACGGCAGGCATCAGCGCTGTACATGCCAAGTGCGGATATGGCGAATAAAATCTCAGGCGTCAAAATCGTCACCATCTTCCCGGAAAATCCGGCGCAAGGCAAGCCGACTACCCAGGGCGTCATCCTGCTATCGGACGGCGATAACGGAGAGCATGTCGCAATGATGACGGCTTCGTATTTAACCCGTTTGCGCACAGGAGCGCTCAGTGGCATCGCGACCGATCTGTTGGCACGCAAGGAAAGCCGTGTGCTGACGGTTATTGGTACAGGCGCGATGGCATTCGAGCAAGTGCTGGGTGTACTCGCTGTACGGCCGATCGAAAAAATCATCCTGGTCAACCGGACACCGGAAAAAGCGGAACGCTTCGGTGAGCGCCTCGTGGCATTCGGTGTCGAAATTCCGTATACGGTCGAAACCATCGTTTCGTCAGCGGTTCAGCAAGCAGACATCATCTGCTGCGCAACGCGGTCGAACGAGCCGGTCTTTAATGGAGAAGACTTGAAGCCGGGCACACACATCAACGGCGTCGGTTCCTATTTGCCGAGCATGCGCGAAATGGACGAAACGACCATCCTGCGGGCGAATAAAATCGTTGCAGATGACATCGCTGGCGTCAAAGACGAAGCAGGCGAGCTGATCCACAGTGTTAACAGCGGTGCCTGGTCATTCGATCAGCTGCATGCCGAACTTGGCCAGTTGGTTGTCGGGGACGTTGCCGGACGCGAAGCCGAATCCGAAATCACTTTCTTCAAATGCGTCGGCGCCGCCTATTTTGATTTGGCCGTCGCCAAAGGCGTCTACAGTAAAGTTCAAGCGAGCGGAGCGGGAACAGAAGTCGAGTTGTAAAATTGAGTTTCAGGAGCATCCCGTAAGCGGCAATTTGCGCTTGCGGGATTTTTAAAGTGAAGGTTTTAGGTGTTTAGGAGAAGATTTTTGGTTTTTACCTGAAGATTTCGAGCTTCTACATGAATATCGCGTGGCTACATGACGAATACAGGTTTCTACAAGAGGATTCGAAGCTTCTATGTGAAGTTTACGAGTTTCTACATGAAGATTTCGAGCTCTTATACGAATGTTGCGTGGCTACATGACGAATCCAGGTTTTTACAAGAGGATTCGAAGCTTCTATGTGAAGTTTATGAGTTTCTACCTGAAGTTTTCGAATGCTTACATGAATATCGCGTGGCTACATGACGAATATAGGGTTCTACAAGAGAGTTTGAAGCTTCTATGTGAAGTTTACGAGTTTCTACATGAAGATTTCGAGCTCTTATACGAATGTTGCGTGGCTACATGACGAATCCAGGTTTTTACAAGAGGATTCGAAGCTTCTATGTGAAGTTTATGAGTTTCTACCTGAAGTTTTCGAATGCTTACATGAATATCGCGTGGCTACATGACGAATATAGGTTTCTACAAGAGAGTTTGAAGCTTCTATGTGAAGTGTACGAGTTTCTACATGAAGTTTTCGAATGCTTACATGAATATCGTGTGGCTACATGACGAATACAGGTTTCTACAAGAGGATTCGAAGCTTCTATGTGAAGTTTATGAGTTTCTACCTGAAGTTTTCGAATGCTTACATGAATATCGCGTGGCTACATGACGAATATAGGTTTCTACAAGAGAGTTTGAAGCTTCTATGTGAAGTTTACGAGTTTCTACATGAAGTTTTCGAATGCTTACATGAATATCGTGTGGCTACATGACGAATACAGGTTTCTACAAGAGAGTTTGAGTCTCCAATGTGAAGTTTACGAGTTTCTACCTGAAGTTCTCGAATCCTTACATGAATATCGCGTGGCTACATGACGAATACAGGTTTCTACAAGAGGATTCGAAGCTTCTATGTGAAGTTTACGAGTTTCTACATGAAGATTTCGAGCTCTTATACGAATGTTGCGTGGCTACATGACGAATCCAGGTTTTTACAAGAGGATTCGAAGCTTCTATGTGAAGTTTATGAGTTTCTACATGAAGTTCTCGAATGCTTACATGAATATCGTGTGGCTACATGACGAATCCGGGGTTCTACATAAGAGTTTGAGTCTCCAATGTGAAGTTTACGAGTTTCTACATGAAGTTTTCAAGCTCCTACATGAACTTGATGCGGCTACATGAAAAATATGGCTTTCTACATGAGATTCAGCAACTTCTACATGAATTTTTTCCGTCTCTATGGGGATGTCCGCTACTAGTAGTTCCCACCATCCAAGTTCAAGCCCATCAAAAGAAGCAGTTCGCTTGCGCAAACTGCGTTTCACTAAGTTGTATCGCTGTCTGGTTAGAGTTTGTTCATTAGAAGAAAAAGGTGCCTGCTTCTTAGGGACAAAAACAAATTTCGTCACACTGCAATTTAATGCAAATCCACAACATTAAAGCGCATTTATAATAAAACAAGGTTTACAAATAAATATAAAGAATTTACATGAAAAAGTTACTCTCTTCATGGTGTTTTTGTATAATGATGGAAAGCAGCTGCGAAATTTCAATAGTAAGCGATAAGATGCAGCTTTAGCAGCCGTACCAAACTGGCAACGAAATTGTACCCGGGGCTGGATCACGGGTAGACAAAAAAGAGTTCTATTCCATCAACAGACTGAACAGAATCCTCGCGGAGATTAAAAACAAAGATAAAAGCAATACGCCGAAGCGCATTGCTTTTATTCCTCGATATGGCCGATGGCTTTTGCAGGATTGCCGCCGACGATGGAATTGGCAGGCACATCTTTAGTGACGACAGCACCCGAAGCGATGACCGCATTGTCGCCGATGGTGATACCGGGATTGATGACAGCGCGGCCGCCGATCCAGACATTGTGGCCGATGGTGACCGGCTTGCCGAATTCTCTGCCGGAATTGCGGACCGCTGGATGGAGCGGGTGGGTCGCCGTGTAGATGTGGACACCCGGTGCAATCATACAGTTGTCGCCGATCCGAATTTCGCAGACATCCAGAAATACACAATCGAAATTGGCATAGAAATTTTCACCGACATGGATGTTGAACCCGTAATCGCAGCGGATGGTCGGTTCAGCATGGAGGAGTTCGCCGGTCGAGCCGAATAGTTTTTTCAGCAGGGTGGTTCGGTCCTGGCCATCCATTTCAGTGGTTTCGTTGAACAACCGACTGAGCCGCCGGGCGTTCATGCGGTTTTGGCGCAATTCGGAATCCTGCGGGTCGTACATTTCACCCGCCTGCATCTTTTCTTTTTCCGTTTTCATTCGTCAACCTCCTGCAAAAATAATGGTAAATCGATTGTATCATAGCTAATTCGTAAAATATTTAGTAAACTTATGGAATATTCTTTATAATAGAGAGACAGGAGTGGGAATTATGAAAGCGATTGACAACAAAGTCACAGGCTACAAAGGAATCGAGGTTCCTTATACGGTCGTGTTGACGGAAGATTACACAAAAAAATTAGCCATCTTTTTGCCGGGTGCCGGATATACCGCAAAGAGTCCACTGTTCCATTTTGCAGAAGAGATTTTTTTAAATAAAAACTACGATGTCCTGCGGGTCAATTACCAGTACACGGACAAAGCGTACAACGAATTCACCATGAAGGAATTGTCCGAAGCGATTGTCCATGATGTGCGCTTGGTGATCAGTGAAGTGCTGAAAGGCAGAAACTATCAGGAATTTTACTTGATTGGAAAATCGCTTGGCACCATTGCGATGAGCGCCGAAATGAGGCGTTCTGAATTCAGCGAAGCCAAAGCCATTTGGGTGACGCCGTTATTGAATCAGCAAGAAGTCCTCAATACAATGGTCAACAGCAAAAATCCGGCGCAATGCTACATCGGCGACAAAGATCGCTACTACTCGCCAGGTGCATTCGAATTGCTGAAAACCAATCCGAACCTGGAATCGACCTTATTGCCCGACATCAACCACCGATTGGATTGTGAAAACGATCCACTCAAATCCATTGATGCCTTAAAGCAGATCATCGCTGGGATCAAGAACTTTTAATGGGAAACCGTCCGTGTAATTGCGGTCGGTTTTTTTGATGGGCTTCTACCAGCACAAGTCGCCTCGCTACATGACGAGGCGAGGCTTTTACATGACGAATCGGCGTTTCTACCGTAATCATCACTCTCTACATGATGTTACCGGGCTTCTACCAGCACAAGTCGCTTCGCTACATGATGAATTGAGCGTTCTACATGAACAATCCGCGTTTCTACCGGGATCACCACTCTTTACAGGAGGTTGCTGGGTTTCTACAAGCGCAATTTGCCTCGCTACATGAATAAGTAAGGTTTCTACATGAAGAGTCAGCGTTTCTACCGGAATTGCCACACTCTACCGGAATTCGCCGGCTTTCTACAAGCACAAAACGCGCTGCTACATGAAGAGTCGACTGTTCTACATGAACAATCAACGTTTCTACTGAAATCGTCACTCTCTACCGGAAGTTATCGAGTTTCTACAAGCACAAAACGCGTCGCTACATGAATAAGTAAGGTTTCTACATGAACAATCCGCGTTTCTACAGGAAAAGAAACTCCATAAAAGCATCCCACCAAAACATGCTATAAACTTTGAGCTATTTTAAATCGAAGTTCATGCGAAAATGGAGACATCGCCAACATTTAGTTGGCAATTCTGCAAATTCATGTATGATGTTAGAATAATATTCACTTTAAGGGGAAGAGGGGATTTTGATGGCAGAATGGTGGAAAAAGTCGACGGTGTATCAAATTTATCCGAGGAGTTTCATGGATTCGGATGGAGACGGCATCGGCGACATTAGAGGCATTATTCAAAAACTTGATTACTTGCATGAGCTTGGGGTGGACATTCTTTGGTTGTCGCCGGTCTATGATTCGCCGAACGATGACAATGGCTATGACATCCGTGATTATTATCAAATCATGAAAGAATTCGGCACCATGGCGGATTTTGATGAATTGCTGGAAGGGGTTCATGCTCGCGGCATGAAACTCGTTATGGACCTTGTCGTCAATCACACATCCGATGAACACGAATGGTTCAAAAACCATCCCGACTTTTACATATGGCGCGACGAGCCGACGAATTGGCGTTCATTCTTCAGTGGCTCGACATGGGAATTCGAGAAAGAACGCGGCCAGTATTACCTGCATTTGTTTTCCAAAAAGCAGCCGGATTTAAATTGGGACAATCCGGAATTGCGTGAAGCGGTCTACGAAATGATGCGTTGGTGGCTCGATAAAGGGGTAGATGGCTTCCGCATGGACGTCATCAACATGATTTCAAAAGTGCCGGTCATGCATGATGCACCGGGCGGCGACGGCAGCCATCAATTCATGAATGGTCCGAATGTCCACACCTACTTGAGAGAAATGAACCAGCAGGTGCTGTCGCAATACGATATTGTTACGGTCGGTGAAATGCCGGGCACAACGCCGAAAGAAGCGCGCGAGTACACGGCTGCAGAAAACCGCGAACTCAATATGATTTTTACATTTGAACATATGGGGCTCGATCAGGCATCTGGCGAGAAATGGGATTTGAAGCCGCTGAAATTGACGGACTTGAAAGAGAATTTGGAAAAATGGCAGCATGGCCTCCATGATGAAGGCTGGAACAGTTTATACTGGAACAACCACGACCAGCCACGCATCGTTTCCCGTTTCGGCAACGACACGGACTACCGTGTGGAATCGGCGAAGATGCTCGCTACATGCCTTCATTTTATGCAAGGAACGCCTTATATTTACCAAGGCGAAGAACTTGGGATGACCAATGTGCGCTTTGATTCGATTGCCGATTACAAAGACATCGAAACAGTGAATATGTACGCGGAAAAAAGCGAAGCCGGTATTCCGCACGCTGTCATTATGGAGAAAATTCATGTTAAAAGCCGCGACAACGCCCGGACGCCGATGCAATGGTCGGCTGAGCCGAACGGCGGATTTACAACCGAGACGCCTTGGCTGAAAGTGAACCCGAATTACACGGAAATCAATGCTCTGCAGCATAAAGATCCAGAGTCGATTTATCAGTATTACAAAAAACTGATCGGTTTCCGCAAAGACATGGACATCATCACGCACGGCAATTTTGAACTGCAGTACCGCGAAGACGATGAACTGTTTGCCTACACGCGTTCATGGAATGATGAATTGCTGACGGTTTACTGCAATTTTTCGGACCAGCCAAAAGCGGCAGCTCGCCCTGAAGGCCATGTGCTGATCGGCAATTACTCAGCTGATGCCGGTGAAGGGGATATTTTGTTGAGACCGTACGAAGCGGTTGTTTATTACAAATAAAAGCGTAAATGGAGGAAAAGCTATGGCAAACGTATTAGGCGTCGACATTGGTGGAACAAAAGTCCGCATGGGTGTCATTGATGACAAGGGACAGATTTTATACGACGAACAGATTCCAACCGAGATTCCGTTGTACCCGTATCTGGAAGCGAATATCCTGCGCATGCTGGAGGCGAGGCCAGAAATCGATGCAATCGGCATCGGCACACATGGCTTTGTCGATCCGAAGCAAGGCAAAGTCATCTATGCTGCGGAAACATTACTGGGCTGGACCGGCACACCAGTTAAGGAATGGCTGGAGAAGGCAACAGGAAAGCGCGTCGAAGTGGAAAACGATGCAAATGTTGTCGCACTTGCGGAAGCGAAGTTTGGTGCGGCGCAAGGACTGGACCGCGTGGTCGTCTTAACGCTCGGCACAGGCCTTGGCGGTGGCGTGTTATGGGACGGAAAGCTTTTGAGCGGCGGCCCTCATGGAGGAGCAGCTGAACTTGGCCATATGATCCTTTATCCAAATGGCGTGAAATGTGCATGCGGAAGACTGGGCTGCAGCGAAATGTACGTTTCCGGCACGGCATTGCGCCGCCGGATCCGCGAAGCGGGGCTGGACATCACGCCGCCTGAACTGTTTGAGAATGCGGAGAAAGATCCGGCAGCAAAAAAAGTAGTGGAAGAGTTTACAGGCGACTTGGCCCTTGTCATCAGCAGCCTGCAGGCAGCATTTGATATGGAAATGGTCATTATCGGCGGCGGTGTTTCCGAAGCAGCGGACTTATGGATGGAGCCTTTCCAACGGCAGCTCAAACCGATGTTATTGAATCCGTTGCAAGTGGAAGTGGCGCGTTTTGAAAACGATGCAGGCATTTTAGGTGCTGCATTGCTGGTGTTGGAAAATGAATGATCCGCAGAAAAGCAGTGACGGCCTAAGAGCTGTTGCTGCTTTTTTCTGCTCGTGCTAAAACGCAAATTAAGCAAAAAAAAAATGAAATAATTTTAAATTACATATTGTGCAAACGTTTTCATGGTGGTATGATACAAATAATTAATTATTGGAAACACGCTTCAGAGAGTTTCCATTTTTTATTTACGACTTTGTGCAAACGATTGCATAAAAACCAAAAGGGGGAGTTTGGGATGAAGGATTTTAAGTTCAGCAAGGGGTTAGTGGCATCATTGATGTTGTCGGCAGCAGTATTGGCGGGGTGCAGCAGCGACGGGGAAGAAGCTTCAGGTTCAGGAAGCGAAGATCAGGTAACGGTTGATATTTTCCAGTTCAAAGTGGAATTTAAAGACCAGTTTGAAGACGTAGTGGCGCTTTACGAAAAAGAGAACCCGGACGTCAATATTGAAATCACTACCGTCGGAGGCGGAGAAGATTATGGCGCGGCACTTCGTTCACGCTTTGCATCCGGAAACGAACCGGCAATCTTCAACATCGGTGGACCTCAGGACGTTGCGGACTGGAAAGACAATTTGTCTGACTTGGCTGAAACAAAAGCAGCGGGAGCCGCACTTGAAGGCACGCTTGACGGCGTAACGGTTGAATCTGAAGTGCTTGGACTTCCTTATAACCAAGAAGGATACGGCTTTATCTACAACACACGCCTGTTTGAAGAAGCTGGAATTGATCCAGCGTCGATCACAGATTTCGCATCACTTGAAGAAGCTGTGAAAACATTGGATTCGAAAAAAGACGAATTGGGACTTGAATCGGTTTTTGCTTTCCCAGGAAAAGAAGCCTGGGTAACAGGACTTCACTTATCGAATACATTCTTGGCACCTGAATTCGACAACAATGTATTGGCGGCATTTGACGCAAAAACTGTCGACTTTAAATACGCAGACGGGTACAAGAAAATCGTCGATCTGCAAAACGAATATTCGAAACAACCGACTGTGAGCCTTGATTATTCTCAGCAAGTCGAAGAATTGTTCTCTCTTGAGCGTGTAGCGATCATCCAACAAGGAAACTGGGCTTACGGCTCAATCGCTGGAATTGACCCTGAACTTGCAGACAGCGGTGTCGGCCTGATGCCGATTCCTGTAGAAGGTCTGGATAACGCAGGCTTACCGGTTGGCGTACCGATGTACTGGGGCGTAAACAAACAAGCGGACGAAGATGTCATCAGAGAATCAAAAGAATTCTTGGATTGGCTTTATACTTCAGACGCTGGAAAAACAGCGGTAGTGGAAGACTTTAAATTCATTCCTGCCTATGAAGGGTACGATACTTCAAAAATCTCCGATCCAATGTCGAAAGCGATTTATGATGCATCCGAGTCAGGCAACACAATCGGTTGGGTGTTCATGGGCTATCCGACTGGATGGGGTGAAGATGAACTTGGCGCAAGTATCCAAAAATACTTGAGCGACGAAGCAAGCTGGGACGAAGTCATCGAATCAGCTAAAGAAGCTTGGAAAACAAGCAGAGCTGAATAATAACATAACAATCCGGTTTTCATCATGAGCGTGATAAACAAAGTAGCCTCTGTGCTACTTTGTTTTGTTACCGGAGCTTTCATGGAATGAGTTAAGGAAGGAAAGGTGCCTACATGCGTACAAAAGATTTATCCTATTGGTTGTTCCTCGCCCCCGTTTTACTTGCGCTAACGCTGGTTGTCATCGTTCCGATGCTGCTTGGAGTTTATTATTCATTCACTTCCTGGAACGGTATTGTAACTGGTGAATTCGTCGGTTTACAAAATTACATTGATTTGTTCAAAGATGAGCGGTTCTTGGATTCTCTGTGGTTCACAACAAAATTCTCGATTGTTTCAGTTATCCTGATCAACATCATCGGACTGTCGCTGGCATTGCTAGTGACGGGACGCGTCCGTTCAAGCAAATTATTGCGTACAACATTCTTTATGCCGAACTTAATCGGCGGATTGATCTTAGGATTCATTTGGCAGTTCATTTTCATCAAAGTGTTCGCCAGTGTCGGTGAAATTATCGGCATGGAAAGCCTGCAAGGGTGGCTGTCTACAACAGACACGGGATTCTGGGGCTTGGTTATTTTGATGAGCTGGCAGATGGCGGGGTACATCATGGTCATCTACATCGCTTATTTGGAAGGGATGCCGAAAGAATTGCTGGAGGCTTCTGAAATTGACGGAGCTTCCACATTCCAGCGTTTCCGTTACATTGTCTTCCCGCTGGTAGCGCCGGCGTTCACGGTCAGTATGTTCCTGACGCTGTCCAACTCGTTTAAATTGTATGACCAGAACTTGTCGCTGACAGGCGGCGGACCTTACAACTCAACTGAAATGGTGGCAATGGAAATCTTCAAGACTGCGTTCACACAAAATGCCTTCGCCTATGCGCAGGCCAAAGCGGTTATATTCTTTGTCATCGTTGCCATCATCGCTCTTGTTCAAGTTTATCTGAACAAACGCAAGGAGGTTGAAATGTAATGCGGAAAAAGTGGGACATCAAACTGGAAGTCCTCGGGGGATTATTAGCACTTTTATGGCTGGCCCCTTTTTATCTCATGTTCGTCAACTCGTTCAAATCAAAAAAAGAAATATTCATGGATACCATCAGCCTGCCGGCAGAATGGAACTTCGATAATTACATCACCGCTTTCGAAGAGCTTGATTTTATGCGTACGCTTTTCAATTCACTGCTGATCACTATCGTCAGCGTGGTTTTGATCATCGTCTTCTCTGCGATGGCTGCGTATGCGCTGTCCCGTGCGAAAAGCAAACTCAGCACGGTGCTGTTTTTTGTATTCGTTGCAGCGATGTTGATTCCATTCCAGTCGGTCATGATTCCGCTCGTGACGGTATTTGGCCAATTTGAAATGCTGAACCGCGGCGGCTTGATTTTCATGTATCTCGGATTCGGTGCAAGCCTATCGATTTTCCTTTACCACGGCGCCTTGAACAATGTTTCGCGCTCGCTGGATGAAGCAGCAACAATCGACGGAGCCAACCGCTGGCAGGTATTCTGGTACATTATCTTCCCGATTCTGAAGCCGATTACGGTGACTGTGGCGATCCTGAACATTATCTGGATTTGGAATGATTACTTATTGCCGTCATTGGTCATCAACACCCCGGGAAGCGAGACAATCCCATTGAAGATGTTCTTCTTCTTTGGGGAATATACGAAACAATGGCATCTGGCGCTTGCCGGCTTGACGCTTGCCATCATTCCAGTTATCATTTTCTACTTTATTGCACAACGTGAAATCATAAAAGGCGTATCGGATGGAGCAGTAAAATAAGGGGGCAGCATCATGGCAGTCACGATTAAAGACGTTGCGAAACAAGCTGGCGTGTCGCCGGCCACTGTGTCCCGTGTCATCGCCGATAATCCACGAATCAGCAGCAAGACCAAACAAAAAGTACGGGAAGTCATGGAAGAACTGGGCTACTTCCCGAATTTCCAGGCCCGTAATCTGGTAGCGAAAAAGAGCCAGACTCTTGGCATCGTTATGGAAAATTCGGCGACACTGGCATTTCAAAATCCTTTCTTTCCGGAAGTGCTGCGTGGCATTTCAACACGTGCGCACGGCAGCCAGTATGGCTTGTATTTGTCGACAGGCGCTACACAGGAAGAAATCCACAGGGAAGTCGTGGAAATGGCACAAGGAAAACGAGTCGACGGCATCATCCTGTTGTATTCGAAAATCGGCGATCCGGTTATGGAATACTTGGGACAATGCGGGTTGCCGTACTCTGTAGTTGGACGTCCGTATAAAGATCCGGAAACCATCTCGTATGTCGACAACGATAACATCAACAACGCCAAAGAAACGGTGGAATATTTGATTAGCCTCGGACATCAGCATATCGCTTTTGTTGGAGGGGCTACGGATTTCGTCGTTTCGCTGGATCGGCTGGAAGGTTACCGGCAGGCACTGGACCAACACGGCATCCCCTTTGTTGAAGCCTACGCAGTGAACCAGGAACTCATGCAAGGCAAGGAACGCGAAGCAATCCGCCAGTTGATGGCGCTCGACGTGCCGCCGACAGCCATCGTCACACATGACGACATGGTCGCATACGAAGTGATCGGCTACCTTGAGGATCTGCAAATCAGAGTACCCGAAGACATTTCCATCATCGGTTTCAACAACCACGCCATTTCAAAACATTTAAAGCCGCCGCTCAGCACCGTAGACATTTCCATTTATGAACTCGGGCTGCATGCAGCGGAATTGGTATTAGAGAAAATAACGGACGAATCGGTGCCTCCAAAGCAAGTCGTGGTTTCATCCCGGCTGATTGAAAGAGGATCTTGCCGCCGTCTTTGAGAGGGATCGGATATGAATAAAAAATGGTGGAAAGAAGCAGTCGTCTATCAGGTTTATCCGCGCAGCTTCATGGATTCTGACGGCAATGGCCTGGGCGACATCAACGGCATCACAAGCAAATTGGATTACTTGAAAGAATTGGGCATCGATGTCATTTGGGTATGTCCGATGTACAAATCGCCGAATGACGACAATGGGTACGACATCAGCGATTACCAGGCCATTTTGGAAGATTTCGGAACCATGGAGGATTTCGACCGCCTGCTGGAAGAAGTGCACGCGCGTGGCATGAAATTGATCATCGACTTGGTGATCAACCACACGAGCGATGAACATCCTTGGTTTGTGGAATCGCGTTCCTCCCGCCACAATCCGAAGCGTGATTGGTATGTCTGGCGCGATGAGCCGCTCAACTGGGAAAGCATCTTTGGTGGACCGGCTTGGGAATACGACGAAAAGACCGACCAATATTACTTGCATGTCTTTTCAAAAAAACAGCCCGATTTGAACTGGGAAAACCCTGAAGTCCGCAATGAACTCTTTAAAATGGTCAATTGGTGGGTAGCGAAGGGCATCGACGGATTCCGCGTAGATGCCATCAGCCACATCAAAAAAGAGTACACGAACGTTCCGGATCTGGACGGCCATCTCTTTGTACCTTCATGGGAAAAGATGATGAATGTCGACGGCATCCAACCGCTGCTTCAGGAATTATACGATGAAACCTTCAGCAAACACGACATCATGACAGTCGGTGAAGCGAACGGCGTTTCAGCGGATGAAATCCACGATTGGGTCAGTCCTGAGAATGGCAAGTTCAATATGATTTTCCAGTTTGAAGACATCGGCTTATGGAACACCGAAGTGCGCAATGGCGTCAACGTGCCGGAACTAAAAGCGGTCCTCAGCAAGTGGCAGGAGAAAGTGAACGGCAATGGCTGGAATGCTTTATTCATCGAAAACCATGACCGTCCGCGCATCGTGTCGACTTGGGGAAATGACCAATCGTACTGGCGTGAAAGTGCCACGGCACTCGGATGCATGTACTTCTTCATGCAAGGGACGCCGTTCATCTACCAGGGCCAGGAAATCGGCATGACGAATGCACCGTTTGAAGAACTCGATCATTTCGATGACGTCCATACGCATAATCTGTATTTCCATAAGAAGGAAAGCGGAATGGAGCATGATGCCATCATGACCGTTCTGCGCGCAACCAGCCGCGACCATTCCCGGACACCGATGCAATGGAACAGCAGCAACCACGCTGGCTTCTCAGATGTTTTGCCGTGGATGGGCGTCAATCCGAATTACGAATGGCTGAACGTCGAAGCACAGGAAAACGATCCGCATTCGGTACTGTCTTTTTACAAACAGATGATTTGGCTGCGCAAAAATATGGACGTATTCGTCTACGGCGACTACCAGCTGGTGGACATGAACCACGACTCCGTGTTTGCCTATACACGCGAAAATGAAGATGACAAGGTATTGGTCGTAACGAACCTTGCTCAGCATGCGGTCTTATGCGCAGTGGATCCAGAAGATTCCACACTGCTTCTGGCCAATCACCAAAGCATCGACCCCGCGCAATTGCTTCCATATGAAGCGCGTGTCTACAAAATCCCAAAAGATACAAACCTGAATGGATAAGACCAGGGGGCTGAAAAACGCCCCCGACGATAAAGACCGGAGGAAACCGTGGAGGTTTTCTCTGGTTTTTTGTTTTTTATAGGAGGGATGGGGTTTCTACCGTAATCGCCACTTTTTACAGGAGGATACCGGTTTTCTACCCGCACAACTCGCGTCGCTACATGACAATTTGAGCTTTCTACATGAACAATCTTCATTTCTACCGTGATTGCCACTCTCTACAGGAGGATACCGGTTTTCTACCCGCACAACTTGCGTCGCTACATGACAAGTGGAGCTTTCTACATGAACAATCTTCATTTCTACCGGGGTCGCCACTCTTTACAGGAGGAAATTGGATTTCTACCCGTATAACTCGCGCCGCTACATGACAAGTTGAGCTTTCTACATAAACAATCTTCAATTCTACCGGGATCGCCACTTTTTACAGGAGGAAATTGGATTTCTACCCGCACAACTCGCGTTGCTACATGACAAGTTGAGCTTTCTACATGAACAATCCCCATTTCTACCGCAATCCCCACTCTCCACACAAAGACTCAACGCTTCCTATCCATTAATCACTTCCCGTGGATTCACCCACCCCATTCAAGGGTATAACTCTAACAAAGAAATCAGTATAAAGGAGTCGATCAACGTGGCGTTTGATTATGATTTGGATTACGAGAATTTGGATTTGCGGAAACATCCTGAGCTGTATCGTGTGGGAAAAGGTGAGCAGGGGGTGTTGCTGGTGGAGCCGTATAAGAGTGAAATTTTGCCGCATTGGCGTTTCAAGACGCCGGAAATTGCGCAGGAATCGTGCGATAAGATTTCGGAGATGTTCGAGGAGTACCGCAAGCAGGATGATTTTGTGGGAATGGACATGGCGCGCAAATTCATTCAGATGGGCTACACGCGGGCGCGCCGCTACACCAATTACAAAGGAGGCCGCAAATACAATGAAGACGGCAGCATCAAGGAAAGGGAAATCGATCCGGTGAAGGCGGAATCGGCAGCGATCTTCAAAAAGCGCTGGGACGAAATACGGGAAGATGAAGATTACTTGAAGCGCAAAAAGAAACATCAAAAAGAATTTGGCTGAGCTGCATCTTTTATTCCACTAAAGCGTCAAGTAGCTTGAGAACAACTTACAGAAAATGGGTGATGGGATGAAGAAGATCGTATTGGCTGGAGGCACAGGATTTGTCGGACAGTATTTGGAACAGAAATTCACAGACCAGGGGTATCAGGTTGTCATTATTTCACGGCAGCCCGGCCATTTGAATTGGAGCAACCATACCGGAATCGTCAACGCGTTGGAAGGCGCTGAGATGGTGGTCAATTTGGCGGGGAAATCGGTAAACTGCCGGTATACTGAAGCGAATAAACGCGAAATTTTCGATTCGCGGATGGAGACGACGGAAGCATTGGGAACCGCGATTCTGGCTTGTGACAATCCGCCTCCGCTTTGGATTAATTCCAGTACGTCGACGATCTATCGCCATGCGGAAGACCGGCCGATGACCGAAGCGAATGGGGAATTCGGCAGCGGTTTTTCGGTGGAGGTCGGCAAGGCGTGGGAGCAGGCGTTTTTCTCGTTTAAGCTACCGAACACTCGTCAGGCAGCGCTGCGCCTGTCGATTGTCCTCGGCAAAGACGGCGGTGTCATGACGCCTTATGAAAATATGGTGCGTTTTGGACTAGGTGGAAAACAAGGGAATGGGCGCCAAATGTTCAGTTGGATCCATCTGGAAGACGTGTACCGCATCATCCTGTTTATCCGCGACCATGAAACCATCAGCGGCGTCCTCAATACGACTTCACCTGAACCGGTCACCAATCGTGACTTGATGAAGCAGTTGCGCCTGACGATGGACCGGAAAATCGGTTTGCCGGCAACCAAGTGGATGCTTAATATGGGTGCGGTAGTTATCGGAACAGAACCGGAACTGATTTTGAAAAGCCGCTGGATTTTGCCCGAGCGGCTGCAGCAGGCTGGATTCAAGTTCACTTATCCTACGCTCGACAAAGCGTTGGAAAACATCCTTCATGACTAAAACGAATAGACCAATAGCACCAGAAAATTCTGCGGAAGCCGAATTTTGCTGGTGTTTTTTCTTTTATTTCGTTAAATTGTCTTTATTTCGAGATAGTTGGGTTTAGGACGATTGCCTTAAGGAAATGCCAAAGGAAGGGGGTGGCAAATTGACCATAGACGAGAAATTGATGACTGGCATACTGAACCGGGACCAACAAGCCCTGGCGGATTTATACGACCGATATCACCGCATCATCTGGAATATAGCGCGCCAAACCGGTTCAGGTCCTTCCGTCTGTGAGCAACTTGTCGCCCACGTGTTCCGCACGGTCTGGACCGAGCCGCAGAACTTCATGCAGAACCGCCAATTAGTGGCGCTGCTGATTGACTGCTGCCGTTCGCACCACACGGATGCCCAGATAAAAATATGCTTGTGAAAATGCTCCACATCTCAGCCGGCACACTGGCAGGAGGTGTTTTTTTATGGAAAGGAAAATTGCAGTACGCCAAAGTTGACGGACCCCGCTAATCGGAGTAGCTTAAAGGCAGTGTAACAGATTGTTCCATTTGGAACGGTTCGAAAATGAAAGATGGTGAAGTAGATGAAGGATAAGAAAGAAATGGATCCTTCCATGCAATTGATGCTGTCATTTGCCCATGTGCAGAAAAACATGGTGCGCTTCATTCAAAAGTCGGCTGCGGAAAAAGACCTGTCCATTCCGCAATACTCGATTTTGATGACGATCATCAACTGCAGGGAAATGACGCAGAAAAATATAGGGGAGAAGACCTTTCTGCCGAAAAGCACCTTGAGCCAGGCTGTGGATGGGCTGGTCAAAGAAGGCTTTCTCGATCGTCGGCAAGTAGAAGACAACCGCCGTGAAACCCTGCTGGAACTCAGTCCAAAAGGACAAGCTTTGGTGAATGAACTGCATCTCCAGGAAGATGGCCTGCATCAGGTCTTCAAAGCGGCTAGTGAACAGTTTACGGATGTCCAGGTAGAAGAGCTGCTCGATGCCCACCGGAAAATTTCGGCTTATTTAGCGGATGTAGAATTAGAGGTGGCTGCAAAATGATCAAAATCCTGAAAAACCTCAACCCCTATAAATGGGTGGTGGTGGCGGTTGTCGTATTGGTATTCGGCCAGTCGATGGCGGAGCTGTTCCTGCCGACCTTGATGGCGGACATCATCGATAACGGTGTCGTCAAAGGCAACATCCCCTATATCTGGGAAATCGGCGGCTGGATGCTGCTGGTATCTGCAATCGGTGCTATCGCAGCGGTCTTTGCCAGCTTTTATTCGGCTAAAGCGGCAATGGGCATGGGCCGAGACCTGCGGCACAAGGTCTTTAAGCATGTCGGCCAGTTTTCGCTTCAGGAATTCGATGAAGTGGGAACTGCCTCGCTGATTACGCGTACGACGAATGACATCACCCAGGTGCAGCAAGTCGTCATCATGATGCTGCGCATGGTCATCAGCGCACCAATCATGCTGGTTGGCGGCGTTATCATGGCGGTCTCAAAAGACGCCCAGTTGTCTCTCGTTATCATCGGTGCTATGCCGGTATTGGCCATTGCGATCCTGCTGATTCTGAAGTACGGCATGCCCTTATTCCAGGAAGTCCAAAAGCGGCTCGATGGCCTCAACCTGGTGGTGCGGGAAAACCTGACGGGTATCCGTGTCATCCGCGCGTTCAACCGCGAGCCGGAAGAAAAAGCGCGCCTTCAAAAAGCTAACCGTGAACTCGCAGATGTCTCCATCAAGGTCAATAAAGTCATGGCCTTCATGATGCCGGTGATGATGCTGGTCATGAACATGACGGTTGTCGCCGTCATTTGGTTCGGCGGCATCCGCATCAACAATGGTGCGATGCAGATCGGGGATTTGATGGCTTTCATCCAATACGTCATGATGATCATGTTCGCATTGGTGATGGCTTCCTTCATGTTCGTCATGGTTCCGCGCGCCGCGGTATCAGCGAAACGCATCAACGAAGTCTTGGAAATGAAACCGGCCTTCACGGACGACGGCACGGCTCAAGCGGACCGTACACGCGGTACGCTGGAGTTCGAAGGCGTTTCCTTCTATTATCCGGGAGCGGAAGAACCGGCGCTGTCGAACATCAGCTTTACGGCCAAACCGGGGGAAATCACCGCTTTGATCGGCGGGACGGGCTCCGGCAAGTCGACGCTGGTCAACTTGGTGCCGCGCTTTTACGACGTCAAGAGCGGGACGATCCGTGTCAACGGCGTCGATATCCGCGAAGCTTCGCAACAGGAAATCCGTTCGAAAATCGGCTTTGTGCCGCAGAAATCGATCTTGTTCACGGGAACAATTGCAGACAATATCCGTTTCGGCAAACAGGATGCGACGCAAGCGGAAATGGATCACGCGGCAAGCATTGCGCAGGCCACAGAGTTTATCGATCAAATCGAAGGCGGCTACTCGGCTGAAATCGAGCAGGGCGGCTCCAATCTGTCAGGCGGCCAGAAGCAGCGCCTGTCGATTGCGCGCGCGTTGATCCGCAAACCGGATTTGTATATATTCGACGACAGCTTTTCTGCGCTCGATTTCAAGACAGACGCTAAGCTACGCAAAGCTTTGAAGGATGAAACGAGAAACGCCACGGTGCTGCTGGTCGCACAGCGCGTCAGCACCGTTGTGGACGCGGACCGCATCATCGTGTTGGAAAAAGGAAAAATAGTGGGCATGGGCACACACGAAGAACTCTTGAAATCCAATGAGGTCTACCGTGAAATTGCCCTATCCCAGCTGTCAGAGGAGGAAATCGCATGAGCAAGATGGGACCTCCTCACGGCGGAGCAAATATGCCAGCAGAAAAAGCCAAGGATTTTAAAGGTACATTCCGTCGCCTTGTCTCTTATTTAAAACCGCGCCGCAAAAAGTTGGCGGCGGTGTTCCTGGTCGCAATTCTAAGTACGGTGTTTGCCATCGTCGGACCGAAAATCATGGGAATGGCAATCACCGAACTGTTTGAAGGCGCTTATGGACAACTGCAGGGAGTCCCGGGCGGCGGCATCGACTTTGGTGTCATCGGCCAGATTCTCGCCATTCTTGCCGGACTGTACCTGTTCAGCAGTTTGTTCAGCTATATTCAGCAATACATGATGTCAACGGTGGCGCAGGATACGGTCTATGACCTGCGCCAGGACGTCAATAAAAAACTGGAGAAACTGCCGCTGAAGTATTTTGATGGCCGGCCAAACGGCGAAACTTTGAGCCGTATTACCAACGACATTGATACTATCGGCAGCACGCTGCAGCAAAGTTTGACGCAATTCATCACTTCCATCGTCACCATCGTCGGGATTCTTGTCATGATGCTGACAATCAGTCCGTTGCTGACTTTGATCGCGGTCGTCTCTTTGCCGCTGTCCTTGTCCGTCATCGGACCGATTCTGAAGAAATCCCAGAAATACTTCAGCAGCCAACAAAAAAGTCTGGGCCGCCTGAACGGCCATGTGGAGGAAATGTACACGGGCCATCAGGTCGTCAAAGCGTTCGGCCATGAAGCCAAATCCAACGAACAATTCGATGCGGTCAATGAAGAGCTGTACGATGCCGGGCGCAAAGCCCAGTTCATCTCCGGAATCATCATGCCGATGATGACGTTGATCGGCAACTTGAGTTATGTGGTGATCAGTGTTGTCGGCGGGATCCTGGTGACGCAGCGCGCCATCTCCATCGGGGATATCCAGGCGTTCATCACCTATTCCAAACAGTTCACGCAGCCGATCACCCAAACCGCGAACATCGCCAACATCATCCAGTCGACGGTTGCCGCCGCTGAACGGGTCTTTGAACTGCTGGACGAAGAAGAGGAAGTCAAGGAAGTGACGACTTCTGTCCTGGCACGTGCGAAAGGCGCCGTTGCTTTTGAAGACGTCGACTTCGGCTACGGGGACAATCTGTTGATCGAGAAAATGAATATCGACGTCCAGCCGGGTCAGACGGTGGCGATTGTCGGGCCGACCGGTGCCGGCAAAACGACCTTGATCAATCTGTTGATGCGCTTCTACGAATTGAATGGCGGGCGCATCACCGTCGACGGTTTTGATTCGCGTGAGATGTCCAGAAACGAACTGCGCCAGAACTTCGGCATGGTGCTGCAGGATACGTGGCTTTTCAATGGCACGATCCGTGACAACATCGCCTACGGCAAAACCGGTGCCAGTGAAGAGGAAATCCTTGCTGCGGCAGAAGCGGCACACGCCGATCACTTCATCCGCACATTGCCGGACGGCTACGATACCATCCTGAACCAGGAAGTTTCGAATATTTCGCAAGGACAGAAGCAATTGCTGACCATCGCCCGTGCGATTCTTGCTGATCCGCCGATCATGATTTTGGATGAAGCGACTTCGAGCGTCGATACACGGACGGAAATCTTCATCCAACAGGCCATGAAACAGTTGATGGAAGGGCGCACAAGCTTTGTCATCGCGCATCGCCTGTCGACCATCAAAGACGCCGACCTGATCCTGGTCATGGACAAAGGAAAAGTCATCGAGCAGGGCACGCACCAACAGCTTCTCGACAAAGACGGCTTTTATGCCGATCTGTACCACAGCCAGTTTTCAGTGGAAGTGGCTGTATAAACTGAAAAAGGTCCACCGTGCAAAAACTGCGCGGTGGACCTTTTGCTATTCATGGTTGAATTTTTCTTCCGGCCTTTTGCGAGATTCCAAAGCGTGTGCCAGCCAGAAAATGGCACCGAGCATCAATACGGCACTGATGCCAAGAATGACCGCGTTGGGTGTGGCTTTCGTGTAGATATCCGCCAAATCGAAAATGGCGATCGACTCCGGCCAGGTCGGCGCCAGGAACATCGCAGCCGCCGCCAACGAATTATTGATGATATGCAACAGGATCGGGAGCAGCAGGTTGTTGGTCAGCAGGTACAAAAGAGAAGCAACGACGCCGAACAAGAACGCGCCGATGACATCGAGATGCAAAATGCCGAACAGCAGGCTGGAGATCAACACTCCGCCCCATACCGAGGTTTTGCCGATGAGCCGCTTCAGCAGCACGCCGCGGAACATGAACTCCTCGACGACCGGCGCCAAAATAGCGATGCTGAAAATCGTGAAGACGATATACCACGGCGTATCCGGGATCGGCAGCGTCTCCAGCATAAAGTTGACCAGCCACGGCGCAATCGGCGCCAGCATAAATAGCTGAAACCAGAACATGCTGATCGAAAAGGCGATTGATACGAGCACCAAGGCAATCAAAGCCGGCAGCCATTTCTTGACGCCGTTTAAAGACAGCACATTCCAGACGGAGGTATTGTGCTTCCGGAAATAATAACCGAAATAGATGCCGGGGACCAAAACGTACAGCACCAATTGGCTGATCACATCAAAAGCAGTGTCGCTGACATCGAGGGCAATCAGGATAATCATGGTGGCAATCATCCCCAACCCGGAAAACAAAATCAGATAACGCGCCTTCATCTGCTCGAACATGGAGCACCGCCTTTCTTTTATGTTCATAAGAGAACCCGTTCAAATAATGTATATAGAGTATACGCCAATTCCCACCGCAAGTTTCATTTTATTTGCGCCTATCTTTAGACAAAAGGGGGCGGGGCAAGTTATGCTTAAAGCAGTTTACCCGACCATTTCAGGAACGGGCAGAACGGAAGGATGAGCTGAATGGCATTTCTAGACAAACTGAACCAATTGAAAGACAAGTCGATCGAAAAAGGCAAAGCGCATTGGGAAGAAAACAAAGATGACTACAAAGAAAAAGCCACCACCTACAAAGACAAAGCGATGGTCATGAAAGACGACGTTGCCAATAAAATCAAAGAGAAAACAAAGAAATAATCGATGGATTAGTTAGGCGAACGTCGCCTGGCTATTTTTTTGCGGAAATTTAGGTGGGCTGCCGGGAATAGTGTGGGGCTACATGAACAATTGCTGTTTCTACACGCACAGTTTGGGTTTCTAAGTGAAGTATTGAGGTTGCTACATGAAGTTTACACGATGCTACCGGAATAGTAAGGGGCTACATGAAGAATCGCTGTTTCTACAAGCATTAGGTGGATCTCTACATGAAGTATTGAGGTTGCTACATGAAGTTTTCGCGGTGCTACCGGAATAGTATGGGGCTACATGGAGAATCGATGTTTCTACAAGCATTAGGTGGATCTCTACATGAAGTATTGAGGTTGCTACATGAAGTTTTCGCGGTGCTACCGGAATAGTATGGGGCTACATGGAGAATCGATGTTTCTACAAGCATTAGGTGGATCTCTACATGAAGTATTGAGGTTGCTACATGAAGTTTTCGCGGTGCTACCGGAATAGTACGGGGCTACATGGAGAATCGATGTTTCTACAAGCATTAGGTGGATCTCTACATGAAGTATTGAGGTTGCTACATGAAGTTTTCGCGGTGCTACCGGAATAGTACGGGGCTACATGGAGAATCGATGTTTCTACAAGCATTAGGTGGATCTCTACATGAAGTATTGAGGTTGCTACATGAAGTTTTCGCGGTGCTACCGGAATAGTACGGGGCTACATGGAGAATCGATGTTTCTACAAGCATTAGGTGGATCTCTACATGAAGTATTGAGGTTGCTACATGAAGTTTTCGCGGTGCTACCGGAATAGTACGGGGCTACATGGAGAATCGATGTTTCTACAAGCATTAGGTGGATCTCTACATGAAGTATTGAGGTTGCTACATGAAGTTTTCGCGGTGCTACCGGAATAGTACGGGGCTACATGAAGAATCGCTGTTTCTACACGCATTAGGTGCATTCCTACCTGAACGCTTCGACTTTCTACATGACATTCCGCACTCCCTATGCGACATCCCATTAACACAGAAAATTCAGTCTTTATATTCTCCATGATTCAAGCGATAATAGAAGAAAGGAAAAGAGCGGAGGTCATGTGATGAGAAAGACCATCTTACCAGCCATCTTCTTTTTATTCATACTACTATTGACGGCGTGCCAGGAGGAAGAGGCGCAGCCGGCACCCGAACAGCCGCCGGAAGAGCCGGTCGAAACGGTTGATTCGCCCGAAGCGCGGGTTGCAGAGTTTATTGAGCTATGGAAAAGCGGAGACTTTCCAAGCATGCATACAAATTATTTGAACCAAGGTACGCAGACGGTTTACGGTGAGGCGAATTTTGTAACTTGGCAACAGGAGCTTCATGAGCAGCTGGGCATCGACAATTTGGAGGTGTCCTATACGCCAGTAGAAGGCGCCGTATGGATGAAAGAACAACCGGCGGATTTCCCGATTCAAATTGCGTTCGATACGGTCATCGGGCCGGTGGAATTCGAAAAAACGCTGACGCTGCTGTATGAGACGCATGGGGAAGCGGAAGACTGGTTTGTTGAATGGGATCCGTCTTTTATTTTGCCGAATCTTGAAGCTGGCGATCAGGTGTCAACGCAAATTACCGAAGGGCCGCGCGGGGAAATCGTCGACCGCAACGGCGAAGCGATCGCTTCCAACAGCAGCGGCTATGAAGTCAGTGTCATTCCGGAAAACTTCGACACTTCCAAAAAGCCGCAGCTCGCGCAGTTGTTGGGGATGAGCGAGCAGGCCGTCGACGACAAGCTCAACCAGCCGTGGGTGCGGCCGCATTACGTTGTGCCGATTGCCCAGATCAAGGCAGATCAATCTACGCTGGATGAGCTGTTCACGATTCCGGGTACGACCCGCGTCGAAGTGGCGATGCGCAATTACCCGTATGGCCGGGCGCTGTCGCATATCAGCGGTTATATGGGGCCGATCACTGCCGAGCAGCTGGACGCCTGGAGTGGCCAGGGCTATTCGACCGAAGCTTTGGTCGGCCGGCAGGGCTTGGAGGAAATTTTGCAGGAGCGGCTCCGCGGGGAAGCGGGCGGCCGCATCATTCTGGAGAAACAGCGGGAAAACGCCGTCATCACGTCAGTTGACAATGAACCGGTGCCAGGCGAAACCGTGTCGCTGACCATTGACGCTGAGCTGCAGCAGGCAATTTATGGTGCAATGAGAGAACGGGCGGGAACCAGTGCCGCCATCGATCCGTATACGGGAGAAACGCTGGCGCTGGTCAGTTCACCGGGTTTTGACCCGAATGAATTTATTCCGAACATCACCAATAGCCGCTTCCAAGAGCTTGCCAATGATCCGCTGCAGCCGTTCTTCAACCGCTTTGCGGCCATTTATACGCCAGGTCCGGTGATGCAGCCGGTCACTGCGGCCATCGGATTGGAAAGCGGTACGTTAGATCCCGAGGAAGGCCTCGAAATCACCGGCAAGTCGTGGCAGCGCTACCGTTCGTGGGGCGATTACCGGGTTACGCGGCCGCGCGATGACGTGCCGAACCCGATCGATTTGGACAAAGCGCTTGCCCATTCCGACAATATCTACTTTGCCCAGCAGGCACTCAACATGCAAAACGATGATTTCCGGACAGGCCTCGAAAACTTCGGTTTCGGCGAAGAAATCGCCTTTCCGATTGAGTTGACGCCGTCTCGGATTTCACAAAATGGCACATTCGGTTCCGAAGGCCAGCTTGCCGGCACAGCTTCCGGGCAGGGGCAGATGCAGGTCAACATTCTGCATATGGCGACTCTGTACAGCCCGATTTTGACCGGCGGCAAGCTTTACAAGCCGACCCTGTTCCTGGATGACCAGGACGAGCAATTATGGAATGAAAACCTGCTGGACGCTCCGAATGCGGAGGTGCTGCAGGCGAGATTGGCCAATGCCGGCAAAGAGCTCGGAGTAGAAATTGCCGGCAAAAGCGGAAACGCGCGCGAAAGAAGTGAGCAGAACGGCTGGTTCGTCGGCTACAGCCTCGTGAATCCCAAGATGATTGTCGCGATGATGATCGAAGGGGAAGAAGAGGTGGGTGAGTTGGTGGAGCAGGTGATCAAGGCGCAGGAGTAAACAAGCAGCCAGGCGGATGGGAGCGCTTGGCTTTTTTGTGTCGTGGGGTGTGTCTCTACTCGGGTGTTTGTTGTTTTAACCCGGGCGTTTGGGGAGTCTACCCGGGTGTTCAGCGGCGCAACCCGGGTGTTCGCAATCTATACCCGAGTATTCCAACAATCTCCCATAAAAAAAGCAAGCTGCCTCAAAGACAACTCGCTTCTATATAACACCCGTTATTCAAACCGCTGATTCTCCGGCGGCCCCAATTTATCGGTCAGCACCTCCAAAATGTCATCAAAATACTTTCCTTCGTACCACATTTCTTTATACGATGCCGAGCGGATAATCGCTTTCTTGTCCACTTTCGTCACGTCGATTTGTGCCGTGTGGCTGGATCCTGTCTCCTCGATTTCCTTTTTCTTCTCCTGGATGAACGTCTCCATATCATCCGCCTCATAATGCTGAAACGTGTCCACTACCTCATCAAACAGCGGCATCGTGTCCTCCGGGCTTTCAAACAGCCAGGCATATCCCTCATTTTCATTAGCTAAGCGCAAAGTCAGTTGATATTCCAAAAACGCCATCTCCTTTTCCAAGCTAGTTGCCGAACATGAAAATCGATTTTGCAAATAAACCCCGTGGCTAAAAGCAGTCAACCAGCAGAAAAATTGCTGTATTAGGCTTATACCCGATTGTCCGGCCGACAGTCCTGGGAAATCAAAAAAACAGCTTGAAGTTTGATCAGGGAATAGCGGGTCGGGCCAATCAAAACGGAGGGACAGGAGGTTTGTTTGCGGAATAACTCGCGTTGTTTGCGCAATAACCGGGTTTATTTGCGGAATCCCACACTTTGTTTGCAGGAAGGCGCTATCCAAAACCCTGATTGGAAAAAGAAGGAAGAGTGCCCGCAGCACTCTTTCGCCAAAACCATTTCCAAACAATAAATGTCTAAATATTGTCAATTAGGTTGGGCGACTCATTATTTTTACCGAAAAGCAGCACGTGATACTGTATGCTTTTTGATGACTTATGCTATTATTTTTTATTACATAGAGAAACTGTTTTACCGCAGTGGATCAAACCGGGTTTCAGCCACCGAGGTGTTGATGGGGCTGAAAGGATTAAAAAAAGGAGGCGTCTGCATTGGGAAGGACTTAATGAAAATTGGGGAAGTTGCAAAAATGAGTGGGGTCTCAACAAGAACCATCGATTACTACACGGTCTCAGGATTGCTTCAGAGTGAACGGTCTGACGCCAACTACCGGCTTTATCCGGCTTCTGTCCTGCAGACGCTGGAACGGATCCAGCTCCTGAAGAAACAGCGGTTGTCGATTTTGGAAATCAAAGAAATCCTCGACGCGCCGGAAAGTCCGAAAACAAGTGAGCTGGTGGATGAAGTCACCGAAGAATTCGAATACCTGCAACAAAAAATCACGCGCTTGGAAGAGCAATTGAAAGATGCGCCAAGCTCCGTGAAGCTGCACATCAGCAAAGCGCTTGAGCATCAAGTGGCAGCCATTGCCGCCTTGGTCGCTTTGCTTTAACCAACTTTGGAGGTGAATCCCTTTTACAGGGAGAACACGTGGATATAGTTACCTTATTGAATTTAGCGTTATTAGTGATATTGATTGCCTTGACGGCCTTTTTCGTCGGATCGGAATTTGCGGTCGTTAAAATCCGGATGTCGCGGCTCGATCAATTGATTGCAGAAGGCAATAAAAAAGCAGTGATGGCAAAAAAAGTGGCCAGCGATTTGGACTATTACCTGTCCGCCTGCCAGCTTGGCATCACCGTAACGGCACTCGGGCTCGGGGCACTTGGGAAACCGACTGTCGAACGGTTGATGTACCCGATCTTTGAATTTTTTGCAGTTTCCGATGCTGTAGCATCTGCTGCTTCCTACGCGATTGCGTTTCTGCTTGTGACCTACCTTCACGTAGTGATCGGCGAAATGGCGCCCAAGACCTTGGCAATTCAATTCGCTGAAAAGATGTCCTTGCTTTTGGCACCGCCGCTTTATTGGTTCGGACAAATCATGAAGCCATTTATCTGGGCATTGAACGGAGCGGCCCGCGTTCTGTTGAGGCTTTTCGGCGTTCAGCCGGCAGGACATGAACAGGCTTATTCGGAAGAAGAGCTGAAAATCGTCATGGCTCAAAGCTATCAAGGCGGAGCTATCAATGAAACCGAGCTTTCCTACATGGAAAACGTCTTTTCATTCGATGAACGCGTGGCCAAAGACATCATGGTGCCGCGTACCGAATTGGTGACGCTGGATAAAGACATGCCGTTGAAAGAAATTATCGAGATTTTGGATGAGAACAATTATACACGCTATCCGGTAACGGAAGACGGCGACAAAGACCGCGTTCTCGGTTTTGTCAGTGCGAAGAAAATGCTGCCGCATATCGTCGCAGGGCGGGACTGGCAACTGGAAGAATTCATCATCGAACTGCCGACCGTCTTTGAAGCGACCGGGCTGCAAAATGCACTGCTCCATATGCAGAATGCCCGCGTCCACATCGCTTTGGTGGCGGACGAATATGGCGGTACCGCCGGGATGATTACGATGGAAGATATTTTGGAAGAAATCGTCGGCGAAATCCGAGACGAATTTGACGCCGATGAAGTCCCGGAAATCAGCAAAATCAATGAAGACCAATACATGATCAATGGCCGTGTCCTGCTGAAGGATCTCGAGGATCGCTTTGGCTTGTCATTTGATGACAGTGAAGAAATCGATACCATCGGCGGTTGGATTCATTTCAAGAGCGTGGGGGAAGTTAAGCCAGGCGAAACAGTCATGGAAGGCCAGACTTTGTGGACCGTAATAGAAATGGATAATCAGCAGGTTAAGCAAGTCATGTTCCATAAACAGCCAAAAAATTAATGCAATAAGCTGGATTGGAAAATATCCAGTGCACCCTAAAAATATATGGAGGTGAATCCCTCAGTTGAGGGATACAACTTGGATGGACAAATAGTGATTAACTTAATACTTGTAGCGTTGCTGATTATCGCAACCGCATTTTTCGTCGGTGCCGAATTCGCCATTTTGAAAGTGCGGATGTCGCGGATCGACCAATTGATAGCAGAAGGCAATAAGAAAGCTGCACGGGCAAAAGAAGTAGCCAATCATTTGGACTACTACCTGTCCGCCTGCCAGCTGGGAATTACGGTAACCGCTTTGGCCCTTGGTGCGTTAGGAGAGCCGACAGTGGAACGTATGCTGCACCCGTTGTTCGTAGCCTTTGAAGTTCCGGCAGCCTTATCGACAGTTCTTTCCTATGCGATTGCCTTGAGCATCGTAACGTTCCTGCACGTGGTCATTGGAGAATTGGCGCCGAAAACATTGGCGATCCAATATGCAGAAAAAATGACCCTGCTGCTGGCACCGCCGCTTTACTGGTTCGGCAAACTGATGAACCCGTTCATTTGGCTAATGAATGGTTCGGCTCGCCTGTTGCTGCGTTTATTCAAAGTAGAGCCATCTGGCCACGAAGAAGCCCATTCGGAGGAAGAACTAAAACTGATTATGGCGGAAAGCTACCAGAGCGGTGAGATCAATCAAACCGAATTGACTTACTTGAAAAATATTTTCGCTTTCGACGATCGCATTGTCCGGAACATCATGATTCCACGGGAAAAAATAGTCACCGTCGATAACAACCTGAACCGTGATGAACTGTTCAAAGTCATTGACGCGCACGAATACACTCGCTACCCAGTCACCGAGGCCGGCAATAAAGACAAATTGATCGGCTTCATCAATACGAAAGAATTATTGACGAGCATGGCGGCGGGCCGGACTCCAGAGCCCGAATCCTTTATCCATGAAATGACCAGCTTCACTGAAACCACACCGATACAAAAAGTCCTGACAAAAATGCAGCAAAGCCGGACGCATATGGCGGTTGTCACAACAAAAGACGGCACCGTTTCCGGACTAGTGACGATGGAAGACATCCTCGAGGAAATCGTCGGGGAAATCAGCGACGATTCATATGAAGTGAAACCAAGCTGATTGGAATAAGAGAGAAGAGAGACCTTAGGGGTCTCTTTTTTTGCGTTATTTGGAAAATTATTGATATAGTAGGTAGAAAAGAATCTATAGGTAGGAGCGGTAAAATGCATCATGAAACAGCGAGTAAATCAAAGCAACCCATCCTCTTCTTAGGTGCCTTGACCTTTTTCGCCATCGCCACATTCTTCAGTCTGTACGAAGGCAGCCGACTCGACGACATCTCATGGGAATGGCCTTATTCCGCCGTCTTCACCAATTGGCTGAGCGGAGAAGTGACATCAGCGGATGATATCCTGACCATCGACTATCTCGTTTACGCAGCAAAATTCGCGCCCTTGTTCCCGCTTATCATGTTCATAGCCGGAATGACCCTGTTTCTCCAGCTGTCTTTCTGGATACTCAGAAGGAAGAAAATCGCATTGAGCGTGGTTCTCCTACTAGGCGCAATCGCGTTGTTCGCCCTCGCCACGGCATTAATGGCCTCACCAACCGCCGGACTCGCGCTGTTTTCGATGATTTTCTTCGGAACCGGCATCCTTCTCGTGATTTTCAGCATCTTTTGGTTAATAAAAGCGAGAAAGCTGCCGGCATAATCGGGTTGTTTGCGGAATACGGGGGTTTGTTTGCGGAATCCCGTACGTTGTTTGCGGAATAGTTAGCTTTGTTTGCAGTATAAAGCTATTTGTTTGCGGCAAGCCCGAAAGCCCATATGAATGGATGAAAAAAAGCTTCAGGCAAACACCATGCCTGAAGCTTTTTTGTCGGTCCTTTCAATGAAGGGGAGCTGCTACAGACTTTTTCCGCGCAGCTTCAATTGTTTTTGTTCCAACGCAATTTTGTCGCGTTGCAATTGAATTTCAGCCAATTTGATCTGTGATTTTCGGTACATCTCAAAAGCAATCAGCAGGAGGAAGCCGGTGCCGAGAATGCCCATCAATAAGAAGAATCCAATCTCCAAAGATATCCCTCCTTATAAAATAAAAATAGAATATATTTCCGTCGGACGCAAAAAAGGGAACTCACTCCCCAATACACCTACCCATGAAGCGCCTGCTGCGCGCGGTGCGCATCTTTTTTCGCCACATAGAAATCATATTGCGCCGTGTTCGCCATCGCGTTACGCATTTGAGGAGCGCCGGTATGCCCCTCGGTGCCGTGTACATTGGCGTTCATTTTCAGCACCGCGTCATAGGCGACGCCATGCGCGCTGAACTTGCCGGCGGCGTTGTAATACATATCGTCGCCAAAAGCGGTGTAAGCCAAATGCTTCTTTTCAAAAAATAGCCAACGGATCAGTCCCATACCATCGAACCCCTCTCTGAACTTACGGTCTGCGGCGCAGCTCTTCGGCAATCGCCTTGAGCTGGGCATTGCGTTCCTTCGCCAGCTTCAAGCCAGTGACAACGGCATAAATTGCAAAGCCAAGCACCACCAAGTAAAACAGAATCGTCAGTAAGGGAATAAAGAAGAAAAAGTCACCCATCATACGAACACCTCCTCGTACCTGTAATACGGCACAAGCTGGGAAATGTTTCAAAAAGATGCAGCAGCCAGCAAATCGATGAATTCCTCCCTCAAAAGCACCCTAAATCCTTCATCCGACTTGGAACTTATTACCTGCCGAAACGTATGGATGGGGAAGAACATACTTACCAATAAAGGAGGGCTTTCATGGATACCTTCACCTGGTTTTTCATTGTCGTGGGAATCATCATCATTATCGTCATGGCAAACTCCTATTTCAACTGGTGGGGGAAAAGCCTGGTCGTCCTCTATTACGGGGCCATGTCGTTTGTGTTTATCGGCATGACCCGCCGCATCAATGAAAAATACAGCGGCGTCATTCCGGTTCCGGATGCCTACTGGGATGAAAATTCGCAATGGGCATTGACCGCATCGAACCTGTTGCTCCTGCCGTTCATCGGCATTCTGGTATATATCTATATCAATTGGCTTCTGAATGCCCCCACCATAACCGCAAGAATCCTGATCACGTTGAGCATGCTGCCTGCAGCGCTGCTGGTGTTTTTCTTTTATTTCATCTTCAACTTCGGCTATGGCTACCGGCCGTGAAAGGGATGCCAATTTTTATTTGTCTGTAAATAAATTTCCTTTATTTGAAACATTTTGATTAATCGTCCGTATTATTACTATAGGCCATCATCTAAACAGAAGGAGTGGAAGCAAAATGGAATCATTAGGCATCATTACAGTTATTATTGCGTTGCTGATCATCGCCGCAATCGCAGGGGTCGCGTATTTTTTCTGGATGAAGATCCGTTACCGCACCGCCAAATCCAATGAGGCGCTGATCATCACCGGACCGAAACTCGGGGACCCGGCAAAAGATACGAACATCTTCACGGACGACGAAGGGCGTTCGATGAAAATCATCCGGGGCGGCGGGTATTTGTTGAGACGCTTTCAGACTTCGACGCCTGTCAGCCTGACGTCATTCCAATTGAAACTGGCGACCCCGCGCGTCTACACGAACGCCGGTGTGCCGATTGTCGCCGACGCCGTAGCGATGGTCAAAGTCGCCGACACGCTGAACGGCATCGCCAATTACGCCGAGCAGTTTCTGGGCAAGGAACAGGAAGAAATCGAGACGGAAATCATCGAGGTGCTGGGCAGTAACCTGCGCGCCATTTTGTCGAAAATGACGGTCGAAGACATCAACAGCGACCGCGAAAAATTTAACACGGACGTCCAGGAAGTGGCCCAGAAGCAGCTCGATTTGATGGGCTTCAAGATCACGTCACTGGGCTTGACCGATTTGCGCGATGCCGACGAAGACAATGGCTATCTGGAAAACCTCGGGCGGCCGCGGATTGCGGAAGTCCGCAAGCTGGCTGAAATCGCGGAAGCCAACACCGAGCGCGAAACACGGATTCACCGCGCGCAGACTGACCAGGAAGCGAAAGAAGAAGAATACCTGCGCCAAATTTCGACAGCGGAATCAAAAAAACAAAAAGACTTGAAAGACGCCGCCTTCAAAGAAGAAACAGAGCGTGCGCGTGCCAAGTCCGAGCAATCCTATGAACTGGAAAAAGCCAAGCTGGCGATGGAAATCCAGGAAGAAGAGTTAAGCATGCAGTTTGCAGCGCGGGAACGCGCCGTGAAGCTCGAGGAAGAGGAAAGCAAAGTGCGTAAGACCAAAGCCGATGCGACCTATTACGAAACCACCCGTTCAGCTGAAGCCGATGCCCGCCGTGCCGTAATCGACGGGGAAGCGAAAGCCAAGATCAAACGGGACGAAGGGGCTGCAGAAGCCGAAGTCATCCGCGAGCGAGGAAAAGCGGAAGCTGAATCCCGCAAACTGTTGGCGGAAGCGATGGAAGAACATGGCGACGTCATCATCACCGAGAAACTGATTGAGATGCTGCCTGTCTTCGCAGAGAAAGTCGCCTTGCCGCTCAGCAATATCGAATCTGTGAAAATCATTGATTCCGGCAACGGCCAAGGCATTCCGTCCTTCGGCAAAAGCGTCACCAAAACGATGGTCGACATGCAGGAGCCGCTCAAGGAAATGACCGGCATCGACATCGGCGAATTGCTGAAATCCTATGTGGACCGCAACAATCGGCCAGCCGAGCAAGCAGCTGTCGCGACCTTGCCAGCCGTTCTAAAAGAGCAGGATTCTTCAACAGAAGAAGAATTCACTAATGCAACTGAAACCGAAGAAGACCGCTAAAGCGAAAGAAAACCCGTCATCTCCTTGCTGCAACCAGCGAGTGGGTGATGGGTTTTTCTTTTGTCTGCACCCTTTCCAATCAGCAATTGATCGCCATAAATCCTGGATTAATTAAGAAAGCTGAAAGTCCAATTGTTCCGATTAATCGACATGGTCCAATAAAAAGATGGTACTATATCTGTAGAATGGCACGATAGAGACTTTAGAGAGCTGCCAACTCTACAGTCGGAACAAAAGGTTCCGATGGAAATCCTGTTTCTGAAAGCAATGGAATTTTTCTTATGAGTTGTATTTTAAGGGGGGAAGTTCATGGGAGAAGTGTGCAGAGTCCTTATTGTCGATGATGAAATGTTGATTCGGCAAGGGATCATTAATTATATCGATTGGGAGCAGCAAGGATTTCAAATCGTCGGGGAAGCTGCAAACGGCAAAGAAGCGATGGGGATGATTGCGGAATTTTCTCCGCATATCGTCATTACGGATATCGTCATGCCGATCATGGACGGCATCGATCTGGTCAGAGAAGGGAAGAACGCATTCCCGGATATTGAATTCATCGTACTCAGCAGTTTTGAAAACTTCGACTATGTGCGGTCGACGTTCCAGAACGGCGTGGCCGATTATATACTGAAGCCCAAGTTGAATGGGCCCGAATTGTTGAAAATCTTAAACCGGGTCGTCAGCCGAATCCCGGATTTGCAGCATTGTGTCTCGGCCGTCAAACCGGAACGCTCCACGGAAGAACTGCTGGAAAATATGATTTCGGGTTTTGACCTTTCGATGGATCAAGCGGTCTCAGCCGATGCGTTTCCCAACAGCCATTTTGCGTTGGTGGACATAAACGGAAACCAGCTGGATCCGGTTCAACTGAAAGTAAGGCTGAAACAGTCCATTCTTGAAGAGCTGCCGGTTTTCTCCCTGGGTTCCGGGGAAGCTGAAGCCATGCTTTTGCTCAATTTCAATCCGGCTCAGCTGGAAGCGATCAAAAAGACCGTCGAACACCTGGCAGGCGACACTCCGGACACAAGCTGGATGATGTCTAAACCGTTTGATGCCATCGATGGCTTGAAAAAGGTTCACGATGAAGGCCGCCTCCAGATGAAAAAATATATGTTTTATTTGCCGGAAACGAGCTCGTTCATCTACGACAAGCTGCCGGAGGAAAATGAAAAGCAAGACAGTTTCGATTTGAACCGGTTTATCGAGTTATTCAAAGACCGCCTGTTCAAGAAGGCGTTTGACTATCTGGAAAACCACATCGACTATTTGGCGGGGCGATACAATAACGACAGCTTCGAATTCAAATCGTTTTTAGGCAATATCGTCTTCAATATCATCGTGTTGGTGGATGCCATGAAATACGAAACCGAAGAACTTGAGCAAAAAAAATACAGCTATTTCTCGAGTATCAATGAGGCTGTCCATATCAACGAAGCGCGGGATTTGTTCAACGGATTCCTCACAGAAGTGGAGGCAATCATTCTCTCAGGAGACAAGGCAAGCGATCCGTACAACAATCTCGACAAGATTCTTGCGTATATCGAGCAGCATTACACGGAACCGCTGCGCTTGTCTGAAATCGCCGACCACTTCCATTTTAACGCTTCTTACCTGTCTTCTTATTTCAGTACGCACCATAAAGAAGGGTTCAGCGAATACTTGAACCGTGTGCGGATCAAAAAGTCGATGGACCTGCTGGAAAGCAGCAATGTCTCCATTTCGAACATCAGCGGAATGGTCGGCTATTCGGAGCACAGCTATTTCTGCAAAGTGTTCAAACGCATAACCGGGATGTCTCCAGGCAATTACCGAAAGGAGCTCCAAGCCCGCCATGAAAATGAAGAAAAAGGCGTTTCTCATCTTAAGAAATAACAGTCTGTTCATCAAAATGTTCCTGATCATGGTGATCAGCATCGTGGCGGTCTCTTTATTGATCACCTTCAGCTCGATCCGGATGTCCTCGAACTTGTTTATGGATACCTTCAGCATTTCGAACACGAAAGCTTTGGAACAGATCGAAACCCAATTCGAAGACTATAGCTATGCCATCGTCGGTGCAACACATGAGGTGCAAAACAACGGCACCGTTAAACGGGTGTTGACCCAAACCAATGCCAGCACCTTGGAAACGTACAGATCCTATCACGACATCAGCCAGCAGATTGAACGCATTTACCGGACAGTCGAGTCGTATGATGCCAATATGATTGTGCTCGGGAACAACGAACGGTTGTACAATGTGAATTATTCGAATTGGCCCGTCTCGTGGGAAGTGCTGCGGAACCACCCGATTACCGAATACACGGTCAATCGCCCGAACACGCTGCTTTATCAATATTTGCCATCCACTTCGTTTACAGATGAACCGATGATTGTCGCAACGAAAGCGCTTATGGAAAGGTCGACCGGCGAAATCTACGGTGTCCTGTATTTCCCGATCCGGGAAGCGCAGCTGAAACAATTTTACGAAGGCTACACGAGCGCGGAAAACGAAGTGCTGCTGGTCGATGCAACAGGAAAAATCGTTTCCAGCAATAAACAGGAACTGATCGGCGAGGAAGCGACTGATATCCTGGCAATGGCAAAAGAAGTGGACGAAGAGCAATTGGAATTCAAAGATGCGCACGTCTTTGATACCGATTATTTGCTGATGTCGCAATACCTTCCGACCTATAATATGTATTTGGTGAATCTGGTGGATAAAGACGCGGTTCTGGATAACTTGATCAATACGAAAGAAATTCTGCTGATCAGTCTCGGCATTGTCTTGCTCGCCGTCATCGTGGTGTTCATCATTTCCCGCCGCATGACCAACTCCATCAGCCGCTTGGTCAAGCAGATCTCAACAATGGCTAAACACGATTTCAACATGCCCGTGGCCGAAACCGGAGGCTACGAAGCCAAGAAAATCGCCAACGCCTTCAATTCCATGCTCAGCGAATTGCAGGAATACGTCGACCTTGTCGTGCTGGCCCAGCAAAAGCAGCGCAGTGCGGAACTGATGGCGCTGCAGCATCAAATCAATCCGCATTTCATCTATAATACACTGGCTTCAATCAAGTTCATGATCCAGCAAGGCAAGAAAGAAAAAGCGACCGATATGATCCACGCGCTCATTTCGCTTTTGCAAAATGCTCTCAGCAATGTCGAGCAAACCATCACCGTGGAACAGGAAATTACGGATTTGAAAAACTATGTCCTCATCAACCAATCACGGTATGGCGATGGAATCAAAGTGAATTTCTTCATTTCACCGGACTGTCTGGACTGCCAGCTGCCGAAGCTGATTCTTCAGCCGTTTATCGAAAACGCCTTTTTCCATGCGTTCAATGAGAAAAAAGAAGGCTTTGTCCAAATCCTGGTGTCCCAAAAAGGGGATAACCTCTTGTGTGAAATCGTGGATACGGGCGATGGCATGGAGATGAAAGGCGACCATACGAAAGAAGATATCAAAGAGAAACGCCATCTGTTCAGCGGAATCGGCATCCGCAATGTCCATGAACGCATCCAATTGCTGTACGGGGAACAATACGGTGTGGAAATCACCAGCGAAATAGGCAAAGGCACCAAAGTAAAAGTGGAATTGCCTTTTCAAAAGACGGATATTCCGGCGAATTCCAATAAAATTACCAGCATCTAAGAATAGTCCAATTGAATGACGGAGAAATTTGAAATATCTAATAATTTTCAAATAAAATACCTAAAGATTGTGCTAACAATCTTTTTTTTTGTGTCGCTATACTGTATGTAAGGCGAAAAGTTAAGCGCTTACAAAAAGGGGGATTTTTGATGAAGAAGTTTTATCTTATGTTATTGCTGGTAGTCGGCATGGTCGTTTTAGCAGCTTGTTCTTCCGGGGATGAAGAAGCAAGTGGAGGCAGCGGTTCAGAAGGTTCATCAGACTTGGACACGATAACGGCTTGGGCTTGGGACCCGGCATTCAACATTGCAGCTCTTGAAAAAGCAAAAGAAGCTTACGACGGTGACGGTGAGTACGAAGTGAATGTCATTGAAAATGCACAGGATGATATCATTCAAAAACTGAACACGGGGCTTAGCTCTGGTACGACAAACGGAATGCCGAATATTGTGCTGATCGAGGATTACCGTGCACAAAGCTTCCTGCAAGCTTACCCGGATGCATTCCATCCACTGACGGATGTCATCAGTTCAGATGACTTTGCAGATTACAAAATTGCGACGACAAGCTATGACGGTGAACAATACGGATTGCCGTTCGATTCAGGTGTAGCGGCATTGTATGTGCGTACGGATTACCTTGAAGAAGCGGGCTACACAGTAGAAGACGTAACGAACATCACATGGCAGGAATATATTGAAATCGGTAAAGACGTAAAAGAAGCAACAGGCAAGAACATGCTGACATTGGACCCGAACGATTTGGCGCAGGTCCGCATGATGATCCAAACAAACGGTTCGTGGTATGTGGATGAAGACGGTTCAACACCGAACCTGGCAGGCAACGAAACACTGGAGAAAGCATTTGAAACGTACAAAGAGATGATGGATGCGGACATCGCAAAAATCGTTTCTGACTGGAGCCAGTTTGTCGGCGCATTCAACAGCGGAGATGTTGCCAGTGTCCCAACAGGAAACTGGATCACGCCAAGCGTCAAGCAGGCAGCAGACCAATCCGGCAACTGGGCAGTAGTGCCAATGCCACGATTGGATATGGACGGAGCAGTCAATGCTTCCAACTTGGGCGGCAGCTCATGGTACGTCTTGAACGTGGACGGCAAAGAACAAGCGGCAGACTTCTTGCTTAACACATTCGGTTCAAATCCTGACCTGTACCAAACACTTGTAAAAGACATCGGTGCTCTTGGGACATACTCACCAGCAGCTGAAGGGGATGCCTATGCAGTAGAAGATGAATTCTTCGGTGGACAGCAGCTCATCACCGACCTTTCTACATGGACAGACGAAATTCCAGGCGTTAACTATGGCCTGCACACCTATGCAATTGAAGACATCCTGGTAACGGGAATGCAAGATTATTTGAACGGCGCAGAGCTTACGACAGTACTTGAAAATGTCCAGGGACAAGCTGAAGCACAACTCAAATAATTGAGTGGAAATTAATGAAGCCTTGAGTTGCCGCCGAATAACTGGTAGAAGTGCTTTATCGCTCACCAGCCCGGCACAACTCAAGGCTTTTTTATAGGAGGAATGAGAAACATGAGGGAGCAATCAACGAAAAAAGGTGAATTGGATCTTCCAGTGAGCTTGCGCTATAAAGAGACCAAACGCCAGAAAACCGGTGTCTTTTTCAGAAGGAAAGTTGGTTGGCTATTTGTCATTATCTCAATCATCGCCATCAGCATCTTTAACTTCTATCCGATGGTTCAAGCCTTTCTCCTATCTTTTCAATCGGGGATGGGCGCGAACCTGGAATATGTGGGCTTTGATAACTGGCAGCGGTTGTTCGGCGATCCGACATTTATCGCAGCACTGACCAATACATCCATTTACCTGCTTATCCAAGTGCCATTGATGATTGTATTGGCATTATTCTTCTCCGTATTGCTGAATGACCCGAAATTGAAATTCAAAGGGTTTTTCAGAATCGCGATTTTCTTGCCTTGTGTCACTTCATTGGTTGCCTATTCGGTCGTCTTTAAATACTTGTTCGGCATCGATGGCATCATCAACCAATTCCTGCTCAATTTCGGTTTCATCTCGCAGACGATTAACTTTTTAGCCGATCCGTTTTGGGCGAAAGTCGTCATCATCCTGGCGATTACATGGAGATGGACGGGCTATAACATGATTTTCTATCTGGCGGCTTTGCAGAACGTCGATAAGTCGATTTACGAAGCGGCAAGAATCGACGGAGCCAACTCCATCCAGCAGTTTTTCCAAATCACCGTTCCGATGCTGAAGCCGATTATTTTGTTCACGTCGATCACATCCACGATCGGTACCTTGCAGATCTTTGATGAAATCGTCAACATCACCAACGGCGGACCCGGAAATGCAACGATTTCGATTTCGCAATACATCTACAACCTTTCTTTCGAATACACGCCTGACTTCGGTTATGCGTCAACCGTTTCCTACGTCATCGTAATTTTAGTGGTAATCCTTTCGATTATTCAATTCAGAGTGGCGGGTGAGAAAAAATGAAAAAACTACAACGAATCTTCATTTACACGTTTCTAAGCCTCGCAGCCATTGTTTCCATTTTCCCTTTCCTTTGGATGCTTGTCAGCATCACCAATAAATCGGTCGATGTGACGCAAGGACGCTTGTTGCCGGGGACGCATTTGATCGAAAACATGAAGACTTTATTTGCGACCGTGGATATTGTTCCGGCTTTAATCAACTCAGCCATCATTGCGATCATCACGACAATTTTGACGCTGTTGTTGGCATCGCTTGCGGGCTACGGTTTTGAGATTCACCGCAGCCGAGGAAAAGACATCGTCTTCACCATCTTGCTGTTGTCGATGATGATTCCGTTTGCGGCGATCATGGTTCCCTTGTACCGCATGTTCGGCAGCATCAGCGACACCGCACCGTTCATTGGAATTGACTCACTCGGTGCCGTCATTTTGCCGACCGCGACCACCGCGTTCTTTATCTTTTTCTTCCGGCAGAACACGAAGATGTTCCCGAAAGATCTGGTGGAAGCGGGCCGGATTGATGGTTTGAGTGAGATCGGCGTTTTCTTCCGCATTTATATGCCGACGATGAAAACGACATATGCAGCAGCGGCGATCATTTCGTTCATGAACAGCTGGAACAACTATTTGTGGCCGTTGGTCATTCTGCAATCACCTGAAAAAAGAACGATTCCGTTGCTGATTTCAAATTTAGGGTCGAGCTATTCACCAGATTACGGCGTGATCATGTCAGCGATCGTCATCGCAACATTGCCGACTGCTCTCGTATTCTTCCTCATGCAGAAGCATTTTGTTGCGGGAATGATGGGGTCGGTTAAGGGTTAAATAGTAGTCAGTTGTCTCCAATTAGTAGCTGGGTATTGCTTTTATACGCCGCTTCGGTCGCTTTGGGCACAGCTCCCGCAAGAAGCCAGGAAGAGCACCTGTCTTCTTGCTTCGCTCAGCCCTGGGACGCGCCGGCGCTAATTAGTTTATGTAATAAAAGCAACAATACTTTTCTACTACTAAATATTTAGATATGGAGCAAAACAGCGGAGACGCCTGCGGGGTAGCGAGACAGCCGAGACCCCGCAAGGAGCGAAGCGCCTGAGGAGGCTTGGCGCTCGCCCGCGGCAAGCGCAGCTGTTTTGCGGAATATCGTCATGCAAAATTGCAAACATCAACTTCTATAACTTTAAGTAGGAGGTAAATTGTGCCGATTTTATATAACGAGTCCACACGTGAGTTTCATCTGCAAACCGAGAAAACGAGTTATATCTTCAGCGTTTTGGAAAACAGTCAGTTGGGCCAGCTTTATTATGGAAAGAAGCTGCGTCATCGTGAGTCGTTCCAGCGCTTGTTTCATATCGAGGCTACCCCGAATACCGCTTGCGTCAATGAAGGCGATCTGGTTTTTTCGCTGGATGTGATCAAACAGGAATACCCGGCGTATGGTACGTCGGATTTCCGGGAGCCGGCGTATCAGGTGCTGCAGCAAGGCGGCAGCCGCATCACCAATTTTGTGTACCAGGACCACCAGATCTTTAAAGGGAAAAAGAAGCTGAAAGGGTTGCCGGCCACTTATGTGGAGGATGAAAATGAGGCAACCACTTTGGAGATTTTTTTATACGATCGAGAAATTGATGTGGAAGTCCGGCTTTCATATACGATTTTTGAAGAATTGAATGCGATTGCCCGATCTGTCCAGTTTATCAATCACGGGCAGGCGGATGTGAATTTGACGCGGGTGATGAGCGTCAGCATCGATTTGCCGGATTCGGATTTTGAGATGGTGCAGCTGTCGGGATCGTGGGCAAGGGAGCGGCATGTTAAAAACCGCAAACTGGTTCCCGGCATCCAAAGTATCGCCAGTACAAGAGGAACGAGCAGTGCCCAGCACAATCCGTTTCTTGCGCTGAAACGTCCAGCGACGACAGAACACCAAGGCGAAGTGTACGGCGTAAGTTTGGTCTACAGCGGCAATTTCCTGGCGCAGGTGGAAGTGGATCATTTTGACGTAACGCGCATGATGATCGGCATCAACCCGTTTGATTTTAATTGGCTATTGGAAAGCGGCGAGGCGTTCCAAACGCCGGAAGTGGTCATGGTGTATTCAGCGGATGGCCTGAATGACATGAGCCAGACTTTCCATAAATTGTATCGGACCCGCTTGGCGCGTGGAAAATGGCGCGATCAGGAACGTCCGGTGCTGATCAACAACTGGGAAGCGACGTATTTCGATTTTGATGAGACGAAAATTTTTGAGCTCGCCAAATCATCCAAAGAGCTCGGTGTAGAGCTTTTTGTTCTGGACGATGGCTGGTTCGGCAAACGCGATGATGACACCACATCCTTAGGCGATTGGTTTGAAGACAAGCGCAAACTTCCGAACGGCATCACCCAATTGGCAAAAGATATTACCGGTTTGGGGATGGAGTTCGGTTTATGGTTTGAACCGGAGATGGTTTCAAAAGCAAGTGAGCTGTACAAAACCCATCCCGATTGGGTGATCCACGTTCCAAACCGCAAGATGTCGCATGGCCGAAACCAGTTCGTTCTCGATTTCTCGAGACAGGAAGTTGTGGATTTTATTCACAGCTTAATGGCAGACGTGTTGCGGGATGCACCGATTTCATATGTGAAATGGGACATGAACCGCTACATGACGGAAATCGGTTCTTTGGAATTGCCGGCAAACCGCCAGCGGGAAGTGGCGCACCGTTACATCCTGGGCGTTTATTCCTTATATGAACGGCTGACGGCGGAATTTCCACATGTCTTGTTCGAGTCCTGTGCGGGAGGCGGCAGCCGGTTCGATCCGGGCTTGCTGCATTATGCGCCGCAAGGGTGGACGAGCGATGACACCGATGCGGTTGAACGCCTGAAGATCCAATACGGCACTTCGCTGGTGTATCCCATCAGCTCGATGGGCGCGCACGTATCCGCCGTACCAAACCACCAAGTGGGACGGATCACGAGCCTCGAAACACGGGCAAACGTCGCGTACTTTGGCGCTTTTGGCTACGAACTCGATGTGACGATGATGACGAATGAAGAAAAAGAAGACGTGAAGGAGCAAATCGCTTTTTACAAAGAAAACCGCTCCCTGATTCAGCAAGGGCAATTTTACCGAATCGAAAGCCCGTTCGCGGAAGATGGCAATCAAACCAGTTGGATGGTGGTTTCAGAAGACCAGAACGAGGCGATACTTGGTCATTACCAAGTGCTGGCGAAGCCAAATCCAGGGTTTACCCGGATATTCTTCAAAGGCTTGAATCCGGAATTCGAATACGGAATCGATGGAATCGACGCCACCTTCTACGGCGACGAACTGATGGGCGCAGGCCTGCAGCTGAACCGTTACCGCAGGAATGAACATCCGGCAGACTTTTCTTCTGTTGTTTATAAATTAAAGCGAGTGTAGTGGTGTTGAGTTCTAATGCCGCGCCGGACGCTTTGGGCATAGCTTCCGCAAGAAGCCAGGAAAACCATCTGTCTTCGTGCTTCGCTTAGCCCGTGGACGCGCCGGCGCTGGATAACTGTAAAAAATAAGTAGCAACTTTGTTTCTGTTGATTCTACCTAAAGATATGGAGTAAACAGTGGAGACTCCAGCGGGATAGCGAAGTGCCGAAATCCACTCGGGCGCAAGCACGAGTTAGTTCGGCGCAAGCCCGCAGGAAAGCGGAACTGTTTACGGAATATCAGTAGCGAAAATCCATCATCTCAACTTACATAGGAGGCGTCGACGTGCTGACTGCTAAAAACGATTCGTTTTATTTTGAGGGCGAGCCTTTCCAGATCTTGTCGGGTGGGATGCATTACTTCCGTACAGTGCCGGAGCATTGGGAAGACCGCTTGCTGAAATTGAAGGCTTTGGGGCTGAATACGGTCGAAACCTACATCCCATGGAATTTCCATGAGCCGAAAAAAGGCCAGTTCCACTTTTCCGGAATGGCGGATATCGAACGCTTTATCGAGCTGGCGCATGCTGTAGGACTCTATGTGATCCTGCGTCCATCGCCGTATATATGTGCGGAATGGGAAATGGGCGGATTGCCGTCCTGGCTGTTGAAACACAAAAGCCTGGTCATGCGAAGCAGCCACCGGTCTTTCCTGAAGCACGTGGAAGATTATTTTGCGGAGTTGCTGCCGAAGTTCAAAAAGCACCTGTATCAAAACGGCGGTCCGGTCATCGCCATGCAGATCGAAAATGAATATGGTGCGTATGGCAACGATTTGGCTTACCTTGACTTCTATCGAGAACAATACAAAATGCACGAACTCGATACTTTCCTGTTCACTTCAGACGGTCCGGACTTCATCAAGCAAGGCTCGTTGCCGGATGTCACGACGACGCTGAACTTTGGTTCGCGTGTGGACGAGTCGTTTGATGCGCTGGAAGCCTTCAAGCCGGGCTCACCGAAAATGGTGGCGGAGTTCTGGATTGGCTGGTTTGATTATTGGACCGGAGAACATACGGTGCGGAGCGGGGACGATGTGGCTGCGGTCTTTAAGGAAATCATGGACAAGAACATTTCCGTGAATTTCTACATGTTCCACGGCGGCACGAACTTCGGCTTCATGAACGGCGCCAACCATTACGACATCTATTACCCGACGATCACCAGCTATGATTACGACAGCTTGCTGACGGAGGGCGGCGCAATCACCGGGAAATACAAGGCGGTCAAGAAAGTCTTGAGCGAGTTTAGGGAAGTGCCTGCGGATTTTGAAGAGAGCCCATCGGCGAAAACTTACGGAAACGTCGAACTTTCAGAGGTGGTCAGTTTGTTCGATGTCCTGGATGATATCAGCGGAAAAGTCGAGCACATTGTGCCGCTGGCGATGGAAGACATTGACCAGGCATACGGCTACACCCTTTACCGCACGACCGTCAATCGCCAAGGCGAAATGAAGTTCGATTCAAGCAATATCCGGGACCGTGGGTTTATTTACGTCAACGGCCGTTACATCACCACCACCTATATCAACGATACCGAAAAAATGGTGACAGTGGATTTCCCGGACACCGTAAACACACTGGAGATTCTGGTGGAGAACATGGGACGGGCCAATTACGGGGAACATTTGACCGACCCGAAAGGCTTGATCAAAAACCTCTGGCTCGGCGAACAGTATTTCTTCCACTGGGAAATGTTCAAAATCGAGATGGACCGGCTGCCTGAGGCTTATGAACTGAGCGGGGAAGAGCGATTCCCGAAATTCTTCCGTGGTTTCTTCGATGCGGCGGAAGGACTGGATACTTATATCGATACGCACGGTTTTACGAAAGGCAATGTCTTCATCAACGGCTTTAATCTGGGGCGCTACTGGAACACAGCGGGACCGCAGCAACGGCTTTACTTGCCAGGCCCGTTGCTGAAAAAGGAAAACAATGAAATCGTCGTGCTGGAACTGGAGAACTCCACGACCGACCAAATCCAATTATTGGATCAGCCGAAACTGAGCTGACCGAGCTTAAAATAGAAGGGATGGAATGGAATGATTAACGATAAATTGCCGAAGATTTGGCACGGTGGGGATTATAACCCCGAACAATGGGATTCGAAAGAAATCTGGGACGAAGATGTCCGGATGTTCAAACTGGCAGGGATTGATGTGGCCACGTTAAATGTCTTTTCATGGGCATTGAATCAGCCGAATGAAGACACGTACAATTTTGACTGGCTCGATGACAAAATCAACCGCCTATACGAAAACGGCATCTACACATGCCTGGCAACAAGCACGGCAGCCCATCCGGCATGGATGGCCAAGAAATATCCGGACGTTTTACGTGTGGACTTCTACGGCAGAAAACGCAAATTCGGCAGCCGGCATAACTCATGCCCGAACAGCCCGACCTACCGCGAGTATTCAGAGAAAATTGCTGAGAAATTAGCGGAGCGCTACAAAGACCATCCGGCCGTTTTGATTTGGCACGTATCCAACGAATACGGCGGCTACTGCTATTGTGACAACTGCCAGGATGCTTTCCGCGGCTGGCTGAGCGACAAATACGGCACAATCGAAAAGCTCAACAAAGCCTGGAATACCGGATTTTGGGGGCATACGTTCTACGAATGGGACGAAATCGTCGCACCGAATATGCTGAGCGAAGAACGTGAAGACAATGTCTCCGATTTCCAAGGCATCTCACTCGATTACCGCCGGTTCCAGTCTGACAGTCTGTTGGATTGCTACAAGCTGGAATACAAGGCCATCCGCAAGCACGTGCCGACCAATATTCCGATCACCACCAACTTAATGGGCACTTACCCAATGCTGGATTACTTCAAATGGGCGAAAGAAATGGATGTCGTGTCGTGGGATAACTACCCGGCGATCGATACGCCATACAGCTACACGGCCATGACACATGATTTAATGCGCGGCTTAAAAGGCGGTCAACCGTTCATGCTGATGGAGCAGACGCCGAGCCAGCAAAACTGGCAGCCGTACAACTCCTTGAAGCGTCCAGGCGTCATGCGTTTATGGAGCTACCAGGCAATCGGCCGCGGGGCAGATACGATTCTCTACTTCCAGCTGCGCCGTTCAGTCGGTGCCTGCGAGAAATACCACGGAGCGGTCATTGAACACGTTGGACACGAAAACACGCGCGTCTTCAACGAAGTTGCGCAACTGGGGAAAGAACTAAATCAACTATCCGATACCTTGCTTGATGCACGGGTCAACGCCAAAGTGGCGATCGTCTTCGACTGGGAAAACCGCTGGGCGACCGAACTGTCGAGCGGGCCTTCCGTGTCGCTCGATTATGTCAATGAAGTCCATAAATACTACGACGCGCTCTATAAATTGAATGTCCAAGTCGACATGATCGGTGTTGAAGAAGATTTGACCAAATACGATGTCGTCATCGCACCGGTTCTGTATATGGTCAAAGAAGGCTACGCAGCGAAAGTCGAGAAGTTCGTCGAAAACGGCGGAACCTTCCTGACGACTTTCTTCAGCGGCATCGTCAATGAAACCGATATCGTCACACTTGGCGGATACCCTGGTGAACTGCGCAACGTCCTTGGCATTTGGGCGGAAGAAATCGATGCGCTTCACCCGGACGAAACCAACCAAATCGTCATGAATGAAGTCCGCGGGAAAATGAGCGGCAAGTATTCATGCAACCTGCTGTTTGATTTGATCCACACAGAAGGCGCAGAAGCGGTCGCGGAATACGGTTCCGACTTCTATAAAGGCATGCCAGTGCTGACCGTCAACAAATACGGAAAAGGGAAAGCGTGGTATGTCGCGTCAAGCCCGGACGCGGAATTCCTCGTCGACTTCCTGCAGACAGTCTGCGAAGAAGCAGGCGTCGAGCCATTGCTTGCTGTACCGGACGGCGTCGAAACAACCGAACGTGTGAAAGACGACCAGAGCTACCTATTCGTGTTGAACCACAACAACGAAGAAGTCACGATCGAGCTGCAGGACAGCGCTTATAAGGAAGTGCTGACGGATGAACAAGTGAGCGGAAATCTGGTCCTGAAAGAAAAAGGCGTGTTGATTTTGGCAAAAGTGTAAGTAAGATAAGTGAATAGATGAAGAGCCCATGTGGACTGCACTGAAATCGTTGGAGATTAATCTGACGTTGGAGGAGCGGTCCATATGGGTTTTTTAACGAATAGATTTCGAGGAATTCATAAGTTTGGAGCAGGAAAACCAACCATAATTATCGAATAGAGTGCTAACTTATCTATTTGGAATAAAAGAAAGGAGAGGCGGACAGATGAAGAAGGTAGGGAAGCTCATTTACGTGAGTGCTGCTTTATTGCTGTTGGCTGGCTGTGGTGAAGAAGATGCACCGATCATGGATGCTTCAAAAGCGCGGGGCGAACCGGAGGAAATGCCATTGGAAGAGGGAGGAAAAGAAGACGCAACAGATGAAGCGATTACAGATGAAGCTGCTTCCGGTTCAGGCGAAGATGCCTTATCGGAGTATTCCAGCGAGCAGATCGAGTACGCCAGAGTGTGGCGGCAGCTCGGGCCGAACCAGGAGATAGACGGCTTGTACGTCCAGCAAATCCCGGAAGGCACGCCGCTGAATCCGGACGATGACACAAGCGCCGCTTATCCGGAACCTGTCATCCAGCTCGCCGGATCGCGTTTGGTGGACGGTTCCGTGACCTACAGCAGCAATGGAGATGGGACGATCAATGTGTACAATGTGCCGCTGCGTTGGGATGGCGAGTATCCTGCGGGTGAAGAGTTTTATAACGACATGATTGAAAATACGGAGGTGGTCGAGATAGAGCCAGGGGAGGATGAAGAAGTGATTCGGCTGATTGAGCTGATTGAAGATTAGCCGTGAAAAATCTTTCCTAAGTAAGCTTGTTTTAAGGAGGGCCAATATGGCTTTAGAGATAAGACGATGGCCGAAGAAGACCATTGCAGCTGGATATCGCCATACCGTCGGACTCCAATCAACTGGCCAAGTTTTAGCTGTGGGGGACAATAAACATGGCCAATGTGATGTCAACGATTGGCGGGACATCGTAGCAGTGGCAGCGGGAAGTTCTCATACCGGAAGCTCTCATACGGTCGGACTGCAAAGAGACGGTAAGGCAGTCGCGGTTGGCTGGAATAAGTACAATCAATGCGAGGTAAACGACTGGAAAGGCATTGCGGCAATAACGGCTGGATGGCGTCGAACGGTTGGTTTAAAGGCAGACGGCAACGTAATTGCAGTTGGTCGGAACAATGAAGGTCAGTGCAATGTCAGCAGTTGGCGCGATATTGTCTCAGTTTCAGCAGGCGACTGGCATACGCTTGGTCTCCAAAGCGATGGTACAGTGGTCGCTACTGGAAACAACCGTTATGGACAATGCAAAGTGAACGACTGGTATGACATCGTTGAGGCAGGAGCGGGGTATCTTCACAGTGTCGGACTTCAATCGGATGGAACAGTCAAATCTACTGGGTTGAACAAAGATGGACAATGCGATGTAGAAAACTGGCGAGGAATTGTCGAGGTAACAGCAGGCAGCAACCATACCGTCGGGCTTAAAAGGGATGGAAGTGTAGTGGCAATGGGTCGTAATACAGAAGGGCAATGCGAAGTAGTCGGCTGCTCTAATATTGTAGCCATTGCAGCAGGCTGTGCGCATACGATTGGATTGAAAGCGGATGGCACGATGATGGCAACAGGCCGGAATGAGGAAGGGCAGTGCAATGTGAAGGAATGGAATTGTATTCAGCCATCTAACAAATGAAAAGATTGCAGATGGTTGAGATATGATGTAGGAGATAAAATTGTTATTTCAACAATGAAAATCCAAACTAAAAGAGTCAGGACCGATTTATAGGGTCCTGACTCTTTCAATAGAAATCTTCTTCTTAAATTTACTTAGGTGGAAATTAATACTTATCTTTTTGGAGCCAGTTCCACCGCTTGCCGCAAGGCTTCAATTAAACTGTTTTCATCCGCAATACCTGTACCGGCAATGTCGAAAGCCGTTCCGTGGTCTACGCTCGTGCGGATGATCGGCAAACCGACGGTAATGTTGACGCCTGCTTCAAGACCGAGCACTTTGACCGGTGCGTGGCCCTGGTCATGATACATCGCAACAACAATATCAAAATCTCCTCGAACGGTTCTGAAGAACAGCGTATCGGCAGGGAGTGGTCCTTGCACATCGATTCCTTCTGCCACGGCTTTTTCAATAGCAGGTATCACTTTTTCCTCTTCTTCGCCATACCCGAACAAGCCGTTTTCGCCGGCATGCGGGTTGATTCCGCAAACAGCAATCTTTGGATTCTGAATGCCTGCTTTTGTCAGCGTATTGTGAGCCAGCTGGATGACGTGCAAAACACGTTCCGGCGTAATCATGTTAATGGCATCAATGATCCCTACGTGCGTCGTTACATGAATGACTTTCAGGTTCGGCGCTGACAGCATCATGGAATAGTCCTTGGTTCCTGTCAATTCCGCTAGAATTTCTGTGTGGCCTGGATACATATGGCCGCCTTTTTGCAGGGCTTCTTTGTTTAAAGGAGCGGTGCAGATAGCATCGATTTCGTTTTCGTTCGCTAATTCGATGGCTTTCGCTAAATATTGAAAAGCTGCATTTCCGGCTTCCGGCGACACTTCACCGATTGGCAAGTCATCCGTCAACAAGCCCAAATCCAGACAATCAATCGTGTCTTTTTCAAACTTTGCCTGGGAAGGATTTTCAATGCGGTGAATCGTTTTTGTGCTGTTTGTAAATTTCTTGGCGCGTTCTAAAATCGAAGCATCTCCAATAACAAACGAGCGGCTGGTTTCATGAACCACGTCATGTTCAAAGCTCTTTAAGATGATTTCCGGTCCAACTCCAGCTGCGTCACCCATGGTGATTCCGATAATTGGTCTAGTCGTTTCCATGTAATCCTGCTCCCTTCAAATAATCTACTGAATGGCTGATGGATTCGGGTGTTCCAAATCCGCCAGCTTTCGTGATGACAACAATGTCTTTTTTATTCCATTTGGCGATACCGAGCGGAAGGCCGGCTTCAACTTCAAACAACAGCTCCATGTCGTGGATGCCGAGCACGGCGCAAATGTCTTTAGCCGTATCTCCGCCAGTCATGATAATGGCATCGAAGTCTGAGACCGCGAGAGCCTTCTCTACAAGGTGCCCCAATCCTTCCGATATGCCTTTGCTGGTCTGATGAGCCGTCAACGCATTGGCAGCGGCCCATTCACTAACTTTATCACGGTTTTCCTGTGAACCGCCCACATAAAGGGCTGCGCTGTCCCAGTCTGCCGGCTGCCCGAGTTCTTCGACTTTGCTCAAGGTACGTGCCGGGGCCGTCAATAACTCCAGTGGATCGATTTCAATCATCCGGGTTGCGGAGCGCTTCTCCAAAGCGGCTAATTGATCCTGTGTTTTTCCGGACAAACTGCCGGAGACAATCAGGATTTTCCCGATCGGACCGTCAAAAGATCTCTTTGGGTCTGTGTTTTGCTTCGGCGCATACAAATGGTTGATCATGCCAGCAGAGCCAGCCCAGCCGATGCTGAAGTCCAATTTTGCTTCAAGAGCGGCAAGCAATGGAAAATCGGCTTCTTCCGTGACGTCACAGACGATCCAGTTGACGCCGGCCTGGATTTGTTCCGCTACCCATTTTTCGGGCGTCTCGCCGTATAGAATAGTGCGGTCCAGAACCGTAATCTTAACACCTTCCATTGCCAATAAATCAGGAAGGAAATCGTGCAAAACCGGTGTCTTGGGATCACGTGAAAATTCCGTTTCCGTAACAGGCAGTCCGTTGATGTAAAGTTTTCCGCCTTCAACGGTTCGGCCCATGCTTGGAAAGGCAGGTGCCACAAGAATAGCGTCTAAAGCCGTTGCATCTTGCATCGCTTTCAATTCGGCGGCAACACTGCCGCGCAAAGTGGAGTCGATTTTTTTATAGAAGGCATCGACACCTCTTTTTTTCAGGGCTTCAATTTCCTTGAAAACGGCCCGGTAAGCATCTTCGCCATTCATGGAACGGCTGTTGGTATCGACGATCCAAACATCAATAGCTGTGTCGTCCTGGTCGGTCTGTTTATATGAATCGGTTAAAATCACTCGGGATTTCAAGCCTTTTTGAGCTAGCCTGACTCCGGAATCATTTGCTCCTGTAAAATCATCGGCAATGATGCCAATTCGAGTTCCCACTATCTGTCACTCCTCTAAGCTTGTTTTTTCAGCATTTCTCCATTTTCGAATATAAATCCTTTACGTTCAAGACGCTTCACCAGGAAGCCGATATACAATGGCAGCAAAATCGCCGTTGTCACAGTGGAAGCAGCCACCTGCACCGTGGCAATATCAACGACGGAAGCAAAGCTGGCACTGGCCGCTGCGATGGCAGCTGGGGTAGCGACGGCATTACCGGCCGTTGAACCTTCGGCAGCTCCGACAATCGGGTTCCATTTCAATGCTTTAAAGATGAAGTATCCAGCAGTACCTGTGATGAATACGGTCATGAGGCCAAGTATGATTCCGCCAAGTCCACCTTGGATGATGGCATTGAAGTCAATCCCCATCCCAAGTGCGAAGGCGAAGAATGGAATCAGCATCGAACTGCCGTTATCCAGGAATGAACGCATATCTTCATCCAAATTCCCAAGAATCATCCCGATGACGATCGGCAACAAGACGGCGATAAACGAAATAGGAGAGAAGAGACCATCAACAAAGCCCATGGCTCCGAAAATTGCCAGTGCCACCATCGTTAAAAAGGGTCCGTCATTCAATGCCAATAATGAATAGGCAGCGCGGTCTTCTTTATTGCCATACTGTCCAACAAGTGCGACAAAAAGTCCGCCGTTGCTGTTCGTCATCGCAGCGATAATGGCAATCGGTGCAAGCCCCAGCCACAATCCGTTGTCACCAGCAAACATATAAGCAATCAAGCCGAACAAAGCACCGACAATCCATTTGGTCGTCAGTAAGGTAGCGCCTTTGGCAAGAGACACACCGACATTTCGAACGTTAATCTGAGCTCCGGTACAGAGGAGGAACAAAGCGATCAATGCACTGGCACTGTCTACGAAAAGTGCTTCTGTAAATCCGCCAATCCGCAATAAGTCTGGTGCCACCGTGTTGATGACAGCTGCCAATAACAACGGAACAACCATCATACCTCCAGGAATACGATCTAATGTAGCTTTAATTTTCATTTTGAACCCTCTTTTCTATTTTTTGTAGTTGCAAGAATCTGACATCAGTAAACGCTTTCATTACCCACTATAAAACTTATTGAATAAAATGCAACACTTATAAGAGTTTTTTTTTATCTGAAAAATGAAAAGTAGTTTAAAAATGCAACGATTTTAGCTAAATAAAAACGCAAACTCAGTTTTTGAGTTTGCGCCAAAGAGTAGCTCTATTAATCCCTAATCGGTTTGCTGCTTTTGTTTGGTTGAAATCTTCTTCTCTCAGCACCTGTTCGATAATCTTTTTCTCGATTTCTTTTAATGTATCATTTTTGTCCAGAGATAACGGATTTCCTTGTTGGAAATCAGCTGTAAACGGCACTTGATCCAAGGTCTCTTTTTCAATCACGTAGTCTTTTTCCAAAATCGCCAACTTCTTAACATACGCTTTCAATTCGTTAAGATTTCCTGGCCAGTTATAACGTTTCAATTCCTGCATCGCATCATCCCGGACTTTGATCGGACGTGTCCCAAGCGTCTGGTGAAACTCAGTCAGGAATTGGCGCACCAGGTATTCGATATCTTCCTGCCGGTTAACCAAAGAAGGGAGCTGGATTTTAAGTGCCTCCTGCAACTCCAGTTCTTCTTCAAAGGAACTCGGAAAAGCCGGCAGCGAATAAATAAGCTGTACCGTATTTTTCCCAAGATGCTCCATCAAGTCCTGGATTTTATGGGTATGAGTTAAGTTCGGTGATTTGCTGAACTCCAGCAGCAAAGTGGAGTTCGGTAAAAATTCAATGTCTTCCAAAGACAGAGGGGAAGCATCCATTTTCACGTGGACAAACAACCCGTTCTTTTGGTGGAAGGTATGCAGATAGCGCGCCACCGATGTTTTGCCTGTCCCAGGTTGCCCGATTAACACAAGCGTGTCACCGGCAACGGCAGGTTCTTCGATCAAATTCTTAATCCCTGTCATTTCCGCGCTTGCTGCCACAAGAGAATGCAGCTGATTGAGGTGTTCAATCCTCACAACAGTTGATTTGGCCGATGCCTTTGAAAGGCGCTTGAAATTGAATGAAACAATCTTGCCATCCCTGTCCTCTATGATTTTTGCGTTTATCCGGAACGGAATTTTCGCGTCTTCGATGATCTTAATGGTCTGTTCGTTTGTTTCGAGTACCTGCTGTTTTATGGTTGCCAGCTCTTCTTCCGTAACAGGCAGCTTTTTAAAGGCAGTCCAATTCTCAAATAGGATCTGTCCATCGTCAGTTAACAGAAGCAAATCCTGTTTTGAGTCATTCAGCAATTCCCGCAGAACCCGGAGAACTTGCTGGCTTTTTTGCTGGGATTTGAACGATTGGCGTGACTCCTCCAAAGATTCCAATATGGATTCCTGGCCCGACTGGATCAGTAAGCCGTTCATCCCGAGCTGTGCTGCGGAGTTGCTTGTGACAACGTCCCCCAGGACTGTCGAATATCCCTCGTTCTTCAATTCAAGTAAAATCGATTCCACTTCAGATGCACCAGAGATCGTTACGACTTTCATGTCAATCTCCAGCAGACTGATAATGGAAGCGGCTCCTAACGTGATATTCGGAAAACCGACCAATGCTTTCTTCTCGTCCGAATGGCCAGTCGCCAACATGATGGAGCGCAGCAGGTCATAACCGGAGATATGGATATCGACAACCGGCAACGATACAGCTTCTCTGATCATCTTGGAAGTTCCGCCGCGGCTGATCAGAATATCGGCTCCATTCTGTTCCATCCTGCGCGCCAGCTCTACGCCTCGTTCCAAATCGCCAACTTCCGCAACAATCAGTAAATCAGACTGCTCTTCCTTTAATTCATCGATAAGCGGCAACATCGCCTCATATGGTGAAATCACCCCGATGTGAATCTTTCTCATTCCGGCAGCCTCCTCATTTCAAACTCTCTTTTGCCATTATATCAATTTTACGGGAGGGGACAATGAAATTAGGAATGCTGGAAGAGACAGAAGGGCGAGGAATTCTATAACGACAATATTAAACTACTAAGGTGGAGGAGATTTCTTTTTGTAAAAATCTTAGGATTTTTAAATTGATAGAAAAGGTGACTGGTTCTTATAGGGTCGTATCACCTTGTTTTTCTAATCGACTCTATTTCTTCGTTTTTCAAGCAAAGTTAAAACGAAATAAATTCCAATACAAGATACAACGATAATTAAGAAAGAATTATGCAGAAGATCAATATCAAGGTCGTTAATTTTTTGGTAAGCCATCCCATCTCTACCGTGTCTTATAATTTGCCAACCGTTGTATTCAAGTGTAAAGAAGGAAATGACTATCCCTAAAACGAATCCGCCGATGATTGAAATCCACCCTTTTCTCATTGTCTCCACTCCTCAACTTGTACTGTCTCCGTATTGAATTTACTTCTTACTATACCTTACCATATGGTAAAAGTATGGGAGTTCCAATACTTATATATCAATAAAAATAGACCTCTAATTGTATTGCTGATTAGGGGTCTATCTATTGTTTTGACTGCGATTTTATAAATCAAACCTGAATGGCTTATTCGTAGTAATAGGGTTGTTAACTGATACTTATAAAATCGCTTCCGCAATCACCTTATCAAGTTTACGGATATCCACTTTCTTCACCAAATTCAATTTAAACTTGCCGATACTCGTCCATAGCTCCGGCTCTGTATTTACTTCGTATTCAATCAACTTCTCTAGTAATTTTAATGGCGTATTTGCGAATTTTGTAGTTTAGGCTTTGTCTGGAGATGCTCAGATTTTCAGCAGTATGGGTAATATGCATATTGGTTTTATTCAACATTCTTAAAATCAATTCTTTCTCAAACGTTTCTACTTGTTCAGTTAGGGAGTTGCAACTACTCAGAAATGGCAAATTACTTTCGAGCTCGATGTGCTGGACAAGATAAGTAGGTAAATGATCAGGCGTGATAAGGCCATTGTCCTCTTTAACCAACGCTCGGGCTCCTTCGATAATGTATTTCAATTGCAGCACATTCCCTGGATAGTGGTAGTTCGTTAAAATTTTCATGGCTTCAGATGAAACAGTATAATTCTTCATCTTTTGGGATTCGTCCTCATTCTTCAGCAAATGTTCGATTAAAGGCGCAATATCTTCTTTTCTCTCATGGAGCGCCGGTATATTCAGCGTGATGGAACTCAGTGCATAAAAAAGGTCTTCCAGGAGTGCCCCTTTTTGCAGCGCCAGATGTGGCTTGTCAGACAATAAGGTGATAAATTGCACAGTCACCGGGACTTCTTTGCCCTTCGCTGTAACACGGAGTTTCTGTTCCTTGATGACCTCCAAGACTTTTTTCTGCAAAGAAATGGACATGTGGTCGATATTGCCGAGCAGAATAATGCCTTTACTGTGCTGCTCCAACAAACCGGCAGATCCGTTACTGCCAAATAATATTTCTTCCAACAATAGCTCAGAAACCGCCGCACAATTAATTTCGTGTACATCATCCAAGCGTTGCTGGGACTGATTAACGATATGTTTGTAAATCAACCGTTTACCGACTCCATGAGCTCCGCAAATCAGCAGGTTGGAAGTAGAATCAGCTGCAAGCCGAGCTTGCTGCAGCACTTTTTGCATGGTTTTACTCACGTGCACGATTGGTGGTGGAATGTCGGCTTTTTTGATTGGAGCGCCGGTTGTATGCTTCTTGTTTTTAAACTGGAAGATGGTTTCCGCCATGGCGGCGGTATCGGAAAAGTCTTTGACAGTTGACAGGGCACCTGTCTTCAAGCTTCCCAAATAAAGGGGCTCGCTGCTTCTCTTTACAATATATCGTTTTCCCGTGTTGGAGAAAAAAGCTTCGTTCTGAGTCAGTTTCCTTTCGGCGCTCAAGGAATGCAGTATCGGTGTTTCCGCGTAACTGCTGTCTTCAAAAATGGAAGAATATAGTTTCCCAATGACGCCGGCAGGCTCTCTTGAATCCAATTCGCCCATCTTTCGATTATAGAAGATAATTTTCTGGTTATTGTCGATAGCACAAATTCCTTCATCCAACGTATTGAGTATGTATTGAAAAGAACGGATATGTTGTTGGGTACTCTTTAACTCATCGCCCAACTGCTGGATTTTAGTGATGTTCTTGAAATTCAACAGAAATAATCCATTGTTTAATACATGGAAATTGGCCAATAACTGAAAAAGACCAATGGACAAGTGGATGTTGCGCATGTCTTGTTTGTGTCGGTAAAAATGATTCAAATCTTTCGAAAGAATCGTGTCACCTATTCGTTTGTTGAGGAGATCGCTTCGTAAAAGTTTTGGAAAAAAGTTGCTGAATGACTGGTTCAACGACCGGATATATCCTTCTTCATCAGTTAACACAAGACCCTCAAATAAATAATCCGCTATCTCTCCCAACAAAGACACTTCTTGTTTATGTTTCAAAATACATCACCCCCGTAAAAATATTTTTCGGTTAATTGTAAGAATATTTTTAAAAAACATATAATACATATTAACACAGTGATTAGAATTTTTATGATGGATTTTTTATCTTTTTAATCGGTTTTAAGTGGAAGAAAGAATTTTTGCGTAAAGAATTTTGCGTATGAAAAATGTTAAAGGGGATGTCAGAAGATGCAAAAAGTGAATTTAAACGGTGTGAAGGTCGTGGATGTCCACGCACATCCTTTTGTAGCAGCAAAAGGGGAAGAAGACGCTATCAGTTTTTTGAAAAAGTTATCGTTGTCCGTCAATCCGAATATGTTCAGCAAAGAAGAAAGTACTGAAAAACACCGGCCAGTGCCCAATTCAAATATGTGGATCCAGATTTTGCTGAGAAACATGGCGCAATATTATTCATGTGAGGAAAGCTTGGAAGAGATCGTGAAAGCCCGCAATAAAAAAGCAGCAGATTATGGGGAATATACAAAGGAATTGTTCCAAGATGTACAACTGAAAGGGTTGATAATGGATTTTGGCTATCCGCAGCCGCCGCTTGATCGAAGCGAATTTGAAGAGTTGAGCGGAGCCCGCGTCTGGGAAATCAGCCGCATCGAACCGATTATGGTTGAACTGGGCAAACAGGGACTGAATTTCGATGAATTCGTGTCCCGTTATAAAAAACAGCTCGAAGAAGATTTGTCTAAGGAAGGAATCGTAGGACTGAAGACCATCATCGCTTACCGAAGCGGTTTGGAAGTCTTGGAAATGGATGAGGATGCAGCGGTCCAAGCTTACGCCGAATTTACCCGGAATGACCGGCTGCCCGCGAAAGCATTCCGTGATTATTGCTTCCATTTGGCGATGGAGGCATGCACAGCGAGCGGCAAATTCATGCATATCCATACCGGCATCGGTGACGGAGATGTAGTCATGACCAAAGCAAGTCCAAGTTTTCTTCTAGATACCTTGAGGAAAGAAAAGTACCAGGACACCAAAGTCCATTTAGTGCACGGCGGTTATCCATGGATGGAAGAGGCGGCGTTCATTGTCAGCATCTTGCCGAATGTCTACATGGATATCTCCTTGCAGAATCCATTTGCTGGCCACGGCGTCGAGCGCATCATTTCACAAGTACTCGAATTAGCGCCTTTCAATAAAGTGATGTATGGCTCAGATGCTTTTACTATACCTGAAATGAATTGGATGGGGGTGAAGATTTTCATTGACTGTTTTGAACGGGTCTTGAATGACTGGGTGGAAAAAGATTATATGAATGCGGAAAAAGCACGTTATATAGGGGAAATGATTTTATATCGCAATTTTGAAGAAATCTATCAGACAAAAATTTAAACGAAATGGGGAAGCGATATGAGTCATCATTTAAGTCTTGATTTAGAGCCAAAAAGAACGTTAAAGTTTTGGCATATCTGGGCATTGGGAGTAGGTGCGGTGGTCGGAGATGGTATTTTCCTTTTAATGGGGCAAGGAATTGCTACAGCCGGCCCGAGCTCAATCATCTCCTATCTGGTTGCTGGATTGTCCCAATTGTTTTTGATTATGGCTTTGATCGAATTGGCGATTGCCATGCCGAATGCCGGTGGGATGTCGCTATGGGTGGAAAGAATGATGGGGAAATCCTGGGGCTTTTTAGCAGGTTTCACCTTTGCGATCGGTTGGATCATTGCAGGAGGAAGTGTCGGTTTAGCACTCGGAACCATCACAATGTGGTTCTTCCCTGGCTTGACAGGCAGCTGGTGGCCAGCGTTTTTCGCGATATTCTTCATTACGCTTTTTGCACTGGTCAATATTCTAGGGACGGTTTTCACCGCCCGCTTCCAATTATATATGGTAGTGGCGCTTGTTGGAGTGATGGTGGTGTTTGCGGTGATTGGGTTGAAGGATGTTGATTTAGCAAACTTCTCACCGATGATGCCTTATGGTCTTGAAGGATTTTTCGGTGCCATCCCGCTTGGAACTTACGCATATCTTGGCGCATTGACATTGGTAACAGCTGGAGCGGAAGCCATCAATCCACAGCGTGATATGCCCCGGGCGTTAATCTGGGCAAGTGTGACATTCATTGTGTTGTATTCATTCGCACATTTTGTGCTGCAAGGTATTATTCCATGGAACGAAGTCACGATGGACAGTTCACCATTCACAGTGGCTGCCGGTCAAGTGTTTGGAGTGGCAGGTGCATTCATTATGAACATCGCCGCTTGGATTGCTGCAGCTACATGTATTTTGATGGGTACTATGTACGCCGCTTCCCGTATTTTTTATCAACAGGCACGTGATGGCATGCTGCCAAAATTTTTAGGATCGATTCATACGAAGACGTATACACCTGTCAACGCTATTATCGTCATTTGGGCAATCACCATTGTATTGATCCTTGTGGGTCAGATAAACCCTGACTTCCTTTATGTTGAACTATCAAACCAATTGGTAATTGCGTGGTTGTTCTCCTGGAGCCTTGCATTAATCGCTGGTGTTTTGTTCCGTATTAAGCATAAAGAAGAAGTGGCGCAATTGTCTTGGAGACAGCCGTTGTTTCCGCTATTTCCAATTTTGAGCTTTATCGGCATCGCCGTGATTTTATACGGGTCATTCGTCAGTTCCATCATGACATTGGTTCGCGGGGGAATTTGGCTTGCCGTACTACTTATTTTATTTATGATTTTCAATAAACCCGGTTCCCGGCAGACGGAAGGACCAGTGGAAGTGGAGAAAATGACAAATGACTGATACCCTTTACAGAATCTCTTCAGAGATGGCTGACCGTGTCATTGGAATTAGAAGGCATTTGCATCAATATCCGGAGTTATCCTTTCAGGAATACGAAACGGTCAATTATATCTGCTCCGTATTGAATGAATGGGAAATTCCTTATCAAACCATCGGAGAGACGGGTGTCTATGTAGACATCACGGGTGACATCGAAGGTCCAGCAATCGGCCTGCGGGCGGATATCGATGCGCTGCCAATCCAAGAAGAAGCGGAAGTCGATTTCCGTTCAAAAAAAGAGAACGTCATGCATGCATGCGGCCATGATGGCCATACTGCAATTTTACTGGGCACTGTTTACGAATTAAATCGCAACAAAGATACACTAACAGGAACTGTCCGCTGTATTTTTCAACCTGGCGAAGAAGCCGACGGCGCTGCACTGGCATTGATCGACCAAGGGATTCTGGAAAACCCGAAAATTGAATCGGTGACCGCTTTGCATGTCTGGCCATACTTGCCGCACGAAACCGTGGGCATCAAAAAAGGAAGCATGACAGCTTCTTGTGATGACTTCAAAATAACTGTTATGGGAAAAGGCGGCCATAGCGCCAGACCGCATCAAGCAGTCGACGCCATTACCGTGTCTTCACAAATTCTTCATTCCCTGCAGCTTGTAGCCGCTAAAAAAATCGATCCCGTTCATCCGAAGGTCATTCATGTCGGAAAGATCAATGGGGGAGAAGCGAGCAATATCATCGCTTCCAGCTTGGTGATGGAAGGAACTTACCGTTCTATGAACGCAGGGATCCGGCAACAAATACAAAAAGAGATTGAACGCGTTTGCCAAGTTGCAGAAATTCAATGGAACGCGAAAGTGGAAGCGGAATTTACGCTCGGCGCTCCTCCTATCGATAACGATTCGGCCATGACGGAGCTGTTCATTGAAACAGCTCGCGATTTGCTGGGGTCTAGCCATGTATACGAATTGGCAGAGCCTTCTCTTGGTGCGGACGATTTCGGTTATTTTTCTGAAAGGGTACCCAGCATCTATTTCCGGCTGGGGATTAAAAAAGAAGACCCGATTACTTATGACTTGCATCATCCGAAATTCAATTTTGATGACTCGGTCCTTTTGACAGGAGTCAGTTTATACGTAAATTACGCAATGAAATTATTGCAGAAGGCGAGGTCCTGAAAATGACTCAACAAACTTCAGAAAAGCAGATGGAAATCAACAACATCCTCGGTAGAATCGAAAAAGAGGACATTGATTACATCCGGATCGAATTCCTAGATTACACTGGATCCACGCGGGCTCGGACGATCCGACGTGAGCAGATTGTAGACGCCATGGAAAAAGGAGTCAACTTCAGTGCAGCAATCATGGATTTCACAATGTTCGATACGTATATTCCAAACCCCTTATACGGCTCAGATGCTGGAGACTTTTTCGCTATGCCGGACCCTTGGACATTCGTCGTCTTACCACATCGACGGAAGACTGCCCGGATGTTTTGTGACCTGGTTGATGAAAATGGCAATCCATGGGCAGGGTGTCCCCGCAGCGCCTTGAAAAAGTTATTGAAAGAGGCAGAAGACGTTTTAGGCGGACAAATCAAGATGGTCTATGAACAGGAAGCGTATTTATTGAAAGAAGAAGAAGGTCGATTGGTGCCGGCGGACAGTAGTCCTTGTTTTTCGACTGACGGACTGGATATCCAGGATGAATTCATCCAAAGATTCATCGAAACCATGTCGGAAATGGGCGTGGAAACCGAACAGGTCTCCAGTGAATATGGCCCGGGACAAGTAGAAATCAATTTGAAATACGATAACTGCCTGAAGGCCACCGACGATCAGGTGACGTTCAAGCAATTGTTCAAACATTTGGCGAGAGAAATGGGAATGGTGGGGACCTTGGCACCGAAGCCGTTCAACGATTTGGCGGGCAGCGGTCTGCATGTTCATATCAGCTTGTTTGATGAGGGAAAAAACTTGTTTAAAGACAGCAATGACAGCCGGGGGTTGGACCTGTCTGAAACCGCCTATCACTTTATCGGCGGTATTCTTCATCACGGAAAAGCTTTGTCGGCCATCGGAGCTCCGACGGTCAATTCCTATAAACGGATGGTGCCTGGTTCATGGGCACCTGCACATATCTGTTACGGTGCCGGTAACCGGTCGAGCCTGGTGCGTGTACTCGAGCCTCGGCGTGAAAGACGTTTTGAATATCGCGGCGCAGATGGAACATGCAACCCGTATTTACTGTCTGCTTCCCTAATCGCTGCGGGCCTTCATGGTGTCCGTCAAAAAATGAATCCGGGAATGCCGCTCGAAAAAGATGCGGGAAGCTTATCCGGTCAAGAACTGGAAGCGCTCGGCATCGAATGGGTGCCCCGTGACCTTAAAGAGGCATTAGATCATTTGAAGGAAGATACAATTTTGGCCGAAACCATTGGACGTGATATCTGGCAGGAATTCATTAAAGTTAAACAAGAAGAATGGAATTTGCATTTTTACCGAGTAGAAGAATGGGAACGCAAATTGTATTCTACTATTTATTAAAAAAGAGAATAGGCATTTAAATGTTGGAAAGAGTGAAAGCTGATGAAAATACTTATCGTTCAGCCCGACCAAGTGGCTTCTCCTGGAGAAACCATTGCAGCATTAGAACAACAAGGGATTGGTTATGAGCTTATGGAAATGGAGAGTGAGACAGACCTTTTGCAAAGGGCGCCACAATTCGAGGCCATGGTGATCTTGGGCGGGGTAATGGGAGCAAATGATGAGGATGCATTTCCTTTTTTGAAAGCTATCAAAGAGACAATTCGACTATTTCATGAGCAAAATAAACCGATTTTTGGAATCTGTCTCGGTGCTCAATTGATCGCCTCCGCCTTCGGTGGAAAAGTAGAAAAAATGGGGACTACTGAATTTGGAATCACAGAACTAACCCAAACCGCTGAAGCAGAGAATGATCCGGTTTTCAATGTGTTGCCTCTGCATTTCCGTTTCATGGAATGGCATGAAGACCGCTTCGATTTACCAGATTCAGCCACATTGTTGGCATCCAGTGTGCTCTATCCGAATCAGGCGTTCCGGATCAAAGACAATATATACGCCATTCAATTTCATCCCGAAGTCAACGAACAATTGATCAAGCAGTGGATTGCAGAAAAAAAAGATGACATCTCGGAAATTAATCCATCGTTTATTCCGGCTCTGGAACTTGAGGTGCTGCCGGCTTTAGCTGTTTCGACTCCCTATTACCGTCAAATGATTAGTGCTTGGCTCAAGCGTTCTTCTGCAACTAGTAAATGAACAGTATGAAGTGCAGAAAGTGAAAAAACGCATCCTTAAGTAAAAAACGGTTATAGAAATTTCTGGATAGTATGTGACAATTTATTTTCCATAGGTTGACGCACCCGATGTTTCAGCATGCCGGGTGCGTTTTTCCATTTTATTCATTTTTATAAGTCTTAAAGAAAACGTGTCTTTCGCCGGAAGGTAAAATTTCTGTCGAAGTTAAAAAGGTATTTAAAAAAGCCATTTCCCTCAAGGAAATGGCCATTTGTCCATTCTTACAAAATCGCTTCCGCAATCACCTTATCAAGTTTACGGATATCCACTTTCTTCGCTAAATTCAATTTAAACTTGCCGATACTCGTCCATAGTTCCAGCTCCGTATTAAAATCAAACGTGCCAGCGTTTTCTGATGAGTACATGATGATCGATTTGAAAGGAATGCTGTAGACCTCGACTTTCTTGCCCGTCAATCCCTGCTTGTCGGAAATGATGAAGCGCTTGTCCGTCACGACTGCTGTATCGTGGACCATCTTATAGGCGATTTGCGCCACTTCACCTGGAACTAACAACTCATTAGCCGACGTCGGCACATCGATTTCTTGTGTAAACGTCCATGCCAACATTGCATTTAACTCTGCCATAAAAAATGCCTTCTTCTCTAATCTGTTTTTAATATGGCGTAAATTGGAAGTAGAGGAAAGGTAGGCATTACTTTTAGAAGTAATTCCGCAAAGAAATCAATCAGTAAAACAAAGAGAATTCAGCTTTTATTACCCATTGGTTTCCAGTAATTATAGAAGGGTATCAGTAAAGAGAGCTTTTTTCAGACAACCAGATGAAAGTGGGATTTGATGAATAAGCGCGTTAAAAACACGATTTTAGGAACTTTGGTCTTTGGCATCATTGGATTTGTCGTGACCTCTTTATTAAATGGTTCACCGGTATGGACTCACATTATCGGCCAAGCCATTGCTGGATTCCTGCTGTACGCCTTAATATTGCCCGCCATGGAAAAAAGAAATAAGCACAACAAAGGAGGTTTATATGGAAAAGAAGAAAAGTAAGCTGGCATCCTGGCTGAAAGAGCCGATCATTTCAAAGAAAGCCGATCCAATCTTGAATTTTTTCTTGGCTTTTTTGGGTGCGACCATCGGGACGGCCATCTATCAAAATAGCGATATGTCTTATTGGGAATACATCGTGCGGATTGTTCCATTCGCCTTTCTGGCCGTGTTTCTTCTCAAAGTCATCAGCACCGTCTGGAGAAAGCGCAGGAAGCAGCAAGATGCGAGCTGATTGAGTCCTATCCTACATATGAATAGCGGGAAGCTTCTGAAGAGCAGGCTGGCTCTTCAAAAGCTTTTTTGTCTTGGAGAAAATTATATGGGAGGTGACCAGGCATCTGAATCCTTACGGAACGAATAAAGAAAAAATCAAGCTCTAACTATGCTCGGCACCGATACCACGAAAGTAACCATGGCTGTTGCCTAGGGAGACGCTTGGACAAACATGATCCAGCCTTTCTGGGCATTGCCGGCACTGGCAATTGCTGGCCTCAAATCCAAAGACATCATGGGCTTTTGCCTCATTGTGCTGTTTGTCAGTGGGGTTGTGATAGGGCTTGGATTGCTGTTCTTGTAAATGAAACCGATGATTTCGGCTTTACCTGTTTTGGGGCAAGGCCGTTTTTGTGTTCTGGAAATAACATAAATCTGTGTAGAGAGAACGAGAAGAAATAAAGGCGACCAAATTTGGTGGAAATTAACTACCCACGTGCTATATAAACCTCCCGAGTATTGTGGTATATTAGCAATTAAGTAGTTCTAATTGATTATTTGATATGAATAAAAAGACCTATCTGCATCTGTAAGTGGTTTGTTTAACTTACGGTTCATACAATCATCATTATCATATCTTCACTATCTGAAAGGAGCGGGTACTTATGTGGAAAAACAAAAAGATTTTATCGGCTGCTGGACTAATGATTCTTTTAAGCGGTTGCAGTCAGGAGACGCTTGAGACAGACGAACCTGTGCTTGAAGTGGCAGAAGTCGACGCTGCAGAGACAGAAAAAGCTGCAACAGAAGAAAAGGCAGAGGCTGAAGTAGAAGAGAAAGAAAAAGCTGAGGCAGAAGCAAAAGCTGAGAAAGAAGCACAAGCAAAAGCTGAAGCTGACGCAAAGGCTGAAGCGGAAGCAGTAGAAAAAGCGGAAGCAGAAGCGAAGGCACTTGCAGAAGCAGAGGCAAAAGCAGAAGAACAAGCGAAAGCCGAAGCTGAAGAAGCAGAGCGTCAAGCAGCGGAAAATGCTGGGTCAGCTTCACAGCAACAAGCGGTCGGAATGGCCCAAGATTATATCGCGTATACTGCGTTTTCGAAAAGCGGACTCGTCGAGCAATTGGAATTCGAAGGTTTTAGTAACGCGGATGCATCTTACGCTGTAGAACAAATCGATGTAAACTGGAGCGCACAGGCAGTGAAATCGGCTGAAGATTATATCTCGTATACGCCGTTTTCACAAAGTGGATTAGTCGAACAATTGGAATTTGAAGGTCATAGTAACGCGGATGCAACTAACGCGGTAGGAGAAATAACTGTGGACTGGAGCGAACAAGCCGTATTGGCAGCCGAAGATTATATCGAGTATACTTCCTTTTCAAGATCTGGATTGATTGAACAATTGGAGTTTGAAGGATACAGTAATGCGGATGCTACTCATGCAGTGGATACGATAGGGCTTTGATAAAAAGGAGCAAAACTTTGGAGTAAGGAGCTGCTGTTTTTCAGCTACTCCGTTTAAATCAGCAGCTAAAAATTAATTTTAAATAAGTTTAAGGGACCGCTAACATTGTTGTCAGCGGTCTTTTCGATACTTTGAATTAGTGATTTTGAAATCCAGCCGCTGCTATAAAAAAATCAAAAACATTCCCACTCTAAGCTATTCTAAATCTGGATAAGGTCTTACGCTAAAGAAACCTCCAAGCAGTATTCATGCTTGGAGGTTTCTTTAGCTTGAAGGCAAAAATCTATGATTCAGCCTCAGCAAATCGTCCTCTCGCCCATTTCAATCTCGCCACTCTGCCCATCCAAGTAATCAACGCCCCATTCGCAATTCCCTTCGTTTTCCCACTCAACCACATACCGGCCGCGCTCATAGCTGATCGAAATGATTTCTACTGTTCCAAACGAATTCGTATGGCGTTGCTCGACAATCGCTTCTGCCTCTGATTCTGTAATCTCCGGCTCGGCGTTGGAGCAGCCGCTGAAGAGGAGAAGGAAGGTAAGGAAGATGCCAATACTAGTTTTTTTCATGTCGTTCACCTCTTGTTAGGTAGACGGGCATAGGGGAAATAAGGTTACATAGAAATTTTGAATCAATAAAAAGTAGAATTAAAAGAGAAAAATGATAAAATTGTAAAAATATTTCGTATATTCAACCTAAAACAGTTAAATAATGTTAATATATTTGTATTGAATATCCATATATGGAGAGGAGCGCCCTCATGATCATCTACAACGAAAGCTCTTCAAAATTCATCAACCATGTGCTGGAACAGCGCATCGAATCTGTGCTTCTTGAGAAGGTGCAGGAAAAGATGAACCACTCCGTGTCGCCAAGCGAAATCCGTTCATGAACCAATTCCTTGCCGCAAATGGCCAAGATCTTGCGCGACGCCGATTTGAAGGAAGGTACCCATGTGCTGCTGGAATACAAGCTGCCTTCAACTGAAAAGCGCATTGATTTCCTGATTACCGGTGAACTCAAAGCTGGCCGGCAAAACGCGGTCATCATCGAACTGAAACAATGGCAGAAATCGCAACTGGCTGAAGGGATGGCATTGTCAGAACATACCTGGGAGGCCGGGAACGCGAAACCGTTCATCCATCCTATCAATCGTTGTCCTATAAACGCTATCTGGAGAATTTCAACGAAGCCCTATATGAAGATACATCCATCAGCTTGAGCTCCTGTGCCTATCTGCATAATTACATCCCGAACAAACTGGCAGAGCTTTTGCTCAATGAACGTTATACAAGCTATGTCGAACAGTCGCCGGTTTTTTTCCAATTTGATGACTTGCTGTTGCGGAAGCGAATCAATGATGCGGTCTCAGAAGGGAAAGGGACAGAAATCGTCCTTCTAGAGCTTGATCCGCTTAATCAGTTGATGAGGAATACGCATAAGACATTGATGACTCGAGGGATGAAGGGTTGTTATGTTTATTGTGTGGATAATCGAATTAAAAATTATTCGTTATAAAAATGAGAATTAAACAAGACGTTTAATGTATTATCAAAATCAAAAAAATTTAAGAGAGTATCTAGAAATATATTATTATATTGTGAACCACTTAATAACCTGTGCTGGTGTTAGGGTTTAGTTAAGCTTGTGAAGAAGAAAGTTTTGACAATAAAACGATAGTTCATTTAATTGAGTAAAAGTACTTTGGAAACAATACAATTTATTAGGGTTTAACTAAAAAGAAGCAAGTGGCGAACCTCTTATAGAAGGACGTGCTAGTACCATTAAAACAAAATTAGGAGGAAGTAAAACTATTCAACAAAATATAGGTAAAAGAGGTAAAATTTTTTTAGAAAAACACATACTAAGAACAGCAATAATACCAGGAAGTTCAAAAAGATGAATTATAAATTTTTTAGAAGGTTTAAATTTTCATAGAATAATTAATTTTATGAGAGCTTAAAAAAACATTAATAATGAGGTGAAAAAATGTCTTCAATATTTGAGCCAGATAAAAGCGGTATTAATAGCTTAGGAGGATTCTCTTACCAAATAAGAGTCTTTGCTTACCACCTTATTAAGTTAGAAAATAATATGCAACTCGAATTTGAGATTTATGAAGATGTTAGTCTGTCTAAAGTAGACGAGAAAGACTTAGACGCTAGTGAAGAAAAATTTAAAAGTATTCTAAACAATTCGAATGGAACAACTGCAATACAGGTTAAAAGAACTGCTATAAGTAAAGATGTAGCTCAAAAAATACTTCTAAATTGGATTTTATTAGAGGGAAAAGTTACAAAAATTTCGAGGTATATTTTGTTTACTGAGGAATCATACGGCAATAAAGATATTATTTTCAGTTTAAGTTGTAGAGACTTGTTTAATAAGGTAGAAGAAACTGAGGGGTCTAAGAACTCTATAATTAGAAAAGTGAAAGATTTATATGATGGTGATTACGAGTGTTTTGAAAAAGTTTATGAGTCTATAAAAAGCAAATATTCTTTTGAGGAAAAAAAAGATATAGATGAAGAGATTGCAGAAGGATACAAAATTTTATTTAAAAGAGATGGAGTTAATGACAAAATTGTATATTATCAAAGAATTAAAGCCTTATTAGAACGAGTGACTTATGAAATTATGGTATGCATGGGTAATAAAGAGCCATACATTATGGATTATAATAAGTTCATGAAGTTAACTGAGCGTATTTCAATAGAAATAACTGATGATGATCCAATAATGGATTATATAAGTTTTAAAAAAAGTTGTGCAATTGATACTAAAGATGCTGCTATAAATAAATTACGTGAATTCAAACAATTAAATCTATGCGGATTGCCTAATAAGTTAATTCAAAGACACTTAATTTACTCTTTTTATTATAATCATTTTCAAATTACCTATACAGAAATGAATAAAATCACAAAAATCGAAAATATAGAAGAAACTGCTTATGAAAATTATGAAGACGCACTACTAGATTTGATGACAAAGGGAAATGATACACCTCAAAATAGGTTGGACAATACTAAAAAAAGAGATAATTCATATGCAAGTAATGAACAAATAAAGTACGGTGCTATAGTACATTTGACAAAAGAAGGCATGGGTGATAAACAAATTTCGTGGAAGGATGAAGAATAATGAAATATTTAAAGTTACAAGCAGAATCACTACAACTAAGTATATATTGTGAGATTGTCTTAAATACTCTATCTGACCATAAAGAACTTAGTTTAATAAAAACTGCTGTTTATGCCTACTTGATAAAGAAATATAAATTAAACAGTCATCGAGTATACGATGGTCGTCATACTAGTGATACCGTATATAAAAGCTTGTCATTATTATCAGGTGACTTCGAAGGATATTGCGATAGTATAGAATTTATTATCAAATCTATAGATATATTAAATAATGAAAATTTGATTTTTATTGAAGACAATATTTTAAAGATTAATCCTGAGGTTGAGAATACAAAAAAAATTACTGGAGATAATATCTTTTTGAACAGAGCTATAAGGGAAAGTAAGAAACTAACGGATAAGCAATTTCTTAAGGAGGTTTTAGCAAGTGTTTAATATCTCAACACTTACAATATATTCTATAACTGAAGAAGAATTCACCTACAATCTTGAACCAGGAATAAATTATTTCAAAGGAGTGAATAGTTCTGGGAAGACAGAATTCTATAACTTTATAGATTACATGTTTGGATCTTCAGAGAATCTTATCAATAAACCATGGTATGCTGATGTATTTAATAAGGCTATAATGGATTTCGAAATAAACAGTATAAAATATCGCTTAATTAGAACAAGAGACCCGCAAGTGAATTTTTTCTCTTATGCCTCGGAAACGCATGATGAACATAATTATATAAATTTAGTTGAGTACAAAGAACGCTTAAATACAGTTTTTTCAAACGGCGATTATACATATCTAAAAAATATTAAAGAATTCACAAATGAAAATCTAACATTCAGAACATTTACGATGTTTAATTTCCTCGGGGAAAAAAGGCAGGGGTTAACTTATAATTTTTTTGACAAATGTAGCGACGTGAAATATTATACAAAATTAATGCCGATATTAAATTACTTGTTTAACAATAATCTGGAAAAAATAAATGAACTTCAATTGGAATTGTCTAAACTTCAAAAACAAATAAATCAGTTAGAAACCGATTCAATTAAATATAATTTTATTATTGAACAAATAAATCTAAATTTAAAGAAATTAGATACCACTAAAAATTTTAATGGCAAAAATACCGAGGAGATATTCGAATTTATTAACGAATACAAAAAATTGAACTATATTGATAAAAAGAATAAGGGTAAGAATATTGTGGAGTTAGAAGTAATGTTTAATATGGTAGATGAGCAAATAAAAGTATATGAAAACCGGATAATTGATACTAGGCAAATTCAAAAAGAAAATCGTAATAGAAAAGAGCTATTAGGGAAACTAGATAATTTGTTAGAGAGAAATGAAAATTTTATGTATTTAATAGAGCCTCTTGAAAAGTTAATTAATGATATAGACTCTTCAATATCTTTTTCTAAGTATTTAATTAATGATAATACCATTCAAGAACTTAAAGCGCAGAGGGAACTACTAAAAAATGATATAAAAGATAACGATAATAGATTTAAAATCTTCACTATAGAAGAAAAAGTGAAAGCTATCACTTTAATTGAGGAATATTTATCAGCTAATATCAAATCAAGTGGACCAGAATTAGTGGAAAAGAAAAAAAGTATTAAGGAAATAAAGAGCGAATTAAAAGCGTTGCAAAATGCAGATGATCCAAAAAAAATTAAAGATTTATCGAAATATATTACTATTCTATATACGTCTGCGGAAGGAATATCAAATGTAGTTAAAGAAGATTCAAAACAAAATGGTTTTAAAATTTCATATTCTAAAAAAGGTAATGTAATGCAACCCGTTAAAACCGTTTTAAATAAAAAAGCGGAAGAAGAAGTTGTCAACTACTACGTTGGGAGTATGGCGAGACATACTTTAATACAACTGAGCGGGTATTTAGCGTTTTTGAAAATGATGTTGTCAGAAGGTAGATATCCATTAATACCTTTGCTCGTAATAGACCATATATCCAAACCATTCGATAATGAAAATAGTAAAGCAATTGGTAAAATTATATCGAAGGCTTATGAAGATATCGGAAAAAGTAACTTGCAAGTATTTATTTTCGATGATAAAGAACATGAGGATTTAGGGTTAAAGGTAGATTATTCTGAAAATCTAGTGACCACTAATAAAACAGGGTTTGTGCCATTTTATAAGCCTGAGCAATTATAAGATTGATGATATCTTTGATTAGATTTATAAATATCAAAGTAGAGTAATAAATTACGACCTTATATATGACATAATTTAAGATATACAACAATACTGTATAAGAAAAAGACAAAATCAATAGTAGAAAGAATTCCTATTGCATTTAAATGACGCTCGGTAATTATTCATAATTGAGTGGTAGACAGGGGCGAAATACTAAAGAGATTCGAGGTTGAAGGGTAGGAGAAATATCATATGGAAGATATCAATGTAAGTTTTAATTACGAACTAAATGAAACAGAGCTAGCAATAATTAAAGCAAGTTTAGGTAAGGGGGAAAATGGAAACAACCTTGAAAGCTTAAATGGTATAGCAAAAGCTGCATTTGAAGAATACTTAAAACTAATAGTTGGCCAAAAAGTTTTTACGCGAGGCTCCGATATTAAAGAGTATAGATTATTCTTAATGACTAAATACATGTTTGATGGAAAAGTACCTTCTGAAGATAGTGTTAGTAAATTATTTCAATTAACTCATTCAGAAAGCAAATCATTGATTAGATCTGTTATGTCGAAATATCAATATGAGATGTCAGATATGATTAAGTTAAGTTTAAAAGAAACGTTGGGAAGTGCTGAAGCAATCCAGACTGACCAAGGTACTTTAGATGTTTACAAAGTAGATATAAAAACTCACAATATTTTAATTGAATTAAATAAAATATTAGGTCATCTAGACGGCGCAGCTCCAATGATTGTGAAAGAAAGAGGAACATTTTCTACTTATGTTATCAAGCCTACTTCATATGATAAGTTAAAAATTTATTTTGATAATGACTGACGGGAGAAAAAAGTGGGAGATATTCTAAGTGCTCTTAGTATAGTTTTTGGTATATTATTCGCAATATTTTTACAGTGGTTTCCTGATATAAGTAAAGCCTCCAAAACCAAATATAATCCGGATAAAGCTCAAGATATCGATTTTGTAACGACTACACAGAGGTATAAAGTCGCCCCGTTGCTGGTAGCTTCATTAGTGCTAACTTTTATTATACTTCCGTTATTTGTAGACATTGTCTGGGAAAGCTTAGTCATTCTATATATGCATTCGTATAATGCCTTTGCACATTACGATATTATTTTGTCAGTAATTCTATATATTAGTTGTCTATCAATAACTCTTTCTTGGTATCTTGTTAGCTGCTTTCTGAAAATGAGAAAAGAATTAAAGAAAAAGCCATAACGTCTTATACGTGTTAAATTATGAAAAAAGTATGAAACCCCTTTCTCTGAAAATGAAAAAGACTGTATTCCGAGAGAAGGCACGATCCTAAACAATTTTTATCGTACAAAATAATTTATACTGTACGCATCGCCGCTCTGAGAAAATCAACTTTCCTCAAGCGGTTTTTTATTCTTATGAGTGGTTCTCTGCTGTCCTATGGTTCTAAAACTTGTCCCTACTGGTTCTTTTTTATGGCACGAGTGGTTCTCAAGTTTGTCCTTCTTCAGTCAAACAATGAAGGATTCATACAAAATCAAAACCAACGAAAAGGGGAGAGCCACATGCCACTGGAAATCGTACGAAATGATATCACAAAAATGAAAACCGATGCGATCGTCAATGCCGCAAACTCCGGCCTGAAAATGGGTGGCGGTGTCTGCGGTGCCATATTCCATGCAGCGGGGCCTCAAGCATTGCAACAGGCGTGTGACCACATCGGCCAGTGTGCTGTGGGAGAGGCAGTGTATACGGGGGCTTTTTCGCTGGATGCTGATTTCATCATCCACACGGTCGGACCGGTATGGGAAGATGAGGCCAATAATAAAGAAGTCCTACTACAAAACTGTTACCGCAACTCCTTGGAACTGGCACATCGCCTCGAATGTGAATCGATCGCCTTTCCGCTTATCTCTACCGGAATCTTCGGTTATCCGAAAGAAGCGGCTTTGCGGATTGCTATTTTTGAAATTGAAGCTTTTCTGATCAATTATGAAATGCATGTTTATCTGGTCGTATTCGACAAACAGTCTTTCAGAATCAGTGAAAAGCTCTACCAGTCGATTGCCGCCTTTATTGATGAAAATGAAGTAACGGCACTAGAGAAAAAGGATAGCCGTTATCGGAGGGTAAGGGAACCAAAGCTCGACTTGTATCCCATCCCCATCCTTGAAGAAAACAGAATAGAAGCACCAATTGATATCAGTCTGGAAGATTTCTTTGAAGATATGGATGAATCATTTTCAGAACGGCTGCTCCGTTTTATTGACGAAAAAGGCATGACCGACACAGCGACCTATAGAAAGGCGAATATCGACCGGAGACTGTTTTCCAAGATTCGCAATTCTCCTGGATACACGCCGATGAAAAAGACCATTGTGGCTTTTGCAATAGCGCTTGAACTGGATCTTCACGAAACGGATGATCTACTTGAAAAAGCAGGGTACAGGTTATCGCGCAGCCAACACTTCGATCTGATCATCATCTATTTCATTGAGCGGAAGATGTACAATATTCATGAGATCAACAACGCGTTATTTGCGTTTGACCAAACGCTCCTGGGTTCTTGAACTGTCGCTTCTAAAGCGACCTTTTCACCTCTAGAAAATCGTATCCTTAAGTTGGTAAAAAAACTTTAGGAGGAACACGATATGAAAACGCAAACGACAGAACTGGTCTTTATTCTCGACAAAAGCGGTTCGATGGCAGGGCTCGAAAAGGACACAATCGGGGGCTTTAACGCCATGCTTGAAAAACAACGCAAGCTTCTCGGTGAGGTCCGCGTCACAACGGTGTTGTTCAATCAGGGGTATGACCTGTTGCACGACCGGATTTCGTTGGAAGGCATTTCTCCGCTGACTGAGACGGATTACGAAGTGGGCGGCATGACGGCGCTGCTCGATGCGATTGGTTCAACGATCCAGAAAATAAGCAACGTACAAAAAGGAACATTGCAGGACCAGCAAGCAGACAAAGTGATTTTTGTCATCACCACGGACGGCATGGAAAACTCTAGCTGCGAATACAATTACAAAAAAATCCATGAAATGATTGCGCAGAAGAAAGCCGAAGCTAATTGGGAATTCATATTCCTCGGCGCGAATATCGATGCGGTCGCCACTGCACGACAATTCGGAGTCGAGGAGGAATTCGCGGTCAACTACCATGCAGACGCGGAAGGTACCGAGCTGAATTATAAAGTGGTGAGTGAAGCGGTTGCCTCTTTCCGGAGGGGGAAGAAGATTGATCGTGAGTGGAAGAAGGATATTGAGAAGGATTATAATTCGCGTGGGAAGAAATAAAATTTCTTCGTTTCCTTAAGGAGGAAACGAAGGTTTTTGATAGCTTGTGATTGGAAGGTAATTAAAAAGGAGTGAGGAATATGACATTGATTCTTGCAAATGAATTGATAAAGACGTTTGAGGTAAGTGCTAAATTCTACTATTCTGAGGTGAATGGGGAGAAGTTCCTTATGCGACGGGAAGCAAAAATCGTGCGGATCGGCCATGAACAGGAAGAAATCGATTCGGTGGTTGTCATGATTAATCCGGGAAGCTGTAAACCCGCTGGTGCAGTGACAAGTTCGAGTGCAAAAGAAGCAACTTTGATGGCCGCTAAACCCGATCAAACCCAGTACCAATTAATGAACCTGATGGAGCGGAAAGCTTGGAATGTCTTGGTCATTGTTAACCTGTCTGATATTTGTGAGGGCAATATGAGCAATTTCCGCAACATCGAAAGAAAGTTCCAAGAAGCTAATCAAACTCACTCCATTTTTCAAGATGAAAATGTGCAAGATTGTCAGACCTTACTTTCTAGTGCGAAATATGTGATATTTGCTTGGGGTGAATCGACGACTGCGAAAAGACTGTCTGAGCAATTTGGACTTTTTAAAGACGGCAAAGCCACTATTGATTACAGCCATATGAAAGCATGGATCCATTCTGAAAGGGGTTTCCCTAGACATCCGAAACCTGCTACTTCAGTAAACAAAGTCATTTGGCTGGATACGATGGAGACCTTGTTATAACTTGTACTCTCTGGTTAATGAGTATTGTAAATTACTCTGAACTGGGAGAAAGTGATACTGGGTAGTAATTTGTATCTGTTTAATCAAGCTAGGAGCTTGGATGGAAAAAATTAAAGCCTTATCAAATACTATGGGTGATACGCAAATCATTAATGGAACCTAGTAATGGAGTATGTGGCTTTATTTAAATTTAAAAGACTCCTTCAAGGAGAGTCTAAATTAATACATATAAAATAAATAGGCAATATATCATCATTGCCGTATACTAAGTAGGTATTAAGAAATGTTTTGAAGTAATTTATGATTCAACAACAAAAGAGGAGCAGAAAATGAGTTATTTATTAGGGGCGATGGGTTTCCTAGGTTTACTAACAGGATTAATATTATTTATATCATCAATTTTTACTGAAATTCCTAAAAAGCTTGGAGGAATTGTTGCAGTCATTGGGTTCGTATTTATTAACCTGAGCAATTTTCCTAAAGGTTCTTTATACGGAGTATTTGGTTTTTGGGCAATAGTAGTTGGCTTCTTAATGTTAATTATATATTTAGCACGCGAAAAACCAGTGAAAAACTCAATTATTGTTATTGTAATAGGTTTCATTAGCTTTTTTGGGGCTGTTTCAACATCTCCTGAGACAACTAATGATACAGAAGAAACTACCGTAGAGTCAGTTGAAGCGCAAGAAAAAGTCGATAAAGCTGAAGAAGTAGTTTCTGAAGAGATAATTGAAGAAACAGAAGAAGTTAGTAGAGAGACAACGGATGAAAAAGAAGAACCTGTCGAGGACGTTATCGGAATTGGAGATGCAATTGTGATCGACGATGTACATTATGTAATTAATGAAGTGACAAATGCCAATAATGTAGGGGGAGAATATGGCAAAGAAGCAATATCTCAGTTCACTATTGTTAATTTAACAGTGCAGAATGAACAAAATGAGGCTATTAAAGTGGATAGCGATCAATTTCAACTTGTATCAGGCGAACGTACTTATGAAGCTAGTGGATCTGCAGGAATATATGCAAATAAGGATTATGATTTCTTCTATACTGAAATCAATCCTGGAGTTGCGTTGACTGGCAATATCGTCTTTGATGTTCCGGCTGATCTTAAAAATTTAGAATTACACATACAAAATGATCTTTGGGGCAATAAGACTGGAATAGTTTATCTTCAATAAATCGGATTTGTTTTTTCAAAAGCGGTATTTGTCCGTAGAAAAGTCTAAGCATTTCAAACTTTATAAGGAAAACTATATCGAATTTAATATATAAGAAAGAGGAGGACAATTTATGAAAGCAATATCGATATCATTAATAACAATTGGGGTTATTGGACTTTTACTATCTTCTTTTATGTTTGGAGATATTGGAATTGCGGCGGCTATAGGTTCGATTACAGCAATTTTAACAGGAGTTGGGTTTAATATAATTAATAAGAAAATTAGAGTAGCTAATTAGAAAGTGTTTTGATGCCATATTTAAAATTCAAATCAAAAAAACTGACCATTAAGAGGCCAGTTTTTTTGTTACTCAAAAGAATATTCAACCGTTTGTTCACCAGTAATATCCTCATAAGTATCTCCGTTCATAGTGTAACCATAGATTAATTTTATGCTATTGATATCAGGGTTTTTTAAAATAAAACCATCTACATAATCTTTCTTTACCTCACCTATAAATTCGGAATCCATATCTGCGTCATCTATTAAAATATCCTTCATTTGACCATCGATTTGTTCGCCTTGATCGGTTGTTATATTCATTAAGTCGTACCATTGAATATTTTGATCGGCAGTGTTCTCAGCTTGATATGTCACTTGTACATAAGTAAATCCATCTTTCACTTGACTAATATCTGCATCAGCTTGCCAAGTTAATGATTCAGCAAAATCAGGGTGTACATCAGTCATTTCAAGTACTTTGATACCTTGAACAGTAACTTTTAAAGGAGCTATATCGACAGTTTCATTTACATTAATAATCTTCTTTAATTCGACCGTGCCTACTTCAGAAGTGGCTGTTTGGCCCACTTCATCTAAAATAGTATTTCCACTTTCGTCAGTTTTAGGTTCTGAAACCTCAGATTTTTCAGTAGGTTCTTCCGCATTTTTAGAAACTTGTTCAGCTGGTGTAGCTTCTTCACTAGTTTGTTCTGCACTTTCGTCCGTCGTTTCTCCACAAGCTGATAATAACAAACTAGCCATGATAGCTAACATAATAAATTTGTTTTTACTTAGCATAAGAACCCTCCTTGTAATAATTGTAATAATTTAATTGTAATTGCAAAAAAAAGCTATTACAAGTGTTTGTGGGTATTTTTGTAATAAATTTGTAAAGAGTAGTTAAAACTAATTAACGCAGTAAAATATCCGGAATTTTTTATTATCTTTAAATTATTTCCTTGTGTTGGACACAATTTGAGACAGATAACAATATTGGTGGCGACACACACTGATTAGCCCCCTTACAAAAAAGGTATAGTGTAGGAATTATTACATAAATAATGAATACAAGGGTTGGGCAGGTGGAGGAAAAAAAGCTGGCACTGCAGGAGAAAGAGCTTGATTGGATCAATGCTTCAAGAACCCTGGGGAGTCACCCGATCAAAATCATATTTTCACAGATGATGCCGAACTTGGTGGGTATCATCATCGTAAACGGAACATGATCACTCGCTGCAAATATTGGCATAGAGTCAGGGCTGCCTTTCCTCGGCTTCGATTTCCCTGAAGACTACCCGTCTCTTAGAACATTGCTTTCTTATGCGATTCAGACCCAGACACTGAAGCACAGATGGTGGGTATGGCTGCCGGCAGCATTGAGGATCTATGTGTACGTAACATCGGCGAACATTACGCTGTGCAGGGGATGCGAGACAAAGACAGGCTGAATACCTCACAAAAGGCGGCAACTCCGATTGTTCCCTTTTATTAAGATATTATTACAAGAATTTAGTAAATGTCATATAAAAGTAATATTATTATTGTTTTTCAGAAAATTGTGATAGCATTATTTTAGGAGTTTCATATTTTTAGTTAGGACTTGAAAGTCTTAACCATTTTTTTACTGGATTTCAGGGGGAATGAACTTCAATATACATTCAGATTACTATTTTAGAAAGGGGAGGGAAAACGATGACAAAAGTTTCGTGGTCAAGATTACTGTTCTTTATAATGCTGATCTTTGTATTGGCTTTGGCAGCATGTGGCAATGATGAAGCTTCAGACGAAGAAGTAACGGATGAGCCGGATGTTACAACAGAAGAACCTGCGGAAGAGGATGCTGAAACAGAAGAACCTGCTGACGAGGGCGCTGGGGAAAGTACAGATGGAGAACCTGCAGAAACTGAACCAAAAGTTACTGAGTTTGAACCAGCATTTCCAGAACAAACAAGAGCACCTGCAGTAGAGACTGAAACAGAACTTAATGAAGAAATTGTTGTTGATGGTCTAGGCGTATTATGGGGGATGGCAGAGTTTGAGCCAAACCGCTTACTTGTTACGCAAAGAGATACAGCAGAACTTCTTATTGTAAACCTTAATGAGTTCGCTGTTTCAGAACCAATCGAAGGGACACCAGAAGTAAATAACTCAGGTCAGGGTGGCTTACTTGATGTAGCCGTTGCACCTGATTTTGACGATTCAAGATTAGTATTTTTGACTTTTTCTCAAGATGTTGAAGGTGGTACTGTAACTGCTGTCGGTAAAGGTGTGTTATCAGAAGATGAAGCCTCACTTGAAGATTTTGAAGTAATCTTCCAAGCAACACCAGCATATGAAGGTGACTTACACTATGGTGGACGTATTATCTTTGATGAAGACGGCAACCTGTTCTTAACAACTGGTGAACGTTCAGATGATCCAATTCGCGAACGTGCACAAGACTTGGATGCTTACTTGGGTAAAGTCATTCACATTACACAAGATGGAGAACCAGTAGAGTCGAATCCATTTATCGAAGATGAAGATGCACTGGATGGTATTTACAGCTACGGTCACCGTAATATTCAAGGTATAGACTTCCACCCTGAAACAGGAGACTTATGGATTGTTGAATTCGGTCCACAAGCTGGGGATGAACTGAATATTGTTGAACCAGGCAATAATTATGGATGGCCGATTGTATCTTATGGTATCGAGTACACGGGTGAATTAATCAATGATGGAATTTCAGAACACGAAGCACAAGGCTTTATTGAACCAAGATATTATTGGGATCCAACAAGTGCGCCAAGTGGTAGTTCATTCTATGATAACGACGCCATTCCTGAATGGGAGAACAACTTGTTCATCGGTGGTTTAGTGTCGAGCTATATTGCACGTGTCGTTATTGAAGGTGACACCATCGTTGGAGAAGAACGTCTATTAACTGATAAAGGCGAACGTTTCCGTGATATTCTTGTAACTGAGGATGGCGCGCTTATTGCAAGCACTGATGGCGGTGCGATTTATAAGATTACGGCAGCAGGTGAATAAAAACGCGCCCCTGTGTCAAAAAGGATTGAGTTCATTAACTACAACTGCATGAAGAATAAGCCGTATCTCGCAGCCTCAAAGGTTAACGGATACGGCTTTCGTATGTTGATCTAAGAAGTAATTGACTTTGATGAAGCACTTAATGCTGTTCAGACTTCCATAAGCAGTATATCTGGGACCATCGATCAGGTTTCCGCCGACTCATATAAACAAGATAGACATTATTCAATCGTGGATTAACTATACCTAATTCTTTCATACCTTCAAACTCATCGCGTATAGAACGAAGTCCCAACAAAATTTATTAAATGAACTAAATATTCTAATATTTTTAATCTTTTGACTAGAAATCGAACGTAGGTTCTGTTATATTAAATGCATACCACTATGGAATGAGGTGTATTTCGATGGTGCTTGCAATCAAAGAAGTGAACGGATTTGAAAAAGGAAAGAAATATACGAAGGAACTTGAGTTTGTTTCTTGCTTTGAAAACGACGAATATCGAGTAATCGCTTTAATAGATAGAGATGGCCATGTTTTTTATTGGACAACTACAGAAGATTCGCTTGAATATCGAAACTTCCGCAAAAAAGCTACTTACACATTTAAAGTTAGCTATATTTCTACAATAGTCGGTCCTTCCAGACCTAAGGTCATTATTGCTGAATTGAATGATGTAACAGCTGAAAACGGCATGTATGGTAAGGCAGCGCACTATAAATTAAATGCTTAATATATATTTGTAAGAAGAGGCTAGAGGAATGATCCCATCATGGGTTCATGCCTCCAGCCTCCTTTTTTATTTCTGTTTCACTCCGCTCCAAAAGCCACAATCCCATAAGTCTCCAAATACATTTTCAACACACGTAGCCACTGCTTTTCAGTCGCAAGCCCCACATGCCCGTCCGGTCGAATCAGGTACAGCGCATCTTGCTTGAATCCTGCGTCTTTCATTCTAGCTTCCCAGGCAAACTCATGGAGCTGGAGCGACTGCGAGCGGGCAAAGTCGATGAGCTCGGGCTGCGCTTTGCCGTATATATGAATTTGCCAATCGACGGAGCGCAGCGGCGAAAAATTATCGCCTTTGTCAGTTTCGATCCACGGCAAGCGCATGCCGCCGTAGACTTTGCCGGCTTTGCCTTTGCTCAAGTGGCTGTTGCGATAATTGATGTGGATTTGAGACAAGAACTTAAATGCATTTTTTGAGGGGAAGGAAAATTTGAATACCGACGGCAAGACGTAAGGTACGGCATACTCCCGCAGCAACGTGCCGGGCAGTTTTTGATTGACAATCGTTTGGAACGCTTTGTCGGTCGTCGCAATCAACCGGCGCGCAAAGGCGATGCGCTCTTGTTCGTAGGTGCTCAATATTTTAGGAGCGGCTTTTCCTTGAACCACCGCTGCGAGTTTCCACCCCAAATTGATGGCGTCCCCAATGCCGGTGTTCATGCCTTGTCCGCCGGTCGGGCTGTGCAGGTGGCCGGCGTCACCCAGGATAAAGATGCGCCCTTTGGCAAATCGCTCGCTGACGCGGTTATGGACGCGATAGGTCGAAAACCAATTGACCTTGGCCGCGCTCACGCGGATTTTGTTTTCAATGTAATTGGTGATTTCATGGTACTCGACATCGGTGTGCTCGTTGAATTCCTCGGGCACAATGCCAAGGATTCGTTTAGTGTTGGCGTTGCGGACGTTCATATACAGCATAAAGCCGTCATTGTCCATGTACATGTCCATCTTTTCCATATCGTCTACCGGCTGCTCCGTTTCGATATCAGCGACAAAGAATAATTGCTTGTACGTACCGCCGGGAAAGTCGAATCCCAGTCCTTTTCGGACCATGCTGCCGGCCCCGTCGCATCCGCATAAATAGGCAAATTCCGCTGTTTCTGCTGGCTGTCCTTGTTGCTGCATCACGGCGTTCACGCCAACTCCTGTGTCTTCAAAAGAAAGCAAAGAAGTGTTCCATTCGACTTCGATGCCGATTTTACTTAATTCGTCGACGAGAATTTCTTCGTGTTCGTCCTGCGGCAAACTCAGGATAAACGGAAACGGACTCAGCCCTTTGCCCAACTCATGGAATTTCACTGTGGCTCTCACTCGTTTGCCGTCGCTGACATCCAGCGACAAAATCGGATGGCCCCGCTTGATGTTGCGTTCGGCCAGGCCCAGTTGCTCGTACTGTTCCAATATGCGCGCATGCACGGCGAGCGCCCGTGACGCTGTGCCGGTTCCTGCGTTTTTATCGATGATCCGAAACGGCACGCCTTGACGCGCCAGGCTATAGGCAAGAGCCAGTCCAGTGGGGCCAGCTCCGACGATTAAGATTTGTGGGTTCATCCTAGAGACCTCCTAATGATTAACACGCCTGCTGATCGCTTCAGTTTCAAGTGTCGTGTAAAGCTAAAAAATCGAGTATAGGAAAAGTTCTTATAAGAAAAAAGCAGGTGATACCGAATCGAAAAGATCTTGTACAGCTACTATATCCTTAATCGACCCATTTCAAGCAAAAAAAGTGTCCCGTGCAAGAAACAATTTTAAGCGATTCTGACCATACACTCCAAGTTAAACACGAAGCAATCAGCGGGACGTGATAGAATAACAGGTAGTGGATTAGAAAATACAGTATGACCTTGCCTGGCAGAAAGTGCAGCATTCATGGTTGATAGATGAGTTGAAAGGAATGGGATAACAAAATGAACAAAACCGTAGAACAAAAAATGAACGAGATGACAGAAGTGTTTAACAGGTTGCCGAATTGCCGGATTGAAACCGATGAGGCCGGCCGGATATTGATCTTGAGCGATAACCCGGTTCCTTGGAGTGGCGCACTTGAGAAGAAGGACGCGCACTCGGCGTATAAAATTGGGTCCATTACGCCTCATAAAGCGGCGCTCGGACTGTATATTGATTTCCCGCATAATCATATAGAGATCGATCGAGTAGACGACATCATCGATCCCGAATTTACATTGACTTATTATGAGCCAGGCACCAAGACATCCACAGTGAAAAGCTGGTGGAGATTCCGATCGGACGAGAAATTCGACAGCATCCACCTGGTTCTGAGAAAAACAGAACTGGAATTGTATGATTTCAAGAGAGAAGAATGGGTACGGTTGATGGAAGAGATTACGGCTGTTCATAAATGATTGATGACATAGCCCACTGAGGGAACTCCTAGAACCAAATCAGCGTTTCCTCTAAAGACCTGATTGTAAAAAATGTCCCGTATGTAAGTATCACTTCTTTTAAAAAAGAAAAAGAGCTATGCTGAAAAGTCATTTTCATGACCCTTCGACATAGCTTTATTTAACTTCATCTGGTTTGTTATTGTGCCCCCAGTCCTCCATCTATGACGAACTCGGCACCAGTGGAATAACTGGATTCATCTGAAGCAAGATAGACGACGATATTCGTTACTTCATCGGGTTCACCCGCACGACGAAGCGGGAAGCTCGCTTCGAGTTCCGGTGTGACAAGCCCCTCTGTCATAGCTGTTTTGATAAAGCCGGGATGTACCGAGTTAACGCGGATGCCATATTGTCCAAGTTCCAAAGCAGCTGCTTTTGTCATTCCGCGTACAGCGAATTTTGAAGCGGTGTAAGCAATTTTCTGCTGAGCTCCAATGATGCCAGCCAACGAAGAAATATTGACGATTGAGCCACCGCCATTTTTTCGCATGGAAGTTGTAGCATGCTTCATGCCCAAGAAGACCGAAAGTTGGTTGACATCGATAACTTTTTGATAAGAAGCGGTTTCCACTTTTTCAATTTCTTCGGCCGGCAAGTCGATCCCAGCGTTGTTGACCAATACATCCAATGGACCGAATGTTTCTTCAGTATGTTGGATTACATCTTTCCAGTCCTGTTCGTTTGATACATCCTGTTTGAAGAAGCTAACGTTTTCGCTGAATTGACTTTCAAGTTGTTTACCTGCTTCTTCCGAAATATCCGTGAATACCACTTTTGCCCCTTCAGCTGCCAATCTGCGTACACCTGTTTCTCCCATACCGCGAGCACCGCCAGTGATCAAAATAACTTTACCTTCTAATCTGTTCATTTAAATTTCTCCTCCTTCATTTTTAATTTTGGAAGCAATAATAGATCTTCTCCTTTAGGTAGGAGTCCAAAGAAGGAAATAGGTTTAACCGAGTTTGACCATGCACTGCGTTTAGTTAAAAGTTGTTACGAACGGGAAATCCATCCGCCGTCCACGACCATTTCTAAACCTGTCACATATTTAGATTCGTCAGAGGCTAAGTATAGATAAGCGTTCGCAATGTCTAAAGCTTCTCCAGCATAAGGTGGTAAAGCTGATCGGCCTTCATAATTTGTGCCCATTTCTTCTCTAGATTTAATGCCTGCCTTTTCAACCATGCCTGTATAGATTGCGCCCGGATGAACTGAATTCACACGGATATTATCTTTTCCAAACCACTGGGCTGCATGTTTAGTCAATGCGCGGACTGCTCCTTTAGAGGCGCTGTACGCTGCGCCGTGCCCATCGCCCATACCGCCAAGGATTGCTGCAATTGAAGATGTATTGACAATTGAACCTCCTCCATTTTTTTGCATATGAGGAATAACTGCCTGCATCCCTAACCATACGCCAGTAGAGTTGATGGCCATTACTTTATTCCAATCATCCATTTCGGCTTCTAAAATGCCCTTGGCAATATGAATTCCTGCATTATTCACGAGGATATCAATTTTGCCATAGGTCTCTATAGTTTTTTCGATAACTTCTTTCCATGAATCAGGTTGTGATACGTCTAAACGAAGGGCAATTGCTTCTCCGCCATTCAATTTGATTTCATTCACTTTTTCTTCTAAAGCATCAGTTACCACATCTGTGGCAACGATTTTTGCTCCTTCTTTTGCAAACAATTGTGCGCCAGCCAATCCCATACCGCTTGCAGCTCCTGTAATAATTGCTACTTTACCATCCAATCTCGACATAATAATTCCTCCTATGATGAAATTTTCGAAATTATGAAAGCGCTTTAATATCGCTCTTATCCCTCAGTCTAATATAATGAAAGAAAGACTCAACCAACAAATTAGTATGGAATTGTTGGTCAGTGCTAAAAGAAAAGAAAGGGCAGGTGGATAGATGAATGCAAAGCCGACATATTAGTGCAAAGTCGAAAATCCGAAAAGCGCTGGTTACTTTGATGCTTAGAAAGCCATTTGAAACGATCACCATATCGGATATCACGCTTCAGGCGCGTGTTAATCGCAGTACTTACTATTATCATTATTATAAAAAAGAAGAAATTCTTGAAGAAGTGGTTAAAAGGTCAGCCTATGATTTGCTTGCCGCTATGAAAGCTCCTTACCAGAGTGGCTCTGAATTCCAAATTGACGAGTCAGTTTTACCATCTACTCTGACACTGTTTGAACATGTCCATCAACACCAATACTATTATCAAGTATTATTAACTAATGAAAACAGTTTAAATTTCCAAAACGAATTCACCAAAATTCTTAAAGGATTTTTGGAAAATGCAACTACAAATATTTATAAAGAAACTGGTGATTCTTTAATTGATCAAAACATTTTTACCAGTTACCAGGCCTATGCCGTGCTCGGGATGATCAAGCAATGGATTGAGGGTGAGTTTCTTCATTCCCCACAATATATGGCGGAGCAACTCACAAATATTCTTTACTTGAAAGTTGACAAAGTCTATTTTAATTTTTCTTAAAGTGAATAATAAAACTGCTTCCCTATGTTGAACTTAATTCAAGATATATAATAATACTGCATAAGAAAAAAGAAGAAATCAGTAGTAGATGGATGATAGCTGAATTGAAAGGGATGGGGTAGCAAAATGAACAAAACCGTTTTAATAGGAATTGTCATTGGCTATATGGTGGCTTTGCCACTGGGGATGGTGGAATTTACAGCAATAAGAGAAGCTAGCTGGTTTTCAGTTCCACAACCCTTTTATTTCCCCATGGAATTTTACTGGGGAGCTATACTCCCTATGTTAATTATGTTTATCGTGACATCTGTTGAGACAGTTGGAGATGTTACAGCAATGACTACTGGGGGAGCAGGCAGAGAACCCACAGAAAATGAGCTTTCCGGCTCAGTCATAGCAAATGGTTTTACATCTTCTCTGGGAGCGATTTTTAATTCTTTGCCAAATACATCTTTTAGTCAAAATGTAGGAATGATCGCATTTACAAAAGTAATGAGTAGATATGTCGTAGCTGTTGGCGCTGCGTTTTTAATATTGGCTGGTCTTATCCCTAAGATTGGAGCTCTTGTATCTACAATGCCACCAGCAGTTATTGGAGGCGCCACAGTCATTATCTTTTCTCAGATTACGTTAACAGGCATAGACATATTGACGTCAGAACCTTTAAATGAAAGAGCAAAGATCATCATTGGATTGTCTTTAGTATTTGGACTCGGATTAAGTCAAGTACCCGATGCGATGAACGCATTCCCAGAAGTTATTAAGTTGTTGTTTGGCGGATCTGGAATAACAATCGCCTGTTTTGTTGCTATTGTATTGAACCTAGTCATTCCAGAGGATTCAATGAAGGAAGACGCATATGCGAAATCACGCCCCTCTGAAAAAGGATTCAAATCATAAACTAGATTCCATACACAAACGCGCCCGCTGGATTCCAATTGCGGGTGTGTTTTTTTATACATTCGGAAAAAAATGTGTGAGAATTAGGTTGAACATAAGGGGAGTCAAGGGACTACTGAACATTCAAAGAATCATGCCCTACACAAATAGAAAGTTCTAAACGACTCTTGCTGTGTCGCTCCGCAGGAAATTAAAATCTGGTCCGAGAGACATTTTTATCCGGCAAAAAGGAATATAAGGAGTAACAAGTGCAGAGGGGTGCAGACGATGAAAAGAATCTTGGCCATCAGCGATATTCACGGAGAGCTTGAACTTTTTGATGAGCTGCTGCAGAAGGCGGAATATGACGCCGTCGGAGATCAGCTGATTTTACTGGGGGATTACGGGGACCGCGGCCCGGATTCAAAAGGGGTTTTGGAGCGGGTCATCGAATTGAAAAAGCGGGGTGCTATTGTCTTAAGGGGCAATCATGATCAAATGATGCTGGACGCTGTAAACGATGAACCCGGTGCGAAGCAGATCTGGGCAAGGAATGGGGCACTTGCGACATTGCAAAGCTATGATCCATCCATAAAAGACATGACACTTCCAACGGCAGCTGTTTTTTGGGAGCACATCGATTTTATTAAGGAAACGGACTATTACCATGAAACGGATGACTTCATTTTTGTGCATGCGGGCGTTCAGCCGGATACGCCGATTGGGCAGACAGACCCGGCGATCTTGATGTGGATCCGCGATGAATTTTATAAAGTCTATTCGGGAGAGAAGACCGTAGTATTTGGCCATACACCGGCGTTTTTAATGCGCGGGACAAGAAATAATGATGTCTATTTTGGCGACAATCGGATTATCGGCATTGATGGAGGCGCGGTTTATGGCGGACAGTTGAATTGTCTTGAGTTGCCGAGCCGAAAAGTCTACAGCGTGAGGAAGTATTGAAGGGGAGAAATGAAAATCTTATCCCTGGTAAAGAATCATTTCTAAACGGTTAAGGGGTTTTCTTTTAATTGTGTCGCTCCCTGGAGAAGCAGGGCCGAATTGATTATAAATAATCGAGCCTAAAACTTAATGGGCTATAATTCAGACCTGCAAAAAACCGAGTGCGTTAATACTCGCCGATGCAGGGCAATCCGTATAAGAACAGCTGGCCAAATTGGAGATGTTCTAAGAGTAACCCCTACAATCCTGCAGGGAGGGCGGTTACTTCTTTTTAGCATGGACTGTCTTTAACTATTTTTCATACTTTCGATGATCCGGTTCCCAGTTGCGGATCGTCTCCTGGAGTTCCACTAGTTGCTGCATGTAATGATAAATTTCGGCAGAAAAGATTCCGTCTTGCCCTTCAAGTTGGTAATAATCCCAATATGGATCGAGTGTTTCATCTAACCATTCGATTAAATCCATTATCTTTGGATATCCAAAGAAAATGCTTTTATGCAAGTCCACCTCGTAAATCGTCATCCACGTCTATTAAGACTATACATAGGGATTCTGAAAACTGTTATATCATTAAAATTGCTCCTGTGTTGAACTAGGTTCAAGACTATTTCCCCAATATAAAAAGGCCGTACCGGAAACAATTCAGTTTCCGGCACGGCCTTTTTTAAATCAATCACTTCTCTGCTTCCCTCGCAGCCTTCACACTATTCGGGTCAAAGAAATTATCGACCAAATCATAAATGGTGATGAGTTCGTAAAGAATCTTGAATTCCGGCGGGAACAGGATCGGGTGCATGGCGTCGCTTGTCGAGATGCCTTTGCTGTCTTCCCAAAAGAAGTCGGTGATGATTTTTAGTTGCTGCTGATGCGTTTCGTGATCGTATTCATTGGAATGCTGCAAGTCGTCCGCGAGCTCTGCGACGGCACGCATGATGATATTCCGCTCAGCTGGTGACCACTTGATGCTATGCAACGGAATGCGGAGCAGCGCGTTCAAATGGAATTCCAGGTTATGTAAAAAGAGCAATTGCCTTTCCGCCATGCGAAGCTCGGCTTCCCGGTCACGGATCCGGGGGTATAGACTGAAATCATCCCGGTGGTAATGGATTAATTTCTCTGTTTTTCTGATTTCTGTCGTCAACCGTTTCACAAGTTCCTTATCTTGTTGAAGATTTGCGTCCCCCTCGAAGAGAATCGTATGGAAGGTATGTTCCAGCATCGTTCCTGCACGTTCACTGATGGTTTGAATGCTTTTTAGAATTTCTGTCCGGTAGTTTGGCGGGAAAACGAGCATGTTTACCACGACGGACACAAGCAAACCAACAGTCGTTGTACCGAGTCGAATGAAGAAAGAGATCAGTACATGATCGTGGATGACTTCGACCATTGCGACAGATGTCAATGTGGCAACGAGCAGGCCGGCGTGCAGATTTAGTCTGTAACAGACTAAAATAGTGAAAACAGCAGCGAGTGTATAAGTGATCGGGGCATTGCCGAAGAGTGTAATAAAAAGAACAGCGAATGCCGAACCGATCGCAGATGCCGGGAATCGTACAAGTCCCTTTTTAATCGAATCGCTGACAGTCGGCTCAATCGACACAATGGCCGTGATGACCGCAAAGACAGGAGGCCAGTTGAACCATAAACAAATAGTGGCTGTCAAAAAGATCGCTATACCTGTTTTTAAAATTCGACTGCCCTGGAAGGATCGTTTCATATGTTAACCACCATCTTTTATGTAGTATTTTTGCTGTAATTCAGTATATCATCCATCTCTGGATAGACTGCAAGACAATTTGTATTCCATACGAAGACACATCCGCAAGAGAATGACTGCGGATGTGTCTTTTTGCATTTATTCAGCTTTGTGAATTGTGCAGCACGGAAGAAACAAATTTTTGAAGATCGGGTGCCAGCCGTTTTTGGGTCGCCTGTTCATAAGAGTAGGCGAGTTCAATCAGGCGCGGTTCGCTGAAAGCCTGGGCGCTGAATGTGACACCGACGGGATGCCCGCTGCTCGTGTAGCCGGCAGGGACGGTGATGGACGGATAGCCCGCTCTTGCCGGCTTCGCGGCGCCGCGGTTGTTTTGGAATAACAGCGCATCCAGTTGGTGTTCGTCCATGACGAGATCCAGCCCATCTAGCGTGGAGGAGCGCAAATCGATTTCGCGGTGTTCCACGTACGTTGGGTCAGTCGGATCGTCGCTTAAGGACTGCGACTTTTCCAGTTCCTCTTGGCCGAATTTCATGCGGCGCTCGGGATCTTGTTTATTGAACGCGATGACATCCGCCAGTGATTTGACCGGCACCTCTTCCGGCGCGGTTTCAAGATACGCGTTGACGCCTCGCTTGAATTCATACCACAAGACGTCCGATTCGAATGACTGCTGGGGAATCGTCACTTCTTCGACGATCGCGCCGAGCGATTTCATTTGGTCGATCGCCTCCATCATGATGGCCAGTTCTTCCGGTTCTTCATTGTTCAGAAAGGTTAAATCGACGCCGATGCGGGCACCTTCCAAGCCATCTGTTTTCAAGTGTGGGGTGTAATCGGCCAAAGCTCGCCCGGCACTTGCCTGTGTCGCCGGGTCCTGTTCGTCGACGCCGGTCATGGCGCCGAGCAGGATTGCGGCGTCCGCGACCGTGCGCGCCATCGGTCCTGCGGTATCCTGGCTTTCGGAAATCGGGATGATGCGGGAGCGGCTGACCAGTCCGACTGTCGGCTTGATACCGACGATGGAATTGGCACTCGCCGGACTCAAAATCGATCCCGAAGTTTCGGTACCGACGCCGACAACAGCGAAATTCGACGCGATGGCAGCGCCGGTCCCTGAACTCGACCCGCCGACATCCTCAGCTTTAAAGGTATCGACGCCATAAGGGTTCAGCACTTGTCCGCCAAGTGAACTGTAGCCGCTCACACCTTCTTTCGACATGAAAAAAGCCCATTCGCTCAGGTTCACTTTGCCGAGAATGATGGCGCCTGCGTTCCGAAGCTGCGCAGCGACAAAGGAATCCTGCTTGGCAAAATTCCGCTCCAGAGCGATGGCACCGGCTGTCGTCGGCATCGGGTCCGCTGTTTCGATATTGTCTTTCAGCAACACGGGAATGCCGTATAGCGGTTCTTGACCATCCTGCCCGCGCAACTCATCCAGCTGGGCTGCGATTTTCAGTGCGTCTGGATTGATGGTTAAGACGGAATTGATCTTCGGCCCATTTCGGTCGAATGTCTCGATGCGGTCGAGGTAAGCCTGCACCAATTCCACGGAAGTCAGCCTGTCTTCCTGAAAGGCCTGTTGAATTTCTTTGATTGTCGCTTCAATTAATTTAAAAGAGGTTGTCTCCATCTGAGGGCTCCTAACTTTTTATGGGAATGTAGTTAAGTGTACACCAATTCATAATAGTAGAGAAAGTTTGGCTTTCAACTGCATTTCATTCAGAGCCAATTGTGTTTTAGTGGAGACTGCGGCATGGGTAGCGAGGGTCGAAAAGTTTGAGTTTGCAGTGATGTAAGCGTAATCTGAAAATAGAAATGAGAGGAGTGAAAGCAGATGGAAAAAGCAATACCAGAAGTGGCATTGAACGACGGAACGACTTTACCTGTTACGGGACTCGGTACATATGGACTGTGGGGCAATGCAGGGGCGAACGCAGTCAGCAGTGGGATCAATGCCGGTTATCGCCTGATTGACACGGCGTATAATTATGAGAACGAAGGAGCGGTGGGAGAAGGCATCAAACGCAGCGGCGTTTCCCGTGAAGATTTGTGGATTACTTCCAAGCTGCCAGGACGGTACCATAGTTATGAAAAAGCGTTGGTGGCGATTCAGGAATCGCTGTACCGTTCCAAACTGGATTATTTCGACCTCTATGTGATTCACTGGCCGCTTCCGAATCAAGACCTCTACGTTGAAGCATGGCAGGCCTTGATTGACGCAAAGAAATGGGGGCTTGTCCGGTCAATCGGCGTCAGCAACTTCCTGCCTGAGCACCTGGAGCGCATTATCCAGGAGACTGAGGTGACGCCGAGTATAAACCAAGTGGAATTGCATCCGTTCTTTAATCAGGAAGAGCAGCGGCGCGTACATGCAGAGCACGGCATCCAAACGCAATCGTGGAGTCCAATTGCCAGGGCGGCAGATATCCTGTCGAACGAAACGATGCGCAAAATTGCCGATACGCACAACAAGACCATCCCACAAATTGTGCTGCGCTGGCAATACCAGATCGGTTCTGTTTCGATTCCGCGCTCCACTTCTCCTCAGCGGCAGCGGGAAAACCTGGCCATTTTTGATTTTGCCTTAAGCGAAACCGAAATGAGCGCGATCGCACAACTAACCCGTCCAGATGGCAGACTGTTTGATATGGACCCGGCTACGCATGAAGAATTTTAATTTAAGTAGGGACTGAACATCATTTCAGGTAAGTGACATTCTAGTGTAGACAGCCTTTCTGACCCGGTATGACAAATTTATATTATATTTATGGCCACACCTGTAGCATCACCTTGCAGGTGTGTGTTTTTAATCCTTCTTCAACAGATTATAAAAATACGAGTAGATCAACTAACAATCAGCAGAAGTGAAGAGCCCCGGGTATAGGATGAGTTTCTAGACGAATCAATTCATGCAGAAAAAAAGTAAAATTAGCAGAAGTTCGAAAAACAACTCGGAAATCAACTTCTTACTATTTCCCTGAAAATTCTAAAATTGGTATTGACAGCGCTTTCTTTTAAGTATACCTTATAGATAACAAGTTAAGAGCTGTGTTGGAGCCTAGAGATTCGCACATCAATGAGTACTTCTGCCAAGGAGGACTTTCATTGAGTGCGAATTTTTTTATTGGCCAGTTGCACGGTTTTTACTTTAAAAAAGAAAAGGAGTGATAGTGGATGTCGGAGTTTTTAGCAGAAGTGATCGGTACCATGATTCTGATTATTTTTGGGGCGGGTGTAGTCGCTGGGGTGGTATTAAAAGATTCCAAAGCCGAAAACAGTGGCTGGATAGTCATTACGATTGCTTGGGGATTGGCAGTGACGATGGGGGTTTATGCAGTAGGCGGTTTTTCGGGAGCGCATTTAAATCCGGCGGTGACGCTTGGGTTTGCCGCAGTAGGCGATTTCCCTTGGGCGCAAGTGCCGGTTTACATAGCAGCACAGATTTTGGGGGCTATCATCGGGGCAGCTATCGTCTTTTTAAATTACTTGCCGCATTGGAAGCGCACAGAAGACCAAGGTGCAAAACTGGGTGTGTTCGCTACGATACCTGCTGTACGTAGCCCATTTTCGAACTTGGTGAGTGAAATCATCGGAACCGCTGTTCTTGTGATGGGCTTATTGTTCATCGGTGCCAACCAATTCACGGAAGGTTTGAATCCATTGATTGTCGGTGCATTGATCATTGCCATCGGTATGTCGCTCGGCGGTCCTACAGGATACGCCATCAACCCGGCGCGTGACCTCGGCCCCCGGATTGCACATGCGTTGCTGCCGATTCCAGGCAAAGGCAGTTCAGATTGGAGTTATGCCTGGGTTCCTGTAGTCGGGCCGATTTTCGGCGGTATCTATGGAGCCGTTTTCTACAAGGCCATGTTTACAGGCGACTTTAGCCTGCTCTTCTGGGGACTCAGTGCAATCATGGCGTTAATTTTATTCGGAGCGGCGAACGCCGAACTGAAGAAAGGCTACACAGTGGCCAATGAAATTGAAGATACCTTAGTAGAAAACAGCGAAATGACAAAAGTACGTCCATAAAACACATACGAGGAGGAATAGAAAATGAGCAAAGATTATATCCTGTCGATCGACCAAGGAACAACAAGTTCACGTGCGGTATTGTTTAACCATAAAGGGGAAATTGTTGAAACAGCGCAGCAGGAGTTTGAACAATTTTTCCCGAAACCGGGTTGGGTGGAGCATGACGCCAATGAAATCTGGACTTCTGTTTTAGCTTGTATGGCGGGCGTATTGCGGAAAGCGGATGTCGACCCAGACCAGATTGCAGGGATTGGGATCACGAACCAGCGCGAGACCGCTGTCGTTTGGGATCGCAACACCGGGAAGCCGATTTACAAAGCGATTGTCTGGCAGTCGCGCCAGACAGGCGACATCTGCAAAGAGCTGAAAGAACAAGGACATGAAGAACTCTTCCGCAAGAAAACAGGTCTTCTCATTGATGCTTATTTTTCCGGTACGAAAGTCAAATGGATTTTGGACAATGTGGAAGGGGCGCGCGAAAAAGCGGACAACGGCGATTTGATGTTCGGAACGGTTGATTCCTGGCTTGTTTACAAGTTGTCAGGCGGAAAAACCCATGTCACGGATTACAGCAACGCTTCGCGTACCTTAATGTACAATATCTACGATTTGGAATGGGATCAGGAGCTTTTGGACATTCTGACCGTACCGAAAAGCATGCTGCCGGAAGTTCGCCAGTCATCTGAAGTCTACGCCCATACAGTTGATTATCATTTCTTCGGCCATGAAGTTCCGATTGCCGGCATGGCCGGCGATCAGCAGGCTGCTTTGTTCGGGCAGGCATGCTTCGAAAAAGGGATGGCAAAAAATACGTACGGAACAGGCTGTTTCATGCTGATGAACACCGGCGAAGAAGGGGTGGTTTCTGAGCATGGCCTATTGACCACGTTGGCTTGGGGCGTTGACGGCAAAGTGGAATATGCGTTAGAAGGCAGTATCTTCGTTGCCGGTTCCGCCATTCAATGGCTGCGTGACGGTTTGAAGATTCTGGATCAGGCACCGGAAAGTGAAGCGTACGCCACATCGGTCGAATCAACGGACGGCGTCTACATGGTGCCGGCATTTGTCGGCCTTGGGACACCTTATTGGGACACAGATGCCCGAGGCGCAATTTTCGGATTGACACGCGGCACGACGAAAGCACATTTTATCCGGGCGACACTTGAATCACTCGCTTACCAGACAAAAGATGTGGTGGACGTCATGATCAAAGATGCAGGCATTGAATTGAAAACCTTGCGTGTAGATGGCGGTGCGGTATCGAATGATTTCCTGATGCAATTCCAAAGCGACATTCTGGATGTTCCGGTGGAACGCCCAATGATCCAGGAAACGACAGCACTGGGTGCAGCTTACCTGGCAGGACTCGCAGTTGGATTCTGGAAAGACAAAGAAGAGATCGCCAAGCAATGGCAAATCGATCAAACGTTTACCAGCGAAATGCCTGCCGAACAAAGTGAACACTTATACGACGGCTGGAAACAAGCAGTAAAAGCTACAAGAACATTTAAACAAGAAGCAAAAAAAGCGCCGATCGTCTTGTAACAGCGGTAATGGTCAAAGCACCAGCAGCCGTTCGACAAACTGATTCACGGCTGGTTGTTCGGCCCTTAATAGAACACGACAATGCCCATCCGATTTTCCGGATGGGCATTTCTTAATTTGTTGAACCTTGCATTAGTCTTACATGAACTTACTCTCCGACCATTCCATCGTTATCATTATCCCGCATATAGGGATATAACCAATGATCACTCGTGATGGGCATACTGAAACCCGCTGCTTTTGCTTCTTTGATCGTCACCTGTCCATTGCCGTTCGTATCGACACTGGATACATCACCGCTTGTGTTTGCAGTGGGTAACTCGGCAGGAACAGTGTCTGTGGTTGAACTGCTTGAAGCAGCCGGCTCACTGTCCGTCAAACCAAGAGACGCGTTCACTTCATCGGGGTTTATGTTATCAAAAGCATCAACGACTTCGTTGCCCATTACCGTATAGGTATACTGGTAACTTGAAGGGATCTGCGTTTCCGTATCCGGATAGGTGATGATGGCTTCAAAATTCGTCGCTCCACCTGCGTCACGGATTGCGTCTTCCATATAGGCTTGATCACCGTGCCGGTTGAGTGTACTTTCTTGCGGGGTGATATTATAGGCGTTCGCCACACCTCCGAGAGAATCTGCAATGACATGCCCTTCATCTAATACATCACTTTCGACGCCCGGAACCTTTGCCTCATCCGAGTAATACCTGCCGGACGATAAGACAGTTTCGCTGCTGTCATCCTGTACAATGATTTCGTCCGCAACGACACGCTCCAGCTGTCCGTGTTCATTCGTAAAGGCCCAATATTCACGGTCCCCATACCCAATGTCAGCGACGATTTTGGCTTCACGCGTTCCCGACAAATCGCCGCCATCCACTTCAATCAGTTTGTATCCTGCGAACTGCTCATTTTGGAGTTGGGCTTCTTTCTCTTTCGCAAGCTCCTCAGCCGCCGCTTTTTCTTCGGCTTCTTTCTCAGCTGCCAAGCGTGCTTCTTCTTTTTCCTTTTCTTCTGCAGCCTGGATCTCGGCTTCTTCCAGGGCGATACGCTGTTTTTCATCTTCTTTTTCTTTCTGCGCTTCCAACTGTTCACTATCGACGCCAGCTGTAGGTTCGACATCTTCTGCTGTAGAGCCGACGCCAATACCGGAACCGGTTAGTACTGCGAATGAAAGCCCAGCCGCAAGACCAGCTTGCTTAACAGACAGCCCCTTTTTGAACAAAGCACTGACGAGCAACATGACAATGCTCGCAGCGAAAGCCAATAAGGCAACCAGCATCACTAAAACAAATACGACATCCATTTAATCGCTCCCCCTGAATTCCCATATTCTAAATCTTTCCTGCTATTTTCCACAGATGACTATAACATGAGATGAAAGGTAAATACTAGAGTGTAGTAAATTTATGTTTGGAAATATTTAGTTATATAAATTTCTTTATTCATTCACATGCGACAAAAAACTAACTTTGATTGGAATAAAAGACACATATTAAGAAATATCTTATATAGAAGAAACTCTGATAGAAGAAACTCTGTCTGATAATTAAAACGGCCGTGCGGGAAACTATTCAGTTTCTGGCACGGCCGTTTTCTACATCAGTCCATTAAATTAATTGCTGTGCCAATAACCGGTAGACATCCAATCGTTTTTCCTGGGAATGCGGGATGCTACAGATCATTGCTTCTTCAAAACCGTACTCGATTTGTTCCCGCTGCAATTGATCTGCCACGTCTGTAGCGGAACCGACTAAATGGATTTTGCGGCTTTCCTGGATCTGCATGCGGTCCATTTCCGATAGCGCAGAGTTTTGTGCTTGCTCGGGTGTCATGAGCGGCATAATGCGGCCTTTCATCAACATCAGACGCGCAATGTCCTGCGGCAATGCTTCGTATTCCGCTTCTTCGGCCGTTTCAGCCGTTGTCACTAAATACGATACCGAAATCTCGGGCTTTTCCATAAAAGCGGAAGGCGAGAAATGTGCCCGGTAGGAATCTAAAATGTCTTTCGTCATGCCGCCGTTGAAAAACTGGGCGAACGAATAGCCGACACCCATTCGTCCAGCTTCTAGTGCGCTGTTGCCGCTTGAGCCGAGCAGCCAGGCTTCCGGCAGTTTGATATTTGTTGGGGAAGCGATGGTTTTATTGTACATAGTGTCTTCGGGCGTTTCGTCGTTGATCAGTTTCAGCGCCGTGTCGAATTTCCCGTACATATCATCGGTCATCGTTCGTCGTCCTTGAGACAAGGCGTAGATGGAACTGTGGTCGCCGCCCGGGGCACGTCCGACACCGAAGTCGATGCGGCCCGGCGCCAATGCGCTCAATGTCTTGAACACTTCAGCCAGCTTCAAAGGTGAGTAGTGCATCATCATTACGCCGCCAGTGCCGATTCGAATCCTCTCTGTTTTGGCGCTTAAGTAGGCAGCCGTAACTTCGGGGGCTGAGCTGGAAAATGCGCCGGAGCCATGATGTTCAGCCATCCACATCCGGCTGTAGCCTAAGTTATCGGCGAGAACCGCAAGTTCCACCGCTTTTTGCATCGCATCTTCTGCCGTATTTCCTGTCGTGACGGGTGCTTGGTCCAATACGCTTAATTTCATCTATATAACTTCCTTTCATTAACTGCAGGTTTGCATATAGAGGAGTATAGCAGTCCGGCATACTGAAATCATTTCATCTGTCTTCGTCTGTTTTTTAATCTAAGATTAACTAGTTTCCCTGGGAAGCGGTTTTGTTTAATTGGAAATGAAAATGCCCAACCGATTTTCCGGATGGGCATTTCTTATGTTGGTGAACTTTGCACAAAGCTTAAATGAGTTTCCTTCACGAACAACACTACGGAAATGAAGTTTTCTAATATTCTCCGTATATGGCCGTCCACGTATTCGTGCCGACAATGCCATCGACTTTCAAGCCTTTGTCTGCTTGGTATTGCCGGACATTTCTGTCGGTTTCAGGTCCGAAGATCCCATCAACCGCTGTTTCTAGACCATACTCATTTAATGTCCATTGGAGAAGTTCCACTTCAATGCGCACACTTCCTTGACGCAGGATAAACTGATGCTCCGGTGCAATATCCATTAAGTTTCTGAGCTCGGCGGGCAATTTCCCTTCTGGGTCTACAGGTTCTTCATGTTCCCCGTATAACGCCGCCCACGTATACGTACCGACAATGCCGTCGACTTTCAATCCTTTATCTGCCTGGTATTGCCGGACATTTCTTTCTGTCTCAGGGCCAAAGATGCCGTCAACCGCTGTTTCCAGTCCGTAATGATCTAAAGTCCATTGGAGAAGTTCCACTTCAATGCGTGCACTTCCATTGCGCAAAATAAATTGATGTTCCGGGGCAATATTCATTAAGTTCGCAAGGCGGGCTGGCAGCTGGTCTTCATTAGCTGCAGATGCATGGCTTGTGGCTTCCACCGGATGAAAGGAGAAGGGGGATGCGACCCATAACCCGAATGCCAATAACACGGGAATCGATTTCTTCTTCACGGCTGATTCCTCCAGAATTTGTATTTGCCTCCTATGTACCCAGTCTATTTTTAAACGAAACGACAATTCAGCCCATTAAGAAAATAAATTTACGGCTTAATGAATAGGATAGGAGGGATTCGATGGATACTTTCGGAATTATAGGGTTTGTTTTTGGAATGTTGGGATTCACTTTCGGTATACTTGCATACTCACCTCAGACCCTACATGACAATTTGTATTCCATACGAGAACACACCCGCTGCAACACGATTGCGGGTGTGTCTTTTTCTTTTTAAGGATTTTTTGTGAATCAAATTATGCGGTATGCAAGGACCAAACGTGATATCGTGCTTTAACAGAGAATGGTGTAAGCCAAGCTAAAATAGGGAAACCTTTTAAAAGTAGGGTAATTCCTTGATTGATTGGAAAAGGAGAATGTTAAGATGGCAGATAAAAGAGATGAAATCATTTTGAGAGGTCTTCAAGAAAATAACTTGAAGAATATCGATTTAAATATCCCGAAAGAAAAAATAAATGTGTTTACCGGCTTGTCGGGTTCAGGAAAAAGCTCCGTCGTTTTTGATACCTTAGCAACAGAAAGCAGAAGACAAATGACGTTGAATTATCCACTGTATATCCGGCATCTGATGCCGAGGTACGAAAGGCCGCATGCCGACTTGATGCAGCACTTAAGCCCGGTTGTCGTCGTGGAACAGAAACCCATCAGAGGCAATTCCCGCTCGACTGTTGGGACTTATATGGATATTGATCCTTTAATCCGGCTGTTGTTTTCACGGATCGGCAGTCCGCCGATCGGATCAGCCACCGAATTTTCGCGTGAAAGTTCTTTCGGCAATTGTCCGGCATGCAACGGCTTCGGGGAAATCGTTGTACCCGATATCAACAAAATCATCGATCACACGAAATCGCTCCGGGACTCTGCAGTGCGATTCAAGCCGCTGGCGCCGCCCGGCTGGCAGGGCAGATGGATGGTGGACGGCGGATTATTCGATCCCGATCTCCCCATAAAAGATTTCCCGGAAGAAAAATACAATCTTCTAGTCTACGGACCGCCGGAAGGCGAGCGGGCATTTGGAACTTATTATTACAAAGATGGCACTACGGAAATCGAATGGGACGGCATCCTTCCGCGCTTTATTCGCCTGTACATTAATCGCGATCTCACGAAGTTGAAGAGAACGTCCCAGGAAGATGTCTTAGCGATGACGACGCACACCCCGTGCCCTACCTGCGAAGGTTCGGGATTGAATCCGAAAGTGCTGGAATGCAAAATCAACGGCTTGAATATCGCACAATACGACCATCTGGAGCTGACAGAATTGCTGGGTGAACTGGCGGAAATACACGACCCTGTCGGAACATCAATTGCACAGCAAGCGTTTCCGAATGTAAAGCAGCTGGTCGACTTGGGGCTGGGTTATTTGAGTCTGGCACGGAAAATGGGAACCTTGTCGGGCGGGGAAGCGCAGCGCGTGAAAATTGCCCGCCATTTAGGAAGCAGTTTAAACAACATCACGTATATTTTCGATGAACCCAGCGCAGGGCTGCATCCGGAAGAAATCGACATGTTGACGCATATGTTGAAAAATTTAAGAGACAATCACAATACCGTCGTCGTGATCGAACATAATTTAGCAGTCATTAAAACGGCAGATGAAATCATCGAAATGGGTCCTGGAGCTGGAGTGAGCGGCGGCGAAGTGGTGTATCAAGGTGCACAGGCAGGGTTAAAGAAAGCTTCAGCCATCACCGATTTGGATCATAAGGTCAGTGTGAATAAAACCCCGCGACAGGCAGAAAACAGTTTTTCAATCAAAAATGCTTCGGCCAACAACTTAAAAAATGTCTGTGTGGACATTCCGAAAAACGTCCTCGTGTCGGTATGCGGCGTTTCAGGATCCGGCAAGAGTTCGTTGCTGTTCGGCGCATTTATGGAGAACTATCCCGAAACCATCGCGGTCAGCCAAGGCAGCATCGGCACTTCCAGCCGTTCGACACTTGCGACTTACATGGGAATCATGGACGACATCCGGTCGATTCTGGCCAAAGAAACGGGACAGCCAGTGGGCTTGTTCAGCTTTAATTCGACAGGAGCCTGTCCGGTCTGCGAGGGCAAAGGCGTCACCACGCCGGACGTAGCTTTTGCGGATCCCGTGACCGTCACGTGTGAAGCCTGCAGAGGCACGCGGTATTCGGATGAAGCGCTGTCGTATCGACACTTAGGAAAAAATATTGTGGAGATATTGGAACTGTCGATCGACGAAACCAATCGGTATTTGAAAATGCCGAAAATCGTCAAAAAAGTAGATACCTTAAAAGATGTCGGATTGGGATACCTGACACTCGGACAGACAACCAGTTCGTTGAGCGGTGGAGAAGTGCAGCGCCTCAAACTTGCCAGCCACCTGAAAAAAGAAGGGCAAATCTATTTGTTGGATGAACCTTCATTAGGCCTGCACACAAAAGACAATGATCATCTATTGGAAGTTTTCCAAAGCCTCGTAAACAAAGGGAATTCGGTCATCCTCGTTGAACACAATTTAAACTTTATCGCGGCGAGCGACTGGGTCATCGAAATGGGTCCAGGCGGAGGCAAAAAAGGCGGCGAAGTGTTGTTTGAAGGAACACCGGAAAAGATGCTCCAGTCGGACACCTTGACGGCGAAGTGGCTGAGAAAAGGTGTGGAGGAGTAATCTTAATTCACAGGAGTTGTCAGTTTGTTTAAGCGGGAAAATATTCGGGAAAACTTAGTGTCAGGATGATTTAAAGGAGGAAACTTAAAATGGCTAACGTATTAGCAGTGTTATCAAGTGGACATAAAGATACAGAAAATAATTACGAAACCGGCTGGTGGGCCGAAGAATTGTTTGCGCCGATGGAGATAGTGGAGAAAGCAGGGCATCAAATGGACCTGGCTTCACCAAAAGGTGGAAAACCGACACTCGACCAAGCCAGTATCAGCGAAGACTATGACCCGGAAGGCAAATACAAAAAAATGTATGAATCGGGATTAGCGGACAACACCAAAAAGCTTTCGGAAGTAATTCCAGAAGAGTATGACGCGGTGTTCATCGTGGGTGGCCACGGAGCAATGTATGACCTGGCTGAAAACGAAACCTTGCATAAAATCATCAATGCCGTTTACGACAATGGAAACATTGTTTCAGCCGTATGCCACGGCCCGGCTCCATTGCTTTGGACAAAACGTCCGGATGGCAAAAGCATCATTTCCGGCTTGGACGTAACAGGCTATCCGGAAGCGGTCGAACCGGAAGGGCTTCCGGCGATTCTGCCATTCAGCTTGGAAGGTGAAATGAGCAAAGTGGCTAATTATTCCGCTGAGCAAAAAGTGGTTTGGGGCAATGACCAATTGGTGACCGGGCGTGACCCGTTTTCTTCTGAAGCATTGGCTGAAGAATTGGTGAAAGCTTTGGATAAACGAAACAACTAGGCAAATGGTGTGATGGATTTTCACTTACAGAGCCCTAAATTCAAAAAACATATAAATATCAACTGCAGGACATTGCAATGGATCATCGCAATGTCCTGTATTTTTTTTTTTTTTTGCCCAAAATCGATTTTCAGCAGGCAAGAGGTCCTTGTTGAAAAGTAAGACTGGGAGATAAAACGGCTGGTACGCCGAGTAAGCTCTGATATACGTGAGAGAAAAAGAGTAATCTATAAACGTTTTGATCCAGAGCTTATCCAAACTTACATTAAACCCGGCTTTAACTTAGTTTTAACCCTCTTTGATTATCATCAATTTAGACTCGATATGAAATTCTGAGCTTTAGCTTGCAGCTATCCAAAGGAGGAAATATGAAATGACAGTTAAGACGCCCTCTTTATTGCCTGACATCTTTTTCTTACCGGAATGGGGCAGTGCATACGCGAAACAGGAGAAAGGGAAAAATGAGGTTTTTGAGTTTGTGACGGACTTCGGTCGTGTCCATTACCAATTTGTTGTGCGGCCGATCCCAATTGAAGTAGTGGGCATCACATACTACGATACCATCACCCCTTTTGGCCCAGGTGGACCGTTGATCATCAGCTGTGCAGCAGGCAGAAAAAAAGAGCTTGCGGCAGCATTCGATGCCGCATTCCAAGAATACTGCATGGACCATCACATCGTTTCGGAGTACGTCCGCTTCAATTCATGGGTGAAGAATGCCAAAGACTTTGAGGAAATCTATAGCATCGACAACCGTGGAATATCGATGTACATCGACTTGACCGTGGACGATTATTTTATGGAAGAATTCAAATCCAGCACGCGCCAACAAGTCCGCCGGGCTTTGAAAAATAACGTGGAAATTGAGTATGACTATACGGGTTCCACGGTCGAGGAGTTTCACCGGCTCTATGAAATCATGGCGAATCGGAATAACATTCCGAATCATTACCGGTTCTCGAAAGAGTTGCTGGCGGAATCGTTCACTTTGCTGAAAGGCAAACAATTCATCGTCTACGCGAAATACGAAGGCCACTATATTTCGGGATCATTGTATGTGCATCACAGGGAGTTCCTGCATTACCATCTGGCGGCGAATGACCCTGAATTTTTCTGCGTCGCGGGCAATAGCCTGGTGCTGAACGAAGGCTGCCGCTGGGGAGTCGAGCATAACAAAAAACAACTGCATCTTGGCGGAGCTACAAGCGACGAGCTATACCGCTTCAAGCGCGGGTTCACGAAAACCACACCGCTGGACATCCTGACCGGCAAGAAAATCCGCAACGAAATGGCCTACAAGCTTCTGTCGGATTATCAGTTGAGCAGAGGCGCTATTGAGAATCCTGACTATTTTCCGCTTTACCGTGGATGATCTTCATAATATAAATACGACAGCTTGCAGCGTTTTAGAGGAAAAGCAGGCTGTTTTTCTTCTGCAGATGGTTAGCCGTCAACTTGTAATTACTTTGTCAATCCATTCCCATTGATCTCACTGACACCGGGCTTCATCGATAAGCCGATCATTCCGGAAGAAAGCACAGTAAAGTTGAGGTCCATGACACCGATGCAGTGTCTCGAAAATCGGAAGAAATGGCAAAAACGACGTTGCTTATGGCTTCAAAGGGTTCTTCGTTCATGGCAGGCAGCACAAAAAGGAGGCGGTCTCATTTGGGGCCGTCTCCTTTTTGGTATGCTTGCCAGGGGATTCCTAGAGTGCAAGTCCCGTTGTTTCAAAGCCCCGACTCGTCCCGGATATCTTCTTCCGTGATGCTGCCGTTTTTTCCTGTTCCTTTAACCGTCTCCAGATTGACTCCGAGATCTTTTGCCAGCCGCCTTAGCCTCGGCGAGACTCGCACGAAGCTGCTGGATGCCTGGCTATCAGCGTTTGTTTCGGCTTTCGCTTCCTGTGCAGGCGGTTCATCTTGGGCTGTTCCTTTTCCGGCAGTCCCTTCAGGATCGATGGTTGCCAGCACATCTCCGACTTTTGCAGAATCGCCTCTTTTGACCGCAATTTCCTGTATGGTTCCGCTGCTTTCAGCGATTATTTCGGAAACGGCTTTTTCCGTCTGGACTTCCACTAATGGCTGTCCTTTTTCCACGAAATCGCCAACTGATACAAACCAGAGGACCATTAAACTCTCCTCTACATCCTCATCCAATTGCGGCAATCGGACTTCAATCATTCCACCACCTCCAGAGTCACTATGCTTCGTCCATCATCTTTTTCACTTGCTCATAGATTTTATTCGGCCCTGGAATGACGAAGTCTTCCAAGACGCCGCTGTACGGAATCGGCACATCGGGAATGGCCAGCCGGCTGATCGGCGCTTCCATTTCGAAGAAGGCTTCTTCCGCGACAATCGCTGAAACTTCTGCTGTCATACCGTAGGACAGGTAATCTTCATCGACTACAAGCAGGCGATGGGTTTTCTTCACGGACTCGATGATGGTGCCTTTATCGATCGGTGCCAGTGACCGCAAATCGATGACTTCCGCTTCGATGCCGTCTTTGGCAAGGCGCTCCGCCGCTTCGACCGCGTAATGGGTCATCATTTGAATGCCGACGATCGTCACGTCTTTGCCTTCCCGGACGACTTTTGCTTTATTCAACGGAACGGTATAGGATTCTTCCGGCACATTGTCGACGGCGACATCCAACTGCTCCATCCAGCCCAACCCCTGGAGTGATTTATGGAACATGAAGACAACCGGATTGTCATCGCGGATCGCTGACACCATCATCCCTTTCAAGTCGTACGGATTGGATGGTGCGACCACTTTCATGCCCGGCATATGGGCAAAGGCCGCATAAAGTGTCTGCGAATGTTGACCCGCATCCCGGTAGCCGCCGCCGACAGCAGTCATCAGCACCATCGGCAGTTTGACGTTGCCGCCTGACATATACGGGATTTTCGCCATGTGGTTATAGATCTGGTCCATGCAGACGCCAAAAAAGTCGACGAACATCAATTCGGCAATCGGCCTCATGCCTTCAGCGGCAGCGCCAATGGCTGCACCGATAAAAGCGGTTTCGGAAATCGGGGTATCCAGCACCCGTTCCGGTCCAAATTTCTCGATCAATCCTTGTGTCGAACCAAAGATGCCTCCATATTTCCCGATATCCTCTCCCAAGACAAAGACATTCGAATCGCGTTCCATTTCCTGTGAAATGGCTTCAGCCATCGCTTTATTGCCGGTCAACATCCGTTTTTTTGCTGTTTCCACAATAGATCGGCTCCTTTTCTGTTTTATGGATGGAAGACATCTTTCAATGCAGATTCCGGATCGGGATAGCTGCTGTCTCTTGCAAACTGGTAGGCTTCATCCACTTCTTGTTTGGCGCGCTTTTCCATGGTTTCCAAATCAGCTTCGCTGATGTTCTCGGATTCGGCCAACATCTTTCTCAGTTTATTGAGCGGATCCAGTTGGCGAAGCCCCGGCACTTCCGTTTGATCCCGGTACAGTTCTGGATCTCCCTGGAAATGGCCCAGGTAGCGGTAGGTTTCGATTTCAATGATGGTCGGTCCTTGACCGTTGCGCGCTCTGGCCACCGCTTCCTCAGCTGCTTTATACATGGCGATCGGGTCGTTGTCTTTTACGTAGGCACCGGCAATGCCATAAGCAGACGCCCGTAAATCATTCGACTCAACGGACGTGGACGCTTTTTTCGCCACAGAAATGCCGTACGAATTGTCTTCTACGACGACAATGAGCGGCAGATTCCAAACGGCTGCCAGATTCAGTGATTCGTGGAAAGCCCCGGCGTTCGCTGCACCTTCTCCGATGAAAGCGACAGCTACCCAGTCTTTGCCTTTCATTTTGCTGGTCATCGCTGCGCCGACTGCATGGGGGATGCCGGCCCCGACAATGCCTCCGCAAGAAAATTTCACTTCGGGGTCGAACAGGTGCATATGTCCGCCTTTCCCTTTGCCAAGCCCCGTTTCCTTCCCGAAAATCTCAGCGGTCATTTTCTTCAAATCGACCCCTTTGGCAATAGCATGGTGATGGGGACGGTGAGGAGCCGTCACCGTGTCGTCTTTCGTCAAGTGCACACAGATGCCCACTGCGGCTGGTTCCTGCCCGGTGGCTAAGTGCATTTCACCCGGCACAGTCCCGGCTCCGATATTGAATACCGGCGTTTTCCCTTCCATGTACGCTTCCGCCATCTGGTCTTCGTAGTAACGGATCTTCACCATCTGTTCGTACATCCATTCCATCTTCTCCATAGATACTGCGGGTTGCTTTTCTTCAAACATAGTCACTGCTTTTCCTCCTTTCAACTAGATAAAGACGTGCATCCAATGGCCGGCAACATTTTTGAATGTATATAAACATCTTCATAATAACACCTTTTTCTTAATTTATGTCAATATTCAGATTATTTAAGTGGTAATGTAAAAATTGCGTCACTGACCGCAAAATGCTTCAGTTTACATTATGGGTTTAGAGTGGCAAAGGTTTCGTTGAATCAACTCGTAAAGGAAGAGAGTTGATATTTCCTTCTCTTTTGTTACGCTTAAGTTCACAGGCTTGGGAAGGGAGTTCTTCAAATGGAGCCGTTGATGGACATCATCCTCATTGTTTTGCCAATTGCGTTTGTTGGGGCGATTGCTATATTTGTCATTACCCGGCTTAAAGCCAAACAAAAGAAGGGAACGCTCGGAAAGAAAGACACCACCGAAGCTCAAACACTGTTGGACAGTTTGATTCCGCTTGGCATGATTTTCGGAAGCGCACTCGGTGTAGTTGTTGGTATCATTTTCAGTATTTCATTGGGCAACGCCATTGTATTAGGATCAGGAATTGGCATGTTGGTCGGCTATTTTGCTTATGAATTTTACAGTAAAGAAGAAAGCCATTCATAATGGGTGCTCTTGACGAGCTGATGAAACTTTTTAATTTCAACTACGTATTAGAATCAACAAGTCCAATGAAACCAGGAGGTAATTTCATGGCTGCAATTATTCCAGCATTGTTGGTTATCTTTTTAGGCGTCTATGCTGCTTCCTCCAAAAAGAACAAACAACACCGCTAAATCACTTCTTTGTTCCAATGCCACTTCTATATTACTGAGTAAAATTGCAAGCAATGAAAGCCGTATCCGGGAACCGTAAAGTTTTCGGGATACGGTTTTTTTATATAGAGCTATAAGAACATGGAGAAATTACTTGCAGAAAAATCCTTCTTCCAGCTTTCCGTTATATAGTTGAATCTTTTTAAGCATGGCTTCTGTATAATTAAAGCAGTTCTTTAAAAACCTCACCTTATTCACTCACTTTTAACGGTTCGTTTCTCACTTTTTTTCAAGAAAGGCATGATTTAATGGGCACCGTTTCACTTGTCATCTTTCTCTTAATTCTTCCATGTGCCTGGTTTTTCTGGACCACCATGAGTTTGAAAAGGGGCAAAAAGAAAAACACACACTGGAAAATATCTCTAGCCACTCTCATTGCAGTGATCTTTACCAGCGTTGGTTTAAATTATTATTTCTCCGACGCATATCAGCTTTCTTTTTTTCAGAATGGATCTGAAAGCATAGTTGCACTTATTGTTTGTGCCGCATTTCTGCTGGTGATTGTCATCATTAATCTGATTGTCAGCCACATGTTTAAAGGTGCACCCAAATCATTCCATAACCCTAAGGCAGTTTGGGTTTTCACAGCGGTGTTTTGTACCACTATTCTATTTTTCATCATGTGGGTGTATCCATTAGCGGAGAAAGCATCGTATATCCATAAAGTTGAAAATGCGCTGGCTCTATCTGAACAGCAACAAGCCCCTGAGGAAATCACCGTGCTGTTTATGAGTTCCGAAAGGAAATGCTTCCGGACGCATACATCAAACTGCCATTCCGAACCGTACCAAAACTCATTTTTCCTCAAAAACAATTTAGATACACAAAAAGAAGTCCAATTGCGTATTCGAGCGCTGGGTTCCGAACAACAAGAACTGAAGGTAATCGAGTCGGATATCATGACGCTGGAAGCGGGGGAATTGAAGTTGGTCGAGACGGAGGAATCCTTTGATGAAGCGAGCATCTGGAGCCGCTCTTCTTTTGAAACGGATCGACGAGTCCAGTCCTATGAATCTTTGTACAGATACCGCGATGTCGACTAAAAAAATCCGTGAAGTAAAAGCGAGGAATGCTTTACTTCACGGATTTTACTGTCTAGATCAACTCTCTTCATCACCGCAAAATTAAATTGCGCCCTATGTATGACACCCAATAATACTTCATTCTTGAGTTCATCTATTCCAAAGAGTTCATTTTTGGTGCAAACCGTTTCCGCGCCGATTTCTTCTGAAATCTTTTGGACGTTATTGACGATTTCTCCATCGATCAAGTTGATCATGATTTCTATAGTGAACAATACTAGGTTTATATAAACGGTAAATTAATCGATTTGATTATTATGAGCTACATTCATACATTACAAAATGGGAATTTTATGTATTTAAGTTAATAGTTTTATGGTACTATTTATTCAGTGTTTGTAGTAGTCCAATAGTTTTGTTGATAGGAAGGGAGCATGCTCCGGTAATGCTGAATATACTGTGGAGAAGTATTTGGAATTTATAAAAAAATGTAATTCTATGGGAGTACGGGGTTCAATGCTGGGCTGGGTAGTAAAAAAGAAAGAAAATAGGAGATGAAGAAATGGCGATAAAGAAAAAATGGCTGAGTTTTTTGATGGTACTGGGTGTCCTGCTGCTGTTGTCCGCTTGCGGCGGATCGCCTGAAAGTAAGATAATCGGCAGTTGGAAATTAGTTTTAGGCGACAACGAAGCATCTTACCTGGAGATAAGCGAAGAAAGAATACTAACAAGGGAACAAGATGAAGAACCGATGACTATTGAATACATCTTAACTGAAACTCAAGACGATAACTTTATGGTAGAAGTGGTTAATCCAGAAAGTGGCGTTAATGAATTTGTGTTTGAAGGGTTCTTTGAAAATAAAAACACGATAAAACTTTTAACAAACTCAAATAATCCAGATGGAGATCGCCAATTAGTCAGAGTGGATAGCATAACAGAGGAAATGGAAAAAGATGAGGTAATATTACAAGAAATAGAGGAAGAAGAGCAAGCAAAAGCTGAAAAAGAACAAGAGATGGCAAGTAAAGAAGCAGAAAAGCTGCGAGCAGAAGAGGACAAAGAGCAGAAAGCATTAGCTAAAGAAGAAGCGCTAAAAATGTTGGAAGATGAGCGAGCGCGAGCAAGTGAAGAAGAACAAGCAGCAGCAGATGAAGAAGAGCAGAAAGAAGTGGCAACAGCAGAGGCCGCTACGCAATCCGCTGTCCAAACGAATGGTTCGAATGGTTATTTGCAGAAGGCAGATAATCTTGATGAAGAGATAATGGATGAAGCAAAGAAATTGTTTGCACATGATTTAGAATCGGGTTTTTATGGCCAGTATTATAGTGACTGGGATGACTTATTAAACGAAGTATGGGGCGAACTTAAGTCCACAATTTCACAAGCAGAATTTGAAAACCTGAAGAGTGATCAAAATGATTGGATCAAAATGAAAGAACAAAATTTTGCTGAGATGCCAAAAGAACGGGCATATGAAAGAGCTGCAGGGATGGACTATTTAGCATTTGAAACGAAAGATAGAACTTATTATCTGATTGAAAATTATTTAAATTAATAAATCGCTTTTTATTTTCCAAAGGCAATTAAATTCATTTCCTGTAATTGCATGCAAAGAAAACCGTATTCGGGAACCATAAAGGTTTCAGGATACGGTTTTGGCATTTAGACTTGAAAAGCCAAATTCCTTGCTGGAAGGCGAAATCCAGGATGCTGTCCCAGCTATATCAACTTTGGACTCTCTCCATCACCGCAAAATAATTTCCTTCGTCATCCGCAAAGTTGAAGCTTCTGCCGGTTCCCATGTTCACTAGGTCGCCGGTCATAACGCCTCTTTTCTTGAAATCAGCGTACAGCTCTTCCACACCGTCGGTATAGAACATGAGGGAAGGCGTACCGAGTTCCAATTCGGGTGACAGTTTCGAAACCACTTCTTTGTCGTGCAACACGATTGTCGTCTCCGCGTCTTCGGTAGGGGCGATTTCGATCCACCTCAAGCCCTGTTCTTTCGAGCCTTCATCGGCGACCACAGTAAACCCTGCTTTTTCCGTCCAGAACTTCACTGCTTTGTCCTGATCCTCCACATACACCATCACTTGCCCAAGCTTGTTGATCAACTGGACCACTCCCTCGCAAAATTGGTTTATTGAGCTCATTATATTTGCTACATTTCCCATAAGGCAAATTCTTCAAACTGTAAGCTCAACTGCTGACGAGGTGAAATTAAGTCCTGCCGGAGTTTGCGCCACAGCCTTCCGGTTTACAAAATCCGGCCTCATTGGTATATTGAGCGTTAATGCAATGGTACACAAATACGGATAAGGAAAAGAGGTTGTGAAAATGGATGTAAAATTTCCGATTGGACAATTACAGGTTCCTGATAACGTGAAAACTGAACATCTCCAGGAATGGCTCGGAAAAATCGAAACATACACCACACGGTTGAGAGAAGCTGTCGATCTATTGGATGAAGAGCAATTGGGCAAGAAGTACAGAGAAGGCAGTTGGACAGTTCGTCAGCTTGTGCATCATATTGCGGATTCGCAATTGAATATGTATCAGCGCCTGAAGCTGGCTTTGACGGACGACAATCCAACAATTCCTGCTTTTGACCAGGAAAAATGGGTGGCACTTCCGGACAACGAGCTGCCGGTGGAAAGTTCAATCCGAATTCTGGAGGGGCTGAACGAGCGGATCGTCGCACTTGGCCAGCATGTGACTGAAGAGCAATTGGACCGCGTTTTCACCCACGAAACGAATGGTGAAATCAGCGTTGCGACCAAACTGGCGAAACTATGCTGGCACGAAGAGCATCATTTGGAACATATCAAGATTGCTTTGGGGAACTGAATAGTGCCAGTGTGTTAAACGAAAGTTAATAAGAGTCTTTGCTTCAGAAAAAATTTCATCTATACAAAGTAAATGCATGAAGAAACCGACATATCCAGAAATGGAACGGATTCTTCATGCATTTTTATTTATTACAATAAACAACCTTAAGTTTTTATGAAACAGAAGCATGTGAGGAATTCTGGAAATTTATTTCCCGAACAATTGAATTGCCTATTGCAAACATACGTTCTATTTTATTAAGGCGAAATTACATAAAAATGGAATGGCGGGTTGTTTTGCCGCGCATTCAACGGATGCCTCTTCAATAAAGACAGTAAAAAATTGAAGGAGGAAAAGTATGTTTCAATCAGGCAAGGAATTGGAAAATCTTTTTTACACACAGGCAGCTTTCTATAAACTGCAGACGCACAGGGAAATTCAGACTTGCCGAAGTCTCGTTGTCATCAGCCGAATAGGCGCAAAAAGTGAAGGAGTCGATGCGTTATTCGTGCTCTTGAATCCAGGGCAATGTCTTCCGTTGGCTGGAGAAGATTCGATTCTTTTGCTTTCAGGTGAAGTTGCAGACTTGCCGCTCACACCCGCCACTCCCGATAATACGCTGTACCAATTGATGCGCCTCATGGAGCGGATGAACTGGAATTCAGTCCAGGTCATCAACCTTACTGACCTAAGGACGAGGAAATTTGACGAGTATAAAGAAGGGCAGAGGTTCATGAAAAAATGCGGCGATAGCCGCCATACGATCTTTTCAATGGATCGGTACGTTGAACTTTTGGATTGCGTGGAGCGGGCAGATGCGGTTATCGCGGGATGGGGCACTAAAGCGCCGATTATTCCAGCTGCGGAAAATGCGTATCCCCTTTTATGGGAGGTGGCAGACATCAAGGGCCTCGCCTATAAAACGCACACGCTGTACTATCATCCATTTCCTTGGCTGAAGAACAAATGCATCAAGTGGCTGGATGATATGGAAACGCAGTTAAAAAGAACGGCAGAAGTGGTTTAGAAAAGGATTTCTAAGAAAGGGAGATGTAAATTAGAAACACGCTTGAATGTAAGGATGAAGGGTGTATAAACATTGTTTAAACTTTTTGGGCGTGACAAAATGATAGCATGAAGGAAGGTGGAAATCATGGCAAAAGTCGTTGATCACCAGCAAGCCACAGTAAAAAAAATGGGGGAATAATCTGGGGGTTCGATTCAATGCGTCCATCATCAATAAAACGATAATAGAAGTCGATACAAAAGTAGAAATTTCCGTGTTGGATAATGGGACAATCATGATTAAGCCTTTGAAAAAACGCAAGTCACTCAATGAAATTATTAAGGGTCTGACAAGTGATAATCAGGGTGAAGAGCTGATTAAAGATACAGTCGGAGAAGAGTTATAATGGGTACTTATATGCCGGCACAAGGAGATTTGATCTACTTGAACTTTGACCCAAGCACAGACATGGAAATACAAAAACGAAGACCAGCTATTGTATTAAGCAACACTGAGTACAATGAAAAATCAACGTTCATTTTCGTCTGTCCAATCACTTCTAAATCTATGGGCCATCCTATGGAAGTCGAAGTGCCATCCGGTCTTAACGTATCCGGTTTTGCTCTTCCTCATCAGATGAAGAGCGTGGATTATACGAAACGGGATTTAGAGTATAAAGATACTCCTGTGACAGAAGATTTTCTCGATGAATGTGTGTACTATGTTAAGTTGCTCATGGAAAAAACTTTTGAATTCAATTACTTAAGAGTAATCACCTACTATCCGAGGAGGAAAGTGGGCGGTTGCTTCTTTTTATTTTCTGCAGTTTCAGTTCTGCTAAGCAAGCGGGACAGCGCTGGGTAGAAGGCTTTAAAATCGCTTCCCAGTGTAAAAATTCTAAGTGAATTCTGTGGCATACAGGGATAGAGTGGGAAATTGTTCTTTTGGAACAGCTCCTGGATTATCATTTTAATGCAGGGAATGTTCCCGTCAGCATTCCTTTAGAATTCAAGTCCAGAAAACACGCGTTTCTTTCACCTTATTCTCCAACCCCCGAGCCATCCGCGCAATGATGAGCAGCAGCAATGCCAGACTGGCAAGCAACACAACAAGGTTCGGCACGCTTTTCGTATACAGGTCGTTGATGCTCGATACCATCAGCCATTGTGGAAAAGACGGATTGACGAAACTTTGGTAAACGGCGATCAGGTTATTGGCGATGTGCAGCAGAATTGGGACAAGTAAATTGCCGGTCTTCAGGTACAGGAGCGATGCCACCACTGCGAACAGGAAGGCACCGAAAAAGTTGACGTGGAAGATGCCGAAAATCAGACTCGACAAGCCGAGCCCATTCCAGAAGCCGAATGTTGCGATCAGCCGGTTCAGGAGCAACCCGCGGAACACGAACTCTTCTGCAATCGGCGCGATGATCGCTAAGATGAAACTGGTCGCCACCATGTACCAAAGCGCGTCGGGGAACGGCTGCGGCGTGAGCGCAAAATCGACTACAGCTGGGGCGATGGGCATGAGCGCCCGCAACAGCAGCCAATAGATGCTCATGGAAAACAGCAGCACCAGCACGGTGAGTCCGGATAACGGCAATAGCCAACGCGCGGTGCCGCGGAAGAACACGACGTGGCGCAGTTTTACACTACGTTTTTTGAACTGGTAGCTCAGCAGCCATATCGGCAGGACGGTATAGAAAATCAATTGCATCATCACACTGGTGATGAGTACATTTTGAGTGGCCTGCAGCAGGATGAAAACCGCTACGATGATCGCGGCCGCCATCCAGCCATGTACAAAACGGGTTCTCTTTTCCTCGAACATCCTCAACGCCGCCTTTCGTTTCAGATTAAAGCACAGAAACATCGTTAAAGACATATAAGTTTATTTAGAGGAAATATGATAAAAATAACGTTAATTTAAGGTGCGGATACTATTTTGCTTTTATGATAGCATGACTTTTAGTTTTTAAAAATGTTTGGAGATCTATTAATAAATGAAGAAATCAAATCTAGGTAAAAAAATTAGATTTTTTGAGCAGACAACAGCCTACTTCCCAATGTGCAGACAGATTTTCGTTTCTGCTGCAGAGAACAGTTTTACAATTTAACTAATCAGGGAAGAGATAATGGAGAAAGCTTGTATAGGAATTATTTTGTGCTGTTTGGATTTTACTGTGCAGTGCAGTATTCACGGAACGATAAAAAAAATAACTAATGAAAGGATGAGTCATTGTGGACGAAAGTACACTGAAGAAAACAAAGCTGTTCACGATTTTGAATTTGGTTTTATACTTTTTGACGCTCGGTGTCAATTACCTCGGATCTTCCGGGTTTTTCAATGGGCAGAGCCAAGGGGACATCTCCGACCAATACTTGACGCTTATTTCCCCGGCGCCTTTTACGTTTTCGATTTGGGGCGTCATTTATAGTCTGCTGTTGATTACGCTGATCTATTTGTTTATCAAACGGAAAGATGCGAGAGTCAGCAAGCTGGTCTTGTTGATCACACCATGGTTTATCGTTCTCTCTCTGTGCAATATGAGCTGGATCGTTACATTCTCTTATGAGCGATTGGGCATTTCCACGATTTTAATAATAGGCATGTTGTTCTCCTTGCTCGTCATCATCGGGAAAATCTATACACATCGCTTTGAAGTTCCGTCGACGCTGGCAGGACTCAGCTTCACCCTCTACTGTGCATGGGTGACCATCGCAACCGTCGTCAACGTCTCGTTGCTTTTGGTACAGCTGGAGTGGAACGGTTTCGGCATTTCCTATTCGGTCTGGACTCTGATCATCTTGACGGTTGCCATCGCATTTGTCCTCATTTACTTGACGCAGTACAAGAACGCTGCCTACCCACTGCCTTTAGCATGGGCATTCTTCGGAATCTACAGTTCGTATGCGAGCGGTCGGGTCAATCCGGAGTTAGCAACAGCCATCCAAGGATTCTTGATTGCCGGTATCGTGATCTTCCTGATTGCGGCGATCTGGAGATTTATCAAAAATGGAAATTCTCTTTTCCTGAAACATTCGGAGTAAGAAAGTTCTCCACGTAAAAACAGACACAAAAGCTCTTTTAAAGAGTTTTGTGTCTGTTTTTGTTTCTGACAATCAATGAATATCCCGTTTCCTGAAACTCCCGCCCCTTACTTCGGCTACATCGTAGACAGCGACGAACGCGTTGCTGTCGATTTCGAAGATGATTTCCTTCATTTTGCTGTCTTCGAGCCGGTTGATGATGCACGTGATTTCTTTGTATTGCTCGTTTGTATAGGCACCGTTGACGATATTGTAGGTGGCGTTGCGTCCGAGCCGGTCGTAAATGGTCTGGACGAGCAGCTCTGGTTCACGCGAAATGATTTTGTAGGTTTTGGAGCCGCTGAATCCTTCTTCGACCAGATGGATTACTTTTGAGGCGATGAAGTAAGCAATTCCTGATAGGAAAGCGCCCTGCAGGCCGAAGACGAAAGAAACGATGATAAAGACAAATACGTTAAGGAATAAAATCATATCACTTGTTCCGAAAGGCAGTTTGCGTGAAAGCAGCACGGCCAGCATGTCGATGCCATCGAGCGCACCCCCGTTGCGGAGTGCAAGTCCCATTCCAAAACCGATGATGATGCCCCCAATAACGGTGACCAATAAGGTATCGCCTTCAATGATGGCCGGGATATGATGCATAAGCGTTGTAGCATAAGCAAGGGAAGCGATGCCGATGATGGAGTAGATGGCAAAGCTTTTCCCGATTTGCTTATAGCCTAAATAGACGAATGGAATGTTGAGGACAGCAATCAGCAAGCCAAGCGGCAAGCCGAATAATTGGGAGCCGACGATGCTGATGCCTGTGACTCCTCCGTCTGATACATTGTTCGGGATCAGTACGGCTTCGAGGCCATAGGCGGTGATAAACGCGCCGATGATAATGGGCAGTGCCCGTAACATCAATTTCCCTTTATTGGCTTTTCGTTTTGTGTTTGGTGCAGTCATTCTATTCCTCTTCTCTGTCGTTTCATGGTGGTATTTTTTCACTCTAACTATTAAATATAATCCTTTTATTGTTATTTTAGTAGAGTGAATTTTGAAGAGGATCGAATAAGAACATTTATAGTGCATATGCGAGGCCTGAAGATGGGGGATATTCCTTTTTTATTCGTATAAATGCATCGTTCCGTAATCATGAGAAACCTTCAAAAATTAAATCCCTTTCTGAAGATGCTTATTAAATAAATGTTTCGAATTCGCCATATTGACAATATTTTGACATTGTACTATTATGACCTTGAATTTAATAAATGCTTGCTCCTTTTGTAGCCTTAAACAGCCCATGGCCAATCCAAAATACCAAACGCCAAATTCTTAGGAGGAACTACCATGAAACCGTTGGTCGTCTACTATTCCCACTCAGGAAACAACGAAAAATTGGCTCTCGAACTCCGTGATAGAATCGGCTGTGATATGTACGAAGTGAAGGAAAAAAAGAAACGGAAAAACCTTTCCATCTTTGCCGATTTCTTGGTGAAGCGCAACTCACGTCTGGCTCCGCTTGATTTTGAGATAAGCGACTATGGGCCGATCATTTTGGTGGCACCTATTTGGGCAGGAAAGATTGCCGCTCCGATGCGGACATTCATCAATAGGGAAAAGGATAAACTTACGAATTATTCCTTTATCACCTTATGCAGCGGCCGGACCGGGCAAGGTGAAAAAATACTGGCCGAATTATCTTCCCTGACACCGAAGCAGCCAACGACAGTATCAGAGCTGTGGATCAACAACCTGCTTCCTGAAGAGCAGCGCAATAAAATAAAGTACGCCACCAACTTCCGGGTTGAAAAGCAGCATATGCAGCAATTCGATGAACAGATCCAATTCTTCATTGAAATGGCTTTGCATACCGAAAAAGAAGAGGCACTCCTTTGAAACTATAGACTGTAGACCATTTTCGTTCAATCGAGTGGGGCTGCAGTCTTTTTTTAAAGGTTAAACAGAGCAGCAGTGAGCTGATAGAGTGTTATTCATTGTCTGAAATAGAAGGAGAGGGTTGGTAGTGGGCAGATTAGATGGCAAAGTAGCCATTATAACCGGTGGCGCCAGAGGGATGGGAGCAGCGCATGCCAAACGGTTTTTAGAAGAAGGAGCAAAGGTCGTAATTACGGACATCCTGACAGAAGAAGGCGAAGCGGCGACAACAGATCTCGGAAACGACATCAAGTTCATAAAGCATGACGTCACAAAAGCTTCGGAATGGGAAAGGGTGGTCATGGAGACAGAAACCGTATTCGGAGCGGTCAATGTGCTGGTCAATAATGCGGGGATTGCGTTGCTCAAACCCATCGGCAAAATGACAGAAGCCCAGTACCGGAAAGTCATTGACGTCAACCAAGTCTCGGTATTTCTGGGGATGAAGTACGTGCATCCCTCAATGAGCAAAGCGGAGAATGGGTCCATCATCAATATTTCTTCTATTAGCGGGTTAAGCGGAAACACCGACTCCATAGCTTACAGTGCTTCAAAATTCGCGGTAAGAGGCATGACGAAAAGTGCCGCAATCGAGTTTGGAAGAGAAGGAATCCGCGTCAATTCCGTTCATCCGGGGATTATTGAAACGCCGATGGTCAGGAAAAGCCGAGTCAGTAAGATGGCAAAGGCGATTCCGTTGCAGCGCACAGCCCAGCCGGAAGAAGTGAGCGACTTGCTTGTCTACTTAGCTTCAGATGAATCGGGTTATGTTACGGGGGCTGAATTTGTCATTGATGGGGGATTGACCGCGGGATTATAGAAGGAAGAGGTAAACTGTGCAAAAAAAATTATCTAAACGATTCCAATTATACAAAGGCCTTATGTGCCTGCCGACCTAACCGCGATTCCTTTACGGAATCGCGGTTAGGTCGATTTTATTCGTATTTGAATGCCGCTGAATGCAATCCTATTCAAAGTCATCGATAAAAGCGGTGATTTCTTCAGCGACTTTTTCGGGATTTTCCCAGTACAGCATATGGCCAAGCTTTGGAAGGATTTTGAGGCTTGCGCCAGTGATGGCATCGGTGAGTTTTTCCTGGTCTTTTGGTGATGCGATCCTGTCCTGGCCTCCGCAGATTATGAGCGTGGCAGCTTTCACCTGGTCCAAGCGATCAGGAAATTTTTCTTTCAGCGCAGCCTCGCTCGTTTCTTTCCAAACACGTGCTGGCACTTTTTGTGATTCACTGTTCACCATCTCAAGAAAGTCAGAAGGGACTGGATTAGCGAAAATACCTTCCGTGAAACTTTTGATAAATGCCGGGCTGACGGGATCCGTTAACCGGGACAAAGTGGATTCCTGTATTTTGACGATTTCCGGCTTGTCGCCGAGCGCGGAAGGGGCACCGACCAGGATGAGTCCGAGTACTCGTTTCGGGTGGTGGACCGCGAAGTTCCTTGCGGCAAAACCGCCGCTTGATGCACCTAGGATGAAGGCTTGCTCGATGGCAGCATGGTTCATGAACAACAGTAAATCAGCTTCGAAATCCTGGGTTCTGTAAGACGCTCCAGGTGCATCGATGCCGTCGTGGCCGCGCTGGGTAAAAGCGATGGCGCGGATGCGGTCCGGCAACTGCTCAAGCAGCAGCTCAAATGTCCGGCAGGAATCACCGAGGTCGTGGAGTAAAATGAGCGGGATGCCGAGCGGATCACCGGCTTCTATATAAGAAAACTCCCTGTTATTCGGTGCAAGCATTTTCTCAAGTTTCAACATTGGAGAATTCCGCTCCTTTCACAGTGCAGACATCTTTGGCGCGAACTTGATTTTGCAACACTCTTGGAAAATGGGGCTTCAAAAAAACAGCTGCACTTTAAGATGAAATCCATCAGAGCAGCTGTTTAAAATTGACGATTGTGAGTATGGTCATCAGTTGGTTTTTCAGATGGTCTTGGGTCAATCACCCTGCATGCTGTAAGTGTCGGATGTTTCACAAATGGCTTTCAGGTTGCTTAAGGTTTGCTCCACGGAATTGTCCATCAGTTTTTTGATGATGAGCGTATTGGCTACTTTCCCAATCAGCTTTCCGGGCAGTTCATAGTCCATGTCGAGCGTTATTTCCGTGCCTTCTCCTTCGGGAACATATGTCCAAAACTGTTGGGAAGTTACGGCTCCTTTGACCGTGCCTTTCCATGAATAGCTGTCGCCGTTTTTGGATGTTTCCAGCACTTCAACCTTAATTGGCATATGCATTCCCAGCATGGTGTATTTCATGTCCATTGTCGTTCCGGTTTCCCCTTTGCCGACTAAATTTTCGGGCTCTGAAAGGCCGACGTACCATTGGAACCAATGGGTCGGGTCGATTGCGTATTGATAAACCTCGTCAATCGGCCGATCAATGTAAATCCCTTTTTTGATATTCCACATGCCATGTTCCTCCTCAGTGGGTGAACGAATTGGTTTTGATCCGGGTCCGGGAGTCTGATATTCAACTATCGCTCCTTGGCTTACGGTTCAGCTGCAATGCGAAAACTTCGGCTCTTTGGGACATGAATGGAACAGGGGGTGACTTTCTCTTCAACTGATGAGATTCGTAATACAATCGTCAATAGTACATAAAGTAAAAAGAAGACCTTCTTGTTATAATTTCTCCTGGCAATCGCCGCTTTCAGCGGTTGGATATCTAATGAACGTTCTGCAATTTACTCACATGAAATTTTACTTCCTTCAATAAGGCACTTCTATTATAAAGAATTTTTATTCAAATAGCAAATAATTATCATAAAAATCAGTTTATTTAGCTGGATTAGCAATAGTGTTAAATAAGGCTTCATACTTACTAGAGAGTAATATTCCTTTGATTTTGGAGATGTCCTTTATCCATTTACGGGTAAAGAATAAGTAGGAATACAGAAAGAGAGTGTATACAGAGGTTCGTCTAACCAGAGGAGGAGGCCGATCATGAACATCGGAATTATCGGAACAGGGAATATCGCTACGTATTTATTGGAACAGGTGAACGGTAAACAGAAAGCTCATGGAAGAATAATTGCGGTTTTCGGACGCAACCAGGAAATGGGCCACCAATTGAGTGAGCAGTTCAGCGCCGATTTCTACACGGATCTTCAAGCGTTTTTGAAGTTGCCGCTCGATATCGTCGTAGAAGCCACGACTGTGGAAGCGGCTCGGCTCTATGTGAAAGACGTCGTCACCCATAAAAAAGACCTCGTCGTCAGCAGCATTGGCGTCTTTAAAGATGCCGGCTTCCTGGATGAACTTAAAGCCTTGGCTGAGTCTTTGGAGACGCAAATCTATCTGCCGTCCGGTGCCATCGGTGGACTCGACGTCCTTCAATCGGCGAAAGCAGCTGGCGGCCTGGAGCAGGTTCAGCTTACGACAAGGAAATCACCGGCGTCGCTCGGAATGGATGCAGACAAAGAAAAGGTGATATTCGAAGGCTCTGCACGCGACGCCGTCGAACAATTCCCGAAGAACGTCAATGTGGCAATGACACTCGCATTGGCAGGGATCGGCATCGAGAAAACTTCGGTGCGCATCATCGTCGATCCGGCCGTTGAACAGAATACCCATACCATCGAAGCGGAAGGGGATTTCGGCAAGCTGCAGCTGCAGGTTGAAAACCATCCGATGCCGAGCAATCCGAAGACGAGCCTTCTGGCTGCATTGAGTATTTTGGCTGTCTTGCAGAATAAGGATGGGGCTTTGAAGATCGGGAATTGAGACCGGCTTTTAGTTTTGAATAATGAATTTCTCCAATGTGAAAGTGGTCGTGCGTTGAAAACTTTATCACTTAAGGATTTGTCAGATTGCAATCGGTGTATTGGCATTTGATGGGAGTAGAAGTATGGACTTTCGGCCGATTTGTAAAACCAAATGAATGAGTGGGGAGGTAATTCGAGGTGGAAGTGAACAATGAACGGTTACTGGCAATGCTGGAGGAAGTGAACCAAATCACTTCAGAAGGTGAAGGGATCACACGCCTGGCTTATACGGAGCAGGAACAAGCGGCATTGGACTGGTTCGTCGAAAAATGTCAGCAGCATTCGATTCGAACGCACCGCGATGCCATCGGCAATGTATTCGGAACTGTGGGTCCCGAAAGTGAAAACGGCATTCTGATCGGATCGCATCTGGATACGGTCAAACACGGCGGGAAATATGACGGGGCGCTTGGTGTCGTTGCGGGATTGGAGTTGTTGATTACGCTTGCTGAAAATAGCACGCCGTTAAAGAGACCTGTGACAGCCGCTTCATTCCGCGGTGAAGAATCGAATATTTTGGGCGGTACGTTCGGCAGCCGCGCGTTTTGCGGAACCATCCAGATTGACGATGATTTTAACGAACGGTTGAAAAGTACGCCTTTCAGCGTTCAGCAAATCGAAGAGTCATATGGGGCAGAACGCTACAGCGATTATTTGGAACTCCACATCGAGCAGGGAAGAAAACTGGAGGCTGAAAGTGCACCTATCGGAATTGTCCATGCGATTGCCGGCATCAAGCGGCTGGATGTCACAGTCTATGGAGAAGCTGCGCATTCCGGAACCACCGGGATGAAAGAACGAAAAGACGCATTAATCAGTACGGCGAAAATCCTGCTGGAATTTGAGCATATCGTCAAGTCGTTTGACGAACCGAATGTCGGAACAGTCGGTGAACTGTATGTCCATCCGAATTTAGCGAACGTCGTACCGGGACGAGTGGACTTCACCCTTGAAATCAGGGGGACGAATATAAAATTCATGCGCGAAATAGCGGACCGGTTTACGGCTTATGCAACGACTCACCACAGAGTGAGCATCAAGCCGAATATCGAAAAGTATCCATCCGATTTATCCGAAAAGATAGTTGCGACTGTAAAGCGGGTATGCAAGGAAGCTGGACTGGAATACCGGGTCATGATGAGTGGCGCGAACCACGACGCCAATTCACTGGCTGCCGTCATGGATTCTGGGCTTATCTTTATTCCTTGCCTGCATGGTGTCAGCCACAACCCGAAAGAATTCGCTGAACCAGCTGACATCGAGACTGGTGCGAATGTGCTATTAGCGAGTGTTTTGAAGTTGGCTGAACTGGACTAAGAGGATCTTCTGAATAAAAAAAGCTGCTATTCCTTTTTGGAATGGCAGCTTTTTTCGCTAACAGAAATTCAAGTATCTGCTATCACTTCGCCATCCCAGGCGTTAAAAATACTCACATCAACGAAACGAAAATTAGAAAAACTAGATCGATTTAAAATTAAAAATAAGCTTTTTTGTAGGAAATAGACCACACGCAGAGAACATATATAAAGAATATGCTTTTGCTGCTTTTTAAAAAAAGTGAAAGGGTGTCATTTATGAAACCAGGAACTCGCACAGAGATGATGGAGCGGCTTGGCTTTTTCATCGGCACGTGGAAAGTAGAAGTGACCCATCCGCATCTTCAGCCGAATCCGATTGTCGGTGAAACAAAATTTGAATGGCTGGATGAAACGTATATCATCCAGCGTACGCACATAGATAAAGCAGAATTTCCGAGCAGTACGGTCATCTATGACTGGGATTTGGCTTCGGGCAATTACGTGCAGCATTATTTTGACACGCGTGGCGTAACGCGTTTGTATCAGATGAGTTTTGAGGGGGGCGTTTGGAAGCTGTGGAGAGAGGCGGCTGACTTTTCGCCACTCGATTTTCTTCAGCGTTTTATCGGAGAAATTGATGAAAGCGGAAATGTGATAGAGAGTGTGTGGGAACAGTCTGAAGATGGGGTCGACTGGAAACCTGATTTCAAGCTTCTGTTCAAAAGAAAAGAGCGGGCGCTATAGGCCAAGAACGGTCAACTATTGTAAAAGTCTTTCCACTAAAAAAAGCCGGTCGCCAGACCTTTTTGGAATGGCGGCTGGCTTCATAATTGGTCCTTTTGAAAAGGTCAATCAATTATGATTGCCTTGCCCTGCTCGCGCAAAGCCTTTAAGGATGTAAGCATATGATTGATTTCTTCTTCGGAATGTCTTTCCCAAGCACCTAATTCGGCGATGACTTTGAGAGGCGACTTAGATCTGTAAGAGCGTGTTGGATTTCCAGGAAACCGCTTGTCGGTCAAATTCGGGTCATTCTCAAAATCACCCAACGGCTCTACGAGATAAATTCTTTCTTTGGAATTGGAGGCTGCTAATTCTGCTCCCCATTTAGCAGCCTCCAAGGTGGCCGTGAAATAGATGTAATTGGATTTCCTATCCTGGTAGTTGGATGCGTGCTGCGCCTCCAATAGCTCCCCAATCTCCAATTCCGCTTTTGTTCCGTGAAAGAAAGGGCCAAGGTCTAAGATATCTTTTTTTTCATCCATACGGATCTGCCTCCTGTTCTGTAGCTTTGTCTACTAGTATAAGGCAGAGATTAGAGCAAGAATAGTCTGTAAATAAGGTGTTGTTAGCGGTATAATAGAAGTAGAGAGACTGATGCCGAACAATGATTGTCTATTGCATATAATTTCTATAATCAAAACCTACTTTCTCAAAGTTGATAGTGAGAAGTAGGTTATTTTTATAGTTTCATGAAATAGAAGGAATTGAGTTTTCGCTATTGCAGAACTGAAAGGGGGATTCGCAATGAAAGTAACGCGCAAAATGGTCAATAAGCAATTGAGGTTCAGGGGGATGCTGCTGGACCGGCTGGTGACGAAATCGTCGGAAGAAAAATTTATCCAGTCGATGCACAACTCGAAAGAGCAGATGGACAAGCGCTTTAAAGGAAAAGATGTGGAGGGCTTGGATTGCAGTGAAGAATGGGTGAGCCGCGGGGACGGGTCTTCAATTCGTGTACGGATCTACAAACCGCGTGCCGCTGTAAAAGAGTTGCCGGGAGTGCTGTGGATGCATGGCGGCGGCTATGCACAGGGCGTTCCGGAGATGAGCGGGGATATGTATAAACGTTTGATCGATACGAGCGATTGCGTCATTGTGGCACCGGATTATCGCCTGTCGATCGACGCACCTTACCCGGCGGCGCTGGACGATTGCTACAAGGTCCTGGTGTGGATGAAAAACCATGCAGAGGAATTAGGCATCTGCGAAGATCAGTTGATGGCGGGAGGTGAAAGTGCTGGTGGTGGATTGACGGTGGCAGTGGCGTTGCTTGCGCGTGATAGAGGAGATGTTCACTTGGCGTTTCACATGCCGCTTTATCCAATGCTTGATGACCGGATGCTATCGGAATCTGCCAGAGAAAATAACGCTTATGTCTGGAATTCAGCTACCAATCGCTGGGGCTGGAAACTGTATCTTGGTGATCTATATGGACGGAATGTGCCGAGTTATGCAGCTCCAGGACGCGCGGTCGATTGCCGAAATTTGCCGCCGGCTGTCACGTTCGTCGGAGACCTCGAACCGTTCCGGGATGAGACGATCCGCTATGTGGAGAATTTAAGAGCTATAGGCATTCCGGTCGACTTCAGGATCTATAAAGGCGCTTACCACGGCTTTGACATCATCAACCCGAACGCGGACATCAGCAAAGCGGCGAGGGACTTTTTGATGGAATCGTTTAACTATGCGACTGTGCATTATTTTGCGCCGCAGCCATCATCTCTGAATCGTCACCATACCTAATTGCGGCTAATTATTGTAGTTCGCAGGGAATTGAAGTTGCTTCACCAGTCGGAAACCATCTTTCTTCGGAAAGGTGGTTTTATTTGCGTAAGGTATTTGGTGGGTCGAAATATACAGGTCAATACATGTCTATTGGTATAAGAAATTCTAACGAAATTAAGAGCGTCCATTACTAAAGAATTGAATATTCTAAATATATTTACTATTTTTTATTTTATTGCTAAGCTGTTTTTGAGCAAAGTAAAAGACTTGAAAAAAGGAGAATCGAAAGGCCCTCAAAAGAGCGTGTTAGCTACAAGTAAAAAAACAGAAGGAGTGGGGATTTTTGAAAAGAAAATGGGCGGGTACAGTTGGGGTATTAAGTTTGTGTACAGCATTGGCAATGCCGGTATATGCGGTGGAAAATGAAACGAAACCAGCGCAGCATCATCATGATAATGGCATTTCCGGATTTATCGATTACCAGGAGCTGCAAAAAAGTCTGAAGCAAATTGCAGCCACCAGCAAAGGAACAGTTCAATTGGATGTGGCCGGGCAGTCTCATGAAGGTTTGGATATCTATACTGCACGGGTCGGTACGGGAGACAAGGTGCTTCTTGTCCAAAGTGAAATCCATGGCAACGAAAAAACAGGAACGGTCGCGATTCTCAATCTATTGAAAACCTTATCCAATAATTCAAAGGAATCACGTGCTATCCGTGAAGAAGTGACGGTCGTTTTCATGCCGATGATGAATCCCGATGCTTCGGAAGCGGATAAGCGCCGCAACAGCCTAACGTGGAGTGAGACGCTGGAAAGCTTCCCTCAATTGGCAGGCGCAACGCCTTCGTGGAACTACTTGGACCGCGGCATCAGCCAAAACTATGATTACGGCGCCAATCCCGGGTTTGACGTGAACCGCGATTTCAATCCGGATCTTGAGTATGTGCCGCAAGCACAGGACTTCCCAGGAGCTTCAAACCAGCCGGGATGGTTCATCACACCGGAAGCGCAGACTTCCCGTGACGTCTACACCTCGCTGCAGGAAGAGTTCGGCAATGTGGACGTCTTTGTCGACTTGCACCACCAGGGCCTTTACTATGTCGATGGCACAGCTGATCCTGTAACGCTTTCCCTGTCGGCACAATTTGTTCCGGATCCATCCACTCCTGAAGGCGCGAAGTATGCCGAGTATGCCGACAACTACGATTACGATTTCTCGAGACAATTGAACTTGTTGGCATACAACGAACTTCAGTCCTACGGCGAGTCGAAATTCACCAACATCTCACTCTATTCGCAAGGGCTTGACCTTCCCGGAACAGCACTCGGAAGCTACGCTTTGAATGGCAGCGGCACCGTCTTGTTTGAAGTAAGAGGGCAGACACAGAGCCTGGGGCAAAAAGAAAAAGGGCAATTGGTCAAATCGGTTGAACGCGGCCTTTCCGGAATCATTGAAGGGGTCGCAGACGATTCCGTCGAACAGTTGGATCCGGAAGCTTACGAAGAGATTCCGCTTACGGCTTATCGTCCAGCATTTTAATCGGGGATGCTGCAATCATCCATCACTCCAAGCAATCCAAGCACTATCAGCGCACTGCTAGGTGGAAGTTGACTGCAGCAGCACAACCCAATACAAAGATAACCGCCATTCCTTTTCCGGAATGGCGGTTGTTTTCATTCTCCGTATTGGGTTGTTACCAACTCCAGCAAATCGGTTTTCTTCAAATACTGCTCAGGCGCCAGGAAAGTGACGGTGACGACGCCCGGGTGGCGGCCGATTTCAATGGCGCCGGTGATGGTCGAGCGGTTCATGATTTCGGGTACGGTCACACCGAAGAAATCTGCGGCACGTTCCAGACCGTTTTCCGTGGCATCGTTCAAATTCGGTCCGGAGCCGATAAAGGAAACGGGATAGGACTTCTCGATTTTTGTGACGTTCCACGTGTCGGCGATCTGCTGTGCGGATTGTTTTTCTTCCGCAGTGAAAGGTTTCGCTGTATAAGGCAGGTCATCCACATTCGGCAACAGGATCGGCCCTTGGATATTCAAGCCTTTCAAAACGTGGACCTGAAGATGGGCAATGCCGGAAACGTCGGCTGTGTGCCCAGCGATTTCCCCATCGCCTTGCATGGCGTGCATATCGCCGAGGTAAACGCCGCCCCCGGCAACTTTCACGGGACAAATCAGCACAGCACCGGCACGCACCCGGTTGACGTCCAGATGTCCGTCTGTCCGGTGGGTCTCCAATTCTTCCTGCGTGCTCTTGAAATCATGGGGGGCACCGACCAGGAACGAACCAAAGTCACCCGCATTATGGGAATCCGGTGTCGGACGTGATGGCGTCGTCCCCAATTGGCCGAGGAACGGACGCATGCGGGCCATTGTGCCGACCAGGTCGTGCGGCGCAAATGTGACCACTGGATTCTGTACAGAAGCTTCTGGTGTTTTCATAAATGTACGTCCGTCACGAGCAATGGTTTCGGCAGATTCCTGCGGCAAGGTCAAGCCAACATCGCCTTTTTCTCCAAAGAAGATGGTATAGCCGTTGGTGAAGACAAACGGAGTGGCGTCCGCTCCGCAATTCGCACAGCGTATGGCTTCCATTCCGATGCCTTTAATGACGGTTTCGGGATTCTTTGTGCCGCATTCGGGACATTTGGCTGCTACGTAGCCGTCACCGTCTGCGCGGTCTTCAATCATTTTATCGTTGCCGGAAGCGGTGGCCTGTGAAGTTACGGTAACGGATTGGATCCGGATGGCGATGGCATCTCCGGGTTCTGCCCCTTCCACATAAACCGGTTTCGTCACTTCATGGCCGCCTTTGATGCTTGGGGTGATCATGGGTCCCCAGCAACCCGGAGCCGTATTGGCGATAATCGTTCCGCCATCTTTCACGGGTCCCAGCATTTCTTTTCCGGGATCCAAAATGCCGTCTACAAAATGATTAACGAATAATGTCTCAACCGCTGTTTTGTCCACAAATATCCTCCTCATTTCTGTAATTGTCTGACTACTTGAATTATAGTCCGTTGAAAACATCTTTAATAGTTTTTAGCTCCGGGTGGATGAATCGGTATGAGGGGAGTTCGGCGACCACAACTTCCCAAGATATCCGGAACTAATAATTTTTTTAATGATTTATTTGGTTCGGTGAGGAAGGAACGGAAACCCAAAGGCACAAGGGGTTTTACCTTCTTTTTTTGTCAGAACCATTCGGTGCATGAAGCTTCACTTTTCTAGTTCAGCTGAAATTTTGATGAAAATCGTGTATAATTGATTGTTGACTCAGAAAAAAAAGTGACACGGAAGCGGAAAAGGACGGTTTTGGCTGACAAAATACCGCTCGTTCCCAGCATGAATAAGCTTAGGAATAGGCCGGTTCGAAAAGGTTTTAAAACAACTAGTTAAGTGGAAGACGGTACAGGTCAGTTAGCAGACCTGAACAGTTTAATGGGTTAAATGCGATTGCTTCATAAAAAATAAGTTGTATTGGTTTTGCATGGTACATATGTGTTGTCCAATAGAAGTAAACCCGCCGCAAATAATTTTAGACGGGAGCTATACATTAAGATGAAAAAAGTTTCAGGAGTATTTTTTAGTTCAGTGGCGATCATGCTGGTGCTTGTCTTGTTCGGCATCACCATGCCAGATACGCTGGAAAAAATGACCGGCAATATGCAGGCGTTCATCACCACGCATTTTGGCTGGTATTATTTATTGGTTGTTACGTTTTTTGTAGCAGTTTGTGCGTATTTCTTATTCAGCCCGGTTGGTAAGATTAGACTTGGAAAACAGGATGAAAAGCCTGAGTTTTCACGCCCAACCTGGGTTGCGATGATTTTCAGTGCCGGTGTCGGCATTGGCTTGATTTTTTACGGAACCGCTGAACCACTCAGCCATTTTGCAATCAGTTCACCAACTGGGATCACGGGAACCGACGAGGCAGCAAAAGACGCCATGCGGTACACGTTTTTCCATTGGGGGATCCACGCATGGGCTATTTATGGAATTGTCGGACTGACCGTCGCTTACTTTACGTTCAGAAAAGGGGAGCTCGGATTAATCAGCAAGACATTGCGTCCGCTATTGGGCGACCGCGTTGACGGATTCATCGGAAAAGCGATCGATGTCATAGCGGTTGTTTCAACAGTTATTGGAGTAGCGACTACCCTTGGATTCGGTACCGCCCAAATCAACGGCGGCTTGACCTACCTGTTTGGCGTTCCAGCAAGTTTCTTGATGCAGCTTGTCATCGTTCTTGTGCTGACGGTTTTGTTTTTAGTTTCAGCATCAACCGGCCTGAGCAAAGGGATCAAGATTTTAAGCAACGCCAATATGGGATTGACGGCTGTCCTGTTCATTTGTGTACTGATCTTCGGGCCGACTTTGTTGATCATGAATTTGTTCACGGACACTCTTGGCGCTTATGTCCAGACATTCGTCAATATGAGTTTCCGCTTGGCTCCATTTAATGAGCAAGGCCGCGAATGGATCAATGGCTGGACCATCTTTTACTGGTCTTGGTGGATTGCCTGGTCGCCGTTTGTCGGCATTTTCATTGCCCGGGTTTCAAGAGGCAGAACCATCCGGGAATTTGTCGTTTACGTCTTGTTGATTCCTTCGCTTATCGGATTCATTTGGTTCTCGACATTCGGGACTGCGGCGATTTCAGGAGAAAACACAGGTGCTGTGGCACTTTCCTCATTACCGACAGAAGCTTCGCTCTTTGGCTTGCTGGAGCAGTATCCATTCAGTCTGGCTTTGTCGATTTTGACCATTATGATCATCGTCACTTTCTTTGTTACATCTGCTGATTCAGGTACGTACGTTCTTGGAATGATGACATCGAATGGATCACTTTTCCCGAGCGTTCGGATTAAAATGATTTGGGGCTTTTTCCTATCTACTACAGCGCTTGTCCTTCTCTATTCAGGTGGTCTGCAGGCATTGCAGAATACCATGATTATCGTGGCATTTCCGTTTTCCATGGTTATTGTTTTAATGACTTTCAGTTTGATCAAAGCGGTCAACCTGGAAGCGAGAGAAATGGGAATGGGTCTGATTAAAAAGAAAGAAACCAAAAAAGAAGTAAGAGTTCGATAAGAGAGAGGAGATTGTAATACTGGATCTCCCAACAGGCAAGTGTTCGAGTTAAACGGTTTGTCTGTTGTCTCTTTTCGGCCATTAATTCTTCAGTAATAAATAGAAAAGGCGGTGCCAGCGACTCAGTGAGTTGTTGGCACCGCCTTTTTTGTTGGGAGCGTCAACTTAAGCCTCGTTCCCTCTTCCTTATGACTTGTCCTGATAGATTGCCCTTGTACCGGATGGAAGCGTGAGCAGTTCGAGCAATTGGTCCAGTACTCTTTTCCTCGTTTCAAAATCGAACGGTTCACCGCACGGACGGCCCATTTTGAAAGGCACCTCAAGTGTTCGCGGAGCACCGACTTTGTCCGTGATTTCCGGAAACAAGGTGATCATGGCTGTTGGGATATGTGAAGCTTCTAAAGCCCGGGCATACAGCCCAAGCACGTTATGGCAGGATCCTCAGCCAGGCACCAGGAGCGCTGCATCAATGCCTTGGTTATCGAAGAGTTCCACGACTTTCGGGATAAAGTCTTTTTCCGCGATAGCCGTGTCGAGGATTCCGCCGTTCAGTCCGATATTGATTTCGGAAACCGTTCCAACCTTCCCGTCCGCTGCTGCCTTTTTCAGCTGCTGGAGCGGGAAGACGATGGACGGATCGGTTTTGGCGAACTTGGTATCGAAATAGATATGTGTGACTGTCAGCTCCTGTTCTGTAATATCTGACGGGATGATCCGAAACGAAGGATCTCCGGCAGGATTGTCCACATCAAACGGTTTGTCCGATTTCAAGTGAACACCGGCTGTCGAAACCAGGGCCACTTTACATTTGGACAAGGGATGTTGCAAAAAGGCCTCGGGCAAGTTTTTGTTTTCTTCCATATGGCTCATGGTGAATTTCTGGTAGGCCTTCGTGAAATTGCTGGAAAACGTCCGCGACAGTTTCGATTTCAGCTTTGTCTTCATTTTCATGATCCGCCATTCCTCCAGTTCGATTGGTCTACTGGATAGTATTCGCTGGCAGGTTGAAAATTCCTGTATGGAATTTTTCTTTAGGCTTATTTTATTGAAGTGCATGCTGATTGCCGGAAGGGTGGTTTTTATTTTAAAAAGTACTATCAACATTGCCAAATCAAGTCTTTCAATGTGGACATTCAGACAATTCTGCTTCTATAATAAAGTATGTATAAAAATTATACAAAAACTATATAAAAAAAGTTTTTAAAGCGGTTGGCTAGGGAATTATAAATGGGATGCAGATCTTTTGGTGCTTTTTGCATACATCATGAAAAATCACTTTGGAGAAGAAAGGCGGTACATACATGGTGAATCCTAAAAAATCCGTAATCGTGATCGGGGGAGGACTCGGTGGGTTATCCGCGGCTATTTCCCTTGCGCAAAAAGGGTACGCGGTTTCTTTATATGAAAAGAATGGTCACATCGGCGGAAAAGTGAATCGTCTCGAGCAGGATGGTTTCGGTTTCGACTTGGGCCCGTCGATTTTAACGATGCCGCATATTTTCGATAAATTGTTCCAGGGAAGCGGCAAGCGGATGGCGGATTACATTTCGCTTAAGCGACTTGATCTGGAATGGCGTTCGTTCTTTCCAGACGGTACGGTGTTGGATCTGTACCATGACCTCTATTTGATGGAGCGGGCGAATCCTGCGTTGTCCCACGGGGATATGAAAGAGTATTTCTCTTTATTGAAATACGCGCAGCGGATTTACAAGACGACTGAACGAAGCTATTTGAAAGAAGGCTTTGAGTCGCCGAAAGAAGCGGTTGCGCAAAATGGGATCCTTGCGACCTTGATCGGATTCGATTTGACTTCGACGATGTACAGCGCGATTTCAAAACGCATCAGCAATCCGCATCTGCGGGATATGCTGTCTTATTACGTCAAGTACGTCGGTTCTTCTCCTTATAGCGCACCTGCAGTCCTCAATATGATGATCTACATGCAGCATGCGCAAGGCTGTTGGTACGTGCAGGGCGGGACGCATAAATTGGCGGAAGGATTGGAGAAGCTGGCGCAAGAAGAAAGTGTTCAAATTCATACGGGTATGGGCGTGGTGCGGGCGCATACCAATCAGGATAAGCAGATCGCGGGCATTGAACTGGAAGATGGATCGTTCAAGACCGCCGACTATTATGTATCGAATATGGAAGTTATCCCGTTCTACAAGAAAATGGTGGACGCGGATGAGAAGTTTGTCACGAAACTCGTGGAGAAGTATGAGCCTTCAAGTTCGGGTCTCGTCCTTCATCTGGGTGTCAAGAAAACCTATCCGTTGCTGAATCACCATAACTTCTTCTTTTCGGAGAACTTGCGTGAACAGATGGACAAAGTGTTCGAAAAGCACGAGCTGCCGGACGATCCGACGATTTATCTGGTCAATGTCAATAAAACCGATCCGACGCAGGCACCACCTGGGCATGAGAATATCAAGATCTTGCCGCATATTCCTTATATTCAGGACAAGCCGTTTACACCCGAAGAATACCGGGAGTTTGAAGAAGTCGTGCTCGACAAGCTGGAACGCATGGGCTTGCACGGATTGCGCGAAAATATTGTGACACGCGACGTCTGGACACCGCATGATATTGAACGCACCTATGGCTCGGACCGCGGAGCCATCTACGGAACCGTTTCCGATAAAAAGAGGAACGGCGGCTTCAAGCATAAAAAACAAAGCGAACTCTACGACAATCTTTATTTCGTCGGAGGGACCGTCAATCCTGGCGGCGGCATGCCGATGGTGACGCTCAGCGGCCAGCAGGTGAGCGATAAGATCGTGAAGCGCGATCAGGCGAGCAAAGGATAACTAAAAAAGGCTCTCTTTGAAATCAATGGATTTCAAAGAGAGCTTTTTTGTGTTGAACAAACACATATAAACAAGCAGTCTGGTTTTCAACGGAGCGCCGGGTACTTCAACCGGATGAGGCGGTATAGATTCTGTACGATGGCTTTGCCGACCGCATAGACAGGAATGACGAGGATCATCCCGATGATTCCGGCAAAACTTCCTCCGATATAGAGAAGGAAAATGATGGTGACGGGATGCACTTCAAGTTTATGACCCATGACATTCGGAGATATGAGATTGCTCTCCAATTGCTGGATGACCAAGATGGCGACGGCCGTCCAGAAGGCGAGCAGCGGCTCCTGGAAAAAAGCCACGATCAATACCGGTATCGCACCGATGAACGGTCCGAGAAACGGAATCAGGTTAGTGAACATGGAAACAAGGGCAAGGATGACGGCATATTCCAAGCCGAGCAGCATATAAGCAATCAAACTAAGCACACCGACAAACAAGCTGACAATCGCTTGTCCCTGAATATAGGCGCTTAAGTTTTCGTCCATATCCTGGAGAATTTTCCGCCCTTCGTCACGTGAATCCTGAGGAAGGATCTTGAGGAAACGGTCTGGCAGACGCTCACCGTCTTTCAACAGGAAAAACAAGATGAAGGGGACGATGACCAGTTTGGCTAATATGCTGATAAAGCTGGCGAGAAAGCTAAGGATTCCAGATCCGAGATCAGAAAAGGTAGTAGAGAAATTCTCGGTCAATGTGGATGGCTGAAGCGCCGGCATGACGCTTTGTTCTTCAATATATTGCCACCAGTCACTTTGCAGCGCCCAATTGATCCAGCTTTGTACACGCCCGACAATGAAGGGGAAATTATCGATTAAAGTCATGACTTGGCTTAACAATAAAGGGCCAAGCCAACTGCCAAGAAGGAAGACGGCAAGGGTGAAGAAAAAGAAAATCGACAGGATAGCCGTTACACGGCCCATCCGCTTTTCCAGCAACCCGACGAGCGGACGGAAAATATAATAGAGGATGCCCCCAACGATGACAGTTGGAGCGATAGTCGAAAAAATGACACGGAACGGATAAAGAAGAAACGGCATACGGGCAGCCAGATACAGAATGATCAGAATAAGAACAACGCTGTACAGGAACAAAAACCATTTTGTTTTCGGCATGCGAAGCCCCCCAGCTTCCGGCTGCCCTGTTTCGCAGAAACAGCCTTTGTTTCCCTATTACCTGTAAGCATCCGCGTTAAACTAGGAGCTTCATGATCAGTTGCGGATATTACATCGCTGACATAAAAGCTGTAAAAACTGAGCGGGCTAACGAGATCTCAGAAAAATTTATTCCAAAATAATAAAAATTTAAAGAAAACTTAGTTTAATCATTGCACTAAGTATTGGAGTATTGCTACAATACTGATAACGCTTACAGATTGAGAGGAGGAGAGAGCAGGAAGTGATGCTGCTCTTGCTAGCCAAATGAAGAATTCTAAGCTTTTGTACATCATTGGTATTACCTTAGTAGCAACACTGGGAGGTCTTTTGTTCGGTTATGACACGGCCGTTATCTCTGGTGCAGAAAGCTCGCTGCAGGCCTATTTCACCGATAGCCTGGGGCTCAGTTCCTTTATCCACGGGTTGACGGTATCCAGTGCATTGATTGGCTGTATCATCGGGGGAGTTTTATCAGGATATTTTTCTGCAGGCATTGGCCGGAAATACACATTGATTGTGGCCGCATTTTTATTTTTGGTTTCCGCGCTTGGCTCTGCGTATCCTGAGTTTTTGTTCTTCACACCAGGTGAGCCGTCTATCGCTTTGCTGGCAACGTTCAACTTTTACCGGATCATCGGTGGAATCGGCGTCGGCCTGGCTTCGGCAGTCGCTCCCATGTACATCGGGGAAATCGCTCCTCCGAAATTGAGGGGCCGCCTTGTTTCTTTAAACCAATTCGCCATCATTTTCGGCATGCTGGTTGTCTACTTCGTCAACTGGGGAATCGCTCGAGGCCAGACCTTGGAATGGATCAATGATCTCGGCTGGAGATACATGTTCGCTTCTGAAACGATTCCCGCGTTTCTGTTTCTCCTGTTGTTGTTTTTCGTTCCGGAAACACCGAGATATCTCGTGTCTCAGCACAAAGACGACAAAGCAATGGGTGTTTTACTGAAAACGTACGATACCACTATGGCAAAAGCCACTTTATATGAAATAAAAAATTCCTTCGACGACAAGAAGGAAAAACTCTTTGCCTACGGTAGAGGAATTATCGTCATCGGCATCCTGCTTTCGGTGTTCCAGCAGTTTGTCGGCATCAACGTAGCGCTGTATTATGCACCGCGCATCTTTGAAAGCATGGGCGCTGGGCGCGATGCTTCACTCTTCCAAACCATCGTCATGGGCTTGGTCAATGTCATCTTCACGATCATCGCGATTGTCACTGTAGACAAAGTCGGCCGCAAGCCGCTATTGATCATCGGTTCCATCGGGATGACCATCGGGATGTTCGGTGTGGCAGGTCTTGCATACTTTGAGCAGATTGGCACCGCCACTTTGGTCTTCATCATCATCTACACGGCTTCGTTCATGATGTCGTGGGGTCCGGTCGTCTGGGTCTTGCTGTCTGAAATCTTCCCGAACAAAATCAGAGGGCAGGCATTGGCGATTGCCGTTGCATTCCAATGGGCAGCCAATTATTTTGTTTCATCAACTTACCCAGCGATGATGGAAGTAAGCGGCGCGATGACTTACGGAATCTACGGCGTGATGAGCATCCTTTCCGCCTTGTTTGTCTGGAAGTTCATTCCCGAAACAAAAGGCAAGTCACTGGAAGAACTTGAAATCATTTTGAAAAAGTCACAAGATGCAAAAGCAGTAGTCGATCAATAACAGGAACCGAGCCGCTCTATCCAGGATGATCTGGGTGGGGCGGCTCGGTTTTTGATTGCTGAAGTGGATAAAAAATACGGATTGATTGTGATAGCTAGCTGTACTTTAGCTAAGGCACACGGCCGAGAATTTGTTCATCAATTGCTCAAAGGGCATAGCCTTCTAGATGGAATAGAGGAGCCAGTAGAGAAGTTAAAAAACCACTACTTAGGAAAAGCAGGGGGGCACTGATTTCTGCATTAAAGGATTTGTACAAACAATAGGAGAGTTGCAAAACTCACCATTTAGTTTTCTGAATATTATATTTTTTTGTATACAATTAAAGTTTAATAGTATAGGATGAAAGTAAGAATCGTGCCGAAACGTAATCACGTTCGTCCCGCACGATCAGCATGATGAATTTTAAAATGCATAATCCATAACTGCCTAGTCTGCCGATAATCTCTGCGGAGGTTTTCGCCACAGATAAAAGCCAGTTCATTCTTGACTAACAGCTTGCTGTAGTCAATTTGAACTGGCTTTTTAAATGTCACGAAAGGGGCGTGTTACAATCTTATGTTTTTGCACACATTAACCTTATGAACAGGAATGTCAAAAATAGAGGTGATAGAGCGGGTGATAATAGCCTATGAATAGGTTACTTCCTTTGAGAAGTAAGCGCTTACTTTCGGGTTCGGATACAAAGAAGAAGTAGTGGTGAAAAGAGAAAAAACTTAAAACTTAGAGTGAAACTAAAGTTGGGAGGAATTCACATGGACAATTTAATCGAATGGGATAGAAATCACTTTATTCATCCAACATCATCGATTAAAGAGCAGCAGAAAAATGGACCAAAAGTAATTTTTGAAAAAGGTGAAGGTATTTATTTAACAGATGTGAATGGGAAAAGATATATCGATGCAATGTCTTCTTTATGGAATGTGAATATCGGACATGGCAGAAAGGAGATAGGGGATGCTGCGAAACTACAGATGGATCAATTGGCTTACAGTTCAGCCTTCTCAACTTTTAGCCATGAACCAGTTATTAGATTAGCCAAAAAAATCGCTGAATTAGCACCGGTCGGGCTGAACGCGACATTTTTCACATCTGGTGGTTCGGAATCGAATGATTCTGCATTTAAACTAGTGCGCCATTATTGGAGAATACAAAACAAACCTAATCGCAATAAAATTATATCTCTAAAACGGGGATATCACGGAGTCGCAGCTGGTGCAACGAGTGCAACCGGTATTCCTGAGTTTTGGAAAATGGCGGGGCAATTGCAAGGTGGGTTCCTCCATGCAGCGACTCCTTATTGGGAAGGGACAGAAGGCTCGATCAAGTCGATTCGGGAAGTGATTGATGCGGAGGGAGCAGAGTCGATTGCCGCATTTATAGCAGAACCTATTCAAGGTGCTGGTGGAGTGCTCATACCGCCTAATGATTATTTTGTAGAAATCCGGAAACTTTGTACCGAATACGGAATTATTTTTATCGCTGATGAAGTAATCACTGGATTTGGCCGGACTGGAACAATGTTCGGATTGGAGCATTCAGGAGTAGTTCCGGATATGATGACATTTGCGAAAGGAGTGACGAGCGGTTATTTTCCTCTAGGAGGCGTCATTGTGTCTGATGAAATTCATGATGTGTTAAAGGAAAAGTCGGAAGGGACCTTGTTCCATGGGTTCACCTATAGCGGACATCCGACAGGAGCAGCAGTAGCATTAAAGAACATTGAAATAATTGAACGTGAACAATTAGTTAATAATGCGCGAGAGATGGGAGAACTTTTGCTGGAGGGATTTAGGGAGATAAAATCTAAAATCAACATAGTAGGAGATGTTCGGGCGCTCGGCCTTTTGGGGGCAGTGGAACTCGTTGAAGATCCTGAAACGAATAAACGTTTTTCTCCGGATTTAAAAGTAGCAGTACGCGTGATCGAAGCGTTGCATGAGCGTGGAGTGATTTGCCGTGCAGTGACTTATGAAGGAACCAATATTATCTGCTTTTCACCTCCTTTAATCATCACTAGTGAGCAAATTAAAGAGCTTCTGGAGAAACTGCATGACGCTATCTCGACAGTTGCTAAAGAGTTAAAAGACTTGTCAGAATCCACAATATAAAGGAGGAGGGTAAATGGAAGATCAGAAGCTTTTAAAAGTATTAGGGAACCGGGACGTTTTAGCTCTAGCTTTCGGTGCAATGATTGGCTGGGGGTGGGTTGTAACCGCTGGAATTTGGATAACAGAAGCGGGATCCGCAGGGGCAATCATAGCTTTTCTGATAGGGGGAATGCTCGTTGTATTTGTAGGCCTTACTTATGCAGAACTTGCCTCTGCTATCCCAATAGCAGGCGGTGAACTTTTTTATACTTACAAGGCGATGGGAAGGGTTCCTTCATTTATAGCGACTTGGGCAATCGTACTGGGTTATATTTCGGTAGTAGCTTTTGAAGCGGTAGCTCTACCTACTGTTTTTGAATTTTTAGTGCCAAATTACAGCACAGGATATATGTACACTGTTGCAGGATGGGATGTCAACTTCACGTGGGTGGCAGTCGGTGTACTAGGTTCTGTTATAATTTCCTGGATTAACTTCCGTGGAATAAAGCTGGCAAGTTTTGTTACTTTTCTTCTTACTTTACTGATTATCATAGCTGGAATCTTGCTGATCACCGGTAGCTCAATAGCCGGAAATGTTGGGAATATGCAACCGTTTTTCGAAAAAGGTACCGTTGGGATTTTAACAGTATTAATCATGACACCGTTCATGTTTGTAGGATTCGATGTTATTCCGCAAGCGGCGGAAGAGATTAACCTGCCGAGGAAGAGAATCGGTCAATTATTAATCTTTTCCGTATTTCTTGCAGTCATATGGTATATAGCAATTATATTTGGTGTTTCACGTGTGCTTTCTCCAACAGAGATTAATGAATCGAATTTAGTTACAGCAGATGCAATGGCAAAGGCTTTTGGCGATAGTCGAATGATGGGGAACATACTGGTGCTCGGAGGAGTAGGTGGGATTTTAACAAGCTGGATCGGTTTCTATATCGGCGGCAGTCGAGCAATTTACGCTTTAGCCAAGGCGGGAATGCTACCTAAGGCATTGGGTGAATTACATCCTAAATACCGCACGCCATATAAAGCGATCTTATTGATAGCAGTTCTTTCAACAATAGCGCCATTCTTTGGTAGACCTGCACTTGTCTGGTTAGTAGATGCAGGTGGACTGTCATTAGTGGTGGCCTGGTCAATGGTGGCAGCTTCATTTTTGATACTTCGAAAGAAAAACCCAGAGATGAAAAGGCCTTTTTATCTTCGTGGTGGTAGCATAATCGGATGGTTTGCAGTACTAATGTCGATTGGCATATGTATTTTGTATTTCCCCGGTATGCCATCTGCTCTTATTTGGCCATATGAATGGGCTATTATCATCGTATGGATTATATTAGGTGTCATTCTTTATCAAGTTTCAATGCGGAAGTATGGACCTGAAAATTCTGATGCACATATGGAAAAGCAATTGGAAGAAGTATTCAAAGAAGATGCAGAATGATCTAGGGTGAATTTAGATCGTATAGATTTAAAGGATAGAAAACCCGCAATTGAAAATTAGAGTATGGGCAGAAAAGTTTTACGGTATTGTTTATTAGAATATACCGGAATTTAGACTCGAACTATTTCCACACCCTCAATCCGGGTGTGGTTTTTCATTAGCCAAATTAATCTCCCTAAACAAATTTACAGCCATTCACCTCACTTGCTCCCAAATTATCATCAACTGAAGAAGGAATGGACATGAAGTTGAGTAATCTGACTGTTTATGTACTGGCTATTTTGTATAATTGCGGCTTGGATTATTTTAAGCGTAATTTTGCGGAGAAGTCGTGGAAAGACCCGAACTTTCCGAGACGTCATGGGAACTCAGGCGGCGAAAGGGTCAATCAAAGAAATTAAGTTCATGTATCCGAAACGCAAAGCACTGCTGGAAGAGTTGTCGGAAATTTAAGGGGGAGCTGGTTGCGTTGAGTCTTGAAAATTGAAGAACCTTGCTCAGTAATTTTCAATGAAATAGGGAAGCTCGAGTGTCGAACTTATACACTTAATCAGAATCTTTTCTACACAAAAACACTCCCATTGGATGATTGTTATTTCAAACGATCTTGGAGGTGTTTTTGTGTTTCTTGTTTACATCACTCGAGGTAGGGTTTTGATAGTAAACTGATCTTTATTGTAGCCGCCTCTTCTACTTGTTTCTTTCGAAAGTTTCTGCGTAATTGATGTTCATAAACATATTAACCACAAATACTACCGTCGCCCCAAGTACAATTAGCGCACCTGTTAAGGCGAACGGAAAAGCGAATCCCTCCTCTCCGATTGTAAAAAAGTACATTCCCGTTAATACCATGATGGTTCCGATGTTGTGAAGCCAGAAATGAACTTTTCCCAATTTCCCATTTCCTGCTCAAGAAAACACATGATAGATCAGCCCGAATAAAGCAGTTGTAGACCACCCCAGCAAATTGACGTGAGCGTGTACTGGAGTATACTGGAAGTTTTCAGTTACTCCCATATGGATCCCTAAACTGATGCCGATTAACAGATAGACAGCCGCTATTTTAATAAAAGCTGTAGCCATCTTACTTAGGCTCCTTCCATACTTACTGAATGCTTTTGCGTAAACTTTCTTGCGTTTGGAGGAACGTCGCTGCTGGACATTTGTAAGCTGAATAAGAGAGAGTGGCCTCCTTTCCTATAGAATCTAAAAACAAAATGCCCCGGGTTTGCTTGCGTTCATTTTAAGTCATTTATTTATTTCTTGAGAAGCGGTTATTTTCCTTCTGTTTTTTAAGAAATTCCCTTCTGTTTTTCAGTAAACAAAGCAAGATTTTCAAGGGTGGAACCAAGGCCCTCATCATGATCTTCTTTCCGGATTCCTTCAGGAACATGTTCACAAACGATGGTGACCTTTGTTCCTTCCAACACAGCTTCCAAATACCAGGTTTGGATCATCTCGCCGGCAAACGCTGGATCTTCAGAATCAAACTGGCCGGCCAACACGATTTTCGCGTCGGGAACCAGTTCCAGAAATCTCCCTTGGGAGACGTCGGTATGGTCCGAGGTTTTGCCGGGATTTGAATGATCAGTTTCGTACGTCAGCGCCAGCTTATAAGCTCCGCCTTCACGAGGATCGAACACATCGAGATGAGCGGACATTCCTTTAGGTGGGAGCCAGGAACGCAAAGCTTCAGGATCCATAAATGCCTGATAGATGGCTTTCGGTGTTGCTGCAATCACTCTTGAAGCAGAATCGATTCTGTTGCTGGGTGGATGCGCCATGTTCAACAACCTCCTGAATTTCATTTGGTATAGTATACCCAATCTGGGTTAGAAATTATGCCGGATACTTGGGCTTAATTAGTCTGATCCATGCCATAAAAAAACGCCGCTAGTCAGCGGCGACTTCTTCACCATTCAGCATGAGCCGGTAGCGGACATCCGCTTTGAGTGAGTGGGCGACGGGACAATATTTTTCTCCACTCACTTCAATGGCATGCAGCACTTTTTCTGCGGCAATATCGCCTTCAATATGGAAAGTCACTACAATGGACAGAAACTCTTTAGGTGGGTTGCGCCGTTTTTCTCCTTCGGTGATGATCTCGAGAGAACGAATCTCTTCCATCTTCGACCGCAAAATCATGACGACGTCCATACCGACACATCCTGCAAGTGAGCCAAGCAACGCCTGCATCGGCAAAAGGCCTTGTTCGTTGCCGACTCCTTTATGCGCATCCATCGTCAGCGTATGGCCGCCTTGCCCGACTGCCGAGAAAACAAAATCCCCTTGCCATTTCGTGGTGAGCATCAATTGATCTGTCTCCATTTGGCATACTCCTCGTAGTTTTCTTTCAGTTTATCATTAATTATCTGAATAAATATTCAAATTGGATTTCTTCACTAAAACTTTAGAAAAAAATCCTTCTCTTCTGTAATTCGCTAATGGGAAAAATCAACGAATGTTCCTACTTAGTTTAAAACTTCTGACCTTATTTCCACCAATAGATAATATGATGAGATGAAAACATCTAATCACTCAGAGCACATTACTGAGTGGTTGGATGTCTAAAAGCAGCTACTCATATTCAGTAGGAACACCTAGAATTTTTCCTGCGGGCGCCAAGGCCAAGTATAGGATTTTTTGCATCAACCATGGCGGTTTGACAAGACGGATGTCATTTTGATGCTTCAATCCGAGACGGGCTACCACCAACAGAGGGGGTAATCCGTTTTTGTTCAGCTTTCCGGCTTTGGCTAATGCAAAATAGGACTTCAAAAAACGATCCATCGTTCCTGCAGGGTAAAAGTACTGAATGGAATGAGCTTCGAGGGGGCCTTCATTCCAAAAGAAATGTCTCACGCCTGCTGGAATTGTTATTTTTTCACCTGGACCGACGATCTGGATTTTGCCATCAATCGAAAAGTGCAAGAATCCGGAAAGTACTTCTGCGGAACTTTCTTGTTTCGGATGAATGTGTTCCGGTTCTTTTTCGTCGGACGGTGGGTTAAAGCCTTCAATTTCAAGAAAAGCTCCGTTCGTGTCTTCTGCAGTTTTTCGGAAAATTATCCTTTGGCCACTTCGAGGATTGGTGATGGTTTGTGGTGACGCCATTTGTATAACCTCCTTTATAGTTAATTGATTAGCATAAACGTGTTGGAGTCCAATCAATGAAACAGAAAGAAAATGGTCTATTTACAAATGAAGACAGGGCACAAAAGAATCGGGAAGCTATTGAATGGTAGGGAGCTCATCTGGAGCACTAAAAAGATAAAACTAATTTATACCGCTATTATATTCCAATTTATAGTAATATTCCATTAGGCATAATAAATATTTTCGATTAATTTATCCCTGTAAAAATAACAATATCCACTAGTGAATTTCGCCTGAATAGAATATAGTAGAATGCCCTCTTTGAAATCGGTTAATTTCTAAAAGGGCATTCTTATAAAAAATCCTGTCATTCACTATGGATAAGTGTTCTATTTATTCGCTGGGTCACACGAGCTGGTAATATAACCCGAACTGCGTGTCATACCACAGCAACTTCCCATGTTTGCGTTTCGGGATACGGGTTTGAATGCCCTATTCAGGAAACGGTTTGAACAGCTGGACCTGATAGCCCGTCGCAAAAGAGAGGAACCAGATGTAATGGTCTTTTGTCATCGGATGGTCGCTTGAGATGAACCATTTCTGATCGCTTTCAGTCAAGGTCAGTTTTCCTCGGTTGTTGCTTTCTTCGCTTCCAGCGCCTCCAGATTTCTGCTGCAGCACGACAGCGTAACATCTCCGGTTGTAAGGACAATATTGGTGCATGATGGACAGACGAAATAATTTGTTTTTTTCATATTTCCTCCTATAAATTCATTCGATGGCAATTCACCATCGAGAATATTTCGATATTGACTTTGAATACCGCAGATAAGCTGGACAGTAGGGCGACGTCCGAACAGCTATGCCCGCGTTCCCATTTTGAAAATGTTCGATCCGGCAGATTCAGCTGAACCACTATTTGTTTCTGCGTCAGTTCTTTTCCTTTCCGCAAATGATATATTAATTCTCCCACTTTACGAGTATCCATTGTTTCCCCTCCGCAGACTTCTCATCTTATGGAGTTAAAACGCGAATCGCAACAAACGCTCTGTGAAGTCACCGATTTATGATTTGGGGAGCTAATCGGAAGATAGTAGTTGAACATCACTTGTCCGAAGAAAGCCGAGAAGCAAGTGAAGATTTAATGGAATACTTTCAAAACCAGTAGGCTTATATACACTCAAGCATCCATTAAGATTTTTCTTTCACTGAAATCCGTTGATTCCATCGAATTATAGTAGTTAGTGATTAGGAGTCCATACGAAATCTTTCGGAACTTTAACAAATAATAAAGAGAAGTTTACTTCATTGCTGGAAGTATCCCAAAATCATTATATATCTCGTTATTATCAATCATGAAAAATCTTTTTGGATATCTGTGATAGCAACGCGAAGGAAGCGGCAGAAGCCGAGCCCGCGGAAAGCGAGCGCCGAAACGGAAAGCAGCCATTGGTTCTTCTGTCCTCACGAAAGGTCGATGAAAAAGATTCTTGACTACTGATAAGCAAGCGTCCATCTGCAACGATTTCTTAAAACCGATGCTCGTCAATTCACTTTATTAAAAACGAACATATATTCGTAGAAATTCACAACTTTTAAAGCTAATTTCCATCAATAGATGATATGATTAGATGAAAACAGATCAGGTGGAATGAACCGGTTTGAAATTTCTTCAGCTTTAAAAGAACAGGTGATTAGATGGTTAAAGCACAAACAGCAACAATCAGAACTTCAATACGGTTGACCAAGACGGCTATGGAAAAAATGGGAGGGTTCGGAATCAGCGAACGCTCGTTTTTTGTTGCGGACAAAGCATTCAAGGTATTTATCGAACGCTATCCGTCCAACGCGGATGGCGAGCTTTCGGTTGCGTTGATCTTGGACAGCGCGGAGAACGTCCGGCTGGCAGGAAAAGACCTGCAAGGGGCGATTGTCCTGCACGGCGTCTTCACGAATCACAATTTGCTGATCACCAATCTGACACTCCGGAAATCCTATCAGGCGCTCGGAACCAATTGGCAGCGCGAGGAATACATGGTATTTGACCGCTCCCGTGATCCCGCTCCGGTTTCGTTGATCAACCTCGTCAACCGGATGACGCCAGCCAAGGACAGTTCGGATTATGTCAAAAAGCGGATCGGCAGCTGGGAAGGCTATTTGAAGATCCAGGAACGCGGTATGGACATCCCGGACATCAAGACGGGTTATTCCAATCTATCGTTTAGCCATGATTTCAGCCGCATCACGTTGAAGGGATGCCAACTGAAAGACTCAGAATGGAAGTCATTGAAAAACCTGACCGTACGGCTCACTGGAATCCAGGGCGACATCGGGACAGTCATCAAAGCCACGAACCGCACGGTGGAAGTGGAACTTCAAAGTTATATCATCAAACAGCTCCGTGAAAAAGGGCTGTCACTTGATAAGAAAGAAGTGGTCTTCAGCAATTTTGCGGCCTTGAGCCAAATCAGGCGGCTGCGCAAGGGCTTCGCTAATCTGGAAAAAGGGCTTGCGGTCAATCCGAACCTGGACCGGATCCTGTTCGAGGAAAAACCACCGGTCAAGCCGCTCCAGCCTTTAGAAAAATTATCCTTCCATAACCGGTTGAACGAATTCCAGCAAAAAGCGGTTTCAGGGGCAATGGCCGCTGAGGATCTGTATGTCATCCAGGGACCGCCGGGAACAGGGAAAACCACGGTCATCTCCGAAATTTGCCTGCAGAATGCCCGGAAAGGCTTACGGACGCTGGTTGCGTCACAATCGAATCTGGCAGTCGATAACGCACTCGGCCGTCTGCTTGCCAATAAAGACATTCGGATTTTGCGTGTCGGCCGCACCGAAAGCATCGAAGAAGAAGGCAAGAAATTCATCGAAGAAAATGTCGGGCAGTACTGGAAAGACCATACGCTGGCAGAAATCACCGAGCAATACGAAATGCGTGAAAAACGAGAACCGGAATTGAAGAACGAAATCCTAGCCAATGAACAGGCTACTTTAAAACTGCAGCCGGTCTATGAACGCTTAGAAACAGCCGTTGAAGAGAAAAAAGCAGCGCAGAGCAAGCAGCAAGTCATTCAAAAGCTGCTTGAAAAAGAGCAGATGAAATTGGCGACATGCGAACTCGAGAAAGATAAGGCTAGAACTGAAAGCCAGGAAACGAAACAGCAGCTGCAGAAACTTGCGGATCTGATCGACGAGGATTCCACCTTTATTGACAGCAAAGGAACCGGTGATTGGTTCCAGCAACAGCAGCAGCCTATCCAGCAGCGCCTCAACATGCTTCAGCGCGCACTCGGTTTGAACCGGCTTCAGCAGGACCTGTCGGTAAAAAGACAGGAACTCGCTGTGATTACGGAAAGACGCGATCAAATGGCGGACATCATTGAACAGAAAGAAAAGGCCGTCCAAAACATGGACAGCATCAAGAAAATCGACGGCTTGCTTCAAGTGATCAAAGAGCAGCGGGTCGAGGAAGTTCCTTCTTTGACTTATTTGATCAACCGGCTGGAAGCGAACCGCGAAAACATGGAGGAATGGGGCAAGCTCAATCAATACAACGAACTCGTCACGGCTGCGATTTCCTATCTTGAGAAATTATTGGCGCCCACCGGCATTTCCTTCGCCGATTTCAAGCAGCAGGCGCTAACACAGAATGGTGCCTATACCTCTGCAGAAATCGACGAGTATTTGGAGAAGCTCCGCACGCTGTTGAAAAGCGCGCAGCGGACGGATGCGGCAGTGCTGAAAAAAGCGCTTGCTGGTCTGTACAGACGGCAAAACAATCTGTGGAGCAGAGGCGCCAAGCTTAAATCCTTGGATGTCTATGCAGCAGAATCGAAGCGGGCTTTCCAGGATTTGAAGCGGGTTTTGTGTGAACAGCTCGTCAAGCAGCAGAAGCAATACCGGTTGTGGGACGAGAAATGGCTCGAAAAGCAGGAGAAACACGAAGAAGAGATGGCTCCGCTTGAACAGCGCTACCGGGAAATGCCCGATGCGGCAGAGCTTCCGGACGATATCGAAGCGGCGATCCGCGGGCTTAAAACAGAGCTTGCCGAACTGGAAAAACAGAAAGCTTCTTTTGATGAGGCACAACAGCGGATAGCAGAACATCAAGCTGAACGCATCCAAAAGACTGCAGATCTTGAACAAACGGAAGCGAGAATCGCTGCTATCGACAATGAAATCATGAAAGTGGAAGCGGCGGTCGCGGACCGCGAACAAGAGCTGATTGCCTTACGCGGCATCCTGTCTTCCGACGTGGAACGGCAATTTGAACAGGCAGCGAAAGAACTCGCCAGTTTGTCGTTTACCAAAGAATCGCTCAAACAGGAAATGAAGAACCTGCCGTTGCTGCAGTCGGTACAGAAAAAATGGCTGGATTTATTGGCAGGGGCGAACGAACACGATTTGGACGAGATCCGGAAACTCTATATCAAACACGCCAATGTCATTGGAACAACCTGTGTCGCTTCAGCACGCAAGGATTTCATCGACAACTACCCGGAATTTGATGTGGTCATCATCGATGAAGTATCAAAAGCTACGCCTCCGGAACTGTTGCTGCCGATGCTGAAGGGCAAGAAAATCATTTTGGTCGGGGACCATCATCAATTGCCGCCGCTTCTTGGCAACGATACATTGGAAGAAACACTGCAGGAAATGATCGATGAAGACAATGGTTTTGAAGAAAAGAAAGAGCTTGAGAAGCTGTTGGAAGAGTCGTTGTTTGAACGGCTCTACAAAAACCTGCCGGCTGCCAACAAGACGATGCTTGCCATCCAATACCGGATGCACGAAGACATCATGGAAACCATTGCGCCATTCTATAGAATGGAAAAGGATCAGCTGCAATGCGGCATCGCGGATTCCGACCGGGAGCGCGATCATCTGCTGGAGTCCAGCGCTGTGAAACGCAGCAATCACCTTATGTGGCTGGACCTGCCGAATGAATCCGCTTATTTTGAAGAGCGGATGAGCGGCGGGAAAAGTTTGTATAATGCAGGGGAACTTCAGGAAATCCGTTCGTTATTGGTGGACTTGAATGAAGCGGCTGGAGAAGCGAAGCAAGCTGGAAGAATCCATCCGGACCAGCAGAAGAGCATCGGGGTCATCAGCTTTTACGGTGAACAGGTCAAGCGTCTTCAGCGCATGATCGACCAGGAACTGCGCCTGCCGCATCTGACTGTCCGGACTGGGACGGTCGACCGTTTCCAGGGAAGTGAGCGAGACATCATCGTACTCAGCATGGTGCGCAATAACCAAAACAAGCATGGCGATATCGGCTTTGCGAAAGATTACCGGCGGTTGAACGTAGCGTTGTCGCGTGCCAAGGAATTGCTGGTGCTTGTGGGCAGTTCCAAGATGTTCACAGAACGCGCCAAACAGCCGGAAACGAGAAAAATGTACCGGCACGTGTTAGAAGTCGTGAAAAAGAAAAATGGGTTGAAGACCTTAGAGAACAGCAGGGGGTGAGGAGTTGGACAAGCAGATGGAAGAGCTGCGGGCGACTGTAGCGGGAGATCCGGATGTGGCAATTATCAACGAAGAACGATGGAAGCTGCCGGCCGTTTTATACGACGTCAGTTTTGACCGGGTCAAACGGCTGAAGATGGATATTTTGATGAAGATGCTGCTGCTGGCTTTTCAGGAGGCCGATATCCGCCGCGCTGCCACTCTATCCGATATGCTGTTCGTGGAGGAACTGTTCATCAGTGACTTGATCGGCAAGATGCAGCGTACGGGTTTGATTGGGCTGGAAAAGCAGGGCTATAAGCTGACAGCCAAAGGCTATGACTACCTAGGCAAAGGGATTTTCGAAGAAGAGATGCCGGGAAGTGAAACGGTCATTGCTTACAGCGCCGTCCATGACGACTACCGGTTGGCGGCAGATGACATGTTTCCAGAGGCAGAAGACACGCTTCCGATTTACCGCTATCCCGTCAAAGGCAGCTTGAACAAGGACCGCATGTATCAGCTTCTTTCCAAGGAAGGATCGAATCTCGGGGAAGAAAGCTTTCAAACGCTCATCACCGGCATTACGGGATGCATCGAGCAGGACACGGTCCATATTCCATGCATCGAATTTCAACTCTACGACCAAAAGCAGGACATTTTCTATGCCCGTGTTTGGAATACGCTGAACAGCTGCTGGGATGAAACGCTGGAGAAACAGATCGAAGCGCGCGAAGTTGTGAAATGGCGGAAGGTGATGGAAGAGCGGGAAGCGGCTTTGATTTGATCATGAAGGAATGTTTAAGGAATCCGACTGGCTTAAGGGCCGGAGGGTTCCTTTTGTGTTTTATCGATATTGAACTAGTGCTCAAAAGCAGAAACGTGATAAAAAACCGTTTAATGAACAGAAAATTTAGAATTGACATTTATTTTATGCATTCTATCATTAAAAGAGAGGGATAAAAGAAAGGGTGAATGTGGTGAAGAAGACTATTTTCGTACATGAGATATCTTCGATTAAACACAACCATTTTTCGTTTAAGAATAAAAAGAAGGAGATTATAAAGGATTTCCCGTTTGTTATTAAAAAAGTTGGTAAAGACAGCTACCACTTCGATGAAGAGGATTTGGTGAAACTGAGCAAATACGAGAAAGATCTTGCACCGCACGATGACAGCGACAAGCTCAGCAGAAATGAATACATTAAAGAAATGAAAAAGGAATTCTACCATCAAATCCGTTCTGGGAATATGGATGAGTTATTAACGCATTTATATAAGATGGAAAGCGAGAACATCGAGCTGAAATGGGGAGGACCTGTGGATCGTGAATTTAAATAAGGGAAGAATCGTATAGTTCTTTCATGTTTTATTGTGAAAAACTAGGTGGACTGCTACGCTATTCGGTAATGGAAGGAAACCTTTTTTGTACTTCGGTATAATTCAACTCTAATGGCCACAGTCCTGTTTTAAAATTCCTTCCATGAATCCTCCTGCCCATAAGCAGGAGGATTTTTAGTGATAGTCGAAATTACCGTGCTTCGTTTTTTATTATGATAGAAGAAAAAAATTTTGTGCTCTTAAAACCGGCATACGAAATTAAGGATGAAAGGAGGAGAAATACGATGGAGTCCGTACCCGCTGCCGTTCAACTGGAATCAATAAAATCTTTCCAATCGACCATCCGGAAATCCGAAAAAGCATTGGCACAGATGAAGGAAAAAGGCGCTAGTACAAGACTAATCGAAAAACGGCTCCAAGCATTTGACATCGGATTGGCCGTTTTGGAAACGGTTTGGCATGAAAAGCCTAATTCCTATAGCAAGGAAGAAATGACGGAAGCCCGGGATGTGCTGGCAGGATTATTGCCTTCTATAGAAAGCATGCACACCAAAGCTGAGCCTGGCAGTCCTCAGCGGACACTTCTGGAGAGGCGGATTAAGTCGATGGAATTGGCTATTGAAGCGATGGATGACTTTTTAAGGGATTAACCAGGGAACTTAAAGGGGTACTCATGTCGTCCTATACGATATGGACCCTGCATTGCCGCAACCCTAAGTGGAGTGTGGCTTTTTTCTATGCTGTATGGGCCTGCTCTTGTTCGCTGAAATCAACCCAGCCAATATTCTGAAAATACCTTAAACTGTCATTTTCTAGGTTATTGGAGTAGAATAGACTTTGTTGTGCTATTATTTACGTAAAATTTACTTGAGCTTAACAGTTTCAAGTCTTTAAAATTCAATGTTCCCAAATCCTCGTGAATACCCATTATGAGAAGGTGCACTATAAAAATGAAAAATTTGATGACTAATGAAAAGTTGAATAAATTTATCCCGATTTTCCTGCTGGCAGTTTTTATGCTGTGGATGAAGACCTATGTATCCCAAAAAACGCAGTTTAAATTGGATGTCGAAGGACCATTGCAGGAATTCCTGCTGTTGCTTAATCCCCTTGGTTCCGCATTGTTGCTGTTAAGCCTGTCACTGTTCTTTAAAGGAACCCGGAAATACATATCACTTTTGCTGATCTATGTCGGGATGTCTGTCCTGTTGTATGCGAACGTGGTGTACTACCGCTTTTTCAGTGATTTCATCACGTTGCCGACCCTGTTTCAAACGCAGAATTTCGGTGATTTAGGCGGGAGTGTAGCAACTTTGATCCAGCCGACAGATGCCCTTTTCTTTGTGGATGTGCTGTTGCTGATAGCTTTGGTGGTTTCAAAACGCTTCAAAAAAGATCAGCGGAATTTCAAGACCAAAGCTGCGATTCCGGTAGTGACGATTGCCTTGGCCATATCTTTCTTTAACCTGGCATTAGCGGAAGCGGATCGTCCGGAACTGCTGACCCGCGGATTTGACCGGAATTACATCGTCAAATATTTAGGTATGTACAATTACGCGCTTTATGACACAGTTGAGACCGTGAAATCTTCTTCTCAGCGAGTGCTCGCTGACAGCGATGACGGTACAGAGGTGTTGAACTACACCAAGTCCAACTATGCGAGTCCCAATGAAGCCTATTTCGGCGCAGCAGAAGGCATGAATGTTGTTTACCTGCATCTGGAATCGTTCCAGACATTCCTGATGGATTACGAATTGAATGGAGAAGAAGTTACGCCGTTCCTGAATTCATTGATCGATGATCAGGACACCTTGTATTTCGATAATTTCTTCCATCAAACGGCTCAAGGAAAAACCTCCGATGCAGAGTTCATGCTGGAGAATTCCTTGTTCGGCTTGCCGAAAGGTTCTGCATTCATCACCAAAGGACAGAACACTTATCAGGCTGCGCCTGCCATTTTGAAGGATAAGGGCTATACGTCTGCCGTGTTCCACGGCAATAACGGAACGTTCTGGAACCGCTCTGAAATCTATAAATCCTTTGGTTTTGATCATTTCTTCGATATTGAATCGTACACGGATCTGACAGAAGAGGATATGGCCGAATATGGCGTTATGGATAAGCCGTTCTTCGAGCAGTCAGCTCCTCTCCTGGAGTCGCTGCCGGAACCTTTCTATACGAAGTTCATCACGGTTTCACATCATTTCCCTTATAACATCGATCAGAGTCTGACGACGATTGAAAAAGGTACGACGGGCGATGCCAGTGTCGATAACTATTTCCAAACTGCCCGCTATGCGGATGAAGCGATCGAGCAGTTCTTTACGCAACTGGAAGAGTCCGGTTTAGCCGACAACACCATGATCGTCATGTACGGCGATCATTATGGAATTTCCGACAACCACAACCAGGCAATGGAACAAGTGCTTTCAAAAGAAATCACACCGGTTGAAAATGCCAAACTGCAGCGTGTGCCATTGTTCATCCATGTACCGGGTGTAGAAGGCGGCACCAATCATACTTACGGAGGCCAGATTGATCTGTTGCCGACGGTGATGCATTTGCTGGGCGTTGAAACGCAGAATAATATTCAGTTCGGTACCGATCTATTGTCTGAAGAACACGAGGAACTGGTCACTTTCCGAAACGGGAATTATGTCAGTCCAGAAATCTACTCGATCGGCGAATCTTTCTATGATCCAGAAACCGGATTGCCGATAGATGAAAGCCTGATGGAGCAAGCGGAGAAGTTCCAACAGCACGGAAGCTACGAATTGCAGCTTTCCGATCAGCTGGTCAACGGAGATTTGTTGAGATTCTATACACCAAGCGGATTTACCCCTATCGATCCAGCGGATTACAGCTATCAGGGAATTTTGGATGAAGCAGCTGAATAAGCGATAAAAGCAAAAGTTATCCTGAGAGGCGGTTCTGCCTTCTCACAGGATAGCTTTTTTTTAAATATTTTATTTATAAAACGAAAGTCTTCGAAGGAGATGCCAGAAAAATATCTATCGGAAAGAAGGTGGTTTTTGATTGATGGAGAATACTACCAGTAGGAAATAGAGCTACTCGAATGGAGGATGTTTGATGAGCGAAGAGAAGATGATTCGGTCTTTCGATGGAACCCAGCTGTTCACCCGCAAAGATACGGCTGAAGAGCAGAAAGCGGCAGTAGTGATTGCCCACGGTTTAGCAGAACACTTAGGGCGTTACGATGCTTTGGCAGAAACCCTGCTGCGCCACAACTTTACCGTGTATCGCTACGAACAGCGCGGCCATGCCCGTTCGGAAGGAGAGCGGACTTTCTTCAAGGATTTCAACGAAATGCCGGATGACCTGAAAGCGATTATGGATTTGGCGAAAGAAGAGAATAGGGAGCAACGGGTCTTTTTGATCGGCCATAGTATGGGCGGCTTTACGGCTGCAGCATTCGGCACAAAATACCCGGAAGAAGCGGCTGGCATCGTGTTATCGGGTGCGTTGACCCGCTACACTAATGAACTTTTCGGTCCGCTGCCAATGGATTTGCCGGCAGACACGTATTTGGACAATGAGCTGGGAGAAGGAGTCTGCAGTGATCCGGAAGTTGTCAAAGCCTATGCGGAAGATCCCCTTGTGGAAAAAAAGATTTCTGTAGGCCTCATCAATGAATTTGCTCCAGGAATCGCTTGGCTGAAAGAAAACGCAGAAAGCTTCATCGACCCGGTGCTGGTGCTCCATGGCAATGAAGATGGCTTGGTTGCCGAACAAGACTCGCGGGATTTTTATGGGGAGATTGGCTCGAAAGATAAAACCTTAAAGATATATGCTGGGTTAATGCATGAAATCTTCAATGAACCATCCAAATACAAAATCTACGATGAAGTGATTGAGTGGATGGAGGATCGGCTATAGGATGCTCTATCAAAAAATCTATATTTAAGTGCGTGATGACAAAAGCATTGCCGAAACCCTTTGAAGGGCATCGACAATGCTTTTCTTTTTGAATAATATAGACGGCCAAACGGATTACGGTGCTTAAACCCTCAACAATCCACGGAATCCTCTTGCTGCGTAATAGGAATCTGCGCCGTTGTGGTAAAGGAAGACGTGTCCATAGCGGGAATCGCAGAACAGGGCGCCGCCGCGATCTCTGATGTCTTCGGGCGTCTGAACCCAGCTGGATGTTTTGACGTCGAATGTGCCGTGCTGCTGCAAGACGCGGTAATGATCTTCCGACAATAGTTCAATGCCCATGTCATTCGCCATCGTCATCGCGCTGTTTTCAGGTTTGTTTTTCTTCCGTGAATCAAGCGCCTTCTGGTCAAAGCAAACGCTTCTGCGGCCACTCGGGCTTTCCGCTGCGCAATCGTAGAAGACGTACTCGTTTTTCGCTTCGTCGAACTCAAGGACATCCGGCTCGCCTCCGGTCCGTTCCATTTCATGGAGGGACCACAGCTTGTCGGGATTCGCCTCCAGCTTTTCCTGGATTTTATCCCAGTTCATCCATTCGTGTCGGTCGATATGTTCCTCGAACCGGGCTTTCAAGGTGCCAAGTAATTCTTCACGCTGATCAGCTGTCAGCTTGTTTTTCGGGCTCATGCGATTTCCTCCTTTTTGAAATGAATGTTACTTGTTATGGCTTAAGTATAGTAAAAAAACGGAGTGAATACGATCCCTTAGCTGTTCAATAGTCTTCAAGTCTTCATTTTGCTACAGACAGAGGCTTTTATCTGTCTTCAGTGGCGCATACCCGGTAGATTTATGGGCGTTTAACTGAATTTATGGGCGCTCAACGGGATTTATGGGCGTTCAACTAGATTTATGGTCGTTCAATCCAATTTGCGTTCGCTCAGCTGGATTTGCAATCGTTCAGAGAGATTTGCAATCGTTCAGCCAAAATTCCTATAAGGAACAGGTGGAATTATGAGTAAACAAGAAAAAAACCGGACGATGGCTCGTCCGGTTTTTCGAATCAGTTGAAGAAAATATTCGATAATTCCTTACTTGATGCGCAGCTCCGAGTCGATATCGAAGAAATGGGCTTTATTCATATCAAAAGCCATATCGATGGTTTGTCCGGCTTCTACATTAAAGCGGGCATCCACACGGGCAACAAAATCCTGCTCGTTCACTTTTGAATACAGCACGATTTCTGATCCCATCAGCTCCGCTACTTCTACATAGGCTTTCAGCTTCGTATGCGGGGAATGCTCAAGGAACAACGGCTCATCGTGGATGTCTTCCGGACGGATGCCAAGCATAATTTCCTTGCCTTCATATCCTTGATCACGCAGCATCTTGAGCTTACTGTCAGGCACGAGAACTTTGAATTCTTCCATTACGAATGAATCTCCGACAATTTTTCCTCGCAGGAAGTTCATGGAAGGCGAACCGATAAATCCACCAACGAACATATTATCCGGCTGGTCGTACACTTCTTTCGGCGAACCGACCTGCTGGATAAAGCCATCCTTCATGACAACCAGGCGTGTCGCCATCGTCATCGCTTCAGTTTGGTCATGTGTTACATAGACAGTGGTTGTCTGTAGGCGACGGTGCAACTTTTGGATTTCTGTACGCATCTGTACACGCAGTTTGGCATCCAAGTTGGACAAAGGCTCATCCATCAAGAATACTTCAGCATCACGGACGATGGCACGGCCCAACGCGACACGCTGGCGTTGACCACCGGATAGCGCTTTCGGTTTGCGGTTCAAATATTCATCAAGTCCGAGGATTTTAGAAGCATTCGCTACACGTACCTTGATGTCTTCTTTTTTCATCTTGCGCAATTTCAAACTGAAAGCCATATTGTCATAGACACTCATGTGAGGATAAAGCGCATAGTTTTGGAACACCATGGCAATATCGCGGTCTTTCGGTGAGACATCATTTACTCGGCGGTCTCCGATGTACAGGTCGCCTTCTGTGATATCTTCCAGACCTGCGATCATCCGTAAAGTTGTAGATTTCCCGCAACCCGAAGGTCCGACCAATACGAGAAACTCTTTGTCGCGGATTTCCAGATTGAAATCCTGTACCGATACAACACCTTTATCGTACTCTTTTCTGATATTCACTAAGTTCAAGCCTGCCATTTGAATCCCTCCAGTTTATGTAAGTGCTTTCATTGACTGATAAAAGCATACCGTTTAGTGGAAAATTTAGAAATGGCAAGTATGCACAAAATTAATGGAAGTCTTCGTGCATATTGCCAATTCTCAATTTACACTGAAAAATTACTTGCCCTCATCTATTCAAGGTATCTATAAATCGTTTAAATGCTTCTTGTTCTTTCAAGACACCTGCATCTTCAAGAACTCTTACGAATTTTTTTCCGAGTTCTTTTTGCAGGAGCGCTTCCGCATCTTCCGGCAACGAAATCTTTCCGTACTGAGCTCTCAATTGTTCAGCCCATTGGAGGTGGAAGGGGGCTACCTTATGTGCATTTCCGAGCAGAAACTCCTGGATTTCAGCAAGTTCTTCTTTCAAGCGCGGCGGTAAAACTGCAAGCCCCATCACTTCAATCAAGCCGATATTTTCTTTTTTGATGTGGTGAACGTCGGCGTGCGGATGAAAAATTCCGGACGGATGTTCCTCCGTTGTCCGGTTGTTCCGCAACACCAAGTCGATTTCAAAGAGCCCATTTCGCTTTCTCGCAATCGGGGTGACGGTGTTATGCGGTGTATCGCCAGTGAAGGCCAACACATCTGCCGATTCATCGGAGTAATTTCGCCACGTCTGCAAAATGTCATCCGCTGCGTTCACCAGGCTGTGGACTTCTTTCCCTTTCAACCGGATTACGGACATCGGCCATTTGACGACGGATGCAACAATATCAGGATAGGTCTTCAAGCTGAATCCATACGCATCTTCCGCTTTGGTCATCGCAAATTCATAACGTCCCGCCTGATAATGGTCATGGCTTAAAATCGATCCACCCACAATCGGCAAATCGGCATTGGACCCGATAAAGTAGTGGGGGAACAAGTCTGTAAAAGCGAGCAGCCGCTCAAAAGAATGGCGGTCAATCTTCATGTCACGATGTTCTTCAGAAAGCAAAATGCTATGCTCGTTGTAATAGACATAGGGGGAATACTGCAAATACCAGTTTTCTCCGGTCAGTGGAATATTGACGACACGGTGGTTTGCCCGTGCCGGATAGCCAATCCGTCCAGTATAGCCTTCGTTTTCTTTGCATAACAGGCATTTCGGATAGCTGAAAGTTTGCTTCATCTCGCGTTCTCTTCTGATTTGTTCGGGATCTTTTTCCGGTTTTGACAGATTGATGGTAATGTCCATCTGACCATAGGGAGTATCCGCTTTATAGGAAATATTTTTTTGAATCCGGTTCATTTGGATATAGTTGCTGTTTTTGCTTAATTCATAAAAAAAATCGGTTGCGGCAATCGGCGACTGGGCATATTTTTCATTGAATGCGGCATTGATGGCAGAAGGGCGGGCGACAAAGCAATTCATGATAGAGGCCGATAATATTTCCTTGTCATCAAAGGTATCCATGATGACCCCTCGTTCCACCGCATAGGCAATCAGGTTTTCCAGCAAGTTTGGAATGGTGTCATCGGCGGGTTCAATCCGTTCTTCAGGGAAGGATTCCAGGCTTAACAGATTCAGCACCTGGTTGCGGACGTAATCTGTATCTGCCGCTTCTATCAAGTCCGATTCAAGCGCCTTGTCAAGTAGTCCTTCAAGAGTTTCATAGACCATTTTCACACGTCCTTTTCGTAGCCGTTTGGATGCGAAGAATGCCAGTTCCATGCATCTTCGATAATTTTTTCAATAGAAGTATGGGTGGGGACCCAGCCCAGTACTTGTCTTGCTTTATCCGAACTGGCGATTAAAGTACTCGAATCACCTGCTCTGCGTGGGCCCACTTTTACCGGTATTCTTTTTCCGGATACAGAGCGGGCAGCAGAAATCATTTCAGTCACGGAAAATCCTTGGCTGCTTCCGAGGTTGAAGACGTCGCTTTCGCCGTCTTTTCTCAAATAATCCAGTGCCAGGAGATGGGCACGGATCAGGTCTTCGACATGGACATAGTCGCGGATGCACGTTCCATCGGGTGTGTCGTAATCATCGCCGAACACGGTGATTTCCTTCCGCTGTCCAAGTGCTGTCTGCAGGATGAGCGGCACGAGATGGGATTCGGGTTGGTGATCTTCGCCGATCTCTGCCGTTTCCCTTGCCCCGGCTACATTAAAATAGCGCAAGGAAACGAATTTTAAGCCATGGGCCAATCCTGTCCACTTCATCAGCTTTTCCATGGTCAGCTTAGTTTCACCGTAAGTGCTCGCCGGGTTGGTTGGCATCGTTTCGGTAATCGGAACGGATTCCGGTTCGCCATACGTGGCGGCGGTAGAAGAAAAGACAATTTTTTTTACATCATGATCAACCATGGCCTTCAGCAAGACTTGGGTGCCGTATACATTATTATCGAAATATTTAAGAGGATTTTCCATCGATTCCCCAACCAGTGAGTTGGCCGCAAAATGAAGCACTTCGTCAATCGATTCCTTTTCGAATACCGAGTTCAGAAAATCCGCATCCCGAATATCGCCTTCATAAAAAACAGCTTGGGGGTGCACGGCTTTCCTGTGCCCAGTCTCCAAATTATCGACAACAAAGACGTCTGCTCCCTGATCAATCAATTGATGAACAGCATGTGATCCAATATAGCCAGCTCCACCCAACACTAAGACACTCATGGTCAAAACTCCTCTGTTAGTTCTTTGGCGCCATCCGAAATTTTGGCTTCATAAAAAGAAGGGGAGAAACCAAATTCTTTGGTATAGCTGTCGATCAGGTTTTCTTTGAAACTTTCAATTTGCGCCCGGTGGACAATCGCGATGGCGCATCCGCCGAACCCGGCACCGGTCATCCGGGCGCCGACGACACCTGGATGCCTCCAAGCCATTGCCGCAATGTGGTCGAGCTCTGCGCCAGTCACTGCGTAATCGTCACGGAGAGAAACATGGGACGCATTCATCAATTGGCCAAACGCTTCAATATTGCCTTGTTCGAGTTCTTTGAGCGCAAGCAATGTCCTTTCGTTTTCATAGACGGCATGCTTGGCCCGTTTGCGATTTGTGTCATTTTTGATCAAGTGTTTAAACTGCTCGAAATTTTCAGCTGTCAGTTCGCCAAGGCTGTTGACATGCAGCTCGTTCCGTAAGTCCGAAAGTGCTTCTTCACATTGAGCGCGGCGCTCATTGTATTTTGAACCCGCCAATGTCCGCTGTTTGTTCGAGTTGATGATGACGATTTCATGATCCACTAATTCGACAGGCGCGTAGCTATACGCCAAGGTTTGGCAATCAAGTAAAATCGCAAAATCTTTTTTGCCTTTGCCGATAGCAAATTGATCCATGATGCCGCTATTGACGCCGATGTATTGATTTTCAACGTTTTGTCCCAGCTGAATCATACGCAGGCGATCGATTTCCAAATCGAACAGGTTTTCAAGAACGACGCCTGTAACCATTTCGATGGAAGCAGAAGAAGAGAGGCCGGCTCCGTTCGGAATATTTCCGTAGAACAGGATATCCATTCCATGAGAGATTGAAAATCCGTTTTTGACAAAATAATGGATCATGCCTTTTGGAAAGTTCGCCCAGTCATGGTCCGGGTTAAAGGACAAGTCGGCAAGGTCGCATTCAATTATCCCTTTTTCCTGAAAGTTCATGGAGTGGAAGCGCAGTTTCTGATCCGGACGCTTACGGGCCGCAGCATACGTGCCAAAGGAAATAGCGGCAGGAAACACATGGCCGCCATTATAATCCGTATGTTCGCCAATCAGGTTAATGCGTCCAGGGGCAAAAAAGAACCGCGGGTTTTCATCGTTCTGAAAGAAATCCTTGAAAGCTTGGGATATTTCGGTCTGGTTCATCTTATTCCTCCGATACTTTGTAAATTAATTTAATTAACATAAGTATAGAGGTTTTTGTTAAACTATTCAATAATAGAGTGAATAGTTTATTAAGCAGCAGGAGTATAAAAATGGAGGAGTTCATATGCGTCAAGGCAGCTTTCAATGGATGAAATCGGTGAATAAATCGACTATCCTCAATAAAATAAGAAAAGAAGGACCGATATCGAGAGCGCAGATTGCACGGGAGACAAGTTTGACGCCGCCGACTGTCAGCAGCAGCGTCAAAGAATTGATCGAACAGAAAATAGTCGAAGAAAGTGATTTCGGACAGTCGCAGGGCGGCCGGAAACCGACGATGCTGGTCATCAACAATCAGGCGTTCTCCATTATTGGCGTGGATGCGGGACCCGAAAGCATCGAATGCATTGTAGCGGACCTTGCCGGAAAGGTGCTGAAAAGGTCGGAAACCAAATTGCAGCTGCCAATTGCTGGCCAGGAATTTATTGACGTACTAAAGGATTGTATTGAAGAAGTTCTTGAAACAAAAGATCCGGTCATCGGCATCGGGGTTGCCATGCATGGTGTGGTGGATGTTGCTGCCGGTACTTCTTTGTATGCACCTAATCTTGGCCTCAGCAATATCCCGATCAAAGAAGAGCTGGAGAAGGCATTTGGTCTGGAGGTGAAAGTGGAGAACGATGCACGGGCGATGGCATTGGGCGAATACTGGTTCGGCAACCACGGAGAATTGGAAAGCATGCTGGCGGTGAATGTAGGGAGTGGTGTAGGCGCTGGTCTTATCATCGACGGAAAACTCTATCACGGTTCTTCTGACATCGCGGGGGAAATCGGCCACATGACAATCGACTTGCATGGGGAGATATGCGAATGCGGGAACCGGGGGTGCCTGCAGACATTTGTCACGGGTCCAGCCATTGCAAGAAAAGTGGCTGACAGCTCCACGGAAACTCCACTGACGGCAGAAAAGATATTCGAAGGGGCCATAGGCGGTAATGATGAATTTGCAGCGATATTAATAGAGGCTGGAAGAGCGATGGGCGTCGGTCTGACAAACCTGATCCACATTGTAAATCCGGAAAAAATCATCCTCGGAGGCGGTGTTTCGAAAGCGGAAAGGTTCATTTTGCCCGCCATCCGTGAAACAATCGAAGCCTCCGCGCTGACCCCTGCAGCAAGCCGGACGAAGGTGGAAGTCTCCAAGCTGGGAGACGACGCAACGCTGATCGGTGCCGTCACACTTTTGCTGGTGGATGTTTTTGAATAAAGAAAAGAGCTTAACGGTTTTGATATGAACTGAAATAAAGTTAGAGACTGAAAGGATGAAGAAAAATGAATGTCACTGAAAAGGTATTCGGATATAAAAATAATCAGCCAGTCAAATTGTATACATTGGAGAATGACCAAGGTTTTCAACTATCCTGCATCAATTATGGCTGCATCATCACCGAAATGATTGCCCCGGACCGCAACGGGGAAATGGAGAATATTGTCCTCGGTTTTGATACGTTTGAAGAATATGAAAACAATCCGCATTTTTTGGGGGCAGTGGTCGGACGTTTTGCCGGACGGATAAAAGAAGGTGCATTTACAATTGAAGGAACCGACTATCAACTGGCTAAAAACTCCAATGGCCATAACCTGCATGGAGGTCCCAAAGGTTTTCACTCGGTACTTTGGGATTCGAAAGTGATCGAAAGCGAAGATGAAGCAATAGTCGAATTTACGTATGCAAGCCCTGATGGGGAGGAAGGCTTCCCAGGGAATCTATCCATGACTGTCCGCTACATTCTCAAGAATGACAGCAACCAACTTGTCATTACCTATTCCGGCAAATCGGATCAGACCACTTTACTGAATATGACCAACCATTCGTATTTCAATTTAAGCGGAAGTTTCAAACGGACAATATTGGATCACGGATTGACGATGAAAAGCGATCAATACTTGGAGTTGGATGAGGAATTGCTGCCGACCGGGAAGCTGGTTTCAGTTGAAGAGGATCCGCTTTTCGATTTTCGCGACGGTAGAAGCATAAGAGAAGCTTCAACTGCTGAACATCCACAGGTAAAGCTTGCCGGCAATGGCTACGATCATCCGTTTTTGTTGAATACAAGTGAACAGCCAAGCATCGAATTAACGGATGAGGAAAGTGGGCGGAAGCTGCGTGTCGAAACAACGGAACCTGCAGTGGTATTATACACAGGAAACGGAGTAGGCGGTCCTTATTCCATTAGAGGGGTAGAAGCGCAAAACTACTTGGGGCTTTGCCTTGAAACACAGAGCCCACCGGATTCCGTGCGCCATCCACATTTGCCGTCCTCCATCTTGAAAGCCGGCGAGGAATTCAAGTCTCAAACGACATATATTTTTGCTCTAGTGTAAAGGCGATTCGATCAATTATTTAGGGAACATCGGGCAGTGAATCTTTTTGGAGAAAGAAGTGTTTTTATGATCGATCATCTGAAAAAAATATATTCTTCATTGATCATTTATGAGGAGGGTGTCCATGACCTGGACTTCAGCTATAAATGGTTCATGACACCGAACAATGAAATCATCGGCATCCATAAAAGCCAATTGAAACAGAAAGAGGAGTCTGTATTGACTGCTTTCATGACTCCCTATCATATCGAATTTCCTGTTTTGACCAGAGAAGAACAGAAATGGAGAAGGGCGATTGACGCAGATGGTCCTGCCGAAATGGAAAGTATGGAAGCAATCAGTCCTTTTCGGTTTGTCTACTTTTCTATTAAAAAAAATCAAATCAGTCCCGGCTTATTCAAAGACGCGATACATGAATTATTTCCGGGGGAAGTTCCGATTCTGTGGGAAAATGGACATGAAGGTGTTTTGATAGAATATACGGCTTTAGAGAAAGACGTTATTCGGTATGAAGAAATTATCGATATCCTGATGAGTGATCTTTACATAAAGATCCATTTTCTTGTAGGGCCTTTCAGAAAAGAGATGGGACATGCCGCGCGTTATCATTCATTTATGATAGCCGCGGCAAAATCGGTTTTTGCCTATTCCAATAAGACCGTGGCGAATTTCAGCGATGCAGTGCCATACTTGCTGATCGACCAAACCGGAAAAGACCAGTACCAGGGGATTCGTGAAATGATCCTCCAGGATTATGCTGATGACAAGGAAACCTTGAGAATGATAGAAGTGTTTACGCAATGCAATTTGAACATCTCGGAGACAGCGAAAGCGCTCCACCTTCATCGCAATAGCCTTCAGTATCGATTAGATCGTTTTGCAGAAAATACAGGAATCGATATCCGGAAATTCCACAATGCGATGGCCGTCTATCTTTCGTTGCTTGTGAAACCGCCAGTTTAATCTATTGATCAATGGCAAAAACCAGATCACAGGAAAATTGATGAAGCTGTTAAAAGGGGTTCGCCACTTTTAACAGCTTTTTTGTTGCGGATTCAGGCATAGAAAAACTGCAGCGCTGTGTTGGAAAAACAGTGCTGCAGTTCAAAGTCTGACGATCAATATTTATAGGATTGTCCACCGTCGATCGGAATCACGGAAGCGTTGATGAATTTAGCTGCATCCGACAGCAGGAACGCAACAAGGTTGCCGACTTCTTCCGGCTTGCCGAAGCGTTTCATCGGATTGACGCTGACGAATTCTTTGCCGGCTGCTTCCCAGTCATCGCCTGCCATTTGTTTTAAAGAACCTTCGACCATCGGCGTCATGATGGCACCCGGTGCAATGGCATTGATGCTGACACCGAATTCGCCGTATTCGATGCCGGAATTGCGTGTCAGGCCGACGACGCCGTGTTTGCTGGCTGCGTAGCCGGACTGGTTGCCGACACCACGGATACCGCCGACGGATGCAGTGTTGACGATTGAACCGTACCCTTGTTGTTTCATGACTTTCAGTACATACTTCATGCCGTAGAAAACACCGTTCAAGTTGACGCTGATCACTTTTTCGAATTCGTCAGAACCGTATTCTTCTGTCAGGTTCTGTTTGCCTTCAATTCCGGCGTTATTGAAGAAACCGTCGATTCGACCGAAGGTGTCCATCGTGATCTGGACATAATTTCTTACGTCTTCTTCATTCGTCACGTTGGCTTCAATAAGCTCTATTTCAGCTTCCGGAGCGGCTTCTAGAATCTGTTTTTTTGTTTCCTCGAGCGAGTCTTTATTCATATCGACAAGCACCAATTTACCACCCAGTTCGGCGATGGATAGTGCAGCAGCGCGTCCTAGCCCCGAGCCGCCGCCTGTAATGATGACCACTTTGTCTGTGTAGCTGATCATGAATAATCTCTCCTTTTTTGTTGTGGATGGTTTCACTGATTGTATACCCGGGTGAGATGGGTTTAAGCAGTTGAAATTAAGAAGGGGATGAATAAACGGTGAGCGAGTGTTGAGTAGGTTCGATTTTATTGTCTCATTTTTTGGATGTCAGTTAGTCATTTAGAATTAAAAATGAATGAGAAGTAAGTCCTGAAACATATTTACAAGGAAATTTAAAGAGCTTAAGTCGTCTGAATTTTCATTATTTTTAACGGATATAGTTGGTGTTTTTTTGAGGATGAAAAACTAAGATGGTTAGTAATAACTCGACAGAATTTATAGAAGCCGAGGAGGAGGAAGAAAGTTAACGCCTTAAAACGAATAAATGAAAGCGTTATCAATTAGGGGGGGAGCCAATGCATTCAGAAAAGGAAAAAAGCTGTTGTGCGGGCAAAAGAACTGCAGTATCCGTAGCTTCCAGTCAAAAGAGTACAAACGGCGAGATAAATTCACTTAGAAGAGAGGATGAATCAAAGGAAAATATGGTCTACATACCGGGAGGTCATTTTCTGATGGGCACTGAAGACAAGGATGGCTTTCCAGCTGATGGTGAAGGGCCGGTCCATAAAGTATCAGTAAAGCCGTTCTATATGGATAAGTATGCTGTCAGCAACCAAGACTTCCGGACCTTTGTTGAAGAGACTGGATATGCTACCGAAGCAGAAGAGTACGGCTGGTCATTCGTCTTTCATCTTTTTTTGACAGAAGCTGCAATGAAAAAAGCAACACAAAAAGTTCAACAGACACCGTGGTGGATTGTCGTTGAAGGTGCAAGCTGGAAGTGTCCAGAAGGACCTGGGACAAGCATCGATGATCGATTAGATCATCCTGTTATCCATATTTCATGGAATGATGCAAAAGCTTATTGCAAGTGGGCGAACAAACGCCTCCCGTCTGAAGCGGAATGGGAGTTTGCTGCCCGGGGTGGCATGGAACAGAAGAAGTATGCCTGGGGAGATGAATTGACACCCGAAGGCAGGCATCATTGCAATATTTGGCAAGGTGATTTTCCGAAATCCAATACTGAAGAAGATGGTTATGCGGGGACTGCACCCGTCGCCTCTTATTATCCAAATGGCTACGGGCTTTTTAATATGTCAGGAAACGTATGGGAATGGTGTTCGGATTGGTTCGTTAAAAACGTCAACAAGCGAGGAGGGCGCTACAATCCGACTGGACCGGATAGAGGCACAGAGAAAGTGATGCGCGGAGGCTCCTATCTATGTCATGAATCTTACTGCAACCGCTACCGGGTCGCTGCACGTACATCGAATACGCCGGATAGTTCGACTGGAAATATTGGATTCAGATGTGTAACAGAGGAATAACTAGTACAAAGAAGCAAATTACAGATTTGAGGAGGAATACAATGGGAGAAAAAAAGAACTTTTCCAGTCATCTCAGTAAGCTTTCTATATTTGGTACGGTTGCTGTAATGGCTTCTGCGTTCACTCTTGCCGGCTGTTCTCCGGAAGCCAAAGTTCAATCAGCTTCGGCTGGACAAAAGGTGCAGCCTGTTTCGGCAAGTAATACGGATACGAATGTAATTTATATTGTAATGGACGATACAGGTTATTCGGATTTTGGAAGCTATGGTTCGGAAATAAATACGCCGAATATCGATCGTTTGGCTGCAAATGGGTTAAGGTACAACAACTTTCATGCAACACCTGTATGTTCACCTTCGCGAGCATCGATGCTGACAGGACGAAATAATCATGCAGTGGGAATGGGGCAAGTAGCAAATTTTGATTTCGGGGAAGAGTATCCAAACCGAAGAGGTGCCATTGTACCCGAAGCGGGAACGATTGCAGAAGTCCTTGGAGAGAACGAGTATATCAATTACGGGCTTGGGAAATGGCATCTGGCCCCTACTTCGGAACTGACTCCAGCCGGACCATTCGAAAACTGGCCTCTTGGAAAAGGTTTTCATCGCTATTATGGAAATTTGGAAGATTCTTCAGATCAATACAGACCGGAGATGACAGAGGACAATACGTTTCTTCCATGGATCGAAGAAGAAGATTATCATTACTCTGAAGACATTGTAGAAAAAGCCCAGCAATACGTGGTGGATCAAGTGTCAATCAGACCCGATCAGCCATTTTTCCTGAACTTGGCTTTTGGCGCGCAGCATATGCCGCATCAAGTTCCGCAGGAATATATCGATGATTATGACGGAGCTTATGACGAAGGATGGGATGTTATCCGGCAACAGCGTTTTGAAAAACAGAAAGAACTTGGCATCATTCCGGTAGAGGCAAAACTGGCTCCTTCCAACCCTGGGATTATTCCATGGGATGAATTGAGTGAAGAGAAGAAAGCGGTATACACACGCTTCCAGGAAACATATGCCGGATTTTTGACTCATACTGACGAGCAAATCGGCAAACTATTGGATACATTGGAAAGAACTGATGAATTGGACAATACCATGATTGTATTGATTTCTGATAATGGAGCCAGTTCAATTGGTGGAGAAAATGGATCGACCAACCAATCGATCGCTTACAATGCCATGTCTGAAAGCTTTGAAGATGTTGAAAAAAGAGCAGGCTTGTTGGGTGGAGAAGCGACCAGCAGTGACTATCCAGCAGGGTGGGCTCAAGTCAGTAATACACCGTTTGCAAAGTATAAGAACAGCACCTATGCCGGTGGAATCCGGACGCCTATGATTGTCCATTGGCCGAATGAAATAACAGCAAAAGGTGAGATCCGGGAACAGTTTGTTCATATAAGCGATATCACAGCATCTGTTTATGATGTGTTGAGAATAACGCCTCCGAAAACAATAAAAGGAGTCAAACAATTGCCGATAACAGGAATAAGTTTTGCAGATACATTTAATGATGCTGAAGCAGTTACCAAAAAGAAAACGCAGTATTTTGAGATGAGCGGCAACCGGATGATTTATCAGGATGGTTGGAAAGCGGTAGCTGTGCATACGAAAGGCAAGCCGTTTGAGGATGATGTTTGGGAATTGTATGAAATGGAGAATGATTTTACAGAGTTAACGAATGTAGCGGAGAAGCATCCAAAGAAAGTAAAGGAACTTGTTAAACTGTGGGAAAAAGAGGCGAAAGCGAATAATGTGTATCCATTAACGGATCACTTTTTGAATGCTTTAGCGAATTTGCCGGCTGACAATTTAAGGGCGCGAAAAACCTTTGAATTTCATCCGGAAATGAGCCACCTAAGTGAGTCCGCAGCTCCGCTCATCATCAATCGTTCATACGATATAAGCATTCCGATTGACCATACTCCAGGCGATGAAGGGGTTCTGCTTGCTCTCGGCAATGATAAGAGCGGATATACGTTTTATATTAAAGGCAATAAATTGGTGTATGAGCATCATACAGGAGTTGTGCGTTATCAGATTACCTCTGAAACAGAACTGCCTGACGGAGAAATAAAGGTGCAATTTGTTTATGAAAAAACAGGAGATCATCAAGGGACCGCAAATCTGTTGATCAATGGTGAAATAGCTGGAGCAGCAGACATGAAAACTCTGCCTTTTAAAACTTCCTTTGAAGGATTGGATATAGGAAAAGACTTGTTTTACCCAGTCAGTCCCGCTTATGCAGAACTGGAGGGATTTTTCTACACGGGAGAGATTGGCAAGGTTATCTATGAATTTGAAGAAGCCACTTTCAATACACTGAAATAATAGCAAGAGCAGCCGGTTAATCAATCGGCTGCTTTTCCATATTGTCCATAATTAAAGAAGATTAATTTTTCAGACAATTAATGTTAGTCTGCTGAAGTTTTATCAGCAACTCATGTCATTGTTAGCGTTTACATTGGGTTGTATAGTTTGAACAAATGTATGGCCTACATTACGAAAACAACGAAATGGAGTGATTGGATGTTAACGGGAGAACAATATCTTGAAAGTTTGCGGGATGGGCGAGTGGTTTACCTCAATGGAGAAAAGATCGAGGATGTAACAACTCACCCGGCTTATCGGAATTCAGCTTTGTCATATGCACGGATGTACGATGCGTTGCACGATCCTGAAAAACAGGATGTGCTGACAACGATCAATGAACATGGCGACCGCACACATAAATTCTTTAAGACTCCACATACAGCAGAAGATCTGGTCGGCGCTCGGGATGCAATCGTTGAATGGTCGAAATTGAATTTTGGCTTTATGGGAAGAACACCGGATTACAAAGCCTCTTTTTTAGGGCATCTTGAAGCCTATTCGGATTATTATGTAGGGTATGAAGAAAACGCTAAAGCTTGGTATAAAAAAGCTTCGAGAGATCTGCCTTTCGTCAATCACACGGTTATCAATCCCCAGATGGACCGCTCCAAATCATTGCATGAAAACAAGGAAGTGTTCGTTAGGGCAGTTGAAGAACGTGAAGACGGTATTGTTGTAAGCGGTGCCAAGATGGTGGGTACGGCAGCGGCTTTGACAAACTATAACTTTGTGGCGAACTACGGGCCGAAAGAACTCGGAGGCGGGGACATCAGCCATGCATTGATTTTCCTGGTACCGATGAATGCGCCGGGCTTAAAGATGATCAGCCGGCAATCCTATGAACTGCAGGCCAAGACAAACGGCACACCGTTCGACTACCCACTATCCAGCCGGTTTGACGAAAACGATGCAGTCATCGTATTGGACAATGTCTTTATCCCATGGGAAAACATTCTGGCTTATAACAATGTGGAAGTATCCAATAACTTTGTCGCTGAAACACATTTCGTCAACCGCTTCAGTTTCCATGGCTGTGCCCGCTTGGGAGTCAAGCTGGATTTCATGACGGGTCTGTTGATGAAAGCGACGGAAGCATCCGGAACTCATCAATTCCGAGGCGTTCAGGCGAATATCGGTGAAGTTGTCGCGATGCGCAATATGATCTGGAGTTTGTCGGATTCCATGGCGATGAATCCGGATATCGGACGCAACGGTGTGGCCATTCCAAACGGCGTGGCCGCAAACGCTTATCGTGTACTTGCGCCGGAAGTATGGACCAAAGTCAAAAAGATATTTGAACAGGTGGTTGCAGGTGGTTTGATTCAGTTGCCATCAAGTGCTGCAGATTTCCTGAATCCGGAAATCCGCCCTTATTTGGATCAATATTATAAAGGAACAAACACTACGGCCGAAGATCGCGTCAAATTGCTGAAAATGGTTTGGGACTCGATTGGTACGGAATTCGGCGGCCGCCATGAACTGTATGAAGTGAACTATGCTGGAAACCATGAGAATATCCGTGTGGAAGCCATGTATCACTCAATTGGTTCAGGCAATGCGGAATCGTTCAAGACATTGGTCGATGAAGCGATGAGCGATTATGACTTGAACGGTTGGACAAATGCTGTCTGGAAAGAAAAAGTTCCTACAACTTGAGGAGGGGTCTAAATGGATAGTCGTGAATTCCGTAACGCAATGGGTAAATTCGCTACCGGGGTAACCGTGATATCAACAGATGTGGAAGGTGTCTTCCACGGGATGACAGCCAATGGCTTTATGTCGATTTCTCTTGCTCCGGCACTGGTTGCCATCTCCATCGGGGAAAAAGCGCAGACGCTCCAATTGATCAAAGCGAGCGGACGCTTCGGCGTCAATGTCTTGTCAAAAGAACAGTTGGATGTTTCAAAACAGTTTGCAGGACAAATTCCAAGTGATGAAGCCTTCCGGTTTGATGTAGCTACTGGCTTTCCCATGATCAAGGATGCGCTCGTCCAGATAGTCTGCAAAGTAGAACAGGAAATTTTAGCAGGTGACCATACCATCTTTATCGGCAAAGTCGAGAAAATGGTGACTCAAGATGGCGAACCATTACTGTTTACATGCGGCAAATATGCAGAATTGGATCCGCAATACGCGGTCCTTTAAAAAAGGGAGGAAATAAAGATGACAAGTGAATTGACGAACCAGTTTAAAGAACCCATTTTTGATGTTGCCCAGATTGCCCATGTAGAGGTCTTGTCGCCGACACCAAAAGAAACCATCACATTTTATACAGACATGCTCGGGATGGAAATAGTCGATCAAGTGGAGCACAAAACGTACTTAAGAGCTTATGAAGACAACTATAAATACTCCTTGATTGTGACGGAAGCGGAAGAAGCTGGCCTTGGCCACGTGGCTTGGCGCACGACTTCACCCCAGGCACTGGATCGCCGTGTCAAAGCATTGGAAGAAAGCGGCCGAGGCACCGGCTGGGCAAACGAAGAATACGGTCACGGTCCGGCCTATCAGTTTACGACGCCGGATGGCCATAAGATGGAAGTGTTCTGGGAAGTCGAATATTACGATTGCCATGAAGATAAACATTCGAAATTAATGTCGAGAAGCCAGAAACGGCCGAAGCACGGTGTGCCTGTCCGGCGTTTGGACCATATCAATTTGATGTCGAGCAACCCGTCTGTGGACACCAATTTCCTGGTGGAAACACTGGGCTTTAAAATCCGTGAACAGATTGTCGATAATGATTACGTGGTCGGCACGTGGAACAGCGTTTCCAATCTGGTCCACGAAATCGCTTTTATGCAGGAACCGAATGGCGTCAAAGGGAAACTGCACCATATCTGTTACTGGTATGGTGTTCCCCAGAATCTGTACGATGCAGCGGATCTGTTGAAGGATCATGATTATTTCATTGAAATCCCGCCCAATAAACACGGGGTCAGCCAGGCTTTCTGCATGTATGTATATGAGCCAAGCGGAAATCGCGTCGAATTGTTCGGAGATGCCGGGTATTTGATTTTCGATCCGGATTGGAAAACTCTTACATGGCAGATGCAGGACGTTCCCGGCAACGGAGACGCTTGGATTGGAGCGGCGTTCCCAGATTCGTTCTGGACATACGGCACACCTGCTCCAGCAACAGTCCCGTTAAAAATAGCCGCTGAATAATAGGAGGTACTTATGGAAAAAATCAAAGTAGCCATATTGGGATCAGGGAATATCGGAACAGATTTGATGTATAAAATTCTGAAGACGGACGGTGCCATGGAGCTGGCTTTGATGGCAGGCATCGATCCGGAATCGGAAGGCTTAAAACGGGCGAAAGAGCTGAACATCCCGACAACTGCTGAAGGTATAGAAGGCGTTCTGGGTACTGAAGGCATTCGCATCGTCTTTGATGCGACCAGCGCAAAAGCCCATATGGCCCATGCACCTCTACTGAAGAATGCAGGCATCATTGCGGTCGATCTTACACCGGCAGCAGTCGGGCCGTACGTGGTTCCGGCAATCAATCTCGGTGACCATTTGGAGCTGGATAATGTCAACATGATTTCCTGCAGCGGCCAGGCGACGACGCCGCTCGTCTATGCGGTAAACCGAATAGCGCCTGTGAAATACAGCGAAATCATCGCAACGATTTCGAGTGTTTCAGTTGGCCCCGGAACACGCCAGAACCTCGATGAATTTACGATGACCACCGCCAATGCCTGCCAGAAAATCGGCGGAGCGGAAACGGCGCGTGCGATTCCGGTCATCAACTCTGCGGAACCGCCGATCATGATGAACAATACGGTCTATGCGGTACTTCATGAAGAGACAGATGAAGCGGCAGTAGTCGCTTCAATTGATGAAGTGGTTGCAGAAGTTCAGCGTTATGTGCCGGGCTACCGGTTGAAAGGTAAACCTTATATCGACGTCCGCCATACACCGTGGGGCGAGCTGCCGACTGTCATTATCATGAATGAAGTAGAAGGCGCCGGCGATTTCTTCCCGAACTATGCGGGGAACCTGGATATCATGACCGCAGCTGCCCAACAGGTCGGCGAACAATTTGCCAGCCATTTATTGAAGAAAGGAGGCGTGATTGCATGAAGACACCAATCGTAACCGACACCACATTACGGGATGGCTCCCATGCAGTCAGCCATTCCTTTACTCCGGAGTTTGTCGGACAAATCGTCAACCGTCTGGCAGAAGCCAAGATGCCTGTCATTGAAGTCAGTCACGGTTCAGGTCTTGGCGGTTCGACCATCCAGCAAGGATTCTCGACTCATGACGAATGGCTATTGATTGAACAGGCAGTCGCCAATAAAAAAGATTCCAAAATTGCGTCACTTTTTGTCCCGGGAATCGGTACGCGCCCGGAAATCCTTAAAGCAGCTGAATACGGGGTCGATGTCTTGCGTGTCGCGGTCCATTGTACAGAAGCGGATGTCTCTCAGCAATATTTCGAACAAGCGAAAAAGAGCGGGCTTGGCACAGTTGGATTTCTGATGATGAGCCATACCCAACCGGCTGAAGTGTTGGCTAAGCAGGCAAAACTGATGGAAAGCTATGGTGCAGACTGCGTCTACGTCGTGGATTCCGCAGGTGCTTTGGTTCCGGAAAGCGTCCGCGAACGAGTATCAGCATTGAAGGATGCACTATCCATCAATGTCGGCTTTCATGCCCATAATAATTTAGGGTTAGCGATCGGCAATACGGTTGCTGCCTTGGAAGCAGGAGCCGATCAAATCGACGGCACGCTGCGCGGACTTGGCGCTGGTGTAGGCAATGCACCGACTGAAGTGCTGATTGCTGTATTGAATAAAATGAAATTAGATACAGGCATCAACTTGACGATTCTGATGGATACAGCAGAAGAGCTGGTTGCGCCCGTATTCAAATATCCGAACATCATCGACCGGGACAATCTGGCTTCCGGCTATGCCGGTGTCTATAACAGCTTCCTGCTTCATGTCAGAGAAGCAGCTGTCAGATTCGATATTAATCCGGTAGCGATCATTGAAGAATTAGGTCGCCGCGGTGCAGTTGCCGGACAGGAAGACTGGATTTTGGATGTAGCGCTTGAATTGCAGCAAAAAGAATTAATTAAATGAAGAAAAATGCCGTTGATGAGCTTTGTTGACGGCTTTTTCTCCTAGAAGAAAGGAGTGCGGATATGGTTGCTGTTGAACAGCTTGCAAATGAATTAATTGAAGCCGAGCAATCGAAAAAACCGATTGCCCCCTTCACGGAACGCTTTTCGGCGATTTCTTTGTCGGATGCTTACCAGATTCAATTGAATTACGTGGAACAGAAAAAAGCGCAAGGTGCGCGGGTTGTCGGCAAGAAAATAGGCGCAACGAGCAAGGCAATCCAATCCATGTTCGGTGTCGATCAGCCGGATTACGGCCACTTATTCGACACAATGATGTATGCGGATGGGGATACGGTGCCGCTTGAGAAGCTGCTGCAGCCGAAAGTGGAATGTGAAATCGCTTTTGTCCTGAAAGAAGACTTAATAGGCCCAAATATTACAGCACTTGATGTCATTAGAGCGACGGATTACATAGTGCCTGCGATTGAAATCATCGACAGCCGCATCGAGGACTGGAAAATCCGTTTTGAAGACACGGTTTCAGACAACGGCTCTTCCGCTTTGGTGGTGATGGGGACAAAACCGACGAAACTGGAAGGGTTGGACCTCAGCTGTTTGGGAATGAATCTCTACCAGAATGGAAAATACCTCGAATCGGCTACCGGTGCCGCAGTTCTTGGCAATCCAATCTATGCCATCGCTTGGCTGGCAAATGCCTTATCGGATTACGATGTGTCGCTGTTTGCCGGTGAAGTCATTTTGACGGGTGCTTTTACAGCGGCCCTTGCGATACGGGATGGAGATACATTTACCGCTGAATTTGCTCATTTGGGTTCAGTATCTGCAAGTTTTTCAAATGGAGGGAATATGAAATGAAAACAGCATCATTGGAAAAAGCAGTAGAGGATTTGTTCCAGGCGGAAAAGAATGTCCGCACCTTGCCGCAATTTGCGACGGAATTTCCGGGTTTTGACGAAGACAAGGCTTATGGCGTCCAGGAACTCTTGATCGACAAGAAATGCCGCGAAGAAGAGACAACAGTTTCGGGATGGAAACTGGGGCTGACCAGCAAAGCAAAGCAGCAGATGATGGGTGTCCATGAGCCTTCCTACGGCGTGCTATTGAAAAACATGAGCTTGGATGAGGGACAGATGCATTCGATCGACCGCTTTATCCACGGCAAGCTGGAACCAGAACTGGCTTTCGTCTTTAAAGAAGATGTTCAAGGCCCTCATATAACCGCAGCACAAATCATTCAATCGACGGCCTATGTGCTGCCGGCATTTGAAGTGATCGATAGCCGTTTTGAAGCATTTAAATTCACCCTTCTTGATGCAGTGGCGGATAACTCGTCTTCCTGCCGCTATATTCTCGGCAATCAGATGCTGCCACCGGATGCTGTAGATATGAGCCTTACTGGAATCGTCTTCCGGAAAAACGGGGAAGTGATGGCAACCAGTACACTGGCTGCAGTTATGGGCAACCCGGCAAGCGCCATCGCCTGGATGGCCAATAAAATCGCCAAGCGTGGCCAATTCATCCGAAAAGGCCAAGTCGTCTTGAGTGGGGCCATCACACAAGCTGTTCATATCGAACCGGGTGATCATTTCTCAGCCGCATTTGACGGCTTCGGAACCATAAATGCTAGTTTTAAGACAGGAGAGTGAAAGCTATGCCGTTTATCCAAGTCACGATTGCTGAAGGACGGGAACCCGAGAAAGTAGAGCAGTTGATTTCTGAGATTACGACAACCGTATCAGAGGTCTTGGATGCTCCAAAAGAAAATGTCCGGGTCTTGATTACAGAAGTGCCCAAAACACATTGGGGAATTGCAGGCCAATCCATTTCAAAAAGAAAAGAGGAATTGCAATGACTACAGTCGAAACTACAGTAAGGGAAGTTCAGCACTTCATCAATGGAAATTATGAAGCTTCTTCGGACCAGCAGACATTTGAAGTTAAAAATCCGGCGACACAGGAAGTGATCGCCGTTGTAGCGGAAGCGACCGAGCAGGACGTGGAAAAAGTCTGTGCGGCTGCACGGGAAGCGTTTGAAAATGGCCCTTGGCGTACGATGACAGTTGCGGAACGCTGTGCGAAAATCCGTCGCATGGCAGATATTATCTTAGAGCGTAAAGAAGAAATTGCGCGTCTGGAGGCATTGGATGTCGGAAAACCCTATAGCCACGCATTTGCAGCGGAAGTTCCACGTGCAGCGCATAACTTGAAGTTCTTCGCTGATTTTGTCGAACAGCAGGGCGGAGAAACCTACCCGATGGAAGATGCCTACATCAACTACACGCGCCATGAGCCGGTAGGGGTTGCAGGATTGATCACCCCATGGAACGCTCCGTTTATGCTTACTACGTGGAAACTCGGTCCATGTCTGGCAGCTGGAAATACAGCCATCATCAAGCCTGCTGAAATGACGCCGCTGTCGGTCTCTTTGCTGGGTGAAATTGCGAAACAAGCAGGTATTCCAGATGGTGTCGTCAATATTGTCCACGGTAAAGGCAGTGTTGTTGGAACAGCTATTACAAAAAATACTGATGTGGATTTGATTTCATTTACCGGATCAACAGCGACCGGGAAAGCGATTATGCGCAATGGTGCTGATACGCTGAAGAAGTTTGCGTTTGAACTTGGCGGTAAAGCAGCTAATATTATCTTCGAAGACGCAGATTTGGATAAAGCGATTCCGGTCTCGATTCAAGCGGCTTTCCTGAATTCAGGACAAGTATGCCTGGCAGGTTCACGGATTCTGGTTCAGCGTTCAATATTGGATACATTCATCGGGAAATACAAAGCTGCAGCAGAAGCATTAGTGGTAGGCGATCCACAGGCAGCGGAAACCAAAATGGGCCCGCTTGTCAGTGAAGAGCATTTCAATAAAGTAAAGTCCTATTTGGAGATTGCCAAAGAAGAGGGGGCGACTTTGATTACCGGAGGCGGTACGCCAGAACTGGCAGCTCATCTTAAAGAGGGCTATTACCTTCAGCCGACGGTCTATCTGCACGAGGATCCGAAAGCGCGGATTTGCCAGGAAGAAATTTTTGGGCCGATCGTAACAATCATTCCTTTTGATACAGAAGAAGAAGCGTTGCGTATTGCCAATGATACAGATTATGGATTGAATGGGGTTGTCTGGACAGAGAACCTGAAACGGGCCCACCGCATTTCACACGGAGTGAGAGCTGGCACAATCTGGGTCAACTGCTGGTTTGTCCGGGATCTGCGCGCACCGTTCGGTGGATTCAAAAAGAGTGGAATCGGTCGTGAGGGCGGACACCACAGTCTGGAATTTTTTACGGAAGCGAAAAACATCTGCATTGCCTTGAACTGAAGGGGGAAAGTGAATGGGACAGGAAATGACTTCTAGACAGCAACCGTGGGGAACCGAGGGGAATGAACCATCTCAAAAACTTCGAAAACGTGGCTCAGTCGCAATGCCATTGGCAGCTTTTTCAGCCTGGCAGAAACAATTGGTCAAGATGCTTGGCCCAGCAAAAGTCAAAAAGAACTTTTTCCAGTTTGGTTGGTCGCAGGGAGCAGAAATGGCGCAAATTGTCAGCGGACGAGAAGATTTGGATTTGATCTCTCAAATGCTTCAAGGTGCAGAAATGCATGAAGCATTGGGGCAGGCGCATGTCCGCATCGACGCCAAGAAGGTTGAAATTGTCGGGAACGAAGTCATCTCTGTGCTATTCAAAGGAAGCTGGACCAATTCTTTTGAAGCGGAACATTATATTAAAGAAGATACTGCCGCTGTAAAACCCGTTTGCTACATGCTTTGCGGGTTTGCCAGCGGCTATATCTCCACCTTGATCGGCAAGGATGTTTTTTTCAAGGAACACGCCTGTGAAGCAAGCGGAGATGTCGCCTGCCAGTGGGAAGGCAAACTGCTCAAAGATTGGCATCGAGACGAGTATGACAGTTTTATGGGAACAGATCCGGAAGAAGATGCAAGTCGCTTTTTGCAGCTTGAAGAAGAACGCAACCGACTGCAGATGGTCATTGATATCCACAATGAATTGACTGAAGAGCTTATCCGCTCGAATAGCCTGAAGAATATTTTAGGTATTTTAAAGAGGTATATTTCAAACCCGATCATTATTGAAAACCAGAAAGGCCAAATTACAGATAGTGAGAACATTACTCTTGAAGAGGCAGCCAAACTGCAGGCCTCTTTCCACAAACGGCTGAAGGAATGGCCCATTCAAAAAACGGATTTATTTCAATTTGAACATACCAGCCGTTTAACGGCTCCGATTTATATACAAAACCAGATTGCCGGCTATTGTTCATTCATTTATAAACAAGACGACCAGCCACCGGAGGAAATTGATCGGATGATACTTGGCAGGCTGACGTCCATCAGCACTTTAGTTTACTTGAACAATAAAAACATCATGGAAGCGAATGCCCGAACAAAAGGAATCCTATTCGAGAAGATGCTGACAGATGGTTTCGAATCGAAGGAGCAGATCATCCGTGAGTTGAACCTGTTGAATATTGATGCTTCCGGTGATTATCATGTCGCTTATCTGGCGCTTGGCTACAGTGACTTCAATGAAGAAGATAATCTATCGACGTTCACAAATATTTATGAAGAAGTGGTGCAATTTTTTCAGGAACGCAACTATGAAGTTTTACAAGTCCAGCGGGCAAATGGAATTCTGTGCTTTATCCCAGAAGCTGCTGAACATGCCTTGATGCAAGATGGTCCAACTATTTTCTATGAACGCATTAAGCGCTCTTACCCAAAAATACATTGTCATGTAGGTGTTAGTTCTACATGTAATGATCTTGGTTCTGTAGTCGATCAAATGAAGGAAGCGATGACAGCGGCGCGGTTTACCACGGCACATCAGCCGACGATGTCTTTCAATGAATTGGGCATTCTTGGAATCCTTATCCATTCGCAAGAAGAACAAGCCATTCGTAAAATCGCTGAACTGCAGTTAGGTAGGCTGTACGGAGATTCAGAACAGCAAAAAGACTATATGCTGACCCTCTACGAATTCCTGATGAATGGCGGAAACCTGGAGCTGACTTCCGCCAATCTGCTGCTGTCGGTCAGCGGCCTGCGATACCGCATCAACCGGATCAGCGACATCGCAAATGTAGATCTCCGGGATTCCCAAAAGCAATTTGATCTGCTGCTGGCTTTGAAGGCATTGAAGGTGATTGGAGAATTCTAGGGGTACTTGATGTATAAAACAAATAGAACTTTTTAGGGATTTAACAACCACTCATGCATGTACAGAAAACGAAAAACTGCCATTCTCATAGATTGGCGGTTTTTTTATGCTGTTAAAGGAGTCCTGATGAGCCACGGCGAAAGATACCCAATAGAAACCGATCCCAAAGGAGGAGTCATATGTTCACGAATGTACAAGAGGTGTTTAGAAACTACAGCGCCGCCGTTTACGAAAAAGATGTAGACCAGTTTCTTTCGGGCTATGCGCAGGACATCCATGTTTTCGACTGCTGGCAAGAATGGCAATACAACGGGATTGAGCAATGGAAGACTTTAGTGGAAGACTGGTTTGGGGGATTGGCAGAGGGGGAACGGCTTCGTGCGGAGCTGCACGATGAAGTGACAAAAGAAAATGGGGAACTTGCATATGTCCATGGTTCCATGAGTTTCGCAGCTTTTGATGAAACGGGCAAGGAACTTCGGAAGATGAGCAACCGCTTCACGTTTGTGCTGGAAAAAACAGAAGGTTCTTGGCGTATTACCCACGAACATTCTTCACTGCCGATCGGCATGGAGGATGGCAAGGCGATTTTTGACTAATGAAGTAAAGTCTTAGTCCGCAATCACGTAAGAACCAGATGAACCAAAAAAATCCACTGGAGCAACGCGTTGCTCCAGTGGATTTTCTGTTGCTATTCTTTTTCGGTCAAGAATGTAATGATCAAAAACAGCAGGAATGCCAGCAGCAATAAGCTGCCGCCCACGATGAACAAGATCATGACCAAGGTTTCGTTCCAATTGAACGGGTTCAAGTTATACAGCCACATGCCGCCGGTCAGTGTAAAGGCACCGACCATTCCAAGTACACTGTGGATAGCCACAAGCTTTTTGTATTTGATCGTATAGACCCGGTAGAAAATTCCCCAGGCAAAGACCGATAGCCAGCCGACGAGCAGGATATGGGCGTGGATCGGACGCAGGCTGTAATCCATTTCTCCGGCCATCTGTGAACCAAGAAATGTACCGAATAAGCCGAAAATGGCTGAAAAGCGTATTAAACGAAGACTCCAAGTTTTTTCCATGAGTAGACCTCCAACTTATTATTGTTTAGGGATGAGGGAAGTGCAGGATAAATTCACTGCCCTCATCTTCTTTGCTATTGACTCGGATGGTGCCGTGATGCAAGCTGACGATTTGGTGGACGATGGACAGCCCGAGCCCGGTGCTGTCTTTTTTGCGTGCTGCATCGACGCGGTAGAAACGGTCGAACAATTGCGGCAAGGCGTCTTTCGGAATGCCCAGGCCGCTGTCTTTGAATGCCACGATGGTGCCGGTTTCGTCCGACTGTAAGGTGATTTCAATGCTGCCGCGGGATTTATTGTACTTGATGGCATTGGTCAGCAGGTTATCCCATACATTGTCGAGCAGCTCGGGATCGCCATGGAACCGGGTGGGTGCGAGTTGATAAGACAAATTGATGTCCTCTTCCTCGAGGCGCCAGCGGTATTTCCGGACAGCGCTTCTCAATTGCTCATCCAACTGGAATTCTTTCACTTTCATCGGATAAGCGCCTTGGTCGAGCGATGTCAACAGCAGCAATTGGCGTGTCAGGCTGGACAGCCGCTTCGCTTCCTCATCAATGATGGCCGTATATGCCAAGCGGTCTTGCTCGGCAAGGTTCGGCGACTTCAACAAGTCGGCATAGCCTTGGATGTTCATCAGCGGCGACTGGAAATCATGCGACACATTGCTGATGAAGGATTTGCGCGCCAGGTCGTTATGCTGGAGCTGTTTCTGCATCAAGTTGAAGCTTTCGGACAGCTGGCCGATTTCATCATTGCGCCGAATATCAAGCGGATAGCTGTAGTTTTCGCGCGCAATGTGTTTGGTCGCTTCCGTCAACTGGACAATCGGCCGCGTCAATTGCCGCGCCATAAAAATCATGCCGATGATGCTGACAAGCGCAATCGCTGCCACAAAGCCGATCAGCACAGAATGGATATCGGTCGACACGAGCTTGGTATCGGGACGGATGAACAGACCATACCGTTCGCCGTCCCGTTCAAACGGAACGCCGACTGTGTTATGCAGTTCATTGGTGAAGTGGCCGATCATGAAGATTTTGTCTGTAAGATTGTCCACTCCGGTATAGGTTTCATTTTCCGTCAGGACCCGGTTGGCGGGTTCCGGAAATGTGATGTCATCAAACGGTTCGCCGAAAAATTGCATATTTCCCGAACTGTCGGCGAGTGCAATCTGATAGCCGAGCTTCGCGACGGCCTGCATATAGCTGTTGAAACTTTCCTCGGAATACGGGATGCTTTCCACAGTACTGACGATTTCTTCTGCGATGGCTACGTTCTGCCTGATGGTTTCTTCTTTTGTGATGGACACATAGAAGATATTGGCGATGGTGAAACCAATCAGGATGCTGATGGCCAGAATGAACAGCGTTGCCACAGTGAATTGCCGGTACAAGGTTTTCATTTTGGTGCCTCAAGCTTATAACCGATGCCGCGCAAAGTATGGATTTCAACATCAGCGCCATAGCGTTTCAGGCGGTCGCGAATCCGGTTGATGTGGGTGTTCAAGGTCATTTCATTGCCTTCATGTTCTTCGCCCCAGACGTAGTCCATCAGCAGTCCGCGGGGAGTGGCCAGATTGACACGCGATACCAGCAGCGACAACAGTTCGAATTCTTTCAGCGGCAAGATGACGGTTTCATTGCCGATGGTCACTTCGAAGTTCCGCCGGTTGATCGCCAGGTTGCCGGCCTGCAAATTTTCCTGGACAGAGCGTTCGGATCGGCGGAGCACCACCGCAACACGAAACAGCAATTCCTTCGGCTCAAAAGGTTTGACCATGTAATCTTCGGTACCGGAAAGAAAGCCTTTCTCCTTGTCCTCCAGCTGGCCTTTCGCCGTCAGCAGAATCACCGGAATGTCCAAGTCCTGCGTCAAGATGCGGGTCAGTTGAAAACCATCCATGCCGGGCATCATGACATCCACGATGGCCAAATCAACGAGCTGGTCCTCGAGCAGCAGCAACGCCTGTTCCGCATCGTTTGCTTTGAACACGGTATAGCCTTCCTTACCGAGATGGATTGCCACGAGTTGCTGAATATAGATATCATCGTCCACGACGAGTATTTTCATGTGGATTCCTCCCATTCACTCAGAAAGCCCGGCATAAGGAAGACCGGGCTTTCAACTCTCTATATTATGCAGGGTTTACTTGTCTTTTTCAAAAAACAGTATCAAAGCCGGGAGCAGCAGGCCACGCACAAGGAAGGTATCGATCAGAATGCCGATCGAAACCATAAAGCCGAAGACGAATAAATCAGCAATCGGCATCGTCGTCAATGCCGCAAATGTCGCTGCCAGAATGATGCCCGCAGAAGAAATGACACCGCCTGTATGGCTGATCGCGACTTCAAGCGCGTCTTTGACTTTCCGTGCTTTCCGTTCTTCGATAAAGCGTGAAACCAGGATGATGTTATAGTCGATTCCAAGCGCTACCAGGAAGATGAACGCATACACCGGTACGCGGGTACTGATGGCTTCATAGCCGAACAGCACGTCAACAAGGAAAATCCCCAGTCCCAGCGCCGACAGATAAGAAAGTAAAATCGTTGCCATCATATAGATCGGCATTTTCCATGACCGTGTCAATACGAACAGCAACACCAGGATCAACAAGGTTTCAAGTATGACAATTTTGTAGATATCGCTATTGTTGACGTCCCGCTCATCGACAAGTTTCGGCGTAATGCCACCGAAATGCGTTTCGCCATCAATGGAAGTACGGTCCAGCAAAGTGCTGCCGTCGTTCCGCAGCCGTTCCATAAATTCCAGTGCTTCTGTTGAATACGGATTCATTGATAAGGCAATATTGTATTTCACTGCTTCGCCGTCGTCCGTTTGACCGGATAAACGAGCAGAGGCGATTTCCTCATAAGCCGTCAGTTCTTCAGAAAGAAGAGCTGCGGCTTCTTCTGTAATCGGCTCCTCCCCAACAACCAAAAGGGTGGAAGGCGCGATTTCGCCTTTGTCGAATTTCTGTTCAACAATCTCATAGCCAACACGGGAGGGCATATCTTCCGGGAATGATTTGACTGTATCGAATTCAAACTCCAGGTTCACGATATTCAATGCCGAAATGATCATCAGAGCGGCGACAAGTCCGCCGGAAATCAACGGTTTGTTGACGACGAATTTCGCAACGGGTCCCCAAATGCCATGCTTCACTTCTGACGATTGACCATATTTCGGCACTTTCGGCCAAAATGCTTTACGGCCGAATAACGTGAATAAAGCCGGAATCAGCGTGATTGAAGCAATCATGATGACGAAAACAGCCGTACCAAAAATCGGCGCAAAGTTTGCGTAGTCACGGAAGTCTGCAAAGAACAGCACCAGCATGGCTGCCAGAACAGTACCGCCGGCGAAGAACACGGGTTCTCCCGTTGCCCGCATCGCGTATTTCATGGCTTCGTGTTTGCTTTCATAATGGTTCAATTCTTCGCGGAAGCGTGAGAACACGAACAGCGAGTAATCGATTACAGCCGCAAACAGCAAGATGCTCATGATCGAAGTCGTTTGGCTGGTCAGTTCCAATCCGCCGGAACCCATAAAGGCAAGTGTCTGGTTGACCACTTGATAGACGATCACTGTCGCCAAAAGCGGGATAAATGCTAAAAGTGGCGAGCGGTAAATGACAATCAACAGTACGAGGATGATCAGTACAGTCGCAATCAATAAGACAAAATCCGCTTCTTCAAACAATTTTACGGTATCGCCCGCAATACCGGCAGGGCCGGTGACGTAAAATTCCATCGATCCGGAATCAGCTGCGATGCCGCTGCCGATTTCAGAAGCTTCGTCATTGATTTCCGCAAAATCGGCACTGCCGAGCCCTGCCTCAAGTGACATCGGAATAATCATTGTCGTATTGTCTTCAGAATAAAAACCTTCTAAAGCAGGAGGAGGCAATTGGCTGATGTCGACAATCGAGTCGATGCCTTCAATGTTTGCCTCTGTAATGCCTGTCAGAATTTCTTGTACAGTTACGGGATTGACATCGCCTTCGCTGTTATGGAAAACGAGAATGCCAGGTGTCCCTTGGTCGTTCGGGAAATATTCCTTCAGTTTCTGGTCCGCAATGATCGATTGTGCATCATCGGGCAGCGACTGGAAATTAGCGACTTTGTAGTCGTTGAGCCTCGGCCCCATGCTGAGTGCAATCATCAGGACAAGCCAGACAATGAGGGTAATCCACATGCCTTTTTTTGTTGATACCCAATCCGTGATCGGGTTCAGGAATTTGTTCATTACGTTATTTCTCCTCTCTATCAAAAAAACATTTCTGACCCATCATAAGGGGCGAATATAAATTGAATATCAATTTTGGGTGGCAGAGGTTTGAACAATGATGAAAAGCCTTAGCCGAATATTAAGGGGGAATGGGAAGTCAGGCGATAAAGATTTCAAGAGAGGATTAGGATCGAAACAGGAGGGTAAACTATCATTAAAATGTACAAACAGGAGGAATCAGCAATGACAAGAAAAGGTACAGCAGGACGATCACCAGGAGAACAAGCAAGCGGTGCTCCGGATTCGGGAATCGACAAAGCCGTCAAGAAAACTAAAGAAGCTTTCGACAAAGATAACGAAGCCACTGATTATGAAGATGGTAAAGACGAAATGCAGGATGCGAAAGAATATTCTAAGGATGTATCGGATAAACGGACAGGAGACGCAAGAAGAAACGATTGAAATTGTATGCGTGCCTGGCACCCGCATAATGTAAAAACTGGACCACTTGGAAACAAGTGGTCCGGTTTTTCTATTTTTCTACTCTTTTCGCTTAAGATCTGCAATTGAATCGATGTCCATCTAGACAGGTACGGCGATTCCGTCTTGACCGCCAGTCAGTCACATCAATTGTATTGTTGTATAAAGAAATGGATAGTGGATGGCTGCTTACTACATAGATTTTCCATATTGTAAAATCAGCTTCAATCTATTCAAATCGTGAATGGAATAAAACTGAATAAACTAAAACGCTATTTCCTCTAAGGTTTCGAGGGATGTGGAGTAAAAGGTCTAAAGGGAGGAATAATCAGTAGAATCCTTTGGCTAACGCCATGAATAAAATTGAATAAAAGACCATTCCATTACGTTTCCTGGAGTGAAAAAGTTTGCTGGGATACGGAGGAACAAATAATGAATACCCATTATGAATTATTTTGAGATAAAGTTTTGTAAGTAGAGAGAAACTTACTATCTGTGAATAGTTAAAATGAGAATTTTAAAAACTTGATTAAATTCAGAATATTGGATAAGTTTAATTTTAATCATCTGATGACCTGTTGTATTGGTAGTCAGCATCTTTGAAGCGTTCCACTATATTCTCTCTGTTTCTTTTTAAAGGGGAGCCAGGAATATATCAGTCAGGAGAGAAAGTTTATGGAGATTAAACCAATTCGCACAAGAAAGATATACGAAGAAGTCACAGATTCCATTTTGGAAATGATCAAGAGCGGCCAATTTAAGACAGGTGACAAACTGGATTCTGTTGAGCAATTAGCAAAAAACTTCAATGTTGGACGCTCGGCGATACGAGAAGCTTTGAGTGGTTTGCGTGCTATGGGGTTAGTCGAAATGCGCCAAGGCGAAGGAACGTATATTACCTCATTCGATGCTTCAAAGTTTTCCCTCCCTTTGTCTTCTGCACTTCTCATAAAGCGGGAAGATATTAAAGAACTTTCAGAAGTCCGTAAAATTTTGGAGGTCGGAGCGGTAGCGTCTGCTTCAGTCAACCATGACGATGAAGATCTATTGCTGATGGAAGAAGCTTTAAACGCGATGAAAGAAGCCAAAGGGCAAGGGGAAATAGGCGAGAAGGCAGACTTGGATTTCCATTTGGCCATCGCTCATGCAACACACAATAAGATGTTGATCAATTTAATGTCCAGTGTGTCTGAAATTATGGTTGAATCGATGCGGGAAACACGGCAGCTTCTTTTGTATTCAGAAGAAATGATGGCTTCTTTAGTCGAAGAGCATCAATTGATCTATCGAGCGATAAAAGCTCGAAATATAGAAGAAGCTCAAAAAAACATGCTCAATCATTTAATTGGAGTAGAAAAAGTTCTTTCGCACTATATCGAGTAACGCACTTCATTTTCCAAAGGACGCACTTCTGCGCTCTAGTCATATGATGACCTGTTCTATTTATGGGCAGGGATCATATTCTCCTCTTAGAATGAAAAAACTATGGAAAGAGTGGATGAACATGAAAGTATCCTTATTTGTCACTTGCCTCTCAGAGATGTTTTATCAAAATGTCGCAAAAGATGTTGTGGAAGTTTTGGAGCGGCTCGGGTGCGATATCGATTTTCCCAAAGGGCAGATCTGTTGCGGGCAGCCGGCCTACAATAGCGGATACCGGGAAGATGCACAAAAAGCGGCAAAGCAGATGATCGCCAGTTTCGAAAACTCGGAGTTTATCGTGACTCCATCCGGTTCTTGTGCTGCGATGTTCAAAGAATATCCGGACCTGCTCAAAGATGACGAAACGTGGCATGAACGGGCACAGACCGTGGCGGATAAAACGTATGAGTTCACCCAATTCATCGTCAATGTGTTGAAGATTGAAGATGTAGGAGCAGTATATCCGGCAAGGGCAACGTACCATACCTCCTGCCATATGATGCGATTACTGAAAGAAACAGAAGCACCATTTAAGCTGTTGGCGAATGTCAAAGGACTTGAAATGCTGCCGCTCGCGAATAATTACGATTGCTGTGGATTCGGGGGAACGTTCGCCGTTAAGATGGCGCCGATTTCAGAGCAGATGGTGGATGAAAAAGTCCGGCATGTAGAGGAAACAACAGCAACTCTTTTGATCGCAGCGGATAATGGCTGCATGATGAATATCAAAGGCCGGATTGATCGAAAAGGCAAAGCGATTGAAGTGAAGCATATTGCACAAATCCTTAATTCGCGTGTAGAAGGGAGTGTCTAACAATGGCGATGAAAATTGGAAGCAAACCATTTTTTGGTCGAGTTGATGAAGCCCTGCAAGACGAGTTTATGAGAAAGGCCATGAGTTCTGCACAAGATCGGCTGCGGGGAAAGAAAATGCTGGCGACTGTGGAAGATGAACTAGTGGGGGATTGGGAAGAGTGGCGAAGCGCCGGTGAAGAGATCCGCCGCCATACGCTGGATAATTTGGATTTCTATTTGGACCAATTGAGTGAAAACTTTTCGAAAAGGGGCGGCCATGTGTATTTTGCCGCGACAGCGGAAGACGCCACCCGCTATATCCAGGAAGTTGCCAAACAGAAAAACGCCAAAAAAGTGACGAAAGCAAAATCCATGGTGACAGAAGAAATCGGGCTCAACGAAGCGTTGGAAGAAGTCGGCTGTGAAGTGTATGAAACAGACTTGGCAGAATACATCCTGCAGATCGACGACCATGATCGGCCATCCCATATTGTGGTTCCTTCTCTGCATAAAAACAAGGAACAAATCCGGGATACATTTCGGGATAAAGCCAACTATACGGGTACTGAAGAACCCAAGCAGTTGGCTGCCTTTGCACGGAGCCAATTGCGTGAAACCTTTATGCAAGCGGACATTGGAGTTACAGGCTGCAACTTTGCGGTAGCAGAATCAGGAACGATTTCTCTCGTGACCAATGAAGGAAACGCCAATATGGTCACGACGTTCCCAGAGACACAAATCAGCATTATGGGAATGGAGCGGCTGGTGCCGACCTGGGAAGAACTCGATGTCATGACCAATCTGCTGAGCAGAAGTGCAGTCGGGCAAAAAATAACGACGTATGTCACCAACCTGACTCCCCAATTGGAGGAAGACAGTGTGGATGCACCCAAGGAATTTCATTTGGTGATTTTGGATGCAGGGCGTTCGAAGGCGCTGGGCACTGAGTTTCAATCAGCGCTCCATTGTATTCGATGTGCGGCTTGTGTCAATGTATGTCCGGTTTACCGCCATATAGGTGGCCATGCGTATGGCTCCATTTATCAAGGGCCGATCGGAGCTGTATTGTCCCCTATTCTCGGCGGTTATGAAGAGTATGGTGAACTTCCTTTCGCTTCCAGCCTTTGTGCAGCCTGCAGTGAAGCTTGTCCGGTGAAAATTCCCCTTCACGAGCAATTGATCCGGCACCGGGAGATTTATGTGAAGGAAAAAGCGAAGACCAGTGAAAAATTGGCAATGAAAACATTCGGCATCGGTGCAAGTTCCCCTTCGCTATTCCGCCTGGCAGTAAAAGGGATGCCGGCCATGATGAAACCTTTTGTCAAAGACGATAGCATCTCGGGTGGTCCGGGGCCGATTAAGCTTTGGACAGCTGTACGGGATTTCCCAGCACCTGCAAACAGCAACTTCCGGAAATGGTTCGACAATCACAAGAGAGGGGGAGGAACAGATGGCTGAAGGGATGATTCACAATAAAACGGATTTTTTGGCGACAATTTCAACCAAGCTTGGACGAGAGCAAAGCAAACAGGTGACTAGACCCGATTGGAAGCATCGTCCTCAGCTGGAAATTTTGAAAAAGACATCTTCTGAAGAATTGGCCGCTGTGTTCACTAAGAACAGTATCGAAAAAACAACCAATGTGATTCAAACAGATAGCGCGCAGCTTGGGGAAGTCCTGCTGGAAACTTTCAGGAAGTATGAAGGTGGGCGGATTGTGGCCACAAAAGATGGACGATTCAGCGACTACGGACTGGATGTCGTATTGGCTGACAGCGGCGCCCATGTCTGGAATTCGGAATTGGGAGAAGAGAATATCGAAATAGCAAAACAAGCTGCCATCGGAGTGTTTTTCAGTGATGTCAGTTTAGCCGAGTCGGGTACGGTTGTGCAATTCAATGATAAGGATATTGCCCGTTCGGTCAGCTTGCTGCCCTTGGCTTATGTTGCCATTGTCCCGAAATCGACGATTGTGCCTCGCATGACGCAGGTTTCCCAGACAATCCATAAATCGATTAGCGAAGGGAAAGAACTTTCGACATGCATCAATTTCATTTCAGGACCAAGCAATAGTGCGGATATTGAGATGAATATCGTCATTGGTGTGCATGGACCGATTGAAGCGGTGCATATCGTGGTGGCTGATCGATGATTAATTGTTTGCGTGTCTTCCGCCGCTGCGAGTCACCTAAACAACTTAAAGGATTGTTCGCCGGTGCTGCAGAATAATTAACAGGTGACCGAAAATCGCAGCAGGCTAAATGCTTGAAGAGAAGTTAGAGAGAAAGAAGGAACAAGATGAAGGGGTATGTATTAACTGCGGTGGCTATGTTAGCCAGTATCGGACTGATTTACGGGGAAGAACTGTCCGGTACAGACGACACCGATTGGCTCTTCGCTGTATCAACGTTGATTATATTTGCCTTGTATCTGCAGGTTTGGAAGCGCTGGAATCCTGGTGGTGCAGGCATTATTGCAGTAACCGCATTCATGCTGTTCACCATCGGCTCCATTTTTCTTTTGGATGAGGTTTCAGTTCGGATCTACAGTTTTTTATTGGGGCCTTTACTGATCCCCTTTTGCAAGAAGTATCGGGACGCAGCGTTAACGTCGCTGGCTTTTGTAGCGGAGCAATTGGTGGTCTATACGGAAATGGGAAATGACGCTATAGTTTAGGTGCTGTTTACCATGAACGGCCTCTTGGCGTTCGGCGGTGCATACTTTGGGTTGAAATGGCTGAGACGTTGTTTTACTGTCTTCTTTTCAATGTCTGCCTTGCTATTGGTGTTCCTAAACAGTTTTAATGAAGGCAAGCTGCTTCTTATTTTAGTTCTTGCAGCCATTGTTTTGGTTGTTTGTGGGATCTATAAATTTTCAAGGTCCGCAGTAGAACTAAAAGAGCGAGGGGGAAAGTCAAACAAGCCGGACTTTCCATGGTATAGGTAAAGACGGTTTTTTATTATGAAATTATACAGCATGAAAGATGAAAAGCATTGTTTTTCCAAGAAAGTGTAGAATCTAGGAAGGGAGTGATTGCCATGCTTACTGCAGAATTGATGAAACGATTAGATGCCAAAGAACAGCGCATCATTGAGATAAGGCGGCATCTTCACGAGCATCCGGAGCTGTCGTTTGAAGAAGAACAGACTGCCGCATATATCGAGGATTTCTATAAAGACGTGCCAGTGGATACTGTGGAAACCGATGTCGGTGACCATCGGGGCATCGTTGTAACGATTAAGGGAGAAAAGCCCGGAAAGACCATTGCGATCCGCGCAGATTTTGATGCCTTGCCGATCCAGGAGGAAACGGGACTGCCGTTCGCCTCCAAAACGGAAGGCATCATGCATGCCTGTGGGCATGATGGACATACAGCTTATATGCTGGTGCTTGCTGAAACCTTGGCCGAGATGAAAGGTCAATTGACAGGGACGATCAAAGTCATTCACCAGCCGGCCGAGGAAATGCCGCCGGGAGGCGCAATCGGAATGGTCAAAGCTGGAGTTCTCGATGGCGTGGAGGCGGTCTTCGGAATCCATGTCATGTCGACGATGGAAACCGGCAAAATTTTTTACCGAAGCGGCAATACGCAAACCGGGAGAGCCCGCTTCAAGCTGCATATCCAAGGGAAAGGCGGCCATGGCTCTTCACCGCATATGGCAAATGACGCGATTGTGGCAGCCAGTTCCTTTGTGATGAACTGCCAGACCATCATCAGCCGGCGGGTGGATCCATTCGATACCGCTGTGGTGACGATCGGTTCTTTCGACGGCAAGGGCCAGTTCAATGTCATCAAGGATTCTGTCGCGCTCGAAGGCGATGTAAGGACCATGTCGCATGAATCCCGGGAGTTGGTGGAAAAACAGGTTCGCCAATTTGCGGAAGGGTTGGAAACTTCTTTTGGTGTAGAGACCACTTTAAAATACGCCAATGATTACCCCGTTCTCTATAATGATCCGGGAGTCACCGAACAGGTTCGCCAAGCGCTCGAAGAGGCAGCTATCCCCGAAGTGTCGGCTGTCACAGAAGTTGCACCGCAGCCGCCCTCGGAGGATTTCGCTTATTATCTGCAGGAAAAGCCGGGCTGCTTTTTCTATGTCGGTGCAAAGCCTGAAGGAAAAGAATCGTATCCGCATCATCATCCGAAATTCGAAATCGATGAAAAGAGCCTGTTGATCAGTGCGAAAGCCATGGCTGCAGTGGTAGGGGCTTATTGTGGAAGGGGAGAGTGACGATTGCTTCCAGCAAATCTTAAGTTTTGACGAACAAAGTTTCAGAGAAATGCCGAGGAGGAAAAAATCATGAATACTGTTTTTATTGCGGGCCACGCCAGGCTGCCGGCGGGCATGGCGGCGCAGAATATGTATGAGACCTTGACCATCACCGCAGAAATCGACAAGAAATACAGCGTGATTGTAGCGGCCAGCTGCACCTTGGCGACTGTTCACGGACAGGAATTTGTCCATCAATTATTGAGGGGGCACAGCCTGCAGGATGGCATTGAAAAACCGTTGGCGGCCATCAAAACCCATTACCTTGGAAAAGCTGGAAATGCCTTAGCATCTGCTTTGAAGGATTTACATAAGCATTACGAAGCCCACAAAGAAAAATAATTAGTTTACAGAAAATTAAAAATAAATAGGCTTTTGTTATTTACAAAACATGTCTTCTGTATTAAAGTGGCAATAAGAATCGTACCAGAACGCGATAGCGCTCTTTCCGTACGATCAAGCTGAGCACGGAAAAGAAGAAATACCCATACTGCCTAGTCTGCCGAAATTTCTTTCCGGAAGTTTCATACGTAGATAAAAGCCAGTTCATTCAGACAAGCAGTTTTGCTGTTGTCTTTTTGGACTGGCTTTTTTGTATGGGAACAGCATTGAAAGGAGCCGTGAAAAATGACCGGGGCATTGGAAGGTATAAAAATACTCGATTTATCGCGTGTTCTTGCAGGTCCTTACTGCACGATGATTCTTGGGGATCTGGGAGCGGAAGTCATAAAAGTGGAATCTCCCGGTGGCAGTGATGAGACACGGAAATGGGGTCCTCCTTTCCGGAATGACGTGAGTGCTTATTATTTGAGTGCCAACCGCAATAAAAAAGCAATTACTGTCGATTTGAAAACAGCGGAAGGCGTGGCAATCATCAAAAAGCTTGCTGCAGAAAGTGATGTGGTCGTCAGCAATTTTAAGACGGGCACCATGGAACGCTTCGGATTGGGCTACGAGACCTTGTCGCAAGTCAATCCTGGAATCGTCTTCTGTTCCATCACCGGTTTCGGTGAAACAGGACCGGATCGCGATGTGCCGGGCTATGATTTTATTATCCAGGCGATGAGCGGCTTGATGAGCATCACGGGAACTAAGGAATCAGGACCTCAGAAGTCGGGGGTTGCGATTGTGGATGTGTTGACGGGATTATATGCCTGCATCGGCATTCAGGCGGCATTGCTGGAACGGGTGAGTTCCGGCAAAGGGCAGAAGCTGGATATTTCCTTATACGATACAGCGGTCAGTGCGTTGATCAATGTAGGCAGCAATTATTTGATGAATGAAAATATACCGACGGCTTTAGGCAACGCCCATGCCAATATCGTACCTTACCAAACATTTCGGACTGCTGATGGGGAAATGGTGCTCGCTGTCGGCAATGATCATCAATTCAAAGCATTGTGCGCGGTGTTAGCAACACCGGAATACGCAGAGGATGAGCGCTATCGGACCAATCCGAAACGGGTGGAGAACCGGGAAACGCTGGTGCCTTTGCTGCAGCAGGTTTTACTGACAGAAAAAACGGCTCATTGGCAGGCTCTATGCAGGGAACACAAGATTCCGGCCGGGCCGATTCAGACCATGCAGGACGTGGTCAATGATCCGCAGCTGCAGTCGCGCAATATGTTCATCGAGCACGATCATCCGACAGCCGGAAAAATCAAGATGATTGGCAGTCCGCTGAAATTGTCGCGAACACCCGTCAAAGTGAAACGGCATCCGCCGAATCCGGGAGAACATAACCATGAGATTTTAGGACGATATACCACACGGCAAACCAATACTTTATAAAGGGGAAATTTATTATGAATTTTTCATTCACAGAAGAACAGGAAATGCTGCGCCGCACGACACGAGGGTTCGTCGACAAAGAAATCATGCCATACATCGAGGAATGGGACCGCGAAGGCAAATCGGATCCGGCGATTTATGGCAAGCTGGCTGACCTCGGGCTGATGGGTGTCTGCATACCGGAGGCATACGGCGGCAGCGGCATGGATTATAATTCGCTGGCAATTGTCTGTGAGGAGTTGGAACGGGGCGATACGGCTTTCCGCACCGCCGTTTCTGTCCATACTGGCCTCAACAGCCTGACGATTCTCCAATGGGGGACGGAAGAGCAAAAGCAAAAATATTTAGTGCCACAAGCCAAAGGTGAAAAGATCGGCGCTTTCGGATTGACGGAACCAAGTGCCGGGTCGGATGTAGCAGCGATGAAGACGACCGCCGTGAAACAAGGCGACCATTATGTATTGAATGGACAGAAGACCTGGATTTCTCTAAGCGATGTGGCAGACCATTTCCTGGTTTTCGCCTATACGGGCGAGCAGTCGAAAAAGCATGGAGCGATTTCCGCTTTTATCGTGGAGCGTACATGGCCAGGATTCTCTTCCAAAGCCATCAAAGGCAAGCATGGCATCCGGGCGGGCAACACGGGCGAATTGTTTTTTGAAGACGTCAAGGTTCCGCAAGAGAATTTACTGGGCGAAGAAGGCGAAGGCTTTAAGATTGCCATGGCGGCACTGGATAATGGCCGTTTCACGGTGGCAGCGGGTGCAGTCGGTCAAATCATGGCGTGTCTGGAAGCGAGCGTCAGCTATTGCCATGAACGCCAGACATTCGGTAAGGAAATCGGGCGGCACCAATTGGTCCAGCAGATGATTGCGAAAATGGAAGCAGGTTTTCAGATGAGCCGTCTGCTTGTCTATCGCGCCGGCGAATTGAAGAACCAAGGGAAACGCAACACCCGGGAAACGTCATTGGCGAAATGGCAGGCCTGTGATTTTGCCAACCAGGCGGCAGACGATGCGTTCCAAATCCACGGGGCCTATGGCTACTCGGACGAATACCCGGTCAGCCGCTATCTGCGAAATTCAAAAGCGCCTGTCATTTACGAAGGGACACGTGAAATCCACACGATCATGCAGGCGGAATACGTGCTGGGCTATAAGGAAGACAAAGCCTTGTCGAAAACATTGCCGGCATGGGAACAGCAAAACGACCCCACAGCCATCCGTTAAGAAATAGAATGCAGAAGAAATGACAGCCGAAAGTACCCCGATGAACTGAAGCTAGGTTCAGGAGGTGCTGATCGGCTTTTTTTGATTTCAGTTGATTGAATTTTCCCCCTATAAAGATCACCTGGACGCGGCAATACGATATACTGATAGGGAGAATTCTTTTCATCTTGTACATGCATCAGCAAATGGATCGCGCTGTTGGCAGGCTTAATCTTTACAGGTAGAGGGTAATCTTTCAAGTAAGAAAGAGACTGCTCGGCAGTCCCAAAAAACCATACAAAGAGGAGAATGATGATGGAAATTCTAAGACGGTTCAAAGACATTATGACAAGCAATATCAACGCGCTATTGGATAAGGCAGAGGATCCGGAAAAGATGATCGATCAGTATTTGCGTGATTTGAACAGCGATCTTGGAAAAGTGAAATCAGAGACGGCAGCAATCATGGCGGCTGAAAAGCGCGAACGGCGTGAACTTGAAGAGCTGGAAAAAGAAATTGGCGACATGCAGCGCTATGCCGTAAAAGCATTGGAAGCCGGCAACGAAGACGACGCGCGGAAATTCCTGCAGCGCAAGGCAGAGCTTTCCGAAAAAGTGACAGACAAACAGACGGCTGTTGAGCTTGCAGCCGCCAATACGCAGCAGATGCGCCAAATGCATGACAAGCTGGAATCGGATATCGGCGAACTGGAGTCCCGCCGCTCTGAACTGAAAGGAAAGGCATCGGTCGCGAAGACGCAAAAACGCATGAACGATTTTGCTTCTTCCGTGGACGGAGCAGGCGAACGGATTTCCGCCTTCGACAAGATGGAACAGAAAATCAACCAGGAGCTTGACGAGGCCATCGCCATGTCGGAATTGAACAAAGGTTCGGGTACTGACATCAAGGATCTTGCTTCGAAATACGACAGCGATACTTCGGTTGATGACGAACTGGAATCATTGAAAGCCGGCATCAATGTGGACGATGAACTGGAAGCGTTGAAGAGCCAGTTGGGCAAAAATGAATGATGGCTGCTGTACGGACAGTTTCCTTTAAGCTGAAAGGAGGCGGACAGAATGGTCATTCAGTATAAATGTCCGAACTGCGGCTCGGATATGGCGTTCGACAGCGAATCGGGCCACCTGTCGTGCCCGAGCTGCGGCCGGCAGGATGACATCGAGACATTTCCGGAAACCAACATCCTGCGGAAATTCGATCCGGAGGAAGCGAAGGAATATCACTGCGAAAACTGCGGAGCGGTCATCCTGACTGAAGCGGAAACCACCGCGACCCATTGCAGCTTCTGCGGGGCGCCGGTGCTGTTGGCAGACCGGTTGACGGGTGACTTGGCCCCTGCCAAAGTGATCCCTTTCACCATCAGCAAAGACGAGGCTGTCGCCGCTTTCCGAAAATGGACGAAGAACGGGCGATTGACGCCGCCAGGCTTTGCGAGCGGCGACCGGATCAAAAAGATGACGGGCATGTATGTGCCGTTTTGGCTGTACGATATCGATGGCAAAGCGGACGTAGCGGCACTGGCGACCAGAGTCCGCAATTATACGCGGGGCGATACCATCTATACGGAGACGGATTTCTATGATGTCCGCCGGGAAATGGACCTCAGCTACCTCAAAGTGCCTGCGGATGCGTCGGAGAAAATGGACGATGAATTGATGGACAAACTGGAGCCGTATGATTACGGGGAACTTAAGGATTTCAGAATGCCCTACCTGGCAGGGTACCTGGCCGAGAAGTACGATTACGATGATGAAGCGCTGTTTTCACGGGTCGAATCGAAGATTATTCCTTATATCGACTCGTACATAAGCAGCACCATTGCCGGCTATTCAACCGTCAGCTATACCAATAAACAAATTCAGGCACATAAAAAGAATGTCTACTATACATTGTTTCCGGTATGGATGGTTTATTATGATTTTGAAAATAAGGAACATACGTTTGCGATGAACGGCCAAACCGGTAAAGTGGTCGGCAAGCCGCCGATCAGTGCGTTCAAAGTCGCTGCCTGGTTCACCGGCATTGCAGCTTCCGCTTTCGCCGTCTTGAAAGTGATTTCATTCGCTGTGGGAGGTGTTCTTTGGTGAGGGATTTTCAATCCAAATGGCTGATGACTCTGTATTTCCTGCTGATTTTCATAGGCATCGGCGGAGTGTCGGCGTCTGCTGCAGTGGATCAGCGTGTATACGATAACGCCAATCTGTTGAGTGACTCGGAGATCGCGGAATTGGAAGCTGTCGCAGCGGAACATAGCGGCAGGCATGGAACGGATTTCCTGTTCCTGACCTCTGAAGACCCGGAAGCGTTTGATGTCGTAGATTATATGGGTGATTTCTTTGACGCATGGGCTGCAGAAAACGGCCAGGAAAATGCTGTACTGCTGACGATGAATATTGCGACACGCGATGTGTATCTGGCTGGTTTTGGAACAGCTGAAACGACGCTGGACAACCAGCGCGTCAACCTGGTGCTGGACCGGATCCTTCCGGAAATGCAAAGAGGTGACTATGCAGGTGCATTCCGTGAAACGGTGACGACTGCGAGCCGTTACATGGAATTCCGCCCCGGCGTCAATCCGGAAAGCATCTTCTTTAAAAACTGGTTCCAGCTGGCTGTTGCGCTGTTGCTAGGCGGTGGCATCGTCGGTTTCATGGTCTACAATTCGGGTGGACGTGTGACGACGACGGCAAGCACCTATTTTGATGGGGACAATTCACGGGTGACCGGCAAGCTCGACCAGTTCCGCAACAAGACCATCTCACGCCGCAAAGTTCCGAAGAAAAGTGGCGGGGGCGGCGGCTTTGGCGGCGGAAGTACAGGGGGCGGACGCTCCTTCAGTGGAGGCGGACGTAAGTTTTAAAGCGGATCGAACCAGAGGAGGAGATGAACAGAATGGGTTTTTTCAGCAATCAATTTTCAGATGTAGTGGAATGGGAAGAATTCAGGGACGATATGATTTTCTGGAAATGGAACAATAACGAAGTCAAAAAAGGCAGCCGGCTCATTATTCGGCCTGGGCAGGATGCTATTTTCCTCAATAACGGCAAAATCGAAGGAATCTTCGAAGACGAAGGCGAGTACGATATCGAATCGGAAATCGTGCCATTTCTATCGACTTTAAAAGGTTTCCGTTTCGGTTTCAACAGCGGCATGCGTGTCGAAGTGCTGTTCGTGAACACCAAGGAGTTCACGGTCAAATGGGGGACGCAAAACCCGATCAATATCCCGGCGCCTCAGCTGCCCGGCGGCATGCCAATCCGGGCGAACGGTACCTTTCAGTTCAAGGTCAGCGATTATGTGGGTTTGATCGATAAGATTGCAGGTGTCCGCAACAGCTATCTGGTGGACGATGTGAAAATCCGTATCACGGCAATCCTGGATCAGCTCTTGATGAGATGGATTACAAAAGAGGGCAAGGACATGTTCAATCTGCAGGCCAATGCGCATGAAATCGGCAAGGGCATCCAGGACGACCTGAATATGCAGCTGATGGACGACGGCATGAAAGTCACCGGCTTCCAGGTCATGAGCTTCAATTATCCGAAGGAAATCCAGGACATGATCAACAAAAGCGCGTCACACGGCATGGTCGGCGACGTGGGCAAATACCAGCAGATCTCAGTGGCCGATGCCATGGGCAAATCATCGGGATCCAACGCGGCATCGGACATGGCCGGCATGATGATGGGCATGAACATCGCCAAAGAAATGATGGACGGCCAAAAAGAGTCGGATTCCAGCAAGCAGCAGAACACTGCTGATGCTGGCTCGAGCGATTCGGCCGCACAGCCAGAAACAAGCGGGCAAGCGGCACCGAAGTTCTGTCCGAACTGCGGCCAGAAAAATGAAGGCTCCAAATTCTGCCCGAATTGCGGGCAGGAGCTGGGATAATGCATGAAAGCTGAAAACCGCTGCCAGGATGAAAATCCGGGCAGCGGTTTTTTGCTTTCAAGATAGGTTCTTTGTTAAATATATATTCAAGGGATGCGGTTCCTAGTAGAATAACAGAAGAGTTCAGCTCAGCTTTATGTTCGGAGAAGGTTTACCATCCGGAAAAAACCGCGGGCAAGCAATAATAGGAACGGAGCGGCAGTCCATGAATTCACCACGCTTTAAACTGAGTACCATCATCATCTTCTTTATTTGTCTTGTGGTACTGATTTCACTGTCGATTACGATCCTTCTCATCACCGACACGACAAGTGAAAATATAGAAAATCAACTGGAAGAAAAAGCTGTCAATATTTCGCGGACGGTCTCAGAATCGCAGGTCGTGCATGAGGGTCTGCAATCCGTTGAACTGGAAGCCGGGATTCAGGAATATACAGTCACCATACAGGAGGCGACGGATGTTCTGTTTATCGTCGTTATGGATATGGAAGGATTGCGTAAATCACATCCGGTGCCTGAACTGATCGGAAAACCATTTATCGGTGGGGATGAAGAGCGCGTGCTGATAGGAGAAGAATATACATCCCGTTCAGAAGGAACACTCGGGAAATCCCTGCGTTCATTTACGCCAATCATGGACAACGAGGAAAATCAAATCGGTGCGGTGGCTGTCGGAATTTCACTGGATAAAGTCGAGTCAGCCATTCAACAGAGCCAATTCAAAATTTTGACGGGTTCCGCTATCGGGCTATTGGTCGGCATCATCGGTGCCTTTTGGCTGGCCTGGTATATTAAAAAAAGCTTGTTTGGTTTGGAACCTTACGCAATCGCGCGTATTCATGAAGAGCGGAATCAAATGCTCCAATCTGTCCATGAAGGAATTATTGCGGTTGATGCGGATTCAAAGATTGTTTTGGTCAATAAATCGGCAAGGCAAATTTTTCACAAAGCCGGCTTAACGGATGAGGAACCGGTCGGCATGGACATCAATGAGTTTCTGCCAGGCGCAATGCTGCAACGGATGCTGGATGATCGCAAGCCTGATTTGGATGAAGAGCAGAATTTCAATGGGATTTCTGTGATTTCAAACCGGGCGCCTCTCATGGTCAATGATCAAGTGATTGGAGCAATCGCGACGTTTCGGGACAAAACAGAAGTGAATCTATTGGCTGAACAGCTGACAGGCGTCCAGCTCTATGCAGATTCGCTTCGGGCACAATCCCATGAATTCATGAATCAGCTGCATGTACTGCTTGGTATGATCAAGCTTGAAGAATATGGACAAGTAAAAGAGTTCATTGCCAAACTGGCGGATCACCAGGTTCACGAAGTCGGTGCTGTCACACAGCATATCAAAGACCCTGTTCTTTCAGGATTTCTGATCGGGAAAATCAGTTATGCGAGAGAAGCACATGTCGAACTCCTGATACGGTGCGAAACAGAAATTCCACAGCCAAAGGACCCGGCCATCACCCATGAGCTCATCACCATTCTTGGAAATGTCATTGATAACGCGATTGACAGTGTTCTGGACAGTGAACAGCAACTCATAACCGTGGAGTTCTCTTACGTCGACGATTTGCTGGAGATGACTATAACAGATTCAGGTCTTGGCATTCCTTCAGATATGCAGGAGACTATTTTTACGAAAGGCATCTCTTCTAAAGAAGGGAAGAATCGCGGATTTGGCCTTTATCTGACGAAAAATAGTGTGGAAAAACTGGAAGGTTCGATAGAGCTTCTGCCAGAGCAGGACCTTACTGTATTTTCTATCATTGTTCCATACGAAGCAGCAGGAGGTGAAAGCATTGATTAAAGTGATGATCATAGAAGACGATCCCATGGTAGCCGTTTTGAACCGCCAATACGTTGAACGGGTGGAGGGATTTACGGTGATCGGCCATGCGGCTGATACAGCTGAAGCGCACGCGCTTCTGGCTAAGGAAGAAGTGGATTTACTGTTGCTTGATATCCACATGCCTGGGATGAACGGCCTAGACTTTTTGCGGCAGCTTCGTGAAGAAAAAAAAGATCTGGACGTCATCCTGATTACAGCGGCATCTAAAATCAGTCAGATTCAGCAGGCATTGAGGCTGGGTGCCGTGGATTACTTAATCAAACCCTTTGAGTTCAGCCGATTCCAGGAAGCTTTGCTGCAATACCAAAACCATTATTATGGGATCGGTGACCGGAATAAGGTGGATCAGCAGGAGCTTGACCGGATGTTCCGAAAGAAGAGGGAAACGGTCCAAGAGACTTCGAGCTTTGGAACAGTGCCGAAAGGTCTGACGAAAACGACATTGAAAAAAATTATAGAAGTAATTATGCAGATAAAGGCAGATTCTTTTTCCACGGAGGACATTGCAGAAATCAGCCGGATTTCAAGAGTATCGGTGAGAAAGTATTTGAAGTTCCTGACGGAAATCGGTTACCTCGAAGAAAATCTCGTTTATGGTATCGGCCGGCCGATCTACCGTTACCTGATAAAAAATTCAAATCAACATCTCATTAAACCTTATGTGTAAAAGCAGCCAATCCGGCTGCTTTTTTTAATTACAATAAATCCAATACTTTCATAAGGTGTTCGTTTTCTGACAATTTAACTATGATGAGTATTAGTTGATTGAAAGCGCTTTCCTTCATTTGGTTATCAATCATGATGAAATAGAAAACGGGATGGAGCTGACGAAAGTGGAAGAAACAAAACGAAAAGTGCCGGCAGAAGTGCCGATGAGAAAAAATTTAGGGACATTCTCTATTTTCAATATCCCGATTCTATGGTTTGGCTTCTTTGCGGCAATCGCCATTTATGCAATGTATACAGATAATCTGCCGGCAGGTATGATCGGGGCGCTGTTGATCATTATGGTCCTGGGCGAATTGCTTGGATGGATAGGGGACCATACCCCGATTATCCGCACATTCCTAGGCGGTGGTGCAATTGTGGCCATCTTTGGTTCTGCCTATATGGTCTACAGTGGCTTGATGCCTGAAACGACCTCCACCCTCATCTCGGAATTCATGAGAGATGGGGACTTCCTGAACTTCTATATTGCGGCGTTAATCACCGGTAGTATCTTAGGGATGGAGTCGAAAGTGTTGGTGAAAGCTGGTGTCCGTTATGCCTTGCCATTGCTTGCAGCAGTTACAGGAGCGGTGTTGCTGGCCGCTTTGGTCGGCATGGTGATTGGATTCAGCATTCAGGATGCGGTCCTGGTCATTGCAATGCCGATTATGGGCGGAGGTATGGGAGCTGGTGCAGTGCCCATGTCCCAGGTCTATTCCGAAATGCTCGGTAATGAGCCCGGTTATTATTTATCGATTCTAGTGCCTGCACTGGCGCTGGGCAATGTGTTTGCCATTATCCTTGCCAGTGTATTGAACATTGTCGGAAAAAAGTATCCGAGTTTGACAGGCAACGGCCAATTGATCAAAGGTTTTCATTATGAGAAAAAAGAAGCGCCGGAATACAGTTTGGCTAAAATGGGCATTGGTGTTCTGGCTGCCGTATCGTTTTATCTATTAGGAAATCTATTAGGAGATTTGATACCGCTTCATCCTTATGCACTCATGATCATTTTGGTGGCAGGCTTCAAAGTGGCGAATGTCTTGCCGGAAATTATTGTCGAAGGCGCAAGCCAGTGGTATGAATTTGTCGCAAGAAACTGGACCAATGCGCTCTTGATCGGAATCGGTGTCGCTTACACAGATTTGGCTGCTGTATTGAATGCATTAAGTATTGAATATGTGCTGATTGTTCTTGCGGTGGTTCTGGGAGCGGTCATCGGTTCAGGCATCGTCGGGAAGTTCATGGGCTTCTATCCGATCGAAGCGGCCATTACAGCCGGACTTTGCATGGCGAACATGGGTGGAACAGGCGACGTAGCTGTATTATCTGCAGCACGGAGAATGGAATTGATGCCATTTGCGCAGATTTCCTCTCGTCTCGGCGGTGCGCTGATTTTGTTGCTGGCCAGTATATTCATTCCGTTTTTCATCTAGTAAGCAAAAAAATCCACTCGCAAAATCTTATGCGAGTGGATTTTTTTATTTCATTAGTCTACGGCGGCTAGCTATTTCAAACCGTCAAATCATTTTCTTCTTTCAATCGAATAGCTTGAACGGTAAGTTTTTCAAGAAGTGCTGCAAACGCGCAGACAGCCGCTGAAGCCACGATACAAATCATGCACAGCGTGAACAGTCCGGCGATATCGCCGCCGATAACGAAAATGAGGAATGCTAATCCGGCAATGAAGCAGAAGGCGATTGCGAGAGCGCAATACTTGATCGTCTTTAATGCATGAATCGATTCCTTGGAAAATGGTTGGTTCCGCCCGATAAAAGCCAGCAGTTTGAACGTTTTGTACAAGGCAATGAAAAACAGGCTGAATAACAGATAGGCAGATAACAGGAAAGGGTATTGCAGATAAGCTGTTTCCGGATGGGCCGCTGCGTCTCTGCTGGCCATTCCAGGAATGGCAAACAGGCAGAAGGCAAGCGCCAAAAGGGCAAGCAGTACGAGTACTGCCTTCAGAAAAAGCAGTGCAGCCGAATTTGTTTTCATCATGCACACCTCGCTTGTCGGTCATTAGCTGAAGCGAAAAAACCAGTTAAGATGAGGGCTCCTCTTCTTCAGGGCGGTATTCCAGGACATCTCCCGGCTGACAATCCAATGCTTTGCAGATTGCCTCCAAGGTTGATAAGCGGACAGCTTTCGCCTTGCCGTTCTTCAGGATGGACAGGTTAGCCATCGTGATGCCGACCTTCTCCGAAAGCTCGGTTACACTCATTTTCCGTTTGGCCAGCATCACGTCAATATTGATTATAATTGCCATATTATTCACCTCAGACCGTCAGATCATTTTCTGATTTTATTTCAATTGCATTTTCCAGGAGTTTTTGAAGAACTGCTGCAAAGACAGCTATTACAATGGAACCGAATGTAATGACCATACCGAGACCACCAAGTCCCGGTGCATCATCGACCTGCGCCACGTACAGGATGATCGGCAAGCACAATAGATACAGAATGGTGATGGTGAAGGCACAGTATTTGATGTTCTTCAGTGCCTTAACGGATCTTTCAGAGAAAGCGATGTTCCGGTCAATATAACCCAACAGTTTCATCGCTTGATACAAGGCCACAAAATACGCAATGGCGGTACCGTACAGGGCAATCAGGAAGAAGTATTGCAAAAATGGCCATTCCGGTATGAGTTCCCCGACAAAACTTGAAAGTGGAGGTACGACAAAGATGCACACGGCCACGACCGGCAGGGCCATCAGGAAAAGAACGATTTTCAGGAACAGTGTTTCCCGTTTCATATTAAAGCACCTCGTTTGGTTAAGATTAAGTTTAGTATAAATTATTATTTATCGAATTACAATATATAAATATTGATTTACGAATTAAATTTTATTTTTAATTACTGTAAAAGGCGCAAGAAAGCATTATAATCGATGAACCAACCATGCAGACGATGAAGGCCAGATGGTAGAAGTTGTAGCTGAAGAATTCTTACAACAGGCTGGATTGATCGAGTGACCGATAAAATCGAAGAAAGGGAGAGAGGAGGCTGTTTAGAGCATATCTTCTCTCTTTTTTTCTATAAAAATGTACTGTTATGAAGGAGATTAAAGTGCTTATTGATTTTCCGAAAAACATTTTCAAGTTTTCTAATTATTGGTAATATGATAGCATACATAAAATTAATGTAGGTTACATTTACAGAAACGGAGGTAGCGTTTTGTTGATGCTCTTTGAAGTGCTTACAGTTTTACTTATGATCACAACGGCTCTTTTCATACATGAAATGGGCCATGCAATTGCAACAATTGCACAGAACAAAAAAGCCAAGGCAGAGATTTTTTTGGGTTCATCAAGTAAAGAGAAAAAACTGAAGTTGAATCTTGGCAGAATTACCTGCTATCTCACCATAGCGCTTTCAGGCTTCTGCCAGCCTTCGAACCGGGAAGAACTGCCGCCGAATACATTTAAACAAAGACTAATTTTCCTTGTTGTCGGACCGATTGCTTCATTGTTTGGGTTTGCGGCACTATACTTTGCTTCGCATTTCTTTTCCGGAGTAACAGGCACTATCTTGATCAATCTGGCAGGCGCAAACTTTTTTATATGTGCAACGTCATTGATTCCCTTCACCTATCCACCATTTTTAGGCGGTGGTCCAAGTGATGGATTACAGGTTTTAAACCTGATAAAAGAAAATAGAAAACAAAGTAAAGCCGTTTCATAAGAATAGATATCATTAATTTATCGATAGCTGATCTAAAGAAAACGACCAGAATACGAAACCCTGCAAGCTTTTCATACAACCGGCTAGGGCATACTTTAAATCCTACAAAAATGTTGTAAGTTATTACTTGAAGTGAGAGTCAGCGAGAATAATTGCCACTGCCGGAAGACTAAAATACGTATTCTCCTCAAATGAATTTTAGCATCAGCGATTTTAGTGGGAATGCAAACTCCGTATTTTTAAATAACTGAATAATCAATCTTTTTATTTTAAATTTTTGATGAAGCGGAGTATGATAAGGGTAAAAGGAGGAGGAGTTTAAATGGAACCTACTTTTGGTCTTGTGCCCATGCTCATCCTTTCGGTCATTGTCATCGTGCTCATCGCGTTCTATTTCTTCTTCCATCACTGGGCAAAATGAGCGCACCACAGGAAGCCGCATACTGATATGCGGCTTCCTGTGTAATTGTCTTTGGTTATTGCTTTTGTGAAGTCTCTTGAAAACCAAACCAATCTCTTTTATCGGAAAACTCTATATTTTCTGTGGTTGATATGCTATAGTTGTCAGAATTACATAACGTGTAAGAGTTGGTGCCAAGCTGCGGCTTGGCTTAAAAGGGAAGAACGGTGAAAATCCGTCGCTGTCCCGCAACTGTAAATCGGAGCGATTCACAAAAACCACTGTCTCAGACGGGAAGGTGTGATGAGCGTTGAAGATGAGCCAGGAGACCTGCCAATTTCTAGTGCGCGCCAAATACCTACGTGGAAATAGGTGGTGACATTCATTTTGGGACAACAAGTTTTTGCATGCTTTTTAAGCGTCTATTGAACTTGAATGTTAAGCCATTTCCCATAAGCGGAGATGGCTTTTTTGTATTTGGCATCTTGTAAATCCTAAAGGAGGAATAGCGGATGAAAACAGTGAGTACAGTCGTAGGCTACCCGTATATCGGAGAAAATCGGGAATGGAAGCGCAGTTTGGAATCGTTTTGGAAAGGTGGATTATCACAGGAGCAGTTCCTCGCAGAAATGAAAGAGATTCGCTTGAACAATCTGAAACGGCAGCAATCGCTTGGATTGGAGTTGTTGACTGTCGGGGATTTCACTCTTTATGACCGTATGCTTGATCACGCGGTCATGTTCGGCTTAGTGCCGGCCCGCTACAAATGGTCAGAGGACAAGGTCGATCTGGGCACTTATTTTGCGATGGCCCGTGGAGCGGATGAAGTAGTGGCTTGTGAAATGACTAAATGGTTCAATACAAATTACCATTACATTGTTCCTGAATACGAAGGACAGCTTTTGCAGTTGACGCATAATCATCTGGTTTCCTATTTCAATGAGGCGAAAGAAGAGTTAGGAATCATAACAAAACCTACACTGATTGGACCGTTCACATTTCTGCAGCTCGCGAAAGGATATGATGCCAAGTCGAAGGCACTGTTCCTGTTGCAGCTTTTGCCGCTTTATGCGAAAGTCCTTCAGCAACTCGTCGATGCGGGAGCGGAATGGATTCAAGTGGAAGAGCCTGCATTAACGTTGTCATTGAACGAAGAAGACGTCAAACTGGTCAAGGAAATCTACACACAACTAGCGGATGAAGTCCCGGCTGCAAAAATTATGCTGCAAACCTATTTTGAAGCCCTTTCGGCATATGAAGAACTGTCGCAATTGCCTGTTGCAGGTATCGGCCTTGATTTTGTTAAGGGGGCAGAAGAAAATATGGCTGCAATCCGCAAATACGGTTTTCCAAAAGACCGGGTATTGGGAATCGGGACTGTGAACGGACGGGATATTTGGCGTGCTAACCTAGCGGAAAAAGCAGTGAATCTTCAAGCCGTCTTAGCCGTATGTGATGTGGCAGAAGCATGGATTCAATCTTCCTGCAGCCTGCAGCATGTGCCGGTGACCACAAAAAAAGAGAAAGCCCTGCCGCATGTCCTGTTGGATGTCCTATCGTTTGCGGATGAAAAAATTGGAGAACTGACACAGCTGACTGCCTATGTACGGGAAGGGTCATGGTCCGGCAATCGAAACGTATCCGAAAGCATACGCGCGATTGAAGCGTTGACACAGCATGAAGTTAGAGAAAACATTCAGGTGAAAGAGCTTGTCTCGCAAGTGAAGCCGGAACATTTTACGCGTCCGCTGGTTTTCAAAGAACGGCAGAAACAGCAGCAGCAAGCTCTCGGGCTGCCGATTTTTCCGACTACGACCATTGGCAGTTTTCCACAATCCGGTGAAGTAAAGCGTACACGGAGTGCTTGGCGCAAAAAGGAGATCACGGATTCGGCGTATGCGGAATTTGTGAAGAATGAAACCGCACGCTGGATTGAGCTTCAAGATGAAATTGGATTGGATGTGTTGGTCCATGGGGAATTTGAGCGGACAGACATGGTGGAGTATTTCGGCGAGAAATTGACGGGCTTTGCCTTTACCCAAAAAGCTTGGGTGGTATCTTACGGTTCCCGCTGTGTGAAACCGCCGATCATTTATGGGGACGTTGAATGGACTGCACCGATGACAGTCAAGGAAGTCGTGGAGGCGCAGCAATTGACTTCGAAATACGTGAAAGGAATGCTGACAGGGCCGGTGACGATCTTGAACTGGTCATTTGTCCGGGACGACATTTCGCATGAACAAACAGCCAACCAGCTTGCACTGGCATTGAGGAAAGAGATAGACGCCCTTGAAAAAGCCGGCATCCAAATTATTCAAGTTGATGAGCCGGCATTGCGTGAAGGTTTGCCGCTTCGCAAAGAAAATTGGCATGAATATTTGGATTGGGCGGTAAATGCCTTTAAACTGGCGACATCGGGTGTGGCGAATGAAACGCAGATCCATACCCATATGTGCTATTGCGAATTCAATGATTTCATTGAGCCAATACGCGCCCTTGATGCAGACGTCATTTCAATTGAGACGTCAAGAAGCCATGGAGAACTGATTGAGTCACTCAAAAAGAATCCATATGAACTGGGTGTTGGACTGGGCGTCTATGACATTCATAGCCCGCGTGTCCCAAGCGTAGAGGAAATGGAGGCGATTTTAACAGACAGTTTAGCGGTGATTTCCAAAGAGCAATTTTGGATCAATCCGGATTGCGGCTTGAAAACCAGGCAGGAAGCAGAAACCGTCGCTTCGCTGAAAAACATGGTGACAGCGGCACAAAAATTACGGAAGCTCCAGCATCAGCCTATTTAACACAGTTTTATGCACATCCAGGAATTCACTTCTCCTGGACGTGCATTTTCTATTGGGACACCAATTTTGTTTAATAGGAGCGTATCTCAAGGACATTAAATGAAAAAAATCCACTTCCTCATCGGAAGTGGATTTTACGCTTCTATACGAATAGATGGCCGAACAACACAAGAATCGGCAAAGTGATGATGGTACGCAATACAAAGATTACAGCCAGTTCCCAGAATTTCACCGGGATATTCGAGCGCAGGATCAGGATGCCGATTTCAGACATATAAATGATTTGCGTCAACGATACACCAGCAAGAACAAAGCGGGTCAATTCGCTTTCGATGCCGCTTCCAAGTACAGCCGGCAGGAACATATCCGCGAATCCGACAAGGAAAGTAGGGGCTGCTTCAGCCGCTTCCGGTAATCCCATCAAGGTCAGTACAGGAATAAGCGGGTAGGAAATGATTCTGAAGAGCGGTGTGTATTCCGCTACGATCAGAGCGACTGTTCCAAGAGCCATAACCAATGGGATCAACGCCAGCCAGATATCAAGCACGGTCTCGATGCCGATTTGTGCCAGTTTTTTCGGGCTTGCGGCACCGCCTGCTTTGCGGCGGGCTTCATCATATCCCCATTTGACCAATGAGGTGCCTTCGGGAATGGCGTCATCGATCTGCTTGCCGACCGGCGCGTAATAGTCATCCTTTTTACGGGACAGCGGCGGAATGCGCGGCATGATGACAGCGGCTACCAGACAGGCAACCGATACAGCCAGGTAGAACGGTAAGAACAAGTGGCCGATGCCGACGACATTCGCGACAACCAAACTGAAAGCGACGGAAGCGATGGAAAAGGTCGTCGCAATGACGGAAGCTTCACGCTCCGTGTAATTGCCTTCATCGTATTGCTTCATGGTCACCAGGACACCAACCGGCGCGGCGCCCATCCAAGATGCCATTGCATCAATCGATGAACGGCCAGGCAAGGTAAAGACAGGTCGCATGAATTTATTGAGTAAAGTACCGACAAATTCCATCAAGCCGAATTCCACCAATAACGGCAGCAGGATTCCGGCGAACAGGAACCAGGTCAACAGGACCGGCGCCAGGTCGTAGAGAACAACGCCGCCCGTATTCCGTGAAGCGATCGCTTCAGGCCCGATTTCATAATAGGCCATGATGCCGAATGCAAAAGCCAGCACACGGACGATGAGGCCGAATGGTCCGTTTATGAAGGTGGCGCGTAAAAAAGGTGAATCCCGGACGAACGCGGGTTTCACGGCAGTAGCCGTTAGGCTGGCGATTGCTGAGAAGCCGAGCAGGATGACGATGAATGGCGGAATCACTTCACCGAATGTCGTCAGCAGGAAAGAGGCCAGAATGCCGACGCCGATGGTCACTTCGCCGTTATAAGATATCGGACAGAGGAATAAGAGTGCGCCGATGATGGAAGGAATCAGGAATTTCCAGGTATCAGCCGGTTCGATCGTCTTTTTTTCGCTTTGAAGCATAGTCATGTCATTTTCCCCCCAGGTGGTGTGCTTGTATATTTTTTCAGTTTGCGGACAACGGACGGTTGGCTGATGCCGAGGATATTTGCCATCTCGGTAGTTGTCCGATAGCGCTTCTGTGCGTTCAGCAGGACGTTCTTTTCGACGGATTCCAGAATGTGCGGGAGTGTTTTGCCGTCGAGCTCAAGGCCGATGCGTTCATCTGAGTCTGGCTGATAAGTGATGGGCAAATCATCGAGTCTGATCAGAGGCGACTCACTTTCGATAAAACTGCGTTCCAAGACATTGCGCAACTCACGGAAATTGCCTTTCCAGGATAGCTGCAGCAAATGGAAGTACAGGTCATCTGAAATTGCTTTTTGCTGATTGTACGTATGGTTCAGTTCCTCCAGAAAACGGCTGATGCCCTGATCCAGGTCATCCGGCCGCTCTCTCAGCGGTTTCAGTTCAATTGAAGCCAGGTGCAGTGAATAGAACAGGTCTTCACGGAAATGCCCGGCAGTGACAGCTTCTTCAATGGAAGTGTGGCTGATGGCGATGATACGGGCAGTGTGGGGCTGCTGCAAGAGTTTGAACAGCGCTGCCTGAGAAGAAAGGGAAAGCTGGTCAATTTCATTGAGCACCAAGGTGCCTCCGGCCGCCAGTCCGATATAGCCTTCTCGATCCAATCCTGTAAAACTGATGTCAAACACCGATTCCGGGATTGCGCTGCAATTGACTTCGATAAATGCGGCATTGCGCCGGCTGCTTTGTGAATGAATGAATTTCGCGAGAGCGGTTTTCCCGGTGCCGGGCTCGCCATGGATAACGACCGGGACTTCCAGTTGCGCAATTTTGATGGCTGTCTGGAGTGCCCGGCTGGAAGAAGGACTTTCCATAACACAGCCTTCAATATGAAGCTGCTGGCTGCGCAGGTGGGCAAGTTCGCCTTTTACTTTGGACATCTCTGATTCCAGGTTCTCCAGGTACTCCTTCATGACCATCAGCTGTGACATGTCATAGGAATAGCTGACCACAAACTCAACGTCACCACGATCGTTGAATAAGGGAATGCCGGTGATCAGGACTTTTCTTCCGGAAGGTGTATCCTGCCGCAGCACCACTTTTTTCTTTTTCTCCAGCACCAACGGAGTGATGGCAGGAGAGAAGATTCCTGCTGCTTCCAGGTCATAGACAGATTTTCCAAGCAGCTCTTCAGGCGCTACGCCATAAGCTTCACCGCTTAATGTAGAAGCTTTAATGATGCGGCCTTCTTTGGTGGTGACAATAATATCCTCGTCATATGTATCAATGATTTCTTCATCAGTATTGGGAAGCAAAAACAAAGTATTCATCATTGGCCTCCGTTATTCATTCTTGTATAGACTATACATGATTGAATAATCACTTTACAAGAGCGAATTAAATTATTTTCAAATAACATTAATGAAATGCTGATTTTATTAGGGGAGATTTTATATTGTGCGAAAAGCTGATTGTGTAATTCTTATAAGGGATTGAGTATTTTTATGAATTATTTTCTTGGGGAATGGATCGGGAAAGGGAGATTTAAAACAGAAACAAAAAAGACAAACCCCGAAATGGAGTTTGCCTGAAAACTTTGGATGGTTCTATGCTTATTTGGTATTGGTGAATCCGCCATCGATGCGGATGACTTCTCCATTAATATAGTTGGCTTTAGAGGTCAACAGAAAAGTGACCAGTTCTGCGACTTCCTCCGGCGTACCGAGCCGTTTTTGCGGAATACCGGATGTGGCGTTTTCCTTCATTTCCGGATTGTCGCGGTAGAAGGCTTCGACCATCGGTGTTTCGGTCGGTCCTGGCGCAATGGAATTGACGCGCAAACCGTCTTTTGCGTATTCCGCCACTATGCTTTTCGTCATGCCGACAATGCCGTGTTTTGTAGCGGAATAAGTCACTACAGAATCCTGTCCGATGACGCCTGCACTGGAAGCGGTGTTAACGATGGATCCGCCGCCATTTTTCAGCATCGCTTCAGCTACATACCGCATGCCATATAAAGCGCCAAGTAGATTTATCCCGACGATGCTTTCGATTTCACTGATATCGGTGTCCAGAAAGTACTTTCCGCTGCCGGAAATCCCCGCATTATTGAAGAAATATTCAATGGTGCCGAAATGTTCCATCGTCTGATCGACGTAGTTCTTTACTTCTTCCGATTTGGAGACGTCCGCTTTAATAAAAATTGCGTCAGGCCCAAGCTGTTTGACCATCTCAACGGTTTCGTTTCCACCTTTTTCACTGATATCGACTACGGCGATATTGACGCCTTCTTCCGCTAATCGGACCGCTGTAGACTGTCCCAGTCCGCTTCCTCCACCTGTGATGATTGCTGTTTTAGCCATAAAAAATCGACCTCCGATTTGATGATTGGTTTTGTATCTACCCTATTTATTTACCCTAAACGAAGGGAAGGTAATCGATTATAAGAAAGGAAGGACGTTTAATGAGGCGGAATCAGGGAATTCTATCAACCATAGGCGTCTTACTTAAACCAACTTATCTAGGAGGAAAAATAGTATGGTAAACAATACAACAAACAACCAGGAAGCAATCAAGACCGTCAATGACCTCATCAAGGACATCAAAGTAGCGATGTTCACAACCATCTCGACAGACAATAAAATCATTTCACGTCCAATGCAGACACAGGAAGTGGAATTTGATGGAGAGCTATGGTTCCTGACGATGAAAGATACGGAAAAGTACCACGAAATCGCCAGCAATCCGAATGTCAATTTGGCATATGCAGGGAAATCCTATGTATCGGTCAGCGGAACCGCTGAATTCATTGAAGATACTGCGAAGAAAAAGGAATACTGGAATCCGGTTTTCGATAAAATGCTGGACACAAGCTATGACGATCCAAATGTTGTGCTGATTAAAGTCGATGCAGATTCAGCAGAATACTGGGATTCAGGAGATACTTTGAAATCAGTAAAAACTTTTGTCAAAAAGCTGACGAACAAAGAAACGGAAAAAGATAAAAAAGAAATAAACGATACCGTGGACTTTAATTAATAAGGGTCCTAATATAAAAAAGCTCACAGACAAAACATGTCTGTGAGCTTTTTCGATTTTTAAAGAACTTCTGCTTCTGGAGTAATTCCTGCTTTTCGGTCCTGCGCTTCATGGAGCTTGACCATAGCGAAACGTGCGATCGGCTGGATAACCAGGCTTTCAGCGATCAAGACAATGACGAAATTGCGTGGCCAGTTCGCAATCCAGTTGCTGAACAGTTCGGAGTGGAGACCGTTGCCGACAACATCGCCGATCAAAGTCATGGCTGCTGACATACCGAGTACGGTGAATAGAATGCGGAAGAGGATCTTCGAATTGAAGCTGTCCGATGGGTGAGTGAATCTGGCGGTTAAAGCTTCGGCGAGCCGTCCGAAAATAACAGGTTCAATGATCATCACGATGATCCACATAAGGGGCAGCAGTTTAGCGATACTCCAAGCGATGTCGCCATTAAATTCACCGGCAAAGTAAATGACGCTGAACGAAGTCATAAATAGGACAGTCATAGTAGAAATGAGTCCACCATATAGAAGTCTTTCCTTTTCATTATGTGGCAATCTTTTTTCTTGGTTCACGTTCTTCTTCCTTTCAAATTGCTGTTAATTGACCTTTTGTACGTGGAATAATGGAGCATATAAGACGGTGACCCTATGATGGCGGGGGTACTCATGTTAAATAAGGTACATTTTCAGCCTGTGTGTAACTATAACAAGTTATTCATTTTGGGTGTAGGTGCCGATTTTGTGTCTCTTTTTTTAAACGTTTCATTCTATCATATGAGAAATTCTCCAACGTACTATTTTATAGAAGAAATACCCCGCAAATGAAATAAATAGAAAGTGAAACCGCAGAAAAGTAGAGCTTTTCCACAAAAACACATTATTATTTTTTAAAGAAATTAATTTGTCACAAAAAAATGAAAACACTGAATAGAAGGCAATGATAGCGTTTACTTTTTTATGGAAACCAGGTTATGAAAGATTGGAAGGGTGCTATGTAGCAAATATTAGTTTGCACCGTGTTGCACCAGTTTGTATAATGAGAGATAAATATTAAATGATATGAATAATTATTCAAATATATTGCATATTTTCAAGAGGGGATTGAACGCAATTGACATCTGTACAGCAGGAAAATTCGATTAAGAAGCAATCATCTTATGAATATATACAATCCATCCATAAAAAGGTCAGAGACCGGAATCCTGGAGAAGCAGAGTTTTTGCAGGCAACTTGGGAAGTCTTTGATTCTTTGCAGCCAGTATTTGAACAGCATCCGGAATACGTGGAACAAGGCGTTTTGGAACGCATTTCTGAGCCGGAACGATTTATCGCGTTTCGTGTGACTTGGGAAGACGATGCCGGCAACGTGCATGTCAATCGGGGTTACCGTGTGCAGTTCAACAGTACGCTTGGACCATTCAAAGGCGGTTTGCGTTTCCATCCTTCACTGACAGCGAGTGTCGTAAAATTCCTTGGTTTCGAACAAATCTTCAAGAATGCCTTGACCGGGTTGCCGATCGGCGGTGGAAAAGGCGGATCTGATTTTGATCCGAAAGGAAAGTCAGACCGTGAAATCATGCGTTTCTGCCAAAGCTTCATGACAGAACTGACCCGCCATATCGGTCCGGACATCGATGTTCCAGCAGGAGATATCGGCGTCGGAAAACGGGAAATCGGTTATATGTTCGGCCAATACAAACGTCTCCGGAATGCTTCTGAAGCAGGTGTCTTCACGGGGAAAAATCCGGATAATGGCGGCAGTCTGATCCGTAAGGAAGCAACAGGGTATGGAACTGTCTATTTTGTCGAAGAAATGCTGAAAGAACAAGGGCATTCATTCAAAGGCAGCAAAGTCATTGTTTCCGGATCTGGAAACGTGTCGATCTATGCAATGGAAAAAGCCATTGAATTCGGTGCAACCGTCGTTGCCTGCAGCGATTCGGAAGGCTACATCTACGATCCGGACGGCATTGATGTTGAAACCGTCAAACAGCTGAAAGAAGTCGATAGAAAACGGATTTACCATTACCTTGAAAGTCATCCGAATGCGCAATACGGCAAAGAAAAATCGGAAATCTGGAAAATTCCATGTGATATCGTCCTGCCTTGCGCTACACAGAACGAAATCGACAGAGAAAGTGCACAAGCCATGGTCGAGAATTTGGTGAAGGCTGTAGGAGAAGGCGCAAATATGCCTTGTACGGAAGAAGCGGTCCGCGTACTGACGCATAATAAAGTGCTATTCGCTCCGGCGAAAGCAGCCAATGCAGGCGGCGTTGCAGTTTCTGCAATGGAAATGTCCCAGAACAGCATGCGCTATTCCTGGACAGCAGAAGAAGTGGACGAAAAACTTCTGCAAGTCATGAAAACCATTTACAAGACCTGCACAGAAACTGCGGCACAATACGGTTCACCGGGCAACCTAATTATCGGTGCCAACATCGCCGGCTTCAAAAAAGTCGCCGACGCAATGGTCAGCCACGGCTTGAACTGATTGGGTCATCGGATATAGATTAAAAGCTGTCTGAAGAAATCACTCCAGACAGACGCTTTCAAAGAGATGGGCCAAAGGAATTTGGCCCATCTCTTTGCGACCAGGCAAAAGAGCCGAGTTGAGAAATCTTTACCATTGAAGAAACGAAGAACAAGGCTTTATTTTGCGAAGAGCAGTACTGATCACGCGACCTATACCAGCTATGGAAAGAGGGACATGACATTGACGAACTCGACAACGCAAACAAATCCGGCTTTAGCTCCTTTTAGAGGAGACCATGTAGGCAGCTTCCTACGCCCGGAGCGATTGAAAAAAGCACGCCTCCAACATGAAAATGGTGAGATTAGGGACAATGAGCTCCGTCTGATTGAAGATGAGGAAATCACTAAGCTCGTCGAACAGCAAAAATCGGCGGGATTGAAATCTGTGACGGACGGGGAATTGCGCCGGAAATGGTGGCACTTTGATTTTCTTGGCGGCTTTGATGGAGTGGAGTTCTACGAAACGGATAAAGGCCTTCAATTCAAAGGCGTGGAAACGAGAGCACACGGCATCAAAGTGACCGGCAAGATCAAGTTCAATGGCCATTACATGATTGAGCATTTCAAATTTCTTCTAAGCATTGCTGGGGAGGCGGTAGCCAAGTTCACGATTCCCAGCCCGAATATGCTGCTTTTCCGTGCGTCATTTGAAGATGGCGTCTACGATACGGACGAAGAGCTGTTTGCAGATTTGATCAAAGCCTATCAGGATATCATTGCGGCCCTTTACGATGAAGGCTGCCGTTATCTGCAGATCGACGACACGTCTTGGGCGACGTTCTTTTCTGAAGAGGGAAGGGAATCTCTTCGTGCCAAAGGCCAGGATCCGGATAAAATGGCTGTACAATGTGCACGCGCCATCAATGAAGCGATTGCCGGCAAGCCAGCAGACTTGCTTGTCACCATGCACATCTGCCGCGGTAATTTCAAATCCACGTATACCGCAAGCGGAGGATACGAAGCTTTGTCTGAAACGATTTTTGGCGGACTGGATGTCGATGGTCTATTCTTGGAATTCGATGATGAACGTTCAGGCGGCTTTGAACCATTGCGCCATGTCAACCGAACGAATTTGACGGTTGTCCTTGGATTGATCACTTCGAAGTTCGGTGAGTTGGAAGATCCGGAGCAAGTCAAAAAACGCATTGGCGAAGCCGCTGCCTATGTGCCATTGGAACAGTTATGCCTGAGTCCTCAATGCGGATTTTCTTCGACAGAAGAAGGGAATCTGCTGACAGCGGAACAGCAATGGGAAAAAGTCCGCCATGTCGTGAAGATCGCGGATGATGTCTGGACTGTGTAAAAACACTCCTGCCAATTAAATAGATTCACCCTGCCGTCCCCGGCAACAGTATATGCCGGGGACGGCTTTTTTATTTTGGTGGGCAAGTGGTTTATTAATACAGCCGTTTCGCTTACAGTTGAAGATAAGAAGAATGTGTAAAGGATGAGACATGTGAAGGATTTTGCCTCCCACGCGGAACAACTGGAGATACTCGAGGAGCGGGGCTTGGATGTGCCTGATAAAGCGGCAGCAAAACGGATTTTGTCGCGCGAAAATTATTACGCTTTGATCGATGGCTATAAGGAGCCATTCCTTTTGGATGATGAACGGCTCAATCCCTATGGCCTTGAACATTATCAGGAAGGCACGGAGTTCGGACATATCTATGCGTTGCACAGCTTTGACCGGAAGCTGCGGCTGCTTTTGCTGAACGAGCTGCTGAAATTCGAAAAAAATATCAAGTCGAAAGTGGCATACCGCTTTTCCGAAAAGTTCAGGGAGACAGCCAGCTTTTTGGAACCGGACAATTACAGTCGAGACAGCCGGCACCACCATGAGCGCGACCGCATCATTTCAACACTCGCCAACCTGATCAAAAGCCATAAGAAACGCGACAAAGTGAGGTATCCGGCCATCCGCGATTTTTACGATAAGCATAAGAACGTACCGCTTTGGGTGCTGGTCAATTTTTTGTCGCTTGGCCAGATCACGCATTTCTATACGGTCATCGATGAAGAGCTGAGGGAGCGCATTGCCCGGGACTTTGCGGAGGAGTACAGCGAAGAGTACGGGGAGATCCATTTGAAGCCGGTGGACTTGGATGCCATTTTGCGCATTGTGTTCCCGTACCGCAATAAATCTGCGCACGAAGAAGTGCTGTATCGCTATCATCTTCCGCATCCAGTGGAGCTCGGTACGCTGGAGGGGATGCTGGACATGGGAAAAGGAAGCTTGAGTGGTGCGACCGTGTTTTCCGTGCTGAGCCTGCTGAAGCTGGTGTTATCAAAAGATGATTACGACTGGTTTTCTATGGAACTGGAGAAGATGGTCCAAGAGCTGGAGGAATCGATCCCGGCGCGGGCATTCGAAAAGATTATGAAGGATGTTGGTTTTGTGGAATAAATCCATCAGTTAACGAAGGAGAGGATTTTCATGAAGTATGTGGCATTGCTGAGGGGAATTAATGTAGGCGGCAAGAACAAAGTGGACATGAAGAAATTGAAACTGGCATTCGAAGAAGCTGGAATGTCTTCAGTCACCACTTATATCAATTCGGGAAATATCATTTTTGCTGACGAGAACAACCGAAAAGAACAATTGGCAGCGATTTTGGAAAGAGCAATCGATAGCCATTTTAATCTGAAAATCAATGTACTGGTCTATGATGAAGACGAATTTCAGAAAATCGCGGAGGCCATTCCGGAAAATTGGTCAAACGATCAGCAGATGAAAAGCGATGTATTATTTTTATGGCAGGATGTCGATGAAGAAACAGTACTGGACGGATTGGCCATCAAGCCGGACATCGACCAGGTCATTTACGTGCCAGGTGCGATCCTTTGGGCGGTCGGCAGAGACATGGTCACCAAAAGCGGCATGTTGAAAATCGTTGGATCTGCCCTTTATCAGCGCGTCACCATCCGAAATGTCAACACGGTTCGGAAGATTCAGGGATTGCTGAAATCCCTATAGTCATCGATAATAAAAAACGCTGTTCTTCCGAGTATCAACTGATACCGGCAACAACGTTTATTTGTTGGAGAACTAAGTTAAATTCCGTCCGTCAGTTCAGTATCCGAATAGACAGAAATCAGGACAACTGCTTTTCCTTCGCCGATGTTTTTGACGAAATGAGGCACGCTGGCGTTCCAGCTGAAAGAATCGCCTTCCTCCACCACCATATGGTCTTCTCCTTGTTCAGCAAGCAACTTGCCTTCGAGAACCAGGTGACATTCTTCACCTTCGTGTGCATTTTGTTCGCCCATCGATGCTCCAGGAGGGAATTCGACAAGCCTCATCCGTAATCCGCCTTTGGACGATAAATGCTCAACTTTCAAGCTATTGAAAGTTGAGCGCGTTCTTTCCTCTTTTTTTACGACGCTCATATGCTCCCGCTTTTCCAACAATAAATACGGCATAGGCACTTCTAAAAAGTTCGAGATCGTCTGTAAGGTATTGATGGATGGAGAAGTTTTGTTGTTTTCAATATTGCTGACAAATCCCTTTGATAAACCGGTTTCTTCACACATTTGCGCAATGGTGATTTTCTTGCGATTGCGTATCGCTCGTATTTTTGTTCCGATTTCCATGATTTCACCTCAATAGTTGCCTTATAGAAAATATAATTCTATTTTAGCAAACAAACGGTTGACAATCTAGTACATCGTTGTTATCTTATAAGAAATTAATATTCTTATAAAGAAACAAAAGAGCGGCCTGCCAGGTCATTTTTTTACCACTTTAAGTTCGCTTATAAGAATAAAATATTCTTTTTGGGATTAAGAGTGATCAGGTTCTTAAAACTTGGAAGAGAGAGGAGGGCTATAATGAGCGCACCATTGATTTATGAAATGCGTGGTCCGAACGATTTGGATCCAACAAAAACCTATCCAGCACTTTTTATCATGCATGGCATGAGCAGTAATGAAAAAGATATGCTGAGCTTGGTAAGCGGATTTGAAGAGCAATGTTTTATTTTCAGTATCCGCGGACCTCTTGCTCAACCGCCGGGTTTTGCTTTTTTTACAATTGAAGGGTACGGCAAACCGCATCGCCATGCATTTGACCGGGCAGTTGAGCAGGTCATCGGCTTTGTAGATTGGACAAAAGATGAATATCCCGTGGACAAAGCCCAGATCTATTTGATGGGATTCAGCCAAGGAGCGATTTTATCGATGACGGTCGGGTTGAAAACAGAAAACCCGGTGAAAGGGATTGTTGCTTTGAGCGGCTATGTTCCAGCGTTCGTCAAAACCGAATTCCGGGATAAATCGATGAAGGGGCTGTCGCTGTTCATTTCACACGGAGAAATGGACCAAGCACTGCCATTTGAATGGGGAGAGGCGAGCCGGGATTATTTTCAGCAGTTGAGAGCAGATGTAACATTTAAGAATTACCCGTCCCCGCATACCGTTTCTATGGAGAACTATCAGGATTTTAATAAATGGCTTTCAGATTCATTAGCAGGCAGTAAGAAATAAAGCATTCATAGGAGGAAATAAAAATGACAAATAAAGTTGAAGCAAGTACATTGTTGTTGCGCGTCGTATTGGGAATCAGTTTCTTTATTCACGGATTGGTGAAGTTTCAGGGGGGCATCGGCAATACAGTAGGCTGGTTCGACAGCATCGGCATACCGGGATCACTTGCTTACGCAGTGGCCATCATCGAAATGGTCGGCGGATTTGCGTTGATCATTGGTTTTGGAACTCGCATCGTATCGATCTTATTGGCAATTGTTATGCTGGGTGCCATTTTCACCGCCAAACTTTCAGCTGGCTTTTTGGGTGATGGGACAGGAGCAGGCTATGAATTGGACATCGCCTTCCTGGCAATCGCGATTTTCCTTGCGGTCAACGGCAGCAGAATGTTGGCATTGGACACTAAGCTTGTTGAAGCCAAGCAGACCAATCAACAAAACGCCTAATAATTCAACTGGCAAATTTCAGTGGATCCTTGATCAGTGGCATTGGTCTGGCGAAGTTGTTCACAGATAAAAACAAAAACCTAACTGAAAAGCTGCACATGGCATATGGCCAGGTGCAGCTTTTTAATCATGCATTAAATATAATCATTCAACCCGCTGTAAATCTCCACAATGTCATCCAGCTTCATGCGCACCAGTCCGCTCGAGGACGGAGCGACATATTCAACAATTCCCGGGATGACCGGTTCTTGCTGGACGCCCCAGGAAACGGTTTTTTGTTTGCTGAATTGTTGGTAGACGCCTTTGCCGACAAAACAGACAGCTTTCGGATTCACCTGTCTGATTTTCTGTTCCAGCAGCTTGGCGCCTTCGGCATATTCCTCTTTGGAAATTTCCGCGGCTTCCTTGGTCGGACGCGCAACGATATTCGTCAGTCCATATCCAAGCGCAAGCAACTCACTGTTTTCCTCAGGCCGGTATTTTCGAGGCGTCAATCCAGCTTGGTGGAGAATTTTCCAGAACCGGTTGTTCGGATTGGCGTAATGAAAGCCGGTTTCCGAAGAGCGGATGCTCGGATTGAACCCGACAAATAAAATCTTCAAGTCTTTCTGCAGGTGGTCGGAAATCGGTTCAAGCTGCAAAATTCATTGCCTCCTTAAAACTGTAGAAATAATCCAGTGGATCAGCCTCTGCCATGTTTTCTCTGAAAGTCTTCTTCAGACTGCAATAGGTAGAGGATTCCTTCAATTATACCAATAACTGCAGGGATGCCTGTCCAAAAGAACAACAGATACAGAATCCCCATGCCCGGTTTGCCTAAGTAAAATTTATGCGCGCCGAAGTCGCCGAGGAAAATCGCGAGCAGCGCGGCTGCCAATTTATTTTTCATAATCGATCATCCTTTCCGTTTCTCTAATAGTGTATTCCCGAATTTCATAAAGTTAATGATTATCAAGAACAACAGTGAAATTTTTTTTGCCAAGTCGACTGCAGGTTCCGGTTACCTCGAAATCTACTTTTTAGGATAGAGAGGAAGCATGATTTTGTCCGGAACTCCATAAACAAAATTATTCAAATATCGCTCTTGATTTAAAGGGTAAAGGCTGTAAGGACAAAATAAGCCATAGATCAGACATGTGTCCAAATGAAAACGGTAACATAAAATTAATGTCAGAAAACTTCACAAAATAGGTTTTTTTATTGGTATAGCGGTTATATAAAAAGATATTCACAAAGGGGAAGGTGATGAATCCAACTAAAATCCATAAAATAGTCGGTCTGCTGCCTTGGTAATTTTTTGCGAATTCTGCTACACTATCAACTTGTAATTAGTTTTTCTAAAAAAATGTTGCTGGATAATGGAAACGAATAAAAGTTGAAATAGGCGTTCGGACATCTTCGGAACAAATCAGGGGTTAAGGCCGATTGATTGATAGGGAGACGGGCCAAGGTCTTTGTGAGGGATCAGTTATGAACAAGAAATGGTGGAAAGAAGCAGTTGCATATCAGGTGTATCCGAGAAGTTTTAAGGATTCGAACAGTGACGGCGTTGGGGACATCAACGGCGTGACGAGTAAGTTGGATTATTTGAAAGACCTTGGGATTGATGTGATTTGGATTTGTCCAATGTATAAGTCACCCAATGATGACAATGGTTATGACATAAGCGACTATCAGGATATTATGGAAGAGTTCGGAACGATGGCGGATTTTGACCGCTTGCTCCAAGAAGTGCATGCGCGGGATATGAAGCTGATCATCGATTTGGTCATCAATCATACGAGTGATGAGCATCCATGGTTCATGGAATCACGCGCTTCACTTGATAACGCTAAACGTGATTGGTACATCTGGAGCGATGAGCCGACGAATTGGGAAAGTATTTTCGGCGGAACCGCCTGGGAATACGATCAGGAAACCAAACAATATTATCTGCATTTATTCTCTAAAAAACAGCCGGACTTGAACTGGGAAAACCCGGAAGTACGGCAGTCTTTGTATGACATGGTCAATTGGTGGCTCGACAAAGGAATCGATGGATTCCGGGTAGATGCCATCAGCCATATCAAAAAAGAGTTGAGCGACATCGAGGACCCGGAACAGAATCTGTATGTGCCGGCATGGGAAAAAATGATGAATGTCAAAGGCATCCAGCCCCTGCTTGCGGAATTGCGTGATGAGACATTTGCGAAACACGACATCATGACGGTCGGCGAAGCGAATGGCGTTCAGGCAGGAGACATCAAGGAATGGATTTCCGAGGATGACGGGAAATTCGATATGGTGTTCCAATTCGAAAGCATGGGCCTTTGGGATACCGATTCGACAACGGGAATTGACGTGCCGAAATTGAAGGAAGTGCTGACCAAATGGCAGAAAGCTGTGGAAGGGCATGGGTGGAACGCATTATTCGTGGAAAATCACGACAAGCCGCGCATTGTCTCTTCCTGGGGCGATGACCAGCAGTACTGGCGAGAAAGTGCCACAGCGATCGCCTGCATGTATTTCTTCATGCAGGGCACGCCGTTCATCTACCAGGGACAGGAAATCGGCATGACCAATGCGCCGTTTGAAGAACTGGCGCATTACAACGATATCCAAACGCATAACCTGTACCATTTCAACCGTTCGGAAGGTATGGAGCACGACGCTGTGATGACGATCATCAAGGCGCAAAGCCGTGACCATTCTCGTACGCCGATGCAATGGGATGCCAGCCCGAATGCCGGATTTTCAACCGGCGAGCCATGGCTCCGCGTCAATCCGAACTACGAAGAGATCAATGTGGCAGCACAGCTGCGGGACCCGCATTCCGTTCTTTGGTTTTACCGGAAAATGATCTGGCTGCGCAAGCAACAGAATGTCCTGGTCTATGGAAACTACGAGCTGCAGGATGTCGGCCACGAATCGATTTATGCCTACACCCGTTCGAATGAAGAAAAGACCCTATTGGTCATCACCAATTTGACGGAATACGCCTGCTATTGGGACGAGCCGGAATCGGCACGCTGCTTGTTGAACAATTACCAGCAGCCGGATCCAAAGCAATTGAAGCCTTTTGAAGCACGCGTCTACGAATTGTGAAGCAGAAAGCCCCTGCCCTCGAGCGATTTGCTTGAGGACAGGGGCTTTTGTGTTGGGGACAGCGGATGAGCGGGGAATTTGCTGTAGCGCAAACAAAGTCTGCTATTCCGCAAACAAACCGGATATTGCGCAAACAAACATCGGTATTCCGCAAACAACGGTGTCGATTCCGCAAACAAAGCCGATTATCCCGCAAACAAAGCCTCCACAAGCCATATAGTATAAGAAGTACACCGGTTTTATTCACCTGAATAAGAATAAAATCTGCCAGCCAGATGAAATAATGGATTTTCGTCTACTAATAGGTCCAATTAGCCTGTATATTCTTCATTAAGCAGGCGTCTGAAATTTTGACCATAAAACAGAAAAAAACACCTTGCCCGAGGGCAAGATGTTTTCGATAGTTTGCGGCGTATCAAGCCACGCTCCACAACGTGTTTCCAAAAAGGAGTGCTTGTCCGTCTTACGCAAACGAGCTCATCGCGTAGTTAACAATAGAGCATGTGCATGAGTCTGTCAATGTTTTCGCCGAAATGGGATCTTAGCGCGGAGACATTCGTCAACTAAAGACCAAGAATCGCTACGCAATTTTGGGGATGAGGGAGAGTTGTTATGGAGAAATCATGGCAAGAGATTGCGGAATTGCTGTCAGCAATTAAGATAGTAGCCAATCCGGATAATGAACCGGTGAGCATAGAAGGGATTGCAGAGGGATTCCGCTGCATCGGAGTCGGAACTGATGCAGCAGTGTTCCAATTTTTGGAAACACCAAAATATGCTTTCAAAATATATGCAGAAAACAAACAGGATAAGCTCGAAGCGGAAGCGAAAGTTTATGCGCAAATTGACTTCTCGCCTTATTTCTCCAGCTGTTATGGTCTAACGGACCGGTTGCTGGTGATCAAGTATGAAGAAGGCTTAACCCTGTTTGATTGTCTGCTGCAGGGAGTTCATGTTTCGAAACGAGTGATGGAGGATGTAGAAGAGGCCAGGAATTATATCCGGCAAATCGGGTTAAATCCACGGGATATCCATTTGAAAAATATTTTATTGCAGAACGGGCGGGCGAAGCTTCTGGATGTTTCCGAGTATATAAAACCCGGCAATGATTTTAGGTGGGAGCATTTGAAAAAAGCCTATGAGGAATATTATCCGCTCATCGATGGCAAGCCGATGCCTTACTGGTTATTGGACACCATCAGGAAGTGGTACCATCATTGGAACCGATACTCGTCTTCTTTTGATGAGTTTATGAAAATCGTCTCGAAGCAGATGAGTTACTGGAAATAGTAAGGTCCCCAATAAGTTTCCGGCTGAGAAGACGATGCGTGAACAACAATGAAGCGACCGTTTCCGTACAGAAAAAGTCGGATGCGCTGGTTTTATTCCCATTAGAATAGAAAGGGAAAGGAGGGGTGTGCGTGGATATGCTGAAGCATATGAATGAAGCGCTGCGCTATATCGAGGACCATCTGGATGGAGACATCGATTTCACTAAAGTAGCAACAATTGCCGGGGTGTCAGAATTCCATTTCCGGAAAATGTTTTCGTATTTGTCGGGCATGGGATTGAGCAGCTATATCCGCAGCCGCCGATTGTCGGAGGCCGCCATCGATCTGCAGCGGGAACAAAGGGTTTTGGATGTAGCCGTCAAATATGGCTATGACTCGGCAGACGGCTTCAGCCGGGCATTCCGTGAATGGTCTGGCATGAGTCCATCGGAAGTGAAGAACAGCGGTCGCTTCAAAGCATTTCCACGCCTGACTTTCCAATTGACGATTCAAGGAGGAATGGATATGGAATGCCGCATCGCAGAAAAAGACGCTTTTAAATTAGTAGGAATCAAAAAACGCGTGCCCATCGTTTTCGAAGGGCCCAATCCGGAAATCATGAAGATGGGGCAGTCCATTACTGGCGAACAGCGCGGACAGCTGCAACAATGGCGCAATACGGATGTCCAGACCGTCGTTAACGCATCGCTTAACTTTGATGATGGGCGCTTGGAGGAAAAAGGCCAGCTGGATCATCTGGTGGGATCGATTACGACCTTAGAAAGCGATTTCGAAGGCTTTGATATCGTGGAAGTGCCTGCGGGAAGTTGGGCGATTTTCAGTCTGGAAGGCCCGTTTCCGCAAAAGCTGCAGGACACCTGGGGCAAAATCTTTTCGGACTGGCTGCCATCTTCAAACTATGAATTGGTCGACGGACCGGAAATTTCCTTCAACGGGGATATGTCGGATCTGCAGAATGTCTATAGTGAAATCTGGATTCCGGTGAAGAAACGCCAGGAATGACAGTTGCTCTCCAGCGCATCAACGGCTTCAGTGGCCGGCCGATGCACTGGAGAGTTTTTTGATGTGAATAAAACGGCGTTCTTGTAAACATGAAAAAAATTGATTTCCCACTATCATTTCTTGAAAGCTATGGTTTTGGCCGGCACAAGTGGCTTTCTTTTACAATGTTCTAAAAGGATAATAAGATGAACCTACATAACGAAAACGGAAATTGAGTGCATTAACTGCAAAACAGTGAATATGTCCAAAAAGGTGAAAATCAGTATACGAAGGAGGAGAAAAGCATGTGGACGATTCGAAAAAGTATTGTGATCGATCGGTCGGTTGAGGAAGTTTTCAACTATGCGTCAAATCCTGTTTATTGGCACCAATGGTATACAGGTCTTTCGGAGCTTGAGAATTTAAAAGGGGACGGCGAAGTAGGGACAACCATGGACATGAAATATACGTTGCTGGGAATGAACCTGCCGATATCACTTGAAGTGATAGAAAAATCACGTGCAGGCAATAGCCGTTTTTGGAACGGCCAAATCAGTGGAGCCATCAATTCAAAGCAGTCCTGGACTTATCATACGGAAGGAACCGGAACAGAGGTCAAGTTTGAAATGGGATATGAATTGCCGGGCAGTGTGTTTGGGAAAGTCGCCAATAAGCTGATCGTGAAAAAGCTGATGGACAATTCGGCAGAACAGACCCTGAAAAATCTGAAAGATATTTGTGAAACTGACTGACGCCATAAAGCTGAAAAGTCATACTCCTCCATTGAACTGGATGGAAGGTATGGCTTTTCGTTTATTCCAAATAACTGTGGAAAACGAAACTTCTTTATGAACAAAGCCGTAAACTATGAAAGAAAGACGAATGGAGTGAAACGTTTTATGAAGAAGTTCAACGGATTGATGGTGGCTGGCTTTTTATCCACCGTAATACTTACGGGATGTTCGGATAATGAAGATGATGCATCCAAGGTGCCGGCTGCCGGGCAAGAGCAAACAGCTGAAGAAGAAACGGTGGTAGAAAAAAAGGTGGCAGAAACCGAAACCGCGGAAGCGGCTGTACATAATGTAGAAGAGATTGTGAAAGAGAAAGGCAAGTACAATATCCAGCAGATGACGGATCAGCAAAAGGAAGAGCTGCAAGCAGAACTGGAAGCGGCACCTGAAGGAATGTCAGGAGAGGAAGCTTACTCCTTTGCAGTCTCACTGGTGGCGGTGGACATTGAGGAAGCCGCAGAGAAGTTTGAAGCCATTGATCCCGTGATTACCATGGATTCCTCTACTCCGGAAGACAGCATTACATTGCCTCAAGAGGAAACGGTCAATGTCGCAATTCTGCTCGATGCAAGTGGAAGCATGGCAGGACAGGTATCGGGCGGTGAAAAGATGAAACTGGCTAAAGAAGCAGTGCAGACATATGCAGCAGACTTGCCGGAAGGATCCAACGTCATGCTTCGGGTTTATGGACATGAAGGGACCGGCACCAATGCGGACAAGGATATGTCCTGTAACAGCAATGAAGTGGTCTATGATCTGGGTGTCTATGATGAGCAGGCATTCAGCAAATCCTTGGATCAGTTCGCTCCGACAGGTTGGACACCTTTAGCAGGGGCGATTGAAGCTGCCAAGGAAGATCTCAAAGAACAAAAAGGTGAAAATGTCCGTAATGTAGTTTATGTGGTCAGTGATGGCATTGAAACTTGTGGCGGCGATCCAGTGTCTGCTGCTGCTTCATTGACTGGATCCGCTATTCAGGCAGAAGTGAACATCATCGGCTTTGATGTTGACAACGAAGGCCAGGCCCAGCTGGAAGCTGTAGCGAAAGCAGGGAATGGACAATATAAATCCGTCTATTCGGAAAGCGATTTGAATGAGTACCTCAAACAGGAACACAGTCGCCTATACTGGGAATGGTTGGCCTGGGGAAATGACCGGTATTTGGAAATTCTCCAGCAAAGCAACGATATTGCCGGAGACTTATTGAGCTACAATAATGAAATCTACGGGAAATCCCTGGCTGAAAACAATAAAATGAATCGTCTACAAGATGAGCTGGAGGAGTTTGGCAAATTCAAAGACAAGGAAGCGGCCGATCAATACAATAAATTGGCAACTACTAGACATGAAACCCTTACTCAATACTTCAGACAGGAAAAAGAGAGGAAAGACACGATCCGCAAAGATATATATGAACAATTGGAAAAGAAGGTGAAAGAAACAAGTGAGGAAAAAGAAGGGGATTATGCTTCTTAAAGAGTAGAACCCATCATTATATCCTATTTTAACGAACATTAAATCGTTACTTATGGTTTAATGTTCGTTATTTTGTTGACCAGTTGTTTTGTGTTTGCTATAGTTGCCAAGTAACAGAAAAACAATATATCGCTCGTATAAACTCGGTAATACGGTCCGAGTGTTTCTACCAGGTTCCCCTTAAAGAACCGGACTACGAGCCGAAGTATCTGGTTAGCCGAGTTTTCGGCCAATCACTTTTTGAATGCTTGGCGTGTGGATCAGCTCTCCTTATTCAATTGAAACTTTGGCTCCCAAATGTCCGAAAGGTAGTGTTTTTCAGACCGTTTCAGGGCCTTTTTTCTTTGGCCGCATTGCCGTTGAGCAGACATCAAGGAGGAAATTCACATGAAAAAGATTCAATCGAAGACAGGACTAAGCAATCGCATTTTATTGGGAATCATAGCCATGATCTTATTGGCGGTGCTCGCTGGGTGCAGTTCAGCGGATGAAGCTGAAGCAACAGAAGACAAAGAAGAAACCAAACGACCGATCCTGATTCAGGGACCTATGCCGATTGAAGCTGAAACCTTCGCGGAGCGCCTTGAAAACGTAAAGGTGGAAGAATCAGGTTCGACGTATGAATTTTATATCGGTACGGTTGATGGCTATCCAGTCATCGTATCAAAAACAGGCAAAGGCATGGAAAACGCGGCTGCCTCTACGGCAATCGCTATTGAAAAATACAATCCGGCCGCCATCATCAACCAGGGAACGTCAGGTGGGCACGATCCGGAACTGAATGTGTTCGATATCGTTCTTGGAGAACGTACGGTCAACATCGGCTCGATGAAGACGGGAGACCGTGCAGCAGGTGAAGGCATTGAACCGACCGAATGGAAGCCGATGGACGTCATGGCTTCTGAAGGAAGTGCAGGAGAAGATCCGAATGCAGAAAAAGCCCGTTATTATGAAGGGGATGCTGATCTATTGGCTGCAGCGAACGCCGTGAAGGACAGCTACACGAAAGGCAAGATCGTCGAAGGGACAATCGGCTCGGCTGACTTGTGGAATAACGAAGTGGACCGCATCAACTGGTTCCATGAAAACTATGGCACGTCAGTTGAAGAAATGGAATCGGCATCTGTTGCGATGATTTCGAAAGCCTATGATGTACCTTTCCTCGCAATCCGAATTCTGTCGAACAATAAAACCAACGACGGCGCTTATAATGCAGATACTGCAATAGCGAACCAGGAATATGTCTATGAGGTTGTTAAAGAGTATATTGCTTCTTTAGAAAGTGAATAAAGAACAACTTCAATTATTGAAGCTTGCACGAACTTTTGTGAAAAACAAAAGTTCGTGCTTTTTTGTGGAATGACTGAATGGTCCTATTTTCAGCTTTTAATCAAGTGACTATCAAACTATAGTTGACAGAATAAATAGATTGAAAAACTGGAAGAAAGTACTGACTTTGAAAAACAATTGATTTAGCTTTTCGGAATACGAAATATTCTGTTATATTGATGGATGTAAGAATCAAAACAAATTGGAAGGGATGGGTGAATGGATGAAAAAGATGTTTTCGAGTGTGGCAGCAGCCGTTTTGATGTTGTCGTTGTTTGTGCCGTCAATGGCCGCTGTTGAGACAGATCGGGCCACGGAATTGGCACTCAGCCAATCGGTATTTTCAATGACAGAAGCGCGTACTGTAGAACTCAGCGCTGATTTAGGAGAAGGCGTGGATCTGCAGAATCTGGCGTTTCAATTTGGAGGGAAACCATTATCCGAATGGCAGACGTGGACCTCAGGAACAAATTACGACGGCGCACCATTCATTACCGTTGTCGAAGGACCAAGCTTCGTGGAAGGCACCACTGAAATCACAGCAACATTGGAGTTCGGCTTGCCCTACGGGACGGGAGATTTATCAAACCGTACAATCCGTACGCAATATCAGCAGTTCATCGGTGACTATGAATTGGCCATGATCGATTCAGCAAGCGGCGCTAAAGCGGCTGCAACTGTCGAGTGGAATGTCTATGACGAATTCAAAGTCTACGACGAATTGAAACCAGCGATCGATGAAATTTTCGAAGCTGCTGAAGAAGACGGAGACAATGACCGGTATCTTGAGTATCAAAAAGTAGGGGAAACCTCTCAAGGGCGCGACATTCATTTCGTCATTCTTGCGAGAGATGAAGAGGCAGTGGATACATATCTTCATGAAACACTGCCGACAGCTTTGGAAGATCCGGCAAGCCTGATCGAAAAGCTTGAGAATGGCTCGATGGAAGATTACCAGGTTCCAATCTGGTTCAATAATATCCACCCGGATGAAGTGGAAGGTGTGGATGTTCAAGTTGAATTGCTGGAGAAGTTTGCACTCGAAGAAGAAATCACCTTCAATAATACAGAAGGTACAACAGAAATTAGCGAGACCTTGAATGTGGACGATGTTTTGGATGATGCAATTTTCCTGTACATGTTCACGAGCAACCCAGATGGCAGAGCGGCCAATACACGGGCAAACGGTGAGGGCTTTGACTTGAACCGGGATAATGCTTATCAAACGCAGTTAGAAACACAGCAGGTGAATGAAGTGGTGTCACAGTGGACCCCTTTATCTTTCGTCGATTTTCATGGCTATGTCGATGGATTCTTGATTGAGCCGGCGACACCGCCGCATAACCCGAATTTTGAATATGACTTGTTGATCGGCAATATGATGGAACAAGCACATGCTTTAGGCAATGCGGGAATCGCCAATTCAGATCTGACCTCTTATTTTATAGCCAAAGAAGGCTACGGATCTGGTTGGGATGATATGACACCGGCGTACACTGCGATGTATGGCATGCTCCATGGGGCGCTAAGCCACACGATCGAAGTCCCGACGCTCAGCCAGGATTCTTACAACGCCTTGGTGGGCAGCGGCCTGGGTGCCGCAAAATATGTGCACGACAATAAAGATGAATTGTACAAAGAACAGTTGGAAATTTTCAAGCGTGGAGTCAATGGAGAAGACAACCGGGCTGTTGATGAACATCTGGTCAACGCAGCGGGTGAGTCGATCGGCCGGATCCGTGACGGCAATGAAAACTTCTTCCCGGATTATTACGTCATTCCGGCAGATTCCAAAACGCAAAAAAATGTATTGGAAGCTTATAATATGGCGGAGTATTTGATCCGCAACGGTGTGGAAGTCGAGAAGACGACCAAGCCGACAGCCATTGGCGGCATAACGTATCCGAAAGGAACATTCATCGTGCCGATGCATCAGGCAAAACGCGGCTTGGCAAATGCCATGTTATATGAAGGAGACAATGTATCCGATTGGGACGCGATGTATGACCCGATCGTCGTCAACTTCTCGGATTTGAGAGGGTTCGACCTTGTGGAAGTTCGCGAGGAAGGCTTATTTGATGGCAAAACCAAGGAAGTAACGGAGGTAGTCATTCCAACAAGTGCTATTCAAGGAAATCCACCAAAACAAATTCTTGAAAACTCGACCAATGACGCAGTTCGTGTTGTTAATGCCTTGCTTGCTGAAGGCAAGACGGTGGAAGTGCTGACAGAAAGCATCGGACAAGCGGAAGCAGGCGATTATGTAGTAGCTACGAATGATCTGCGTCCGTATGCAGATGATTATTATTTTGAAGCGGAGTCTTTTGGCAATGGTAAAAATGCCGCTGTTGAAGTTCTGGAGCAGCCGCGTGTTGCAACAACCGGTTCTGCGCAATTGAACTTCTCCTTGCGCCAGCTCGGCTTCGAGTTGGTGGAGCCAGCGAATGCGGATGTCATTGTCAGTGATGCCAGCGCATTTGATGCTCAACAAGTAAGCGGGAAAACCTATGTCGGCATCGGTGCACCGGCATTGAAGGCAGTCAGTGATAGCGGATTGCTTCCAGGGTTTGCGTTCGGCAACACAGGAGCCAGACATGAAGGGCTTGTGAAAGCGACAGTAGCTCCGCACCCGTTGACTGCGGGTTATGAGCAGCAGGAAAACTTGTATGTAACGACGGGTTCTTGGATTTCCAGTGTTCCAGAAAGTGCAGCAGTATTGGCCAGCTTCCAGGACAGCGATGATTTCTACATTGCCGGCTGGTGGCCGGAACATGAAAAAGCTCGCGGCCAAACGATGGCGTTTACAGCAGATAGCGGCGAGACGACGTACACGCTGTTTGCCAATGACTTGGCTTTCCGTGCCCATACTGAACACTCTTACCGTTTGCTGGCCAACTCGATCTACGATGCAGTACGCGTAGAGGTACCGGTTGAAACCAGCAAAGCTAAAAAACCATGAGCACTGGCAGTAAGTTTCATTGACGAATAAAAACAAGCGAAAAGCATTCCCGCCAATCTGACAAGGATGGTGGGGATGTTTTTCTGTTTTAAGGGAATTTAATGGGGACTAACAACAATTAAGTTTTCATAAACAATATTTATTTATTGTAATACGATAAATTATAAGTTATTATAAATTCAACAACAAATAAGCGAGGTGTTTTTCATGAGCCGAGGATCCACCCTTTTTCTGAAGACTGTTATTATTCTTATGGGAGTGCCGGTGCTGGCTGTATGCATATACGGCTTGTCCAGGTTCAATCCAAATTCCCCCTATTGGGCGCTGCCTGAGCTGGAAAAGTTGCAGTATCCATTATTGGTCGGCATGTATTTGGCTATGATTCCCTTCTTTATCGCCTTGTATCAGACATTAAAACTATTGAGTTATATTGACCGGAACGAGGCATTCTCGAAGCTGTCGGTTAAAGCTTTAAAAACCATCAAGTATTGTGCAGTCACCATCAGCATCCTCTATGTTTTGGAGCTTCCATTTTTGTACCTGTTGACAAAAGCTGACGATGCGCCGGGCATCCTGATTGGCATCGTTGTTATTTTTGCTTCAATGGTGGTGGCCGTTTTTGCGGCTGTTCTTCAACGGCTGCTGCAGGACGCCATCGATATAAAAGCGGAAAACGATTTGATCGTCTAAGCTGAAGTGAATGTAATGGCGACCATCATTATTGTTGATGTGACTGGCTCTGGCTAAGTGGAAAATAGGTGTCACCGAGCTTTCGGTAGTTGAAAACGAAAAAAAGACCATCCACTCGATGGTCTTTTTTCAGTTCTTCATTTTTTATGATCCCGCTGGCAGTAGAGGATGAAGAAAATCCTCTTGGAATAGAGGTTTCGCTTTATTCCACAATGTGCTCGGTCGTCACTTCATAGGTCTCGCCTTGCCGAGGTGTCAGCCAGGCGGTCAGTTCATAGGTGCCCGGTTCCAGTTCAAGCGGCGGGATTTCAAACTCATAACTCAGTTCATCCCCCTGATCGACGGTTTCTTCACCCAATGCCTGCAAGTAGCTGCTGACGGATGAAAAAAGGAAAACTTCTTCACCGTTTTCATTAGCCAGTGAAAAGTCGTAGCGCTGGCTGCTGGTGAATTCAAATGTATGCGCTTCGTCTGTCTGGTTCACTAAACTGTAGCGATAGGTATCCTCGTTGAGTTGTTCGATAGTGGGTTCCATTTCACCTTCTGTGCTCCCTCCAGTCGTTTCATCATTTGTATCGGGTTCTTCGGTCGTTGGGTTGTCTGAAGGATTTTCATTTCCCTGTCCGCTGCCGCAAGCTGCCAAAAGTAAGGCGGTTATCAGAATCAAAAAGGCTCCCAGCCAAAATTTATTTTTCATGGATATGCCTCCTCGTATGCTAAGAAATAAGTGAATCACTTTAGCATAAGAACGTTAAAGCGCCAAAAAAGTTACAGGGCTCTTTTGAAAGCGTGGGAATGCGGCAGGTATTTTTATGACAGCCTACACATTGCAGGCCGCACCCTGTAGAATAAGAAATAAGAGATTTCACATTATTCCATCAGCCAGACGAAAGGGGAACGACCTACGTGAAAACAGACTTCCATTTTTCAAAAGATATTGAAATGGCTTTTAAAAATGACCCGCCTGGCCAGTGGCTTTCGGCGCTGCCGCCGGGCTGCCTGCGCCTCAGTTCAGGTTATCCTGCACCCGCATTAGTTCCTTCTGAAGAAATCAAATTAGCAGTGGCCCGCTTGCTTGATGAAGAGCACGACTTGCCGCTCCATTACCTGGGCAGTCCACGGGTTCCGCAGCTGAAGGAATTCCTTCGGGAACGCATGGCACACCGAGGAGTTGAAACAGTGGATGAAGAGCTTCTCGTGACTTCCGGTGCCTGTCAGGCCATTGATTTGATTGCCCGTGTTTTATTGGACGACGAAGCTGTAGTGGCAGTCGAATCGCCGACCTATATGGAAGCCCTGGAAATTTTCCAGAACTACACAGAGCATTACATGACGGTCCCAATTGATGAAAACGGACTTCAGACAAAACAGCTTGCGGAAATGCTGGCCGACCGTAAAGAAAAAGGACAGCCATTGCCAAGACTGCTGTATACCATCCCGACTTACCAGAATCCGACAGGCACGACGCTGTCGCCGGAACGCAGACAGCATGTGCTGGAGCTTGCGGAACAATACGATTTCATCATTTTGGAAGATGACGCGTATGGAGAGCTGGGCTTTCATGAAGGCCCGCAGCTGCTGAAGGCCATGGACACCAATAACCGGGTGCTCTACGTGGGTTCATTATCAAAAGTGGTGGCTCCAGGCATGCGGATTGGCTGGGTTGTCGCGGATAGCCGTATCATCGATCCTTTGAACTGGTTCAAAAAAGACCTCAACCATCCATTCGATCAGGCGACGATGGCTTCGTTCCTGGAAGCCACCGATTTTGATGGACACCTGAAATTTTTGACGGATGCCTACGAGTCAAAATGTGCCAGCATGCTGGCGGCTTTAGAAGAATTTTTGCCTCCGGCGGTTTCCTGGTTCGTTCCGAAAGGCGGATATTTTGTATGGGTCAAAATTCCGGGTGTCGATACTTCAGAATTGCTTCCGGAAGCATTAGCTGCAGGGGTTTCCTTCGTCCCGGGCAAATACTTTTTCCTCAATCAGCAGGAAGGGCTCGAGTATCTTCGGTTGTCGTTCAGCTATGCCAATGAAGAAGACATCGTTAAAGGCGTAGAATTGCTTGGACAGGTGGCTGGAGTGAATATTCCCCAGCCAAAAAATAGCATCGATCAGCAGTAAAGTGAAACTTTACTCAGCAGGTGTTCCATCCCACTGCGGCAATTCCTTTCCATATAATAGTTTTTTCGTTACGCGCTCATTGCCCTGGCAATAGAGCGCGTTTTTTGATCTTCCGGCTTTTCTTAGGAAGCGGCCACGGAAAACTTAAATTGACTATATTTTCTGAATACGTTAAAGTTAAATATACTATTTAAGGAAATATGGAAATTTCTAACGGAATCCGAAACATCGGAAATTTCTAAGACGGGAGAAGTGGGGGGACAGGCAGGTTAGACCAATTAACCAAGAAGGAGGAGATAAAATGAACATCACGGCATCACTCACACAAAACGCTAAACGTTTTCCGGATAAGATGGCACTCACCTATGAAGGGCGAACGTATTCTTATCAGGAGCTGAACGAAGAAGTAAATCGTCTGGCGAATGGACTGATCGATACGGGGCTGCAAAAAGGAGATAAAGTTTCCTTGTTCATGAAAAACTCCGATTATTACGTTCTGGCTTTTTTTGCAGTATTGAAGGCTGGAGGCGTTGCTGTACCGGTCAACTATAGGCTGAGTCCCGATGAAAGCGGCTATATTTTCGGCCAATCCGAAAGCCGGTTCATCTTTTGCGATGCGGAGTTTGAGCGCGTGATTACAGAAGGCAAGCAGCAGGCTGCTTCTCTTCAACAGGTCATTGTCCAGCCTGCGCCTGACAATGCCGACTATATCAGCTGGGAAAGCGTACTGAGTGAAAATGCGTTGGAGCCTACGGTTGAGCTGTTGAGTACTGATGACGCTGAAATCCTTTACACTTCAGGTACTACAGGAAAACCGAAAGGTGCATTATTCGATCATCAGCGTCTGGCGAATGTCAGTGCTTCATTTGTTTTCGGGGTCGAACTTGGCGCCCGGGACCGCCTCCTTCATGCGGTGCCACTTTTCCACTCAGCTCAATTGAATTTATTTCTTGTGACGGGCATCCTGCTCGGAACATCCAATATCATCATGCGTGACTTCCATCCTAAAAAAGCCATTGAGCTCATCAATGAGTTCCAAATCACTGTTTTCTTTGGCTTGCCGGATATGTACAGCGGTTTGCTTCAGCTTCCGGATACGGAAGGAGTGGACTTGTCTTCTGTTGCCAAGTGCATGTACGGTTCCGATCCGATCGACCCTGACCTCGTTAAAAAAGCGATGGACTTTTTCGGACACCAGCAATTCTATAATCTGTGCCTGTTGACTGAAGGTGGACCGGGTGGTGTCTTCCTATTGCCCGAACAGCATGAAAACAAGGTGGGATCAGGAGGCAAACCGATGTATTTCACCGAGGTACGGGTAGTGGACGATGAGTTTCTGGATGTTGAACCTGGCACAATCGGCGAGTTTGTCCTAAAAGGGGCAACAGTCATGAAGGAATATTACAATAAGCCAGAGGAAACGGAAGAAGCTTTCCAAAACGGATGGCTGCTGACGGGGGATTTGGCGACTATCGATGAAGACGGGTTTATCTCGCTGGTGGATCGAAAAGCAGACCGCATCATCTCGGCTGGAGAAAACATCTATTCGATCGAGGTGGAGCAGGTGATCAATAGCCACCCTCAAGTTGCAGAAGCTGCGACTGTCGGCTTGCCGGAAGAGGAATGGGGCGAGATTGTCGGTGTCATCATCGTGCCGAAACAAGGGGAAACCATCGACGAAGACCAATTGATGGATTACTTCCTTGAGCAATTGCCGGGATATAAGATTCCGCGTAAATATATGATAGCCGAATCATTGCCGCGGAATGCCTCCGGGAAAATCATGAAATACCAATTGCGCGAGCTGCACATCAGTGAGTTCGAGTGGTTCCGGAAAATCCCGGAGAGCCGCTACTAAGCTCCTTTATAAAAATATGCCCCGCAGCCTTAATTGGCGGCGGGGCATATTTTTTTACGTAATGGAAGCTTCATAAATGCCTTTGATGGAATTTTCCAGCATGTTGTTGAATTCCTCATCCGACTGGCTGGCGCTGACGCCTTCGGATAATGCACGTGAGAAGCTGGCGATGAGCCCCTCATTGGCCGCCAATTTCTGGTTGGCGTCGTCTCGTTTGTATCCGCCGGAAAGTGCGACTACCCGAAGTACACGCGGATGGTCGATCAATTCTTTGTAGTAATTATCGACTGTTGGAATAGTGATTTTGATCATGACGTTCTGATCGTCACTCAACTGATCCAGGTGCTTCAGCATTTCCTCTTTGAGGATTTTTTCAGATTGTTCTTTGTCTTTGCTGTTGATGTCAACTTCAGGTTCAAGAATTGGAACCAAGCCGGCTGCGAGAATCTGTTTGCCGATTTCAAATTGCTGCTCGACCACTTTCTTGATGCCGTCAGGATTGGCTTCCTTAATCACGGAACGCATTTTGGTTCCGAAGACATTTCGTTCATTGGCGCGCTTCAGCACGTCATCCAAATCTGAAATCAGCTTCATGACCTGAACGCCGTTTTCTTCATCGGCAAGCCCTTTATCGACTTTCAGAAAAGGTACGACGCCTTTTTGCTGCCATAAGTAGTCAGGCGTATACTGGCCTTCCACTTTGCGGTCCATCGTCTGTTCGAAAAGAATTGCGCCAATTATCGAATCGGAATTGAAGGAAGGTGCCGTCATGACGCGTGTCCGCATTTCGTGGATCAAGTCATACATTTCCTCTTCAGTCGAATATTGGTCTTCCGATACGCCATAAAGCGCCAATGCTTTCGGTGTGCTGCCGCCACTTTGGTCAAGCGCAGCAATAAAGCCTTTTCCGTTTTTTACAAATTCCAATTGTTCCTGATTCATCATCCCAGCTCCTTAGATAAATTTTTTGGTAAGTAATCACTTCGTTTTAAAAAATTTAATGCAAAGAACCTCTTTCACTGAATATTGTAACAATATAAAGACGAAACTACAAAAAGAAATTTTTAACTGATTGAGATGCCTTTATATCGATAAATCATGTCCCGCAAAACGTCTGGTAAGGGCCGCTTGTCGGCTCGGGTGGTTCAGCGTATGCCTCTTGTTCTGGAGAGTGGGCATATGGGTCGGCGAGAACCGCAAGCAACCGGTGCAGCACGCTGTAATCACCCTGGAATTCAGCTGCTGCCAAAGCTTCCTCTACCCGATGGTTGCGGGGGATGAGTGCCGGATTGCTGCGGCGCATCAATTGATGGCTCTCTTCCGGCGATTCTTCCTGGCGATCCAGCCGTGCTTGCCAGGAGCGGTGCCATTCCTTAAATTCCTGTGCATCGAACAGTTCGCCGCCCTGGAGCTTATCGAATGTCAAAGCACGAAATGTGTTGGTGTAATCGGCATCGTGTGCGTGCATCAGATTGAGCAGCTCTTCCACCAGCGTAGAGTCTTCAGCTTCTTCATTGAAGAGCCCGAGTTTTCCACGCATGCCCGCAAGCCAGTGGCTCTGGAATTGCTCAATGTAATTGGTGAGTTCGTCTTGTGCCATGCTGACGGCTTCTTCCGGAGTCTCGTGCAGCAAAGGCAACAAACTTTCTGCAAAACGGGCCAGGTTCCATCCGGCAATCATCGGTTGGTTGCCGTAAGCATAGCGTCCCTGAGCATCAATTGAACTGAAGACCGTCTTCGGATCAAAGCTGTCCATGAATGCGCAAGGCCCGTAGTCTATCGTTTCGCCGCTTATGGCCATATTGTCGGTATTCATGACCCCGTGAATAAATCCAGCCAGCTGCCATTTGGCAAGCAATGAGGCCTGTCGCTTGATGACTTCCTGAAACAGTGCCAGATAAGGAGTTGAATTGTTCTGGACATGGGGGAAATGGCGTTCCAATGCGTAGTCAGCCAAGGCTTTCAACTCTTCTTTTGTACCAAATCGTGCAGCGTACTGGAACGTGCCGACGCGCAGGTGGCTGTCGGCGACGCGAGTCATGACAGCCCCCGGAAGCGCAGTTTCGCGGCGGACCGTCTCCCCTGTTTCGACAACGGCAAGGCTGCGGGTAGTCGGGATGCCGAGACCATGCATCGCTTCACTGATCAGGTATTCGCGGAGCATGGGACGAAGCGCTGCCCGGCCATCGCCGCCGCGGGAATAGGGCGTTCTCCCGGAACCCTTCAATTGGATATCCAAGCGCTTGCCATCAGGCGTCAGTTGTTCGCCCACCAATAAGGCCCGGCCGTCGCCCAGCATCGTGAAATTGCCGAATTGATGTCCGGCGTAAGCCTGGGCAAGGGGTAAGCTGCCTTCTGGAACCTGGTTGCCGGCAAGAATAGCAACGCCGTCTTCTTCCGTCAATTCAGAAGGGTCCAGCCCGAGCGTTTCCGCCAATGCTTCATTTAATACAACCAGTTTAGGTGAACGCACCGGGTTGACCGTAATTTTGCTGTGGAAAATATCTGGCAGGCGTGAATAGCTGTTATCCAACTGCCAACCGGTATGGGTTAGTTCTTTTTTATGCATGATCGAATTCTCCTTTTTTCAGTAGGATGTACTCTTATTATACCCTCTCTGTCGAGCAATCATGTCACAGCTGTTCGAGTGATTTGCCTATGATATAATCCAGTTAACAGAAAAGTAAGTATTCAAACGGGAGGAGGAAAAAAGATGAGCAATCAAAAAGTTTTGTTCGTGCTTTTGGATGAGTATGCGGACTGGGAAGCGGCTTCCCTGGCTGCGGCGCTGAACGAAGAACCGGAAGGAGAAGGGCAAAGGTTCGATGTCAAGACCGTGTCGTTGACGAAGGATCCGGTCAAATCGATTGGCGGCTTTACGGTACTGCCCGATTATGGCGTGGATGATGTACCTGATGAGTACGCTGGACTGATTCTGATTGGTGGAAATTCCTGGCGAAAAGAAGACAGCAAACGGATCATGGAACTTGTCGGAAAAGCCATCGAAAAAGAAGTTGTAGTCGGAGCGATTTGTGACGCGACGGTATTCCTCGGAAGAAATGGCCTGTTAAACGAAATCCCCCATACCAGCAACTACTTGGAAGATCTGAAGGAAACAGCAGGTGATCAGTACAGCAACGAAGTCGGCTATCTTCACCAGCAAGCTGTCCGGAGTGGACAACTCATCACCGCCAACGGCTCGGCATTTTTGGAATTTGGAAAACATGTATTGGAAGCGCTGAATGCCGCGCCGCAGGAAGAAATCGACGAGTGGTATGGCTTCTTCAAACAAGGCTATCACGAATACATGAAAACCAAGCAATAGCCCTTTACTGAGCGAACCACCTTCCATTGTGAGACTGCATCCACAATCCAGGGTGGTTTGTTTTTGATGGTGGCCAGGAAGAAACTTCGCTAAACTGGGAAGAGGGATAGACGGAATCGATTATTCTATGCAGATTAAAAGATTGGAATGATAAGATGTTCAAAATCATGATTGTGGAAGACGATTTGACGATCGCCGGCATACTGAAAGAAGAGCTGGAAAAATGGAATTATGAAGCTTTTTTGGTGGATGATTTCAGCCGAGTGCTGGAAGAATTCAAAGCCAAGGCACCGCAATTGATCTTATTGGATATCCAGCTGCCGTCTTTCAACGGCTATTACTGGTGCCAGGAAATCCGGAAAGTGTCGCAGGTGCCGATCATTTTCATTTCTTCGCGCAATGAAAATATGGACATCGTCATGGCCATCCAAATGGGGGCGGACGATTTTATTTCCAAGCCTTTCGATTTGACGGTCGCGGTCGCCAAAACGCAGGCGCTCCTCAGACGGACCTACGATTTCAAGGAATCGGATAATTTCTTGAACTTTAACCAGACACTTCTGAAGCCAGGTGAATCAAAGTTGTTCGCCGGGGAGCAGGAAGTGGATTTGACCCGAACAGAACTGAAGATCATGGAGCTCTTGTTCCTGCAAAAAGGCGACTATGTGACTCGGGAAGAAATCATGGTCAAGCTGTGGGAAGACGAGTCATTCATCGATGACAATACATTGGCCGTCAATATTGCGCGGCTGCGGAAAAAACTGGCGAAGGCAGGGCTTGTGGATTTTATCCTGACCAAAAAGAATATCGGCTATGCACTCAATAAGGAGGCGGCCCATGCATAAAGGTTCAAGAGGCGCTTTGTATCAGAGCTTTCTGCTGTCGATCCGGCCACAGCTGTTTTTGTTCATCGGCATGAGCGTCATTTTTGGAGTAGTCTATGTCTTAGGAAGACTCCCGCTGACTTTGTTTGTCTACAGCCTGCAGGTGGCAGCATTTCTGCTGCTGATTTATTTGGTTGTCCATTACTTCACGTATGCCAAACGCTACAAGCTGATCCGCGATCTGGAGCTGGTGAATGCCTCACGCCTCGAAGAGATTCAAACAAGTTCCGGTTCCTTAGACCAGCTCTACATAGAAAAAATAGAGTCTTTGCTTGGACAGCTGCGGGAATCCGATAATCTGCATGCAGAACGGCAGACCGACCAGCTGGATTATTTCACATTGTGGCTCCATCAGATCAAGACGCCGATTTCTGCCATCAGCCTCCTGACGCAAAGCTCGCGGGCAAAAGAAGCAAAGCAGATTTCACAGGAACTGGTGAGACTCGAAGATTATACGCATATGGCGCTCAATTACATCAAGCTGGAAGAACCCGGTGCGGCAATGGAATTATCCCTTGTCGATCTGGATGAAGTCGTTAAAAAAGCGATCAAGAAATATTCCATTCTGTTCATCTACAAAGGCATTCGGCTTGATTACCAGCCACTCGAAATGAACGTGCTGTCCGATGGCCAATGGCTGCAGAATTTGCTGGAGCAGATTTTGTCGAATAGCTTGAAGTATACACCGGAAGGTTCAATCTCCATTTACTGCGATCCGGACAGCGCAGAAACATTGATCATCGAAGACACGGGCTTGGGCATCCATTCAGAGGACCTTCCGAAGATCTTCAATAAAGGCTATTCCGGCATGAACGGCCGGCTTCATGAAAAATCGACAGGTCTCGGCCTGTTTCTCAGTAAAAAAATCTGCCAGCGCCTCGGACACCGGTTGGCGATCGACTCAAAGCCTGGCAAAGGGACACGTGTCGCCATTGACATGTCGCGTGACGAATTGCAGTTGTTCGATTGAATAGAGGACCTGATAGCGTCTGGCTAGAATGATTTCTCCACCACCTCTCGGATATAAAAGTGGCTTTTCCCAAGCAATCTTACGAAACCGTAAGATTGCCTTTCTGTTTGTAAGGATAGGTACAGGCAGCCGGTTCGATCCTGCCGTATGATTAAAAGCAAGGAGGGGTTGGCAATGACCTTATTAGAAATCAGGAACTTGAAGAAAGTATATACAGCGAAATTTTCAAATCAGCAGACAGAAGCACTGACAACCGTCAATTTTTCAATAGAGGAAGGCGAGTTCGTTTCCATCATGGGGGAATCAGGGTCAGGCAAGACCACGCTGCTGAACATCATATCCACTTTGGACGATGCGACATCGGGAGAAGTTTTCCTGGATGGCAAACCGTTATCGAAAATCAAAGATAAGGAGATTTCCGCATTCCGCAGAAATACACTTGGCTTTGTCTTTCAGGATTTCAATCTTTTGGACAACTTTTCGATTCGCGACAATATCCTGCTGCCGCTGGTGCTGTCGAAAACGCCGGTTGCAGAGATGGAAGCACGGCTGCTGCTGATTGTGAAGAATCTTGGGATTGAAGCCCACATCGATAAATTCCCTTATGAAGTATCGGGTGGGCAGAAGCAGCGGGTCGCTGTGGCGCGCGCCTTGATCACTCAGCCGAAAATCATTTTGGCCGATGAACCGACGGGAGCGCTCGATTCAAAAGCTTCACAGAACCTGATGGAAATCCTGACAGGCATCAACGAAAGCGGACAAACCATTTTAATGGTGACACATAGTGCCCGTGCGGCAAGTTTTTCCAACCGCATTCTGTTTATCCGCGATGGAGCGGTTTACCATGAGATTTACCGGGGCGATGCACCTGCTGATCAGTTCATGGATCGCATTTCGAAGTCCTTGAAGGTCTTGTCCAGTCGGGGTGAGCAGGATGAATAACCGTTTTTTCTCTTCGTTGGCGCTACGCAATATCAAATCGAACAAACAATTATACATTCCGTATCTATTGTCTTCGAGCACCATCATCATGATGTTTTACTTGATGGCTTCACTCTTGACCAATGAATTCGTCCAGGATCGTTCAAGTTCCTTATCTCCGCTGTTTATGCTCGGTACGGTGGTGATCGGAATCTTTTCAGTTATCTTCATTCTGTATACAAACAGTTTCCTGATCAAACGCAGAAAAAAAGAAATCGGCCTGTACGGCATTTTAGGGCTGGAAAAAAAGCATATAGCGAAACTTCTGTTTTTTGAAACGCTCTTTACAAGTTTTTTGAGTATTGCAGCAGGGCTGGTTGGTGGACTGATCTTCGGAAGGCTGTTCTTCATGCTGCTGAATTATTTGGTCAGGTTGCCTGTGGACATCGCGTATTCGACGTCAGGCTTGATCGTTTTGGCGACAACGGGGTTATTCCTGCTGATTTTCGGCATGACGTTTCTTTATAATGTCAGCCAATTCACTTTTGCCAATCCGATCAAATTGCTGAAAGGCAAGCAGGAAGGTGAAAAGGAACCGAAAGGCTCAATCATCCTGTTTATCTTGTCACTTGGTTTTTTGGCCTGGGGCTATGGGATTTCCGTGACGATTCCGGATCCGCTTGAAGCCATGACGAAGTTTTTTCTGGCAGTGCTGCTGGTCATCATCGGTACCTACCTATTCTTCATCTCCGGATCGATTTTCATCCTGAAATCCTTAAAGCGGAACCAGCAGGTTTACTACCGTCCCGGCGCTTTCATCTCCATCTCGGGAATGCTGTACCGCATGAAGCAGAATGCCGTAGGGCTTGCAAATATCTGTATCCTGGCGACCATGGTCATCATTTCGGTTTCAACGACGGTGACGATTTTTGTTGGGTCAGAAGAAGCTCTGGAGAACCGCTACCCTTATGAAAATAATATGACCCTTTTTGGTAAAGTCGACGATATTGATGAAATGAATGCACGTTTTTTTGAGCTTCAGGATGAGATTAGGAAAATAGAGAAATCAATGAATTTGGAAACGACGGAAATCAAGAGCTACCGTTATGAAGCTTTATTTGGTGCTTTAAACGGAAGCGAAATGATTCTTGATGAAAAACTGTCTGAACCGGATGAAGTCATTCAATTGAATATACTGCCGCTGGAGGATTTCAATCAGATGACCGGCAACTCCTATTCTTTGGCCGATGATCAGGCATTGTATTACCATTCGGGAGCTTATGAGGAAAGGGAGCTGACGATTGGTGACAAGACGTACCGGCTTGCTGAAATCGAAAATGAATTTAGTGAGGACATGGATTTAAGCGAATCGATGGCCATTGTAGTACCGGATATCTCACACCTTGCGGATATCCATGCAAACTTTACAGAGCAGTTCCCGGAAAGAAGCTACTTGACTATTGATGCAGTACTCGGCTGGAATACCAAAGGCACGGAAGATCAGAAAAAAGTGTTCGCAGAACAGTTAAATGAAGAATATGGCCTTAAGAGTGGCAGCCAAAACCTTTATGAATCCCGTCTGCTCCAACGTGAGGAATGGTATGGCATGAACGGTGGTTTCCTGTTCCTAGGAATCTTTCTGGGTTTCTTGTTTACCATCGGCACTGTACTGATCACGTATTTCAAACAGGTTTCTGAAGGATTTGACGACCGGGAAAAATTCCAGATTATGCAAAAGGTCGGACTGGACAAGGAAATGATCCAGGATTCCACACGTTCCCAGATTGTCTGGATGTTCTTCTTGCCGATTGGCATCGCCACAATCCATGTCATTTTCGCTTATCCGATTGTCCAAAAGCTGCTGCTGATTTTCGGCGTGACAAACGAAGTCACGTGGCTGTTGTCATTCGTCGGCGTGGTCGTCGCATTTGCGGCCATTTACTGGTTAATTTATCGTCTTACCTCACGTGTCTATTACAGCATCGTTAAATGAATAAAAGATACGTAGCCGTCAGGACAGACATTCAGTCGCCGGACGGCTTTTACCTATCAGCCAAAAGACTGAACTTCTGTTGCTGCCAAGCAGATGCGTCTCCTTTTGCCTGGCTATCGGTTACGATGATAGTAATGGAGACGTCAGGCTTGCCGACGCCTTCTGATGGGTAAAGAGATAGTCAAGGAGGAATTTATATGACCCTTACAACACAAAATATATTTGAACCGTTCACATTCACATCTGGCCTGACTTTGAAAAATCGGGTTTTGATGGCCCCGATGACGACTTCGTCTTCAGATCCGAATGGCGATGTTACAGAGGATGAATTGACTTATTACAAGCGACGTGCCGAAAGCGGACTGGGTGCTGTCATTACAGCCTGTGCACATGTCGAACCGCTTGGTGTCGGATTTTCTGATCCTTTAGGTGCTGACAGCGATGAACGGATCGGCAGCCTGACCCGTTTGGCTGCATCCATTCAAGAAGGCGGCGCCAAAGCGATTCTGCAGCTCTACCATGCAGGCCGCATGTCGAATGAAGAGCTGCTGAAAGGCGAGCAGCCGGTTGCACCGAGCGCTGTGCCGGCACCGCGCCCCAATGCAGCAATTCCACGTGAAATGACGGAAGAAGAAATCGAAGCAACGATTGCGGCATTCGGAGAAGCGACAAGACGTGCGATCGAGGCCGGTTTTGATGGCATCGAAATCCATGGTGCCAATACCTATTTGATCCAGCAATTCTTCTCGCCGCATTCCAATGTCCGCACTGATAAATGGGGAGGCGATGTCACCGCGCGCATGGCGTTTCCGCTTGCGGTCATTCGATCAATCCAGGAAGCGGTTGCTGAACATGCCGATAAACCATTTGTGGTCGGCTACCGCATCAGCCCGGAAGAACGCGAAGAGCCAGGGATCACGATGGATGATACATTAGAGTTCCTGAACGCCATCGCTGACCAGGGCATCGACTATATCCATGCATCCGTCGGCAGATTTTTTGGAGGATCGATCCGCGAAGAAGACAACCGGTCACGCGTGGAAATGATTCAGCAGCATATCGGCAATCGTGTGCCGGTCATTGGAGTCGGCGGTCTGCAGACGCTGAAGCAAGTGAAGGAAGCATTGGAAATCACACCGCTGGTATCGCTTGGCCATGCTTTGATCATGGATCCGGATTGGCTGGCGAAAGTTAAACAGAGCCGGGACGAAGAAATCTTCCAGGCGATCCACTTGAGCAAAAAAGAACAGTTGGATATTCCAGAGAACTTGTGGAATATGGTGACCAATGCACCGGGCTGGTTCCGAGTAGAGGAATAATGCTGCAATGGGTAGAACTTTTTCAAAAAAAAAAACAGCGCCACCTGAAGTAATTTCAGGTGACGCTGTTTTTTATAAGGACGATTCTGCAGTTTTTCCGGAAAGTACACGATGTTTTCTGCCTAGAACATTGACGATCATAACCCCGGCGATGGCGATGACACCGCCAATGAGCGACAAGGGAGTCGGCAGTTCATGCAGCCACATCCAGGCAACGACAATTGCCACAGCCGGCTCCAGGTAAATCAGGCTCGAGACAGAGCTGGCGTTGGCGAGCGACAAGGCGGTTGCCCATGTCACATAGGCAATTGCGGCCGGAAATACGCCAACATACAGTGTCGCCAGATGGGCTTCCAAGGTCGCAGACTGCATCGCGCTGAACAGACCAGGAGAAAAGAGGAGGAACGGCAAAGTACCGGCCCATGTAAAGTAGGCGGTCAGTTCGATTGCAGAGTAATGCGTCAACAGCGGCTTTTGGAAAACAAAGAAAAGAGCTGAAGCAAATGCAGCGACCAACACCAGCAAAGCCCCGTTTGTCAGTGTCAGCGAAGCGCCAGCCGATCCGAAGGCGATAAAGAGAATGCCGATAAAACCGATGCCAAGACCCATCCAGCCAAGGCTGCTCAAGCGTTCCTTCAAGAAAAATGCAGCGATCAACGCTGTAAAGATCGGACCGGAACCGACGAGCATACCGGCTGTACCAGCAGAAATGGTCTCCATTCCAAAGGTGACGAAGATATGGTAGACACTGATGCCGATCCACCCCAGTATCAGGATCCGGAGAATGTCGCCTTTACGGGGCATGCGGAATTTCGTTCCCGGCCATAGTGCATATATGAGGAACAGAGCCGAAGCAATCAGGAAGCGGACCAGTACGTTTTGTCCCGCATCATAGCCGCCCTGCAGCCCGACCCGAATGGCTGCGAAGGAAGACCCCCATATTAAAACAGAAAATAACGCGAGTGAAAAAGCTTTTGCGTTCAAGTGATCTCCTCCATTAACCATTGAGCGAAACAATGGCTATCCTATCCATGCTAATAAAACAGACAGGAATTAGTATATTCTTTTTTGGAGGAAATGTCTCTCAGAAGAAGCGCTATTTCGCTGGAACCCGGGCCGATGTTTCAGACAATCTTCCGTCCGCTTCGGCCGAGCGCATAATAGATTCCGTGCTGCAGGCTCTGCAAGGATTCAAAAGTCTTCAGGCTGTTTTGGGATTGCGCAATGATGATTGCCAGTTCAGGTGAAATGCCGACAAGGATGACTTCTGTTCCAAGAAGCCTGGCGGAAGCGCCCAGCTTATCGATCAGGGAAGCGGTATGCTCGGTAATGTGCTGGTTTAACCCGGTCAGATCAATCAGCAGGAAATTGGCTTTATGTTTTGGCAATTCGCTCAGGGTTTTAAAAATCAAATCCTCTGTCCGCTGTTCATCATAGCTGCCGATCATCGGTACTACGATAATGCCTTCGAGTACTGGGATGATTGGAGAGGAGAGTTCCTTCACTAAACTCTGCAAAGATTTTGTGTGTTCATCGACTAAAGCTTCCAACTTACGGATTTGGTCACCTTCCTGCTTCCGGGACAGTTCATGGATATTTTGCTGGACTGTCACGTCGGAAGGGAAATACTCGACGATGCTGTAAGGAGTATCTTCTTTTTGGTACTGGATGATTTTATACCAGAAATTGATGCCGAACAAACCCGTCAATACCCCTGCATAATGCGAAGGGACGAAGATGCCTTCTGTGTCCTTGTTTTTCAGCAGGTTCATTTTATATTCCCAATCGTTCTGTATATGCAGCGTAAAGGTGTTTTTTTCAGCATCCATGTCAATGATCTCGACTTTTCCCCATCCGGCAGGAGCGTATGTATTGGAAATCCACTCAACAACATTTGATGTATCAATCTGCTTCATGTCTTTGAAGCCTTCACCTACGATAACCCCTTGGCGAAATCCGGTTGTTTCCAACACAAGTTGCGTCGCTTCTATACCTGAAATATCTTTGATCGTGTCAAAGAAGGTTTCCATGGCGGTCGTCCAAAAAAGGACAACATCTCCACCTTCAAAAAGAGCTTCTCCTGTTTCCAAATCCCACTTGAGTTCTATTCCGCCAACATTAACGCTTTTTTTACTCATGCTAAAAATTCCTCCATTGATGAAAAGTGATGTAACGTGTGATATTCATACTTGTCCCTTAAGTATTCCCTTAGGAATAAACAATATGTCTTGGTGCGAAAATTTTTTGGACGGCAAAAATCCCAGGCAGTTGCCTGTGAATAAACAGCTGAGATTGGTTGGATCATTCCTGTAAAGAAGATTCGAAGGGATAAAGGACAGTCGTCAAGCTTTCCGATACTTCCCAAAGCTGTCGGGAGATATTCTGGTCTGTCGCATTGGCGTGTGGGGTGCCAAGTGCCGGAAAGCCTTTTCGCTGGAACTGGCCGTGAGGACCGATATATTCGCCACCTGTCAAATCCGGTTCGGTTGCAGCGTATAATGTCGACAACGCACCCATATCGGGTGGCTGAAGGAAAAGGTTGGCAAGGCGTTTAAATGGAGCCGGGATTTCCCACTTGCCCAGTTTGAATATATTGGTGGCAGAAACGCCGGGATGGCAGGCGATGCTGATCGTCTCAAGGCCATGCTCTTTCAACCGCTTGTCCAGTTCCAGCGCAAAGTAGAGATTGGCAAGCTTGCTTTGGTTATAGAATTTCTTTGCCTGATAACCTTTTGACCCATCGAGATTAGTGAAGTCGATGGAACCGCGGCTATGTGCCCGGCTGCTGATGGTCACAACACGTGAATTCGGCGTTTTTGCCAATACCGGCAGAAGCAGACCGGTCAATGCAAAATGGCCAAGATGATTACTGCCGAACTGCATTTCAAAACCGTCTTTTGTTTTAGCATAGGGAGGTGCCATGAGGCCTGCATTATTAATCAAGAGATGAAGTTTGTCATAGGAATTTTTGAATTCTTCTGCGAAATATCTAATACTCTCAAGATCCGCTAAATCCAGCTGCATGACGCCAATCTGAGATGAGGGATAGAGGTTGAGCAATGCGGCACGTGCGGCTTCACCTTTTACCGTATTGCGCACAGCCAGGATGATGTTTGTGTCCATCTGCAGCAAACCCTTTGCTGTTTCAAAGCCGATCCCGCTGTTGCCGCCCGTGATGATGGCTGTTTTTCCTGTAAGCAAAAAATCACTCCCTCCATTTCCATTATGCCAGTCAGTCTGGAATCTGTAAGGCTTATTTTATCGTTTCTTTGGCTCGATTGGAATTTTGACAGATAAAAAAGCGGACTTTCCATCAATTGCTTGATGGAAAGTCCGCTTTTGATTTTAATGGTGTTTTTCCCACTCGCCGTAAGTCACTTTGACGTCAATGACTTTTTTAGTTGTGGAAGTTTTGACATTTTCTTTGGAAACCTGTTTTTTGGTCGTCACTTTCACTTCCGGCTTACCATATTTTTTCTCAGTATCAACCTTGGTTTCATCGCTGATCACTTTGCCATTGCTACCTGGCGCTCCTCTGTGTTTGAGTGTATGGACAGTGGTTTTGATGATTTTGACAGGAGTGGTGATTGTTTTGATTTTTGTTGTTTTTGTCACTTCATCCCATGTGGTGACTTTAATGATCTTATAAGTGGTTTCGGTTTTGACATCCCGGTACAATTTATGATTTTTTGGATGTTGTTCTTTGGTTATTACCACATCGACTTTTTCAGAAACATCTTTCTTGGATTTCTTGACTGTTGAAGTATCGGTGGATTTTTTTACCTCTACCTCTTTATCATGGCTCACATCAACTGTTGTCGTTACAATGGTGGTGATGCCTTTTTCAAACGTCACCGTTTTCGTTACATGGCTGTCGTCTTTGCCGCCAGCCAATGAGCTGGAGGCAAAACCAAATACGAGTACAACTGCAAATAAGATCATAAACAGCTTCTTCATCTTCTTTTTCTCCTTTTGATTGATAGATTTGTGTACGTCCCAACAATTTTAAAAACAGCACAGACAAATCCAGCAAAGCTATAAATGAACATATTCTATGCGGCCGCATGAAATTTCAGTTCATTGTTTATGATTAAATTATATTACTAATAACAAAAAAATACCACAAAATTTCAACGGTTTTAAAAATATTTTATTCGCTTTAACATATCTGTACGATGGCTTGTTGCTTTATTATCCATCAGCTTCAAATGGCGTTAGAATGGAGAAAAGGAGGCGTTGGAGGATTCATGGAAATAGCGATTAAAGAATTGACCAAAACATTCAAAGATCGGGTTGCCGTAGATCATCTATCGCTGACAATCGGACAAGGGGAGTTTTTTGCGCTCTTGGGTGAAAACGGAGCGGGGAAAACCACAACCATTAAATTACTGAGCTGTCTGATGGAGCCGACGAGTGGAGATGCCATCATGCTGGGGGATAGTATTTCCGAAAATCCGCAGGCAGTGAAAAAGAAATTGAATATCTCACCGCAGGAAACAGCAGTAGCGCGTAACCTTTCCGTCAAGGAAAACCTCGAGTTCATTGCCAGGATCTATGGCAGCGACAAAAAGGAAGCAGAACAGAAAGCGGAACAGCTGATGGACAAGTTTGATCTGAAGGATTGGGCCAAAAGCAAAGGCAGGACGTTGTCAGGCGGATTGGAGCGCCGCTTAAGCATTGCGATGGCAATGATTTCAGAGCCGGAAATCATTTTTCTGGATGAGCCTACAGTTGGCCTGGATGTCCGTGCACGATTGGATTTGTGGCAGATTCTGCTGGATTTGAAAGGGCAGATCACCATCATTCTGACGACGCATTATTTGGAGGAAGTGGAGGCGCTGGCGGATCGCATCGGCATTATGCATAAAGGCAGGCTGCGCGCCCTCGGTACCTTGGACGAATTACGGAAACAGACCGGACAAGCCAAACTCCAGGATGTCTTTCTTCAGCTTACCGCAGAGGAGGGAACCGGATGAGGGCTCTGACATTTGCACAGCGCAACCGCAAAGAGATTTTACGGGATCCGATGACATTGCTGTTCGGCATGATTCTGCCGCTGTTGATGCTGTGGCTGTTTTCGATGATGGCTGAGAATATGCCTTTTGATCTCTTTACGCTGCGTAAGCTTGCTCCTGCAATCATCGTGTTCAGTTTTTCGTTCATTACGCTGTTTACGGGCATGCTGATTGGCCGCGATAAAAGCAGTTCCTTTTTGATGAGGATTTTTTCTTCTCCGATGACTGCAATCGATTATCTGATCGGCTACGCGCTGCCGCTGCTGCCGGTAGCGTTCATCCAGATGGCTGCCTGTTATGGAACGGCACTGCTGCTGGGCATGCCAATCACATATGATGCAATCCCAGCTTTCGGCGTACTGGTGATCATTTCACTTCTCTATATCGCATTCGGCCTGTTCTTCGGAACCTTTTTCACCGACCGCCAAGTGGGGGCGATGTTTGCAATTTTTGTCAATATCACGACCTGGCTGAGCGGAACTTGGTTTGAGCTAGACATGATTGGCGGCATTTTCGAAACAGTCGCTTATCTGCTGCCGTTTGCCCATGCCGTGGACGCTTCAAGAGCTGTCTTTGCCGGAGACTACCGCGCGGTTCTTACGCCGTTGGTATGGGTAATCGCCTATACAGCGGTTATCTTCGGAACTGCCGTGTGGGGATTCCGAAAGAGGATGCGCGGTTAAAGTTTTACTTTACAATAAACGTTAAAAGATAAGGGGTTATGGCAAAATGGGTTATATAGAAGAGTTGCGGGCAATTGTCGGTCATCGTCCGCTGATACTTGTCGGGGCGGTAGTAGTGATTGTCGATGAAGATGGCCGCTTGCTGCTTGAAGAGCGGAAATTCCCAAAGGATTTGTGGGGTCTTCCGGGCGGACTGATGGAACTTGGGGAATCCACAGAGGACACAGCAAAACGGGAAGTTATGGAAGAGACAGGATTGACGATTGAAGAACTCAAACTGATCAATGTCTATTCTGGCCCACAGCATTTTGTGGTAGCCGAAAACGGCGATGAGTTCTATGTGGTGACGCTCGCTTATTATTCCACTGAATACCGAGGTAAATTGACCGTCGACAAAAAAGAATCATTGAGCTTCAAGTTCTTTGCTTCAGAAGAACTGCCGGAAAAAATGGTCGGAAGCCATCGCACAGTGATTGAGGAGTTTCTCAATAAGCATTATCCAATTGTGCTGCCGGAGTAATCGCTCTCTGATGAATAGGAAAAGCCGCTTTCATGGATGAACATGAAAGCGGCTTGTTTATTGGGCTGTGGCATTGGCAAAATCAAACTTTACACTGGTCAATTGTTCCGATACTTCCCAGAGTTTTTTGGATACTTCTTCATCACCCGCAGAAGCGTGAGGCGTGTCCAGCGTCGGATAGCCCTTGCGTTGGCCTTTGCCGTCCGGGCCGATATATTCGCCGCCTTGCAATTGCGGCTCTGTTGCCGCATAGATGGTCGGCAAAGCACCCATATCAGGTGGCTGCAGGAAATTATGCATCACTGTCTTGAGCAATCGTGGGGCATCGCGTTTACCGAACTTAAAGAGGTTGGTCGCGGAAATTCCAGGATGGCAGGCAAGACTCAGTGTCTGAAGGCCATTTTGCTTAAAGCGCTTGTCCAACTCCTGGGCAAACAGCAGATTGGCCAGTTTGCTTTGGCTGTAGAACTTCATCGGCTTATAGCCTTTTGTGCCATCGAGATTATCAAAATCGATGGATGCTCCTTTATGGGCCAGGCTGCTGAGGGAGACGACACGCGAACCGGGTGTTTTTTTCAGCAGGGGCAACAACAGGCCGGTCAACGCAAAATGGCCGAGATGATTGCTGCCGAACTGCAATTCAAATCCATCCTTCGTCTTTGAATAAGGCGGGGTCATGACACCGGCATTGTTGATCAGCAAATCGAGTGAATCGTATTGGCTCTTAACGTTATCCGCGAATGTCCGGACGCTTTCAAGGTCTGCCAAATCCAGTTTCATCACATTTATCGCTGCCTTGTTATACGTAGTAAGGATTAAATCACGGGCTGCCTCGCCTTTTGCTGTATCGCGTACGGCCATGATGATCTGTGCGCCGCGATCGGCGAACACTTTAGCAGCTTCCAGGCCGATCCCACTGTTGGCACCGGTAATGATGGCTATCTTTCCAGTTAGTTGTTCCAAAAAAATCAGCTCCTGAGTTATTTACTTTTCTTCTAGTAAAAATACCACTGTGCCGCGTGTCTAACAAATTATTGGTTCCACATAATTGGTTTTTTTACATAATCTTTGAAAGAGAAGGGTAAAGAGAACATATCTGCAGTAGGTAGGTGGGAGCGATAGGATGGAGAAAAATGAAAAAATAGCTGGCCTGGCATTTTTGCTATTGCTTGGCGGGCTGGGCGTTGCGGCACTTTTTATTGTGTTATTTGCCGAATTGGCGGAAGAAGTGATGGAAAAGGAATTCGGTCTGTTTGATCGTTTCATCATCAGCCTACTTGAAGCGGGAGCTGGAGAGACGATGGATACGGTGATGTTCATCTTCACCGAGATGGGTTCAGCCTGGTTTTTGACGGGCTTATCGATTATTGTTCTGGCAGTATTGGGAGTTAAATTGAAAGATAAATGGGGGATTCTCTTTTTCATTATTGCAGTAGGGGGCGGCTCGCTCTTAACATTGCTGTTGAAGAATCTGTACGTAAGGGAGCGTCCAAGCATCAATGCTGAAATTGATGCAATCGGCTACAGTTTTCCGAGCGGCCATTCAATGGGCTCCTTGATTTTCTATGGTTTTGTGATGTACCTTGTTATCCGGACGCATCAGAAGGCATGGGTTCAAGGGCTGACTTTGACTGTTCTGAGCCTCCTCATCTTTTTGATCGGCAGCAGCCGGATCTACTTGGGAGCCCATTTTCCGAGCGACGTCCTTGCCGGTTATATTGCTGGTTCCATCTGGCTGATTTTGAGCCTGATTGCATTGGAATGGATTCAGTGGCACAGCAGAAGTCCGCTGCCGCCAGTCCATGCACTGCGGAAATTACTTGGGCCGTTGTATAGAACAGTGCGGACAAGAATCCCTTTTTTCAATAAGTAAGGCGCACAGTTCCTTGACTGGGTTTTAGCGGAAGCTATTGTCAAAGCATGAAACGAATCGGATATAAAGGAGAATGATGATGGATTACAAGAAAATAACGGTTGCGGGCAGTGGTGTATTAGGGAGCCAGATTGCCTACCAAACAGCATATAAAGGATTTGATGTAACGATATACGATCTCAACGAAGAAGCGATTGAGAGCTCGAAAAAACGATTGGCCAAGTTGAAGAAAAACTACCGCAATGACTTTGGCGTGAGTGAAACGGAAGTGGACGCCGCTTATGGCCGTCTGTCTTTCCATACCGATCTGGCCGAAGCGGTTGCTGATGCAGATTTAGTGATTGAAGCGATTCCTGAAGTAGCGGACATTAAAACGGCTTTCTATACGGAACTGGGCAAATCAGCTCCTGAGAAGACAGTATTTGCGACTAATTCCTCGACGCTGCTGCCAAGCCAGTTTGCAGAAGCGACAGGGCGTTCGGAAAAATTCCTGGCTTTGCATTTTGCCAATACAATCCGCATCAACAATACTGCTGAAATTATGAAACATCCGGGAACAGCTGATCAAGTTTTTGAGGACATGATCAAATTTGCCGAAGCGATTGGCATGGTAGCATTGCCTCTTTATAAGGAACAGCCTGGCTATATCTTGAATTCACTGTTGGTGCCTTTCCTGGAAGCCGCTGAACTGCTGCTGGTCAAAAAGGTCGCGGACGTTGAGACCGTCGATAAGACCTGGATGATCGCAACAGGGGCGCCGCTTGGCCCTTTCGCTATTTTGGATGTGGTCGGCATCAATACAGCCCACAATATTGTCCAGGCGAAGGCGGCAGCCACCGGCAATCCAAAGTTTGTGGAATTGGCTCACATGCTGAAATCGGAATACTTGGACAAAGGGAAGCTTGGAAGAGAAACCGGTGAAGGCTTCTACCGCTATCCGAACCCTTCTTTCATGAAAGAAGGATTCCTAAAAAATTGATTTGAAACACGTCCAGCCATTGAGTGGGGGGGCGTGTTTTTTGTCATGTTAAGAAATTCAAAAAACTGGGTATCCATTATTATCAAAATGAAAAGAAGGGATTTTATGAATCGGGTATTTGGCATTTTAGTGGCAGTCGGTGTGCCTTTGACGGTGATCGGTTCTTTTATGGATTGGCCAAGCATTGCCATGTTCTTCATTTGTTCCGTAAGCGTAGTTGCATTATCCAGTTTTATGGGAAGAGCGACAGAAAGCCTGGCAATCGTCAGCGGTCCGCGCATCGGTGGACTGCTCAATGCAACCTTCGGGAACGCAGTGGAATTGATCATCTCTATTTTTGCTCTGCAGGCAGGGTTGATTGGAGTGGTATTGGCTTCCTTGACCGGTTCGGTATTGGGGAATTTGCTTCTGGTTGGAGGATTGTCGTTTTTCCTCGGCGGCATCAAATTCAAGCGGCAAATGTTCAATGTCCATGACGCCACCCATAATTCCGGCTTGCTGATTTTTGCAGTTGTCGTGGCATTTGTAATCCCGGAAATTTTTTCGATGACCATGAATGAAACGGAGACCATCCAATTGAGTGTCGGCATCTCAATTATCCTGATTCTTTTGTATTTGGCGGGCTTGTTCTTCAAGCTGGTTACACACCGGGGCGTTTACAGCCATGCAGACGCAGCACAGGAAACTGAACACGAAGAACCGGAATGGCCGAAGAAGAAAGCACTCATCATCCTGCTCCTTGCCACATTGATCGTAGCGTATGTCTCTGAAAATCTGGTCCATACATTTGAAGAAGTGGGGGAAGAGTTCGGCTGGTCTGAACTGTTCATTGGAGTCATTATTGTCGCAATCGTCGGGAATGCCGCTGAGCATGCTTCGGCACTTATCATGGCGATGAAGAACAAGATGGATGTGGCCGTGGAAATCGCCATCGGCTCGACTTTGCAGATCGCCATGTTCGTTGCGCCCATTCTGGTGCTGATTTCCCTTTTCATGCCACAGCAGATGCCGCTGGTCTTCACGATTTCTGAACTGGTGGCGATGATTACGGCTGTGTTTCTGGCAATCAATGTCATGAATGACGGCGAGTCGAACTGGTTTGAAGGTCTAACCCTCCTGGCTGCTTACCTCATTATGGGAATAGGATTTTATTTATTGTGATGGGTTTGATTGTCTGAAATGAATTCTTATAACAAAACGTGTTTTCCTGTGCCAAAAGGCGAAGGAAAACACGTTTTGTTATTTTATCGTCTCGAAGCTTGCTTTGATTTCTTCATTGCTGAAATGGCCAGTCTGACTTTTGACGAGTGTTCCATCTGAACCGATATAGACGGAAGTTGGATAGCCGATGATGCCGTATTTTTCGAAGAAAATGCCGCCTTCATCCAATAGCACAGCTATGTTTTCGGCATTTGGAAACCCTTCGAACCATTTCGTGAATGATTCTGTACTCTTTTCAGCATTCGAATCGGGAGATACAATGGTCAGGACTGCAAAATCCGTTTCTTCACCGGCTAATGTATTCAACTCTTCCATTCCTGACAAGCAGATTGAACACCAGGAAGCCCAAAACTTCACATAGACTTTTTGGCCGGCATAATCCGCGAGATTCTGCTCATTGCCTTCCAGATCCATCAATTCGAAAGCAGGCGCGGGTTCACCATCGTTCAGTTGGCCGGCTGCAGCGCCGCTTTCCTGTGAATTGCCGGAACAGGCACTCAAAGCGACGAGAAGGACAAGGAGCAGTATGTTTTTTGTCAGCGCTCTCATGGCCATCATCCTTTCCAGTAAAAGTGTGCTCAACTCTTAATAACTCCATCATATAGTGGGAATCTGAGAAAAGACATTGAAGCACCTCGGTTTTCCGCAAAAAACCATCTCCGTTTTTACGCAAAGATGGTTTTTTGTCACTTTTTGTTTTTATTGATTTGCTGCAGCGCATTTTTCTGGATGATCGTATCCGATATACGGAGTTGATCGGCTGCAGTTTCGATATGTTCTCGGCATTGGCCGATTTCAACTTCCGCGCCTGAAGTGGTATCGTAGCACGTTCCGCTTCCACCGGGAGCAGTCAAATCAGGTTGGAAATAAACCTCCTCGTAACGGAAAGCTCCGTCACGGAAAACGGTCAGGTTGCTGTCGTCATCCAGAAGGGATTGGCCAAGCATATAGGGTGGGTTGATGTCCAACAGATCGAGAATGGTCGGAGCGATATCAATTTGGCCGCCAGGATTGTTGACAATGCTGCCTTCTTCCATCTTCGGTTCTTTAATGAAAAGTGGTACCTGCTGATCGAGTTCAACTAACTCGACTTCGGTTTCAGCACCCAATTCCTTTGCCATTTCGTTGTCGGGCTGTGTCAATCCGCTATCATGGTCGCCGTAGAAGATGATAAGGGAATCATCCCACATATCCTTCTGTTTCAGCTTTTCAATCATCACACCGACAGCCCCATCCACATAATGAATGGTTTCGTAATAGCCTTTCAACAGAGGATCTTCATAACCGGTCAAATCCAGCTGCTCCAGCTCCTTAGGTATTTCATAAGGCGTATGGCTTGAAAGTGCAACCAGAAAAGCAAAATAAGGCTCTTTCAGCTGCTCAGTAAGCTCGATGGAAGTCGTAAAGAAATCTTCATCATTCAAAGCCATGCCGATGTCCTGATTGTCCGGAAAATCTGTTTTACTGAAGAAATGATTAAAGCCTATATTTTTGTAGAAATCATCGCGATTCCAGAAATCCTTTTCGAAAGCATGCATGGCTGCCGTGTCGTAGCCAGCGTTTTTCAGCAGTTCCGGCAACGCATCGAATTCATTATCAGCGTATTGTGTATATACGGAACCGGATTTCAAAGGATGCAGGGAAGTCAGTGTGATAAACTCGGCATCAGAGGTACGGCCTTCATGTGTTTGATGATAGAATGACGGGAAAAAATTCGACTCTTCTTTCAATGCATTTAAATGGGGGGTTAGCTCCTGCCCATTGACCTGCTGGCCAATCACAGAGGTTTGGAAAGACTCTAATTGAACGACAATGATATTGGGTTTTTCCGAGTCGGAAACAGCTGAAGGCGTTTCAGGATTCAACTCCAGGATCCGCGCTTCTTCTTCTGCTGTTACGCTGTCGTTTTTAAAGAGAGCACCTACACCCTGGACAAAATCCAAGCCGTGATAGCCCCAAAATCCAAGCTGGTAGTATTCACGCATATTTGAAATCGGCTCATCGACGAGCCATTGTTCTTCATTTGTATAGCTGATTGCGATAGGAATGATAACCAATGCCAGGCCAAGGACAAAACCTGATCCGGCCATCATTCTTTTTTTCTTTTGATTGACCGGCTCCTGATTCTTACGAGTGGCAAAGAGGATGAGGGAAAAAATCAGCAGATCTGCGAAAAAGAAAAAGTCTATCGCTTCGATCAAGGTCATGAATCCACCGCCCACGTCACTCATCTGGGTAACGTCCGAAAGCAGGGCTATGGACAGTAAATCATTAAAGTAGCGGTAATACCAAAGGTCGGAAATGAGCAGGGTGCTATGCAAAAACAGCAGGGTCAACAAAATCCATCGGCGTTTCTTGTAGCTCAATAACAATGTCCAGCTCGACAAGACGACGATGGAGGCAAGGTTAAGAACAAAGAAGCTGGCCTGAAATTCAGTGCCGGCATACATGCTGAACAGAAATATTTTGAAAATCGATAATGACAGGTAGACCCAATACTCCAGAAACTTCATAGCGCACCTCCGAACAAGTTATGGCGCTTTGCGGATCAATATAAATGAAGCACTTGTCAGTGAACCATTTTTTCTTGCTGCAAAACGTAGTTGTTCTTTTAAATACCACTTATCGAACAACAGGAAACCTGCGGTCATGTCTGTATTGTGTCAATGTGAGTTGGCAGATCAGGAGTTTGAATCTGTCCGGGGGGTGGGTATTTAAGAGAGGAAGAGGCTGGCAGCAATGGACCCGGAATTCCATAGGGGGATAGCCTTATAAAGGAGTGTTAAGTGTGGAAAGATTCAAGAAGGCTCCAGACAAAACGACATCAGCCAAAGTGGAATGCAAATACCCGGTATTGCCTGTAGGTCAAAATTTCCTTGTGGATTTTGGCAGTCAACAGGCTCTTCATGGCAAATGGCAGGTCGTGGAAAACACGGAAGCTCCATTTTATCTATGCAGCCGGGTGTTTGATAATGGAGAATTGTCCAGAAGAAAATCGGCTGATCACCGCCGTAAGTTTTTCGAAGCAGAAATTTATCGTGCATTGGATGGGAATCCTGAAGAAAGTCGATTGAGATGATGGAGCGGCTGCCCCTTCGAGAGAGGCGGCTATTTTTTATTGTCTGCTGTTTTATTCTCAAAAAGAGTGGAGAAACGAAGAAAGCGCTCCAGGCGGATGCTTTCCGCGGACGACGCGCTGAGCCTCCTCGTCGCAAGCTCCTGCGGGGTCTCATCACTCCGTTCTTCCGTAGGAGTCACCGCCTTGCGGTCTTTCTTCTAATCGTTTTCACTAACTGATCAACAGGATATGGAGCAAACCAGCGGAGACTCCCGCGGGCAAGCGAAGTGTCGAAATCCACTCGGGCGTTTAGCCCGAGTTAGTTCGGCGCAAGCCCGTAGGAAAGCGGAGTTGGTTTGTGGAATATCCGTAATTGAAACGTTTTCAATTATAGATTATTAGTTCAACTTATATAGATAGACTATTTTAAATTTTGCTGTAATATAAAAGTAATACATAAAAGTAAGGGGTTACATAGGATGAAAACAAAACAACAAGAGATCGAAATACCTTTTTTACTGGCACTGATTCCACTGGTCACGATGATTGTCGCAATGGCGATCACGATTATCGTTTTTGAAGGCAGCCCGCACGTACCACTTGCTTTAGGTGCTATAGTGGCTGGGTTTATCGCCTGGCGACTCGGCTATAAATGGGAAACAATCGAAGAAGGGGCCTATAAAGGAATCCGCTTGGCTCTGCCTGCTGTTCTGATTATCATTGTGGTCGGCATGATCATTGCCTCATGGATTGGCGGCGGCATTATAGCGACCATGATTTACTATGGCCTGCAGATCATTACGCCGTCACTATTTTTGATGACGATCTGCCTCATTTGCGGAATCGTTGCACTCGCAATCGGCAGTTCCTGGTCGACGATGGGGACAATCGGGGTAGCGGGCATGGGAATCGGCATGAGTATGGGAATCCCCGCTGCAATGGTGGCAGGTGCGGTGATATCGGGTTCTTATTTTGGTGATAAGATGTCTCCGCTGTCCGACACTACCAACCTCGCGGCAGGCGTTACCGACACAAATCTATTTGAACACATCAGGCATATGCTGTATACAACTGTTCCAGGCCTGGTCATTGCTTTGGTTGTCTACTTTTTCCTTGGCCGCCAATTTGGCGGATCAGCAATTGATGAAGGGAATATCCAAAGCATTTTAGCGGCATTAGACAGCAATTTTGTCATTTCTGCTTGGCTTCTGCTGGTGCCTGCTGCCATCGTCGTACTTGTGGCATTGAAAGTGCCGGCTTTGCCCGCCCTGGTAGTTGGGGTGTTCCTCGGCTTTATCTGCCAGATTTTTGCCCAAGGCGGCAATGTAGGGGATGCAGTCAATACGCTCCATGACGGTTTTGCAATTGTCTCAAATAATGAAATGGTCGATGAATTATTTAATCGGGGAGGCATCGCTTCCATGATGTTCACGGTCTCACTGACCATTTTTGCGATGGTGTTCGGCGGTGTACTGGAACATACCGGCATGCTGAAAGCCATCGTCACACAAATTTTGAAAGTGGCGAAATCAGCCGGCAGCTTGATTGCCGCTACAATCGTCTCCGCCTTCTTCACAAACGCGACAGCTTCAGAGCAGTACATATCCATTCTGCTGCCCGGCAGAATGTACGCCACGGCCTATCAGGAGAAAGGCTTGCATTCCAAAAACCTGTCACGTGCGCTTGAAGATGGAGGAACTCTGACTTCTCCTTTCATTCCATGGAATACCTGCGGTGTCTTCATCCTGGCAACTTTAGCCGTCCATCCGTTTGCCTACGCGCCTTATGCGGTGCTCAATTACGCAGTTCCGATCATCGGGATCATCATGGCATTGGTTGGCTACAAGGTTCAATTTTTGACAGAAGCTGAAATGGAGCAATTAAAAGTGAAGCAGCTGAGAATCGATCGTGAAAACGAATTGACGGAAAGCGTTTAAGTTCCCGATGTGTTGTGGTTAAAAATGAAAAGCGAGCCTTCCTTTTTGAATTTCAAAAAGGAAGGCTCGCTTTTTGATTTTGGAATGAACCAGAGAAAGCAGGAAGCTGCTTTCAGTTGTGGCGGTCAATACCATACAACAGCCATGGAGAAGGCAGCTCAAAAGGGTGAAGGGCAGGTAATGTGTGGACTTGGTCAGGGCTTAAGTCCATCCAGAGCAAGGCCTGTGTTTTTACTTTTTTGCTCAATTGATTTTGCGCCATTGAGACGGTTTCCCAGAAACCCGGCTGCTCCATAAGGTCGTCCCATGGATAAATGGCATGCAGGTAATAATCCCGTTTGTAATCTTTTTTAGCGATCAGCACCCGATCCTTGCGTGGATTTTCAAAGAAAGACCACTGTGCGAGCTCGGCATCCTCAAACAATGCCTCAGAAGCTGGAAATGTGTAGTAGCATTCGTAAGGAAAGACAGCTCCAGTTTGGATATACAAGCGGTCGATCCATGCCTGCTTATGGGGAATCTCCGTGATTTCCGGCCAGACAGGGCTGCCAGCTCCAAGCGAAGAAATATCAGATGAAATGGCACTGTAAAGTGTGGATATTTCTGCAAGTCCCAGTTTATCCATGACGCGCCGAGCAGATATATTCTCCTCTTGCGTGTTTGCACCAATCCATTGAATGGCGGGAAGCTTAAAGGCCTGTTCCATAATATGGGCCATCAATTGCGTCGATAAATTTTTTCCGCGATAGCGAAGGTCGCTGCGCATTCTGCCGAGCATGATGTATTGCTTGGCGAAAATCGTATAACCACCGATGCTTGCCAGTCGGCCATCCAGGAAAAGGCCGTATAAACGGCTGGAACCGTTGGATATCCGCTTATAAACCCGAAGAATGTAGTCATCCTCTATGCCGGTGTCCATTTCTTCCAAATGATGAAGGTCCTCAAGATTCAATTGACGAATAATTTTTTCCATAACCGGACACCCCTTGTTGATGATTAACTGACTACTTGTATTATATACAGGAAAGGCCTCGATTTGCATGCCTGCTCTTTTTTAACCTCGATAGCTGCTGGTTGTAAAAGAAGGCAGATCCGGAAAATGTTTAGTGGGCGAAAGCAAGAGGGAAAAGAGGGAGCATATTCTAAAGGAGGCTGCGGCATGACTATTTTTTCAACTGAAGCATTAGCTCATAAGCATGTATTGATCACTGGAGCCACTGGGGGCATCGGTATGGAGACAGCAAAGTTACTTGCTGGGATGGGTGCACGGATCACCATCACCGGACGCAACAAAGAAAAGCTGGAAAAATTGAAATGCGAACTGCTTGAACAGATGCCGGAAGACAGACTCTGTATGCAGGAAGCCGATCTGACCAAATCCGAAGATCGAACGCTTCTTATTAAGCGAGCTGAAAATGAATTGGGCTTTATTAACGGGTTGGTGAATTCAGCCGGTATTTCAGGAGGGAAGCTGGTCGAGGAGCTTGACGAACCGTTCATCGAAGAGATGATGAACTTGAATTTTACTTCGACATTCCTGTTGACGCAGGAACTATATCGCAAGATGCTGGAGAAAAAACAAGGGGACATCGTCAACCTGGCTTCTTTGTCGGGGTTGCGTGGAACCTATGGCAACACGGCTTACTCGGCCAGCAAGTTCGCTGTTGTCGGTTGGACCCAATCGATGGCGGTTGAGGCAATCGAACACGGCATACGTGTCAATGCTGTCTGCCCGGGCTATGTAGACACCGAAATGGCAAGAACCAGCCTCCGCAGAAAAGCGCAGAAAAACCAAAGCAGTTTTGAAGATGAACTGGCAAATGCAAAGAAAGACATCCCATCCGGACGTTTGTCGACGGCTTCTGAAGTGGCGAATACCATTGCTTTTCTACTGACGGAAGCTGCCGGGAACATTGTTGGAGAATCGCTTAAGATTTCAGGAGGCAGTGTTATGAGATGAGGCGGCAATTTGTCTGCTTGACGGGGAAAGGGGCTTTGTATTATCTTTTAGCCTATTTGTTGTGTATAGTAGATAGAGTGAAAAAGACGATTTGCCTATTTTGTAACTTGCCGGATAAAAGGGGAACGACCATTTGGAAAAAGAGATTACAGAGATTCAAGATATTTTACAGACTTCTGAAGGGGCCCATGTTTTTTATTATGTGGAGGAGCTCGAGCGTTATATTGTCAATGCAGCCTCTTATATTATTGCAGGCATCGAGAATGGGGATCAAATCCTCTTCGTTGAGAGCGAGCGCCTTTATCCCAAGATTTTAAAGCGTGTAGAAGAACTTGTTACCCAAGAACAGCTGAAGAACATTCATTACGTCAATAATTTCACGTTTTACTGGCGGAACGGAAATTTCCATCCGCCGACAATCCTTGCCTATTTCTCTGATTTGATCAGTCCATTTATGGAAGAGGAACAGAGCTTCCGCACGTGGGGACATATTGAATGGCGGGACGAAGTGGAAATCATAAAAGATATCAAAGAATATGAATGCGAAATCGAACAGCTTATGCCTCATATCAAAGCTCTTTCGGTATGTGCCTATGATGCAGCCCGTCTTTCCACTGAATTTAAGGAAGTGCTGATGAACTGCCACGGCTTCCTGATGACAGACGAAGAAATTGCACCGATTTCCAAGCAGGATAATTAAATGGCAATACAACTAAAAGAATTTCTTCTCGGTCTCCGTGAAGAAATTCTTTTTTTTTATGCGTTACTCGGAAGTTAGCGTAGAGAGCGCGAAAAAAGTTAAGGATACTCCCATCTTTTATTGACAGAATATTGACAATTTTTGAAAAGGGCATACTATATTAAGTAACGAGTCCTTGAGGTAAAGCCGGAATTTCCAACAAGAACCGGGTTTTTGTAACTGAAGAAGGAGGAGAACCTGTAATGATTGAAATCGGAAAATACCATTTCGGTTCCATTATTGATGGCAAGGAATTGCCGAAAGATGGTCGGGATGAAATTGAAGTGATTAATCCTTATAACAATGAAGTAATCGGGAAGATTTCGTGTGCGACTGCTGAAGATGCGGCTGATGCAGTTGCCAGTGCCCATCGTGTTTATACCAAAACCATGAAGAGAATGCCAGCGCATAAGCGTGCAGCGATTTTACGGAAAACGGCTGATCTGCTGGAAATCGATGCCGATGAGTTTGCCCATCTACTGTCTTTGGAAGCAGGGAAACCCATCAAGGAAAGCCGTGTAGAAGTAGCGCGTGCGGTGCAGGTGCTGCGTTTTGCTTCGGAGGGTGCCAAATCGATTTATGGAGAAATGATTCCACTGGACAGTGCAATCGGTGGAGAAAATCAAATCGGCATGTCAAAACGTGTTTCTTTGGGCGTAGTGGCAGCCATTACGCCTTTCAACTTTCCACTGAATCTGGTGCTCCATAAAGTCGCCCCGGCGATTGCGGCAGGCAATACGGTGGTTTTAAAGCCTGCAGAGAAAACACCGCTGTCCCCGGTTCTTCTTTACCGGCTGTTCGAAAAAGCCGGATTGCCTAAAGGGGTGATCAATATTGTCATGGGTCCTGGGCAGGAGCTGGCGGAAACTTTGGTGACCCATCCGAAAGTCAAACGGGTGACATTCACCGGCAGCAGTGCTGTCGGCTGGAAAATACATGAAATGGCCAAACGGAAAAAAGTTACCTTGGAACTGGGGTCGAATGCTCCAAATATCATTTTTGAGGATGCGGATCTGGACGTTGCCGTCAATGCCATTGTAATCGGCGGCTTCACATATGCCGGTCAAGCCTGCGTTTCTGCCCAGCGGATTTATGTGCAGGAAGCTGTTTATCAGGCTTTTCTCGAAAAGCTGACAAAGAAAGTGAAAGCGCTTCAAACTGGCGATCCATTGGATGAGTCGACCGATATGGGTCCGATGATCACAGAGGAAGCGGCTGAAAGGGCAGAATCGTGGGTCACGGAAGCTGTCGAACAAGGTGCGACTTTATCGGCAGGCGGCAAACGTCGAGGTACATTGATGGAGCCGACCATTGTCAGTGACGTAACCCCTGACATGAAAGTGGTCTGTGCAGAAGTATTTGCGCCGATTGTCAGTGTCATGCCGTTCACTACAGAAGAAGACGCGGTGCACCACGCCAATGATTCGGATTTCGGCCTGCAGGCGGCTGTTTTCACTGCTGATATCAACCGTGCCATGCGGATGGCGGATGCACTTGATACAGGAGGCGTCTGGATCAATGAAGTATCAGTTCGGCGCTATGATCATATTCCATACGGCGGAGTGAAAAACAGCGGCACTGGAAAAGAAGGAGTCAAATATGCCATCGAAGAAATGACGGACGTAAAGTTCATCGGCATCAAACTGTATTGAGTCTTGAAAATTTGATTGAGGAGAGGGTGGGAATATGCAAGTGAGATCAGCGGTATTACGGGAAATTGGGGCTTCAACTCCTTACGAGGAAAGCCAGCCTATACAAATTGAAACATTGGAATTGGATTCTCCGGAAAAAGGGGAAGTGCTGATCCAGATAAAAGCGGCGAGCTTATGCCATTCTGATTTATCGGTGATGAACGGAAGCCGGCCGCGGCCGCTGCCGATGGCTTTGGGCCATGAAGCAGCAGGTGTAATCGTTGAAGTGGGAGAAGGCGTAACCGACTTGGAGCCAGGGGATCACATCGCTTGTGTATTCGTTCCAAGTTGTGGCCAATGCGGCCCGTGCCGGGAAGGGCGTCCTGCCTTATGCGAACCTGGAGCAGCTTCCAATACGGCGGGCACCTTGCTCGGTGGAGGAAATCGTCTCAGCACGGAAACGGAAACCGTCCATCACCATGTTGGTGTATCGGCTTTTTCGGAATATGCGGTCGTCTCAAGAAATTCAGTCGTCAAAGTAAGTAAAGATATTCCATTTGAAAAAGCGGCACTGTTCGGCTGCGCAGTCATCACGGGAGTCGGTGCAGTGGTTAATACAGCTGGGATCAAACTCGGCAGCACCGTGGCCGTCGTGGGCCTCGGTGGAGTAGGACTCAGCGCTTTGCTTGGGGCAATTGCGGCAGGCGCCAGTCGAATTGTTGCAGTGGACATCAATGAAACCAAATTGAAACAGGCGAAGGAACTAGGGGCAACCGATGTGTTTAATTCCAAAGATCCGGATGTCGTTGAACAAGTACGGAAAGCGACAGGAGGTGGCTTGGATTATGCTTTTGAAACCGCGGGCGTCGTACCGGCGATGGAGGTCGCCTACGCCGTCACCAAGCGTGGCGGAACTACAGTCACAACAGGGCTGCCGCATCCGGAACATCAGTTTTCGTTTCCTTATTTATCGCTGACAGCCGAAGAACGGACCATTAAGGGATCTTATCTGGGCAGTTGCGTACCAAGCCGTGACATACCGCGTTACATGAATCTGTTCCAGGAAGACCGCTTGCCTGTCGATAAATTGATTACGGATTTCATCACATTGGATGAGGTCAATAAAGGGTTTGATATTTTGGCCAAAGGTGAATCATCACGGATCATCATCAAATTTTAACTGTAAAAACTAAATGGGTATAGAGGACTTAAATTGATCAGTCTCTGTATTGACCTAAAAAAAAAGGAAGGAGGAAAACTGCCTACGTTTATCAGGCAGCAGAGCTGATTGCTTCAAATATTACGATAAGGAGGATTTAGCATGTCTGCAAACAAGGTCTCTTCAAAAGTCGAGGGATTGGAACTGATCTTGGAAAGGTCTTTTGAAGCACCAAGAGAGCGGGTATTTTCAATGTTTACGGAAGCGGATCATATTGCGCGCTGGTGGGGTCCGACTGGTTGGGACACGACGGTCTACAAAATGGAGGTGGAGCCTGGAGGCGTCTGGCATTACTGCATGCGCTCGCCGGAAGGACAGGAAGCCTGGGGAAAAGCCGTTTATCGTGAAATTGAGCCGCCAAACCGACTCGTTTACGTGGATACATTTTCCGATGAACAGGAAAATGAAGTCGAAGGGCTGCCGACCATGCTGATTACAACGGATTTTTTTGCGGAAGGCACTGGATGTAAAGTTGTTTCTGCTACGAAGTTCGATTCAGAAAAAGAGCTTGAGAGTGTAATCGAAATGGGTGCTGTTGATGGGATGACCCAAACCTACGACCGTCTGGAGGAATATTTGAAGGAACTGCAGCAGGAAAAATAAATGGGGTTTTCAGAAAGAAGGGGCAATGATGATCACGAAATTGTTTCCTTATTTGAATTTTGATGGGGATGGCCAGGAAGCGGCACATTTTTATACAGAGGTACTAGGTGGAGAATTAGTTGGCGTTATGACTTACGGTGAAGCGCAGGATGCGGAAGACATGCCTGAACAAGTAAAGGATATGGTGATGAACGCACAAATCAATTTGAAAAACGGTGACACGTTAATGATTTCTGACGTTCCTCCGGGAATGGGAATGCCGAATTTTCAAAGAGGCAATAATGTGTCTGTAACTCTATTGTTCGATGAGATCGAAGAAGCACGAAGCGTTTTCAACAAGCTATTGGAAGGTGGAAAAGTCGGCATGGAGTTGCAGGAAACTTTCTGGAGCCCTTTGTATGGCAGTGTGACTGATCGCTTTGGAATCGAATGGCAGGTTTCAGTTGAAGGTGAGATGCAATAGGCGATGTAGAGAAAAACCGTGACCCGAGATGAGGATTGCGGTTTTTTTGCGGTTACTTCTATTCCGATGGAGGGTATGGAAGAAGTAGGCAGTAGGCCACTCAACCCGACTCGTTGAAGTTTATAAAGGAGGAGAATTATGAATATTGACGATTACTTAGTCAAAAAAGATGAAAAGATAAAACTCTCCCATTATCCTGCGAACGTTAATGGTAAATACAATGAACAAGAACTCAAAGAAAAACTGATTCCGGAAAGTGTCAAAAAGCTGAAAGAACTTCATATGAAATTGCATGCCCAAGAAGAGAAAGGAATCATCGTCGTATTACAGGCGATGGACGCAGCTGGAAAAGATGAAGCGATTACATATATCTTTTCGAATTTAACGGCACAGGGACTCAAAGTGACTTCATTTAAAAAACCATCTGAAACAGAGCTGGCCCATGACTATTTATGGCGATTTCAGGAAGGCATGCCTGCCAGAGGCCAAATTGGAATTTTGAATCGGTCCTATTATGAGGAAGTGATTGCTCCGAGAGTCCACGATCTACTTGGGGGTACACCGCTTCCGGATGAATTGATCGATGAAGATATCTGGAACGTCCGTTATCGGCAAATTAATGATTATGAACGGTATATGGTGGAAAATGGATTTCCTGTGGTGAAATTCTTTTTCAATATGTCTTTTGATGAACAGCGTTGCCGATTGCTTGAACGCATGAAAAACCCCGAAAAAAACTGGGAGTTTTCATTTAATGACGTCAAAGAAAGGCAGCATTGGAATGGGTACCAGGAAATCTTTGAAGACATATTGAACAACACATCGACAGAATATGCTCCTTGGTACGCACTGCCTGCAGACGATGAATGGTATTCGCGTTATATCGTTTCAGAGGTCATGGTCAAAGTGTTGCAGCAGCTGAATCCGCAATATCCGGAGATTAAGGGAGAAGAAAAGGAAGAGCTGGAAAAAGCAATTCACCAATTAGAAAAGGAATGAAAATAGAGGGATTCGGAATGTGGATATTCCGTATCTCTTTTCTATTTGTGAACAGCGTGTAAAAAAAAGAAGAAACACTTGCTTTTCCTGCCCCTAAGCTACTATAATATGAAACATTGGTTAACTATAAAAAAGAACAATTTATTCACTTTCCCGTAGTTTTTATTGAAAAGTAAAAGATTACATTATGATAATTGCTCTTCAGGTGACGTGCAGCCGCACGGCCTTTTTTTGTGGTTTGAACAAAATAGAGCAACTAAGGTTTGCCTTAAGAATGGAGTTTGGTTATGAATAAATGGACGAGATTATTGATTATTTTTGTTGCCTCGATTGTCCTTGGCGTTGCATTTAATATGTTTTTATTGCCCCATGAAGTATTGGCGGGCGGCGTTACCGGTATTGCGATGATGCTGGGATTGGTGACCCCTTTGAATGCGGGGATCTGGATGATTGTCCTGAACATTCCTATCCTCGTCGTCGGTTGGATGAAGCTGGGTAAGACCTTCATTGTCAATAGCCTGTTTTCAGTTGTTGTGACATCCGTTTCGATGTTATACATTCCTGTCGTTAAACTGACAGAAGATGCGTTGCTTTCTTCGGTGTTCGGCGGAGTGATTTCCGGAGTGGCCATGGGAATCATCATCCGTTTCTACAGTTCAACCGGTGGCTTTGATGTTATTGGCCTCTTGATGTCGATGAAGCGGGATATTCCGCTTGGAGCCCTTGTTTTTGTACTTAACAGTGCGGTGGTCTTCGTAGCTGGATTTGTATTCTCTTGGGAGCTGGCGATGTATACGATGGCATCCATCTATATTACCGGTCTGGTGATTGACCGGGTCCATACGCGCCACATTAAGCTGAGCTTGATGGTGGTAACGAACCAAGGCGATGCAGTCAAAAATGAATTACTTGATAAACTATACCGGGGCATCACTGTCGTGGACGGCGAAGGTGCATACTCTGCAGCAAAAGTGAAAGTCCTGTATAGCGTGATCAGCCGCCACGAGCTGGCATTTGTGCGGCCATTGATCAAAAACATCGACCCCAATGCGTTCGTCAGCATCAGCGAAACAATGGAAGTCATGGGGAATTTCAGAAAAGACGATAACTTCATGAAGAATCCAGTTTAATAAAAAACCTCTCCAGTTTGTGGAGAGGTTTTTTGCTGCTTAAACAACTAAGTATTCTTTTAAGGCTTGTTGCAGCGTGCCGAATGTCTTTGTTTTTTCATCAAACTTCAAATGTGAATGGATCATTTTGCGGACAACTTCTGCGCGCAGGCCAGTAATGACTGTACTGCAGCCCATCAAGGCTGTGCCATCCATAATCTTCATCAAATGGTGGATGACCTCGGTTTCCATATGGGCGATTCCTGATAAGTCGATGATCAGCGTTTGAATATGCGCGTCACCGATTTCCGTCAGTACTTTTTCTTCAATAATGGATGTCCGCTTCGTATCGACGGCACCGATCAATGGCAAAATGCAGACGGAACTATTGATGGGGATGATCGGAACTGAAAGATTTTCAACCAGTTGACGGTGTGCTTTAAGCAAAGAATCCTTATATGTAGAATAACTGAGGAAAAACGCATTCAAAAACGAATCGACTCGTGTGTTTACTTCTTTCTCCATACGGAAAAAGTCCATGGCTTTCTCTGGTGGAACGGAATGATTGAATTGTTCGATGAAATTCCAGAATGTACGGCGAATAGCCTGCACCCATTCCAGTTTGAAGGAAAGTTCGATGGAATGGGTCGCCCAAGCGATTCCTTCCTGCTGGGCGAATAACTCCAACTCTCTTTCTTGGCCATCGATAATGAAAATAACCAATTTATGGGCATTTGTCACGAGGTCAATATTGCCGATCGATAAAATTTCATCAATTTTATCCTTAACGTTGACTGCTTCATTTAAGAGACTATCTTCAAACTCGATACTATGGGTATCAAAAAAAATTTGCAGTTCCAAAGAGTTTTGCAGGGACTGTGCCATTTCTTTTCTCCTTCTTTCTTCAAATGTATTAACCGGTTAAAGATTTTTATATAGTCTTGATTCCAGCAGAACAAAGCCCGATTTATCGACTACTGAAACAGAAGGTAATCTCTTTCGGAAATAAACTCATGGCTGATATCAATGAACAAATAGCAGTCCTCTGATAAGGGATAGCTGAATGTACGAATCAGTTCACCTGTTTCGATATCCGAATAGATATCTGATAAAATCCCTTTATTCCATGTTTTCATGCGCATCGTATTTTCAAGGAAAAACGGACGGAATGCCCAATGTGAACCGATTTGATCCGGTTCTATTTCCCATTGGCTGCCATGTTTTCTATAATTGGATGACACTTGTAGGCCGTCGCTGTTGCAAATATATAAGCGGAAACTTTCTTCAGTGAATGACTCAGCCACAGCTTCGATAAAATGGTCTGCTGTTTCTGGACCATGCCATTTTGAAATCAACTTCTTCACTTTCTCTTCCCGTCTGGCCGTAAAAGCGTAACGTCCTTCTACCATCGATTTTTCCCGTTGAACAAAAGCCTTGATCTTTTCTCCCACATCACTCGGAATGCAGCCATTCAGCGGCAGTTCGAAATCCGGCTCTGCCAAATAATATCCCTGGTAATAATGGCCGCCGTGTTTCCAAGCGAAATACAATTGGTAATTATCTTCGATATTTTCATAAGAAAGTTTGGCGCCAATACGGCGTGCAAGCCCAGACAAGGTTTGGATGACGTCCTGGAAGACGTCAGGATTGGCATTCCGGACGAAGCTGGTATCAATTTTTAGGATATGAGGCCTGAGTTGGCGGATTCGATCGATATTGGAGCTTTTTGCCCCCACATGATCGACGGCGATTTGGATGCCATAAGTCTTATAGTAAATCAGCAAATGTTCCAGCACATCGAAATCCTGATCAAAATCATGTTCAGTAATTTCGAGCACAATCCGGTTCATGGAGAAGCCTTGTTCTGCGTATACCAGCAAAGTCTCCAGAAAATCTTCACCGCTGTTAATCAGCAATTGCCGGGCATTCCGGCTGATGAACAGCAGACCATCATTGCCGGAGTCGAGCATTTGGCTGATTGCCAGTTTTAGGAGGTGCTGGTCGACTTCAACTTTGTATTCATCCGGCACATCTTCATCATGAAAGAAATCCCCCAAACTGATCCAGGCGCCTTCAAACTGGAAGCGGCCTAAAACTTCGTAGCCGATGACGGTATGTTTGACGGCGCTGATAATTGGTTGAAAAGCGGGTTTAACGTTATGTAAGTTCTCAAGTATATCCAATGGATCCATAATGTGTGCTCCTTTGCTGTAAATCTGTAGGGACAGAGACAGCTTACATAATCATGAAAAAGTAAATGATGACCATGATGATCATGATAGCCAACATAGAAGAAATCAAGGTGATATGCATATTCGAAGGTGTGAAAGTTTCATTGATGATTTGCTGGCGTTTCTTTTTATAGTTTTGAGTTGCTGAAAAAATAACAGTTAAACCGAATATACAGGCAAAGATACCAAGTGCAATAGTAAAGACATCAACTAATGGATTGCGTGTAACGCCCATAGTGAAATGCAGACTGGTCGCCAGAAAGCCAACGCCAACTATTGAAATGACGGTACGGATCCATGCCAGGTAGGTACGTTCGTTAGCAAGATGCTGCTGTGTGTAGATCAGCTGATTTTTTTCTTTTCGATAAGACTGACGCGACATAATTTAATCTCTCCTCCCAGCAGTAATCAGGTCTGGAATTTTCACAATCTGGAATCGAGAAAAGCCTATTGTATTTCCAGTATAAATGAATCAGGAAAAAAAAGAAATTTCGAATAATTTTATAGGTCATTTGCTTCAAGTATAGAAAGAGAGAATATAGGAAGTTAAACTCAAGGGGATGCTGTAGTTCGCGTTATTGATCAAAATCAAAAATGCATGAAAAGCGAACAGATAAATAAGGGAATCGGAAATTAGCAACTTAATAGAAAACCTTTCGTGAAATCATCACTGATTTTACGAAAGGCCTTTTGGGGATCAAACACAACAAAGCCCTACTGAAGCGAGTGAATCGTATCCAAAACAGAAATGTAAAGTTTTCATTCGTGTAACGCAAATTTATTCCACAAGGATATCACCGTTTACGGCCTCTACTTTTAAGAGGGGAAACGTCCCGTCGAATGTGATTCTTTCAGAATCATCTCCAAAAATATCGATAGTTCCATTTGATGCTGTGGCTTCAATAGAACCCTGCATCGGCTTGTTGTCGGTTTGGATGGTAATGTCACCGTTGCTTGCCTTAAATTCGATGGGATAGATCAGGTCGCTAACCTGCAGATCGATACTGCCATTTGAGGAAGTGGCAAGTAAATCATTAAAAGCATAAACATTCTCCAAATGGATATTTCCATTCGCGGAGCTCAATTTCACCATTTGGGCATCACTTTCTTTCACACTGATATCGCCATTCCCTGTGTCAGCAATGAAGTATTTAGCAGAGACAGTGTGTATTTCGATTTTCCCGTTTCCAGTATAAACGGAGACTTCGTAAGGCTCGATTTCTGAGATTCTGAGATTTCCATTGCCACTTTGAATATCCAGGGTCCTGGAATTCACCAGTGGTACATGGACAGTCAATACGGAAGTATCCAGCAATCCTGAATTTAGGAAACTGGAAGTTTCGCTGACCTTTACTGTGAGTTCTGTGCCTTCGAGGCTAGTCGATAAATTGAAATCATCACTGCTTGCGGATAATTCAATAGCGGTGCTTTCGTTTTCAGAAGAGAGTACCGTCACATCCGCATTTTCTGCAGAAATGAAGATGTCCCGGATTTCTTCTTCAAAAAGCATAGTTTCTGAACGCTTGTTCCCTGCGGTAAAGGCGTTGACGAATAAGGCGATTAATCCAACGGCTAAGAGTAAAAAGAAAACAATCAACAAGATGATTCTTCCAGGTTTCCTCATAAGCGGTCTCTCCCTTATTATAATTCGACAGGCGGGAACTGGGGTGATTATGATTTAAAACGCATGCCTTGCGCAGCAAGTGTCTCACGCAGAATGCCCAATGCTTTTGGCCCGAAGCCATGCAAGTTGAGCAACTCCTGTTCAGTGACTGAAGTCAAATCCTGAAGTCGATGATAGCCGGCTGCCAGCAACGCTCGTTGTGCCGGCTTTCCGATGCTTCTTGGAAACCCATGCTCCATTTCGGTGTTGTCCGTCATTGAATTCACCCCCTGTCTATAACGTTACGATATCTTTAGATACCTGTAGTTTATCAGCATCGGAGCAGAAAGGGTATGTTTGAAAAACGAAATAACGGAGAAATAGTAAATGAAAATAACTTTAGCGGCAAGCTGCTTTTGGCTTCGGGATGAACTAAAAGGAGGCGGTTGCAATGGCGCAGCAAATTTTATTCATTCACAGTGCTGGCCCTCAAGGAGAACAACAGGGAAGCGCGGGGTTGGTGCAGTATTTGCAAGATGAATTGGGATCAGCTTATGAGGTGCATGCTCCAAAAATGCCGAACCCGGAAGATCCACAGTACGCGCCGTGGAAGGACGTATTAAAAAAAGAGATTGCAGCTTTGGATGATGGAGCGGTATTGGTGGGACATTCCATAGGGGGCTCGGCTCTATTGAAGTTTTTATCGGAAGAGGAGCTTGGAAAGTCATTTGCCAAAGTCATTACGATTGCAGCACCTTTTTGGGGAATCGATGCGGATTGGCAACTGGAGGACTTTACGCTGGCAGAGGATTTTGTGTCCCGAAATTCACTTTTACCTGATGTTGTTCTTTTCCACAGCACCGATGACGAAATTGTACCTTTCAAACATCTTGAAAAGTATAAAGAAAATTTGCCGAGTGCAACAGTAAAGGAACTGTCAGGAAGCGATCACGTATTTCAGAATGGATTGAAAGAATTAAAGGAAGAGATTCTGAAGGACTAAGAAGACACACGCGCTATTATTGTTCGATAGCGCGTGTATTGTGATCTCTAGAAAAACAGCAGATTCAGCAGAATCGTCAAGATAATTGAAAGTATGATTGAAATGAGCAGACTGCCCATACAGGAAATTCGCATAACCATCCCACCTTTTTGAAGATAATATCAATTATCCGAATCGCAAAGAAGTTTAAACCCTTTGGTGCAGGATGGGGATGCCTATATATATTAATGAGCCTTAGGAATTCTGTTTGCTGACTGGATGCATAAGACATGAAAAAGCCTCTCCAACAAAAAAAGCTTTGATGAAGAGGTTCGTTATTCTACTTCTGCTGCTTACGGCGTTGATCGTCTTTGAATACGAGGTATTTGATCATGAGGAAACTGGCTGAAAATGAAGCGAACATTGCCAATCCTTTTGCCAGGTTATGACGAATCCAAGCAGGCATGCCAATGAATTGAAACAGCAAATTGAACCCCAGGAAAACGCCATTATTAATGAACAGGCTAAACAGGGCTTGCAGAAAAAAACCGAAACGCTGTTTGGTGGTGCCTCTAGCCGTATGGCGAAAAGTAATCATCGAATTCCATATATAACTATTGGCCACTGCCAGGCTATAGGCAATGGTATTGAATAGAGTCAATTTAACGCTGTGATCAGTCGGATGCAGCAGCAACAGTAAATTGAGCGAACCAATATCGACAGCTGCATTGGAGATGCCGATCACTGTAAATTGCAGGGTTTGAACAGGAGTCCGCCGTTTTTCGCTGTTCTCCATAGCATCCCTCTGTTCTCCGGACAATCCGGATTTTCTTATTCAGCAGCCTGAAAAGATTCCGCCGCTTTTGCTTCGGCTATCTGGCTGTATAAATCCCGAATTTGTTCCGCGGCAGCCGCCCATCCCAGGTCGGATACGTCTGCGGCTGCCTGCTGTGCGAGTTGTTGCCGGAAGCTGGAATCCTCAAGCAGACGGACGGTGTCTTTGAAACTTTTGGGATCTTTTGAATCATAGAGCAGACCGTTTCTTCGATCTGTAAGCTGTTCTTTTGTGGGGCCGCTTTCTGCCGCCACTACCGGCAGACCTGAAGCCATGGCCTCCATAATGACCAAACCCAGCGTTTCAGTTGTGGAAGGAAAGACAAAGGCATCTGCTGAAGCAAAAGCTGAAGCCAGTTCATCCCCGTGTATAAAGCCGGTAAACACTGTCCGTGTATCCTTGAAATGTTTTTCGAGTTCTTTTCGGTGAGGGCCATCTCCTACTATTGCCAAACAAAATCGATTCGATTCCGTTAAAACATCTCGGATTTTTTCGATTTCCTTTTCAGCGGCCAAACGCCCCACATAAAGAAGAAGGATTTTATCTTTTTGTCCACCACTTAAACGGGTACGCATTTCAGCTGTGTAATGTCTTGGATGAAATTGCTCCGTATCAACACCGCGCTTCCATACCTGCATCCGTTCAAACCCTTTTTCTGTCAATTCCTTTAAAACAGTCTGCGAAGTGCATAAGTTGAGATCTGCTTTATTATGCATTTTTTTCATGAACCACCACATCAGCCAATTCAACTTGCCAAGCTTGTAATAGGACATATATTGAGGGATATTCGTGTGGTAAGAAGCAATCAACGGTATGCCAAGGTTTTTAGCATAATTCACGCCTGAATAGCCGACAACCGCAGGGTTGACGACATGAACGATATCCGGCTCGAAGTCGGCCATATATTTCTTCACCAGGCGGTTCGGAAAAGCGAATTTTTTGGAGCGGTAAAAAGGAAAAGCGTATGCAGGAACACCTTGGACAATGGCTCCGTCATATTCTTTCACACCCAATTCCGGGGCAATAATCCGTACTTCATGTCCATCCCGATGAAGCCAGCGGATACAAGCTGTCAGTCTAGTAACGATGCCGTCGGTAGAGGGCAAGAAAGTCTCAGTGACGATCATGATCTTCATCGAAACAACTCCCTACGTAAAAGTTCAATGGATCAACCGCTACTTATTTCCACGTCACGGTTGGCAGGACGTTTTCTTTGATGACACGATCTTTATGTTTAATAACGGTTTTTAAAATTTCACGTATGACATTCTCGGTCAATAAATGAGGTTTTAATCCCAAATCCAATAAATTGGTGTTAACAGCCTCGTAGAAATGCTCTTCTTTTTCCACCCTGGGATTTTCCAAGTGGGAAAGTCCGATAGTCAAGCCCTCGTCTGCTGCTACTTTCTGGACCATCTGCGCCAGTTCCATTACTGAAAACTCTTCCGTGAACTGATTGAATACACGGAATTCACCTGAGTCAGCTGGATTTTCAACCGCAATTTCTATACAGCGAACCGTGTCTTCGATATTCAGGAAGCCGCGTGTCTGGCCGCCTTTTCCGTAGACGGTTAAATCAAACCCGATGGCTGACTGGATGATAAATCGGTTCAATGCAGTTCCGAACACGGAATCGTAATCCAGCCGATTGGCCAAAATTGGATCCAGCTCGGTTTCTTTTGTCGATAGCCCGTAAACGATTCCCTGGTTCAAATCGGTTGCGCGAATCCCCCAAACCCTGCAGGCAAACATGATGTTGTGGCTGTCATGGACTTTGGAAAGATGATAATAGGACCCGGGTTGCTTAGGAAATGGCAGCCGATCTTTGCGGCCTTTATGTTCAATATCCAAATAGCCTTCTTCGATTGGAATATTGGGTGTCCCGTATTCGCCCATGGTTCCGAGCTTAATCAAATGGCAATCGGGAACAATATCCTTTATGCCATAAAGAACGTTCAATGTTCCGACCACATTATTAACCTGTGTATAGACCGTATGCTCACGGTCGATCATGGAATACGGAGCAGATCGCTGCTCTGCAAAATGGACGAACGCGTCAGGCTGTTCTTTTTCAAGGACGCTTTTCAGGAAATCAAAATCCTGAAGATCGCCTTCATATGTACGTATTTCTTTGGCAGTCAGTTCATGCCATTTAGCCACCCGTTCTTCAAGGCTGGCGATGGGTGTGAGTGAGTTTGATCTCAGTTCTTCGTCAATCTGTCTTCTGACCATGCTGTCGATGATGGACACGTCATGTCCTTTTTGAGATAAATGCAAGGCAGTGGGCCAACCACAAAATCCGTCTCCACCTGCTACAATAATCTTCATCAGATATTCCCCCATTCCAGCGATTTGTTTCACTTTGCCTATTTTTCTGTCAAAACAACTCATACTATTCATTAATAACAGACTTTTTAGAATATTGCATATATCTTTTGTACCACTTTAACATATAAAATAAACCTGCCCCCGATAGCACAGCCATTAGTCAGTAATGGCAAGAGCCAGCTTTTTACAAAATGAGCTGCAGCAGGATAGTAATGAAGGCAAGGCCCGCAAGGAAAGAGGGATAACTGCTGTTTTTTTCAACCGGCAGTTCATCATTTAAAATATTCAGGATGACGCCTCCTGTGAGAAATGCGGAAAAGAAAGCGATATTCAGCTCGGTAGTTTCAGTGTAATTGTAAAACAACCAGCCCACCAGCACTGCAGCTGCCAATATCCAACGGCCGATATTGGTATATAAATCTTCATGGGTCAAGTGTAGTACACGATTGTTGGCGATAAAATGAAATGAAAAGACAATAAAATAGATGAAGTAATCGGCGAGCTTTTCACCGCTTAAATCCACCAGCAAGTAGCCAATGAGCATATTGTATAAAGAGAAGGAAACAATCTCAAGTGCAAATACCGGCTTGCTAGGCCGGGTGATGTCTTTTTCCTTTTCATTTTTCTCTTGGGATTTATCGTTTAGTTGGCTGATCCCATAGAAAAATGCAATGCCGGCCAGCGTCACTAAATAGGTGACGAAATCGAGGCTTTCCAGCCAAGAAGCCAATTGAGCTTCTTCAGCCACTTCCTGGTAATGCGTCAATTCGGGAACCAGATGCAGAAAGACATAAGCGATTGAACCTCCCGAGACGAATGACATTAGTCGGTTCTTAGGCTTCCGGTCCAAAAATTTGATGTAATTCGTAAATATATGAATAATCATAAATCCGATGATAAATGCCAGACTGAGATAGAACATGACGGCACCTCCTGATGTCAGTTAAAAAGAGTATACCCGAATCTTTTGATCCAACCTCTTTTTCTTACAGAAAAAAAGAGGTGGAATGCAGCATATCCAAGCAGGGTTTTAAATGAAATAAATCAGAAAAAGCATACTCAGAAGATGATTTTGGGTATACATGAATTACTCATATGGAAAGAATTCGCGCCAGGAGCAGAATGGAGAACAGCCATGGACTTATTGCTTACGATTTTTCTTTTGTTGATTTGCCTATTGATATCCAATGTTGTGAGCCATTACATCCCTTTTATCCCGACTGCTTTAATCCAGATTGCCCTCGGTATTGTCTTGGTGTTGCTTTATCAGGACATTTCTTTTGATATCGAAACGGAATGGTTCTTGCTGCTGTTCATCGCACCGCTGCTATTCAATGACGGCAGCCACTTTCCAAGGGAAGAACTGTGGCGGATGAAAGGACCCATTTTGGGCAATGCCATCATTTTGGTGCTGCTGACGACTGTTGTGGGAGGATACTTTATCCACTGGCTGATAGAGGAAATTCCTCTCGCGGCTGCATTTGCTTTAGCGGCTATCCTGTCTCCGACAGATCCTGTGGCGGTCAATGGCATCGCGCAGCGCATCCGGATTCCCCAGAAGGTGTTGAGTCTGGTACGGGGAGAGTCCCTGATTAATGATGCGTCAGGTCTTGTGGCGTTCAATTATGCTGTAGCCGCTGTGGTCACCGGTTACTTTTCCTTATCAGAAGCCGTATTGGATTTTTCATATAAATTTGTGGCGGGCGGACTGTTGGGGCTGACTTTGGGCTTATTGATCATCGGGATTCGTCTGGTCTTGCGAAAGCAGGGAATAAATGATGTTACCTTCCACACCTTACTGCAGATCATGACACCATTTTTGATTTTCATTGTTACAGAAGACATTCTGCACGCCTCCGGAGTTATTGCAGTAGTGGTCGCCGGAATCGTCCACGCGCTGGTAAGGGAGCAGACAGAGACTTTAATTGCCGAAGAACAGGTTGTAACAGAAAATCTTTGGACAATCATCATCTTTATATTGAATGGGATCGTCTTTTTATTGTTGGGTCTGAATATCCCGACTTCGATGAGCGGAGTTTTGGAAAATCCAAACACCAGCCTGTGGCTAATTTTTTCCTATGTTGCCGCTATTGGCATCATGATTCTGGGAATCCGGTTTATTTGGGCATATCTGTTCTCTGTGTATGAATTCCGCTTCGGCAAAATGGAAGAAGCGGCAAAGCCGAGCCTGAAATTGACTTTGTACGTCAGCTTGACAGGGGTACGCGGAACAGTAACGATGGTAGGTGTATTGTCGCTGCCGTTTCTCATGGACAATGGAGAAGCTTTTCCGAACCGATCACTTATTCTTTTTCTGGCAGCCGGAACGATTCTCTTTACATTGATTGTGGCGACGATTTTCCTCCCAATGCTCAGTAAAGGACAATTGGCCGACGGTGAAGATACGTTGAAGATGGATTTGGAGGAGACACGGAGGCGGATACTGCTGGCCTCAATTAAAAAAATAAAATCCGAAATTACGGAAGAGAATGAAGCCGCCGCTTATGAGTTGATGGAAGAATACAAATTACGTTTCCAACAAATTCAGCCGGAAGAAGATACGGCCGCCCAGGCAAATAAAAAATATCAGCGCAAGATGCGGGAAGTCCGGTTAAAGGCGTTAAGGCTTGAACGCAAATACATCCAGGAGCTTTATCGCAAAAAAGAAATGAAGCAAGAAATATACGAAGCATTCGAGAAATCTCTGGACCGCCGTGAAGAAGTACTTGCCAATAATACGCGTTCTACCATGCTGTATCTGCAAGGGAAACTGATCAGGGCATGGAGACGTTTCAGAGGACAAAACCTAAAAGAAGAAGAAACACGTCTGATTGAATTTCAAGAAGGGCGTGAAATCCAGTTGGAGGCTTTGCAGTCAGCTCTGCTGGGGCTCGAAAACTATGCAAAGAAATACGAGCCGAAAGAAATTGTGGAAGCCGTCGTTTCGGATTATAAGCAGATGGTCAGCCGATTAAAAACACCGGAAGCCTTGTATGATGAAAAATACGAATTACAGAAAGAGGAATTGCGGGTCATTGTGATGGATATGGGACGATCTGAAATTTATAAGATGTATGTAGCCGGAGATGTTACGAGAGAGCAGTCGAAAGAACTTAGACGCTACATCCATTATATTGAAAGTGTGACTTTGCACGAGACCAGTGAGTAGTGAGGCCATCTGAACTTCTGTTTCCAGTACTGAAAACATACAAAAACAGAGAAGGAAAGAAAAGGGTTTTTATGATTTTTGGGGAATTAAACAATTAATAAGGTGAGGAGGAATCGATGATGATCAATCGTTATTTACAGAATGGACTTCAGGGAAAGTATGCTCACTATCAGACAGATCTGCTGTTTAATGGCCTAAGTTGGGAAATGGCTGGAGAAAAGCCGGAAGGGAGCCCCCATTCCGTATGGGAACTTTTGTTTCACATGAATTACTGGCAGGAATTCATTTTAGCGGAGCTTCGTGAAGAGGAGCCGGAAAGCCCTCAGGACTTGTCAGAGTCTTGGCCAGGTTCTCCATTCCCTTCAAACGAACAACAATATACAGAGGCAGTGACTCAGTTTTTAAAAGGCCTAGGGCAAGCGACGCAGCAAGCATCAAAAGATTCTTTGGAAGAAGGTCTCGGCGGCAGAAAAAGAACAGCAGCAGATTTGCTGATGGTGCTGATCAATCACAACAGCTATCATGCGGGACAAGTTGTCTATGCACGCCGTTTGATTAGCGCATGGCCACCGCCTGATGGGGATGATAGATCAGAGTGAATGGAAGCTATTATTTTTAAACTAAATTAAACGATAATGAAGGCTTAGATAATTCAATTATCTAAGCCTTCATTATCGTTTGGAATCATTGTCATATTTTTTTCAAATAAATCCTCTCAGAAAAGAATGATGATAAAAAAATCAGATTATTTTATCAAACCTATTGTAAAGCGCTTACATCTTCTTTATACTAAGGTACATCGGTTTAGTAAACCGGTATACCTTCCTTAAATAAGTTTGGAGAAGATTCAAATGAAATCAATTACGATGGCGACAGTTGCTCAACATGCACAAGTTTCAAAAAGCACCGTTTCCCACTTTTTAAATGGCCGGTATGGGCATATGAGTGAGGAAACGAAACAAAGAGTTGAAAACGCGATTAAAGAATTGGATTACCGGCCGAATATCTTAGCAAGAAGCTTAAAGCAAAAAACTACAACGACAATTGGAGTTATTGTAGCGAATAGCCTGCACACTTTTTCGGCACAAGTAATCAGATCGATTGAAGATATTTGCAATCAGACAGATTTTCATCTGATTGTCTGCAATGCAGATAACGATTGCATCAAAGAAAGAAAATACATTGACATGCTGCGTGCCAAGCAAGTTGATGGCATGGTCATTATCCCCACCGGCCATAATGAAGACATTTATAATGATATGGTCCAAAGCAATTATCCGGTAGTCTTTGTGGATCGCATATTACCCAATGTTTCCATTCCGTCAGTCATGGTGAACAATGAGATGGCTTCGAGATTAGCAGTCCAACATTTTATCGATATGGGTTATCAGAGAATCAGTATTATCACAAATGAAATTGATGCTGTGATCCCTCGAATTGAGAGGATTGTAGGACATCGAAAAACCTTGGAAAGCAATGGAATAACTATAGAAGAAGATTATATTAAGGCATTAGAAATCAAGCAGGTTCAACAAGGTGTCAAAGAATTATTGGCGCTTGACGATCCACCTCAAGCGATTTTAGCCGGAAACGATCTAACCTTGATTGAAATTCTAAAGTATTTAAAAAGCCAAAATTTGCAAATTCCAAAAGATATAGCGGTAATTGGAATTGATGACGTTTCGTTTGCCTCTTTTTTTGAACCAGCATTGACCATCGTAGAGCAGCCCGCAGCTGAAATTGGAAAAAAAGCTGCAGAACTCTTAATGGAAAAAATTCAAAAGGCAGATAAAGTAGATCAGGAGAAAATTCATCGTTTTGAGCCTAAATTAGTCATCAGAAACTCCTGTTGAGATCTAACTTATTCTGAAGAAAGGATGATTAGATGAAATTCCAGTTGGCTCTAGATCGCTTAACAAGAGAAGAATCCTTTGCGATTCTGCATGAAACAGCTCCTTATATTGACTGGATTGAAGTAGGGACAGGTGTTATTAAGCAATATGGAATGGCAATTGTCCGAGAGATTAAAGAAGCCTATCCCGATAAGATTTTGGTGGCAGACATGAAAACATGCGATGCCGGTAAACACGAAGCACTCCAAGCTTTTGAGGCAGGAGCGGATATTACAACGGTTATGGCTTTTTCAGCTAACAAGACAATTTCGGATGCCTTGGGAGTAGCAAAAGAATTAAATAAACGCGTCATGATCGATTTATTGGGAGTGACTGATCCGGACCGCCTTAAGGAATTGCAAAGTATGGGAGTCGAGCTTGTCGGTTTGCATCATGGAAAGGATATGCAGCTCGAAAAGGAAATGAGTGGAGACCTGTTAAAGCTGGCGCAAGGATTAACGGGTATGGAAATAGCAATAGCAGGAGGAATCAACAAAGAATCACTCTCTTCTTTATTGGATAAAAAGCTTACTGCTGTAATTATCGGGAGTGCCATTACAAAGGCTGCAAATCCGGCACAGGAAGCAAAAGAGATGAAGGAGGCGGCAGAGCATTTTGAAATCAATCATACAAAAAGTAGCTGATGAAATTTCAATGGTTTTATCGAATGTCAAAGAAGAAGAAGCGGTCCAACTTTCGACTCAGCTAAAAGAGGCAAAGCGGATTTTCGTTTATGGAGAAGGGCGATCAGGCTTGATGGGCAAAGCCTTCGCAATGCGGCTGATGCACGGTGGGTTCCAGGTTTTTGTAGTTGGCGAGACGATCACTCCAAGTATTGAAGAGGGAGATTTGCTGGTCGCTATTTCGGGATCGGGATCGACAGAAGCTATCCTTCAATTTGCTTCAAAGGCTAAAGAGTCAGGAGCAAAGGTTTCCCTGGTGACAACCAACAAAGAATCCAAAATCGCAGCGATTTGTGACTGCGTATTGAATATTCCAGCCGCCACTAAACATCGTCGGCCGGAAGAGCCTGCAACAATCCAACCACTCGGAAATCAATTTGATCAATCTGTCCATCTTGTACTGGATGCCATTATAATCGGAACATTAGAGGGGAATGGAAATAAAGATATGCATGAGGAAATGACCAGACGGCATACAAACTTTGAATAACAGGTAATCTATGGCTATGTAACAGGACATGGGAGATTTAAGGACTTCAAAATAAGGGGGAAAAGATATGAACAAGAAGATGAAAAAGTTTCTAGTTTTGCCATTGGTTTTAGCAGCAGCATTAACAGGATGCGGAAGTGAAGAATCAGCAGGTGGAGACGGTGGGGCACCAGAGAAAATTAAACTGATTGCAGCGCATAACCAAACATCACCGGATAATCCATATCAGGTCGGGTTATTAAAATTCAAAGAAGTGGTGGAAAGCGAATCTGATGGAAATATTGAAGTGGAAGTACATGCCGGGACAATCGGGACAGAAGAATCCGAATTAGTGGAAAAACTGAAATTAGGGGCAGCAGATGTTGTTTTGGTATCTCCAGGATTTATGACTCAAACAGGTATTAAAGAGGTCGATCTATTCGCTCTTCCTTATCTATTTGACAGCTACGAGCATTGGGAACAAGTGGTTGATGGTGAAGTTGGAGAAGAAATGGCGACTATCGTCAATGAAAAATCGAACAATGATTTTAAAATCGTAGGATATTGGTCTGCCGGTGTAAGACATTTCTATGGCAAAAAACCGCTTGAATCCATGGATGAATTAAACGGAATGACAATCAGAACTCAGACTTCTGGTGTGGTTTCTGATTACTGGAAACAAGCAGGAGCAGTACCTACTTCTGTGGCTTGGGGCGAATTGTATCAGGCTCTGCAACAAAACGTAGTTGATTCATCAGAAAACTCGTATCCTTATTTCGTTCAGCAAAACCACCATAAAACGGACAATGGGAAATACGTGACAGAAACAGCGCATGATTACACAACAAGATTTTTATTGGTAAACGGAAATGAATTTGATTCTTATACGCCTGAACAGCAAGAAATTATTACAAAAGCAGCTGAAGAGTCGGTTCAAGCTGAACGGGAAGCTTTGCTTGCACAAGAAGATGAATACAAAGAAATCGCAATCACTGATGGTGCCGAAATCGGAGAAATTGATACAGCACCATTTGCTGAATTAGCGAAGCCGCTTCAGGAACAGGCAGCCAAAGACATCGGGGCAGAAGAAATGTATCAAAAGATTGTAGAGCAAAAATAATTCTATGATTGTTAAAAGGGAGAAACAGCTTGTCTATTCTCCCTTTTAATTTTTATGAAAGGATGGTTCCATGATAAAGGTCTTAGAGAAGGCGCAAATGACGTTTGGAGTAATAACCTTATCGATATTTTTTATTGCTATCATCATTCAAATTGTATCCAGACACATGGGTGTTGCCATTATATGGACTGAAGAAGTGGCGAACTATTCATTTATTTGGTCTATCTTTATGGGAGCAGCCGTCATGGTCAACCAACGAGAACATTTCAGCTTTGATTTTTTAACGATTAAGTTGAAAGGCAGAAAAAAGACGGTATTGGTATTGGTGATTGACACAATCATTTTACTTTTTGCGCTGGCTATTTTATATTTCGGGATTGAAGCGGCACAAACTTTTTGGGATTATAATTGGGTCGCCCTGCCCGAAATGAAAATGGGCTATGTTTGGATTTCGTTGCCGATTATGGGCTTCACCATGGCCGTTTATACGCTTGGCCATCTCTTCAACGGCTTTAAAGACCTCAGAAATCTGAAAAGGGGGGCTGATGCATGATTGGCATTTTACTTGTTCTGATCTTTCTGGTCCTTATGTTCATCGGTGTCCCCATCGCTTTTGTTATTGGAATTGTTTCATTTATCGGTGTCTTGAGTATTGAAACCCTCCCTGAAGTAACCGTGCCGATAAGAATGCTGAACGGCATCGATTCTTTTGTGCTGTTGGCTGTACCGTTATTTATCCTAGCCGCAAATTTAATGAATCACGGGAAAATTTCACAAAAACTGATTGATTTATCTCTTTCAGTAGTTGGCCATATAAGAGGGGGATTGGCTCATTCCAATATTCTGGTATCCATGATTTTTGCTGGAGTCTCTGGTGCAGCACAAGCCGATACAGCAGGAGTCGGAAAAATACTGATTCCGAATATGAAAAAGCAGGGCTATGACACAGAAACTGCAGTGGCGGTTACAGCAGCCTCTTCTACAATCGGTGTCATCATCCCTCCGAGTATTCCGATGATCATCTTTGCGGGATTAACAAATGCTTCGATTGGTGCATTGTTCTTGGGCGGTATTGTCCCGGGTATCTTGATTGGTGTTGGGATGATGACATTCATTTACATCATGGCTCTGAAAAGAGGCTATCCACGATCTGAAAGAGCGTCTATGGGAACATTCTTAAAACTGGTTTTCGAAACACTGCCAGCCTTGTTGACGCCGGTAATCATTATCGGCGGTATTATTACAGGTTTCTTTACTGCAACAGAAGCTGCAGCAGTAGCCTCTCTTTATACATTGGTAATCAGTATGTTTTATTATAAAACCTTGAAGGTAGCTGATTTACCGGGAATCTTGAAAGACACTTTGGCGTTGAGTTCGCTATCGCTATTTGCCCTAGCGGCAGCAAGTGCTCTTGGTGAATTAATGAGCTATTACCAATTATCAGTTGTAGCTCAGCAATTCTTTGTCGATCATATAGGAACTAAATGGCTGTTCATTTTGATCATCATTGCTTTTTTCCTGTTTATCGGCACCTTCATGGATGCCATCCCAGCGATGATTTTGTTTGTTCCCATCATTTTACCGACAGCTACCTTATTCGAAATGGATCCAGTCCATTTAGGGTTAATCGTCGTTATGACTTTAGCGATCGGTTTAATCACCCCACCCTATGGGTTATGTCTGTTGCTAGCTGCAAAAATTGGTGGTTTGAGCATAGAGCGATCTTTAGTGGCGGTATTGCCTTACATCTTGATTGTTATCGTGGTACTGCTATTCGTGGCTTTCTTCCCGGATATTGCATTTTTTATACCGAAAATGATTAACCCGGGTCTATTCTTATAAAATACACTCAATAAAGAAAGGACGATTTTATGGTTTCAAGAGAAGTATTATCGAGCACTGGTTCACTTATGCTTGTAAGAGTGCACCTGGCAGAAGGTTTTAGAGGAGACGTGGATCAGCACCCGCAAGAGCAGATCAGTTATATCGAAAAAGGTATTGTAGAGTTTGGAGTAGGCGGTAAGAAAAAAATCCTGCACAAAGGGGATACCCAATATATTCCGTCTAATGTAAAACATCAAGTAAACGTGATTGAGGAATGTGTCATCTTGGATGTTTTTACTCCTGTGCGTCAAGATATTCTTGACCAGCAGAACTAAGTATAAAAAAGGAGAGAGCAGTCTCTCCTTTTTTTCAATTTAGGCCAATTACGAACGAAATCTCCAGCTGAAGAATCTGCTATTGGATCCGTATTTCGATAATTATCGATCAGCTAATATACCAGCAGTTCTATGGCAGATACAAAGAGATTACTTTGGTGCTGATACTTACAGAAAAACTGATTAAGAAGGTTCTTTCCATACAAATCAGTCTAAAGCGGATCAATAGCAAATTCAAAAGAGGAGTGGAAATCATGGCAGACATGATAGATGAAAAGAAAAAAGAAGTCGGAGAAAAAGCGGTTGAATACATTAAAGACGGCATGGTATTGGGATTAGGATCTGGCTCCACCGTTTATTGGATGTTGAAGAAACTGGGGGAACGTGTAAAGGAAGGGATGACTGTCAAAGGGGTGTCGTCCTCTTTAAGAACTGAAGAATGGGCGAAAGAATTCGGCATTCCCTTAACTACGCTTTCAAAAGCTCGTCGCCTGAATTTGGCTATTGATGGAGCAGATGAGGTGGATCCTTCCTTTCATTTAACTAAGGGAGGAGGAGGGTCATTGCTTCGGGAAAAATTGGTGAATGATGCAGCTGAACAATTGATCATCGTTGTGGATGACAGCAAATTGGTTAATCAACTTGGAGCATTTCCATTGCCAGTTGAAATCGTTCCATTTGGTTGGGAAAATACTGCAGAAAAAATAGCCGGCTTGTACTGTCAGCCGAAGCTCAGAAGAGAAAACGATGAAATCTTTATCACTGATAACGGCAATTATATTGTGGACTGCCAATTCAATGAAATAGTTGATCCAACTGCACTTCATCAAAAGTTAAAACTGATTTTAGGAGTGGTTGAAACGGGCTTATTCATCAACATGACGGATATCGTCCTGGTAGGTGGAGAGAGTGGAGTGCGAATACTCGAAAAGAAGGAACAGCGTGAGTGAGATAGATGTATTTACTTTAGAGGGAAAGAGGGCTGTCTATCAAGCTGAACTAACGTAATCGTTTGAATACGTACAATTTCCGAAGCGTATTGGTGAGCAGAAAGTATGTAGCGATTGGCTTAAGTCGTTTAAGTTATAAAGTCGGTTGGATCAGTAAATAAATAGAAGACGAAAAGAAGTTGATTACCTACAAGCATTGTTCCTAAAAAAATCAGCACCAGTTTTTTACCGGTGCTGATTTTTTATTTGTTTTCAGAAGGCAACAGCGAAAAGCTGTAGCCTTGTTCTTTGATGGTTTTAATCAATTGAGGCAGTACGGCAACGGTCTGCTCTAATTCATGAAGCAGAATGATGGCCCCGTCCTCCAGGTTTTCTGTAGCATACCGAATGATTTGGCCGGGATCGTCTTTCAGTTCCCAGTCCATTGAAGCAATGCGCCACATGACAGTCGTTAAGCCCAGCGCCTGTGCTGCCTTTAAAGTGTGGCTGTTGAAACGCCCATAAGGAGGACGGAAATGGACAACCGGTGTGCCGGTTGTCTTTTCAATACGCTGAACGCTGTTGCGGATATCCTGATACTGCTCTTCGTAGGAAAGTTGCACCAGGTTTCGATGTTTCATGGAATGTGTTCCGATGATATGGCCTTCATCGAGCACGCGCTGCCACGGTCTAGCGGGGTAGAGCAGACGCGATTGCCAAAAGAACATGGCTTGCACATTTTCCTGTTTCAGGATATCCAGAATTTGCGGCAGTACTTTGCTTGGGCCGTCATCAAAACTGAGAACGACGGATTTGTTGCTGTGCAATCGATTGGATGTAATGATTTGCGGATGAGTAGAGTCGTACACGACCCTGGATTGATCAACTGCTCATGGACTTTTAATCATGCAGAACATCTCCTTTCGCTTCGCTGTTAAATGCCAGGATCGAAAAAAGCGGGTTGCGGATCAGCTGTATAGGTTTGACGGTATTCCGCATCGGAGAATTTTTCAGGTGGACCATCAAAAATAAGTTTTCCGTCTTTCAAGGCCAGAATGCGGGTAGCATAGCGCTTTGCCAACTCAATATCGTGAACATTGATGATTGTCAGCAAGTCCAAACGTTCATGCATTTCCGTCAGTAAAGTAAAGATATGGTTGGAAGTGCCGGGATCGAGGCTGGCGACCGGTTCATCCCCAAGCAGGACTTTGGGCTGTTGGGCAAGCGCACGGGCAATGCCGACACGCTGTTTTTGGCCGCCGCTCAGCTGTTCCACTTTCCGGTAAGCCATTTCCGTAAGGCCGACATCTGCAATGACACGCTTAGCCAAGGCCAACTCGTCTGCAGTGAACCAACCGATCAAATTTTTAAAAGAAGAACGGTAGCCGAACATGCCGGTCAGCACATTCTGCATGACGCTCAAACGCGGAATCAGGCTGAAATGCTGGAAGATCATCCCGGTTTCACGACGTACTTTTCGCAGGTTTTCTTCAGTATGGATAGAGATATCCTCACCGTCAAAGTAAATTTTTCCGCCGGTCGGTTTTTGCAATCCATTGAGACAGCGGATGAACGTCGATTTTCCTGCACCGCTTTTACCCAGTACACAGACGAAATCGCCTTTTTCAAGTGAGAGGCTGATATCAGTCAGTGCTTCTACTTTTGTATCCGGATAATGTACAGACAGGTCTTTCACTTGTATCATATAGCCACTCCTTTAAATGACGCGATTTCGAATGGTGCTGGCTAAAAAGTCGATGGCGATCACCATGATCATAATAATCAGGACGTCCAGCGAAACGGAAGAGTATTGGAAAGTTTTAAAGTCATTGAACAGGCGTTGGCCGATTCCACCGCCGCCTATAAAGCCCAGGATAAGCGATGTACGGATGGCGACTTCAAAACGATAGAAAAATTGGGACAGGACGTTCGGCCAGATTTGCGGAAGAATGCTGAACAGATTAGCCAGCCATTTCTTCGCGCCCACTGCCCGCATAGCTTCCTGAGGGCCAGGGTCGGCAGCTTCAATCAATTCAGAGACCAGTTTTCCAAAGACACCAACATTATGGAACATGATGGCGATAACTGCTGGAAAAGGTCCAAGTCCCAGGGTCGTCAATAGAATCAGACCAAATACGATTTCAGGGATCGAACGCACAAAACTGAGTGCCACACGGGTGAAATGGAAGAGGGACTTGGATGGCGCCGTATTGCGCGCCGCAATGAAACTGATCGGCAATGCGATCAATAAACCAAAAACACTGCCAAGAAAAGCCATTGCTAAAGTCTCGAGTGTATCTTCCACCATACCTGGAAGCTTGGAAAAGTCCATCGGCCACCATTGAGACAGAAAATCGATCATGTTGCGGAAATCCCTGAACTTGGACAAGTCGAATTCCGTAATCCGCATACTGAAATAAACCAGCACAAGGACGATTATTACTGTGATGAAATTACTTTTTTTAAACCACAAGCTGATCAACTCTATTCTTCAATGATACCTTGCTTTATAGCGGCTTGTTTGATGCTTTCGTAATCGGCATTAGTAGCTTCAGTAAAACCGGTAGCGCCAAATGCATCAAGGATTTCAGGATCTTCTATTGCTAAAAATGCTTCGCGAAGTTTTGCGACAGTTTCGTCATCTGTGCTTTCAAGAACGGCCCATGGATACTGGAACAAAGGCTCTGATTTCCAGATGATCTTTAGTTGTTCTCCATCAATTTTGCCTGATTCCAGCAGCTGATTGTAAATAGCGCTGTCAATGGCACCCGCATCGACTTGCTTGTTTTGAACAGCAAGCGCAGTTGCATCATGCGAACCGGTAAAGCGAACAGTCTCAAATTGATTTTCCTGTTCAGACTCGTATACTCCGCGGTCCTGCAATTCAATTGAAGGAATCAATGAACCGGAAGTGGAATTCGGGTCACCGAAAGCGAACTGGACTTCACCCGGATTCTCCAATAATTCATCTAGTGAAGTAGCAGGATTGTCGGTGTGGGTGATGACATACGCATTGTAGAATGGCTCGCCGTCCACCAACTGAGTGATGATTGCCTTGGCATTGCTGTTTGCTTCTGCAATGACGTACGTTAAAGGCCCAAGGTAAGCCATATCGATCTGGTCGTAATTCATTGATTCTACGACACCATTATAGTCTGGGTAAACTTCAATTTCGACTTCGCGGTCCAATTCTTCGCTCAGGATGGTTTGCAGTTTATCCATGGCCGTTTGCATTTCGCCCTCTGTCTGGGCAGGAATTACGCCGATTGTAAAGGGCTCTTCGTTGCTGGACCCTGTTGAACTTTCAGTATCAGTTGAATCGTCTCCACATGCTGACAGGAATAATGCCAGCAAAAGTACAGAAATCGTTAAAATCCATTTTTTCAATACAAGCACCTCTTCATGTTTTGGTATGTAGCTGAGCGTAATAAAACAAGGACCCCCATAGAGTCCTTGTCCAAAGCTTAACTATTGCTACTTTTAAGCTTTTCTTCTTTAATCAGCAGTTCTTATTTTACGTGAATCCGACCAGCATTTTCACTTGTCACATTCCCGATGATGGCGGATTGGACGTTGTTTTTCAGCAATTCGCCCTGCAAGGCGTCAGCTTCGGCTTCCGGTACTGAAATCAGCAGACCGCCGGAAGTGACTGCATCGCATAAGATCAATTGATCGATTTCGCTGATGTTCTCTGCATAATCGATGTCATCTGCAAGCCATTGGCGGTTTTTGCGTGTGCCGCCAGGAATGACGTTTTGTTCCGCAAGCTCTTTGGCACGTGAAAGGACAGGGACATCTTGGTTATACACTGTAACGCCGACTTTGCCGCCTTTGGCGATTTCCATCGTGTGGCCGAGCAGCCCAAATCCAGTAACATCTGTGCAGGCATTGACGGTGTATTTTTCCATCACTTCTGCCGCAGTTTTGTTCAAGGTGGCCATGACATTCATCACTTCATCCAGGTCTTCTTTTTCCAGAATCCCTTGTTTGATGGCAGTGGTCAAAATACCGACACCAATCGGTTTGGTCAAAATGAGGCGATCACCCGGCTTTGCACCTGCATTGGAGCGGATGCGGTCGGGGTGGATGGTACCTGTGACGGAAAGTCCGAATTTAGGCTCCTGATCGTCAATCGAATGGCCGCCCACCAAGGTGGCGCCAGATTCTTTGACCTTATCGGAAGCACCGGCCAGGATGTCGGCTAAGATGCTTTTATCCAAGGTGTTGATCGGAAACGCGACGATGTTCATGACAGTCAAAGGCTTGCCGCCCATGGCATAAACATCACTCAAAGCATTGGCCGCACCAATTTGGCCGAACATATAAGCATCGTCTACAATTGGAGTAAAGAAATCCAAAGTTTGGACCAATGCGGTTTCATCATTAATTTTATAAACTCCTGCATCGTCAGCTGTTTCCAGACCGACCAGCAAGTTTGGATCATCTACATTTTTCGGTAAGTGACGCAGAACCTGCGCCAGGTCCTCAGGACCAATTTTGCAGCCTCAACCGCCTTTTGTAGATAAAGAAGTTAATCTCACTGTTTCTTTTTCAACCATGTCAATCTCTCCTTTTCAAATTCCTATTCTATTATACAGGGTAATTTTTTTTAGTTTACAATCCCTTGATAAACTTTCAGCAAAGTCTCGGCTTCGCGTTCGCTTGAATGATGCTGTCTCACATAAGCTTTAGCGGCTTGGCCAATACTTTCCCTTATTTTGTTATTATTCATGAGCTTTTCAGCATAATCAAGGAATTCGTTTCGGGTTTTGTATAAAAACCCTGTTTCCCCATTGGAAATGATGCTGCTGTTGCCGGGAATGTCTGAAGCCAGCACTGGAAGAGCATAGCCCATCGCCTCTAAAATGGTGGCCGGCTGACCTTCCGACAGCGAGGTATTCAATACAACATCCGTCTCCCGATAAACAGAACCCATGTCTTCATGTGGTACTTGTCCAAGGTAACGGATCCACTCTTTGTGGCGTTCGACAAGTTCAAGTACAACTTGGCCTTCCTTTTCTTCAAGCACAGGTCCGACAAGCCAAAGTCGAAGCTGCGGATAATGCTGGCGAAGGTCATGGAGCATCGAAATTGCTGCGGGTATATTCTTCACTTTCCGGATACCGGCAGGCAGGAAAAATAAAAAGCTATCGGGTTCTTTCTTGAAAAGTGAAACTCCTGAAAGAGAAGCCTGATTTCCCTGGGGCATGATGAAGATTTTGCCGGCAATCCCGGAAACTTCCTTTACCAGGAGTGCTCTGGCTTTCTCATCAAATACATGGATGGCTTTTGCTCCGTTTAAGGAAGCCAGAACATCCTCCCGTTTATCCGGATTAAATAGGTCTTGGTTCAAATCGGTTCCTGTGATGGTCACCATGTAATGAGGCGGCTGGCGATCCAACTTTTGCAGAAATTTATAGAAATTATAGGCATGGAATCCATGAACGATATCAGCAGCAGGGAATGTATGGATGGCGTTCTCGTCTGTTGTCGAAATGATTTCCGTCTCCATACCCAGCATTTTGAGGTTGTCTGCTATGCGTTGAACCGTTATGGTATTTCCGCGCAGTTGTGGGTAATTCGGTGAAGCTAAAACAATTTTCATCTTCTTCATCCTTTGATCCGACAATTTGGCGTTTGAACACTTCCGCTCCATTGAATTATCCTAAAACAAAGTAAGTTTGTCACTTAAGTCGTCTTTCGTTTCATTAAAAAAAGATTGCCGGCAGGGCAATCTTTTTAACCTTGTTTTTTGTGGTTCTACTGTACGGGCGCTTCAGCATTTCTGTTGTCTAGCTTCAGCGCCCAGTCCCTCGGGGTCTTAAGCCAAACCGGCAGTGTGACAAAGAAACGCCACACAACCGATTCGACTTAAGCCTGTCGGGGCTCGACAGGCGCTTCAGCTTTTCTGTATGTCCAGCTTCGGCACCCAGATTCTTGGGCATAAGCCACTCTGGCTGTGCGGCTGAAAACATGCCGCTTCGCCAGCGCGTCTTATGCCCGTCGAATCTACACGGGTGCCTCAGCATTTCAGTATGTATTGGCGGGATTGTGTGGGAATCGAACCCACCGAGCCTGGCACGCAGGCCCCTCAGGGTTTTGAAGACCCAGGAGGACACCAGTCACCCATCCAACCCCAGGATATTGTCGGCCGACCTGTACAAGTTTATACCGAAAAAAAGATCTGCGCAAGAACAGCGCTCGGGTAAAACGGTGAAGAGCGGAGTTCAGGCTTGAAACAGCCTTTGCTGAAGACTAAAGTAAAGGGAGAAGCGATTAGAGAAGGCGTGTGAAAAAGATGGAAGAACGATATTTTACAATCGGCATGGCCGGCCATATTGATCATGGCAAAACCAGTTTGACGAAAGCTTTGACGAATGTCGACACGGACCGATTGAAAGAAGAGAAGGAACGAGGCATTTCCATTGAATTGGGCTATGCGCCGTTGCAGCTGGAAGATGACGTCTTTGTATCGATTGTCGATGTGCCGGGACATGAACGGTTTATTCGCCAGATGATTGCAGGTGTTGCGGGAATCGATTTGGTGGTTCTGGTGGTGGCGGCGGACGAAGGCATCATGCCGCAGACTGAAGAGCATCTGGAGATCCTGCAGTTTTTAGGTGTGGAACGCTGCATCGTAGCCATATCGAAAATGGACCGGGTCGATGAAGTGATGCTTGAATTGGTGACGGATGATATTAAGGAAAGGTTAGCGGGAACCGTGTTTCATGAGGCGCCCTCTATTGCACTTGATAGTCTTTCGGGTACAGGGATCGATGAATTGAAGCAATTGATTTTAACGGAATTGAAATCAACTGATTTCCGTGACGCTTATGGTTCCTTCCGTTTGCCGATTGACCAGGTTTTTACGGTCCAGGGACAAGGGACGGTCGTTAGGGGGACTGTCTATGAAGGTGTCGTCCGGAAAGCGGCTCAGCTGATGGTTTTGCCGGCTGGGATTCCAGTGAAAGCGAGGCAAATTCAAGTGCATCATGAGGAATGCGAAAAGGCAAGAGCCGGACAGCGGACGGCCATCAACCTCGGCGGCATCGAACGGACAGCCGTGAAGCGAGGAGATGTGCTGGTGGATTCGGAGCATTTTCTCGTAACAGATACCATTGATGTTGCTTTGCAGGTGATTGGCCGGAAGTTTGCGCCTCTTAAACAGCGGACAGCTGTCAGGCTTCATATCGGTACGTCTGAAGTGATGGGCAAAATTGTCTTTTTTGACCGCAATGAGCTGGCGAGCACACAGGACGAAGTGTTATGCCAAATCCGCTTGGATGAAAAAATTGTGGTACGCAGGGGGGACCGGTTTATTTTGCGGCGACCAAGTCCAATGGAGACGATTGGAGGCGGCTGGGTCATTCAGCCGAATGGCGGCAAGTACAAGTTCGGCAAAGAGACCATCACTATGCTTCGCCATCAGCAACAGGGGACGCCAGAGGATTTAGTGGCGGATGCCCTCAGCAAATCCCTTCTGCTCGACCAGCAGCAGCTGATGCAGCAGACTTCCCTGGATGACGGCATCTTGAATGAAACTTTGGCGGAAGGCTTGGCTTCTGGTGTCTGGCTGGAGATACCGCGCCAAGGCTATAGCTTGACCAAAACGTTCATTAAAATAAAAGACGAGTTATTGGCAAGGCTGTGGCAGTTTCATGGAGACTTTCCGATGCGAAAAGGCATAGGCAAAGCTGAACTGATCCAATCAGTTGCGGCTGCTTATCCGAAACCCTTGCTTGAGTTCAGTCTGAATTTATTGATGGAGCAACATGAACTGCAGCGATCCGGCCAGTTTGTAGCTCTGGCTCTTTTCGAACCGCATCTTCCAAAAAAATGGCGTGCACGAATGGAGCAGGTAATCGGCTCTCTGGAAAAGGATGGCTTCCAGGCGGAAAAATGGGAAGCGTATTTTGCAGGCAGTCCATTGCCGAAGCCGGAAATTGCAGAACTGACAGCCTATCTGCTTGAAAGCGGCCAGGCCTATCGCTTGAGGGAAGATACACTTATCCACCGTACGGCTTTTGAACAAGCTTTAAACCAGCTGCGAACGAATACAGGAGCTTCTTTTGATTTGAAGCAGGCGAAAGAGATCCTTAATTTATCGAGGAAATACATGATACCGTTTTTGGACTTGTTGGATGAACTGAATTTTACAAAACGGTCAGAAGATCAGCGTTACTGGATGGAGGAAAAGCTATGAAACAGTATTTGCGGCAGTTGCCGGCAATCCATGAATTGCAGAAAGACCCGCGCTTTGAAGACCTGAAAAAAGATTTCAGCTTAAGTGGCGCGCAGCTGACGGACTTTCTGCAGCAGGAAGTCGGCAGGCTGCGGCAAAGCTTGCTGGCAGAAGAGTGGGCGAGTGAAGAGCTTGGCCCTGATTTTACAGGCCAGCTTTTCAAGTCAGTGGAAACCCGGGTAAGCAAGTGGCAGGAAGATCGATTGTCACGGGTGATCAATGGAACGGGGACAGTCTTGCATACCAACTTGGGACGGTCCCGCTTAAGCGATGCGGCAATCGCCCATGTGGCAAAAACAGCAGCGAATTACTCCAACCTTGAATATCGTTTAATGGAAGGAAGCCGCGGGTCGCGCCACGCCATCATCGAAGATTTATTGTTGGAAGCAACAGGTGCAGAAGCGGCAATGGTGGTCAATAATAATGCAGCGGCAGTATTTCTGATTTTGAGCGCATTGGCCAAAAAACAGGAAGTCATCGTTTCCCGCGGCCAATTGGTTGAAATCGGCGGCTCTTTCCGAGTGTCCTCCATCATGGAAGAAAGCGGCGCAGAGCTCGTTGAAGTGGGGACGACCAATAAGACGCATCTATTCGATTACGTAAATGCAGTGGGCGAAGAAACCGCCATGATCATGAAAGTGCATACCAGCAATTTCAAAATGATCGGCTTTACGGAAACAGTGGAGACATCCGAATTGGCTGAACTGGCGGGGAAACACCCGAATCTCATCTTTTATGAAGATTTGGGGAGCGGCGCGCTTTATGATTTTAAAAAACATGGCATTGGCGAGGAGCCGCTTGTCCGTGAAGTGATCCAGAGCGGTGTGGACCTTGTTTCGTTCAGTGGCGATAAGCTGCTCGGTGGTCCGCAGGCTGGATTGATCGCCGGCAGGAAAGAACTGATCGATCAATTGAAGAAACATCAATTGGCGCGTGTTTTGCGGGTGGATAAAATGACGCTGGCAGCACTGGAAGAAACCTTGAAAAGCTATTTGTCGGGCCCGGAGAAAATCATTGAACTGCCCACTGTCCGCGATATCATCCGACCAGCTGAAGACATTAAGATTCAAGCACAGTCGTTTTTAAGCAGTTTGCGCTCGGATTCCCGTAATTATGTCGGTGAGCTTCAGAAAAGCACCTCCCAAATAGGAGGAGGCACCATGCCGGGAGTGGAAATCCCCACCTATATTGCGGCGATTACACACAGGACTTTAAGTGCTGAACAATTAGCAGCCCAATTAAGGGAGGCAAAGCCGGCAATTGTAACGCGAATCCAGGAAGAACGGGTATGCATTGACTTTCGGACCATTCATCATTCCGAGATGGAAAAGTTACTTGCAGGATTCCTCGCCTTGTGACGGAATGGCTATCAGCTTCTGTTAAGAGGTAAGGCGGCTATCGCAGATTTTTGCGATAGCCGCTTTTTGCTGTGGAGTGAATTTTAGAGGGATTAGTTCTATAATCTACAATATAGCGCGTTGCATAGGAGGCAGATCCAGTGAAGATTTTGATAGCACCTGATTCATTTAAAGGGAGCATGACAGCGATAGAAGCAGCCAGGGCAATGGCTGAAGGGGTTCAGGAGGCATCTCCAGAAGCAGAGGTGGTTTTACTGCCGGCAGCTGATGGCGGAGAAGGCACATTGGCTACCCTGGTCGCTTCAACTGGTGGAAAAACGATTGGAACAGTAGTGGAAGATCCACTCGGACGGAAAATTACAGCGCAGTATGGCGTACTCGGAGACCAGGAAACCTGCGTGGTGGAGTTGGCAGAGGCATCTGGACTGACTCTACTGGCCGGAGAGGAACGAAACCCGTTGCTTGCTTCAACCTATGGTACCGGTGAACTGATTGCTCGCGCACTGGATGCCGGCTACCGGAAGTTCATCATCGGCCTTGGCGGCAGTGCAACCAATGATGCAGGAATCGGCATGCTTCAGGCATTGGGCATGAAGTTTATAGATGCCAATGGCGTGGAATTGGGCCCTGGAACTGTGGCGCTGAATGGTTTATCGAAGATTGACCCACATGGATTTGATCAACGCATCATGGAAAGCCGGTTTTTGATTGCCAGTGATGTCGAAAATCCTTTGATCGGACCTCTAGGTGCATCAGCCGTCTTTGGGCCGCAAAAAGGGGCGACACCTGAAATGGTGCAGACGCTCGACGCAATCTTAACGAATTTCGCGGATATTGTTGAGCGCTTTACCGGTACAGCGCTGCACCATAAAAAAGGAGCAGGTGCTGCCGGCGGTGCAGGAGGGGCTTTCCAGGCATTCTTTTTAGGAGAGATCAGACGGGGAATTGATGTGGTGCTTGAAGTGATGAATTTTGAAGAGCAGTTGCTTGATGCTGATCTGGTGTTGACAGGAGAAGGAAAAACCGATGTCCAGAGCTTGTCTGGAAAAACGCCGATTGGCATTGCGGAATTGGCCAATCGCCACGGGAAACCGGTCGTCCTAATTTCGGGAATGATCGACGAAACAGACAGAGACCAGCTATCTCCTTATTTTGCAGAAGTCCATGCTGTAGCGGATGATGGAATTTCACCGGAAGAATCCATGGCGAATGCCTATGACTATATGAAAATGAAAACAAGGAATGTGATGGAGAGCTACTTTAAGAAAATCAAACGCCAGTAATCTTAAAAGGTGAATCGGTAAATAATCGATTCACCTTTTTGGATGGTTGCGGTCATTGGTTCAGAACAGGGTGTTCCGTGTAGTCGAAAACGATGTCGGGGAGGATGGAAGGTTCGACATTGCCCCAAATCAATTGGTCGCGCGTTGCTTTGTCCATCCGAAAAGACATGACGCTTTTATCGTTTACATCGTTTTGGGAATCTTCCACAGGAAAAATCCACGAAATGGAGATATCGTTCAATTTGCTGATGTCTGACAAGGGAGCCAGTATAGCTATGGCTTGCTGCCACATAGCCTGTTTTGTTGAAACCATCGTAAATCCTTTATCGGCATTTAAGGCAAGTTCCACATTCCAGCCCTCTGAAACTCGGGAAACCGAAATTCCGTCAATGCGTTTTTTGTCCAGGTTGTTCTTCTCTCCAAGTTGTTGGGTGATGATAGCCTGCAAATCAGCTTTTAGGCTTTTTGCTTCCTGTGATTCGCTCTTCAACAGCCAACCACTCACGGCAATCAAAATGACGAATGCCACGGCTAACCACATCCAACTGGCAGAGCGCTGCAGTTTCTTTTTGTTTGCTTCAGCCATTATTCCAGCCACTCCATTCGGGTCATTGCTGATTTCATTATAAAGAGAAATTTCAATCAGTGGGGGTTTTCTTCATCCCTCACTGATTGTTAGTTGATCCAATCGGACTTTTACGGTCAGTTGATCTCTCGCTTATAGAAGCGGGAGTCTTACTGCCCGTTAAAACGGGATAAAGGTAGATACGGATATGGAAAAACAGCTTTTAGTGTTCATTAGCCTCTTTTTTTAAAAAGTTCATGGCGACTATATGGAAAACCGTTATACTGAAAAAAGAATATGGATTTATTCTTTGAGCCAATTTTAAAATTATTCAGAAGAAAAATGTAGTTACCATGAAATGAGGAAACGTCATGAGGCAATCTGACAAACAGCAGGCGATGCTGCAAAGCTATATTGAATCACCTGAAAAGGTCAGGGGGCTTTACCGCCGCACCTTATGGATCGTTGTACTGTCACAAATTTTCGGCGGAGCAGGGCTGGCTGCAGGAGTAACGGTCGGCGCACTTCTCGCACAGGACATGCTTGGCACGGATCGCTTCGCCGGTGCTCCGGTTGCTTTGTTTACCCTGGGATCGGCAGCGGCAGCGCTCCTCATCGGCCGGCTGTCCCAACGCTTCAGCCGGCGTACCGGTTTGGCTTCAGGTTTTCTGGCCGGAGGAGTTGGTGCAATTGGAGTAGTGGCCGCGGCCTTATCCGAAAATGTATTTCTGTTGTTTGTGTCCTTGTTGATCTACGGAGCAGGAACCGCCACCAATCTGCAGGCGCGTTATGCAGGCACAGACCTGGCAACTGTAAAACAACGGGGAACGGCCATCAGCATTGCGCTGGTTTCAACGACCTTTGGTGCGTTTGCCGGGCCGAACCTGATCGGTGTTATGGGCCGGTTTGCTGAGTCCATCGGCATTCCGGCTTTAGCGGGCCCTTTTATCTTAGCGGCAGCAGCGTATAGTTTGGCGGGAGTGGTCTTGCTGATTTTCCTGCGTCCCGATCCATTGCTGGTTTCAAAAGCGATAACGGAGCATCAGCAAAGGCTTGAAGTGAACACGCCAGACATGGAACCGCTGGCTGCGGCTTCCATCAATAAAAAAGGCGTCGTGCTCGGGGCAACCGTTATGGTGCTGACCCAATTGATCATGTTTGCGATTATGACGATGACGCCAATTCATATGGGGCATTATGGGCATGATCTTGGAGATGTGGGACTGGTCATCAGCATCCATATAGCGGCGATGTATCTGCCTTCGATCGTCACAGGCGTCCTTGTCGACAAGCTGGGACGTATTGTCATGTCGATAGCAGCCGGGGTGACATTCATGGCTGCTGGAATTGTGGCTGCGCTGGCGCCGAACGATTCCTTGTTTGTGCTGATTGTCGCGCTGGCTCTCCTTGGGCTTGGCTGGAATTTCGGGTTGATCAGCGGAACCACCCTCCTTGTCGATTCGACCCATCCATCTACCCGTGCCAAAACGCAGGGCACTGTTGATGTATTGGTTGCGCTCGCAGGAGCCACAGGCGGCGGGATTTCGGGACTGGTCATGGCACAGTCCAGTTACGCCGTGATGTCTTTGGGCGGCGGATTTCTTGCACTGATCCTGATACCGGTCGTACTTTGGTCTACAAAAAAGACGGTAAAGATGGATGCTTGAATAAGCTGAAATACAGCGTTTTAATTCTGTTTCTTACCTAAACTGAAAAGGGGTTTGTCTATCCATGGGGTTTCTTGTTACAGCCATCTTGCTGGTCTTTCTTTTCGATTTTGTGAAACTGCACAAACAAAACGACAAATTAATCGAACAAAATAAACAGGTGATTGAACTGTTGAAAGAAATAAAGGATAAATAGCCTTGAATAAAGCACTGAAAAAAAGCTCAGTCCACAAAAGTGGACTGAGCTTTTAGCTTGTAGACAAAAGAATATTGATGTCATTTAAAGAATGAACACACACTTCATCATGTTTATACCGGATCCTGCGCTTCAGGCGGACGCTTTCCGCGGGCTCGCGCCGAACTAACTCGGACTAGCGCCCGAGTGGATTTCGGCACTTCGTCGCTCCCGCAGGAGTCGCCGCCTTGTGCTCCGGATCTTTGAGTGAAGGGTTTTCTAGATTTGTTAGGACTATTCTTTCTAGAACAGACTAGCAAGCTTCTCTCTTTGATTGAAGCAATACGCTTCCAAGCGGGCTGGCCACGAAGACTCCTGTGGGACAGCGAAAGCTGAAGACCCCGCAGGAAAGGCATTGGCCGAAATTTGTGAGGTCAAGCCTTTGCGACGAAGCTAGCGCAGCGATGCAGGAGCATGGGTTTTCCAGTGACGAGGAGCCTGAAGCTGAGCCCACGGAAAGCGAAGTGGCCGGACCGGTTGGGGATTATGCACCGCTATACATTTCGATCAGGCTTTTTTTAGAAGTCAACGCTTATGGATTTGTCGACCAAAGACCAGCCGATTTCAATAGAACGCGAGGGTGCAACTTCAATTGTGCAACCATCATTTCAGCAAGGTCTTCCGGCTGTACGACTTTGTCGGGATTGCCATCGGTCAGGTTTGCTTCAACTGCCAAATCAGTGGCGACAGTGCTTGGCGTTAAGGCGCTGACGCGGATATTGTGTTTTCTGACTTCCAGCATCAACGATTCCGTCAATCCCATAACGCCGAACTTCGAAGCACTGTAAGCACTTGTGACAGGTGCACCTTTTTGGCCGGCTGTTGATGAAATGTTGATGATATCACCAGCTTGACGCTCGATCATTTGCGGCAGTACAGCGCGGGTCACATAATATACACCCATCAGGTTGGTGTCGATAATTCCTTTAAATTCTTCAGGCGACAATTCGAGGAACTTGCCGAATTTGCCGATACCGGCATTGTTGATCAGAATATCGATGGTGCCAAGTTCAGCTAGTACATGCTCGACTGCTGCATTGACCGCTTCCGGGTCCGCTACATCAGCCACTGCAAATACTGTTTTGACTCCGTACTGTTCCAACTCCGCTGCAACTTTTTCCAAGTTTTCAGCCGTACGTCCGACCAATCCTACATTTATGCCTTCCGCTGCAAAAGCAATGGCTGTAGCACGGCCAATTCCTCTTCCAGCTCCTGTAATCAACGCATTTTTCCCTGTTAACTTCTGCATGTGAACCGCTCCTTTTAGTGTAAATCTAATCCATTAATCAGTGTAGCAAATTCCAATCGAAAAACCTTGCTCAAAAGCTCAGAGAGAGCAGACCAATAAAAGGACATAAAAAAACAGCAGAAAAAATTTCTGCTGTCGGTTGAATTATTGATCAAGAAATTGCGTATCCGTCAATAACGCAAAATCCGGCTGTTCTTTCAAGAACTTCAAGTCGAACGATGAATCACCGAATGCCTGGATTTCTTCAGGAGCAAGAGCGGTATCAAAAATCATATTCTCCCAAGCCCCATCAATGATGGAGGCTTCCAGCTTCTGGCCAGTGATGTCATCGATGGTGTTGATGGTGATTTCTTTTGCCTGGTCTGGATTTTCAGCGATGAATTTAGTCGCTTCTTTATGTGCGTCAACAATGCCTTGAACCGTTTCCGGATTTTCTTCAATCAACTTGCTTGAAGTCACCAGAACAGAAGCCGGCAATGTCGTGCCGAATGAAATCTCATCCGGTTCGATGATCACTTTTGCGCCTGTGTTTTGCTTCAGTACAGATGCCCAAGGTTCAGGGGCGACGGCAACGTCCACTTTTTCAGTAGCGAACATCGCTTCGTATTGAGCAGGGTTGCCTGTTTGGTGAAGCATCTCGCCGCCGATGCGGTTTGAAGTGATGCCGTGTTCTTTCATGAAGGTTTCAAATTGAACATCATGTGTGCAGCCGACGCGCGGCGTAATGAACGTCTTGCCTGCGAAATCCTCGATGGATTCAATGCCGCTGCCATTTCTCGCCATGACGACTGTACCACCTGAAGCACCGCCGGCAACCATGGTGACATCTGCGCCATTTGTGTAGTTGTTCATTGCGGGACCAGGTCCGACAAGGCCGGCATCGATATCACCGGTTTTCAATGCCGTCATAAAATCCGCGCCATCCGCGAAAGTCACGTATTCAACGGCTGTGCCGTCTTCAAGGTTCTTTTCATATAATTCCTGATCTTTTGCGACCATGGCCGGCACGTGGTCAAGGTTCGGGAAATAGCCGATTGTTACAGAAGATGAATCTTCGCTTGCGTCAGGTGAACCACAAGCTGCCAAAATACCGACCATCGCGACAGGTGCAATAAGTGAAAAAATACGTTTCATAAGATGAATTCCTCCTGTGTGTTGAAATAGTTATTCGTGATATGGCTTTGCTGCAACATTTAATTTTTATGTCTCCAATCCCCACCGCTTGAGGACGTTCTTTTCGATTCGCTGGAAAATCATCAGGTCGACGATTGCACCGACGACGCCGATGATGATCATCACGCCGATGACCAGTGACATATTGCCGAAATCGGATGCATAGCGCAGCGTATACCCGAGTCCGGGGCCGGAACTGAGAAGTTCTCCGGCCATCAACGCCCGCCAGGCAAATGCCCAGGCCAGGCGTGCACCCGTTACGAAATACGGAACAGATGCCGGAATGATCACTTTGATGAACAGATCCAGGCCGTTCGACCCCATGGTCCGTGCAGCTTTGATGAAGAGGGGATCGACGTTCTTGATGCCGGTCCGGACATTCAGGATCATGACGAATGTACCGCCCAAAATGACGACGAAAATGATGGAGCCTTCGCCAAGGCCGAACCACATCATTGCGAGGGGCAGCCAGACGATGCTTGGTACACTTTGTAAGGCGAGCACCAGGGTTCCAAGGGTTTCATCTGCCGTTTTCGAACGTGCCAGCAGAATGCCGATGCCGGTTCCGATGATGACAGCTGCAACCAAACCAATCAGCAGCCTGCGGAAACTCGCGATCAGGTCATAGACCAATGTCAGATCGGCAAATCCGGCCACCAGCGAATCGTAGACGCTGACAGGGGAAGGAAGGATGGTTTCGTGCCACAGTTCAAAGCGGGAACCCAGTTCCCAGAAGACGATGAGCGCGGCGAAAAAAATGATTCGTTTAACTGCCGGCTTCATATGCTTGCTCCTCGTCTATGACTTTATCGATTTCAGTTTTCAAGAGAGCCATGATCTGCTCTTCCAATGCAGCGATTTCCTGCCGGTGCTGTTCACGCGGACGGGGAATATCGACGGTGATGTCGGTCAAGATGGTTCCTGGCCGCGTCCCCATGACGATGATGCGGTCAGACAGTTTGATGGATTCCGAAATGCTATGGGTCACAAAGACGATGGTCTTTTTGGTATCGATCCAGATTTCCTCAAGCTGGCCGTGAAGGCGGCTTCTCGTCTGTTCGTCCAATGCCCCAAACGGTTCGTCCATCAACAAGACGGCAGGATCCATCGCCAATGACCGGGCAATCGATACACGCTGCTGCATGCCTCCGGATAATTCATGGGGATAATGGGAAGGATAATTGCTGAGCTGCACCATTTTCAAGAAATGATGAGCGCGCTCCAGGCCATCTTTTTTGGACATTTCTTTTCGTAAAGGAAACATGACGTTTTCCGTGACATTCATCCACGGAAACAGGGCGGCCTGTTGAAACACCATGCCCCGATCTTTTCCAGGCTTTACGACTTTCTTGCCGTCGACGATGATGACGCCTGAAGTTGAACTGACAAGTCCGGCAATCATCGACAACAAGGTGGATTTCCCACAACCGGAAGGTCCGAGGATGGAAACAAATTCTCCTTTTTGGATTGATAGGTCGATGTCTTTTAATACAGTATTTGGCTTATCATTTTTATCGAAGTACACTTTGTTGATTTTCTTGGCTTCAATGAACATAGTTGGCCACCGGTAATAAAACCTACCTTTCCTATCGGATAATATTATTAAAGTATAGTAGAATGATAAGGATTGTCAAGATGAAGATGCTGAAAAAACAGTTTTTTGCTCGGCGCACCAATATGCCAGCATGGTGAAGGATTTTTGTTCTACTATAGGCTAAGCTATATTCCAAGTGTCTGGAGATGGTTCTAGCAAAAGTAAAATAAAGGCAGACCCTTAAATTTCAGGGTCTGCCTTTATGATAAGGAAGAAATTTCACACTTCTATTCGTCGAATAGGTTCATGCTTAAATACCGTTCACCCGTATCAGGAGCGATGCATAAGACTTTCTTGCCTGTCCCCAGGCGTTTAGCCAGTTCGATTGCTGCGTAGATGGTGGCGCCGGCAGATGGTCCGACGAAAATTCCTTCTTCCCGTGCAACTCTTTTAAAGATGTCGATTGCATCGTCATCATTGATTGCCATAATTTCATCGTATACTTCAGTATTGAGAATATCAGGAATGAATCCTGGGCTGGTACCGACTAATTTATGCTTGCCGGGTTTTCCGCCGGATAGTACAGGAGATCCTTTCGGCTCCACGACCGCAACGTAAAGTTCCGGAAGATGTTCTTTTAAGGTTTCCCCAGTGCCTGTGATGGTGCCCCCGGTTCCGGCAGACGCCACGAATGCATCCAGTTTGCCGTCCATTTGCTCGAGAATTTCCATTGCAGTGGTGGTGCGGTGGATATCTGGATTCGCTTTATTTTCGAATTGTTGAGGGATGAAGCTGTTCGGAATTTCTTTCTGCAGCTCCAGCGCTTTGCTGATTGCACCGGGCATCTTGGCATCGCTTGGTGTCAGCACCACTTCAGAGCCGAATGCCTTCAATAAATTGATGCGTTCTTTCGTGGCGTTATCCGGCAATACCAGGATAGACCGGTAGCCTTTTGCAGCAGCGACCATTGCGAGGCCGATGCCTGTATTGCCGCTTGTCGGTTCAATGATGGTAGCGCCTTTTTGGATCAGTCCTTCTTTTTCTGCTACTTCGATCATGTTGAAGGCAGCACGATCTTTGACACTTTTGGATGGGTTGAACATTTCCAATTTGACGAAGACATCAGCTGCACCTTCTGGAAGGATGCGGTTCAGTTTTACAACCGGCGTATCGCCGATCAATTCGATGATATTATTATATGGTTTCATGTAGGAGACAACCTTTCTCAAGTTATGGAATTTACAGCTTCTTTTTTCTCTCAGCTGAATTTCGGAGCGTTTTCGAACTGGAGTCTTTCAGTTGACGATAGGAAATTCAAACCTTATTGTACTAGTATAACGCATCTTTGTTAATCATATTGGATTTGTAGGCTTAAAAGTGAGGAGCGTATACGATGGAAAAAATACCTTTAATCGTCAGTACAAATTGGTTGGAACAACGTTTGGGAGACTCGGATTTGCGGATTATTGATGCCACGACGTTTATGGATATTCCAGCGGATGGCGGACCGCCTTCCGTTCAGTCTGGAAAAGATTCTTATGAAGAGGGGCATATTCCCGGAGCTGTCTATGCGGATCTGTTGAACGAACTGTCAGACCCGGAGTCGCCATTGCCGTTTATGGCACCACCACGAGATCATTTCATTAAAAAAATGACGGAACTGGGTATAGGGGACGGCCATTATACAGTGATCTACGACCAGGGCGCTTTAGTGGAAAACCCGGTGGTTGCTGCCTACTGGGCTTCACGCTTGGCTTGGCAGATGCATTATGAGGGCTATGAAAATGTAGCGATTCTAGACGGTGGCTTGCCGAAGTGGAAAGAGGAGAACCGGCCGTTGACAGCTGTTCCGGGCAACTATTCGCCTGCCACTTTCACTGGGCACCGCCGGCCGGAACTGCTTGCCACCAAAGAAGACGTACGTCAGGCAATGAATGACGACAATGTCATCCTGATCAATAGCCTGTCACCGGAGGATTTCAGAGGGGAGTCTGATACTTACCCAAGAAAAGGCCATATCCCAAGCAGCGTCAATGTCTTTTTCGGCCTCCACGCCGATCAGCAAACCAAGAAAATACATGACGATGCTGAGCTTCGTGAACCTTTTGAGAAGATTGGGGCACTGGATCCGGACAAGAAAGTCATCACTTACTGTGGCGGTGGAATTGCCGCTACCTGGAACGCATTGCTGCTCAATAAACTCGGACAGAAAAACGTCGCTGTCTACGACGGTTCGATGAACGAATGGGCGAGCGACCCATCCTGCCCGCTGGTGACAGGAGAATGACCAAAAGACCGCATTGCCTCTAAAAGGCGATGCGGTCTTTTATCGTTTACCGATATAATGGGCATTTATGGATAGTAAGATCTATACAAGTTGAACCAATGAATTGCTTTTTAAACTCATTATTAGTGAAGAAACGAAAAAAGTGCTCTAAGCGGATGCTTTCCGTGGACGAATCTTCCTTATTCTTCGACAGCTGCCACTGGGATGTGCTGGAAGCTTGCTACATCGAACAAGCCGCAATCGGTTAACTTCAATTTTGGGATAACCGGCAACGATAAAAAAGAAAGCGTTAAAAAGGCGTTGAAATGGGAGGGAGCTCCGATCAGCTCAAGACTTTCATCGAGCTCCTTGAGCTGTTCAAATACGACGTCGAACGGTTCTTCCGACATCAGGCCTGCAATGGCAAGAGGAAGGCTGGCTAAAACTTTCCCATCCTGGACAATCACCAATCCGCCTTTCAGGCTTTGCAAAGCTTCCGCTGCCGTTTGAATGTCGCTGTCTGTTGTTCCAACAGCGATAATATTATGTGAATCATGGGCAACGGTAGTCGCGATGGCGCCGTTTTTCAGGTCAAGGCCATGAACGATGCCAAGGCCGATATTGCCGGTTGCGCGGTGGCGCTCAATCACCGCAATCTTCAATAGATCCTTTTCTGTATCCGATTCAAACAAACCATCGACTACAGGAGCTTCTTCAATCAAATGTTCCGTGATGAGATTATTTGGGTTGATGCCGATGATGTGCGCTTTTGTGCTGCCGTTCGCGGGGATTTGAAAGCTGTCCTTGGAAAGCTTTGCGATACTTACGGTATCCTGGACTGTTGCTATGTCACTTTTTTGCTGGAGGGGTCCCACGTATTGGCCGTTTTGCGCCGCCAACTGCCCACTTTTATAAACTTCTGCGATTGTCAATTCCTCTAAATTGTCGAGCAGCAGGAAATCCGCAACATAACCTGGTGCGATGGCGCCTTTTTGGTGCAGTCCGAAGCATTGTGCGGCATTGATGCTGGCCATGGAAATAGCGGTTATCGGATGGACGCCCTGCTTAATGGCAGTCCGCACATTATAATCGACACTGCCTTCTTCGATCAAATCATCCAAATGTTTGTCATCTGTACAGAACAAGCAGCGGTGGGCGTTCTGGTCTGTTACACCTTCGAGCAGAGCCAGGAGGTTTTTTGCGACGGACCCCTCGCGAAGCATCACGTACATGCCCCGTTCCAAACGCATCATCATTTCTTCTTTTGTGACACATTCATGATCCGTCAAGATGCCGGCAGTTCCATAGACATTGATGTCGTTTTCAGTGAGGCCGGCCGCATGCCCGTCAATTTGCCGGTTCAGCAGCAGTTTATCAAGCATGGCATCATCTCCGCGCAGAACAGCTGGGAAGTCCATGACTTCAGCGAGCCCCAAAACCCCATCGCGGAGCAGGAAAGGCGTCAGGTCTTCAGCGGCCAGGCAGGCACCTGCATTTTCAAAGGAAGTCGCCGGCACACAGGAAGGCAGCATAAGTTGGATATCGAGCAATGTTGCTTCAGCATCCTTCAGCATAAATTCCAGTCCATGAGTTCCACTGACATTTGCAATTTCATGTGGATCGGCAATGACTGTTGTGACGCCATGCGGCAGGACCACTTGTGAGAACTGCTGCGGTGTCACCATCGAAGATTCGATATGGACATGGGCATCGATTAAACCCGGAGCCATAAACTTTCCAGTGGCATCGATTTCCTTGAGGCCTTGATAATCACCGATGCCGACAATTATCCCATCGCTGATAGCTACATCGCCAGTAGTGAGGGTCTTTGTGAATACATTGACGATTGACGCATTGCGGATCACCAAATCGGCTTTTCTTTGTTTATTGGCGACATCTATCCGGTTTTTTAATTGTGCTTTAGTCATTGTTATTCAGGCTCCTTTAAAGGGATTTTGGATTTCATTAATGGAAGGGAAGTTATTGACGAGCTGAACTTTGCTTCATTTTACATGAGATAGTTGATAAGCTCTAGCGAAAAGTGGGAGGGAAAAGTTCTTGGCTAGAAGGCTGGAAGCTGTATGAAAAATGCAGCTTGGATGCTGTTAAGTGCATAAAGATTTTATTTTATCGGCAGAAGAGATTATAATAAGGAAATCACTTAGCGAATTTCCAGAAAGAAGATGACGATATGAGGAATCACCCGATGGCAAAAGCTTTTGCAGTCGGTTTGGCAGGTGCTGGGCTGTTTGTTGCAGCAGGAGCGCCGATGCCTTGGCTGTTGGGTCCTTTGTTTGCGGTTTTGCTGGTGCAATTGTTTACACCGGTTTCACTGAAATGGCATTCCGGTTACCGCAATGGCGGATTGGTTGTGGCAGGGTATGTCATCGGATATGCCTTCACTCTTGAAGCTTTGCAGGGGATGAAACAATATTTTTGGGCGATGGTACTGATCAATATCGCATTTTTTATCCTTTTCATGTTCATCAGTTCATTGATGGCTTCACGGACAAAAGTTGATCAGGCAACCGCGATGACCTGCTGCGTTCCGGGGGGGTTGTCTCAAATCATCACGTTTGCGGAAGAACAGAAAACCATCGATTTGACGGCAGTCACTTTTTACCATGTTCTTCGCGTGCTGCTAATTGTTGCCATCGTGCCATTTATTGTGGCAAATGGAGGATCAGCCCATGTGGAAGAACTGGGGCAGGGAGATTACTCCCTGCAATTAATCGGATTGTTGGGGCTGTGTTACGGAGCTGGGATGCTGGCGCAGAAAATGAAGGTGCCGACGGCTTTTTTGCTGGGACCAGTCTTTCTGATTATGGCCTTTAATCTCGTTGGTGTACCTATGCCGATCATGCCAGGTTCTTTTCTGCACATCGCGCAATTATTCATCGGCATTTACATCGGGCTGTTGCTGAAAAAAGAAGATTTGAAATTGACGAAGCGAATGATTTTCTATTCGTTCTTTTCAAGCGCAGTGTTGATCGCCTTTGCCTATGGGCTCAGCTTTGTTCTTCAGGACCTCTACGGCCTTAGTTTTTCAACCAGCTTCCTGAGTTTGGTGCCAGGGGGGCTTGATCAGATGGGACTCATTGCAGCCTCGGTTCATGCAGACGTCACCGTCGTAACTGCTTTTCAATTGTTCCGGATTTTGTTTTTATCGGTGTTGGTTGTGCCATTTGTTAAACTAGTGGTGGGCCGCAGTGAGCAAAGGAAAAAAGTAGTTGAGGAAAATATAAGATAGGGCAAAAAGCAACCAGGGACTCTTTTGTCCCTGGCTGCTTTTTTGCTGTAGCATTATTCGGTTGTTTCCTTATAGATGAAATAGTCGAAATCAGCTGGCTGCTGTTGTCCTGACAGATCCTGGCATTGCATGCCGACAAATGCACCAGTGAAGAAACCGCCGCCTTGGATATAGTCATCCGAAAGTTTATGGGATTCAAACTTGATCGGAAGCGTGTGCCAGTTCTCTCCGTCAAAGGAGTAAGAGTACAGGTAAGTTGTCGTTTGTACTTCCACACGCATCCAAACAGATTCCACATGCTCAGGAATGCTGATTTCCTCTCCTTGGAGCGGCTGTGCGAAGGAGAAGTTATCGCACACTGTAAGTTCAAGAATGCGTCCCTTTTCTTCATGCCAGGAAATCTGGAGAGCTGTCCAGTTTTCGGTGTTGTAATAATTTACGAGTCCGGCTCCCTGCTGGAAAGTAGTGGGCTGGAAAGCAACTTTTGTTTCGGCGATAAAATTAAAATGCTGCCAGCGTCTTGCAACGAACGCCTGCGTGAACTTGGACGTCAGCGATTCACGCCCGTATAGACGGAGATGTCCAGGGCTGTCTGTTAAAGACGCGATTTCTTCGCCAAGCGGAATGCGGAGTGTCTGAAAATGGCTGTTCAATTCTACAGAATCAAACTCATCTTTTTCAGGGAAATCTGCTGGCCATTGGACTTCTTCAATCGCCGGACCTTCAATTTTTGAAGAAGGCTGGTTGCCTCCGATAACATAAGGCCAATCATCTTTCCATTCCAGACGTTGGATGGCAGTTTCCCTGCCAAGCGGACAAAAACCTCGCGGATCCAATAAAGCTTGGTCTTCCTGAGGCAAGGGACGTCCAGTTAAATGCACCAGGAACCATTCATCTGTATGAGTTTGGACCATCGAAGCATGTCCGGCTTTCTGAAGTGGAATTCTTGGATAGGGCCATGAGGTAATCAATGGATTTTCAGGATGGACTTCATACGGTCCGTCGATCTGGCGAGAGCGGGCGATTGTTGCCTGATGATCGTATTTGGTTCCGCCTTCTGCTGTCAGCAGGTAGTAATACTCGCCGATCTTGTAAAGATGCGGCGCTTCGGTCAGTTTGATGTCAGTGCCTTTAAAGATGATTTTGGAGTCGCCGATGAGTTTGCGTGTGGCCGGATCGAATTCCTGCAGGACGATGCCGTAAAAAGGATGATGCCCGACACGGTGGTCCCAGTACATATTGACAAAGTATTTTTTGCCGGATTCATCATGAAAGAGGGAAGGGTCGAATCCAGAGCTGTTCAGGTAAGACGGCTCTGACCATTCCCCGTCGATGGTTTCACAGGTCACTAAATAATTGTGGCAGTCTTTCCATTGGCCTTCTGTCACTTTCACGTCCGTAAAAATCAGCCAAAACTGCCCATCACTGTATGACAGGGCAGGAGCCCAAACGCCTCCGGAATTCGGGTTTCCGGACATATTCAATTGACTCAACCGATTCAAGGGACGTGAGATCAACCGCCAGTTCTTCAAGTCTTTGGAGTGATAGATTCCTACTCCTGGAAACCATTCGAAGGTAGAAACAGCAATGTAGTAATCTTCTCCTACACGGCAAATAGATGGGTCGGGATTAAAACCTGGCAAAATCGGATTTTGGATCATCGTCATTGTTCTTCATCCTCCATTCAGATATGTAAGTGCTTACAAATTTCGTTTTTTCAACTTCCAATCGATCATACCGCACTTAGTCTATTGAGTAAACTAAGTTTTTTGAAATAGCTTAAAATATAATTAGAAAAAGCTGGTATCCGCAAATGGGATATCAGCGAGACCTACTAGCTGGAAGCGTCTATTTTCTAAGCCTTCAAGCTTGTTTTCTGTTGCATACTGACACTGAGGAAGTTTTCAATGGAAAAGGCGGCTGCCCCCAAAGCGCTTGAGAAAGTGCTCAGTTCAGAGAAGCAGATGGTCAAATCATTTTGCTGGAACCATAAAGCCTGATTCGATACCCGATCCGTTAAGGTTTTAGTTAGCCACTTAGAAGAAGACGCCATTCGGTTGCCGATTATCACTTGCTGGGGATTAAAGCTGTTGATGATGTTATTGATGCCGACACCCAGGTAATCACCGGCTTGTTCGAATAGAGCTATCACTTTTGGGTCGCCCTGCTCGGCAAGCACCATAAGATCGCTCAGCTCCAATTCTTTTCCTGAATGGGAGAAAATGTTCATTTTTTCTGCGGCTGTCAGCAAAGCCTGTTCAGAAGCAAATAGTTCCCAACAGCCCTTATTGCCGCAACGGCAAGTAGGGCCATTCACTTGAATCGTCATATGGCCGAGTTCACCCGAAAAGCCATTTGAGCCTTTATACAAAGCGCCATTCAATATCAACCCAACACCGATACCGATTCCGGCACTGACGTAGATGATATGCTCGGAATCTTTTCCGGCACCGAACCTCTTTTCTCCATATGCACCCGCATTCGCTTCGTTTTCAATGATGATCGGCAACTGGTAGCGGTTTTCGAGAACCAGCTTCAAGTTTAAGTTCTTCCATTTTAAGTTGGGGGCAAGCAGGATTTCGCCATTATTGTCAACGATGCCCGGCACACCCACACCGATGCCGATGATGCCGTGAGGGCTAGGCGGAGCAGACTCCGTCAAATGATCGATGGTATTGAATAACTGTTTTTCAATTTCTTCATAGGACAAATTCTTAAAAGTAACTTCTTTTTCTATGCAGATATTGCCGTTCAAATCCGTCAGCACACCCAGGAGGTAATTCACTCCAATATCAATTCCGATAGAGTAACCGGCTTTTTCATTGAAAAGCAGCATGACCGGGCGCCTTCCGCCACTGGATTTTCCTGGACCCGATTCATAGATCAACTGATCATCCAATAAGTCATTCACCAGGGAAGAGACCGTGCCTTTATTTAAACCGACTTCCTGAGCCACTGCTGCTCTTGAGATAGGGGAATGGTTTATAATTTTTTTCAGTACCAGGGATTTATTGCCCTCTTTTACTACGTGATGGTTCCAGGTCTTGTTTTCTCCAATGTTCATGACAAGCAACTCCTTCTACTGAAATCTTGCTTTCTATCAACTTTCAAAATCGACCTTTGAAAATTTTCTGTACAAACGTCCAAGCTGTGGAGGAGAAGTGGAAGAGACATTTATCTGGGGACTTCTCGTACGGTAATTTTCAAAACCCTCTAGTTAATAGTGTAACGCCATTTTTAAGATTTGGGTAAAAAAACCTCATTCGTTTGGAATTTTATCACGAAAATAAAACTTTGTTTAGCCACTAGACTAACAATATTTATTTTGCTACAATGAAACCGCATACAACAATCTGAAAATTGTTGTAATAATAAAATTTGCAAGGGGGAGAACAATATGGGGAAGAAGAAAACGCTTACACTTCTATCGTCCGCTTTGGCTTTAACAATGTTATTAACAGGTTGCTCAGATTCCGAGGAAGCAGGGGAAGCATCAGGGGCAGCAGAAAAAGAAATAAAGTTCATGCATTTATGGCCTGAGGGCAGTTCTAAAAAACATTTTGATGTGGTAAATGAAATTATCGCTGAATACGAAGCAGAGAATGAAGGGGTTTCCGTTGACCTTGAAGTATTGAGCAATGAACAATATAAAGATAAGTTGAGAGTACTCTCCACGTCCGGGGATCTTCCGGATGTCGGGTTGACATGGGCAGCAGGATTTTTGGAGCCTTATGTGGGCGGCAATATGTTTGCGCCACTGGATGATGTAATCGAAGAAGACTTGAGCGATGCATTTGTATCGGGGACTACGGAAGCCTATGCCATGGATGGTTCGACTTATGGTTTGCCTTTAGAATTGAATATCGTTTCTTTATACTATAACAAAGCGATGTTTGAAGAGCAGGGAATCACACCGCCCGAGACTTATGAAGAACTTGAGACGGCTGTAAAAGAATTCAATGACGCCGGTATCCAACCGATCGCTTTAGGAAACCGGGATTCTTGGACAGGATCTATGTGGTATATGTATCTGGCTGACCGTATCGGCGGCGCGGATGTATTGAACAAAGCGATTGACCGCTCGGGTTCTTTTGAAGATCCGGCTTTGGTCGAAGCGGCTGCGAAAACGCAGGAATTGGTCGACATGGGTGCTTTCGTCAATGGTTTTAACGGACTTGCTGACGAAGAGGCAAAATCCATGTTCATGAGTGGACAGGCGCCGATGTACTTGATCGCGACTTGGGATCTTCCAAACTTCACGACAAACGAAAGCGTACCGCAAGAATTCAGAGATTCAATCGGCTACCTTAACTTCCCGACTGTCGAAGGACAAGGGGATATGAGCAGTTTTGTCGGTGGTCCTGGAGTTGGATTATTCGTTGCGGAAGAATCCGAAGTAAAAGAAGAAGCGAAAGATTTCGCATCTTATTTTGTTAAGGCATGGGGAGAAGAAGCTGTGACTAAAGCGGGAGTAATTCCTGCCACTAAAGTAGACGCCGCGTCATTGGACCTGCCTGAAATGTATGTAGATATTCTGAATGAATTGAATGGTGCTACAAACATCACGTTGTTCGCAGATGTTCAAATGAGCCCGGACGTGGCTCAAGTACATTTGGACTCTATTCAAGCCCTTTTCGGCAATCAAATAACTCCGGAAGAGTTTGCTAAGAATCACGAAGAAGCCCTTTCAAAAGAATAAGTGATACTTCCAAAAGAAAAATCTAATTAAAAAGAGGGGGCATATCCAACACTGTGGATTGTCCCCTTGTATTTTCTAGGATATGGGGTTGAATGGTATGAATAAAGTAATGTCGAATAAGTTCTATATCGCTTTTTATATTGCGCCAGCACTTCTTCTACTGCTGATCCTCGTTTTCATCCCCTTAGTCTTATCAGGGTATTATGGCTTGATGGATTGGGACGGCATAGGAGAGAAAACCTTTATCGGTTTAGAAAATTACATCACTGGAATTCAGGATAAGCTGTTCTGGAACAGCGCGTTCCATTCATTTTTATTGGCGATTTTTTCTACCTTAAGTTTAGTCATTTACTTGACGGTCTCTTTTATATTGGCTTCAAAGATTAAAGGAGCAGATTTACTGCGCAAAATTTACCTGATTCCCATGTTGTTGTCTTCAGTTGCCATTGCCCAGCTATGGGTTAAAATCTACAATCCATCAAATGGTATTCTGAATGTCTTCCTGATGAGCATCGGCGTGGAAAATCCACCATTATGGTTAGCAAATCCTTCGATTGTGTTGTTTGCCATATTCGTTCCGATTTTATGGCAGTATGCAGGTTTCTACATATTGATCTATTATGCAGCTCTGAAGAATATTCCTGAATCACTGATAGAAGCTGCAAGGATTGATGGAGCATCCGCTTTCCAGATTGCCACACGCATCAAGCTGCCGTTGATCAAAGAAGTGGTCAGCGTAACGATTGTCCTGGCAATCGTCGGATCTCTTAAATATTTCGATTTGATCTACGTAATGACTGCCGGGGGGCCAAACGGAGCCAGTGAAGTTATGGCTTCTTATATGTACAAACTTGCTTTTTCGAATTATAACTTCGGTTACGGGAGTGCCATCGGCTTCCTGTTATTGATCATTACTTTGATCGTTACACTTATTGTACGGAAACTGACAGAAACTAAAGATAAACTCGAATATTAGAGGAGGCATGAAAATGGGCCGCATTGGTTATTTCTTTCTGTACCTGGCATTGATCATCGTAGGGCTATTTCAAATCTTGCCGTTGATCTGGCTGTTCCTATTCTCCTTAAAAGATAATAATGAGATCTTCGCGGGTTCGCCGTTTGCGCTGCCTTCGGAATTCAGATGGGAGAATTACGCGAAAGTCTGGGATGGCGGCATCGGTACTTATTTCTTCAACAGTGTCTGGATTACGATCCTTGCCATCATTTTAACCGTCCTTTTTGCAAGCATGGCGGCTTTCGCGATTACAAGGTTAAAGTGGAAATTGAGTGGACTGGTGCTTGGGTTGTTCATGGTTGGATTAATGATTCCGATTCATTCCGCCCTGATTCCGCTGTACAGCATGTTCTTAAGTGTCGACATGATCGACAATCCGTTTTCCATTGTCATCACCTACACGGCATATAATCTGCCCATCACATTGATGATTCTGCTCGGCTTCTACTATACGCTGCCGCATGAAATTGAAGAAGCGGCCGTGATTGACGGCTGCTCGATCCACCGCATGTTTTTCCGGATTATCCTGCCGATGACAACACCGATTTTAGCAACGACTGTCGTCATCAACATGATCTATAACTGGAACGAATTCGTATTCGTCAATACCTTCATCAGCTCCGAAAAATACAAGACGCTGACAGTGGGTATCCAAAATTTCATTGGCCAATACATGACGGATTGGGGAGCAATCGGCGCAACTTTAGTCATCAGTGTCTTGCCGATCATCGTGGCTTTCATCTTTTTCAGCAATAAAGTAGTCGAAGGCATTTCATCAAGTGCCGTAAAAGGGTAAATTCAAAAAAGCTTCACACCTTAAGGAAGAGATTCCTCTGGGTGTGAAGCTTTTTTATGGGTTTTCCCGATTGCGTGCATAGCCATCCAGGTCGTAAGAAAAGCATATAAACTGCCGCCGAATATAAATGCCAGAGCTGGAAACAGTCTCATGATGAAGAACAACGGAACTAGACAGAGCACAATGACAGCAGTAGCGGGTGGATTGACAAGCATTAGCAGAAATGCGTTTTTAATGACCGAAGGCACCTTAATGTCGTAGTGGACGAAGGCCGGGAATAGATAAAAAAGGAAGAACGTGAATATCAGCATAAATGCAAACAAAGGAATGTATGTCCAATCCACTTGTTCGTTCGGACTTGCTTGGATATAGAAAATATCCAAAGCGATAAACAATAGGATCACAGATACGAAGAATCCAAGGAAATTACTTTTTAAAAAATCTTTCTTATAAAATTCCCAAAAAGAATTAAAGAGAGGCAGATCGGTATTTCCCTTCAGCCATTCACGGCATATGGCAAACATGGAAGTGGTGGCAGGATAAAAACCGAACAGGACGCCTCCCAGCAGGGAAAACAACACCCATAGGAGATTCAAGTAAGCAAAGCGGGTGATCCATTCCAAACCAAGATAAATATAGCTGCTTGTGTTATTCATTGGTGACCGCCTTTATCGCAGATTTTCGTAATTGATAAAATCATATCCTACTCATCAGAAAAAATCATTACACGGGAATCAAATACTTTGTTTAATCAATAGACAAACTAATTATAACTTGATATAATCCTTAATGAAAGCCTTTTCACTAATAAGTCTAACAATTGATACATATTCACAGAAACAAAATTATATTGGAGGTATGGAAAATGGTACATTTCCCGGAAATTGAAAAGATAAAATTTGAAGGAGCATCTTCAGAAAATCCATTCGCTTTTAAATTCTATAACCCTGAAGAAAAAATCGGGGGGAAAACAATGGAAGAAACCCTTCGTTATGCAGTATCTTACTGGCATACATTTACGATGGATGGTTCAGATCCATTCGGTGCTGGATCCATGGTCCGTTCTTGGGACCGCTTAAAAGGAATGGACTTGGCTAAAGCACGGGTTGAAGCGTCCTTCGAATTTTACGAAAAAATGGATGTGCCATTCTTTTGTTTCCATGATGTTGATATCGCCCCTGAAGGCAGCAATTTGCGCGAATCCAACAAGAACCTGGATGAAATCGTTGGAATGATCAAAGCATACATGAAAGACAGCAAAGCGAAATTGCTGTGGAATACAGCCAATAACTTCACGCATCCACGCTTTGTCCATGGAGCCGCAACGTCAAGCCATGCAGATGTCTTTGCCTATTCTGCTGCTAAAGTAAAAAAAGGGCTTGAAATCGGTAAAGAACTTGGGGCTGAGAACTATGTGTTCTGGGGCGGCCGTGAAGGCTACGAAACGCTTCTGAACACCGACATGAAACTGGAGCTGGATAACTTAGGACGCTTCTATCATATGGCTGCCGACTACGCGAAGGAAATCGGTTTTGATGCACAATTCCTGATCGAACCGAAGCCAAAAGAGCCGTCTACACACCAATATGATTATGATGTAGCGACAGCCCATGCATTTTTGCAGAGCTATAAATTGGACGATACATTCAAATTCAATATCGAAGCCAACCATGCTACACTGGCTGGCCATACGTTTGAACATGAACTTCACTATGCACGCATCAACAATATGCTCGGTTCAGTGGACGCCAACCAAGGAGATCCGCTATTGGGCTGGGATACCGACGAGTTCCCGACTGATCTATGGTCAACGACTTTGGCGATGTACGAAATCCTCCAAAACGGCGGGCTTGGCCGCGGCGGCTTGAACTTCGATGCTAAAGTAAGAAGAGGATCATTCGAGCAGGACGATCTGTTCCATGCACATATTGCCGGAATGGACGCTTTCGCTGTTGGTCTAAAAGTGGCTCAGCAACTGATTGATGACAAGGTACTTGAAAACGTTGTGAGCAACCGATACGAAACTTATACAAATGGCATCGGACTGGATATCGTCAATGGCAATACGGACTTCCATAAACTTGAAGACTATGCGTTCGGCATTACGGATATTAAACAAACTTCAGGGCGCCTCGAGCAGATCAAAGCCACAATCAATCAATATTTATTGCAGGCTTTCGCAAAATAAGAAATTTTTCAGGCTGGGAGAGCTGACTTTATGAAATATGTTATTGGCGTCGATTTGGGAACAAGCGCTGTGAAGATTTTATTGGTGGATCAGCAGGGAACGGTGGTAGAGACCGTATCAAAGTCCTATCCGCTGATCCATGCAAAAAATGGATACAGTGAACAGGATCCGCAGCATTGGGTGGATGAGACCGCTGCAGGATTGAAAGACTTGTTAAAGACCTTTACTGGGAATGCAGAAGATATTGAAGGCATCAGTTTTTCAGGTCAGATGCACGGGCTGGTGTTACTGGACGACAACAAGGACGTGCTGCGTCCGGCCATTCTATGGAATGATACCCGGACAACTTCCGAGTGCCAACGGATTTATGATGTGGTCGGGCGGGAGCGATTATTGGAGATTACGAAAAATCCGGCGTTGGAAGGTTTTACGTTGCCGAAAATCCTTTGGGTTCAACAAAACGAGCCGGAACTTTTTGCAAAGGTGAAATCCTTTGTGCTTCCGAAAGATTATTTGCGCTACAAACTGACAGATAAGCTGCAAATGGAGTTTTCGGATGCAGCAGGAACCTTGTTGTTGGATGTTACAGAAAGGCGATGGAGCAGCGAAATCTGCGACTTGTTTGAACTTGATGTTACCATGTGTCCTCCGCTAGTGGATTCGCATGAAGAAGTAGGTACTGTTACAAAGGGTTTTGCTGAAGCATCCGGGCTTGCTCTCTCGACCCGTGTTTTTGCGGGTGGTGCGGACAATGCCTGTGGAGCCATTGGTGCTGGGATTTTAGAAGAAGGCAAAACCATGTGCAGCATCGGAACTTCAGGTGTCGTGCTGTCCTATGAAGCCAAGGGCGATAAAGACTTTGACGGAAAAGTCCATTATTTTAACCATGCAGCACCTGGTGCGTTCTACACAATGGGTGTGACTTTGGCTGCTGGCTATAGTTTATCGTGGTTCAAAGAGACATTTGCTCCGGAAGCTTCATTTGATGAACTATTGTCCGGTGTCCATGATGTGCCTGCCGGATCGAACGGCTTGTTGTTTACGCCTTATCTTGTAGGGGAAAGGACTCCACATGCAGACGCTTCGATCCGAGGCAGTTTTATCGGCATGGACGGCTCACATCGCCGAACAGATTTTGCACGTGCAGTTCTGGAAGGGATCACGTTTTCTTTGAATGAATCGATTGCGATTTTCAGGGAAAGCGGCAAAACGATCGATACGATCGTTTCGATCGGCGGCGGTGCCAAAAACGAAGACTGGCTTCAAATGCAGGCAGATGTTTTTGACGCCAAAATCGTTCGCCTAACCAGCGAACAGGGACCTGGAATGGGTGCAGCGATGCTCGCCGCTTTCGGTTGTTCGTGGTTTGAATCCTTGCAGCAATGTGCAGATGTATTTTTGCATGAAGATAAGAGTTATTTCCCGATAGAAGAAAACGTACAGACTTACAGAAAGTTGTTCTCTATCTATCAGGAAGTTTACGAAAAAACGCGTGATTTGAATAGTAAACTTTTGGAATTCCGCAAGTAGTTGCCAAATAGAACCTCAACTCATCAGTTGAGGTTTTTTCTGTAAAGAAAACCAAATCTTACGAAGAGGTGAATGGGATGAATTATCGTCAACTGGGCAAGACAGGAATGGAAATCAGTGAATTGAGCTTTGGGACATGGGCAATCGGAGGTTCTTGGGGAAACACCAATGACGAGCAATCATTAAAGGCGTTGGAATACGCGATGGAAAAAGGCGTAAACTTTTTTGATACAGCAGATGTTTATGGAGATGGGCATAGTGAGGAACTGCTGGGCAAGGCGACAAAAGGGAAACACGACGAAATTCATATCGCTACCAAGTTTTGCCGGGCAGGGGATATCCATGACCCACAGACGTATTCGATGGAACAGGTTTCCAAATACGCCGAAGCGAGCCTGAAGCGTCTGGGACGTGAGCAAATTGACTTGTATCAGATCCATTGTCCGCCGATGGAGATTTTAAAAGACGGCAGTGTGTTCGAAGTGCTGGACAAATTAAAAGAGCAAGGGAAAATTCGTTCTTACGGCGTCAGTGTGGAAACAGTGGAAGAAGGACTCCTGTGTCTTGAAAACCCGAATGTCAGCAGTTTACAGGTGATTTTCAATTTGTTCCGCCAGAAGCCATTGGAAGAACTGTTTCCGAAAGCGATGGAGAAGAATGTGGGAATCCTTGCACGCGTCCCGCTTGCCAGTGGTTTATTGACCGGGAAATTCAAAGTGGATTCACAGTTTGAATCAGACGATCACCGAAACTTTAACCGCGACGGGGAAGCGTTCAATGTCGGAGAAACGTTTGCAGGGGTAGAATTTTCAAAAGGCGTGGAATTGAGTGATCAGCTTGCGTGGATTGCATACGGCAGAGGCAATCGAACACAGGCTGCATTAAAATGGATTCTACAGCAGGAGGCAATCACTTCGGTTATTCCGGGATTCAGAAATGTCGACCAAGCAGAAGATAATCTGAAAGCGCTGGATGCCAAGAATTTCTCACCTCAAGAAATGAAGCGGTTGGCGAAATTCTACGAAGAGCATGTACACCCGGAAATAAGAGGCGTATATTAAAAAAACTTACCGCTAAGAAGCAGAAATGCCTTCTTGGCGGTTTTGTCTAAAGAATCGAGAGCTATAAAAAAAGGAGAGATTTGGATGGAGAAAATTCGTTGGGGTGTATTGAGTACAGCTAATATCGGCAGAACACAAGTGATTCCTGCAATCGGCAGAGCTGGTAATGCCGAAATCATCGCGATAGCGAGCCGAACCGACAAAGTGCATGCGGCAGCTTTAGAATTGGAGATACCGAAAGCCTACGAAAGTTATGAGGAGCTGTTGGATGATCCCGACGTTGATGCTGTCTATATCCCGCTGCCTAATCATCTGCATAAAGAGTGGGTGATTCGTTCGGCACGAAAAGGCAAGCATATCCTTTGTGAAAAGCCGATTGCATTGAATAGAGCGGAATCGGAAGAAATGATTGCGGTATGCCGGGAACACGGCGTGAAGTTGATGGAAGCATTCATGTATCAGCTGCATCCTCAACACGCCCGTGTAAAGGAGATTATCGCCTCAGGAGAAATCGGGGAAATCAAATTGATGAAATCCAGCCACTCGTTTTATCTGCAAAATCGTTCGACGGATATACGGATGGATGCAACGATGGGAGGAGGCAGCATCTATGATCTTGGTTGCTACTCCATTCAAGCCATTCGCCACATCACCGATTCTGAGCCGGCGACAGTTCTGGCTCAAGGGGAAATGGATCCTGAAAAAGGGGTCGATTTGACCGGCATCGTACATATGACTATGGATAGCGGTGTCCACGCCCTATTCGATTGCAGCTTCGACATGACGGGCAGAAATGAATACGAAGTGGTGGGGACAGCGGGCAGCATTAAAGTGCCATTTGCCTTTCGTCCGGATAACAATGGCCATCTAGGTACAGTGGTTATCCAAAAAGAAGGAGTCACACGGGAAGAAAAGATTGAAGGGGATATTTACAAACTGGAAATCGAACATTTTTCCAATGCGATTTTAACGGATTCAGACCCGGTCATTACAGGTGATTCCACCATTAAAAATATGCGGGTTATCGACGCTTGCTATGAATCCTTGAGAACCGGAAAGAAACTTGTTATGCAGGCGGATAATCAGTTTACTCCGGTATGAGTTGAATTGAAGATTGTTTAGACTAATGAAGAACGAAGTGAAAATACGGGAGAAAGCGCTTCCGGTCGCCCGTCTTGCTTGCAATTATCCTTCTGTCGCAGCCATTGGCAGCGAAGTGGAAAGGAAACCGGATTTCCATTTCGCTGCGCACGGCCACCGTTTATCCATTGTTCTAAAAAAGTCAGATAGTCCAATCATGAATCGACTTTTCGTTCAACGGATATTACGGGACATAAAGTTCGCCTTGTCCCACCACAATTGCAGTGCCGCCGATTTTAACTTCCTCGAATTGCTGTTTTTTTCTTGTGACGGTAATGTCGATGAAACTGGGTCTTCCCATTTCAATGCCCTGTTCACTTCGGATAGAGCAGATTTCTTCAGAGCTTTCAATAACATTATGCTCGACAAGAAATGCTCCAAGAGGACCGCAGGCAGCGCCGGTTGCCGGATCTTCCGAAATACCCATGGCCGGGGCGAACATTCGGCAATGGACAGTGGAATCGTCATGTTCGGTTTCAGTGGTAAAAGTGAAGATGTGCTGGCGGGCAGGGTCATTGCTGAAATGGCGTTCCCAGACATCCGTGCGGAAATTGATTTCCCGTATCGAAGCCAATGAGCGGAGGGGGACAAATAGGAATGGCAGTCCCGAAGAAACGGTTTGAATCGGAAAGCGTGTATCCAGCTCGCTTTTCGGCAGCGACAGCAAGTCTGCAACCAGAGCTTGTCTCGTCAAAATTTCACCGAAAACCGGAAGGGGCTGGATCATTTCAACTTTGACGATTTTCTCTGCTTCTTTCCGGACAGATACAGCGATATCTCCTTGACCTTCTTCGATGGTCCATTCAGTTAAGCCGTCCTGCGAAGGCAACATCTTCAAGTAAGCCATAACAAAAGCTGTTCCGATTGTGGGATGGCCTGCTATCGGCAATTCCACTTGAGGTGTGAAAATTCGGAGACTGATCTGATTTTGCTGGTTTTTGGGAGGACAGATAAACGCTGTCTCTGATAAATTGAGTTCATTGGCGATCTGCTGCATGGTTTTCGAATCCAGTCCTGAGCCGTCGTGGAAAACCGCCAAAGGGTTACCACCGAAAGATTGATTGGTGAAGACATCGACTAAAGTATACTTCAAGGTTTTCATAATACCCCTCCTTTATTTGAATAGTAAGGCTTTGTAGTTTCTTTGTATCAGGTAGCGGATAAAAAGTCCAACACCTTTCATTGCATTCCGCCGACTTTGCGAATAAAGTAAATGTAACGAAGCAGAAAAGAGGGAAGCGTGTGAAAAAACAGATTGTGGTCATAGGATTGGGCCGCTTCGGCAGCAGCGTCTGCAAAGAGCTGCACAGTCTCGGACATGAAATTATGGCCATAGATACGGATCCTGAAAAAGTCGATGCTTTGCGGGAGTACGCATCTTTTACAGTAATTGCAGATGCAACAGATGAAAATCAGCTGAAATCTTTGGGTGTACGGAATTTTGAACATGCGATTGTGGCGATTGGAGATAATCTTCAAGCCAGTGTCTTGTGTACCTTGATGCTGAAGGAACTGGGCTTGCCGAAAGTCTGGGTGAAAGCGCGTGATCTGCAGCATGAGAAAATCCTGCACAAAGTTGGAGCGGACCGTGTCATTCAGCCAGAAAAAGAAATGGGGATCAGGGTGGCCCACCATGTCGACTCGGATAAGATTGTGGACTATATCGACCTTTCCCATGACTACAGCATCATCGAGCTGGTGGCTTCCGGAAAAATGGCCAATCGAACTTTAGTGGATCTGAATATCCGTAAAGAATTCAATTGTATTGTGTTGGCTATAAAAAAAGAAGAAGAAGTCAATATTGCCCCAGCAATAGATGATATTGTCGAGCAGGGAAATGTTTTGATCATCATGGGTCATAAAGACGACTTGAAGCGCTTGGAAGATAAAGCATTATAATGTGGTAGACCCGGGCCGGTTCCTCTTTTGGAACCGGCTATTTCTTTTGTCTGAATTAGCCGTTTATCGACATGTTAAAGGGGAATGATATCTACAAGAAAAGTGAGCGGGAAAAGTCGAGACTATTGGAGTGACAGGAGGCTTGAGGATGAAAATCCGCATAGAGTGGACCTATAAAATTCCCAAAGGTGAAGAAGTGGCTTTCTCTTCAGAAGATCTGCCCGCAGAGACCGCCATGGCAGTAGCAGAAGATTTAGAGCGGATGGGCCGGACAAAAAATATTCAGTTTGTAGATCAGTTCGACAGCAGTTGGACAATGAAGGAAATGAAGACTTATTTGAAAGGAATCGAAACAGAACCTCACAACGTAATTGTATATTTTGATGGGGGTTATGATCGAAATACGAAATATGCAGGCATTGGCTGTGTGATCTATTACGAGCAAAACGGCAAATCTTACCGCATGCGCGCCAATACAAAGTTGGATGAGCTGTCCTCCAATAATGAGGCTGAATATGCCGCACTGTATTTCTGCCTGCAGGAACTTGAATACTTGGAGGTCCATCATCTGCCGGTCCGATTTATCGGAGACTCACGGATAGTTGTTAACGGAATGAACAATGAATGGCCGGCAATTGAAGAGCTGCTGGTTCCCTGGGCAAATCGAATTGAGGAAAAAATAACTGAAATGGGAATACAGCCCGAATACGAATTAATACCCCGCAAAGCCAATTCCGAAGCTGATAAGCTGGCAACCCAGGCATTGAACGGTGTATTGATTGCAGCCACCAGCGAAATCATTGCCTAAGGAATGATGTTTTCAGCGATGGTGAATAAGGGAGGAGGCCGGTTTGGAGAGTCACATGTAAAGCTGAGATTCAGCAGGCAGTTCAATAGACGTATAAGCAGTTTAGTTCTTTATATTCAAAAATCAGAATAATCGGTTTATTGCTTGCGGAATTAAGTGGAGTGGGTTATAAATAAGTTGTACAATACTTGTGCAAAAACTACACACATGAAGGAGAGGGAAAAATGAAGAAAATCTTAGTTTCATTCTCTGTTGCAATGGCTCTTGTGTTCTCACTGCTCGCCTCTGGAGTAATGGCAGACAGCCATACCGCTAAAGTCAGAGTGGTTCACGCTTCACCGGATGCACCTGCTGTCGATGTCTATGTCAATGGAGATTTAACACTTGAAGAAGTACCTTTTAAAGCGGACTCGGGCTATTTGGAAGTACCGGCCGGAACACATGATGTAGAAGTTTTTGCAAGTGGAACAGAATACGCTGCAGGTGAAGGCGTATTGCAGGCAGATCTTGCTGTAGAAGCTGGAAAAGCTTATACGGTTGCTGCAGCAAACCTTCTGGAGTCGATTGAATTTGTAGTTGCAGAAGATTCAATGGAAGTAACAGAAGGGCAAACAAAAGTCCGCGTCGGGCATTTGTCGCCGGATGCACCAGCAGTTGATGTTGGCGTAATCGGTGGAGACGCTTTATTCAGCGGAGCGGAATTCCCAGGAATTACGGATTATGCAGAATTGGATGCAGGCACATATGATTTGGAGATCCGTTTGCCGGATGGAACACAGGTATTGCCACTTGAAGGCACTGAATTGGCTGCAGATACTGTCTATAGTGTCTTTGCGGTAAATACGGTCGATTCGCTTGAAGTGATTGCGCTGGTTGACTACGAAGCAGCAGGATCACCGGATGGCATGCCGACTACTGGTCTTGGAACACCAGATCAATCTCAGGCTATATGGTTATTGTTGGGCGGCGCGTTAGTGCTTATTGGAGCCAGCACTCTTGTATGGAAAAAACGGTTTCAATAACAAGCTCCTACTGGTTTTAGTGCTGTTCTTATTAACCGGTTGCCAGCAGCCGGTAGACGAAGTAAGTGTTCGTTCGGAAAATGTGGGATTTACGCTTGATGAACCGGCTGCAGTCACTATTCAGCAGCCGGCACCAGCAAAGAATCCTATCAATGAGTTAAAACGTTCAGGCATACAGCCGACTTCTTTAAAGATTCCTTCAATTGAGCTGGAAGCACAAGTCCAGCATTTGGGGACGACAGAGAATGGTGAAATGGCGGTGCCGAATAATATCGAAGATGTCAGCTGGTTTTCTCCAGGATATCAGCCGGGTGAAAATGGCCGTGCTGTTATTGCCGGACATGTCGACGGTGTTGATGGACCGGCAATTTTCTGGGATCTTTCCGAGCTGCAATTAGGGGACGAAGTCGTGGTGCAGGACAAGGAGCGGACTTTGACGTTCAAAGTCCATACGATGGAGTCCGTACCATTGGATTTGGCGGATGTCTCACAGGTCTTCGGATACACCTCTTCCCCGGAATTGGTCCTGATCACCTGTTCAGGAACCTATGACTTTGATCGGGGGACTCGGGAAGAACGCCTGATCGTCTATGCCAGCCTCACCGAAGAATAAATGAAAAAGATGCCGCCTAATTCCTGAAAAGGAGTAAGGCGGCATCTTTTTCTTAACGCAGGTTTTTCTCTTTAAAGACAGTAATTGCCTCAGCTCTTGGAGTTTGATAAGACAGGATGTTGATCAATTGATCTGCCATTTGTTGAGAGGTGAACTTGAAGTCTCCGCTCACCCACTCAATAATCAAGCCGAACAGAGCGTAAGCGTTATAGCTGCTCAGCAAACTGGGATCAATGCCGGGGGTGGGCATCGGGCTGATCAGCTCTTTTTGGACAAGTTCCTTCAATACTTGGCAAATACGGTTCTGAAAGCCAGGAAGGACATTCGAATTGACAATGATCGTATAGAAACGGGAATAGCGTTCAACGTGATCGAAGATTTTTACAGAGGCAGCTGACAGCTTGCCGACATCGAAGTCTTTTATTTTTACATAAGGCTCCCTGTAGGAATGAATCAAGTCGATCAGAACATCGTCAATCAATTCATTCAAGAGTTCTTCCTGAGTTTGGTAATGCTTATAGAAAGTTCCGCGGTTGAGATTGGCCGAATGGACAATTTCTGTGATGGTAATACTTTTGAATTCTTTTTCTTCCATTAGTCTGATCAATGCTTCTTTTAAAGCCATTTTTGATTTATCGATTCTGCGGTCTTTTTTCATCGGTTGGACCTCACTTTCGTCATTTGTTTTGTGTAACTGCACAAAATCAAATTCGGATGTACGTTAATCAACGTTTAAGGGGTAATTTGTTGATTGATAACTAAAGTATAGGCCAATATACTGGGAGTGTATAGATGAAAGCGTTCTCTTGCATGACAAAATAACGGACGGAAAAGGAGACCTGCAAAATGAAACTCGAAGGAAAAGTAGCTATCGTAACAGGAGCAGCATCCGGAATGGGGAAAGCCATTGCGGAACTTTACGCTAAAGAAGGCGCACAAGTTATCGTTTCCGATATCAATGAAGAAGGCGCAAAAACAGTAGTTGCTGGCATCGTAGAAAATGGCGGTACGGCAATATCGGTGAAAACCAATGTGGGAGAACTTCAAGAGATTGAAGCGATGATTGACTTGGCAGTGAGTGAATATGGAACTTTGGACATTCTTGTCAACAATGCAGGCATCATGGATAATTTCGAGCCGGCTGGAGAAATTGAAGATGCAAAATGGGAACGGATTTTTTCCATCAACACCATGAGTGTCATGCGCGCAACACGTAAAGCATTGCCGATCTTCCTTGAGAAAAACAAAGGCATCATCATCAATATCGCTTCAGCAGGCGGATTATATGGTGCGCGTGCAGGAGCTACGTACACAGCTTCAAAGCATGCTGTTGTCGGCTTTACGAAAAATACCGGTTTCATGTACGCAAAAGAAGGGATCCGCTGCAACGCCATCGCACCAGGCGGCGTAGAAACCAACATCAGCTCCACAATGACGTCCATCAGCGAAATGGGAATGGGACGCATACAGGCTGGAATGGCCTTGAACCCGCGCAATGGCAAGTCAGAAGAAATCGCAAAAGTGGCCTTGTTCTTGGCTACTGATGATTCAAGCTTTGTCAACGGAACAGTCATCACAGCTGATGCTGGATGGACGGCTTACTAAACAATAGAATCCACTTAACCCGTTGCATGAGAATGCAACGGGTTATTTTTATTTTCTGTGCACTGAGTTGCAGTGGTGCGTCATGTGTTTAAGATGCCAATGTATAGGCTATAGTGATGTGGAAGCGGCACAAGATGGATTTGCCAGGAACACCAATCGACTGAAAGGATGTGCGTTTGATGAAAGTGGCGATTATCGGAGCGAACGGGAAAGTGGGAAGTAAATTGGGGAGGATCCTTGCTGAAAGAGGAGACAAGCCTATTGGTTTCATCCGCAAAGCAGAACAGGCTGAACAATTGGAAGCGCAGGGGATCCGAACCGTTACAGCAGATTTGATCGAAACGGAGACGGAAGAATTTGCCCGTCTTCTAAAAGACTGTGACGCCGTGGTTTTTACAGCAGGTGCAGGCGGGGCAGGTGAGGAATTGACGACAGCCATCGACGGGCATGGCTTGGTGAAGATCGCCAAGGCTGCCGAGTTGGCAGATGTTCGGCGATTTCTATTGGTATCCGCCTTTCCGGACGCTGGACGCGGCAAAGACATGCCTGCCAGTTTCGAGCATTATATGAAGATTAAACGGCAGTCTGAAGTCGATTTAGTGAAATCCGCTTTGGACTGGACGATTTTGAGGCCGGGAACTTTAACGGATCAAGAAGGAACCGGGAAAGTGAATTTAGGTTACACCTTGATGTATGACACGATTTCACGTGAAGATGTTGCCCGTACCTTAGCGGTGCTGCTCAACTATCCTAAAACTGCTGGACAGATTTTGGAAGTGGTTCGGGGAGAAGAAACGATCGAGTCAGCAGTAAAAATAAAGGCGGGCAGATGACGATTCGAGCTTCAGAAATAACTGTGGGGAACGCTGCAACCTTTTGAGGGGGTGCAGCGTTCTAGTAGGTCGAGGACTTATTTTATTAAAGAAAGCAGGAACAACAGACATGGATTGGTTTGATTTGCTTAAGGCATTAATTTTAGGGTTTGTGGAAGGCATGACAGAATTCGCTCCGGTTTCTTCTACCGGCCATTTAATCATCGTCGATGATATGTGGCTGAAGTCTCAGGAGTTTTTAGGGAAATATCCAGCAAATACGTTTAAAATCGTCATTCAACTAGGATCCATATTGGCGGTTGTTGTGGTATTTTGGAAACGCCTGTTCAGTTTAGTGGGTTTGTATAAGATTGAAGGGCAGCAGGCAAACGCAAGTTTCAACTTGTTGCATGTCATCATCGGCATGCTGCCGGCAGTGATTTTCGGATTTGCCTTCAAGGATTTGATCGATGACCATTTGTTCGGAGTAGAAACGGTCATTTATGCATTGGTTGCCGGAGCGATTCTGATGATCGTTGCAGACAAGTTCGGCCCGAAAAAGCCGACGGTCAACTCGTTGGATGAAATTACCTATTTCCAGGCATTGAAGATTGGCCTTGTGCAATGTCTGTCATTGTGGCCGGGATTTTCCCGTTCAGGAGCTACGATTTCAGGCGGCGTGCTGTTCGGATTGAATCACCGGGTTGCGGCTGACTTCACTTTTATCATGGCAGTTCCCATCATGTTCGGGGCAAGTCTCGTATCGGTAATGAAAAACTGGGATACGTTGTCGATGGATTATTTATCATTTTACATTGTCGGCTTCATATCCGCTTTTATTTTCGCTTTGATTTCCATCCGCTTCTTCCTGAAGCTGATTTCACGCATCAAACTGATGCCATTTGCCATTTACCGACTGGTGCTGGCAGCTGTGTTGGCGATTATTGTTTTTCTATAGCTACTAACAAAAGGAGCTTCCGTGAGGAGGCTCCTTTTGTGTGTCAAACTTGCGGCAAACTCTTCACTAGAGTAATGAATTCACGTGAAACATACGGGACATAACGGTTTTTCGCCATGATGATGCCAAGTCGCCAAGGGAATGTGTGGGTCAGCGAAATCATTTTGAAGGGGCCATCCTTGACGCGGTCACAAATCAGTTTCGGCATGAGTGTGACACCCAAGTTTTTTTCCACCATACCGACAATGAAATCCCATTGCGAACTTTCATAGGCGATTTTTGGGGTAAACCCTTCGCTGATACAGAATTCAACTGTCCGGCTGTTTAAGGTAAATTCTTTGCTGAGCAGCAGGAAAGGGTCATCTTTAAACTGAATGAGATCCATCAGATCATGGTGAGCCAGGGGATGTGACTCGTGGACCAGCAGTTTGATCTCCTGATCGACAAATGGTACAACATCGAATTTCTCCTTATCGACTGGAAGCATGACAAAGCCTAAATCGACTTCGCCTTCAAATACTTTTCTTTCCACTGTTTTGGCGCCATCCTCTGCAAGCATAATCGTAACGTCTGGATAGGCATGCTGAAATTCAGCTATGATTGTCGGAAAGAACAAAGTACTGATGACTGGAGGAAGTCCAATATTTATTTTCCCCTTTTTCAAGTTCATGACATCATAAAGAGAGGCAGACAAATCATCAAGGCTGTGGATGATTTTCTGTGCCTGTGCATAGACCACTTCACCAGCATCGGTCAAGCTGATTTGCCGGGCGGAGCGGTCAAACAAGATCACCTCCATTTCCTCCTCGAGATTCTTGACCATTTTACTCAGAGTCGGCTGTGTCACATGAAGAGCAAGTGCAGCTTTTGTAAAGCTTTGATGCTTGGCCACTTCTACAAAGTACGTTAATTGACGGATATCCATGACGCCCTCCTTTCCTATAACTAATTGTTATAGAACTTATAGTTATTATTCATTTTACCTATCCTTTTTGGAGTTGTACACTAATGAAAGCAACAAAGGGGTTACGTATTTAGATAATTCAATACTTTTCGGGAGATTAAAGTAAGCGGTTACAAAAAGGGGAATAAAAGGAGGATTTTAAATGTTAAGTATGTTTGGGATGGTTGGGGGACTTGTTTTGCTTATCGTTTTAACGATGAGAGGCATGAATTTACTGATTGCAGGGCCTTTGTCCGCATTGTTTGTAGCAATTTTCAGCGGGTTGCCTTTATTTCCACAACTCGTAGGCGAAGGAGAAGCGAATTTATTAACAAATTATATGACCAGTTTTTCTGGATTTATCACTTCGTGGTTTCCAATGTTTCTGCTTGGGGCAATATTTGGCAAAGTAATGGAAGATAGTGGGGCTGCTGACAGCGTGTCGAGGTGGCTCGTCGGCAAGTTCGGCTTATCAAAAGCGGTTTTGGCGATTGTTATTGCGTGTGCTGTTTTGACTTATGGCGGTGTCAGCTTGTTCGTTGTGGCGTTCTCGGTCTTCCCGATGGCGCTCAGCCTTTTCAAGCAGGCAGATCTGCCGCGCCGCTTTATTCCTGCCGCTTTGGCATTGGGTTCGGTGACATTTACGATGACCTCCGCCGGATCCCCGGAAATCCAAAACTGGATTCCAATTGAATACTTGAATACGACACCGTATGCAGGATGGGAAGTCAGTATTCTAGTAGCTGTCTTTATGGCCGTATTCGGCTATTGGTGGTTAAAGCGGATGATCCAAAAAGCAGTCAATAAGGGAGAGCGTTTTGAAGCGCGCAAGACGGATCCGATCGTGGAAGATCGAAATCTGCCAAATCCATTGATGGGCTTGATTCCATTGCTTGTGGTTCTGGCAATTTCTTATATTTTCCATGATTCCTTAATGACATCCGCTTTGATAATTGCCTTACTTGGGGGCGTCATTACAACCTATTTATTGAATCGCAAATATTTCCTGAACTTGGGCAAGGCCCTGTCTGAAGGGACAATTGGGGCATTAATTGCAATTGGCAATACCGCTGCTGTAGTTGGGTTCGGCGGAGTGGCTAAAGCGGTACCGGCTTTTCAAACAGCCGTCGATGCCATGACCAATATCCCAGGAAGTCCATTGATCGGTGGAGCCATAGCGGTCAGTGTTATTGCAGGATTAACCGGTTCTGCTTCGGGCGGACAGGTTATCGCCTTGCCGCTGCTTGCTCCTCACTATATCGATATGGGTGTCAATACAGAAGCTCTGCACCGGACAATTGCGATTTCATCCGGAGCTCTTGATTCATTGCCGCATAACGGTTATGTCGTAACGACAATTCAAGGGATCTGTGGTGAGACACATAAAGCCGCTTACGGAGCTGTCGGCGCGGTTACGGTCATTGTGCCATTGCTGGGATTGGCTATCGCTATTGTGCTGTTTACACTTGGACTTGGAATTTAACTCTAGCTTGGGAGGGATAGTTTTGGTAGAGAATAAAGTCGTATTAATAACAGGTGCCGCCAGCGGAATCGGTTATGAAATCAGCGCTGATTTTGCGGAAGCCGGTGCGAAAATTGTGTTGTCGGACATCGATGAACAAGCGGTAAAGAAAGCGGCAGAAAGCTTAAAGTCAAAAGGGCTGGACTGCATCGGCATTAAATGTGATGTGACGGATGAAGAAGATATCAAAAAAACCATTCATGAGACGGTTGCCCATTATGGATCGCTTGATGTGCTGATTAATAACGCGGGAATGCAGCACATTGCGCCGCTGGAAGAATTCCCTACTGAAAAATACGAGTTGCTGATCCGGATCATGTTGATTGCCCCGTTCATTGCTACGAAGCATGCGTTTCCAATCATGAAAAAACAAGGGTCAGGACGCATCATCAATATGGCGTCCATCAATGGGCTTGTCGGATTTGCAGGGAAAGCTGCCTATAATAGCGCCAAACACGGCGTCATCGGCTTGACTAAAGTGGCAGCGCTTGAAGGCGCGGAACACGGAATCACCGTTAATGCTATGTGCCCGGGCTATGTGGATACGCCGCTGGTCCGGAATCAGATGGACGATTTGGCGAAGACACGCAATGTCCCGATTGAAAAAGTCTTTGAGGAAGTCCTGTATCCATTGATTCCTCAAAAAAGGCTGTTGGCCGTCAAAGAAGTTTCGGATTATACGATGTTCCTGGCCAGTGATAAGGCATCGGGCATAACCGGACAAGCCGTCGTTCTCGACGGTGGCTATACAGCTCAATAATGACGAACAAATAACCCCGTCCGGCATAGTTGCCGGACGGGGTTATTTGTAGGACGCTCGGAGCGGTTCTAACCATTAAACAAAATTCTTATTTTTGATCAGTTCCAGCGCGACATCCGCCTTTTTAAGGTCATGTTCGACTTGTTCCTCGATATTATAGGCATGGTACATGTCGTTTTTGATCATATACTGTGCAATTTTATCATGCGTATCGATCGCGAGATCCAGCTCCCGGCGCAATAAATTCTTCACTTCCGGAGTCGCGGTTTCGGTGATGGCCACAGCCAGATTTCGCACAGCTGCTTTTGAAGTAACCAGGAAATCTGTAGCGATGGCCATATCATCAAGCAGCGACCCGGGAATCGCTAAATTGTCTTCTTTGATTTTTTTCTTGGCATCGCTTTTTTTAGCAGTTGATTTTTTTATTTTTGTGTCGGCTTTCTTTGCCATAAGATCCTTCCTTTCAAATCGAATGCCTGCAGTCTACTTTTGTGAATCCGCCAGTAATTTGCGTAAATCCCTGATGGCCTTTTTCGACAGTTCAAGGTCTTCTTCCAGAATCGCTTTCAGCTCCGGGTCTTTTGCCAATCCGCTGAACACTTTGTTTTTGGCCACACAGGCTGTTTTGAAAGTAAGCACTTCATGGACTTCAAGCTTTTCATGCATTGCCAGTTCCTTCGCCATGTTTTTCCCTCCTGCATATGATGAATGCTAATTAACCTTTACCCGTTCCTTCAATTTTAAACCGCAGACAAGTCTTCCAACTGTCCGAGTCATTACGCGCAATAAAAAAGCTTCCCAAGGGAAGCTTTTGAGCAATCGGAGCTTATCAGGATCTCCTGTAGACAATCGCTCCTTTTTTAGTGGGAAGAGTAGGGAGATTACTCCAGAAAATTTTCTGCAATCCCTAGAAACAAATCAGCTTGTTCAACATTGGGTGCATGACCAGAGCGTTTGAATTCCATAAAGGTGGCATCTGGGATGGAGACTGCTGTTTCACGCCCTTTTTCAGGAGGATTCAACCCGTCGAATTTGCCGCTGATGACCAAGGTTTCAGCAGTAATGTTGAAAAGCTGCTGGCGAAAATCGAATTCCTTCAACGCATCAGAAGCAGTAATTTGTTCCTGCATCGTTAGTTGGCGGCTGTTTTGGGCTGTTTTACTGAGCCATTCATCGATCTTTTTTTGGTTATAGTAAATATAACTTGAGGAAGCGCTGAATTTGTCAAGCATATTTAAGCCATCGAACTTTTCAGGATAGCGGGCAAATAGCTCGGCCATTGAAGATTGTTCCCCAAAGGATTTTGTGGCAACCAAAATAAGCTTATTGACCCGCTCCGGATTTTGTGTGGCAATCCCTTGCGCAATATAGCTGCCCATTGACACGCCAAGAATATCGACGGAGTCCAGTGCCAAATGGGAAAGAAGGGCGATGGCGTCTTCTATATGATCCTGCAATGTGTACTGTTCAAGGCGGCTTGAATTACCATGGCCGCGTGAATCCAAGGCGATAACACGTCGCTGGTTTTTAAAAAATTTGATTTCTCGGTAAAACATCGCAGAGTTGCTTGTCAAACCGTGCAGCAGCAACAATGGATGGCCTTTTCCGGTGTCTTGATAAAATAATTCAATTCCATTGCGGTTGAAAACGGGCATAATCATTCTCCTTTTCAGTAAACAGCTTGGGTCTCATGTCTGCTATACCCTATCATTAATAAATTATGAGTTTTAGGCAAGAAAAAAGCACAACAAAGTTGTGCTTGAGCTTGTAGACAAAAGAATATTGATGTCTTCTAAAGAATGAAAACATATTTCATCCTGTTTATACCGGATCCTGCGCTTCAGGCGGACGCTTTCCACGGGCTCGCGCCGAACTAACTCGGACTGGCGCCCGAGTGGATTTCGGCACTTCGCTGTCCCCGCAGGAGTCGCCGCCTTGCGCTCCGGATCCTTGAGTGAAGGGTTTACCAGGTTTGTAGAGACTACATTTCCTGATATTGACTAGCAAGCTTCACTCTTTGATTGAAGCAACATGCCCCCAAGCGGGCTGGCCACGAAGACTCCTGTGGGACAGCGAAAGCTGAAGACCCCGCAGGAACGTAGTGACGAGGAGGCTGAAGCTGAGCCCACGGAAAGCGAAGTGGCTGGACCGGTTGGGGATTATGCACCGCTATACATTTTGGTCAGGCTTTGTCTACAGTCTGAAGCACAACAAAGTTGTGCTTAACGCTTCCCAAGATTTCTATAATGCTCAGCTGGTTGAAGTTTTCCTGGGTCAATTGGATTGGGTTCTGGAATTTTGCCATTTTTCGATAAAGCTGAAGATGGCCGCAAGCAGCAGGAACATACTGACGGTTGTATACCAGGGGAATTCCGAGATGGCCTGGCCAAAAGCGGTATATAGGATGGCCGGGGCAATCAGGCCCAGTGCAGATATGGCCATATATTCTTTCAGTGACTTGGTCATTTCCATCAAATATAGGGACAATAGATGGAAATGGACAAAAGGCATGATGCGAAGGATCATTACTTGGGCAACCGATAAGGTGCGATCAGGAAAAATCTTATCTTTCAGCCGGGACATCTTATCCCTGAATTTCGGGAATTTATTGACCAGCAGATAAGATACCCAGCTCATTAAAGTCAACCCGATAAACGACAGCACAGCTCCTTCAAAGAAACCAAAAAGGAATCCTCCGGCAATGCACACTGCAATAACCGGCAAGAACAATAGCGGACGCAATAAATGCAATAAAACAAAAAGGAATGGGGCCAGCCAGCCGACATTGTCCATGAATACTTCGAGGGATTGATCGAATTGCTCCATACGATTCCGACCTCTCTAAATGTGTTTGCTAATAAGGTAGGATAATCCAAAAAGCCTTTAAAAGCAAGAACTATGAAGTTTTTCCCGCGATTAATGTTTAGGGTCTGTGGCAAGGGGAATAAAAAAATGATCTAGTCACATAAATAATCAGTGCCTTATTTTATTTTTTATAAAAAGGAGCAAAAAACGACGGAAGGAAGAGATGATGAAGCGAAGTTTGAAATTAGCAAGTGCATTTATCGGAATAGTAGTAGGGGCAGGCTTTGCTTCCGGACAGGAGATTCTCCAGTACTTCACCAGCTTTGGTTATTGGGGATTTGGAGCTGTCCTGTTGGCGACGGCGTTGTTCGGTTATTTGGGAATGGTATTAATGCGTCTGGGCAGCCGGATGCAGACCATTTCACATGAAGATGCAGTGTATGCCATCAGCGGCAAAGTCCTTGGGAAAATAATCGATTACACGTTGATTTTGACTTTGTTTGGAATTCTGGTCGTCATGATTGCTGGGGCAGGGTCGATTTTCTCCCAGCAATTTGGCCTGGCTCCAGCTTTTGGCCGCACTCTTATGGTTATCCTCGTCATTTTTACCATCATGTTGAATGTTAAAAAAGTCATTACCATCATCAGCAGTATAACGCCGTTTTTGGTCTTATTAGTAGTAGGAATCACGATCTACAGTTTGTTGACGATGAATTCAAGTTTTGCAGAATTGGAGCCGGTCGCCAGAGAACAATTGTCTTCGACGCCTCATTGGCTGTTGTCGGCCATCAATTATGTGTCGTTGGCCATCGCGCTTGGTGCATCGATGTCACTCGTTATGGGCGGAGCAGAGAAAGATGAAAAAGTTGCAGCCCGCGGCGGGTTGATTGGTGGACTTAGTTTTGGTCTGCTCATTCTCTTGAGCTATTTTGCGATTTTTGCAAAAGTCGATGTAGTCGGTAGTTCGGACCTTCCAATGCTGGCTCTTGCCGATAACATTTCTCCGGTACTCGGAATCATTATGGCCATCGTTATTTTTGCGATGATTTACAATACGGCAGTCAGTTTACTCCTGTCATTTTCAGCCCGTTTCATGAAGATGGGGACAAACCGTTTCCGCGTTTTCGTCATCGTTTCGGGGGCAATCGCATTCCTCTTGAGCTTTCTTGGGTTCACCGCACTCGTCAACTGGTTTTATCCGGTTGTCGGTTATCTCGGTCTTCTGCTGGTAGGATCTCTTGTAGTTGCAGATATACGCAAAGTCGGAAGAAAATAAGTGGTGAAAATCGGTGGCCTCCTTGTAGAGGCCGCCGTTTTTTATGCTGTGTATACGGTCGGAAGCTGGATCCATTGAACGAAAAAGTCAGGTTGAAGTTTCTCTTTATGGTATATTCAGGCTAGCCAGCAGCAGGTGAAGCTGCTTGAAAAGAGGGGTTTTATGAAAATATTGGTGGTCGGTGCAGGGGCAATGGGCAGTTTGTTTGGCGGACGCCTAAAAGCTCAGCACGATGAAGTGCTTCTCTATAATAGAAATAACCCGCATGTGGAAAAAATCAATCACAGCGGATTGACGATAGTCGAGCGTGACAACAAAGAGACGACAGTTCCCTTGACTATTGTGCAGGGAATTTCAAAAACAGATGGTTATGATGTGGTCCTGGTACTGGTGAAAGCCCATGCCACGAGAGCCGTACTGGAACCGATGAAGGATTCTTTTTCTTCACAGACTTTAATCATCACCATGCAGAATGGGCTTGGAAATCTGGAAGTGATAAAAGAACTCTTTCCGGATAATCCGGCGGTTGCTGGGACGATGGGCTGTGGTGCAAGTGTGGAACGTGATGGGCGGATTCTTCACCGCGGCTGGGGGAAAAATTACATCGGCCAGGCTGTGGACGCCGATGCACAGAAAAAACTGCTGGAATTCACCGAAATGCTGAATCGCTCGGGACTGGAAACCGAGTTGGCGGAAGATGTCCAAACCGTCATCTGGAATAAACTATTCGTCAATGTTGCCTATAATTCACTGACCGCCCTGTCACGATTGAGAAATGGGGACATCCTGAATACCGATGAAGGACTGGCATTAGTGCGGAATGTTGTCAGTGAAGCGGTTCAAATAGCGAAGGCGGAAGGCATCTCTGTGGATGAGGAAGAAGTTATCGCAAAATGTATACAGATGGGCCGAGAAGATATCGGTGCCAATAAATCTTCCATGCTGATGGATGTTTTACATAAGCGAAAAACAGAAATTGATGCCATCAATGGAGCTGTGGCAAAGCTTGGCAGAAATCACGGCCTCAGTACTCCATACAATGAAATGATTACGAGGCTCATTAAAGTCATCGAAGCGAATTATGACCTTCAAGTCGACTAACTTTCAATGGATTCTGCTATACTTATGAGATATTGTCCTGAACAAAAGGGCAGATAAGGACGGGATGAATTGAATCAATTAACTGCAACAGGCGACTATATTTATACGTACGCCTATACGAATGATGAAAAAGCATTATGCCAATTGGAAATGCGGTCTTTTTTCGGAAAAGATACCGATGAAAAAATAGTTAAGAGCGGGGTAGCCGTTGAGCCGAGCCGAAGTCCGTTCATCAAAGAGCGGATCGAATTGTTTTTTGAAGGGAAGACCTTGCAGGAAATCATTGAACAATCTGCTGGAGTAGATATGGGCGAAGCGACATTCAAAGTGATCTTTTTGAAGATCAATGGCCTGGCCGAGCAGGATCAGGTGGACTTCTCGGGAAAAAGGGATGTGGAACGGCAGATCGGCTCGGCAATTACCGGCGAGGCGGATGTTCATCATCCCGATGTGACGTTCGGGTTGATTCCTTTTGAAGGCCGTTGGTATTTCGGACGTTATCTCCAAAGTGAACCAGTCTGGTTTCAACATATGAAAAAGCCGCGGGAATATTCAACAGCACTCAGCACGCGTGTGGCCCGAGCTGTAGCGAACATTGCGGTTCCGGAACCGGAAGGCGTCAAAGCCATCGACCCATGCTGCGGCATCGGTACGGTTTTGGTGGAGGCCTTGTCGATGGGCATTGATATTGTCGGACGCGACATCAACCCATTGGTCGTCGAAGGATCCCGGGAGAACATCGCCCATTTCGGCTTGACCGGGGATGTCAATCTCGGTCCGATTGCGGAAGTCGAAGAAAGCTACGATGTGGCCATTATCGATATGCCGTATAATTTGTACACGCATGCGACCCCTGCCGATCAGTTGGCGATACTGAAAGACGCGTATCCTTTCACGGAAAAGCTGCTGGTCGTCACCATCGAGGCGATGGATCATATGGTCGAAGAAGCCGGGTTTGTAGTTACAGACCGCTGCATCGCAAAAAAAGGGCTGTTCCTGCGTGAAATCCTCGTATGCGAGAAAGCTGTTTAATGGAATAAAATCAAGCGCCGCAAATTGCGGCGTTTTTTTATTGGCCAAAAAGTGTAGAGTCATCTTCGGTGTGCAACGGATTGTATTTCTGCTTGTATGGACTGTATTTCATCCATAACGGCATGTATTTCGTACGGTATGAATCGTATTTCACCTTCAAGGGATCGTATTCTGAAAAACGCTGAAAAATAAAGGAGATTTCAACGGAAAATTGAATACGGTAACAGTACCTTAAATGAAAAGGAGCTGCATCCAATGAAATCCACTAAAACAACGTTTCCCATTACTGAAGTCCGGGCGCAATTCCCGGCTTTGGCCAGAACGTATAAAGACAGACCTGTTGCCTATTTTGATGGGCCAGGCGGTTCACAGGTCGTCAATTCGGCAATCCAGGCGATCACCGCTTATATGGAAAGAGGAGGCGCCAATCTTCACGGGACTTTCCCGTCCAGCTGGGAAACTGAAGAAATCATTTCGGAAGCAAGATTGGCTGTGGCTGACTTTCTGAATGTCCAGGCAAATGAGGTGGCATTCGGTGCGAACATGACTACTTTGACGATTGCGATAGCGAATGCACTCGGCAAAAACTTCAAAGCGGGTGACGAAATCGTTGTCACTGAAATGGACCACCGCGCCAACGTCGATCCCTGGATCATGATGGCAAAAGATCGTGGATTGACGGTCCGCTGGGTCAAGGTCGAACCCGATACAAAAACATTGGATTTGAAAGATCTGGATAAGTTGATCAATGACAAGACAAAAATCGTCGCGGTGGGAATGGCTTCCAACGCCATCGGTACAGTCGTCGACCTCCAGCCTTTCGCCGAACGGGCGAAAAAAGTCGGCGCCCTTCTGGTAGCGGATGCTGTCCATGCTGCGCCTCATCTGCCGATTGACCGGGATCAGCAGCAAATTGATATTTTATTGTGCTCTGCCTATAAATTCTTCGGACCGCATATCGGAATAGCGGCAATCAAAGAAGCGGTCTTTAAGAATCTCGAGCCTTATAAGCTGACCACTTCTCCCAGCTATTATCCGGATAAGCTGGAAACTGGTACGCAAAACCATGAAGGCATAGCGGGCATCCGCCCAGCCATCGAATTTTTTGCCCAATTCGGTGAAGGTGAAAGCCGAAGAGAACAGATTATAAGCGGTATGGAGCGAATTGAAATCTATGAAAATAGCCTGGCTGACCGGCTTCGGGAAGGGTTAGCTGCAATCGAAGGTGTGACGGTTACGCAAGCCGCCAACGACGTGCAAAAAACACCGACAGTCGCTTTCCAGGTCAGCGGCAAGGAGCCTGGGGAAATCTGCAGGAGATTAGCAGAAGACCACAGCATCTTTGTCGCCGCCGGCCATTTCTATGCTTCTACGCTTGGTGAGGTCTTGGGGGTCAACGACAGCGGAGGCTGGGTGCGGGCCGGCCTTGCCCCTTATAGTTCAGAAGAAGAAGTCGAGCGTTTGATCGGGGCCATCAAAAACTTATAAATGAAAAACAGGACACCAGCGGATGAAGACATCCGCTGGTGTCCTGTTTAATTTGAAGAAGTTGTATGTGCTAAAACTGATGATGCTTCAACAATATTGGTCTGATGCAGAATAGTCGACTTTTTTCTTTTTGGCTCAGTTGATGGTATACTGGGAAGAACTTGTTCCGTCAACGGAGAGCATTACGCCATTTCCCGAAAAGGGAAATGAAAAAAGGAGAATGAAATTTTTGAAACAACCGAACAAAAACACCCCTAATTTACCACCGAATTATGACGAATTGAAAAAAGCGGCGAACCGGACAGCAAACTGGAAAGAGCGTTTGGCTGCGGTTGAGGAGCTTGGCAACTGGAAAAGCGATCCAACAATCGACCTTTTGACCCATCGCATGAACCATGACCCTGTCTATCAAGTGCAGGAAGCTGCTTATGCAAAATTAAAAGATTTTGGCGAAAACGTCCACATGCCGGAACGGAAGAAATTTGACTTGATCAAAGACACTACCAAGGTGCTTGTGCGCATCAAGAAAAGTTTGCCTGCCGACCACAGCTATGAGGACTTCAAAGTGAAGCTCCAAAAAATGCGCGTGGATATCTACGACACGTATAAAGGCGATAAAGGCGAGGATTTCGAAAAATGGTTGGAAGACCAGTGGAAATCTGCCCCATCTAAATAAATGGATCAAAAAACCGGATGCCCCTGAGGCATCCGGTTTTTTTATAGATATTTTTGGATGATCGGCCGCAATCGGTAACCGAACAAACCGGCAAGTACTGCCAATAGGAGATCTTTAGGGAGAGGCACAGCCATCCAGGCCCAAGCCATCTGATAGGTGAAGCCTTCTGGTGCAGCGAACCACAGCTTATAGGCTGCATACATCCAATTCGTGCCAAACAAGTAATTGATAGCTGTTCCGGCGAGCGCTGCAACGATAAACCCTTTTTTGGAAGGCCATTTCTCCACAATCAATCCGACAATATAAGCAACGAATACATAAGAAAGAATAAATCCGAATGTCGGACTGATCAGGGTATCCATGCCGCCTGAAAATTTTGCGAAGACCGGAACCCCGGCAAGGCCGATAAATGCATAGACAATCATGGAAACGGCTCCTATACGGCTGCCGAGTAATAGGCCTGCCAAAATTGCAAAGAATGTCTGAAGCGTAATTGGTACGCCTCCAACGATCAAAAATGAAGCGATGTTTGCGCCAATTGCCATCAAGGCAGAGAACATAGCGATATGCACCAATTGCAGCGTGCGGGAATGATTGGTCGATCTGGTTGTAGTCATTGTCATTCTGTATCCTCCTGATTTTCAATATAATTCGAGTATAATCAGACAAAATATTTAAGTCAACTTATATTTTATTTTAGTTAACACAAATTCAATGGATGACAACGGGCAGGTGCAGTGACACTGACAGAAGATTGTATAAAATACTGTTTGCCACTAGACGAATCCTGTATGATAGAACTACTTCAGTCAACTATTAGGAGGCTCTTATGACAAAGGTTTTAGGAATCGATATTGGTGGAACGAAAATTCGCATGGGCGTCATTGATGCGAATGGGGAGATTTTTTATGACGAACAGGTACCAACGGCCTTTCCTTTATATGATTATTTGGAGCAGCAGGTTCTGCGCGTACTGGCCTTGCATCCTGAAGTGGCAGCGATTGGCATCGGTACCCATGGCTTTGTCGATCCGAAAGAAGGGCGTGTCATCTACGCGACCGACATTCTTCCGGGGTGGTCAGGGACAGCCGTAAAAAAACAATTGGAAAAAGCAACTGGCAAGCAGGTAGAGCTGGAAAATGACGCTAATTGCGCGGCATTGGCTGAATCGAAATTCGGAGCGGCCAAAGGGCTTGACCGTGTCGTTTGTTTGACGCTTGGCACAGGCCTTGGCGGTGGTGTCCTATGGGATGGCCAGCTTTTGAGCGGCGGCCGGCACGGAGGAGCTGGAGAGCTTGGCCATATGCTCCTGTACCCGGGCGGCGTCCTTTGCCCGTGCGGCCGGAAAGGCTGCGGTGAACAATATGTTTCCGGCACAGCCATCCGGCGGCGCATCAAAGAAGCTGGTTTGAACGTAACGCCTCAGGAGCTGTTTGAAAATGCAGCAACAGATCCAGCCTTTATGCAAGTCGTTGAAGGATTCACAGCTGATCTGGCCTTTATTGTCAGCAGCCTGCAGGCAGCATTTGATATGGACATGATGATCATTGGTGGAGGCGTTTCGGAATCGGCGGAGTTCTGGTGGGAGTTGTTCCTTCAGAAGCTGGAGCCGCAATTGCTGAATCCGCTGGCTGTAGAAATTGCACAGTTTGAAAATGATGCGGGCATACTCGGAGCGGCTTTGCTGGTGTTGGAAAAGAATTGATTGAAAAAATTCCATTAAAAAAAGCTGACCTGTAAAAGGTCAGCTTTTTTCGATGTTTTAAAATCCAGGTTTGTTCAAGAGTTTAAAGATATTGTTCTTGTAATCTTCGACCCCTGGCTGATCGAATGGGTTGATGTCGAGCATATAGGCACTGTATGCACATGCCAGCATATAAAAATACAGCAAGTGGCCGAGGTAGTATTCGTTGATTTTAGGAATTGTCAGGCTGAGCTGCGGCACACCGCCGTCCAAATGGGCGCTTGATGTTCCTTTATATGCCACATGATTGAATTCCTGCAGGGAGAGCCCCGCCATATAGTTCAATTCATCGTCATCGTTTTCAGCTTCAAAAATCGACAAATCTTCGTTTGCTTCCTGAACCAGCAGGAAGGTTTCAAACAAATTGCGCTTGCCGTCCTGGATGTACTGTCCCATCGAATGCAGGTCAGTAGTAAAGGAAACGGACGCCGGGAAAATCCCTTTGCCTTCTTTCCCTTCACTTTCGCCGAATAATTGCTTCCACCATTCCTGGACGAATGAAAGCTTCGGTTCGAATGTCGCCATCACTTCTGTCGTATAGCCTTCCACATACAACTGGTGGCGGACTGCCGCGTATTGCAGCGCTGGATTTTCATCAGCATCCGTGTTGTTGTAAAGCTCTTCAGCACTTACTGCTCCCGCAATCAAGTCGCGGATGGAATAGCCGGCAGCCGCAATTGGCACCAGGCCGACAGCAGTGAAAACGGAATAGCGTCCGCCCACATCTGCAGGTACGACAAAGCGTTCATAGCCGTTTTCTTCTGCAAGTGTCAGCAATGCCCCTTTTTCGGCATCAGTTGTCACGATAATCCGTTCTGCCGCTTCCTGGCCATAGCGTTTTTCCATATAATCTTTCAGGAAACGGAAAGCGATGGCGGGCTCCGTCGTTTTTCCGGATTTGGAAATGACATTGACCATGACGCGTTTGCCTTCAAGATGGGCAAGCAATTGCTTCAAGTATTCGCCGCTGACTTGATGCCCTGCGAAGACCACTTCCAGTCCGGATTCTTTACTGAAATAAGGATCCAATGCCGATAACACGGCCTTGGCACCCAAGTATGAACCACCTATGCCGATGACTACCAAGACGTCCGCGTTATCACGGATTTGGGCAGCCGTTTTTTCGACTTTCCCCATGAACTCCTCATCAAGCGTACTTGGCCAATCCAGCCAGCCGAGAAAATCAGAGCCTTTACCTTTTTTGTTGTAAAGGTCTTCGTGAATTTGCTTTAAGCGCGTTCTCTTTTCAAGTGTTAGGACAGAACCAATTGATTCTGAAAATGTAATTTCAACCATATTCATCCTCCTATCTTTTGTTAAATAGTTTACCATATAAAAACACTTTATTTGCGGATGTTTTCATCTGCAACTAAAGTGTTTTCTTCCTACGACTTAGGCTACTCCGAAAAAATGACAGTTTTTTTTCCGAACAGCTTGCATGCTGGCTAATGGAATGAAAAGAAATGATATTCAGCGATTCATCTTCCAGCGGAGCTTTTATCCTTTCACCTTTTGGGTATTTATTGGTAAAATAAAGAAAACAACTGGGGGTTATGGTATGGGCAAGAAATTAACAGTTATTCTGGCTTTGGCTATCCTGCTATTTCTGGCTGGCTGCCAGCAGCAGGCAACGCCTGAAGACAGGTTGAAGGAATACATAGAACACTGGAACACTGGAGAGTTCTCGGAAATGTATAGTGCTTATTTAAATACCGGCACAAAAGAAGCTTACGCTTCGGAGGATTTTATCGAGCGGCAGCAAATGCTTTATGAAGAGCTGGCAATTGAAAATGTCGAAGTGAGCTATACTGAGCCGCCGGAAGATGCAGAATGGGATACTGAAAACCCGGCTGATTTCCCGGTGCAGGTGAAGATGGATACATTGGCCGGACCGGTCGAGTTTGAAAAGACAATGACTTTATTGTTTGAAGCACAGGAAGAAACAGAAGCGTGGTTTGTTGAATGGGATCCATCGTTCATTTTTGAGCAGCTGGAAAAAGGGGACGAAGTACGTGTGTCCACAACAAAAGCGGAGCGCGGTGAAATCCTGGACCGCAATGAACAGCCGATAGCCATCAATGGAACCGGCTTTAACATCGGGGTTGTGCCTAAGAGCTTCACAGATGCCGCTGCCAAAGAAGAGTTGGCGGAAATTCTCGGGATTTCAGCAGCATCCATCGATGAAAAAATGGGACAGAGCTGGGTACAGGAAGAGCAGTTTGTGCCGATTGCCAAAGCAGCCAAAACCAACACGGAACTATTGGAAAAAGCGGCAGCAATTCCAGGAGTGACCTATCAGGAAACTGCTATGCGTGAATATCCGTATGGAGAAGCCCTTGGACATTTAAGCGGCTATATCGGCCCCATTACTGCAGAAAAGCTAGAAGAGCTGAAAGACCAGGGCTATACGTCGACGGATTCAATCGGCAGAAGAGGGCTTGAACAGACACTTGAAGAACGGCTTCACGGTGCCAACGGCGTAAAAATCCTGATTGATAAACAAGGAGAAGAGCTGACGGTGGCGGAAACACCGGCGGAAAACGGGGAAACCGTCATCCTGACAATTGATGCAGAATTGCAGAAATCGACCTTTGATGCGATGGAAGGCGAAGCAGGAACCAGTGCTGCAGTTGACCCGAACACGGGTGAAACTTTGGTATTGGCCAGTTCGCCGGCCTATGATCCGAACGAATACATGCTGGGCATCAGTGAAAGCCGCTACAAAGAATTGACTGAAGATCCCTTGAATCCTTTATTCAATCGATTTGGGGCAGCTTATGCACCGGGTTCAACGATCAAGCCTGTCACGGCGGCCATCGGCATGGAAGCGGGAACGCTTGATCCAGCCGCAGGCATTCAGATTGACGGTGCGACGTGGCAAAAAGATGATTCATGGGGAGATTACCGGGTTTCGCGTCTGCATCCGGAAGCACCCAATCCAATTGATTTGAACAAAGCGCTGGTGTACTCGGACAATATCTACTTTGCCCGTCAAGCGCTCGAAATGGGCAATGAAGCATTTATCTCCGGTTTGCAGAGCTTCGGCTTCGGAGAAGAGGTTCCATTTGCTTTGGAGCTGCAGACCTCACAGATTTCCAATGAAGGAACGCTCGGATCTGAAGGTCAGCTGGCGGATACTTCATTTGGGCAGGGGCAAATGTTGACGAACATCCTTCATTTGGCCTCGATGTATGAGCCGTTCCTGACAGATGGCATCATGTATAAGCCTCTGCTGTTCATGGACGAGGAAAAAGGACAGGTTTGGAAAGATGGCTTATTGAGCGCAGACAATGCTGAAACGCTCCGCGCCGGTATGCGAAATGTCGTAGTGGATGGCTACGCACAGTCTGCCAATAGCTCAACTGTGAAAATTGCCGGAAAAACCGGTACGGCTGAATTGAAAGGTGCCATCGGAGAAGAAGGGCAGGAAAATGGCTTTTTTGTCGCCTACGATTCTGAAAGTCCGGATTTCATCTTAGCCATGATGATCGAATCAATTGAAGACAATGGCGGCAGTGATTATGTTGCCGGATTTGCAGCAAAAGTATTTGAAGCCCATAAAACGGAATAGGAAATGGAAGGAGCCATCTGTAGAGAAATTTTACAGATGGCTTTTTATAATGAAGTTTCTAATAAAATTTTGAGCTTAATTGCAGGAATTTCCATAGGAATATGGAATAAAAAGAGTAAGGAATCGCTGGAGATTCGGGCAGTGGTCAATAGGGGGGATTGGATGGAATATAAGAACTTAGGAGGAACAGGGTTAAGGATTTCAAACTTGAGTTTAGGTACGATGGCTTTCGGCCGGTGGATCGACGAGCAGGCTTCATTTGACATAATGGATATTGCGCTGGAAAGAGGCATTAATGTGATCGATACAGCCAATTTTTATGGCAAAGGACAGGATGAATCTTTTAAGTACGGAACTGGGGAATGCGAAGAAATTGTTGGCCGTTACCTAAAAGGAAAAAGGAACAATGCGGTAGTGGCCACAAAAGTGGGCTTGCCAATGGGCAAAGGGCCCAACCAGCAGGGTCTATCCAAACACCATATCATGCAGCAGGCAGAAGAATCTTTGAGGAGGCTGCAGACGGACTGGATCGACCTTTATCAGGTGCACCGTTTCGACAACAGCACACCATTGGAAGAAACGCTATCCGCACTGACTGATTTGGTGAGGCAAGGGAAGGTCCGTTATATCGGCTGTTCGAATTATGCTGCCTGGCAAATGGCAAAAGCGCGGGGAATCAGTGAGTTGCATGGATTCGAGCATTTTGTATCGAGTCAGTCACAATATAATTTATTGTCCCGCGAATTGGAAAGCGAAATAACGCCCTATTGCGCAGCTGAGAAAATGGGATTACTGATATACAGTCCGATGGCTCGAGGCGTGCTGTCTGGAAAGTACAAAGAAAAAGGCGATATGCCCAAAGACAGCCGAGCGGCAAAAGGAGAAGAACTCATCCGGCATTATTTCACAGATGCCAACTTTGAAAAAGTTGCAGCCTATAAGGAATTGCTGGACGATAAAGATTATAATCTGTCGCAATTTGCACTGGCCTGGACCCTCAACCAGCCGGCCGTCACTTCAGCGATTGTAGGCGCTAGCAAGCCGCACCACGTGTCGCAGGCTGCTGACATCAGCGACTGGAAATGGACGGACAGCCTTAAAGAGCAGGTTTCAGCTATTTGATCGATAAGGAGTGGAGCCAAACAGCAACATGATTCAACACTACTTATTTCCAATTTCAGGAAGAGGGAGAGTGCTTTGAAGAAAACATGGTGGAAAGAGGCAGTAGTCTATCAAATTTATCCGCGCAGTTTTAAGGACTCGAACGGAGACGGCATCGGTGATTTGAATGGTGTGACAGAAAAACTGGATTACCTGGACGATTTGGGCATCAATATTATCTGGATTTGTCCGATGTATAAATCTCCGAATGTAGACAATGGTTATGATGTCAGCGATTATAAAGCCATCATGGAAGAAATGGGCACCATGGAGGATTTTGACCGTCTCCTTGAAGAAGTGCATAAAAGAGGAATGAGGCTTATCATCGACCTGGTCATCAACCACACAAGCGATCAGCATCCATGGTTTTTGGAGTCTCGGTCCTCCAAAGAAAATCCGAAGCGTGACTGGTATGTATGGCGTGACCAACAAACCAATTGGGAATGTATTTTCGGAGGTCCCGCCTGGACATTCGATCCGAAGACCAATCAATATTATTTGCATATCTTCACGAAAAACCAAGTGGATCTGAACTGGGAAAACCAAGACATGCGTGAGGCCGTATATGAAATGATCCGCTGGTGGCTGGATAAAGGAATTGATGGGTTTCGTGTAGATGCCATCAACCACATAAAAAAAGATTACAGTGATATGCCCAATCCTAAAAACCTGCCCTATCTTCCAGCGTGGGAAAAATTCACCGATGTGGAGGGACTACAGGAGATGCTGGCAGAACTACGGGATAAAGCTTTTTCAGGGTACGACATTGTGACAGTAGGTGAAGCGAACAGTACCAAATCGCAGGATTTGGAACAATGGATCAGTGAGCATGAAGGAAAATTCAATATGATTTTTCACCTGGAAGCCCATGAAGCGGCAAGCAGCAGCTTTGATGCCGGATTGGATGTGGAGGATCTAAGAGAAGTTCTGGACCGATGGCAAAAAGCGGCGCATGGCATCGCCTGGAATTCGCTGTACTTGGAAAACCATGATCGCCCAAGAACGGTTTCGATTTGGGGAAATGATCAGGATTATTGGTTTGAAAGTGCGACGGCATTGGCTTGCATGTATTTTTTCATGCAGGGTACCCCCTTCATTTACCAGGGACAGGAAATCGGCATGACCAATGCGCCGTTTGACGATATTGAAATGTATAATGATATCGAAACTAAAAATATGTATCGGTATAATCGCAGGGAAGGTGCATCCCATGAGGAACTGATGAAAATTATTAAAAAAATCAGTCGTGACCATGCCCGTACGCCGATGCAATGGAACAGCGAGGACTATGCGGGGTTCTCCAAGACCGAACCTTGGCTTGCAGTAAATCCGAATTATAAATGGTTGAATGTCGAGGCTCAAAAAGATGATCCGAAATCTATTTGGACCTATTATAAGAAAATGATCCATCTTCGCCAAAATTGGGACGTGCTGGTGTATGGAACCACTAATCTGACTGATTCCGGATGTCCGGATGTATACGCGTACGTCCGGGAAGACCGCTATACAAAAATGCTTATTGCTTCGAATTTAACTGACAGCACCTGCACATGGAATACGCCTTACGATGCGGAGCTTCTTCTGACCAATTATGATGAGCGTGTTAAAGGTGTCCTGCAGCCATATGAAGCTTGTATATATTTCATGAAAAAAGAAATTTACTGACGGTCATTGAGTGTAAATGCTGTAGCGCCATGAGGGTTTGGCTTTACGGCTTTTTTTTTTGGAAAAATCTATTGTAGGTATATTTGATTGAGCAATTAGACCTGTTCAAGAATAATTACATAGTTTAACGAAAAAATTTCCCAATTACGGAAAACTGAAACTTCTGCTAACTTTAAAGGTGTGGCAGGNCAATTAGACCTGTTCAAGAATAATTACATAGTTTAACGAAAAAATTTCCCAATTACGGAAAACTGAAACTTCTGCTAACTTTAAAGGTGTGGCAGGGCCATCAAGTTGGGAATGTGTGAAAGTGCGGGACGCCGTCGCTGGATCCTGGCCGCCATAAACCATATTGGAAAAGGGGATTGAATGATGAAGAAATCGGCAAAATTCATCACGACAGCAATGCTGGCAGCTGCGTTGCTCGTACCGGCAATGGGAGTCAGCGCAAATGGGAATTCCGCTGAAAAAGCAAACGGCAATGAGAAGTTCCGTGTATTGATTGATACGGCAAACCAAAAAGAGCTGAAAAACGCTAAAAACCAATACGGCGTGCACTGGGATTTTGATAATGAAGGATTCACCACCAATATGAATGAGAAACAATTCGAAGCTCTTCAGAAAAACAAAAATATAGTCGTTGAAAAAGTTCCTGAATACAGCATTGAAGAAACGTCTTCTGAACCGCTGGCAAAATACTCGACAATGGCGGCTTCCCAGTCAACGCCATGGGGGATCAAGGCCATCTACAATAACGCCAACCTTGCTCAGTCTTCAGGAGGAGCCGGCATTAACATCGCCGTACTCGACACTGGCGTCAACGTAAACCACGCGGATTTAGCGAATAACGTAGAACAATGTAAAGACTTCACCCTTGGTGCAAGCATTACCAATGGTACATGTACAGATCGGCAGGGGCATGGAACGCACGTCGCAGGATCTGCGCTGGCGAACGGGAACGGGGGCTTATACGGGGTGGCTCCTCAATCCGATTTATGGGCATATAAAGTTTTAGGGGACAATGGTTCCGGTTCTTCTGATGACATCGCAGCCGCCATCCGCCACGTTGCGGATCAAGCCACTGCATTAAAAACGAAAGTGGTCATCAATATGTCTTTGGGATCTTCCGCTGAAAGCAGCTTGATCACGAACGCAGTCAACTATGCTTACAACAAAGGCGTATTGATCATTGCAGCAGCTGGAAACTCAGGTCCTTATCAAGGATCGATCGGTTTCCCGGGAGCATTGCAGAATGCAGTGGCAGTGGCAGCACTTGAAAACGTCATCCAAAATGGCACATACCGTGTAGCGGATTTCTCTTCACGCGGTTATAGCTCTACAGATGGTGATTATTCGATCGGTAAATACGATGTTGAACTATCCGCACCAGGTGCAGCAATTTACTCAGCTTGGTATACGGGCGGTTATGCAACAATCAGTGGAACTTCGATGGCTTCACCGCATGCAGCAGGACTTGCAGCAAAAGTATGGGCAACGAACCCAAGTGCAACCAATGTCCAAGTGAGAGCTAACCTTCAAAATCGTGCAAAAGCATATGACATCCTGTCGGGTTCAGGTGCTGGCTATGGTGATGATTACGCATCAGGATTCGGTTTTTCGCGAGTCCAATAATGAAATAAGCAACTAGCAAAAAAGGCAACCCTGGCAGTCATGCCGGGGTTTTTTATCCCGCTTTAATGTGCTCCTATTGAGCTTTGATCAATGGAAGATAGTCCACCGCTGATTGAAGTTTCTTTTTATGGTATATTTTATTTATTCTGTAAAAAAAGGGTGAAAATATGAATGCTGGTTCAATCATCAAGTATTACCGGACGAAAAACAAACTGACCCAGTTACAACTGGCTGAAGGCATCTGCTCGATTTCACATTTAAGCAAGATCGAGTCCAATGCTTACAGTCCTCATGAATCGACCATTAAAGCCTTGTTATTGAAAATGGGCGTTCTATTGAACAAAGAAGTTGAAAAGCATAAGCGTTTGGAGAAAATCATTGGAAAATTCATTGATTGTTCCCTCCATTATGATCTTGAAACGATGCGTGAGATATACAATCAGTTGGAAACAGAAAATGATTATATCCAATCCACAGAGTTGGTCAATCAATACGAACTCTATAAATTCCGCTTTTATATTTACGATACGGAGCTCATGAAAGCAGAAGAACAGAAAAAAATGCTGGAACGTATGAAAGCGTCTTTTTTGGCTCCGGAGCATTGGGTTCATCAATTTTTTCAATCCTTGTACTGGTCTATGATGGGGGACAACACGAAGTCTCTTGAATTTCTTAACAGTTTGGATCTGGGCATCCAAAGCATTCCCCAAAAATTCGAAGGAGAGTTCTATTATCAAAAGGCCCGGATGCTGGTTTTGGCTGATCGCCATGAACTATCGGCGCATTTTGCCGAACTGGCCGTCCGCTCTTTTCAACTGCACCATAATTATATCCGGCTGCTTCATGCGCAGATACTTTTGGCAATCAATTATACCCGCAGAAATCTGCTGGTTCAGGCAGAAAGCCTTTACGAAGTGTTGATCCGCAATACTCATCTGACGAAACAGTCAGTATTGCACAATCAAACGCTCTATAATTACACAGAGTTGCTGAGGCTGAAAAATGCGCACGGTGAAGCTCTGGAGATTCTCCAGGCGCTAAAGGAAAAAGTCGAACCCGACACGTATTTCTATAAAGCGGTTTTGACCAGTCTTTTGGAGTCCATGGTTGAAGGCGGCCAAAACTCAGCTATACAGATTGAAGAGTTGAAAGCGATAAGCAACTCACCTAAAGACAAATATTTTCATATTTATGCCAATTATTTCGAGAAAAGAAATTTTTCCCAACCAGACCTTATGGCCTATTGTGAAGAAACAATGTTTCCATTTTTCAGAAAGAATGGTTATATAAAGGAAACAAAAATTGTTGCTGCTGAACTCGCCGCCCATTACCGAAACCAGCAGCAGTGGGAAAAAGCGTATTTCTATCAAACTTACGATGAAGAAAATGGAGGTGAGTTGAAATGATGAAAAAGAGATTGTTCATCCAGTCTGTTGCATATGCCGCATTATTGGCAGTCGTTGCCCTCAGTGGACCAAATGTATTGCCACCAATCTAATTATCCGATGGCCAAGCTGCTCAAAATTGAGCAGCTTTTTTCATAGTCCGGAGTGAAGTATGATAAGGAGAAAGGAGGGAAAGCACATGTACAGGAAGACCCAGTATGTGTTTGACGGCGATACGCCTGTAGCAGTGGAGATCCGCAATTACACTAAAGCTGATTTTCCGGAACTGATTGCCATTCAGAAGGAAAGTTTTCCACCTCCGTTTCCATCAGAACTTTGGTGGAATGATGAACAATTGGCGAATCATGTGGACTTGTATCCGCAAGGGGCGTTGTGTATAGAAGTGGAAGGAGAAATGGCTGGATCGATGACGGCATTGCTGACGGACTTTGATCCTGCTCATCCCGTGCATACATGGCAGGAGATAACAGATGATGGCTATATCCGAAATCACAACTCCGACGGCGCAACATTGTATGTCGTTGATATTTGCATCCTGCCGAAATTCCGGTCTTTGAAACTTGGCCAGCTTCTGATGCAATCGATGTATGAGCGTGTGGTGCACGATGGATTGGAACGTCTGCTGGGCGGGGGAAGGATGCCTGGCTATCATAAATTCTCAAATACGCTCTCAGCAGAACTGTATGCACAACAAGTAATAGCAGGGAAGATAAAAGACCCGGTCATTTCCTTTTTGCTGCGCTGTGGAAGAACACCGGTTTCCGTAGTAGCCAATTATGTGGAAGACCAAGAGTCTAGAAATTACGCATTGTTGATGGAATGGAAAAATCCTTTCCACCAGTAATAGCTGGAAAACCAATAGCTGAGCCGCAAGATTTTTGCGGCTCGTTTGCCGTGGACAAGAAAACCGGCTGAGCTCCTTGCTAAACTGTATGGAACTTCGGCTGATAAATCAGCCATGTTGAGCAATAGATATATTCGATGCAACAGGCTAAGATTTAGCTAAAGAATTTGTTCAGAGAAAGGGGCTTTCGGCTTGAACAGACAAATGAGAATACAGGAAGTGTGGGAAGCACGAAAACGAATTTCTTCCCTTGTAAAGAAGACGCCTCTGATAAAGTCTTTGGCATTATCTGAAAGAGTAGGACGGCCGGTTTACTTGAAACTGGAAAATACGCATGAAATCGGCGCATTTAAAATCAGAGGCGCTGCCAATAAAATCCTAAGCTTAAGTGACGAAGAAAAGAGACGGGGAGTCACCACCTATTCAACTGGAAATCATGGGATGGCGGTCGCATTTGTAGCGCAAAAGATAGGAATTGAGGCAAGGGTCTGTATTTCAAGCCGTGTTCCGAAAATGAAGGTGGATTCCTTGAAAAGACTTGGTGCCCGGTTAGAAATAGGGGGGGAAAGCCAGGATGCGGCTGGTGTACGCTGCTTTGAATTGGAGAAGGAAAGAGGCTACACCGTAATCGAGCCATTCGACGATCCCTATGTTATTGCTGGACAAGGAACAATAGGTTTGGAACTTTTAGAAGACCTTCCCACTTTATCAGACGTGCTGGTTCCTTTATCGGGAGGAGGACTGCTTTCAGGAATCGGCTTGGCTTTAAAGACCAACAGTCCAGATGTCCGCATAACCGGCGTCTCAATGGAACGGTCCGCTGTCATGTACGAAAGCTTAAAAGCAGGTAAACCGCTTGAAATGGAAGAAAGTGAAACGCTTGCGGACAGTTTGCTTGGAGGGATCGGCCTCGATAATCACTATACTTTTGATATGGTTGAAGAATATATGGATCAGCTGGTTTTGATTCCTGAAGAAGAGATTGGCTATGCGATGGCCTATATGATGGATCAGGAAAGGATGATCGTGGAAGGCGCAGCGGCTACTGGAATAGCAGCCGTATTAGGCAATCAAATCCCGCATCAAAATGGGTCACTTGTTGTCATTATCACCGGCAGGAACGTGGATCTTACGATTTTGCTCAAGTTGCTCAAAACATATGCTTCTCATGGATGAACAGCTAGCCGGTAAGGATTCATCTACGGGAGGAAGAAAACTGTTGATTCAGATTAATGTGCCCCCCGCATTTTCTGTAATGCTATAATTGGAGTTAAAGAGTTGCATCAAGCTTTATTTGCCTGGGGCAAATAGAAATCTGTTGGAGCGCAATGGGGGGATACCATGCAATTGACGGTAGAGAGTGTATTGAACTATGGAATTTTAGAAAATGCCCGCATTTTAACGGCAAAAGATTTTGTGGCTGAGCGCACTGTCCAGTGGGTATCTGTAATGGAGATGCCAGTCGAAAATTTTGTCCGTCAAAACGAACTTGTCCTAACGACTGCCATAGGATGCCATGGCGATCTGGAAAGTTTTAAAAAGTTTGTGCAAGATATCATCGATTCAAATGCTTCGGCATTGATGATTGCAATTGGCCGCCATGTTTTTGAAATTCCGGCAGAAGTTAAAGAATTGGCTGAACGACAGAACTTCGCGATTATTGAACTTCCTTGGGAAGTAAGGTTTTCCACTATTATCGAAGAAGTGATGAAAAACATCAATGATACCCACTACAAAGACCGTGAACGCTCAGAAAAAGTACAGCGGGAATTGTTGAATCTTATTTTGGGCGATACGGACTTGGATCTTATCTCGAAGTACATTCAACGACAGCTGGATTGCCAACTTCTGATAACTGACCGGAACGGGTTTATCCAGGCTAAAAGCGACTATCCACAAAGTTTTATTGAGAAATGGAAAAATGCTGTAATGCAGGGTGATTTTCCGATAAGGAGAGAAGCGGATCTGGTGAATAACGACCCTCTGCTGCGAAAATTCCGGACGGCGCTTCTGGACGGTAAAGTGATCTTGCAGATTCCGGTTCTCCAAGTTTCTGAAGATCCCCAAGGCTACATTTTTGTCGTATTGCCGAAGGAAACACCAGTAGTTTCTTATTTGACGCATTACAGGATAGCGGTGCTTGAACATGCCGCGACGACCATATCGTTATGGCTTTCAAGGAAAAATGCCATTGAAGAAACGAAAATAAGCCTGCGCAGCGATTTCGTCCAGGAAATTGCCACAGGAGAATACACGTCTGCAAATCAAGCATTTTCGAGAGCAAAGCTTCTGGGATATAACCTGGAATTGCCGTATATATGCATCGTCGGGTTTCCTGAAAACTTCAAAGAGCTATTTGAAAAACGCAAAAAAGATTATAATTCATACATTCAATGGACAGAAAGCATGATTCGCTATATAGAAGAAGAAATCTATTTTGCAGCCCAGTCGTTGAAAAGGGAAATTATGATGACCTATCATGGATACCAACTGGTGATTTATCTGGAAAAGCCTGCGGGAACAAATGATGATCACGTCGTTGATTTTTTGGACTTGGCGAACCGCCGTTTAAAGCATCTGTTGCCGGAAGTCGTCATTTCCTGGGGAATTGGAGATTACAGTGAAGGCTTTCAAGGCTTGTCTGAAAGTTATCGCCACGCCACCTTGGCCTTGGATATCGGCCGGCGGAAAAAAGGAAAAGGGCAACGAATGCCCTATAGTGATACACGTATAGATCGGGTGCTGTTGACTCTTGCCCAAAATGAAGAAATGAAGGAAGTGGTTATGAGCACCATTAAACCACTTGTTGAATATGATAAACTGCGGAATATGGACTTAATCGGAACGCTGAAATCCTATAACCAGAATCATGGAAACGTCAGTCAGTCGGCGAGGGCCTTGAGTTTGCATCGCCAGTCTTTATTGTACCGCCTAAGAAAAATCGAATCATTGACGGGATTATCTCTTATTGACCCCGATGATTTGTTCTTATTGGACTTAAGCCTGAAGACTTGGGAAATTGGCGTCGCAGAACATACAAATGGATAAACCGCCATCCGAACTTGCAACTCAGAGTTCGGATGGCGTTTTTTTCTCTTGAGGCGTGGACCAACAAGAAAATATGACTACGATAAATGTAAATCTTCATACAATATTGCAGATGATAGTTTGGTGGAGAATGTTCTATACTGAACCCACGGAAACCTTATTCCGAAAATTCGAAAACCTTATACATTGGGGAGGGATTTTCCATGTCATTTGGAACAGCGGAGTACCAAGAAAGAATACGAAAGACAAAAGAGCGGATGTCGGCGAGGGGGATAGAAGTCTTGCTGATCACCGATCCGGCAAATATGAACTACCTCTCTGGTTACGATGCTTGGTCGTTTTATGTACATCAGATGCTGATCGTCATTGACGACGAAGACCAGCCGATCTGGGTAGGGCGGACAATGGATGCAAATGGAGCAAAAATTACAACATGGCTGTACCATGACAACATCATTCCTTATCCGGACACGTATGTTCAATCAGATGTAAAGCATCCAATGGATTTTGTAGCTGATATTCTAAAGCAAATCGGACAGCAGAATCGCAGTATAGGCGTTGAAATGGAGAATTATTATTTTACTGCAAAATGCTACGAACAATTGAAAAAAGGCTTGCCGAATGCCCGTTTCCAAGATGCGACTTCATTGGTGAATTGGATACGGCTTATAAAATCCGATCAGGAAATCACTTACATGAAACGGGCTGCTTTATTCGCCGGAAAAGCAATGACTGTGGGAATTGAGATGATAAATGAAGGAATCCGTGAATGTGATGTGGCCGCCCAAATCCTGCGTGCGCAAGTGACAGGCACAGAGGAATTCGGCGGGGACTATCCGGCCATTATGCCGCTGTTGCCATCAGGTGAAAAAACATCGACCCCTCATCTGACATGGACGGACGCCCGCTATAAGAAAAATGAATCAGTGATTTTAGAATTGGCCGGTTGCTATAAACGATACCATTCGCCGTTGGCACGGACTGTCCATATCGGAACGCCAAGCAATGAAATGAAGTTACTAGTTCAGGTGACGTTGGAAGGGCTTGAAGAATGCCTTGCAATGATCAGACCTGGAATTGCCTTGGAGGAGATCTGCGAAGTCTGGACCAGATCGATTGCTAGATATGGTTTCGAAAAAGAGTCCCGCCTCGGTTACCCGGTGGGGTTGAATTATCCGCCGGATTGGGGTGAACACACTGCAAGCATTCGCAAAGGCGACCGAACCATCCTTGAGCCGAATATGACATTTCATCTAATTCCGGGAATGTGGTACGACAAATCCGGTTTTGAAGTAAGTGAAGCTTTTCGCGTGACAGAGAATGGCTGTGAAACTTTAGCGAATCTGCCTAGAGGACTGCACATCAAGGGCGAAATCTTAATTAAATAGAGAACTCCATTTAAGGAGGTGCTAAAACTTGTTGATCTACACCGAGCAGGAAGTGAAGCAATATATCACCTTGAATCTGGAAGCGAAGATGGTGATCGAAGACGGGTTCAACAAATTGGTGCAGGGCCATGTGGAGATGCCGCCCATCATGCGGATAGACATCCATGACCATAACGGTGAAGTGGACGTCAAGACAGCTTATGTGAAAGGCAAAGAGATGTTTGCCATCAAAGTGTCTTCCGGTTTTTTTGATAATCCCCAAATCGGCTTGCCGAGCGGCAATGGATTCATGATGTTGCTGAGTGCACAAACCGGTATTCCGCAGGCACTTTTCCTGGATAATGGCTATTTGACCGAAATCCGAACTGCAGCGGCTGGAGCGATTGCCGCCGATTACCTGGCGCGAAAAGACATCCACACTGTCGGAGTGATCGGAGCAGGAAGCCAGGCGAGATTCCAGCTGAAAGCATTGGCATTGGTCAGGGATTTCAAAAGGGTTCTTGTATATGCAAGATCTGACGAACGGGCCAGGCAATACGCAGAAGAAATGAGTGGAATTCTCGGCAAAGAAGTCAAAGCAGCAGAAAGTGCCGAACAAGTGGTCCGCAGCAGCGGTCTGGTCGTGACAACGACTCCGGCCACTGAGCCGCTCGTAAAAGCAGAATGGCTGCATGCCGGTCTTCACATTACAGCAATGGGCTCAGACGCTGAACAAAAGCAGGAACTCGAGACGCGGGTCCTGGCAGCGGCGGATAAAGTTGTCTGTGATGCCAAAGCGCAATGCGCTAAGCTCGGGGAATTGCACCATGCTTTGGACAGCGGCGAACTAAAGGATGTATCCCAGGTTATCGAACTTGGCCAATTGACTTCCAAAGAGTTGAAGGGCCGTGACAATGATAACCAGATTACAGTTTGCGATTTAACCGGTACCGGCGTACAGGATACGGCCATTGCCCTGTTTGCTTATCAAGAATTGCAAAAGCACCAAACAGGGGTGGAAATCGACAATCATCATGAGTTCCAAAAAAACTAAGAGGAGTGGTCATATGACACAAAAAGATATTCATGCAGGGACAAAAGCAGTATGGGCAGGAGAAAAAGAATATTTGGTTCACGGGGCAACTCAAGTACCCGTAGTATTGAGCGTAGCTTATACGTATGACGATATGGATGAATGGTATGACGTCGCGATCGGCAAGAAAAAAGGCCATATCTATGGGCGCAACACAAATCCGACAGTACAGGCGTTTGAAGATAAAGTGAAGATTCTGGAAGGAGCCGAAGCGGCAACCAGCTTTTCCACCGGAATGGCGGCAATCAGCAATACGTTAGCGACATTCCTGTTGCCGGGCGATCGTATTGTTTCGGTTAAAGACACATACGGCGGCACCAATAAAATCTTCACGGAATTTCTACCACGACAAAATATTGAAGTCGCTTTGGCCGAAACCGGCAATCATGAATCAATTGAAGCGGAAGTTTCAAAAGGGTGTAAAATCCTTTATTTGGAAACGCCGACAAACCCAACAGTTAAAATCACCGATATTGAACGAATGGCAAAAGCGGGACATGAAGTTGGGGCTCTCGTGATCATCGATAATACATTCGGAACGCCGATCAACCAAAACCCTCTTGAGCTTGGTGTGGATTTGGTCATACACAGCGCAACAAAATTTCTCGGCGGCCATGCAGATGCTTTGGGTGGGGTATTAGTCGGTTCCCATGAACTTGTTGAACAAGTTTACCATTACCGCGAAATCAACGGCGCTACAATGGATCCGATGGCGGCATACTTGACTTTGCGCGGCATGAAAACACTTCACCTCCGCGTACGTGAGCAATGCAAAAATGCAATGGAGCTTGCCAAATACCTTCAAACAAAAGAGTTGGTTGAAGATGTCTTCTACCCTGGACTCGAAACGCATCCAAACCATGATATTGCGAAAAAACAAATGAAGGATTTCGGCGGCATGCTCAGTTTTGCAGTGAAAGGCGGCGTCGATACGGTACGGGACCTTCTTCCAAAATTGCAATATGCCCATCGTGCAGCCAATCTGGGGGCAGTGGAAACGACGGTTGGCCCAGCACGGACAACAAGCCATGTAGAGTGTACGCCCGAAGAACGTGCAGCAATGGGAATTCCTGAAGGGCTGATCCGAGTGTCTTGCGGCATCGAGAATATCGAAGACATTATTGCTGATTTTGAACAAGCATTCAAACACGTGGAAAACGCACTTAAAGTTTAAATTTCAGGATTCGAGGTGCAGAGTGGATGCCTGGACATCATATTGTCGATCAAGCCGACTCCCTAGCAGACAAACTGATTGCATGGCGGCGCACATTCCATCAATATCCCGAACTCAGTTTTCAGGAGTTCAAAACCTCTCAGTATATTGCACAAGCTTTAGAGGAAATTGACGGCATCGAGGTGGAAACTGGAATCGGGTTAGAAACGAGTGTCATCGGCACCTTGACTTCCGGAGAAGGGCCGACAATCGCCGTTAGAGCGGATATTGATGCGCTTCCCATCGAAGAAGAAAACGAAATCGATTATCGTTCACAAAATCCGGGGATGATGCATGCTTGCGGCCATGATGCGCATGCAGCAATCCTGTTGGGAGCTGCTGTAATTTTAGCTGAACAGTTCAAAAAAAATGACATCAAAGGAACTGTTAAATTCATCTTTCAACCAGCGGAAGAATGCATAGACGAAGCAGGATTGTCAGGATCTCCTTATCTGGTGCAGGCAGGGGCATACGACGGAGTAGAGGTGGCGATTGCGCTTCATATGTGTCCATGGCTGCCTGCTGGAGAAGTCCAGATCAGTGATGGATACAGCATGGCAAATGTCGATGTTTTTCAGGCGAAAATCATGGGCACTGGCGGACATGGTGCTTATCCGGAACTAGGAACCGATCCAACCTGGATGCTCGGCCCTGTTTTACAGGCATTGCACGGTATTGTTTCACGCAAAGTGCCTGCATTAGAAGGAGCTGTGATCAGCATCGGCCAAATTCATGCTGGAACAGCAAGCAATATCATACCGACGGAAGTGGAAATTGAGGGGACGATCCGCAGCTATTCCACTGAAATCCGTGAGCTATTATCAACCGAATTGAACAAAGCGTTCTCGATTGTAGAAAACCTGGACGGCGAATATTTTTTGGAAATTCATAGAGGCGAGCCGGCACTGGTCAATGACCCAGCCGTTAATGACAGGATCCTGAAAGCGATGTACGAACTCTATCCAAAGTTGCGGATCACCAAAAAGCCTTTTGGCATGGGTGGAGAAGATTTTGGATATGTCACACAAAAACTGCCGAGCTCCATGTTTTTCCTAGGAAGTTCCCTGACAGATGGGGTCCATCGGGATCTCCACACGCCGACTTTCGATATTGACGAAAACTGCCTCCCGATTGGAGCGGCAATTCTTGCACAAACAGCGCTTAATTTTTTGACAGAGGAAAGAACAGCTGCCGACAACTAAAGCTCTGTGGGTATGTTCACAAAACAATTGCGTTATGTGTCTGGAATTGGAAGAAACCGGCGCAGTTGAATCCAACAAGATAGAGGTGGAAAACCGTGGTCTATAAATTAGCTTTTATAGGATTTGGCGTAGTCGGACAAGGCTTGGCTGAAATCCTTCGGGATAAGAAAGAATCATTGAAGCGGGATGAGGATTTTGAAGCGCAGATTGTGGCGATTTCTGATTTGAGGAAAGGCGCTATTTATCATCCGAATGGCCTTGATATCAATGTGATTTTGAAAACGCTGAAAGAAACCGGGAATCTGGAAGACTATCCTCAAACTTCAGGACTGATCAAAGGGTGGGATAGTTTGACGACCATTCGGGAATCCAATGCAGACACTATCATTGAAGTATCCTATACGGATGTGAAAACAGGCCAACCGGCAATCGACCATTGCAAAACGGCTTTCGAAAACGGCAAGAACGTGGTGATGACCAACAAAGGGCCGGTCGCTTTGGCGTATAAGGAGCTTTCGGGAATTGCTGAACAGCACGGAGTGTCTTGGGGATTTGAAGGCACTGTAATGAGTGGGACGCCGGCACTTCGGATGCCGGTTGCGACACTTGCGGGAAATGAAATTACAGAAGTGCGGGGAATCTTGAATGGAACCACAAATTATATTTTAACGAAAATGGAGACAGAAGGTGTCAGTTACGAGGAGGCTTTGAAGGAAGCGCAGAATTTAGGCTTTGCTGAAGCGGATCCGACCAGTGATGTAGAAGGCTACGATGCCCGCTATAAAATTGTTATTCTATCGAACTATGTGATGAAAGCGCCGTTGACCGTTGAAGAAGTTTCATGCCAAGGAATTTCAAGCCTTACATTAAAAGATATTGAGGAAGCGAAAAAAGAAGGGAAGCGTTGGAAGCTTATAGCGAAAGCACGTAAAGAGGGGTCCAAAGTCATCGCTTCGATTGCTCCAGAGAAAGTGGACCTGACTGATCCGTTGGCATCTGTCGGCGGAGCCGTCAATGCAATCACCTATGAGACCGACCTTCTGGGATCCGTAACCTTGAGCGGCGCGGGAGCGGGAAAGACAGAGACAGGTTTTTCGTTATTGATTGACCTTATTACGATTTCCCGTGAAAAACATGCGGTAAAATTACTATGAGATTAGGGGGTAATTGTTTGAGGACTCATCTTACAGGCCAAAAAATGTTTTTTGCAGGAAAATGGGTGAACAGTGAGCAGATCATTGAAGTACGGAACCCCCAAGACAACAGCATCATCGATGTAGTTCCTGCCGCTACAGCGGAAGATATGTTGAACTGTGTGAAAGAGGCAGAAGAAGGAGCCGAAATAGCAGCCGCAATGCCTGTCCACGAGCGTATAAAAGTAATCAATGGCGCTGCTGATCACATCGAACAGCATAGCGGGAAATACGCCCGGACGATTGCCCTGGAAAGCAGCAAAACGATTCGTGAAGCGAAAAAGGAAGTAGGGCGTGCTATTCAAACTTTACGTATCAGTGCGGAAGAAGCAAGGCGGATCAACGGAGAAACCATTCCTTTCGATCAATCGCCAGGAAGCGAAAATCGCATCGGCTATTTCTACCGTTTTCCAATCGGTATTATCGGAGCGATTACCCCATTCAACGATCCACTCAATTTGGTTGCACATAAAATTGGTCCAGCCATTGCGTCAGGAAATGCCATCATCGTTAAGCCGGCAACTGTTACACCTTTAAGTGCGTTGCTCTTGGCGGAAGCTTTTTCCCTAGCCGGCTTGCCAGCAAAAGTCTTGTCCGTGATCACCGGCCATGGCAGGGAAATCGGAGATGCACTTGTTACACATCCTGCAGTTCGGATGATCACCTTCACTGGCGGGCTGGAAGCGGGTGAAGACATTTCGCGTAAAGCGGGATTGAAGAAAATCAGCATGGAACTGGGGTCGAATTCGCCCGTCATCGTACTGGAGGACGCCGATTTGGAAGAGGCTGTGGACTCCAGCGTTTCAGGAGCTTTCTGGGCGGCCGGACAAAACTGTTTGAGCGTTCAGCGGATCTATATTCAGGAAAGCGTCTTTGAATCATTCAAGACGCAGTTCGTTGAGCGCACTGGGGAATACATCGTCGGAGATAAATTATCCGAGCTCACAGATATGGGGCCGCTGATTACTGAAAAGGAAGCGATGCGTGTTGAACAACTGATTGAAGAAGCGGTAAGCAGAGGCGCGGTTGTTTTAACAGGGGGAGAGCGGACTGGAGCTTTTTACTCGCCGACTGTACTGACGGATGTTCCCGAAAATTGCACGATCGCCAAAGAAGAAGTTTTTGGTCCTGTAGTATTGCTGTACGCAGTAGCCGATCTCGACGAGGCAATCGCATTATCAAATAACGTGAATTATGGATTGCAGGCAGGAATTTTTACGAAAAATATAGATTTAGCGCATAAGGCGATCGCCAAATTGGATGTAGGCGGAATCATGGTTAATGACAGCAGCGATTACCGAATCGATGCGATGCCATTCGGCGGGGTAAAAAATTCGGGATTAGGCCGTGAAGGCATCAAATTTTCGATTCAGGAAATGACCGAGCCGAAAGTTGTCTGTTTTAAACTGTCGAGTCACTAAAGGAACGGCCTGAAAAACGATTGAAAAAGGTTCCGTCAAAATTTGACGGAACCTTTTTATCAGTTTTGGATATCTAAGCGAAAAGCTTTTACAACGATGCCATCATCTAAAGGCGTGATGTCGAGTGACTCAATCCGTTCAAAGCCCATTTTCTCATAAAGGGCAATCGCGTTTATCATAAAGCTTCCGGTATGAAGGCCGACAAATTTTTGCTTGCGTATTTTACAAATGTCAATGCAATGTTCGACTAGCGCTTTGCCGACTCCCTGGGAACGGAAATCTGGACTGACCGCCAATAATCGGATTTCGGGATGTTCTATGGCCATTGAATCCCATTCATAGGCCTTGGAATCAGCGGGGAACAACACAACACTGCCTGCAATATGCCCGTCTATTTCTGCAACGAATACTTCAGCACCGTCCTCTTGATCGTTCGTGGATGCCAAGTTCGCTTTCAGCATTTCCCAATGCTCTGGCGAGAGCTCTGCTTCATATGGGCGATAGGATTCAAGTCGCTGTTCTTTTAATATATAAAACTCATTTTTCTTAGCTTCACGGATCAACATATGACCATCTCCTTTTACTCACGTTCCCTGAGTATTCTCACGGACTTTCACAAAAATTAGAATCGAGGGATAGTTCGTTTGAAAACACTTTTTTAAAAAATGGACGAGAATAGAAGGATGCAGTGAACTCCGACTATAAAGTTATTGTAGACAAGGTAATTATATAGAAATATATTGCATACATCAAGAGGGAGGTAATCAAACAATAAGATGAAACCGCATACATGTGTAAGTTATTTGACGATTATAAAAATAATGAAATATTATTTTTTAATTCGTTGAATTCTGACAAATGTGCTCTATAATAAATAGAAAAGAAAGGATAGGATAATTATGAAAAAAGATTTGCGCATCAACAGTAAAGTTTTCAGCGAAGGGGCGATGAAAGCACCGAACCGTGCGATGCTCCGTTCAGTAGGAGTTACAGATGAAGATTTCAAGAAACCGATGATTGGTGTCGCCAGTACGTGGAGTGAAGTGACGCCGTGTAATATACATATTGACGACCTAGCCATCAGCGCGAAAAAAGGCGCTAGAGCGGCTGGAGGAGTCCCGTTCATTTTTAATACGATTACAGTGTCTGACGGAATCTCAATGGGGACCGAAGGCATGAAGTATTCCCTTTCCAGTCGCGATGTGATTGCTGATTCGATTGAAACGGTGGTAGGGGCTGAAAGCCTGGATGGCTTAGTGGCGATCGGCGGCTGTGACAAGAACATCCCGGGTTGTTTGATCGCTATTGCGAATTCTGAAGTTCCAGCTGTTTTTGTGTACGGTGGGACGATTGCTCCAGGACGCCATAATGGCCAGGATATTGACATTGTTTCAGTTTTTGAAGGTGTAGGCCAGCATAATAATGGAGACATCAACGACGATACGCTCCGCAAGATTGAATGCGGCGCCTGCCCGGGAGCGGGATCATGCGGCGGTATGTATACGGCAAATACCATGGCATCTGCAGCTGAAGCAATGGGGATGAGTCTTCCTGGAAGTTCTTCCAATCCCGCTGTATCTTCCGAAAAATTAGCGGATTGTGAAAAGGCCGGTGCAGCCGTGCATAATCTGCTTGAACTGGGTGTCTATCCGAAAGACATCATGACAAAAGAAGCGTTCGAGAATGCCATAACGGTCGTTATGGCGCTTGGCGGATCGACAAATGCCATTCTGCATCTATTGGCGATTGCGCATGCAGCGGAAGTGGATTTGACGATTGACGACTTTAACCGACTACAGAAAACCGTTCCGCATTTGGCTGATCTGAAACCGAGCGGCAAATACGTCATGCAGGACTTGCACGAAGTCGGCGGCGTTCAAGCAGTCATGAAAATGTTGCTTGAAGCAGGGTATCTGCACGGTGACTGCATGACGGTAACAGGCAAAACAGTAGCTGAAAACCTTCAGGAATCACCTGGGTTGCAGGAAGGACAAAAGGTCATCATGCCGTTCGATAACCCAAAACGTCAGGACGGTCCATTGATTGTCCTGAAAGGAAACCTTTCACCGAGCGGCGCAGTAGCAAAAGTTTCCGGTGTGAAAGTGAAACGCCATACAGGGCCAGCGCGTGTCTACAACAACGAAAAAGAAGCGACAGCAGCCGTGATGGCCAATGAAATTAATGATGGCGATGTACTGGTTATCCGTTATGTAGGTCCGAAGGGCGGTCCGGGAATGCCTGAAATGCTTTCTGTATCAGCTATTCTTGTCGGCAAAGGCATGGGCGCGTCAGTTGCGTTGCTGACAGATGGCCGTTTTTCAGGCGGGACACATGGCCTGGTGGTTGGACATATTGCACCCGAGGCGCAGGTTGGTGGACCGATTGCCTTTTTACAGGAAGGCGATTTGGTGACCATCGATTCGGAGTTGCAGGAAATCTCCATGGATGTCTCCGAAGCTGAGTTGGAAGAACGCCGCAAACAGTGGGTAGCTCCTCCGCTCCATAAAAAAGGCGTGCTCGGAAAATACGCACATAATGTATCCTGTTCTTCAAAAGGGGCAGTTACGGATTACTTGAATCGATAAATAGACTGACTCGGTGGGATTTTTTCATCCTACTGAGTTAGTCTGACTCGCTAAGACTGAATATTTTGTCTACTAAACAGGGTGATCCTTTGATATTATGAAAAGGAAATTGAAGATACTGAGTTTTTTGAATCCGGGGAAATTGTTCCACTTACCATAAAAAAGGGGGAAAAGAAAATGGCGAAAAAGAAGTTTGGAATGGTGTCTGTGATGATGGCAAGTGTATTGGCATTAACAGCATGCGGAGGTTCTGACAGCGATTCATCGGGTGAAGAGGGAGGATCGGGAGAAACCTACGTTTTGCAGGCAGGGCATTCATTGCCGGATGATCACCCTTACCATATCGGATTCCTGGAAATGGCAGAAGCTGTGGAAGAGCGGACTGATGGGCAAGTGACCATTGAAGTTTTTGCAAACAGTGAAATTGGAGCAGAGCGTGAATTGACTGAAGGCATGGGACTTGGGACAGTCGATTTGGTTGTGTCTTCAACCGCTCCAGTCACCAATTTTGTGCCGGAGTTAGGTGTTTTGGATGTGCCTTTCCTATTCCAGGACCGGGAGTCGGCAGTGGAGATTTTGGAAGGTGATATCGGTGATGAGTTATTCGCTAAGATGGAAGAAAATGGAATTATCGGATTGTCATGGGGAGAAAACGGTTATCGCCACATCACGAATGCCGTACGCCCAATTGAAACACCTGAAGACTTAGAGGGGTTGAAAATCAGAACGCAGGAAAATGAAATCCATTTAGCCGCTTTTGAAGCATTGGGTGCACAGCCGACGCCGATGGCATGGACTGAAGCGATCACTGCTTTGCAGCAGGGGGTTGTAGATGCACAGGAAAACCCAGCGATTGTTGCAGACCAGTTCAGTCTTTATGATGCAAATCAGCAATACATGAGTTTAACAGGACATGTTTATTCTGTAGCCATTTATATGATGAGCCAACAGACTTACGATGAATTGCCGGAAGATTTGCGTGATATCGTTGTCGAAGAAGGACAAAAAGCGGGGGCGAGAGAACGTGATCTGATCGTTGAAATGGAGCAGGAATCACTTCAGACCCTGAAGGATAATGGCATGGAAATCATTGAAGATATCGACACTGCGCCTTTCCAGGAAGCAGTGGAGCCTGTCTATGAAACAATTGAACATCAGGACTTGTTGAATGAGATTCTAGAAGCTCAGTAAACGGGTAATAAGTCAATTCAAAAAAGAGAGAATCCTTTCTCTCTTTTTTATATCGGGGGCAAGATGATGGGAAAGTTAATCGGGTACATGAATTTCGGTGTCAAGCATTTCTTGAATCTTATTATGGTTGTGCTGGTCACGGCCGTTTTTCTTCAGGTGATTTTTCGGTTCATATTGAATTCTCCTCTTGCCTGGACTGAGGAACTGGCGCGATACTGCTTAATCTGGCTGACCTTTTTGGGGGCGTCTTATGCAATGTCTTTAAAAGCGCATATTGGAATGGAGTTTTTTGTGAATTTATTCGGTGTTCCCATTCGTAAAGCTCTTTACAGCATTGCGACATTTGCAAGTCTGCTCTTTTTTCTGTTGATGGTAATAGAAGGCTATGATTTAGCAATGCAGGGAATGTCCCAAACCTCGCCGGTTTTACGGATTCCGATGGGAATGATTTATATGGTCATTCCAGTGAGCGGCGTACTTTTAATCATTAATATGGCCTCGCAGTTTTCAAAAGACTTTAAAAGCGGGGGTGTCTGAAGATGGCATTGGTGCTGTTTATCTTATTATTGGCTTTGTTTTTAATTAATGTTCCGATTGCTGTGGCACTTGGACTGGCTTCAACTCTCGTTTTTTTTCTTGATGGAAACGTATCGCTGATCGTCATTATTCAACGGATGTTCAACTCAGTCGATTCGTTCCCACTGATGGCGATACCTTTTTTCATTCTGGCGGGCAAGTTAATGGAAAGCGGGGGGATTTCGAGGCGGTTAATCCACCTGGCCAATGTCATTTTCGGCCGTGTCAAAGGCGGACTTGGAATCGTATCGATTGTCGCTTGTGCCTTTTTTGCAGCCATCTCGGGTTCAGCTGCCGCGACAACTGCAGCGGTAGGAGCTTTAATGATTCCGGCAATGGTCAACAAAGGCTATGAAAAGAGCTTTGCGACAGCGATCCAGGCGGCCGGTGGAACTATCGGCATCATGATTCCGCCAAGTGTTCCGCTGGTGCTTTACGGCGTGGCAGCTGGCGTTTCTGTCAGTGAATTGTTTATTGCAGGGATTGTTCCCGGTTTGTTTGTAATGGTTTCTCTAATTTTGCTGGTCTACCTGATTTCCTTGAAAGAGGGATATGGCGGTGGTGAAAAGTTTGGATTCAAGGATTTCATCAAAGCATTTTTCGATGCATTTTTGGCTTTGATGATGCCGGTGATTATACTGGGCGGTATTTATGGCGGCATATTCACTCCGACGGAAGCGGCGGTTGTAGCGGTTGTCTATGGATTGATTGTGGGGATTTTCATTTATCGGGAGATTAAAGTGGCGGATCTGACAAGAATTTTCTCTTCTTCTGTAGTCGTGACCGCAGTAATTATGTTCATCATTGCCGGTGCTTCGGTCTTCGGCTACTATTTGACGCGCCAGCGGATTCCGGCTGAACTGACCGAATTGATGCTCAGCGTGACAGATAATTGGATTATTGCTTTATTGATCATCAACTTGCTGTTGCTGATCTGTGGGGTGTTCCTGGAAACTTCAGCAGCAGTCATTATTTTAACGCCGATTCTTGTACCGATCGCCAGCGCGCTTGGAATCGATCTCGTGCATTTCGGGATCATCATGATCGTCAACCTTGGGATTGGATTTATCACCCCACCGGTAGGCGTCAATCTATTTGTGGCTGCGAACATAGCAGGAACAAAATTTGAAAGCCTCGTGAAAGCAATTGTTCCATTTATTCTGATCATGATTGTGGATGTACTCATTATTTCGTTTATTCCAGGAATCAGTCTATTCTTTCTTGGAGATTAAGGCATTGGAGGAGAGTTCATGTCAGCACATAAAGTAGCAGTCCTTCCCGGGGATGGGATTGGACCCGACGTCACCAAAGAAGCAATTAAAGTGTTGGAAGCTTTAAAACAGTTGGATTCTACATTTGAGGTTGATTTCGACCAATTTGAATGGGGCAGTGAATATTATTTGGCGCATGGCCATATCATGCCGAAGGATGGATTGGATCAGCTGAAGGATTATGATGCGATCTTGTTCGGGGCTGTGGGAGATAAACGTGTGCCGGATGAAATCACCATCTGGGAATTGATCATGCCCATCCGCAAAAATTTTCAGCAATACATCAATATGCGGCCAATCAGACGCTTGGCGGGCATCGAATCTCCTTTGAAAAACGATCAGCCGATCGATTTCATGGTATTCCGTGAAAATGCGGAAGGGGAGTATTCGAATATCGGCGGCCGTCTGTATCAGCAGCAGTCGCAGGAAATGGCGATTCAAAACACGGTCATCACTAAACAAGGTGTCGAGCGCATTGCAAAATATGCATTCGAATATGCCAAAAAGAACAAAAAATCCAAAGTGACCAGCGCTACAAAATCCAATGCGATTATCCATTCGATGAAGCTTTGGGATGAAGTGGTCGAGGCGGTTGCCAAAGATTATGGGGACATCGAACTCGAGAGCAATTTCATTGATGCTTTGGCCGCTTATTTCGTCATGCGTCCGGAATCATTTGAAGTGGTCATCGCTTCCAATCTGTTCGGGGATATCTTGACAGATCTTGGAGCGGCTTTAGTTGGAGGTCTTGGTGTATCGCCGTCGGGCAATATCAATCCCGAGCGGAATTTCCCTTCCATGTTTGAGGCCATTCATGGGTCAGCACCGGATATTGCGGGCAAAGGAATTGCCAATCCGATTGCGCAGATCTGGTCCTCGGCTTTGATGCTGGATCATTTAGGGCGTTCAGACCTATCGACAGCGATTGTTGATGCGATTGAGCAGGTGCTTCAGGAAGGCAAGGTGCTGACGCCGGATTTAGGGGGCAGCGCCACGACACAGGAAGTCGGTTCAGCAATTGCGGAAAAGCTTAAACAATTGGTGAGGAAATAGGAGGAGAGTCGGATGGATATAGACAATAAAGTAGCGATTGTCACCGGTGCAGGCGGCGGAATGGGAAAAGTGGTCGTTGAGCAATTTCTCGAAAAAGGTGCGAAAGTGGCCGGAATCGACGTTCATGTGGAGGGACTTGCTGAACTAGAAGCTCAATATCCGGAACAACTGCTGGTCATTCAAGGCAATTTAACGAATGAACAAAGTGTTGAAGATGCTGTGAAAAAAACAGCTGATAGGTTTGGACAGATTGATGTCTTGGCAAATGTTGCCGGAATCGCCCAAGCGGCAACTGATATTGAAAAAGTTTCCCTGGAGGATTGGGAGCGCATCATGGCGATCAATTCCACTGCCGTCTTTTTAACTTCACGGGCTGTGGTACCGTATATGAAACGACGAAATAGTGGTTCAATCATCAATATTGCCTCTGTTTCGGTAGATCGTCCGCGTCCTGGTCTGAACGCCTATGTCGCTTCAAAAGGAGCGACGATTTCCTTGACAAAAGCGCTGGCTATTGAATTGGCACCTTATAATATCCGGGTCAATGCGATCAATCCCGGTCCAGCGGATACCAAGATGCTGAGTGAATTTACAGCAGCAGGCAGTGATGCAGGCGAGACAAAAGAGAAGATTTTCCGGAAAAGCGTCCCGCTGGGTGAGTTGATCACTCCTGAAGCGATTGCTAATTGCGTCTTATACCTCAGCTCCGATTTAGCGAAACTGATGACTGGCAGCGTAGTGAATGTAGATGGAGGCCGCGGAATCTAATCGGAAAGAGGTGCAGAAAATGAAAAAGCAACAGATGTATGTAAATGGTGAGTGGATCGACAGCATCGGAAAAGAGCGGTTTGAAACAAAAAATCCGGCGACTGGGGACGTGCTGGCAGAAATTCCGAGAGGGAAAAAAGAAGATGTGGATGCGGCAATCGAAGCGGCACGGGCTACTTTCGAGTCTGAAGAATGGCAGTCTTTCCCTCCGATCGAAAGAGGCCGGATCTTACATAAAGTAGCGGATGCCTTACGGGCGGATGCGGAAGAGATCGCTTTGCTGGAAACGCTCGATACAGGCAAGCCACTGACACAGGCCCGTAAAGACGTCGAAGCTTCTGCGCTGTATTTTGAATACTATGCGGGAATGGCAGATAAGATTTTCGGGGAGACCATCCCGGTTCAGCCGGGAATTCTCGATTATACCTTGCGGGAACCGATTGGCGTAACTGCTCATATTGTTCCGTGGAATTACCCGCTGCAAATCATTTCACGCTCAACCGCCGCGGCAATTGCGACAGGCAACACCGTAGTTGCAAAGCCGGCGGAAGACACCCCGTTGACGGCCATCAAATTGGCGGAGATTTTTGATCAAACCACCTTGCCGAAAGGCGTTTTCAACGTGGTGACCGGCTATGGTTTCGAGGCGGGAGCGGCGATTTCCGAGCATCCGGATGTTGACCATATCACGTTTACGGGCTCCGTCCAAACAGGCTCCGCTGTGATGATGGGGGCTGCCAAAAACGTCAAACCGGTCACTTTGGAACTTGGCGGAAAGTCTCCAAACATCATTTTTGACGATTGCGATCAGGAGGAAGCAGTGGATTGGGTGGTGCGGTCCATTATCCAAAATGCTGGACAGACCTGCTCGGCGGGATCCCGCTTGCTGGTTCAGCAAACGATCAAAGATGAATTTCTGAAAAAGGTCGTAGCGAAAATGGAAGCGATTCAAATCGGCAAAGGAATTGATGATTTGGATCTTGGCCCGATTCTAAATGAAAAACAATTCACCCGCATCTTGGAGTTTATGGATGTCGCCGATAGAGAAGGAGCGCAGTTTTTAACAGGCGGAAAACGACAAGTGACAGCAGGACTCGAAAAAGGCTACTTTTTCCAGCCGACCGTCATTGATGGATTAGCGCCAAAAAGCTATGTCGCTCAAGAAGAAATTTTTGCACCGGTTGTTGCCGCATTTTCGTTTGATACTGAGCAAGAAGCGATTGAACTGGCAAACGGCACCGATTATGGGCTGGTGACAGGGGTCTGGACAAAAGATGGCGCGCGGGCGCACCGTGTAGCCAGTAAAATTCGGGCAGGCCAAGTGTTCATCAACAATTACGGGGCAGGCGGAGGTGTGCAGATGCCATTTGGGGGATATAAAAAGAGTGGGTTTGGACGTGAAAAAGGACTGGAAGCTTTGCGCAATTACACCATTTTGAAAAATGTGGCGCTGAAGTATTAAAGTTTGGGGGAATTGGAAAAGGGATGTCCTCGATTAGAGGACATCCCTTTGTTGGTTTAAGGTAACTATAATTTGTTTTGACTCAATTTTTCAACCCGTTTTATCGGGGAATCATTTCCATTGAAAGTATTACTTCCAGTACCGCGGTCATTGTTCCACTGGGTGCTTTCTAACTTAAGCAACGTAAACCCTACCTTCTTTTACGTCCTTGCGATCCTCAAATCGCGCCAGTGTGAATAAGTATTCTCAAAAACATTTATCGTAGAATGCCAGATTATCAAAATTTACCAGTTACCTTTGTGTTAACTAGACTACTATCTCACATATCTTTATAAATGTCAAAGCATTCATTATGAATGTTTAAAATAAGCTTACATTGACAGTAGACAGGGTTATTGGCTGCAGATCCAGCTGCGTTAGCTGAAAACAAACGGAATCTCTTCCCTTGTATTCACATTATGTAGTAATTTAAATACAGCTCAGGTGGCTTTTATTTATGGTCCTACCTTTATTCGTGTATAATTGTAGGCATTACTGATGGTGGAAGAAGGGGACTCTTATGGACAAGCATTATGCGGATGACAGTTTGGCACTACATACAGATTTATATCAAATCAATATGTCGGAGGCTTATTGGGCAGACGGCATGCATGAGCGGAAGGCGGTATTTGAATTATTTTTCCGTAAATTGCCCTTTGGCAATGGCTATGCCCTTTTTGCTGGCTTGGAACGTGTGTTGGATTACTTGAAAAACTTCAAATTCACGGACAGTGATTTGGAATATCTTCAGCAAGAGCTTGGCTATAAGGAAGATTTCATCGAATACTTGCGGACAGTCCGATTTACAGGAGATGTCTATTCGGTGGCTGAAGGTGAATTGGTCTTCCAAAACGAGGCGTTGATTCGTGTAGAGGCACCGTTAGTGGAAGCACAATTAATTGAAACAGCACTATTGAATATCGTCAACTACCAGACTTTGATCGCGACGAAAGCGAGCCGCATCAAACAGATTGTGAAAAACGAGCGGGTGATGGAATTCGGCACAAGACGTGCGCAGGAAATGGATGCGGCAATATGGGGGACGCGGGCAGCTTATATCGGTGGGCTCGAAGCGACCAGCAATGCGCGGGCAGGCAAGAAATTCGGCATTCCAGTAGCAGGTACACATGCCCATTCAATGGTGCAGGCCTATAAAGATGAATATGAAGCATTTCGTGCTTATGCCAAACGCCACAAGGACTGCGTCTTTTTAGTCGATACATACGATACCTTGAAATCCGGATTGCCCATTGCGATAAAAGTGGCACAGGAATTGGGCGATCAGATCAATTTTCTTGGAATTCGACTGGATAGTGGTGATATCGCCTTCCTGTCGAAAGAAGCGCGGAAGATGCTGGATGCTGCAGGTTTCCCGAATGCGGAAGTTGTGGTTTCCAATGATTTGGACGAATATACCATTTTGAACTTAAAAGCCCAGGGTGCACGGGTTGATTCTTGGGGCATCGGTACAAAGCTGATCACTGCTTACGATCAGCCGGCATTAGGGGCGGTTTACAAATTGGTGGCTATAGAAAATGAGGATGGTGAACTGGAAGATACCATCAAAATTTCTGGAAATGCTGAAAAAGTCACCACTCCGGGATTAAAAAACGTTTACCGGATCATAGATAGGGAAAATGGAAAGTCAGAAGGCGATTATATCGCTATGCATGATGAGAATCCTGCTTCACAGGAACGTTTGAAAATGTTCCACCCGGTCCATACATTCGTATCAAAATTTGTTACGAATTTCGAAGCCGTCAATATTCATCAGAAAGTGGTTGAAAACGGCGAGGTTATTTATGAAAATCCAAGTTTGCAGGAAATGCAGGCTTATGCCATCCGAAATATGGATCTATTGTGGGATGAATACAAACGTTCACTGAATCCTGAAGAATATCCAGTCGACCTCAGCCAGAAGTGCTGGGACAATAAGATGAGGAATATTCAAGAAGTGCGGCAGGCAGTTCATGACTATATCGGAGACTGAGGAGGAATCATATGTCTACTTTACAGCAGCAAATTATCGAAGAACTGAAAGTCCAGCCTTCCATTCAACCAAAGGAAGAGATTGAACGCACGGTTTCATTTTTGAAGGAATACTTGATGCGCCATTCCTTCTTGAAAGGGTATGTATTGGGCATATCGGGTGGACAGGATTCAACATTGGCCGGCAAGCTGGCCCAAATGGCAATCGACCAATTGAATGAAGAATCAGGTGGGACTGAATATGGGTTTTATGCTATTCGTCTGCCTTACGGCGTGCAGTTTGACGAACACGATGCCAAAGATGCCCTGGATTTCATTCAGCCGTCGAAAACCTATACCATCAACATAAAAGAAGCGGTTGATGCCAGCGATCGTGCCTTAGAAGAAGCCGGCATCGAATTGACGGATTTCGCCAAAGGCAACGAGAAGGCGCGCGAGCGGATGAAAGCTCAGTATTCGGTTGCGGCCATGCACAATGCCGTCGTACTGGGAACGGACCATGCAGCCGAAGCGATAACTGGTTTTTATACAAAATTTGGAGATGGAGCCGCGGATTTAACTCCATTATTCCGTTTGAATAAGCGTCAGGGACGGGCTATGCTAAAAGAGCTCGGTTCTCCTGAACATCTGTATACGAAAATTCCGACGGCGGATCTTGAAGAAGATAAGCCGGCAATCCCTGACGAAGTGGCTCTAGGAGTCACTTATGAAATGATCGATGATTATCTGGAAGGCAAGAAGATTCCGGCGGATGCTCAGGAAACGCTGGAAGGCCATTATTTGAAAACACAGCATAAGCGTCATTTGCCGATCACGGTTTTTGATGATTTTTGGAAATAACAAACAGAAAAGCAGGAATCCTTCGGGATGTCCTGCTTTTCTTATGTTCTAGGATAAACGTCAGGGCAAAGAAGCCGTGCAGTTGAGTTATTACCTATTTTTCGTTATGATTACGGTAAGATTGTGATAATTCAAAACATTTTTTGATTCGTATTGGAGGAACTATAGATGAATGCAAAAGAGCGGTTGGAACAAGTCATCGATAATATAGAAAAAGTCATCATCGGCAAACGGAATATTGCAGAGTTGAGCATCGTAGCGATGCTGTCTCATGGACACGTGCTGCTAGAGGATGTGCCGGGTGTCGGAAAAACCATGCTGGTCCGCGCTTTGGCGAAATCTGTAGGGGCCGATTTTAAGCGCATTCAATTTACACCCGACCTGCTGCCATCGGATGTCGTTGGGGTATCGATCTATAACCCGAAAGACATGGAATTCCATTTTCGTCCGGGTCCGATTATGGGCAATATCATTTTGGCTGATGAAATCAATCGAACTTCCCCGAAAACCCAATCTTCTCTTCTGGAAGCAATGGAAGAAGCTTCTGTCACAATTGATGGGGTAACGATGCAAATCCCTAAACCGTTCTTTGTTATGGCCACCCAAAATCCGATTGAATACGAAGGAACCTACCCTCTGCCTGAAGCACAGCTTGACCGCTTTTTATTGAAAATCAAAATGGGCTATCCGACGCCGAAAGAGGAAATGGAAGTATTGAACCGCGCACAGTCTGCAGCTCCAATCGAAGAATTGACTTCGGTGATTTCCCTCAATGAACTATTGGAACTTCAAGAACAAGTGAAAACAATCAAAGTGGATGAAACCATTCGCAGCTACATTGTTGATTTATCTAGACAGACCCGTCAGGATTCCTATGTCTACCTCGGAGTCAGTCCGCGTGGTTCTATTGCACTCATGAAAGCATCCCAAGCCTATGCTCTATTAAAAGGACGGGATTACGTGACGCCGGATGATGTTCAGTACTTGGCGAAGTTTGTTTTCGGCCATCGCATCATGCTGCGTTCGGAGGCCCGTTACGATGGCATAACTGCAGAAGAAATTACAGAACGGATATTAGCGAAAACCCGTGTACCTGTCCAAAGGCTTGTCGGCCAATGAGTCGATTGAAAAAAATTACAGGTTTATGGGGGCGGTTCATCCTCGTTTTATTCATCCTTGTGTTGACGTTCTCCTTCGCCATGTTTCAAGGCGGGTTTGTCAGCTGGTTCATTTTTTATATGGTTCTGCCATTCATCCTTTATTCGGTGCTGCTGACTTTCTATCCTTTGCAGGATGTCGAAGCCACTCGGGAAATCCATACAGCCCAGGTCAGGAAAGGTGGAAGCTTTTCAGCCACCGCCACAATCAACAGGAAAATTCCTTTTCCGTTGCTTTACACAGTCCTGAGCGAAAAAACAAATTCTCCTTCTTTGAATAGAAGAATGGCGGGCCAGCAACAGAAAATGGTTGTTCCGGGATTTCAGAAAACGGTCTCCTGGACGTATACGGTCGACCAGATGCCGAGAGGCGAACATGTGCTGGAAGGGGTTCAGTTGGAAATCGCTGATTTTTTCGGTTGGGTGAAAAAAAGTTGTTTGCTGCCTGTCCAACAGACAGTTTTGGTTTATCCGAATACCGTAGAAATCGCCTACCGGCCGATGGAGTCCCGCTATGATCAAGGGTCGATGGCGGCTCTTTTTACCTTAGTGAAAGACACGACCATGGCGAGCGGAATCCGGGACTACCAGCCGGGAGACCGGGTGTCGTGGATTCATTGGAAATCCTATGCACGCACCCAGACCTTGCGTACAAAAGAATTCGAAGATCGCCAGTCGCAGGAGCTTTTTTTGCTGGATGACCGAAAAAAATCAGAGAAATTCGAGTTGCAGATTGAATTGGTGGCGTCCATTTTAAAGTCGATTGTACACGCAAATTCAAGTGTGGCTTATCTCTCAGTAGGTCGGAACCGGAATTATTTTCCGTTGATCCAAACCGAAGAGCATTTGCAGCGGGTGATGTATCATCTGGCGAAAGTGCAGAGCGATTTGGATATGCCGGTCGATCAAGCTATCGGCCGTGAGCTCCAACAGATGAATACGTCGAGTCTGCTGTATGTGACCAGTCAGCTTTCCGTGGAGATGGTTCAGTCCATCCGGCGAAATGCCAAAAGTCTTACCAACTGTATGTGTTTGGTTGTCGTCAACAAAGGAGAAGCATTGCTCAAGGAAGATGAGGAAGTGCATCAATTTGCCCGCTCGAAAGGCTTTGTTGTCAGGCGTGTCAGTCCAGAGAATTTTGCAACAGTGTTTACGGAGGTGAGCCGGCAATGACTTCCATAAGAAAAAACAAATGGTTTATGGCTGTTTTGTATCTACTGGTTTTCTTTATGCTGGTTGAATGGCTGACGCCGGTCATTGTATTGACTGAAACAGGGCATAAAGCACTCTTTCTGATTTTTATCGCCGTCGGTTTGTTGATGGCTTTTTTAAGAGTTCCGTGGTGGTTTTCAGGACCAATGAAAATGCTGTATATTCTATGGTTCATCGTGTACGTCTATACTGGTAATCTGTTTTTCACCAGTGAAGCGATTTCCTTTCTACGAAATGATTTCAGTCTGAATCTTTCAGCTTTAATGACCCAGAACTGGGCGCAGACGACAGACGTTTTTCGGACTGTGTTATTTTTCATCTTGCTCTGGATGGCCATTTATTTAATCCACTACTGGGTGAGCTTCAGATTAAGCATTTTCCTGTTTTATTTATTGACCGTCATTTTCATAGCGGTGCTGGATACCTTCAGTCCTTATTCAGGAGAAACAGCCATTATCCGGATTATGGTCATCGGTCTGCTGCTTGCAGGCCTCCTATACTTGGCGCGTTGGATGGAAGGGCACCGGGTTGTGGAACGTACAGATAAAATGGCGTTGTTTGCGGTTCCTCTTGTCTTTGTGATAGCCGCCTCCACTGCATTCGCGTTGTATCTTCCGAAAGCAGGACCGATTTGGCCAGATCCCGTTCCATTTATCACTTCTTTCTCTGGCCAGGGAGGTGCCGGCAGCGCTGGAAGTATCGGCCGGATCGGCTACGGAGTCGATGATTCACGTCTGGGCGGTTCCTTTATCGGAGACGATACTCCCGTTTTCCGCGCCGAGGTAGCGGAAGGCCAATATTGGAAAGTAGAATCCAAAGATATCTACACGACGAAAGGCTGGGAACTTACGGAGAATATAGGCGAATCATTCGTCTATGGCAACAACGACACCGTTGATACCGGTTTTGTTCCGGATGAAGAAGAGCTCGAAACAGCTCTGTTGTCGATGGAGCAGGAGTTCCCGTTCGTTCTTTATCCTTATGGAACGCAATCTTTTTCAATGGAAGAACCGCTGGACTACCAGTACAATACGGCAGACCAGCGTTTTGAAACCTACCAGAACGGGGAGGAGTTCGAGCCCGAAACCGTTGAAATCACCTTCAATGAACCCAGCTATAGTTTGACCGCTTTGCGGGAAACGGAGCTGGCGGATTTGGCGGAGTTGCCGGCAGAACTCGGCCGTTTCCTGCAATTGCCCGACGAACTGCCTGAACGTGTCGGGGATTTGGCTGCTGAAATCACCGAAAGCAGCGATACTGTCTATGATAAGACGCGGGCAATAGAGCGGTATTTCAGTACTTCCGGATTTGAATACAGCCAAACCGATATCCCGGTGCCTGAAGCCGACCAGGATTACGTCGATCAGTTTTTATTTGAAACCCAAAGGGGCTATTGTGATAATTTTTCCACCTCGATGGTGGTTATGCTGCGTTCTCTTGATATTCCAGCCCGTTGGGTCAAAGGATTCAATGAAGGTGAGCTGATCAATTCAGAAGGGGACACCGATATCTATCAGGTGACAAATAACAATGCCCATTCGTGGGTTGAGGCTTATATGCCGGGTGTCGGCTGGATGCTGTTTGAACCGACCATCGGCTTTACAGGCGCCTCTTCAATCGATTTCGATTTGGAACTGGACCCGACTGATCCCGAGCAGCTCGATCAAGAAGAACGTCCCCTTGAAGAAGACTCTGACAATGTGGAAGAGGAGGAGACGGCAGTTTCATCAGGCCCTTCTTTCTTGGATGGAGCAGCTGAATTCATCTCAACTAACCGATGGAAAATCATCTGGACTCTTGTGGCTGGCGCATTACTGGCAGGCATTCTCTTTAAAATCCGCCATAAATGGATGCCCAAGCTGCTGGTTACTTATTACAGAAGCCGTGGAGGCAGCCCGCAACGCTTCGAAAAAGCTTATCTCCGATTATTGAAGCAATTGGATCTGTATGGCATTCATAGAAGGCCGGGACAGACATTGAAGTCCTACGCTGCATACATCGATTCGTTTTTCGGGACGAGGGAAATGTCTGAATTGACGGAGGCCTATGAGCGTTCGGTATACGGAGGCGATGCTGAATCCGTTGACTGGCTTCAGTTAAGAGAAAGTTGGGAAAATTTAATCAATCGGACAAGCGGTTGATTTTAACGCTTTTAACTTGTACAATTGAGAAAATTATAGATTACAGGTGCCCTCATATATGTCCGGTAATATGGATCGGATGTCTCTACCAAGTCCCCGGAAATGACTTGACTATGAAGGTGGATGACGCATGCTTTTAGACATGTGCATTCGCCTTTTTGATGTAGAGCAGAAGAACGCGAGGTCCAATTTTCGCGTTCTTTTGCTATTTTGAGACCTGAATTGAATAGAAGAGGTGAAGGTTTTGCCAGTTAGTCCAATGTTGAAAGAGCAGAAAAAAATCGTCGTTTTGGATTTCGGAAGTCAATACAACCAGTTGATTACTCGCCGTATCCGCGAAATCGGCGTATACAGCGAGCTTCATCCGCATACAGTCACTGCTGAAGAAATCAAAGATATGAACGCTACGGGAATCATTTTCTCTGGTGGTCCTAATTCTGTTTACGATAAAAACGCATTTTCCATCGATGAAGCGATTTTTGAAATGGGCTTGCCGATTTTAGGTATCTGTTACGGCATGCAGCTGATGGCCTTGCACTTGAAAGGCAATGTGGAGAAATCCCAAAACCGCGAGTATGGCAAAGCGGAGCTGAAGCTGACAAAAGAAAGCAAAATCTTCAAAGACCTACCTGAAGAACAGATCGTCTGGATGAGCCACGGAGACTTGGTTACTGCTGCACCTCCAGGGTTTGACGTCATCGGAACAAGCTCGGGTTGTCCAATCGCTTCCATGGCTGACGAAAGCCGCGGATTCTACGGCGTTCAATTCCACCCGGAAGTGCGCCACTCGATTTACGGCAACGATCTTCTGCGCAAATTCGTCTATGATGTTTGTGGCATGACCGATGACTGGTCGATGGAAAATTACATCGACTTGGAAATCGAAAAAATCCGTGAAGAAGTCGGCGACAAAAAAGTTCTTTGCGCACTTAGCGGCGGAGTAGATTCCTCAGTAGTTGCTGTTTTGATCCATAAAGCGATTGGCGATCAATTGACGTGCATGTTCGTGGATCACGGCCTGCTTCGAAAAGGGGAAGCGGAAAGCGTCATGAAGACCTTTGCTGACGGATTCAATATGAATGTCATCAAAATCGACGCACGCGACCGTTTCATGAGCAAGCTTGAAGGCGTTACAGATCCAGAGAAAAAACGTAAAATCATCGGCAACGAGTTTATCTATGTATTTGATGACGAAGCTTCGAAATTGGAAGGCATGGACTTCCTTGCACAAGGAACGCTTTATACCGACATCATCGAAAGCGGAACGACAACTGCACAAACCATCAAATCCCACCACAACGTGGGAGGATTGCCGGACGACATGCAGTTTAAATTGATCGAACCATTGAACACGCTGTTCAAAGATGAAGTGCGTGTGCTTGGTACAGAGCTTGGCATGCCGGATGAAATCGTTTGGCGTCAGCCGTTCCCTGGTCCTGGCCTCGGCATTCGCATCATGGGAGCAGTCACGGAAGAGAAACTGGAAATCGTCCGCGAATCTGACTGGATTTTGCGCGATGAGATCAGTAAAGCGGGTCTTGATCGTGACATCTGGCAGTACTTTACGGTATTGCCGGATCTTCGCAGCGTAGGTGTTATGGGCGATGCCCGTACTTACGACTACGCGATCGGCATCCGTGCAGTCACTTCAATTGATGGCATGACTTCTGATTGGGCACGCATTCCTTGGGAAGTGCTTGAGAAGATCAGCGTCCGTTTGGTCAATGAAGTGGATCACATCAACCGCGTACTGTATGACATTACGAGCAAGCCACCTGCAACAATTGAGTGGGAATAAATTATTAAAAGATGCCGGCTAATCAAGCTGGCATCTTTTTTGTCTTTTTCACGAACTTTTTTTGCGTATTCTAAATAAATGTTCGTGTTTAGTATTGTTTATTCGTTTTATCCATGATATATTACGTATGAAATTAAATAAGCTTGTCGTATAATGTCGGGGATATGGCCCGAAAGTTTCTACCGAGTCACCGTAAATGGCTCGACTACGATTTTAATCCGCTCAACTGATGAGTAGGATGCCCTTCTTTTATTTAAGTGGAAGGGATAAATCGAACGCATACGGCAATCCGCTGTATGCGTTTTTCTTTTGTAGAAATTATACGCAGGCATTCGGAGGAATCAGAATGAAAAAGTATTTTCAGTTTGAAGAACTGGGGACAAATTACCGCCGTGAATTTATCGGAGGCTTAACTACATTTTTAGCGATGGCGTATATCCTGGTCGTCAATCCGCTAACGTTAACGTTGGAATCGGTTCCGGATCTTCCAGATGCAATGCGAATGGATTATGGAGCGGTGTTTATGGCGACGGCTTTAGCTGCGGCCATCGGATGTCTCGTTATGGGAATCCTGGCAAAGTATCCAATTGCGCTTGCGCCGGGTATGGGACTGAATGCATTCTTTGCTTATACAGTTATTCTGACATACGGAATTCCTTGGCAAACTGCTTTAACAGGTGTTTTATTTTCTGGCCTTATTTTTATTCTCATCACATTAACGGGTCTTCGTGAATTAATCATCAACGCTATTCCTGCCGAATTAAAATATGCGGTAGGTGCTGGGATCGGCCTTTACATCACGTTCATCGGATTTCAAAACGCAGGTATTATTGTTGATAATCCAGCAACTCTGGTTGGCTTAGGAGATCTTTCCAGCGGTTCAGCATTGCTTGCAATCTTCGGCTTGTTCGTCACCGTCATCTTTATGGTCCGGGGAATCCAAGGCGGAATCTTTTTCGGAATTTTGATTGCGGCCGTTGTCGGCATGATTTTTGGCGTCGTCAACTTGCCGAGTGCCATTATCGATTTGAATGTGCCGAGTATGGCGCCGACTTTCGGTGTGGCGCTTGAGCCAATCTTCAACGATTTCGGTTCATTGCTAAATATTCAATTCCTTGTAGTTGTCCTAACATTCCTGTTCGTCGATTTCTTTGATACAGCCGGAACATTGGTTGCTGTAGCCAATCAGGCAGGGTTGATGAAAGACAATAAACTTCCGAGAGCGGGCAAGGCACTGATGGCTGATTCAATTGCTACAGTCAGTGGAGCGATCTTCGGAACATCGACGACGACTTCTTATATCGAATCCACATCCGGCGTTGCAGCTGGAGCTCGTTCCGGATTCGCGGCAGTCGTCACCGGTCTGCTGTTCCTGGTTTCAATCTTCTTCTATCCTTTACTTGAAGTGATCACGAGTGCCGTAACAGCACCGGCTTTGATCATTGTTGGCGTCTTGATGGTTTCCGCGCTCGGGAAAATTGATTGGACAAGATTTGAAATTGCAGTGCCAGCATTCTTGACGATGATTGCCATGCCTCTTGGATACAGCATTGCAACAGGAATCGCAATTGGTTTTATCTTTTATCCGATTACGATGCTGGTAGCGGGGAAAGGCAAACAGGTTCATCCGATCATGTATGGACTGTTTGTGATTTTCATTCTGTATTTTATTTTCATTGCGTAAACACAAAGATCCTCCAGGTAAACTGGAGGATTTTTTCTTTGGACAAAATAATGCAGGCAGCCTATATATAGAAGAAACTTAAAATACGCAGTAAATGAGAGGGGGATTTGAGCTTTCCGAATTCAAGGAGTGAAAATATTACCGGGGCTTTTTTACACAGAAAATTCAAGTGTCGACCATTAATGGGAAAGCTTTAAATATAAGGGGATAGCTTCAATGTAAAGAGTGAATCTCCTTTCAAATCTGTAACGTTTTTGTAATCTTTTTATTAAGAATTTTCTGTTATAATAAAGTTGTGAAAAAATCCGCTTTAAAGTGTTGACTCTATAATATGCCCGTGGTATATTAATCAAGTCGCAAATGAGCGCGACACATTGAACCTTGAAAACTGAACAGCAAAACGTCAACAAACATGCAACGGCCGCGCAAAACGGCCCGCGCACTTTACTGATCAG